>NZ_CP019630.1:1233750-2467500 GCF_001999245.1 Roseibium algicola | reverse complement strand
GAAATAGCTCCACCGTATAAACCGTACCCGAAACCGACACAGGTGGACTGGTAGAGAATACCAAGGCGCTTGAGAGAACTATGCTGAAGGAACTCGGCAAAATGCTCCCGTAAGTTCGCGAGAAGGGAGACCTCACGACGGGCAACCGTTGTGGGGTGGCACAGACCAGGGGGTGGCGACTGTTTATCAAAAACACAGGGCTCTGCGAAGCCGTAAGGCGACGTATAGGGTCTGACGCCTGCCCGGTGCTGGAAGGTTAAGAGGAGGTGTGCAAGCACCGAATTGAAGCCCCAGTAAACGGCGGCCGTAACTATAACGGTCCTAAGGTAGCGAAATTCCTTGTCGGGTAAGTTCCGACCTGCACGAATGGCGTAACGACTTCCCCGCTGTCTCCAGCATAGACTCAGTGAAATTGAATTCCCCGTGAAGATGCGGGGTTCCTGCGGTCAGACGGAAAGACCCCGTGCACCTTTACTACAGCTTCACACTGGTATTCGTCACGACATGTGTAGGATAGGTGGTAGACGTTGAAGCAGGAGCGCCAGCTCTTGTGGAGTCACCCTTGAAATACCACCCTTGTCGTCATGGATATCTAACCGCGGTACAACAATATCCGGGACCGTGTGTGGCGGGTAGTTTGACTGGGGCGGTCGCCTCCCAAATGGTAACGGAGGCGCGCGAAGGTGGGCTCAGAGCGGTCGGAAATCGCTCGTTGAGTGCAATGGCATAAGCCTGCCTGACTGCGAGACTGACAAGTCGAGCAGAGTCGAAAGACGGCCATAGTGATCCGGTGGTCCCTCGTGGAAGGGCCATCGCTCAACGGATAAAAGGTACGCCGGGGATAACAGGCTGATGATGCCCAAGAGTCCATATCGACGGCATTGTTTGGCACCTCGATGTCGACTCATCACATCCTGGGGCTGGAGCAGGTCCCAAGGGTTTGGCTGTTCGCCAATTAAAGTGGTACGTGAGTTGGGTTCAGAACGTCGCGAGACAGTTCGGTCCCTATCTGCCGTGGGTGTAGGAGAATTGAGAGGATCTGTCCCTAGTACGAGAGGACCGGGATGGACGTACCTCTGGTGGACCTGTTGTGGCGCCAGCCGCATTGCAGGGTAGCTATGTACGGAAGGGATAACCGCTGAAAGCATCTAAGCGGGAAACCCACCTCAAAACCAGTTCTCCCTGAAGAGCCGTGGAAGACCACCACGTCGATAGGAAGCGTGTGGAAGTGCGGCAACGCATGAAGCTTAGCTTTACTAATAGCTCGTTCGGCTTGATCCTCTCATTAGTCAATGTTCATCTTTTGGATGCGCCCCTGGCGCATCAAAAAGATCATTTTAAGTGCGCTACCGCCCTTCGGGCTGCTTGAGCGCGTTTGAAATGATCCATACGGCCAACGTCCTGGAACCTTCGTCCCAGGCGAGGCCGACAAAAACATCAAAAAAATATATAGACCAGTTCACGCAAATTGCGCTTCGCCGGCCTGGTGGCCCTAGCGGGGAGCCCCCACCCGATCCCATCCCGAACTCGGCCGTGAAACTCCCCAGCGCCAATGGTACTGCATCTTAAGGTGTGGGAGAGTAGGTCGCCGCCAGGCCTGCCAATCGCAATTTGAAACATCTTCAACTTGTTTGCCGCTCACGCGCGCACCGCCCTAAAGGGCTGCGCTCCGCGCGGGCGGCCTGACCGGCCGGCGGCCACTCGGCCTTGCCTCCGCTGCGCTCCGGATCTCTTATCCCATATCAGCGCAGTCTTCCGGTCAAACCGAAACATAAGGGTATGCCCAAAAGGCACCAAACCCAGTTTGACCAAACGCCCAGCGCGCCAAGGACAAACAAAAAAACAACGCGGGATGGAGCAGCCCGGTAGCTCGTCAGGCTCATAACCTGAAGGTCGCAGGTTCAAATCCTGCTCCCGCAACCAACTTGTCCTGCTGGTCTGAACCAGCATCGCTTTCCTCGGATTTCTCCAATCCCAAGAAAGCCTTATGTCTGGCAAGTTCAGTCTCATCCACCTCGGAAAGAGACTTCCTATCCGCCGAAATCGCAAGAATTCCAGCGAGTTCACCGTGAAGATCGGCGACCAGACGGTTTTCGCTTTCGTCCGGTGTAAGCACAATCTTCTCGATCAGTGATCTAATAACGTCTGCAGCCTCAGAACGTGTTTCTTCGGCGTTCAGAGCTTGTATGAATGTCTGTACCTGAGCGTGATATCGTTCGGCCATAGAGGGATGAATCATTGGCGGTGCGACTACAATATCCGTGAGCATGGATTCCAGTGCTACGCGCCTGTTTTCCAGTTCATGCATCTTGTCTTTGATAGGGGCTACAGGAGCGCCATCAGCAATGGCTTCAACCATTTGGTCGAGACGCTTCTTAACTTGCTTATGTTCGCTTTGATATCCAGCGAGAGCGGCGTTGTGGTTCCGGCGAAGCTCGTTCATGTGGTGCGTATATTCTTCGCAGAACATTTCGCTCAATTTTGGATCCATTAGATGGGTGCGAAGCGCCTTGAGAACGTCTTCTTCCAGTTTCTCGCGTTTAATGGTCTTGCGGTTGTTACATGTTCCTTTGTTACGGGCGGTCGAGCATCCAAGATGTGTTTGCGAAACCATGGAATAGCCACCGCCGCAACAGCTACATTTGATCAAACCGGAAAACAGATTTTTAGGGCGCTGTTTCGCCCAAAGAGGCTTGTTGTGCTTATTTATTGCACCCTGGCGATCTTTGACCTGTTTCCAAAGCTCTTCATCCAGAATTCTTAGTTCCGGCACGTCCTGAATGATCCAGTCTTTTTCATCATTCAGTTTTGAGACGCGTTTGCCTGTGTTCGGATCTTTCATGTACCGCAAGCGATTCCAGATTAGCTTCCCAATATAAAGCTCATTGTTCAGTACTCCCGTACCGCGATTGCGGTTTCCGTTGATCGTACTCGGACCCCAGCCATTACCTGAAGGCCCGGAAATGCCTTCTTTGTTGAGCTGCTGTGCAATAGCTCTGGGGGATTAGCCAGCAGCATACTCGCGACAGATGCGAACAATTATAGCTGCTTCCATCTTGTTGATTGTGCGACCGCCTTTCTCGTCGCCAGGAATGATGTCGTAGCCGTAGCATTTACCGCCGCCCGACTTTCCCTGCTCCACGCGACCTCGCAAGCCGCGACGGGTCTTGTCGGCCAGGTCTTTGAGGAAGAGGGCATTCATCGTTCCTTTAAGCCCGATGTGAAGCTGCGAAATCCCGCCTTCGGACAAAGTAGTGATGGCCACGTCCGAAAACGACATGCGTTTGAAAATTGCGGCTATGTCTTCCTGATCACGGGACATGCGGTCCAGCGCCTCGGCGTAAACCATGGAGAATTTTCCAGCCGCTGCATCTTGCATCATCATTTGAATGCCGGGGCGAATCATGGACGCGCCTGAGATGGCGTGATCGGAATAGCAGTTTACAACTGTGTAACCGTCTCTCTCGGCCTTCTCCTTACACATACGAATTTGATCCTCGATAGAGGCATCGCTTTGCATGTCAGTGGAGTAGCGGGCGTAGATAACGGCATTTTTCATGATTACAGGTCTTTCTCTAAATTGTTTTCTTCAGACCCATTCTCAGCGGCTTCCTGATTGAAATCCGCCTCCGCTGCGTTTCTTGCCAGAAAACGTACCAAGCCTTCCAACTTGATGCGCTTTTCTGCATCGTCAATATCGCGGACGGCACGCAGCCAAATTTGATCTGATAGCTTATGCTTCATAATAGCCGCCTTTCAGATCAAAATGAATAAAAAAGTAAAATACGAATAAAATGCCAACATAACCTATAGTAGCATTATGTAAAATAATAATACAACCGTAAAGTATAGTTCTGTACGAAAGAATAGCTGAGTCGTTCGCCATGATCACCTCCCTGCGTTAGAGATAATCTTAGTGGGGCTCTTGGTTCGTTGCGGTGTGTAACCGGGGTCCTTTCAGGCTTGCGGCGACAATTCAAAATTCAATTGCAGTGCCTTATCGTCCCCATCGCTCACCTGCATGGAGACGGTACTGGAAATTTTTGGGAAACAACCTAGAAGCTGCTTCACACAGTTTCGGAAAAAAATTCGGGCGGCGAAAAAAAGTTCAAGAAGATTTCTGATTCAGGATCAAAGACTTGTATGCGAATGAATACGAAATCCGATTCACTGAGCAGAATCATGGGGTTGATCACCTGTGGAAAAAAGTGCCACTCTCAAAATGTCGTCGGGAAAAAGTTAACAAATCCTTAACGTGGAGTACCCGTCGGTTGCTAAAACTGGTCATTTTGAGGCGCAACTATGACTCAGCACAATACCAAAGAACCGATCTTTGTCCTCTCAAACCATCAGCTCGTCAATAAGGTAACCTATCGCAATCACGTCTGGGTGCCTGCCCTTCAAGCTCATGCAGAACTTCCGAGCAGAGCTGCATGGCTTGAAGCCTTGCCGTTGATCTATGAATACACGGATCGCTTTTTCTTCAAGAACGGGAAACGTTACATGCCGAGTGACATCGACACGATCTTCCGTGATCCGCAAAATCGTTGGATGTCCAATTTTCTGAAGGCGGATGGATCGGGGATGGCGCCTGCTAGCTACTCTCACCAATACGAACGCCTTCGGATGATTGAACTCTATTGTCGTCTTCGCGGAAATGATAATTGGCCTGTTGCGACCAACTCAAATCCGCCTTCTAGCGGGGGACTGCAGTTCGAATTGCCATTGTAATCAGTAATGCCGAGCCCGCCCAAAATTCAGGGCTCGGCAGGTCGAACCAGTAAGGTAGGCTGAAAATCCCAAGCCAAATCAACCAGCCCAACATTCTCTCAAGTCCCGATCGATGATGTCGTGTTTGCTGGACAATCGCTTCTCCCCGAGCAAGCCGTGTTCCCAAACCAAGCTGCGGTCTTGCACGAAGTTCGTTCATCTTGCGCCAGTACCTCACCTTCGAAAGTGAATAGATGGTCGCAACAAGTTGGATCGGTGGGGCAGCCAACCAGACGATCATGATCAGCGCATTGTGAAAAAGCGGCAGTTCGATGCCGTAGTGCCGAGCGATAATCGCCAGGCACCCCCATGACAGAATGCTGACTAAGACCGTCAGAAACGTCGTCCCGAACATATCATCCTACCCCTAAAGTTTCAGCCAGAATCGCCCCTAGATCCGTTCCTGGAGCGGTGAAATCGATTGAATGTTCAATCGGTCTGTGTGCGTGGTGCGGGTGAATGGAATAAAGAGGCTGGTCGTAGCGATCACGATAGCGCCGATCCAAAAAGTAGACTGGACGATAGCCGATAAATGGCCGTGATGCGGCAAGTTTGACGACCTGTACGCTGGGATGAAGGCTCATCAGTTCATCCGGCGTGATTAGAAGGCGGCCAGCCAGCCCGTCACTCATCGAGCGATAATCCGGTGAGCCGAAAAATGAAACGCGCTGATGTGCTGAACCGTAGGCTAACCGCTCAATGGTGCCAGACCCGCCAAGTTGAGACAGATAGCGGGCAGTGAAAAAATCGTTTGTCCCAAAACACTGCACGCTTGCAGCGTTCGCAATGAAGGTTTCCCAGCGATTTTTGTAAAGGTCATTGAGCTGTGTGAAATCCTGAACCACGCAGACAAGTTGAAGGCCGTAACCAGCCATCTGGCCGAAACTGCGTTCGATGATTTCCATCCGTTCAAGCGTCGGCATTTCCTCTAAGAGGATCATCACCGGGATGGCTGGCTTATCTTCAAGGCTTGTAACAGTGTTGATGAAGGTGGAGACCAGAACGCGCAACCAGCGTTTTGCTGCGCGAATTCGACGGCCCGGCAGAACGATGAAAATCGATGTATTCTCGCCGATATTGCGCAAATCGATATCAGTGCCGGACAAGCTGGAAGACAGACTGCTGCTTTCCAGAAAGTGCGTATTGCGCTGCGCCGTAGAAACAACGCCGCTTAGCTCCCGGTCAGCCTTATTCAGGATACGAGCAGCTGCAGATCGGATTAGCTCATATGGACTATGAGCCATTTGATCGACGAGCTCGGCAAATTGTTCAGCATCACGATTGAGCTTCCTCCTCACACCGCCTAGATCGCCGCTTTGTTGCGCTTCGGAAAGGATCAGACCCGCGATTATTGCTGCGGCTTCACCGCTCCAATGACTTTCGCCCTGACCGTCAGGAATGACGCAAGCCTCGGCGATTTCGAGCGCAGCATCGAAGGGATCAAGATCTTCCAGACCTACACCATCGACTGGATTCAATCTGGAGGGTGATAGTCCCAATTTGCTGCAAACGCAGTCATAGGGATCGATAATGTGCACGTATTGTCCGAGAACATCGCGACGATAGAGCGCTGTGATGAGCGCAAGTTCACCGTCCTTGATGTCGAGGACAACGGTCGATCCAGGATGGTCGAGCAAGCGGGGAATTGCGCCTGACACACCTTTGCCGCCGCGTGTTGGTGCTACAATAAGCTGGTGGCGTGCTCCGCCATATGTGACAGGCATTGCGCCATAGTCGGAAAATTCGGATGGGAGATATCCAAGCAGGTGACGCGAATTCGGGCCATAGCCGCGAGATACAAGGTGGGCGGCATCCGCCCACCTTGCCGACCCATGCTGATGGATATCTGAAACCCACTCCTGTGCGTTTCGATAATCGCTCATAGGTCAGGGCATCGCTGTTTGAGTGCATTGGCGCAGCTTGAGCACAGTCTGTTTGCGGTAGGCTTCGCTCACCACATCGAAATACTGACCAAGAGTGCCCGCAACATCGCCCGTATGCTGCAGGTAATTATCAGCGATTCCTTTGAGCCAGCGATCTTCACGGGAACCCAGGAAATACACAAAGGTCGGTGCGCCGCCTTTATTGGCAAGCACCTGCGTTCCCATGTTTTTGTTGTCCGTGACCGCGCCGTCCGTGAGAAGAATGACCGCCTTCTGATGGTTCTGGCGGGACATGTCATTGAGCCACGTATAGCTGGTGTTCAGCGCAGGAAACAGATTGGTGCTGCCGCCGATGGCCATCTTGTCCAAATCGAAGTTCGAAGGCTGGCAGAGTTTGGTTCCCAGTCCCTCCGTCTCATCGAAACTGGTGGTATCCGCAAATGCCCCGACCGAGCAGGTTGCCGTGTCCGGCAGGTTATCAATAAAGGACAACGCGGATTTGCGAACATCGTCCATTACGGCGCTCATTGATCCGGAGCGATCCAGAAGAATGACGAACGTCATCGGGAAGGTTTTCGGTTCGACCTCAATGATCGTGCGCTCGAAACACAAGGCTTTACCCGCCGTTGCATAGGCGGCAAGCCGCTCAAGCGGAGGCACGACAATGCGCCCCTGATGATCTTTGAATAGCCCGGCGACAACCAAGCCAGAAGGCGTTTTCTGCACCTTGGTAATTTCCGCCGTGCCGCCTGACCACCCGATTACAAGGTCATGTTGCGCATCAATCGCGTAGCCACGCTTAATCGAAATGCCAAGTCCGTCTTTGATGTCGATGGATTTTACCATTTCTAGCACGCGTGCCGATGGAACAAGGCTCGGATCGGTTCGAACGTTCAAGGTGACGCTGGCTGAAAAATCGAGCATCCGCTTCAGATCAAACTGAACCGTAGGCGCCTTTTCGACCTGTGGGATGATCTGGATTTTCGCCTCGGCAGGCGAGAAAACCAGTAAGGACTGGATGATGGCCGAAGCCATCACCCTTTTTATACTGGAGGAACGTTTCATATCAGCGGCCCTCCAGAATTTTGCCGTTTGCTGCGCGCGTGCGCGCAGCATCCATAAGATCGAATTCAATTTCGCCCTTCTTTGCACGCCGAAGAATGCCCGCCTTCTGAAGGTAGTTAAGGTAGACTGCGTCCTGATCGGCATGGACGTTCAACAGCGTGATCTGACTGGCCTTCTTCGCTAGTTCAGCGAGCGCCAATTTCTTTGGCGCAGGTTGAGGCAACTTGATCGTCGTGTCGCCTTCATCGCAGGGGAAACTTGCGTTGATCATTGGGCCAACGCCGATAAGGCGAATTTCGTCCGGCATTGTGATCCTTGTCGTCAACTCAACCTGCTCCCAGGCCAAGACCAGATCCGAGCAGGTGTCCTTAAACTTGATGAGTTCAAGAACCGTGTGTCCCTGTTCATAGAGCTGGGCTGGCGTTCCCGACCAGGTGACCTCGGTAGGATTCGCCGAGAGAACAATATGGATCAATGCATGTTTGGTAGCCCGGCGGCGGCGGAACTTGACCAGTTCACCGAGCAGGTAGTTGATCGAAGTTTCGGCTGCCTTGCGATCCGTAACGACGCCACCGTTTTCGATGACCAGAAAGATGGCGATTTCATTTCGTTCTTTTGCCGTCACGGTACTCGGCAAGATGCCAAACACGGTGACGGCCAGAGCGACGAGTGCTTTCTTCAACATGCTGCTTACCTCGCCAACTTGGTCTTCAAGGAATAGGCCGCACGCACGGCCAAAAGCCCAAGCACGGTATTCACGATGGCAACGAGCGCAGCGACGAAGACGCCGAGCCCCTGATTGTTCGCAAGGAACTCCATCATCGGGTTCGTATCGGTGGTCTGGAAGGGGCCACCAACAGACTGACGGGCGATCAGTGTGTAGAGATTGACCGTTTCGAGCGCGAAGACTAGGCCATACACACCAAGGGCAAGGATCGCGTATATCTTGTTGGTCGGATCGGAGAGCCACGCTTTGGGATCGCGATAGATGCCGCGACTGATCACCTCCGACCAGATTGCCATCGGCACGGCAATGCTGAAGACAGCCAGCAAAAACGCGAGCAAATGCGAGACGGTCATCTCGTCATCGATCCCGCAAAAGATGCCGCCGGCACCTGGCAGATCGCACAGATACACATTCGACATCATTCCCATCGTTTCGGAGTAGGTTCCGAACAACAAGACCAACATGCAGCCTTTAAGGCACCCTGTGCCGACCAATGCAGCGATCTCCGCAATCGGCGCACCACCCGGCATCGGCGGCGGCTGCATGTGGAAGGGTTTTCTGGAGTTTGGCATGACACCATCCTTGTTGAAACACCCGCTCTCTTATTCGGCGGGGACTTCAGGATGGTGGAAGTAATCTTAGTTTCTTGCGGGCGAAACTCAGAAGTTAAATGGGTTACAGATAGGAAAAACTCGGGAACGCAGCAGTCAGTTTTCTAAAAAACGGCTCGGATGTTTTTCAGCTTCGTAAGTAGCTCGTCAAAAGTGATGACACCTACGTCAGCCAATCCCCCTCTAAAAAGCTCCCATGATCTACGTTTTGACGTTTCCTCTGGTGTCATACCAACCACAAGCAAACAATCTACTGAAAACGTTTCGAGATTTAGAGTTTCGTCGTTTTCAATCGCATTTTGTTTTAGTTCGGAAAGAGATTTTATTAGCTTATGCTTTTGGTCGCGTATTTGGTTTATTGCGCCAGAAATTTCACTGCGCACTGAATAAACGCCGCCACGATATTCTTTCGAGATCAACCCCTCGCTAGGCCTCTTGATCTCCACAATAAGCGCATTGTCGGTGACTTGGTTTTTGTAAACATAGTCTGTTACTTTTTCACCCTTCCCATTTATTCTACGTCCGCCAATAGAGGCTTCGTCTTCAACAAATATAAGAGGGTAGCTTGAAGCTACGCTGAGTATTATCGGATTCGACTTAAGGAATTTTTGCCAGTCTGGTTCGCTTATATTTTGCTTCAATTTCGCTTCGAATTTAGAAATTAGATCATCAAGCGTTGCGAGTTCTAAATCACCTTTAAGCTTCTCGACTTTTTCGGGAGATTTTTGGACTAGACTACGGGCATTCGTCTCGACGGCTTGAAGTAGCTCTTGTTGGGAGTGTTCGTCAAGGTTGTAGTCATCTAGCGCTGCTAGTGTGACCAATTTTCTTATTGGATGGCGACCAAAACGAATGTCTCTTGGTTTAATGCCAATCAAATTTGCAATTGCATTATACGAAGTAGTATCTTTTACTTCATTTCTGGCGGCATTTGCACGACTGTTAATATTATCTATTTCTTTTGTCAGATTATCCAATGTATTTGGATTTATTATAAACTCGTCGTCACTCCGTTTATTTTTGCGGTATGTTACGACAATTTTCAAGCAGTTAGTCAACTTCTCAATATTCTCTACAATATATCTGTGTTCTTTCCTAAAGCCGAGTCCTTTGAATGGTTCGCGAATAAAGCATTTTGGTGTCTTCTTTAGCATCCCCTCAAGAGTAGCTGTCGAAGAAATGTATCTGTATTCAATGTCCTCAAATAGAATTGATTCTATTTTTTCGTATTTGTTTGGAAACGTGTGCTCATACCCGAGCCAAGTAGCGGTCGGGAATATTTCAAGCGATCTTTTTTGTGTGTCATATTGAGCTAGGCACTTTTCTGAGGACGTAATATTTGCCATTTCAGGGGAGGTTGTCATTTCTTCAATAAGTGAATCTATCGCCTCGTCAGAGGCTGACAGCCAGTATTCTACCTTGGTGTCTCCGATCTCCTTTTTCGAGATAGAAATCCGCTCATCTATTGGCGTGTAAATTTCTTCCCAAAATTCACTATCGCTGTCGTCTTCGATTTTGTTCAAGTTGGCCTCCCCAAAATTTTTTTAAAATCCTCTTTTTGAGAAAATTGTAGTTTTCCGGATTCTTGTAAAAAGGTAAATACCGATCTTTAGGTTGCGTCTTGTGTCGAAGGCAAGATGTGTTTTGTAGTACAAAACCTATCTTGGCAGGGGAGACATTGCATTCTCCCCGTGCACCCCTCACGCCGTGGCTCTATCAGGGCATTGAACCCATTCCAGAGCCATCCAACCCGTATCGCCGGATTGAGCCACTCGCGGGAAACTTCGCTTTCCCGGCACCCATCGACTTGGGAGGCGTTCCTGCCCCAAGACCCCAGACCATTTCATGGAGACGATTTCATCGAGAGCAAAGGGCGTTCCTGCCCTTATACAATCCTGACCAGGAAGGAAGCTTTCGCGCTACCCTTCCTTGGAGCCATCCCATCGACCATCGAGCCTTCGTGCCCTTTGGAAACCTGACCAACCTTACTCAGATTGGATGAGCGTCAGCGTATCGAGGCTGAGCCCGATTTTGTGCGTATTTGTTTTAGAAATCATTCAGCCAAACATCGTTGCACCGCCGTTTTCTTCAATCTGCCGGAGTTGCCTTAAACTCATTGGGATAGGCTGCTGTAGTCCTGCATACAGGCCATGATCCGAGAATATTAGAAATGTCATTGGTTTCTTGGTGTGGAGAACCAGACGCTGCCAGCTTTGCCTGTCAGTAAAGGACGGAACAGCTGCTCCGCCAGGATGTGTGTGCCATTCACCCAGCCAATCAACCGTCTTTCCAGAGCGGCGCCATTCGTTGAGCGCGAGCTTCTTGTGTCCTCTCATACTTCGCTTGAACAAGACGGGCGTCGCGTAATCCCATTTTTGGGGAACCGTATAGCTGGTTATTTGCAGTGTGTTTGCTTTTCGGTACCCCAGCAATAGGCCGCCTTGTTCATTGCCTGTACGGCTCGCCTGAATTCGTCGGCGAAGTTCATCAATTATCGCGTTCGGAAAAAGTACTTCGGTCAATTGGCCTCCCGTTTAGACCCACAGGCAGGGCAATGCACAGAAGGCTTCGGGGAAACAGGTTTTTGTCCTCTTCCGCGATCTATGTCTACTATGACCGTCCTCAACCGCTTGCCTGGCTTACCTTCAACCCAATCTAATACGGCTCTATTGGCAAGGCTGGCGGCCATTGTGGAGGCATCAACCGAAAACGGGACATAAGAACCTTCTCCACAGCTAGCAGGCTGCAAGTTGAGTTCATCATGTTCATGGCCTGCAGGATATCGCCAAGGGCCATCGAATTTAGGCTTCAGACAGCGAAAACACGCAAACTCGTCATTTAAGTTTAGAAAGCTTTGAACGGCTGCCCCGTTCATAAAAATCCAAGAGTGCAAAATGCCTTTGAGTTTGCCGCCCTGATTGTTCAGAAAATTATCGTTGAGTGCCGACTGAACATTCCACTCTCCCGTCGCATCAATTATCAAATCATATTTCTGCAGCATATCCCATTTCGCAAGGGCGTCGTCAGCGACGGCGTGCACGTTGACCTGGGGGTGAAACCTTTCAAGTTCTTGTTTTAGCGCAGTCGCTTTCTTCTCACCTACGGCGGAAAAGCCCAAGAGATGCCTGCCAATATTACCTGCGCTCAACAGCTGGTTGTCGCAGAGGGTAAGCTTACCATTCGTTCCAGCGCCACTTTGAACCAACATGCGAGCAAGGTGGCTCCCAATTGTTCCGCATCCCACAAGAGCGATTGATGTGTTTTGTAAGCTTGCGCTATCCAAATAGCTTCTTGAAGCAATATCCTCCATAGAACACCAAGTCCCACTGTAGCGATTCAGGTTTATTTCGTGTTTTTTTCCACGGACAATCTCGGGAAGTTTTGCCTTACGTATACCGCCGCGCTGAACAGCAGTCGTCAGGATCTTAGGTATTTCCAAGTCGAAGCCAACAGCAGCATTGGGGGCTGCGATAACGAGTGTGCCGCGTTCAATCAAAAGTCTCTCGGCTTTGACCCAAGTCATACTTGATGTCAAAGTTTGACCACTGAGCCAAATCTCAAGTTCCGCCAATGTAGAGGGGATCTTGATGCTATTCGCCGGGCCAATATTCTGAGACAGGTACCATATTTGTGCAGGCCTGACATGATTGGTTGCATACCCGCGAAGTTTCTTTTTGTCATGGATACCGAGGAATAAAGGCTCGCTATCGACGCACGCGAAGAACGACCAAGCTTTGTAGATGCCTTTATCTAAAGACTTGGGGAGGAATATGCGGATGCCCAAATTCGCATCCCAATAAAATTGATATTCATCGACAACTTCTTGGCGCGCACGTCCTTTGTAAGATAACTCCAGCGTTCGCTCAATTTCGGCCAGAATACGCAAAACCGCCTGTCCGGGTTCATAGATATCAAGCGGAAGCCCAGCTCCTGACGCGTAACAAATGCCATCTTCACTCTCAATATGAGCAAGGGTCTCAAGAGGAATTTGCTCTCTATCGACCAAGTAGGCTTTTGCCTTACTGGCAAAATGAACGTCAGGAATGAATAATTTGATGTCGATTTTCTTGCCGTGAACACTCACGGGGCCCTGATAGTCGCAAGAACCCGGTCCTATATATTCAAAGCCTCTAGCCCTTAAGGTCGCGTCGATAATCTGAATGGCTTTGGTCTTGTCCATTATCCAGATGTTGAAGCAATTACGCTGGGAGCTGCGACCTTATCAGGGGAAGACTGTTGCACAGCTTCGATTCTTGAGCCAATTTTTACCGCATCGGGGCGATATGGAATTCTATCACCAAAACGGTCGCGAAGTTTCTGAACAACACGTTCAGCATCGCCTGTTCGGTGAAGTGCCGAGGTCATTTCATCTTTTAGGTCATTGGCTGCTTTAACGATGACTGCCCTCTCTTTTTTTTTCCACTCATTCAAGTGCAGGTTTGTTAGGACAGGATTGCTAATTTTGCCATCGAAGTAACCGGGAACCAATTCTGCCACTTTCAAAATCAATTCATCATCCCGTTCATCAGAGGGGAAGCCGTCAAATTCATTGAGGGCCATTTCAACGGTGCGCATGATGCAGAGGGACGAGAGAGGGGAATCGATCCAAATGAAGTCCCTCCACCCTTTATAGAAGCGGCACAGCCTTAAATATACGGCTCCGAAACGGTCTTTTCTTGCTTGAACCCACTCATGTAATTGCTGAGGGTCAGATTGAACCCAAGTGCCATCTCTGCGCGCGAGCATTACCTGATCCGAAGGGAGGCGATTCATTTGAGAGATGCGTTTCTGCGAGAAAAGCCCGTCGGCAAAATCCATTTTTGTTGCGGCTTCGACGAGCTGTCCAAATTTAATACGCGGGATTGAATAAATCGGAATGTCAATATGGGCGCCGTGCCAGAGCTTTACACGAACGCAGTTTGCTTTTTGGGTAACTCCCCAGTCATTCTCGTCACAAAGAGGTTTGAGGGCAGTCTCCACAAACTCAAAGAGCGCCTTGGCAGCGAGCGCAGGTTCACCACTTTCAAGAAAATCTACCGGAACATACATTCCATCGTCGAGATCGATTTCTTGCCAAGGCGCTTGGGCAGGTGCATTCAATGTTCCATAGGCAAAACTGCCTTGGGTCATGAACTTGAGCTCAATTGTGTCGGGACGCTGGCGCCAGGAATCCTTGAAACGACTTCCTTCCTGCCAATACTTGTCCTCTATGACAAGGTGTTTCGCCGCTGATTTTAGAGTGGCGCGGATTGCTCTGCGCGCATCCAGGAGCCCCTTACGCTCTTCATCGTCGATTGTAAGATTTGCCAAATAACTTGGGGTGGACTTCAGGCCGCAAAACAAGGCATGAGCATTAGCTAAGGTCACGAATCGTCCCTTTTGATCACGTTTTGTTCAATTTAGGACTTCCGCAACCTTGATACAACCTATAAGGTAAAACTATGTACAGGATTCTGCCCAAAAAGATCATTTTTGTCGCTTTTGCTTGGCTAGTTGTTGGCCTCTATTTTCTATTTGACACTTTGACTGGGTTGACCGAACTAACCCTGCGTATCGCGTCCATACCGACCGTTGCGTGGTTTCTTTTTAGCGCATTGTTGCTAAACCCTGTTTGGAGGTTTTTTTGGAAGAAATTCCCCTATCTGCAGAGGCTTGTGTTTCCAGACCTGAACGGCAAGTGGAAAGTTGAACTCTATTCAAACTGGCCGCGCCAGCTGCAACTACTTGAGGCCGCAGAATCGGCAGATTCAGCGGTAGACATGCGGCGGTGTCCCGAAGCCGAACTCGCTGAACTAACACCCATGGTCTTGGAGGCGGAGATTTCTCAAAGCTGGTGGACCATAGAGATGAAGCTTTATAATCCCGCAAGCAACACTCCCATCGACAAATCCAATACGATCAGCGTTGATCCGTTTCCTCGTAACGGTCTCCGAGATCCAGGCATCTGCTACATTTACAAGCAGGAAAATTTGACTGGAAACGTATCTGACGACAGCGAGTTTTATGGGGCTGCTCGGCTAGAATATGATTTTGAAAAGCATCAGCTCAAAGGGCTCGTTTGGACTGCTAGAATGTGGCAACGCGCTATGAATACCGCATCTAGTGCTGTTTTTACTCGTGTCGACTAACCAGATATTGGGGCTACGATGAATCTAATTAGGTTTGCAAGTAGCGCAAACTTTCGATGAGCAGAGCTAATTTGTCAGAATGTTCTTTCGCGGTGTTGATCACCGCAAATTGCTGAAGTCCAAGTTTTGGGGGGTATCAGTCACTCTAGCCGTTTTAGACGGTTTGAAATTGCTCCTTGAACTGAGTCAATCAAAGCAGCCGGAAATCCCTTCGGAAGTTCCTTTATCGTTTTTTCAATGGCCTTTGGAACGTCGTGATGAAGTTCATCGAATAGGCTTCCTACGGCATCCTTTGACAAGCCTGCTTCGACACCCGTTTCGAGAATATGCCGCCCGTAAATGTTCTCGATCTTGTAATGATTGGATTTGCCAAAGCGCATGGCCAGCTTGAAATCTTTCCGCTGGATCTGGCCTTGATCATAAGTTGGCTGCACCGTTAGCACGTCGTAAAGCGGCGTCATGCGGAAGCGGCCGCCAGGCATAAGTGCAATACTGAAATTCTTCGCATGGCCATCTGTCGCGCCCATCAGCCAGAACAGAATATTTGCTTTGAAAAAGTCCAGCCGATCTTGCGTCGGCTCATCACTCCCGCGCAGTCTGTCGATAATTTCAACGATGCCGGGGCCACCCTCATTTTGGTATTTTCTTGTCGGCGGGATTGAAAGCAACTGACAGCAGTCTTCTTGCGGTAGCCGGATCAGACGGCCATCCTTCGCCCATCGACGATCAAACCTCTCGATAACAAGAGCTTTGCGTTTTCCGAACGTCGCCATTTCGACATTGGCTGTGCGTAAGCCAAATGCCTCAAGCAGTTTCAGGCACAGATATTCGTTTTCAACGCTGTCTGACAAATCCATGCCGTTCGGCAGCTTGCCTATCTGCGGCTTGATGATGTGTGTTGTTGGCGTTGTTCCCGATGGCTCAATCCATTGGCCTTCATGGTAGAGCAGCGCGGTTTTTTCCTGCGCACCCGCGATGGAAATCCTGAAATCTCTCTCTTTACGGATACCCAGAGGCGCAACATCGAGGTCGTTTAGCATCTCTTCGATTTGCTTGTCGCTGACAGGTTCTCCGCTCAGATTGCTGGTCGCTTGCGGTTCTTCTCCTTCCGGTAAGAATTGCAGCGCGCCGATGCAGTCACGTCCAATTTCCGAAAGCATACTGTAAGCATCTGTGCCCTGGGCACCGACGCGTTCGGCAACGCGTTTTCGGATGTCGTCGTTGTCTGGAAGCAGGTTGTCGAATACGGCCATCACGGGTGCGCCGACATACCGATCCTTGCGAAGGGGCAAGGAAAGGGAAACGGGCATAGTGCTTTCCCAAGCCAGCCAACTCTTGTCATATGCGAAGCTGATGGCGCCCGTGCTTTCACGCGTAAGCGTGCCAACATGGCGCGTATTCATGAAAACGCTCAAGGGTTGATAGCTTCTCCGGCGTCCCATCTAAAACAGCGCGTCCATAGAGGACGGCACACCCTTACTGCGGGGTTGTACCTGGATCTCAAGATCCAAAGCCGCAAGCACGTCAAAAAGCGTTTCCATCTTGGTGCTCGCTACGCCGTTTTCTATCTTGGAAATGGTTTCCTGCCACAGGCCGCTTCTTGAGGCGAGTTCTGTTTGAGAGAGCCTGCGTTCCTTTCGTGCTTCACGAATGGCGTGGCCTATATCTTTTGGTGTTCGTGCTAACTGTTTCATATGTCGACTCCTTTTTTAACTATGATCTTTAAATCATAAAGAGTCAATATGATTTACGGCTCATATGGAGTCATTATGATGCGTGGATCATAACGAGTCGATATGATCTGTAGCTCATAGAGTGGAAATGGAAGGCGGCTGGTCGAGTTAAATATGCTCCTCGCTTTGAACTCAATCGAGACACTGCAGCGAGACTCACAAAACGCAAGACCAATTCCAAGGCGTCCTGGCGGGTTGTCGTAAACCGAGCCTGTCGTCTCGGCCATTCGGCTTCCATTCCTGACGCGTGATTGTTGAGCTGCGTAGCAGCGCTTTGCACTTTGATCGGGGAAGCCAAGAGGCTCTGCCTCTTTCTCCCCGCAAGGAAAATAGACACTGGCCGTGGCTCGGCTTTGCCTGCGCCCGCACCACCCGGCATCGATTTTCCTTAGCCCCTCCCATCTCCATCCTCGGCCGGAAGCAGGGTTGCATGAACAACCCACTTTCTATTTGGAGGATTTATCAATGACTTATCTCTTTGCTCAGCCTTACGACATTTCAGCAAACGGCTTTTATTTCGAAAGTTTTGAAGACTATCAGGCCAAGGCGGCGAAGGCCGTGAACCACTACGGCGAGCGCGTCGAAGAATTCGAGATTCAGTTTATCGATGGCGATGAAATCTATTGCGAACTCGCCAAAGCCTACGGGATCAATCAAGCCAATCTGAAAAGCTATTTCAGTGCTGTTGATGAGCTTGACGAAGACGAAAAGAAAACAGTGATTTTGGCTGTCGGTGAATGCGGCTATGACATCGAGCGTGTGTTGGGGCATATCGGTGGCATGGATCTGGACATCTACTATGTGTCCAGCATGCGCGAGCTGGCCGAGCAGTTTGTTGAAGAAGGCTTGTTCGGGGAGATCCCCGAACGCCTGCAATACTATCTCGATTATGATGCTATCGCCCGTGATCTCTCGGTGGATTACACCGAGACGGTGATCGCTGGTGAAACCCTCATCTATCGCTGCGCGTAAGGGGAGGGAAACATGACACAGACCGAAACCCTGGAAATAGAATTGGAGTGCGGCGGATATTGCGCAGGACATCCTTGGTATTATCTGCTTGGCGGTAAGCGACCCACCTTGAAGCAAATCTGGGCCTATGCGCAGCGTTTTGAGCGGCGCGGCTACAGGGCAGAAGAAATCGATGCCGCGCATAGACTGCCCGAGCCAAAACGCACGCAAGTTCTATCAAAGATCCGCGCTGAAATCATGGATGGGCTGCACAGAGACATGAGCGGTTATCCCAGGGCAGTAAGGAACCTATCCGCCTACAGAAAAACCCGTCAGCCTGATACCAGTCCAAGGATCTGCGATGATGTGCATGTTGCCATGAGCTTGAAATTCTCCCATCTGCTGAATGATTTCATCCATCTGCAGAAGCTGGATTCAATACCTTCACAACTCGACCTGTTTTGATTGGTAGGAAGGGCAAGTCTCTTGCCCTTCTGCCCCATGGCGAATGTGGGGGTGCAAGGGAAAGCGAATAAGCGCAAGGGGATGGTGCGGGCGCAAGGCTCCGCCTGAGCCTCGGTTCCCCTTGTCCCGCAGCGGGGGCAAAGCCCCTATGAAATTTTTGAGCCGATTTTGCCCGTTTGCATGGACAAAATCGGCAAGCGTCTTTGTGTGTAAGTCGCCTTTTGCCTGAAGTTCTAGTATAGCCATGCGCCACTAGGGGTTGAAGCTACGGGGGCTCGTTTGAACTATCCGCTCATCGGCGCAATAAGCGTTTATACATTCGTCCTACTGGCCACAGCCAACGCGATGATCGTCCCGCTCGACCCGGCTGCGGTATGTGAGACGAAACTCTGCATTGTTGTGCGCACCTTCAGCGAATATCAAACCCTTACAGGTGCGGGGCTTGCAATTGTTGCGGCCTTTGTCGCCGCCCGCCCGGCATGGCTTCAGCTTCAAAAAATGAAACTGCAGCAAGATATTGCAGCGCGCTCCGCCATAGTCAGCCGACTAAAGGGAATTGAGGGGCGTGCCGGATACATGGAGAAGGAGGTGGATTCACTACTGCGTGAGATAATGAACCACCTTTACGATTTTGATGACGATGGTGAGTTTGGATATGCTTCAACACCCGTTGACTCGCAATGGGCTCACAATATGTCGTCCCAGTGTTTTAGTATTGCGAGCAAGCTCAAAACCCATCAAAGATTGATGCGTGATACCCATCGCATAGAAGCTGCGCGGCGAAATGTTATTTTGGCGCTAGAGGCTCTAGCTGATTGCCTGGACGGTATTTCCCTCTATGAAAGAGCACAAGGCGACCCAGAGATATCTTCTAGCCAATTAGAAGAAGTCAAAAAAATAGAAGAAAAATCTAGAGAAGAGCTTCCAGAAAAAGACTGTGAAGTTTCGGAAGCCCTGAATGCCGCAAAAGAAGTTAGCGCGTCCGAATCCAAGGCAATTCGTCGCCGCCTTCGCCGGATCGATGATGCCATTTTGGCCGAGCCCGAATAAAAGCTTTTATTCGGGCTCAACCGTCTCCGCTAAGGCGCAGGAGACGGAGTCTGGCTGCGCCATGCCAATTCGGCTTCGATAGCGGTCAGTGTGGCGCGGATTGCAGGCAGATCCGCTGGATCTATCTGCGGGCAGGTCAGAGCGCGAAAGAGCAGTGAGCGTAGCCCATAAAGCTCTTGATCCCGCAGTCTTCGCAGTGCGTCTTGTCCAATCCATCCTCTCATAACAACCTCCGTTTCGCTTTGGACCCGAACCGTTCGGGTCGTCATGGGATCGGGAGGCGCAGGGGCTGCACGGCAGGACACCCGTCAGGGGCGCAACATCAAACGTGGAGCAGGAAAGCGCAGCGTTCCTTGTCATCCGCAGATCAGCTCATGCCAGAACCGAAATGCCTCAGACCCGAGCGAGTAGGGCAACGCAAACGGCGCGTTGTTTGGTTGGTTGGATTGGTTTTAAGTACTGAGGAGCCAGTGACCCGCCTATGGGCTTAGGGAAAGCCCGTCTTTTAACGCATTCGTCCTGACCGAACGTGGCCTGCCGTCAAGTGCCTGCCCGCGCCAGTTCGCGTTTCCGCTCACCCGTGTTGGACATGACCGCGAGGCCTCCTGCGTCCGGTCTATCGGAGCGGCGTAGACGAGCTAAACCTGAATCAAAGGAGGAAATCATGGCAAACAAACGCGACAACCAAAACGCACCAGACTTTCTTGCCTAGCACGTCATCTACAAAGGCGAAATTTCATTTTGGGCTAAGATCAGTGGCACATGGAAGCACAATGACGACACGGGCTTCACTGTCCCGCTCGAATTCGTACCAATCAATGGCCTAAAAGTGAGGCGCAGGCCGATGTGCGATCCACACGATTAAGCACAGTTCTGGAGCGCTGTAGGGCATTCCATTCCCTTAAATTTAGGGTTCCTGCTGCATTAGGTGCCCAAGGCCAACCGAAAACTTCATCGATTATACGGGCTAAATGTTGGCTACTTGGGGAGTTAAGGTGAATAATCGTCAGGCTATCTAAGAAAGACGTAAGAAAAAATTCGCTAGTGAAACAAAAAGAGCGCTAAACACTCATAATACTGTGCCTTCTTATTCACAGTCCAATGTGTGTCTAGTTCGTGCGATGCGCTCGTGCCCGCGCATTATGTTGACGAGTATGTCGAGCGAACCTGTTTCAGTAGGGTGATATTTAACGGTAGAATTAAATACATTTCTCGACGATATGTCATTATAGATTTGTGAAAAATCTAAACTTTGTACTTCTGATTCAATGCCGTAACCGTCGAACAAAATTGATAATTCAGATAGTAAATCTGGTTCAATCATCTTCTCAGTGTCGTCAAGCCGAACCTCTATGTCAACATTCACGGTATCGGTAGCATTTATATTGTATCTGTCGACATTGGATTTAAGGTACATGCTCACTCCTTCAAAGTTTATTTGAATTGCCTCCTTAATATTTACTTCTTTATTGTATAAGCCATATAAATGCTTGCTATCAAGGTTTTTAACCGCTGATGCGAGGTTTTTTACTTTTCCACCCGAGCGTTCTATTTTGCTTCTAGCGCCTTTGCTAGAATGTGCCACATGCAGTTCTATCGCCTGCTTGAGCTCTCCAACCCCAAGAACCCTTGCATACATACGACCTCGTCGCATCAGACCAGCTTGAAACAGAGCGTCTTCATCGATTGTCTGGTTGATATCCAGCCTATGTTGATCGATTTTTTCCTGGATCTGCTGTAGGTTGATTTCGCACCAGGGAGTTTTATCGCGAGACGTGAACCCTCGTTTGGGTAACCTTCTGACTAAAGGATTTTGACCTCCTTCCTGTCCGAAAAGCGACGCGCCTGAGCGGGACTTCTGCCCCTTATGCCCCCTCCCGGCAGTTTTACCTTTCCCGGTTCCAATTCCACGAGCCTTCCTGCGGCGCTGCCTTGTGGAGCCGGGGCGATCAGAGAGTTTATTCAGGCGAATCATATTCGATTTTGCTCGTTTAGATTATCACAATTAGAAAGTTTAGATCTTCTTAAGGTTGTGGAAAAGTGAACTTGAAGGTGATCCCGGCTTTTGCCGACACTTCAACGCCGCTTCCGAGTAAGGAAAGTTTGCCTCCACTATGGACTGCCGCAGAGAGCGTTACCTCTGATAGATAAGCGGCATGCGAAGTTTTAGTGCTTGCCTCCTCGAGAATTCCTTCGATTTCATTAAGAAATTTCGACAGCTCTTTCTTAATCTTTGACACTGGTATTTCTTCGTTTTCTCCAGAGCGCATCAAAGTTGAGTCACTTACTTGAACAAGAATCTGGGATTCGGTTTTTTTAGCCATTTATCTGACCTTTCAATAAGATAGATGAGCGTTGTGCTGCCCGACTAAAATGTACGCAAAGCCGGTGAAATCATGTTTGGCTTTTGTATTCGCGTTTAATAGTAGCTTCTTGCGTGCGTAGAAGGCAGCCTCGGCTACGTTCTGATTTCTGTGAAATAGGCTTGCGTAAAAGTATTTTGAAAAACGAGCCGATGAATAGTCCGAAACCTTGCAGAACGGTGCAAGCACGGTGCGAGCGTTTCTTTTAATTAGTTCGCCAGAAAGACTAAAAACGGACATTGGATTCTGGAAAGACATTTCACAAGCGTTTAGGAATACTATTGGGTTGTCGCTAAAATAATATTTAGTTGGGCAGAATGTGCTAAATTTTATCGGATATCGATTTCTTACTGTAATGAAACTATCGTGCGAATGCTCATTGGCGCTGCCATGACATGCAAGGTGAATAAAATTAACTTTTGATCGGAAAAGCTTATTTCGGATCTTCTTATCAATTTCAGATCCACTGTCGGGTAATCGGTTATATTTTGGTAGTGGGCGATATTTCGCAACACTTGGGGAGCGACGGGATGTGGCATGACGTCTGAGAGACGGGATCTCAAGTTGCGATGCAAAAGGTAAACTGTCGCAAAAACCTCCGAGAATGTCTGCCTTTTTATTGATCTTTGGATGTGGGTAACTTGCTCCGGTCTCAGGATCTAAAATGTTTGCGGAAATAATACAATTTTGGCCTAAAAAATATGTCGCCAAGCTATCTCTCTCTAATTCGACTGGATCTTCGATAAAAAGAAGATTCCAAGGAAGAGAAAGTTCCATCGAATGAATGATGATTTTAGATGGGTGCTTTTCGGATTTCTTGAATGCTTGAGAAACAATGTCTCTAGTATTCTGTGATGAGAACAAAGAGACGTAAATTCTATAACAAAGTGATGAAAACTCAGAAATATGCTTGCTGGGATTGTTTAGAAATAAAGGGGCTAGCTCCATTGCATTCTTGGCTAGGTTCTGAAAATCGAATTTAGTTCCATCGGAATTACATCTTGCACGCGCTCCGTGTGCGTCAGCAACCGTTACGGTATACCTGTCGCCTCGTGCTTCAATATCTATCTGAATATCACAAGGTGTTTGAGCTAACACCGCTTTGATATCAGTAGATACTTTAGGTGAGTTTCGCGTTTCTTTTGATGGTCGATTTCTAGGAAGTGATCGAGAAGACATGACACATATCATTTAAAAAGAGGCAATTATTCATATTCGTGCATATTTTAGCGGTTGGCGCAAGTGAGTTTAGGAGTAAATGCAATCAAAGGTTTATCTGTCAATATGCGTGAGAGGATTGTTTTTTCAGTTCCAAATACACGGGGCCTTCAATCTTTCCAGCTATTGGGATCGGCGGGTTTTACCTTTCACCAGCATGGCAGTTTTGTTCAACTGGAATTCAGAGCCTGAAGTGTTGCAGCGCTTACAAGCTCAGGCGAGATGCCTGCCTGCCGATTGGGGGCGACGGACAGGCATCTCATGAGGAAGGAAGTTATTGCCACATGCGCTCAGCGATGGCGCGGTCTTCAGGGCCTGTGGCGTCGATATAGATGCCAGTGGTCGCAAGGCTGGCATGGCCGAGCCAGGATTGCACGCGGGTTTCCGGCACATTGGTGATGATGGCGTGTACGCCCATCGTGTGGCGCAGGCCGCGCGCGCAGCTTTGAATGCCGTATATCCCTGCCGCTTCCATCACGCGCTTGACCAGCCGCCAGCCCTTGGTGCGCCCGAACGGCCAGAGCCGGATGGTTTCTACTTCTTCGTAAACCTGCACGTCGCGCAAATCATGCACCTCCTCCATCCTGCATAAGAAGGGCTCCGGCAACGGTACGGAACGAAAGTGACGGCCTTTGAGCCTGCCGCGTTTCTTGGCGCTGCGGATCACGACAAAGCCATCATCGCACTGGATTTGCAGCGGTGACATCGACAGGGCTTCGCATGGACGACAACCTGTCCAATAGATCATTCAACAAAAGTACGCTCTTCGGGACAGGAGAGAACGGGAAGCGCTCTGTAGAACCGTTCACGCTCAGCGGCGGAGAGATATTTGCGCTCACCCGCTAACGAGTAGAGGCTCATGCCATTGAAAATATGATCGCTGCCCGTCATGGCGGTTCACTCCTACGTGCCCCGCCTCAAAGCAACGCTCAGCGCGGGGAACAGTTTAGATATTTCTGTTCCAAGGTTCCGTACCTCTCTGTGTTTCAATGGCTTGGCAGGATTTTTGCCCTTCAATCCGTGCCACTAAACAGCCTTTATTGTAGGGAATTATCAAGACATATCAAGACATATCAAGACATATCAAGAACAAAAACAAAAATATCTAAACTGTTCTCCGAAATTCAAAAATTTCCCGGAATTATTTCTAGTCATTGGCATCGCAATTACTTCATTTGCTAGCACTTCACAAGCTAACGAGGCATTGACCGCCAAAGATTTTCTTGACTGGTCAGAGGAGAGCCGAAGCTCCTACACAAAAATTGCAGGTTCGATGGCTGGTATGATCGCAGTTGAAAACGGACAGGAGGCTCAGCGTGACTGCATCAATGATTGGTATTTCAGTGATCAAACCCAGAGCAATGCCTATGTTGCAGACATCATGAAGGATTACCCTTCCGCGCACCCTCTTGCGATCCTCTACGCTATTCTTGAAAAGAAATGCGGTAGCTTCGATTACCGCACTCAGTGATCATCCCAAAGTGATCGGCTCAACTTTCATGCTTGTTTCGTTGCGGATTTCCGGCGCATCAACAGGAGCTATGTAGGTGTCGCGGATTTCATCGACGCGCTGATGCAGTTCTTTCACGCGCTCCGTCGATAGTTCTGCATCCTCGTCGCTCAATTCGTCCCTGATTTCACCAAGTTCCGCCTGATCCTCGCGGATAGCCAGAACGGCTGCGTCTGCTTCGTTGTCGGCTTCCCGTTTTTCCAAATAGTCTTCAAAAGACGGCCCGTAGCCCTGCCATTCGAGTGTAGCGGCCAGCACCGGATCAATAGCATTTCCTTTTTCATCGCGAACGATACCAGATTGATCCATGAACACCGCGCGGCCATCGCTGAGGCGCATGGCCTTGTCGGTTAACTCGTCCAGCGCCAGTTGGGTTTCTTCGGCTCGGGCGATGGCTTGGTCAAGAGCTGTCTGCACCGCATCTTCGGCATCGGCCAGGGCATCCATGGCCAGTTCATAGGCTTGCGCGAATTCTGGATCGTTCAGAAGCAGCCAGTCCAGCGTCGAAAGTGAAGATTTGGATTGTCTTCCAGTTTTACCCTCGGCAAGAGCTTCCCTTGCTTCCACGCTCAAAAAGCGCGGTAAACGCCCTGTTTCATTGCCGTGAAGTTCGTTGTTGAAGTCTTCCAGATCCTGCGCACGCTGGCGTTCCCTTTGCGCCGCCGCTATCTCCTCTAATTCCACCATAATTCCCATTCGTCACTTATTGCCTAATTTTATACTAGCACAATAATTGGGTTATTTTCAAAATTACTTTATATTACTTATAAATAGATGTAATATATTTAAATGAACTTAAAAATATTGCAGCTTAATCTGAGGTTTCGAGCGGAAAACGGTTTTAGCTTAATCGAATTGTCAATTGTTCTAATCATTTTCGGTGTCTTGGCCGCCTCTTTGGCAAATCTCTATGCGACCTATTTGGAAGAAAAGAGAACTCGCCAGAATCTGGAGAGCATCTCTGCAGCCTATGAAGCGATAGTCGAGTTTCAGAGGAACAATGGACATTATCCTTGCCCCGCTCGTCCTTCAGACGCTCAAAGCCGCGCAAGTGACTGTTCGAGTGCCTCACCGACTGAAATAAAAACAGTGTCGGGAACAGATGGCCGCGTTGTTAGGATCGGAACATTTCCCTTGATCAGCCAAGATGGTGGGGCGCGCCTGTTGCCTGGACATTTAGGCATAGATGGTTCCGGCAACCGACTTAGCTACGCTGTGACGGAAGTGCTCGCACAGAATTCTGAGACTTTTGACGCCAATCTTGGCGCTATTCGTGTAATTGACCAAGGTAATAACACTCTGACAATTAACGGCCATTTTGTTGTTCTGAGCCACGGGGATAATAAGGCTGGAGCTTACACCCGTGAAGGCAAGCAGGCCTGGGAATGCGACACAAACACAGCGGATGGAGAAAACTGCGACAACAATGCAACCTTCGTAAGCACGGCTGAACGCAGCTTTGCCGAGGGTATCTACTACAATGACGATTATCTCGAATATGCCGCCAATACCGCAAAAACTTTGGCCGCGGGGCAACTGGTGGGCAGTATCCAACTCAGCGCCGCCTCGATTATCGATTTAACTGCTTTAGGTCAGCTGAAAAACGCACTTCGGAATGCCGAAGTGTGCTCCAATGTTTGGGGAGATGCTTCCTGTGTGGTGAATGACTCAAACATTGTTCTTAGTTGTAACAAGGGGTTTATTCGCGCACTGAACGTGACTAACTCAAGTGGACTTGTTGGATGTCTCTCGTCCGACACGGCAAATCATAAACGGATAACCATTTCCTTTTCGGAAAATTGGGCCGCCACCAACAACATGACCATTTACAGATGGGATGCATCTTCATTTGCCTATTCCCCTTGAATTAACAAAGAACACGGGTATTGGCAGACTTTCGTGTAAGCAAATATTCCGATTTTTCTGTAATTTGATAATGCTTTATCAATATTTTGGGGTTGATCAAAATTCTGGCTCGAGATCGTCTCTGTTTCGAAATAGACCTCGCGCACGTTGACTTAGTTGTGGTTTTGCAGTCTGCAATTTGAATTCGGCTTCGAACCTTTGCCGCTGCACTGTTCTTCGGCTCATTTGAGCAGCGATTTCGCGGTGAAGCTCGGCGCGTTCGATTTGCTGATGCTGTTTTAGCCGTTGACGCGTTTTCTGGATTGATGATCGCTCTTCAAGATGTTTAACGATCTGGTGCTCTTTTTCCGCTTCGTCGCGCTTGAGTGTTTCCCAAGCCTCACACTCGTTATAATGCCGAATTTTGGCGTATTTACCTGTGAAACGGCTCCAAATGCCGCCAAGCCCATTAGGAAGGCGTTCGGAACGTATTACGGATTCTTTGTCCCAGCGTTCTTGATGGTACTGGCTAAGAGCCTGCCTTTCCTGGCATTGACGCTGGGTGATCTGGTTTAGCTTCTGATCTAGAGGTTCTTTCTGTCGGCGATGTTTTGCATCCATGTCGTCGGAAAGTCTTTGCAATTTCTCCGACCAGTGTGCGTTGACCAGCATTTTTGCCTCTTCGACGCTCTGTAAGTCGTCTGGAGTACCGAGCTTGTCGTTCAAGTCCTTGGATCTGATACCAATGGCACGAGAGAGCGAGTAAACTTCGCCTCTGACATCCACGGCGACGAAACCGCGACGATCACCACGGGCAAGATAGTAACCATAGCTCTCCAACGCGCCTTTGAAGGCTTCTTTGGAATCCGAGCCTTGCCAGCAATCACGCAAAACGGCTTTGATAATACGCGGGTCTTGCTTTGTTCGCTGGGCTTGTTGCCATTCGCTCAAATCGAATGACAATGGGTTCTTGGCTGAGCGATCAAGAATGCCAAGTGGAACATCCCAATCGTGCTCAAGAAACAGGTCGCGTGACAAATCCATTAGCCGATTTTTGAAATACGGCATTGGTACAGCTTTCATTTCCTCACTGTCGATGCGGCTCCAAACAACATGGCAGTGACGGCGGCCTTCTTTCTCATGAAATACCACGGCTCGGGGGCAATTTTCCAATCCGAGCCCGGTTTCGATCTGGTCAACAGCCTCTTCGAAGGTCTCTATGGATACAGTCTCGTGAGCAGGTGGGTTTAGGCTGAGGGAGAACAGGTACTTGGTGCACCGTGTTCCTTTCGAAAGACATTCAGCTTCAATCATTGCGTTGGTTAGATCTTCACTGGCGAAGCCGCGAACCTCGTGAACTTCAGCATGTTCGTTGTCAGTAGTATTGAGCAAGTGCGCGGCCAATTCGCGGGCGCTACCCCTGGCGGAGCCTTTTAGGATCATTCGACACCTCCTGGCTCCGAGCCGAGAGCTTTGAGCAATTCGATGCGGATTTCTTCGATGGCTTCGCAAGCCTCGATAATTGATTGCTCCGTGTCCGGTGTGACAGGCAACGATCCTGTGTTTACTGCCCTGGCAAGTTGATTCACGTTACTGGAAAGGCGGGATTGGCCGAGCGCACCAAGAACGCGCCCGAGTGCAACGTGATCTTTGACGGGGTGCTTTCCTCGTGTCTTGCGTGGCGTTGTGTCCTTGCCAAAGACCTGTTTGCGGATGTATGCGCCGAGCGGCATTCCGGCAGCTTGTTTTTCGAGTTTTGCCCTCTCTTCGAAAGTCAGGCGAAGTGAGAATGGAACGTTGATCAATGTTTTAGCCATAGCGAGCCCTTTCCGGCTCCCGTATGGCGGCGAAAACAACTCTCCTAACAGGAACACATGTCAGGAGGCGTAACGCCATGCCGAGAGATCAGTTGCAAATGTAAGTAGGCTGAATTGGTTGCGAACCCCCGCAACCAACTTGTCCTGCTTTTCATTATTAGCAGGACGTAGGTCGAGGCAGTTGTGCGTCCCCGCAACCATCTTGTCCTGCTTTACATATTCAGCAGGACGTAGGTCTTGGCAGTTGCGCACTCCCGCAACCAACAAATAACCCGGCCTCGCGCCGGGTTTTTTGTTGGTAACGGATACAGATTTTAAACTGACCAGCGCCCCCACAAAAAGCGCTATGCCCGACGCCCAAGGCCACAAAACGCTCAAAGCCACATACCGAAACAAACAAATAACCCCGGCAGATATCCTGACCGGGGTTTTTTGTTGGATCACGGCGGGGGCAGGGCGGAAGACCGGAAACCTAGGCCGTATCGGAGAGAACCTGTCCCAGCGTTTCCACCATCTCGTCAATCATGCCTTCTTCTACAATCAATGGAGGCGAAAGGGCGATGATGTCGCCAGTCACGCGGATCAGCAAGCCCGCCTCGAAGCACTTGATGAAAACCTCGTAAGCACGTTTTCCGGGCGCGTCCTCGCGGGAGTTGAGTTCAATGCCGGCAATGACGCCAACAGTGCGGATGTCCTTGACGTGTTTGGCGCTCTTGAGCGTATGGATACGGTCTTCCCAGGCGTTTGAAATCTCCGAACCACGGGTCAGAAGCTTATGTTTTTCGTAGATATCGAGCGTGGCAAGGCCGGCGGCGCAGGCAACCGGGTGACCGGAATAGGTATAGCCGTGGAAGAGTTCGATTGTTTCGGCCGGACCATCCATGAAGGCTTCATAGATCGCGTCTTGCGCGAAGATCGCTCCCATCGGAATGACGCCGTTGGTAAGACCCTTGGCAGTGGTAAAGAGATCCGGTTTCACGCCGAAGAAATCGGATGCGAAAGGGGCGCCAAGGCGTCCGAAACCGGTGATGACCTCATCGAATATCAACAGGATACCGTGACGGTCGCAGATCGCACGCAGTCGTTCCAGATATCCCTTGGGCGGGATCAGGACACCGGTGGAACCGGCGACCGGTTCGACGATAACGGCCGCGATTGTCTCTGCACCATGTAGCGCAACGATCCGTTCCAGATCGTCAGCAAGATGTGCGCCCCACTCCGGCTGGCCCTTGCTGAAGCTGTTGTGTTCGGGAGCATGGGTGTGCGGCAAGTGATCGACACCGGTCAGGAGCGACCCGAAATGACGGCGGTTGTTGACGATACCGCCAACGGAAATGCCTCCGAAGCCGACCCCGTGATAGCCGCGTTCCCGCCCGATCAGCCGGGTTCGGGAAGCGTCGCCCCTGGCGCGGTGATAGGCGAGCGCCATCTTCAGGGCCGTGTCGACGGATTCAGACCCGGATCCGGTGAAGAAGACATGGTTGAAGCCTTCCGGCGCAACCGACTTCAGACGTTCTGCAAATTCGAAGGCAATCGGATGCCCCATCTGGAAGGAGGGCGCGTAGTCCAGTTCTGACAGCTGCCGGGCGACCGCATTGGTGATCTCTTCATAACCGTGTCCGGCATTGCAGCACCAGAGGCCCGCAGTGCCGTCGAGAATTCTGCGGCCGTCATCGCTGCGGTAATGCATGCCCTTGGCCGAGACCAGCATGCGAGGAGACTGCTTGAACTGACGGTTCGCGGTAAATGGCATCCAGTATGCGTCAAGCGGCTGGTTGGATCGAATATCTGTGTTGTTGTTGACGATGTTCATGTGCGCCTCCTCGGTCGGTCGCACTAGAAAGCACTGATTTTGACAAGCCGAATAGTCTGTTTCTTGCAGACACCAAGGCATTGAAAAGACGCATTTTGAATGGGAAACTGTTTAGGATGATAAACACACTAAACACCGATGACTTCTCACGCGACGTCGGATTGCGCCTGCGGGCGATCCGGGAAGCGCATGGCTATTCACAGCGGGAACTGGCCAAACGGGCCGGTGTCACCAACGGTTTCATTTCCCAGCTGGAAGCGGCCAAGATCAACACCTCCCTCAGCGCGCTGAAACGCGTTCTGGACGGTATACCGATCGGTCTTTCCGAGTTCTTCGCCTATGAACCGGAGCGGCAGGAGCAGGTGTTTTTCGGCGTCGATGAGCTGACCGAAATCGGCAAGGGCAACATTTCCTACAGGCAAGTCGGCAACAGCCTCTTCGGCCACGAGCTGCAGATGCTTTACGAAGTTTATGAAGCGGGTGCGGATACAGGGCGGGTCATGCTCAGCCACGAGGGCGAGGAAGCCGGTATCGTCATTGAGGGACGGCTTGAAGTTACCGTCGGCGAGCAGAGAAAGGTCCTCGGACCGGGAGATGCCTACCTCTTCAAGAGTTCGATCCCACACAGGTTCAAGGCACTGCGAAACGGCCGCTGTGTCGTTGTCAGCGCCTGTACGCCGCCGACGTTCTGACCCTACGCTAGAACAGTCCGAGCTTCTTCGAATTCGCCTTCCATTGTACCAGACGGTGGCTCGAGGTCGTCTCGTTGGCCCTGGCTGCAATGTCGACCATCAGGCTGAGCGCGGCAACGATCCCGATTGTCGATTCCAGGAAGAGGCCCGTTCTGGAAGGCGCATAGACGGCGGCATCGGCGATCTCCCTACTCCAGTGGCAATATTCGTCCGAAACCACAATCACTGATCGGCCCTGGCTCTTTGCCAGCCGGGCGAGCTTCAGCGATTCCGATGCATAGGGCACGACGTCCACCAGGATAAGGCATGTTGTGGCGGCCGTTTCCGGACCGTGATCAAGCCACTCGCCCAGCATGCCGTCATGGGCGGACAGGAAATGGACATTCTTTCGCGCAAGCGCCATTCGGCGGGCGAAATCCTCCACCGTTCCCCGGATCGACTGAAATCCCGTGGCGTAAATCGTCTCGGAAGCCGAAACCAGTCGGATGACCTCTTCCCAATTATCGCCTTGCGTCTGGTTGAAGACGTTGGTCAGTCCCTGGACCTCGGCTTCCAGCGTCTCGACGAACCGCAAAGGGATGTCCCCGTCGGTGACGAAGGAGGCCGTGGTGACCGAATAATGTTCGCGCAGCAGCTGCTTCAGCCCTTTCATGCCGTCGCATCCGAGCCGGCGCAGCAACCTTCCGACAGTGACCTCTGAAACCCCCGCCTTTTCCGCGAGAGATTTTCCGGTTTCCAGCCCGAGAGATGAAATATTCAGGCTGACAAACTGCGCAAGCCGGGCCTCCTGCTTGGGGAGTTTGGGTGTTTCATCCTGCAAGCGTTTGATGAATTCATCGAATTTCGCCTGAGGGAAGGAGGAGAAGCCGGCTTCCATTTCAGCTCCCAAATGACAGAAAAATAACATTTGACAGAAATGTCATAATTCAATCTCCTTTTGGACGCAAGCCCGTTCACCTCCCAGAAACGTGGCAGCAAACCAGAGGGTTCCATGACTAACAACACGCTGAAGAGAGTTGCCAAGGCAACACTTGGGGCAGCGGCACTGGTGGCTGTTGCCAGTGCTGCGCAGGCCGAGGAAGAACTGAATCTCTACAACTGGGGCGACTACATAAATCCTCAGGTTCTGACCAGATTTACCGAGGAGACGGGGATCAAGGTCAACCTGGACACCTATGGCTCCAACGAGGAAATGCTTGCGAAGATCCAGGCCGGTGCCACCGGTTACGATATCGTGTTCCCGTCGGTCCATATGCACGACATCATGTTCCAGCTTGGTTTGCTGGAAAAGACCGGCATCGGCAGCGATCCGGCTTTTAAGAACATCGACCCGCAGTTCATCCGCGCGAAGACAGATCCGGACGCGGAATACTGTCTGCCGTATGCCTGGGGCACCGTCGGCATCGCCTACAACAAGCAGAAAGTGGCCGAAATGACCGGTTGGAAGGATTTCTTCGCCCTGGCTGACAAGGGCGAGAAGATCATCCTTCTCGACGATCTGCGCGAGACCATCGGCATCGGTCACATCATGAACGGCACGTCGGTCAATTCCACCGATGAAGCCGAGATCAAGGCCGCGGCAGATTACATTCTGGAGCGCAAGAAGAACGTCACCGCCTTTACCTACGACAGCATTCCGCTGGTCCAGTCCGGCGATGTGGCGGCGGCACACTGGTATGTCGGCGCGAACATTTTCGTGCAGCAGGCTCCGGACGTGCTCGCCTACGTCATACCGGAGGAAGGCGCGACCATGTACCAGGAGGATATCTGCGTCCTTGCCAGCGCACCGAACAAGGACAACGCAAAGAAGTTCCTGCAATTCTATCTTCAGCCGGAAATTTCCGCGCTGAACGTACAGCAGCAGCTGAATGGCACCCCGAACCTGCCGGCCCGGGAGCTCCTGCCGCCGGAAATTGCCAACAACGAAAGCATCTACCCGCCTCAGGACGTGATGGAAAAGCTGCAGATCTTCGTGGACCTCGGCCGCGACCTTCAGCTTTACAACAGTGAATGGACGCGCATCAAAACGGCACAATGAGTGCGGATGCGGATAACCGTCACGACCAGACTGCGCGGCCACGGGCCGCGCATGTCGCCTGACGTTCCGAGGGGGTAGAATGCAAGGAATTTTGAGGATCGAAAGCGCCTCCAAGAGCTTTCAGGCTCCGGAAGGTGGCGTCATCCGGGCACTGGACAACGTGTCCCTGACAGTGGCTCACAACGAGTTTCTGACGCTGCTTGGCCCGTCGGGCTGCGGCAAGACCACCTTGCTGAGGGCGGTCAGCGGGTTTGAGGATCTCGACGGTGGCGAGATCTACATAGACGGCCAACCGGTATCGGATCAGCCGGCACACAAACGACCGGTCAACACCGTCTTTCAAAGATATGCCCTGTTCCCGCACCTGTCGGTGCAACGGAACGTTGCCTACAGCCTCGAGGTTAGAGGCGTCGCGAAAGCGGAAATCAGACAGCGTGTCGGCAGCATGCTTGAGCTTGTCGGCCTTGCCGGAATGGGCGCGCGCAAGATCGGCCAGCTTTCCGGTGGGCAGCAACAGCGAGTGGCCCTTGCCCGTTCGCTTGTGGCGCGACCAAAAATTCTTCTGCTGGATGAACCTCTGTCGGCACTCGACAAGAACCTGCGCCACAAGATGCAGCAGGAACTGAAAACCCTGCAGCACGAACTCGGCATCTCCTTCATTTTTGTAACGCACGATCAGGAAGAAGCGCTGGTCATGTCGGACCGGATCGCTGTGCTGAACGGCGGCACCATCCAGCAGCTCGATGCCCCGGAGGAGCTTTATCGCCGCCCCGGGAACGAGTTCGTCGCCCGCTTCATCGGTGAAAGCAATCTTCTGGATGCCACGGTGGTGTCTGTCGAAGGCGAAAGCTGCGACGTCGCGCTGGCCGACGGCACCGTCATCCGCGATTGTCCGGTGAACGGCCTGAAGCGGGGCGATCCGGCAAAGGTGCTGATCCGGCCGGAGAGCCTCGTCGAGAGTGTTGGGCAAAGCAGTCCTGACGAGAGGACCGGGCACGAGATCTCGGGCACGGTCAGCGAGAGTTTCTTCGCCGGAACCGACTATAATCTTGTCCTGGCGTGCAAGGGGTTGCCGCCTGTCAGGGCGTCGCTTCGGGCTGGGCCTGGCACGTCGCATCACACGATCGGCGAACAGACTTCCCTGTTCGTGCCGCATGATGCCGTGCATCTTATTCCGGGCAAGGGAGCGCCGGCATGAGCAAGGCGCACCACACCCTGGAACACAGGCGAAAGCTGACGCTGTTCGGCCTGCTGTTGCCGCCGTCCGCCTTTCTCGCGGTCTTCTTCCTCGGACCGCTCGCCATCATGATCGTCTATTCCTGGCTCACACCGGGGCTTTACGGCGGCGTTGAATGGAAGTTCTTCCACCTGAACTACGGCCGCATTCTGGGCTGGGCGGACACAAAATACGAACGCTTCGATCCGGTCTATTTCGAGATCTTCCTGCGTTCGGTAAAGCTCGCCGCGACAACCGTTCTCCTCAGCCTCATCCTTTGTTACCCGGTCGCCTTCTGGGTGTCGCGCATGCCGGAAAAACGCAAGAACCTGGTTATCTTCCTGATCACGCTGCCGTTTTTCATCAGCCTGATCGTACGCCTCTTCGCCTGGGTCCTGATCCTGCGGCCGACCGGTTTCTTCAATCAGGCGCTGATGGGCCTCGGGCTGATCGATGAGCCGCTGGAAATCATCTTCACCGGAACGGCGGTCGTCATCGGCATGGTCTATGTGTTCGTGCCGTTCATGTTCCTGCCGCTCTATGCCAGCATCGAAAAGCTCGACCTCAGCCTGATCGAAGCCTCGCAGGACCTGGGCGCCAACAGGCTTCAGACGTTCTTTCGCGTCATCCTGCCGATGACCCTGCCGGGTATCGTCGGGGGCTCGATCATCGTCTTCATCCCGAGCCTCGGCAACTTCATCGTGCCGTCGCTTCTGGGCGGGGCGAAGGTGGTAATGATCGGCAATCTGATTGAGCAGCAATTCCTGTCGGCGCGCAACTGGCCCTTCGGAGCGGCGCTCGGAATGATGGTGATGGCCGCTGTCCTAATCCTGCTTCTCTACTACATCCGCATCGTCACGCGCGAAGAGCGGCAGGCAGGCGGATCGAAGGTGGCAGAGGAGGTTGCGGCATGAGACGCAAGATTTCCTGGAGAAACCTGTTTCTGTCGGTCTACGGATGGCTGTTTCTGGTCTTCATCTACGTGCCGATCCTGTTGATCACGGTGTTCTCGTTCAACTCCAACCCGGTCAACATGATGATCTGGCAGGGGTTCACCTTCGACTGGTACCGCACGATCTTCGGCTTCCCGACGGAGCTGAACGAGCTGACGCTTTATGTGGAATCCACCGATCAGCTCTATAACGCGGTGCTGAACAGCCTGACGGTAGCCCTTGTCACGACGGCGGTGTCGACGGTGCTCGGAACGTCGGTTGCGTTGGCGGTCGCCCGCTTCCGGTTCCGCCTCAAGAATTTCTACCGGGCCCTTCTGTTCATGCCGATGATCATGCCCGACATCATCCTCGGCATCGCACTGTTGATCTTCTTCGTGTCCTTCGGCTTCGGTCTTGGCCTGCACACGATCATCATCGGCCACTGCACGTTCCTCAGCAGTTACGTGTTCATCGTGGTCAGCGCCCGCATCGCGGATATGGACGACAGCCTGGAAGAGGCATCGGCGGATCTGGGGGCCGATGGCTGGACAACATTCCGGCGGGTGACCTTGCCGTTGATCGCACCGGGTGTCATCGGCGGTGCGATGCTCGCCTTCATCATCTCGATGGATGATCTGGTGATCACCTATTTCATCTCCGGCGTCGATTCCACGACCCTGCCTGTTCACATCTACGGGATGTTGCGCAGGGGCATCAAACCGGAAATCAATGCAATTGCCACGGTCATGCTGGTGTTTTCGTTCATCATCGCATCCGTTGGCCTCTACATGCGGTCCCGCAAGAAATGACGCAGAAACATAACTCCAAACGTGCTCGCGACCTGGGACTTCCCATGCCGGGCACTCCGGGTCCGCAAAACGCGATTACCGATGTCGAAGGTGTGCTTGTCGGCTATGAAACGCTTTCCTCAAGGCTGACACCTGCGCTCGCGAGCAACGGCCTTCCCGTGCAGACAGGCGTCACGGCAATCCTGCCCAGGGGGCGGACATCGACACCGCGTCCGGTGTGGGCGGGGCTGCATGCGCTCAACGGCAATGGTGAAATGACCGGCAGTCACTGGGTCAAGGATGCGGGCTATTTCACCGGCCCGATCCTGATCACCAATACGCACAGCGTAGGCGCTGCGCACGAGGCCGCCGTACGCTGGATGGTCGATACCTATCGCGATGCCTGGGAGAACAACCATCTTTGGGCGATGCCGGTTGTCGCGGAAACATATGACGGTGTCCTGAACGACATCAATGGCTTGCATGTGCGGCCGGAACACGCGGCAAAAGCCCTCGAAAACGCGACATCCAATCCGCCTGCCGAAGGCAATGTCGGCGGTGGTGCCGGCATGATCTGCTACGAGTTCAAGGGAGGAACGGGCACCGCCTCACGGCGTATCGAAGCAGGTGGCAAACCCCACACGGTCGGGGTTCTTGTGCAGGCGAACCACGGTCTTCGGCCATGGTTCAAGGTGCTGGGACAGCCCGTCGGGGAACAGATGATGGAAGACCGGTTGCCGGGCTTCAAGGCGGAGCGTGGTTCGATCATCGTGATCATCGCAACGGATCTGCCGCTGCTGCCTTCCCAGCTCGACCGTCTGGCCCGCCGCGCGACCATCGGCATTGGCCGGGGCGGAACGCCGGGCGGCAACAGCTCCGGCGACATTTTCCTTGCTTTCAGCACGGCCAATGAAATGGATCTGCCGCAGCTTAGCGGGCCGTGGAAATCCATGGTGTCGCTGAACGACGATCTGCTCGATCCGGTCTACATGGCTGCGGTGGAGGCAATCGAGGAAGCTGTCCTCAACGCCATGCTGGCGGCCGAAGACACGCCAACCGCAAGGCCCGCAGGTGCGGTTTGCCGGGCGATCGACGCCGAAGCCCTCAGGGAGCTCTTCGCACGGGTTTGAAAGCCCCGCCGGCGCCGATAGGTGCAAGAGATCGGCGGGGCTGTGGTGCCGTCTATCGACCGATCGCGTAGGCCTGCATCAGGCGCGGGGTTGCCGCTGCCTTCAGGACGCCGTCAGCGCTGCGCTTGGCGGCGGTCAGCCGGCCGATGGTCCAGTTGCCGGAAACTTCCACCGAATGCCCGCGGGCCCGCAGCAGATTGATTGTCTCTGAGCTGAAATTGCCTTCCGCCATCACGTGCCCCGGCTGGCGTTGGCGCGGGTGGAACGACGTCGGGAAATGGGTGGTGTGGAACAGCGGCAGGTCGATGGCTTCCTGCAGGTTGAGGCCGTGATGCACCAGCCGCAGGAACAGGGAAAGCTGCCACTGGTCCTGCTGGTCGCCGCCTGGTGTGCCGAACACCATCGCCGGCCGCCCTTCATGGAAGGCAAGGCTCGGGGTCAGCGTGGTGCGCGGGCGTTTGCCGGGCGCCAGGCTGGTCGGCAGGCCGTCTTCCAGCCAGAACATCTGCGCGCGGGAATTCAGGCAGAAGCCGAGCGCGGGAATGATCGGAGAGGATTGCAGCCAGCCGCCGGACGGGGTCGCGGCAACCATGTTGCCCCAGCGGTCGATGATGTCGAGATGAACCGTGTCACCCCGCCGCTCGGAAAGATGCGCCATCGTCGGTTCGTAAAGACCCGTGTTGGCAATGCCTGCGCGCTCGATCACGGCCATGTTGGCAGCGACCTGATCCTCAAAACCCGGCAGAACGCCGGGGCGCAGGTCGAAGGAAGCGGTGCCGGAAATCAGTTTGCGCCGCGCATCGTTATAGTCGTCCGACAGCAGCGTGCTCATCGGAACGTCAACAAAGGCCGGATCGCCGTAATAGACCTCGCGGTCCGCATAGGCGAGTTTCATGGCTTCGGTCACATGGTGGACGAAGTCGGCACCAGCCGGGTCCATCGCGCCGATGTCGAAACCTTTCAGGAGCGCCAGCGCCTGCAGGAGCACGGGCCCCTGTCCCCATGGGCCGGTCTTGGCAACGGTCCAGTCGTGATAGTCGCTCTGGAGCGGATCTTCGTAGGTGGCACTCCAGGTCGCCAGATCGTCGGCGGTCAGCACACCCTTGTGTTTGGTGCCCGAGCCGTCCATCACCTCGGCGGTTTCCAGGAAGGCGGCTATCTCCTCGGCAATGAAGCCGCGGTAGAAACAGTCCCGCGCCGCGTCGATCTGCGCCTCGCGTCCGGATTGGTTTTCCGCTTCGCTCAGGAGCCGGGTCCAGGTCTGGGCCAGAACCGGGTTCTTGAACATCTCGCCGGCTTCCGGAACGTTTCCGCCAGGTACCCAGGTCTGGAAGGACGTCGGCCATTCTGTCTGGAAGAAGTCCTTCAGCCCGCCGATGGTTGCCGCTGCACCCGGCAACATGGGCTGGCCGTTTTCAGCGTAATAGATCGCAGGCTCCAGCACATCGCGCAGGCTCAATGTGCCGTGGTCGCGCAGCATCAGCATCCAGCCGTCGAAGGCACCCGGAATGACGGTCGACAGCAGGCCGTTGCCCGGAATGAGATCCAGCCCTTCCGCCTTGTAATGGTCGATGGTGGCTCCCGCCGGGGCAGGTCCCTGGCCGCAAACGACCTTGGTTTCGCCGGTTCCGGCCTTGTGGAAGATCACCGGCAAATCGCCGGCAGGGCCGTTCAGATGCGGCTCCAGAACCTGCAGCACAAGCCCGGTCGCAACGGCGGCGTCAAAGGCATTGCCGCCTTTTTCCAGGATGCTCATGCCGACGGCGCTTGCGATCCAGTGGGTGGAAGTGACGACACCGAAGGTGCCGGTGATTTCGGGGCGGGTGGTAAAAGTCGGCATGAGTTACTCTTTGGGTTTTAAAAAACGGGTCAGCTTTCGCGCGGGTCGAGAGCGTCGCGCAGGCCATCGCCAAGCAGGTTGAAACCGAGAACGACCAGGAAGATCGCCGCACCCGGCCACCAGGCCATCCAGGGCGCCTGGGTCATGAAGTTCTTGGCAACGTTCAGCATGGAACCCCAGCTCGGTGCGGGAGGTTGCTGGCCGAGGCCGAGGAAGGAAAGGCTCGCTTCGGCGATGATCGCGGTGGCGACTGTCAGGGTCGCCTGGACCAGAACCGGAGCAAACACGTTGGGCAGGATGTAGCGGGACATGATCGCGAAATGGCTGAGCCCGATGGCCCGGGCCCCTTCAACATAGTCTTCCGTCTTGACCGACAGCACCTGGCCGCGTGTCAGGCGCACGAAGATCGGCATGGCCGACAGGCCGATGGCGATCATGGCGTTGCTGAGGCTCGGCCCCAGGAACGCGGCAAGCGCAATTGCCAGAATGAGAAAGGGCGTTGCCAGAAGCGCATCGGTGACCCGTGAGATCGCCTGGTCGATCCAGCCACCGAAATAGCCTGACAGAAGACCGAATGGCACGCCGATCAGCACAGCGATCAACACGGACACGACGCCCGCCATCAGCGAGGCCTGCGCGCCCCAGATCATGCGCGAGAGAATGTCCCGGCCGATCTCGTCGGTGCCAAGCCAGTGGGCCGCGGAAGGCGCCTTGCGCACGGTGCTCCAGCTGGTCGCGGCCGGGTCGGCAATGGGCAGCAGCGGCGCGGCAACCGCTATGCCGATGAAAAAGGCGACGATGATGAAACCGAACAGAGCGCTCTTGTTCGCCTTCAGCTTTTTCCAGGCGCGGCTTTCGAGGCGGATGGTTTCCTCGGCCGGATCTGCGGCGGTGGTCACGGCGCTCACAGGCTGCTCCTCATGCGCGGATTGAGAAGGAAGTAGAGAACATCGGCGATCAGGTTCATCAGGATGAAGCCGGCAGCCGTGCACATGACGATCCCCTGGACGACGGCATAATCTCGAGTGAAGACTGCATCGACGATCAGCTTGCCGAAGCCCGGAATGGTGAAGATCTGTTCCGTAAGCACCGCTCCTGCCAGCAATTCGCCGAATAGCAGGGCGCTCAGGGTGACGATGGGCAGAAGCGCGTTGCGGAACGCGTGTTTCAGGATGACCACGTTTTCTCGAAGACCCTTGGCACGGGCAGTGCGGACGTAGTCGGCCTTCAGGACACCCAGCATGGCCGAGCGGGTGTGCCGCATCAATGTGGCCGCCAGTGCCGTGCCCAGCACGAAGGCGGGCATGATCATGGTCTGGAGTGATTTCAGCGGATCGACGAAGGGCGATTCATAGCCAGAGGCCGGCAGCCAGCCCAGGTGAACGGAGACCAGCATGATCAGCATGATGCCGAGCCAGAAATTCGGGATGGACAGGCCGGATAGCGCCACGAAATTGGCGATGTAGTCCACGGCAGTTCCCTTGCGCACCGCGGACAGGATGCCGGCCGGAATGCCTATGGCAAAGGCGATGACCATCGCCATCACCGCGAGCTGGATCGTGACCGGCAGCTTGTCGGCAATAAGCTGCGTCACCGGCTGGTTGGTCCGCAGCGAAATGCCGAGATCGCCCTGCAGCATGGCCTTCATCCAGGAAAAATACTGGTAGAGGATCGGGTCGTTGAGCCGGTATTTCTCGCGGATGAACGCCAGCACTTCAGGATCGCGTTCTTCGCCGGCAAGCACGAGCGCCGGATCGCCGGGCAGCAGTTTCTGCAGCACGAACACGAAGACCGAGACCAGAATGAGCGTCGGGATGGCGATGAGCAGCCGGCGTACGATGTAGGACAGCATTCAGGCAAAATCCGTTTGGAACGAGACCCGGCAAGAGCCGGGTCCCGTCATGCGTCTGGTTATTTGAACTTGACGTTCTCGAGGCGGATCATGCCGTCAGGATAGGCGGTGAAGCCTTCCAGCTTGCCGGACAGGGCCCAGATCCAGGTCGGGTGGTAGAGATAGACGATCGGCAATTCGTTGATCAGGATATCCCGTGCCGCGTCATACTTGGCCTTGCGCGTGGCGGTGTCATTGCTCTGCCGCGCCTCGTCCAGCAGCTTGTCGACTTCCGGAATGCAGACCTTGGAATCGTTGATCCCGCCCTTGCAGGTCATGAACTGGTGGATGTTGCCGTCCGGATCGACACGGCCCGACCAGCCCACCTGGCTTGCCTGGTAGTTGCCCGCGGACTGGTCCGCCAGCAGGCTGGCGAATTCCATCGACTTCAGTTTGACGTTGAAACCGGCTTCCGCCGCCATCGACTGAACAACCTGCATCATCTGCGTCTGCACGGGGTTGTTGGCCACCTGCACTTCGACGTCGAGGCTGCCATAACCGGCTTCCTTCAGCAGGGCCTTTGCCTTTTCGACATCCCGTGCCGGAACCGGATAGTCCTTGTCGTACCAGGGGCTGGTCGGCGGGAACGGCTGGTTGCCGGGTGCAAAGGCGCCTTCGAAGACAACCTGGTTGATCGCGTCACGGTCGAGCGAAAGGCTGAAGGCCTGGCGGATCTTCGGGTCGTTGCCGAACGGGTTGTCACCCTTCTCGCCGTTGTTGAGGTTCACCGTGATGCCCTGGTAGCCAAGGCTGACGGCTTCCGCGAAGCCGAGGTTGGCATCGCCCTTTACCGAGGCGACGTCGGTTGCAGCAAGGCGTTCCAGCATGTCGATATCGCCGGAGCGCAGGTTGGCGAGACGCACAGTTGTATCGGGGATCGGCAGGAACGTGACTGTGTCGAAGTTGATGGCATCCTTGTTCCAGTAGTCGTCGAACTTGGACAGAACAATGCGGTCCTGCTGGACGCGTTCAACGAACTTGAACGGGCCGGAACAGACCGGGTTGTTGCCGAAGTCGGCCCCGGCGGCTTCTGCGGCGGTCGGAGAAACCATCATGCCGGCGCGGTCGGCAAACTGGGCCAGCAGCGTTGCATCCGGCGAGGCGAGGCTGATCTTGACTTGCAGCGGGCCGGAAACTTCCACGCCTTCGATGGATTTGACTTCACTCTTGCGGCGGCTTTCCGGAAGGGTCTTCGAGCGCTCGATGTTGGCCTTCACCGCTTCCGCGTCAAACGGCGTGCCGTCGTGGAAGGTGACGCCTTCGCGCAGGTCCATGGTCAGAACCTTGCCGTCGTCGGACCAGGTCCAGCCGGTGGCCAGCTGCGGGATGATTTCCAGATCCGGGGTGATGTCCACCAGCTTGTCGCACAGCGAGGTGTAGACAATACGGCCGACAAAGGTCCGGGACTGATCGGGATCCAGCACATCGGCATCGTCCTGAAGGCCGATACGAAGATCGGCGGCTTGGGCGGCCGTGGCCAGGGTCGTTGCGCTGAGCAGCAGCGCGGCAAGGAAATCCTTACGCATGTTTGTACTCCTCTCGGAAGGGCTCGATTTATGGTCTTGCGGCCGTCGTCGGCTCTTTTTGTTGACTTCGGGTCCGGAACAGCGCGAAGCGCTTTTCCGCATTGGGGCTCCTTGGCGGTTCCTGAACCGGGGGCTGGGTATCGTCTGCAATCTTTTCCCAGTGGTGACAGGCGACGGTTCGGCCACCGGCGACATTGGCGGGCGTCGGTTTCTCCCGGCTGCAAAGGTTGGTTGCGTGCGGACAACGCGGATGGAAACGGCAGCCTGAAGGCGGATCCAGCGGCGAGGGCACGTCGCCCAGGAGAGCGGCCTTCATCGACCGCCCATGGGGTGAGGCAATCGGGATCGCGCGCATCAGGGCCTGGGTGTAGGGATGCAACGGCTTGTCGAAGAGCGCGTCGTTCGGCGCCAACTCGACGATTTCGCCCAGGTACATGACAGCCACCCGGTCGCTCATGTGGCGGATAACCGCCAGATCGTGGGCAATCAGGATCAGCGTCAGGTCGAATTCCGACTTCAGGTCTTCCAGAAGATTGATGACCTGGGCCTGCACCGAAACATCCAGTGCCGAGACGGGTTCATCACCGACGATCACCTTGGGACCGCTGGCAAGCGCCCGGGCAATGCCGATGCGCTGGCGCTGACCGCCGGAGAACTCGTGCGGATAGCGGTTGGCAAAGGCTGGACGCAAGCCGACCTTGTTCAGAAGCTCGGCGACCTTCTGCCGCCTTTCGGTGCGGGTCAGCGCCGTGTGAACCTTCATCGGTTCCTCGATCAGCGCGCCGACGGTCATGCGCGGATTGAGAGAGGAAAACGGGTCCTGGAACACGAACTGCAGGTCTTTCCGCAACCGGCGCATTTCCTGTTCGGACAGGGCGGAAATGTCGTTGCCGTCGTAAAGAACCGCACCGTCCGACGGTGTCAGCAGGCGGACGAGAAGACGTGCCAGCGTGGATTTTCCGCAGCCGCTTTCTCCAACGATGGAGAAGGTTTCTCCACGTTTGATGGTCAGCGATACACCGTTGACGGCACTGACCGAGGTTGCCGGTTTGAAAAGGCTCTTGCGGCCGCCGAAACGCTTGGTGACGGCGCGCGTCTCGATGATCTTGTCCCGGGTTGGCAGGCTCATCCGGCAGCCTCCGCAAATGCGCTTTCCAAGGGGGCGTAATGGCAGGCGGCCCGGTGAGATGGGCCAAGTTCGACAAGTGCCGGCGTTGTTTCGCAGCCGGTTCCGGCAAAGGGGCAGCGCGGTGTGAACCGGCACCCGAACGGCATGTTGTCGATGGCAGGCACCATGCCGCCAATGGTTGCCAGCCTGCCGGACCGGGGCCCGACCGACGGCACGGAGCTCATCAGGCCGATGGTGTAGGGGTGTTGCGGATCGTCGAAAATTGCGGCGACCGGGCCTTCCTCCACCGCGCGCCCCGCGTACATCACACAGACGCGGTCGGCGATTTCGGCGACGACGCCCAGATCATGCGTGATCATGATCAGCGCGGTTCCGCTCTCCTTCTGCAGGTCTTCGATCAGGTCGATGATCTGAGCCTGGATGGTCACGTCCAGCGCGGTGGTCGGCTCGTCGGCGATCAGCAGAACCGGGTCGTTGGCAAGTGCCATGGCAATCATGACGCGTTGACGCATACCGCCGGAAAGCTCATGCGGGTAATCGTCCAGCCGGCTGGAAGCGGCCGGAATCTTGACCCGTTCCAGCATTTCCAGCGCCCTTGCACGGGCCTGCACACGGCTCACCGGGCGATGCCGCAGCACGATTTCCGATATCTGGTCGCCAATCCTGTAAGACGGATTGAGCGAGGTCATCGGCTCCTGGAAGATCATGGAAATACGGTCGCCGCGCAGGTCGGCGAGCGCGCGCTCTGGCAGGGCCAGAAGGTCCTGCCCCGCGAAAGTTGCCGTGCCGGACATGACCCTGGCAACACCCCGGGGCAGCAGGCCCATCAGCGACAAGGCGGTCACCGACTTGCCACAGCCGCTTTCTCCGACGATGCACAGGGTTTCGCCCGGACGGACGGCAAAGGACAGACCATCGACGATGTTTGCCGGGGCACCCTTGAAACGGAGCGAGAGGTCCTGAACCTCAAGAACGGGGGTCTCAGTCGGCATTTGCCGCCTCGCTTGCACTCTGGAAAAGGAGACGCTCCTGCAGCGCCAGCAGGTGGGCGCGCATGGTCTTTTCCGCGGCGATTGGGTCCCGGTTGGCAATGGCCGCGATGATGTCGACATGCTGCGCCCGGTACAGCGTCAGGGCATCGTCGGTTCTCAAGGCTTCGCGCACATGGCGCCAGGCGGTATCCTGTCGGACCCGATCCACAACGTCGAAAAGTGCCAGGAACAACGTGTTGCGTGCTGCCCGTGCAATGGCCCGGTGCAGGGCGCTGTCCCAGAGTTCGCGGCTGTCCATGTCCTCGGCCTTGCCGACGCGGTCCGCAAGGTCGCTCATGGCGGCAATATCGGAAGGCGCGGCGCGCAGCGCGGCCAGCCGGGCCAGCACCGGCTCGATCTGCAGCCGGACTTCCATGACCTCGAGCATGTTGGAGTTTTCGTGCAGCGACAGGATCTGCTTTTCCGGCTGTGCAGGTTCGCTGCCGATGAAGGTTCCCGCTCCCTGCCTGCGCCAGATCTTGCCTTCGGTTTCAAGCACTTCCAGCGCCCGGCGTACGGCCCTGCGGCCGACACCGATGGTTTCGGATAATTCACGCTCGGTGGGAAGCTGTTCCTCGCCCTCAGCCGTGAGCTGGTCCACGATGATCCGAAGTCGTTCCAAGGCCATGCTGGAGTTGCGCTGCGAAGGTTTGTCGGTGCCGCTCATGCCATACCAATTCGAACCAATTTGAATTGGTCGCATTATTGGCGCGATATTTTTAGCTGTGCAAGTAGTGCATTTTGCCAAGATGTGCCCGATACGAGTTTCGGACCGGGCTTGAGAGTTCTGGAATTTAAAGGCAGGGCTTCAGTCATTCATTGTGTAAATAACTGTATAATATAAAGAAAAATATCAGTGAGGCCTGAAGGGGACACCTTTTGGAAAAGGCTTTGCGAGGTGCTTGCCTGAAATTTGTGCTGGGGAACAAATTTTAATCGGTTCCGCTATTTTCGTCAGGTTATCTCCTGAGGCGAAATTTTGTATTGCATCCCCTTCCTCATGGGGTTGATTATTGCTTGGTTTGGGAGAAAATTTGTCATTCTTTTCAAGAAAAAGAGTGCTTTTTGATGCTCTGGCTCCCGGTTGGCGAAACTCCTGAAACTGGTTCATAGGAAGCCGTTTGTCGCCGTCGTCATTTGTGGCGAAATTTTATGCGTGGCTGATCTTTGAGCTTTGCGGCGATTGACAAGATTTTTTTCTTCGGCGATCCTGATATCGAAATAGCGGCAATCGTTCAGCCGCACGGCAATTGCGCCCCGATCTGTCGCAGGTGATCACCTGCGGGTCGGGGTTTTTTTATGTTCAGCCCCCGCGGTTTGCATCGTTCGGCTGAAGGGCAGGGTAATACATGGCCTTTGGTGAAATACCTGTTGGCGTTCTGTTTTCGAAATCCGGTTCCTATGCCGCGATCGGGCAGGAAGGCTATTGGGGTGCCCGGATCGCCATCGATGAAATCAACGCTTCCGGCCTGTTCGATTTCCGTTTCCTGCGCGTGGATGGTGACCCGAAGGGCTCTGCCGAAAACTACGCCGTCGAAGCGGACAGGATGATGCGGGAGGCCGGCTGCCGGCACATCATCGGCACCCAGACCTCCTCCTCCCGCAAGGAAGTCTTGCCGGTGATGGAGCGTGGCCGCGGGCTGCTCTGGTACACCACGCCCTATGAGGGCTTCGAAAGCCATGATCGTGTGGTCTACACAGGCGCTTGCCCGAACCAGGGCGTGGTTCCGCTTTTCCGCCACATCGTTCCGGAATCCGGCCGCCGGGCTTTCCTTCTCGGATCCAACTACATCTGGGGTTGGGAAACCAACCGCATTGCCCGCGAACTTCTGGCCGGGTGTGACGGCGAAGTTCTGGGCGAGCGTTATGTCGCCATCGGCGACGAGAATATCGACCATCTGATCGTTGAAATCCGCGAAAAACGGCCGGACTTCATCTTCAACAACCTGATCGGCGAAAGCAGCTACGCCTTCCTGCGCGCCATGAAGAGGCTTGCGAAGGAAGATCCCGCCTTTGCGCCGAACCGCTGCCCGATCCTCAGTTGCAATCTGACGGAAGCCGAGCTGCCGATCCTGGGGGCTGCCGCCGAGGGCCTTGTGTCCACCTCGACCTATTTCGAAACGCTGGACACGCCGGAAAACGAGGATTTCCTGAGCCGGCTGGAAGGCTTGCGCGGCCCGGATGCGTCGATTTCATCCATGTTTGTCGGACCCTATGAGGCCGTCTGGCTGCTCGCCCGCGCTATCGAGGCCTGTGGTTCGGATGCACCGGATCATGTCCTTGCGGAATTGTGCCGCCGGCCGCACCGGACGCCGTTGCGCGACATCCGGATCGATCCGCAAACGCAGCACGCTTACCTGCAGCCGTTGATCGCGGTGGTGGAAACCACCGGGCCCGAGCGTATCCGCTCCCGGTTCCGCATCATCGAAAAGACGTCCGGCCCATTGGCGCCGGATCCCTATCTGGTCCACTATGACCCGCTGGAAAGCAACGCCGGTTCATCTGGTGATACACCGGAACCGGATAACGGTAATACGCCGAGACTGAGGCTGGTGTCGTCATGAGCAGCCTGTTCCGCACCCCGAGTTTCCGCGGTTGGTCCGCGACTGTGCTGCACAAGCCGCATTCCGACAGGGATGCCGTCTGCCGCCAGCTCGACCGTCTCGGCATTGCGGTGTCGACCGCCTGGCCGGAACTTCCCGAGGAAGCAAGGCAAGCCGATCTGGTGATCTTCGACGCCGATGCCGGTCATGATGCCCAGTTTCCCTGGCCGGTTGAGGAACACCCGATGCCGATGATCGCGCTGATGGGCAGCGAGGCCCCCGGGCGGGTCGAATGGGCCATCCGGCGCGGTGCCATTGCCCATCTGAGCAAGCCCATCGCCTCCAGCGGTGTCTACGGCGCGCTTGTCGTTGCCACGCGAACCTTTGCCATGCGCCGTGCATCGGAGGAAAGGATCGCGAAACTGGAAGCCCGCCTTGCCTGTCGGCCTCAGGTGGCCGAAGCCATCCTGCTCCTGATGCAGCACCAGGGCAGCGACGCCGATACCGCCTACAAACTTCTTCAGGATATGGCGATGGCGAGCCGGCAAACCATGGAAGACGTTGCGCTTGATCTGCTGGCGCGTTCAGGAGGGCAGAATGCCGGCCGACGTGAAGCCTGAAGCGATGCCAGACACCGTGAAAACCGCCGCCCCCGAGATACCGAAAGGCGTCTGGCGTCGTCTCCTGGAAAGGAAACTCGCCGTCTTCGCCCTGGTCCTGGTCGGTGTAATCGTCGGGGCCGCAGTCTTTGCTCCCTTTGTCGCGCCTTTCGACCCGGCGGAACAGTTCTTCGAAGGGCTGACCCTGGAGGGCGCGCCTTTGCCTCCGGGCGAAACCTTCTGGCTGGGAACGGATCTGCTCGGGCGCGATCTCCTGTCACGTCTGATCTACGGCGCGCAGACGTCGCTCATCATCGGGGTTGTCGCCAACGGGATCGCCGTTGCGGTCGGTGCCTTTGTCGGCATCCTCGCCGGTTTTTTCCGTGGCTGGGTTGAAACGGTGCTGATGCGCTTCACCGATCTGATGATGGCCTTCCCGGCGCTGCTGCTTGCCATCACGCTGGCGGCCCTGTTCAGACCATCGCTCTGGATCGTTGCCATGGTGATCGCCATGGTCAACTGGGTGCAGATGGCGCGTGTCGTCTATACCGAAACCAGGTCGCTGTCGGAGCGTGAATTCATCCTGGCCGAACGGGCCATGGGCGCAGGCCTTTTCCGGATACTATTCCGCCACATCCTGCCGCATCTTCTGTCGACCATCGTCGTCTTCGGCACGCTGGGCATCTCGACGACAGTGCTGCTGGAGGCAACACTCAGCTATCTCGGCATCGGCGTACAGCCGCCGACCCCTTCCTGGGGCAACATCATCTACGAAAACCAGACCTATTTCACCTCGGCGCCCTGGCTGGTGTTCTTCCCGGGTATCGCCATCATCGCGCTGGCGCTGGGCTTCAATCTTCTGGGCGACGCCCTGCGTGAGGTGCTCGACCCGACACAGAAGGGGAGGCACTGATCATGGGTGGATATATTCTGCGCCGGGTGTTTCAGTCCGTGCTGATCCTCATCGGCATCACCTTCCTGACCTTCGTCCTGCTCTATCTGATCCCGGCCGATCCGGCCCGCCAGATCGCCGGCCGCAGCGCCACCGCGCAGACGGTCGAGAACATTCGCGAACAGCTTGGTCTGAACCTGCCGTTCTACCAGCAGTACTTCCGTTATTTGACCGGGCTGCTGCAGGGCGATCTCGGCCGCTCCTACCTGCAGAAGACGGAAGTGGGCGCGCTCATCTGGTCGCGTCTGCCGGCAACGCTCCTTCTCATGGTCGGCGCCATCGTCTGCGAACTGGCGATCGGACTTACCATGGGGCTCGTCGCAGCCCTGCGCCGGAACACGGCGACAGATACGAGCCTCATGGTCCTTTCCTTCGTCGGGGTTTCCTCGCCCCAGTTCGTGATCGGCATCCTGCTGCTCTACGTCTTTTCGGTGCAGCTCGGGTGGTTCCCCATCGGCGGTTACGGCACCTTCATGCACATGGTGCTGCCGTCGTTGACCCTCGGTTTCCTGGGCGCCGGCTGGTATTCGCGCATGATGCGCTCGTCCATGATCGACGTGCTGCGTCAGGACTTCATCCGCACGGCGCGCGCCAAAGGCCTGAAACGCTGGCAGGTCCTGTTCGGTCACGCCCTTCCCAACGCGTTGCTGCCGATCATCGCCATGATCGGGATCGATATCGGTCTTTTCATGAGCGGTATCGTGGTGGTTGAAAGCGTGTTCGGCTGGCCGGGCATCGGCCAGCTCGCCTGGCAGGCCATCCAGCGGGTCGACATTCCCATCATCATGGGCGTCACGCTCGTGTCCGCATTCGCGATCGTGCTCGGCAATTTCCTTGCCGACCTGATCGCTCCCCTGATTGATCCGAGGATCAAGCTGCGCTGACGCGCGGCAACCGCCGGAAAACCGCCTTCAGAGCGGCCCGGCACATCACCGTAAGAACCGGAGGTTGGACTATGAAGAAGACAGTATTGGCAGGGGCTGCCGCCCTTCTCGCCGCCACCGCCCTGACATCGGCATCCGCTCTGGCGGACGACATCAAGCAGGGCGGATCGATGATCGTCACCTACAAGGACGACGTCTCGACGCTTGATCCGGCAATTGGCTACGACTGGCAGAACTGGTCGATGATCAAGAGCCTGTTCGACGGCCTGATGGACTATGAACCCGGCACCACCAACCTGATGACGGATCTGGCCGAGGACTACACGATTTCCGATGACGGCACGGTCTTCACCTTCAAGCTGCGCGAAGGCGTGAAGTTCCACAACGGCCGCGAGATGACCGCGGAAGACGTCAAATATTCTCTCGACCGTGTCACCAATCCGGCTACCCAGAGCCCCGGCGCCGGTTTCTTCGGCTCCATCAAGGGCTTTGATGCCGTGGCTGCCGGCGATGCCACCAGCCTGGAAGGTGTCACCGTCGTCGATCCCTATACGGTCAAGATCGAGTTGTCCCGCCCGGATGCGACCTTCCTGCACGTGATGGCCATCAACTTCTCGTCCATCGTGCCGAAAGAGGCCGTGGAGGAATTTGGCGCCGACTTCGGCAAGCATCCGGTCGGCACCGGTGCGTTCTCGCTGGAAGAATGGACGCTCGGCCAGCGCCTGGTGTTCAAGCGCAACGAGGACTACTGGCGCGCTGGCGTTCCCAAGCTTGACGAAATCACCTTTGAAGTCGGCCAGGAGCCGGTGGTTGCGCTCCTGCGCCTGCAACGCGGCGAAGCCGATATTCCGGGCGATGGCATTCCCCCGGCGAAGTTCCTGGAAGTGACCAAGGACCCGCAATACAAGGATCTGATCATCGAAGGTGGCCAGCTGCACACCGGCTATGTCACCATGAACGTGAAGATGCCGCCCTTCGACAAGCTGGAAGTGCGCAAGGCCGTCAACATGGCGATCAACAAGGATCGCGTCGTGCGCATCATCAACGGCCGCGCAGTCCCGGCAAACCAGCCGCTGCCGCCCACCATGCCGGGCTATGACAACGAGTACACCGGATATGCTTATGACCCGGAAGCCGCCAAGGCGCTTCTGGCCGAGGCCGGTCTGGCTGACGGGTTCGAAACCGAACTCTATGTCTACAACACCGACCCGAACCCGCGCATTGCCCAGTCCATCCAGGCCGATCTTGCCGAAATCGGCATCAAGGCTGAAATCAAGGCACTGGCCCAGGCCAACGTGATCGCGGCCGGCGGCGAGCCCGACCAGGCACCGATGATCTGGTCCGGCGGCATGGCCTGGATCGCCGACTTCCCGGATCCGTCCAACTTCTATGGCCCGATCCTGGGCTGTGCCGGCGCGGTCAAGGGCGGGTGGAACTGGTCCTGGTACTGCAACGAGGAGCTGGACAAGCAGGCCACTGCTGCCGACAGTATTACCGACCCGGCGAAGAAGGCCGAGCGTGAGGAAGCCTGGCGCAAGATCTTCATCTCGGTGATGGACGACGCGGCCTGGGCGCCGGTGTTCCACGAGCAGCGATTCACGATGCGGTCCGAGCGGCTGGGTGGCCCCGATGCCATCTTCGTCGATCCGGTCCACATTCCCGTCAACTACGACTACGTTTGGGCGAAAGATGTGCAGTAACTGCAAGGCCGCTTACACGATCCACGCGGCACAGCACCACTTCGGTTGGGACAACTCCAATGCCCCGGCCGAAACGGTGGCACCGGGCACGGTGCTGGAATTCGAATGTCTCGACAGTTCGGCCGGGCAGCTCACGCCCGAAAGCACTGTCGCGGATGTTTCGACGCTGGATTTCGGCAAGATCAATCCGGTCAATGGCCCCATCTATGTGGATGGGGCCGAGCCGGGCGATGCGCTGGTGGTCAAGATCCACGAGTTCAAACCCTCCGGCTTCGGCTGGACCGCCAACATTCCGGGTTTCGGTTTGCTGGCGGACCAGTTCAAGGATCCGGCCCTGCATATCTGGTCCTATGACAAGGACAAGCTGGGAACCTCGGCGTTTGCCCCGTTTGGCAAGGTGCCGTTGAAGCCGTTTGCCGGTACCATCGGTGTCGCTCCGGCGGAAGCAGGTCTTCATTCCATCGTTCCGCCCCGGCGGGTCGGTGGCAATCTTGATATCCGCGACCTTGCCGCCGGAACAACGCTCTACCTGCCGGTGGAAGTTGCCGGAGCCCTGTTCTCCATCGGCGACACCCACGCGGCGCAGGGCGATGGCGAGGTCTGCGGAACCGCTATCGAAAGCCCGATGAACACGGTGGTCGAGCTGGACCTGATCAAGGGAGCCAATCTCAAGATGCCACGGTTCGAAACCCCGGGCCCGGTGACCCGCCATCTCGACGAGATGGGCTACGAGGTCACCACCGGTATCGGCAGTGATCTCTTCGAAGGCGCCCAGGCAGCCGTTTCCAACATGATCGACCTCCTGTGTGCCCGTCACGGCTACAGCGCGGTCGATGCCTACATGCTGTGTTCGGTCTGCGGCGATCTCCGGATTTCGGAAATCGTGGACATGCCCAACTGGGTGGTCTCGTTCTACTTCCCGAAAGTCGTGCTTCAGTAACGCAGCCGGGCGGCGGTCACCGCCGCCGCCCGTTTTCCAGAGTTCAAGAAAGACCAGGGCGTCCGGATGTCCAGCCAGCCAGACCATGTAGCCGTTGCCGAAGACGTCGTTCTTTCCGTAAGAGATCTGCGCACGGACGTCGCGACGCCTTCCGGCCGCAAGACCGTGGTCAAGGGCCTGTCGTTTGATCTGAAGCGCGGTGAAACCCTTTGTATCGCGGGCGAATCCGGATCCGGAAAGTCGATCACGGCTCTTTCCATCATGGGACTTCTGCCGGAGCCGATGGCCCGGGTCTCCGGCGGCGAGGTGCTGTTTCAGGGCAAGGACCTGATCAAGCTTCCCGAGGACGCCATGCGCCGCATTCGCGGCGGCGACATTGCCATGATCTTCCAGGAGCCGATGACCTCGCTCAATCCCGTGCTGACGGTTGGTCGCCAGTTGCGTGAGGCGATTCTGGCACATCAGGATGTCTCGGGTAGTGAAGCCAACAAGCGCGCACTGGCAATGCTGGAATCGGTACGTCTGTCGGAACCGGCACGGCGGCTGAAACAATATCCGCACGAGCTTTCCGGCGGCATGCGCCAGCGGGTGATGATCGCCATGGCGCTGGCCTGCAATCCGAAGGTGCTGATTGCCGATGAGCCGACGACGGCGCTCGACGTGACGATCCAGGCACAGATCCTGCAGCTGATCCGCGACTTGCAGCGCGATTTCGGCACGGCGGTGATCATGATCACCCACGACATGGGTGTCGTTGCCGAAATGGCCGACCGGGTGATCGTCATGAACCACGGCAACATCGTGGAAAGCGGCACGGCGTCAGACGTGTTCGAACGTCCGGCGGACAGTTACACACGGCACCTTCTGGAGGCCGTACCCAAGCTTGGCGCCATGACCGGTGTCGACAGTGCGGCCCGGAAAAAGGACCAGCCCGAAGCACCGGTCCTCGAGGTGGAAGACCTTGTCGTCCGCTTCGACCTGCATGGCGGCCTGCTCAATCGGGTGACATCCCGTGTTCATGCGGTCGAAGGCGTTTCTTTCACGCTGGCACCCGGCGAAACCCTGGGCCTCGTCGGAGAGAGCGGCTGCGGCAAGTCCACCATCGGCAAGGCGCTCATGAACCTGGTGCCCTGGGAAGGGAGCATCCGGGTCGCCGGCCAGCATGTCGGCATCGGCAGCGCACAGGAACAGCGCCGCAGGCGCGACATGCAGATGATCTTTCAGGATCCCTATGCCTCCCTCGACCCACGCATGACCGTCGGCGAAATCGTCGGCGAACCGCTGGTGATCCACGGTCTGGCGCGGGGCAAGGACCTGAAGGACAAGGTGGCATCGCTGTTCGACCGGGTCGGCCTTCCGGCCGATGTGATCACCCGGCATCCCCACGAATTCTCCGGTGGCCAGCGCCAGCGCATCTGTATTGCCCGCGCACTGGCGCTTTCGCCCAAGGTCATTGTCGCGGATGAAAGCGTCTCGGCGCTCGATGTTTCGGTGCAGGCCCGTGTTCTGGATCTTCTGCAGGAACTGCAGGAGGATCTCGGCCTCTCGTACCTGTTCATTTCCCACGACATGGCGGTCGTCGAGCAGGTCTCGCATCGGATCGCGGTCATGTATCTCGGCCAGATCGTGGAGATGGGAACACGCCGTCAGGTGTTCGAAAACCCGCAACACGACTATACCAAGCGACTGTTGAAGGCCGTGCCGATCCCTGATCCCAAGCGCCGGCGCACCGTTTTCGATGTGCCGACGGGCGAAATCCCCTCACCGGTACTGCCGCTTGGGCAATCGGTCGAGCGGGTCCGTTACCATGATGTCGGCGACCGGCATCTGGTGGCTGTCGCCTGAAGCCGTAGGAACCGAGCGTGGGGCTGGCGGCGCTTTACCTCGCATGCATCCTGCGAGAATGCACTGCAGGCGTTACTCCCCGGCAAGTTCCTCGATGATGGGTGACGGCATGAAACTGTCGTAGAAGGCGCTCAAGTCGACCGGAGCCACCGCGAGGCAGGCGTTCACAAGGCGTTCGATCTCTGCGCGACTGGCGACGCGCGTGCGCCCTTCGATAAGTTCCCTGTGCCGCCTTTCCAATGCCTGCCACTCTTTCGTTCGGGCAAGTGTCTCATCGCCGACAAGCGCGTAGAGAGTTGCCGGCTGAGCCTTGCCTTTGAGTGTAATCGACCCTGCTTCCAGAAGTGCCATGGCCTTGCACGCGGTGGCAGTTGGTTGCGTCAGCAAAATAGGCCAGCCGACCTGCTTGCAGGCTGTCTCGACTCTGGAAGCAACGTTGACGGCGTCACCGATGACCGAGTAGTTGAACCGCGAACTCGAGCCCATGTTGCCAACGCAACCAGGTCCGCTGTTCAGACCGATGCCAATGCGAATGTCGCCCAACTTATGGGGGCCGGACTTGAAGCCGAAGGCATCCCGGTCGTTGAGTTCCTTGACGATTTTTATCATGTCCAGCGCAGCATGGGCGGCCTTGACCGGATGATCGGCAACGTCAAGCGGCGCGTTCCAGAACGCCATGATTGAATCGCCAATATATTTGTCGATTGCGCCTTCCCGTTTCTGGATGCAATCCGATAGTGGAGACAGCAGACGGTTCAGGAATGCGACCACCTCTTCGGGAGGCAGTTTCTCGGATATCGGCGTAAACCCCCTCACGTCCATGAACATCATCGTCATGTCGCGGATTTCGCCGCCGAGACGCAGCGTGTGAGGCTGCTCCTCCAGCTTTCTGAGCAAATCCGGTGCGAGATAGCGCTGGAACGCCCTTCGGACAAACCGCTTTTCCCGCTCCGCGAAGGCAAACATCAAGATTGTGGTCAGAAGAAAAATAAGCCCTGAAACCAGCATGGGGAAGACCGGATCCAGAAGGAGGCCATAGCTGGAAAAGGCAAACCAGCTTCCGCCGCTAACTGCCGCGCTCAGGACGGCGCCAACGGCAGCCGATGGAATCGCGCCCGTTGACGGCAAAATGGCGCCGATGATGAGTGTCACGATGAACAGCGCCGCGATTTCGGCTCCGGTCGCCCAGTCGGGACGGTTGAGAAACGTATTCGACAGGATCTGATCAATGATCTGATGATGCATGAAAACACCCGGAACGCTCTCGCCGAGAGCCGTGAGCCTGATGTCTCGCAATCCGGCGGCCGACGATCCGAAGAGGATGATGTGGCCCTCGATCAGGGGGGCCAGCTCCTCGTCCGACAGGTTCAGAAGATCCCGCGCAGAAAGATAGAGAGACGGGTCATTGCGCGAATAATAGATCAGCAGATGGCCATTGGCCGTGACCGGAACCTGAAACTCTCCAACCTTGAATTCGGTCATGGCGAGTGTTCCTGCACTGAACTCGCCGCTCGCTTCCGAAGTCTTGAGAACAAAGGTCTTGTCGCCAAGTGCGACACGAAGCGTCTCAAGTGCAAGGGCCGGATATATTTCACCGTTCGTGCCGGCGATGAACATTGGAACCTGGCGCACCACCCCGTCGGAATCCGCCTGCCCAAGGGAAATCGTACCACTTCCCTCCGCGACAGCCTGATAGGGCGGCAGGCTCATCACGCTGCCTCTGATCGGGTCGAGGAGCGGTGTCGGATCTTCCCCGAGGACGACGTAGGCAGCCTTGGCATCGGGCAGTCCCATTGCCGATCTCGGTTCGTTGAAAAACCCGAGGATCGTTGGCAGCCAGGCCATTGATTGAACGAAAACGGCATCATTGTCTGGTATTCCCGAGAGCAGTGGCTTGATCTCGTCGCGGCCGGGCCAACCGCGTTCTTCCAGCTCGCGCAAGAACCCTGCCGGTCCTGTCCGGTCGGGCTCGGAAAACACCATGTCAAAGGCGGCGCAGGCGGCTCCCAGGTTCTGGATACGCTTCAGAAGTTTGGCAATCTGCGTACGCGGCCAAGGCCATTGGCCCAGCTGCGCTATCGACTTCTCGTCGATGTCGATGATCCGGATCGGTTGCCCCAAAGCCTCCCTCGGTTTGAAACGCTGATAGGTGTCGAAGGTGATCCAGCGCAGGGACGCTATGAACGGGGGATCGGACAGGCGTAGTTCACGGGCGCCGAAAAGGAGGATCAGCGTCAGACCCAGGACGAAAACGTGCCTGTTGCGTAGCAAGTTGAAAAGCGTCTTTCCCACCGACATGCCCCTGACCGACATAGCTGTTCGGGAGCCGCGACACCGTTCCCATGTCTGGTGTCCACTCTACGCTAGAATACGCGTTTCTGTGAAAAATAGACCTTGACAAAAAGAACAGGGTTTGAGCTGAGAAATCGGAAACGATTCGTCTATTGGTTAACGATGTGGTAAGATCTCATCGGTCGGGCCGGAGTGGGAGCTATGAGGTTTGCCCCGGTTTTAATAGTTTTATCGTTATCCATCTTTTATTCGTCGGTGTCCTTGGCCGACAAGGTTGGCATAACCGTTGATGCAAGAAAGACCGTCAAAGCGACGGGGGGAGGTGACCCCCGCATCTTGGCATCAAACACATCCATTTTCAGGGACGACCGGTTGCGTGCCAATTCCAGCGGAAACGCACAGATCCGGCTGATCGACGGCACCAAGATTGTTGTCGGTCCCAATGCGGATGTGAAGATCGATGACTTCGTGATCACGGGTCAGACTGTTAGCAAGCTTACTGTTAGTGCAACGCGCGGCGCCTTCCGCTTCATCAGCGGGCGCAGCAAGTCTTCCGCCTACAGCATCCGGACGCCGAATGGCACGATCGGCGTGCGGGGCACGGCTTTCGATGTGACAATCACGCCTCAGGGAACCAATGTCGCCCTGTTGCGCGGTGCGATCAACGCATGCGACAGGAGCGGGCGCTGCCAGTTGGTCAGAAACCGGTGCGACTATGTCCTTATCGGTCGGCGCGGCGTGAAAAAGGATCGGCTGAATTCGGATTCGCTCAGAAATCGGTCGAAGTCACTCTTTCCGCTACTCGTAAATGAGTCGAACCTGAACAGACAGTTCAGGCAGCGCGGGTTTGGATGCACCGTGAAAAATGCGAGGCTGGCACCCGATCGGGTTCCCGAGCAGCAACCCAGAAACATTTTCCGCGCCCTCTTCAGTCCACGACAACCAACCGAGAACCTGAACAGCCCCGAGCGGAGGAGCCCGGAGCCGAACAGCCCGGAGCCGAACAGCCCCGAGCCGAACAGCCCCGAGCCGAACAGCCCAGGTTCGAATAGCTCAGAGCCGAGCAATTCCGTTTCCAGTTCGCCAGAACCGGCGACACAATCTGGCGGTGCGCCTGCGAGCGCTGGCGTTCCCAACAATCCGGGCAACGGCAATGCTGTCGGCAACGCGGGAGAAAGATTTTCCGGCGGCTCTCGCGGAAACAGTGCAAACGCACCCGGCCAGAGCAGCGATTCACCGGGCAGGAGCGGCAGCACACCGGGAGAAAACAGACAGGCCCGCAACCAGGCTGAACGCCGCAACAATTAGTCTTTTATCAGGCGGGCGGCGCGCCGATGGCATCCGGGTGGGCGTCCTTGAACGCGTCGAGCGCTTCGGCGGCAGCTGCCACGCGCAGAATTTTCGGAAATCCGGAAACATCCACGCCCCAGCGATTGGCGTTGTAGAGCTGAGGCATCAGGCAGCAGTCGGCCATGCTCGGCGTTTCGCCGTGGCAGAACGGACCGTTGTCATCCAGGAGGTTCTCGAAGGCGGCAAGGCCCTTGCCGATAAAGCGCTGCATCCAGGCTTTCTTGGCATCATCGCCACCGCCGGTCAGCTCCGCCACATGACCAACAATGCCGAGATTGCAGACCGGGTGGATTTCCATGGCAATGGCATAGGAGAGCTGGCGCACCCGGTACTGGCCGTCGACATCGTCCGGCATCAAGGTCGAACCGGGTGTGGTCGCATGCAGATATTCGATGATGGCCAGCGACTGGGTCAGCGTCTTGCCGTCAACGATCAGCGCAGGCAACAGGCCCTGAGGGTTGAGAGCGAGATAGTCATCTTCCAGATGGGCGCGGGTCAGAAGGTTCACCGGTCGGTAGTCAACATCGAGCTTCAGCAGATTGAGCGCAATGCGAACGCGATAGCTCGCCGAGGACCGCCAGTAGTCATATAAAACAATATCTTTTGCCACGAATCCCTCCCAGCAACACGGTGTGCATTGATACACTTATTTGGCCATGAATTGGCAAGTCCGTGTGCGTGGAACGGTATCAAAAGCCGATTTTTTGCTGAGCCGGTGAAGAAGCCCTTGCCGTTATCTTTTCTCTTCCTCTGGAGGTCACCCCGGGTCTCGCGATGCTCGCTCGGGGTGACTTCGAAGTTCGCGGCCAGGTTCGCTGGTCAGGACAGGACAAGGTCCCTTTCGCGGGCAGCAGGCGTTTTGCGTGTCCTTGCTGGCGCGGGCTGCGGTACCGCCGGTGCCTTGCCCTTCTGCGGCTTGCCGGCGACATAGACCTCATCTATGGCCCGGTCGTCGCCCAGCATCTGCAGAACGAAAAGCTCTTCCGCAAGGGTCGAAGCGCGCTCCATGCGCAGGGCCATTGCCTCGGTCGCACGGCTGTCCAGCACCACGATGTCCGCTTCCGTGCCTTCGTCCAGGGTGCCGATCCTGTCTTCCAGGCCAAGCGCGACGGCATTGCCGCGGGTGATCCAGTGGAAGGCGCGGAAAGGATGCAGTTTCTGGTCCTGCAGCTGCAGGATCTTGTAGCCCTCGTTCAGTGTCTGCAGCATGGAATAGCTGGTGCCGGCGCCGATGTCGGTGGCAATGGCGTTGACGATGCCCTTCGAGCGCAAGCCTGCATCATCGAAAAGACCGCTGCCGAGGAAGAGGTTCGACGTCGGGCAGAACACCGGCCGGGCGCCGGTTTCGGCCAGCGCATCAATCTCGCGCTGTTCCAGGTGGATCGAGTGGCCGAGCAGCATCTTGTCCGACAGGAGTCCGTAGTGCTGGTAGACATCGAGATAGTCGCGAGCTTCCGGGTAAAGCTCCAGCGTATAGGCGATCTCGTTTCTGTTTTCGGACAGATGGGTCTGGACGAAGCAGTCCGAATGCTCGGCAACCAGCGCGCCGGCCATCTCCATCTGTTCCGGAGTTGAGGTGATCGCGAAGCGCGGCGTAATGGCGTAGCTCGCACGCCCTCGTCCATGCCATTTGGCGATCAGGTCCTTCGTGTCGTCATAGCCGGATTGCGGCGTGTCGCGCAGCCCGTCCGGGGCGTTGCGGTCCATCAGCACCTTGCCGCCGATCATCCGCATGTTGCGCTGCTCGGCTTCCTCGAAATAGGCCTCCGCCGAGGCCTTGTGAACCGAACAATAGGCAACGGCCGTCGTGGTGCCATGGTCAGTCAGCAGGTCGAAGAAGCGGCAGGCCATGGCGGCAGCATGGCCTTCATCCGCAAAGCGGGTCTCTTCCGGGAAGGTGTAGGTGTTCAGCCAGTCAAGAAGTTGCGCACCCCAGGAGGCGACGATCTGCACCTGCGGAAAATGAATATGGGTGTCTATGAACCCCGCCATCAGCAGTTTCGGTCGGTGATCGATGATTTCCGCATCGCCCGCCCCGGCAACCACTTCGCAATAGCTGCCACGTCGCAGGATGAGGCCGTTTTCGATCAGAAGCGCACCATCCTCGATGTAATCGAAGGCGGTGGTGTCGTCCGGGGATTGCGGCTCGGCGGAAAAAGTCAGCATGCGGCCACGAAGCAAGAGACGGTCGGAAGGCATCGAGAAAGGTCCCGTTTGTCGGAGTTCGGGGCGGAAGATCCGCCCCGAAGTGGTTTTAGGTCTGGTTCATTCGCCCGGGCTGACCTGGGCATTGGCAATCGGTTCGGCTTCCGGCTCTGCCGCGTCTTCACGATGGAAGATCGGGTAGATGAACAGGAAGGCGGCGGCGATCAGGTAGCCGAGGCTGACGGTGGTAAATTCCGGCCAGTGAAGCGTTGCGGAATGGATGATCCCGACCGAGGCCATGGCAAAGGCGGCAAAGGCAAAACCGCCGGCATTGCGGAACTTGCCATCGATGACGCTGGCAACGATGGCGCCCCAGATGAGACCCGTCAGGATCGCCCCCTGGCTGAGGGCCAGATGGCCTTCGTAATGGGCGCCCTGCTGCAGCAGCGCTGCGGTCAGTTTCGGATCGCCAAGGGCCAGCATGCCTGTGGCCCCGGTCGCGCCGAGTGCGCCGATCAGCGAGCCCCACTTGATGATGAGGAAGCTGGAGACATGCGGCATCATTGCGATGGTGACGGCGGCCATATGGTCGGTGCGCACGGCATGGGCGGTGTTGGTGATCAGGCTGAGCGCGACGAACACCAGAACGGGGGCGGCAGCGGCCACCGGGATCAGGTTGTTCAGGAAGGCAAGCAATCCGAAAAAGGCCGCCAGCGGAATGACCGCGCCGACGCCGATCACGTATCCTGCATGAGCACCCATGCGCTTGTAGGCGGGATGGCCGATATAGGCGGTCGTCGGGAAGGGCGAACCGAACAGCGCGCCAATCATGGTGCCGACACCGTCGGTGATCTGGCAGGTTGCCACCGGATAGTGGTCGCCTGCGGCTTCCGCGCTCTCCACGTTGTTCATCGTTTCGATGAAATTGTAGATCTGCACCGGCACCAGCACCAGGAACAGCTCCGGATGGTTGAAGAGATGCTGGATCCCGGCCATCAGGTCGCCAAGGTAGGGAACGGGCGGATAGAAGCCGACGCCCTCGAAGCTGATTGTCGATTGACCGGTGGCCAGCGCGACCCCGGTGCCGACCATCAGGGCCAACAGGCCGGCCGGAATGTTGAACGGCAGGCGGAACCGGCCGACGAGGCCCCACAGGATGATGATCATCGAGGCGAAGCCGATGAACGGGTTCTCGAACACCGTTGCCAGAGGCACGGTGCCGATGAACACCAGGGCGATGCCGCACAAGGTGCCGAGCATGCCCGCACGCGGGGTCACCTTTTTCAGCCAGGGGCCGACAAGCGCCCCAAGGGCCGCGACGATGCCGCCCATGAAGCCCGCGCCGATGCCGACCTGCCAGGCCAGAACCGGATCGTTGGTCGCCCAGTAGATCGGTCCGATGACGCCGAAGAGATAGACGAACATCACCGGTGTCGAAATGCCGTAAGGCAGCGCGGTCACGTCCCGGCCATGCTGTGCGGCGGCGCGTTTGGCCAGCAGGACATAGGCGGCGACACCGGCCAGGATCGCGATGGCGGCACCCGGCACGATCTTGCCGTAGACAATGTCCGCCGGCATCTGGAATACGAACTGGCAGATGCCTGCCAGGACCATGAGGTTTACGAGGTTGTCGGTGAACAGGGCCCAGAAGGCGCTGAAATCCCCCCTCGAAAACAAAGTGTAGTCGTTCCTCCCAACCCGCATGTCGGGTCTCCTTTCAGGGTAAGACAGCCGTCCTGTTCCATCTCCCAAAGGACAGGTCAGCCGTTGTTTCACTGCGCGGCCTCCAGCAGCGCAGCCTCCTCCGTATCGCCGGCAGCTCTTGCGCCCGAGGTCAGGGCGGTCAGGACTTCTGCGGCGACAAAAGCGGCAATGATCTCGGGGCGCTTGTCCCGGCTGGCGGTTGCGCCGATCGGGCAGGTCAGCTGGTCGATGGAAAGGCCATTGCAATGGCTGTTGCACCAGGAGCGCAGCTTGGCGCGTTTTGTGGCCGACCCGATCATGCCGACATAGGACGCATGACCGATCTCCAGGGCGGCCGACGTCAGCAGGAAGTCCAGGCCGTGGTCATGGGTCAGCACGATAAAGGCGCTGCCCGCAGGCGCATTGTAGATTTCGACTTCCGGAATGGCCCGCAGGCGCATGTCGACACGCGCCTGGCATTGCGCCAGCTCTTCCTTGCGCATGTCGACCAGGACGCAGTGCACCGGCGCATGCTGCAGCAGGTTGGCAATCGCCCGGCCGACATGCCCCGCGCCCATGACATAGACATGCGGCAGCGCATCGTCCTCGGCCTGCAGGCGGCTGATGACTGCCTGCCGTTCGGCTTTGCGCATGCGTGCAAGTGATAATTCCACCCGTCCGCCGCAGCACTGGCCGATTTCCGGGCCGAGCGGCAAGTCGAGCCTGGAGGAAAGCGTGCCTTCGGCCAGCATGGAACGGGCCTGGGTAATGACGATGTGCTCCAGTTGGCCGCCGCCGATGGTGCCGAAGAGGCTGTTCGGGGCAACGAACATCTCCGTTCCGGCTTCCCGGGGGGACGATCCTCGAACCCGCGTCAGCACGACACGGACGATCGGGTGGGCTGAGCCGAAGAAGCTTTCGGTCTGGCTGGAGCGCATTGTCATGATTTACTCCCGGGTTTTCAGCCGCTCGATGGCCATCAGCACCCGCTCCGGCGTTGCCGGGGCATCAAGGCGCGGGCATTTGCGGTAATCGGCGACACTGGCAACGGCCATGGCAAGCGCCTCGAAGACGGACACCCCCAGCATGAAGGGCGGTTCGCCCACGGCCTTGGAGCGCTTGATGGTGCGTTCCTTGTTTTCCGACCATTCGGCAAGCTTCACGGTGAACTGGCGTGGCCGATCGGAGGCGAGCGGGATCTTGTAGGTCGACGGCGCGTGGGTCCTGAGGCGTCCGGCCTGGTCCCACCACAATTCTTCCGTCGTCAGCCAGCCCATGCCCTGAATGAAGGCACCTTCCACCTGCCCCTTGTCGAGGATCGGGTTCAGCGACTTGCCGACGTCATGCAGAATATCGGTCCGCTCCACCCGGTATTCACCGGTCAGCGTGTCGACGGAAACTTCCGAGCAGGATGCGCCATAGGCGAAATAGTAGAACGGACGGCCTTTCCCGGCGGCGCGGTCCCAGTGGATCTTCGGCGTCTTGTAGAAGCCGGCGGCCGACAGGTGCACACGGGCCATGTAGGCCTGGCGGACAAGATCATTGAAGGACACCAGTTCGGACCCGATCTCGACCATGTTGTTATGGAAACGGATGGTTTCCGGTTCGGTGTTCCAGCGCTCGGCGGCAAAGGCGACCAGACGTTCCTTCAGCTGTTCGGCCGCGTTCAAGGCGGCCATGCCGTTGAGGTCGGAGCCCGATGAGGCGGCGGTCGCCGATGTATTCGGCACCTTTTCGGTCGTCGTCTTGGTGATCTTGATGCGCTCGAAATCCACCTGGAAGGCATCTGCGACAACCTGGGCGACCTTGGTGTTCAGGCCCTGGCCCATTTCGGTGCCGCCATGGTTCAGGTGGATCGATCCGTCATTGTAGATGTGGATCAGCGCACCGGCCTGATTGTACCAGGTGGCTGTAAAAGAAATGCCGAACTTGACCGGTGTCAGCGCAATACCCCGTTTTAATATGGAGGAACGGGCATTGTGCTGCAGGATCGCCTCACGGCGGGCCTGGTAGTCAGAGGAGCTTTCGAGTTCTCCGATCAAGCGCGGCAAGATGTTGTCCTCGACCTCCTGATGATAGGGGGTGAGGAGACGGCCGTCGTTGCGGTCGCCATAGAAATTGGCCTTGCGGATCTCCAGCGGGTCCTTGCCGAGCGCATAGGCGATCTCTTCGATCATGCGTTCGGCGGCAACCACGCCCTGCGGCCCGCCGAACCCTCGGAAAGCGGTGTTCGAGACCGTGTTGGTTTTCATCGGCCGGCTGGTGAGCCGGACATTCGGATAGAAATAGGCATTGTCCGCGTGGAACAGCGCGCGGTCGGTCACCGGACCGGAAAGGTCCGAGGAATAACCGCAACGTGCCGCGAAGGTGCCGTCGACAGCCTCGATCCGGCCGCTGTCGTCGAAGGCAACGTCGTAGTCGACCACAAAGTCGTGCCGCTTGCCGGTGGCGGTCATGTCCTGGTCGCGATCCGGGCGGATCTTTACCGGGCAGTTCCACTTCTTCGCGGCGATGGCAGCCACCGCGCAGAAGAGGTTCATCTGGCTTTCCTTGCCGCCGAAGCCACCGCCCATGCGGCGGACGTTGACCGTGACCGCGTTCGACGGCACGCCGAGCACATGGGCGACCATATGCTGCGCCTCGCTTGGGTGCTGGGTCGAACAGTGGACGGCGACGTCGTCGTCCTCACCCGGTATGGCAAAGGCAATCTGGCCTTCCAGGTACATGTGGTCCTGGCCGCCGATCGTCATCCGGCCCTGGATGCGGTTCTTCGCGCTGTCGAAAGCAGGGGCGATGTCGCCGCGTTCCAGCTTCAGCGGTGCGGTGACATGCGGATAGCCGGCATCCATCGCACTGACGAGATCAAGCGCATGCGGCAGAACCTCATAGTCGATCTTTGCCAGCTCGGTGGCCCGCCGGGCAGCGTCGCGGCTTGTTGCGATGACGGCAAACAGCGGCTGACCATGGAATTCCGTCTTGTCGACCGGGAACACCGGTTCGTCGTTCTGGCCTGTGGGGCTGATGTCGTTGCAGCCCGGAACGTCGGCTGCAGTTAGCACTCCGATGACACCGGGAGCTGTCAGAACCGCCTCCAGATCCATTGACTTGATCAGGCCGTGGGCAACCGTGGACGTGCCGAGATAGGCATGCAGGGTGCCCTGCGGTTCGGCAATGTCGTCGCAATATTCTGCCCGGCCGGTGACGTGTTTTTCCGCGCTGTCGTGGCGGCGGTCGGTATGGACAGCGCCGCTGATCGACTTCTTGGCGTCCGTGATGATGTCGTGTTTCATGTGGTTCGCCTCAAAACTCAAGCAGACTGCAGATCGACCGCTTCCGTGGTCGTTTCGTCATGGGTCAGGAAGAAGCGCTGCAGCAGGTTGCGCGCGGCAGTCGCCCGGTACTCGGCCGAGGCGCGCCAGTCGGAAAGCGGTGTGAAATCGGCTTCCAGCGCCTTGCCGGCAGCCACGAACGCAGCTTCCCCCCATGGCTGGCCGCGCAGCGCGGCTTCTGCCTTGGCGGCCCGCTTCGGCGTGCCAGCCATGCCGCCGAATGCCAGGCGGCAATCGGTGATGCGGCCTTCGGAAACGGTCACGCAGAAACCGGCGGCCACGGACGAGATATCCTCGTCCCGGCGCTTGGAAATCTTGTAGGCAGCGTGAAACTGGCCGGGCCGGGGCCGCGGGATCAGGATGCTCTCGACGAATTCGGAGGGCGCCCGGTCCTGCTTGCCGTATTCGATGAAGAACTGCTCCAGTGGCAGGCTGCGCTGCGTGGCTCCCTTGCGCAGAACGATTTGCGCTCCGAGCGCGATCAGCACGGGCGGCGTATCGCCGATGGGCGATCCATTGGCGATGTTGCCGCCGATGGTGCCCATGTTGCGCACCTGTTGGCCGGCGATCCGGTCCCAGTAGCTTTTCAGATGCGGAAAGATCTCGCAGATGGTCTCCTGCGCTTCCGAGTAGGTGACGCCTGCACCGATCTCCAGGGCTGTGTCGCTCAAGGTGACCGATTTCAGCTCTTGAAGGTGGCTGATGAAGACGGCCGGGCCGATGGGGCGCATGAACTTGGTGACCCAGAGACCGACATCGGTGGAACCCGCAACGATGGTCGCCTGCGGAAAGTCTTCCAGAACGGCTGCGAAGTCGGCGACATCCGCCGGAAGGATCGCCTGGTTGTCGTCAGGGCCGGTGACGACACGGCGGCCGTCGGAAAGCGCTGTCAGCCGTTCGGTGATGGTTGCCCGTTCGCTTTCCAGGAAATCCTGTGCCGGCGAGCCGTAGCGGTTGGCGGCCATGGCGGCGGCAATGATGGGCTGGTAGCCGGTGCAGCGGCAGAGATTGCCCTGGATCGCGCTTTCGACTTCCGTTTCTGTCGGTTCCGGATTGCCCATCCACAGCGCGTAGAGCGACATGACGAAGCCCGGGGTGCAGAAGCCGCACTGGCTGCCGTGGAAATCGACCATCGCCTGCTGGATCGGATGCAGACCGCCGTTTTCTCCCCGCAGATGCTCGATGGTGACCACGTGGCATCCATCAAGCGACGCGAGAAACCGGATGCAGGCATTGACGGTCTCATATTTCAGAACGCCGCCGGCCAGCCGGCCGACCAACACCGTGCAGGCCCCGCAGTCGCCTTCCGCACAGCCTTCCTTGGAGCCCGTCAGCCGGCGCTCCAGGCGCAGGTAGTCGAGTAGGGTCTTGTCGGCAGGCGCATCCGTGACAATCACGTCGGCGCCGTTCAGCAGAAACCGGATTTCTGTGCGGTGGGTCATCGCGTCCTCGGGCAAAGTCTTCTCTCAGCCGAGGACGGTACGCTTCAGGACACTTGCAAAAAATCCGGTGATTCCGGAAATTCTTTCAACAGATCATTGAAAATGGCCGTGCGATACTGTGGCTCGGGAAATGCGACCAAAGTCGATCATGAGAACGAGCGCCCTGTAATCGCACGAGAATTCAAATCCGAGGCAAGAGGCCATGTCCTATCTGGAATCCCTGCGCGTCTTCACCCGCGTGGTCGAACTGGGCAGCATCACATCCGGCGGACGCGACTTGCGCCTGACACCGGCGGTTGCCAGCAAGCGCATAAAGGAGCTGGAAAAGCATCTCGGCGTGCGGCTCTTCAACCGCACCACAAGGTCCCTCACGCCGACCGAGGTCGGCAAGGTGTTCTACGATTATGCGGTGAAGGCGCTGGAATCCATCGAAGACGCGGAAGCCGCGGTCGCCAGCTTTTCCGATACGCCGCGCGGGGTCATCCGGGTCACGGCACCGCTTGGTGCCGGCCGGCGCATCATCGCCCCGCTGGTGCCGCGTTTCGTTGAAAAATTCCCGGCAACGGAAGTGCATATGCGCCTGTCGGACCGCAAGGTCGACATCCTGTCCGACGGGCTGGACGTCGCCTTTTTCATCGGCACCCCGCAGGATTCCAATCTGAAGCTCCGCAAGATATCCGATTGCCCCCGGGTGCTCTGCGCGGCTCCGGAGTATCTGGAAAAGCACGGTACGCCCCGAACCCCGGATGATCTGCTGAGCGACGAGCATAATTGCCTGCTGCTGCGCTACCCGCGCTCGCCGGAATATTATTGGGTTCTGCAGACACCGGCCGGGCCGCGCAAGCTTCAGGTTTCCGGCAAGATGGATGCCGACCATGGCGACGTTCTCACCGACTGGGCCTTGTCAGGATACGGCATCGTCAACAAGCCGAGGTTCGACGTAGCCCAGCATCTGGAAAGCGGCCGTCTGGTGGAGATCCTGAAGGACACGCCGCCTCCCCCCACCATCTTCGGCTGCCTCTATCCGCACAGGCGTCTTCAGGACCCAAAGATCCGCCATTTCGTGGATTTCGTGATCAGCAACGCGGATGTGGCCGGGTAGGACCCGACCCTGTTCAGTCTCTGCGGCGGGTCTGAAAGATCCGCGCCGACATTTCCCTTGCCGGTGCGACGACCTGTTGCGGGTCCAGTTCCTTCTGCCAGTCAAGGCTGACCGGCGAAATCCTTGCTAGGGCTTCGGCAAAGGGGGCCGGGTCCTTTGCAGCTGCCGCGACAAGATCCTTTGCCTCAGCGCGGGAAACGCTGTTCCGGGCGAGAACAAAGCTGGCGGTTTCGGCCATGATTTCCGGGTTTGAGGCCAGTGTAGCGGCGAGGTTGGCCTCATGCGCCTGCAGGCTGGTGGCAAGCTCTTCTGCGTGAACCAGCGCAGCGCCTGCGGCCAGCAGCATTTGTGGCAGGAAATGCCATTCCAGCGGCCACGCTGTCCCGTCGCGCTCCTCAAGGGGGCTGGCGGCAGCGGCAAGCCCGGCCTGGGCGGCAATCGCAATGCTGTTGAGCACCTGAATGGTCTCGGCCTGCACCGGGTTCGCCTTTTGCGGCATGGTCGAGGATCCGCCACCGGTCCCGCTGGAAACTTCCGCAATGTCCGTGCGCCCGGAAAGCGCCAGGTCTCCAGCCATCTTCGCAAGGGCGGAGGTGACCTGCTGCAGCCAGCCCGCAAGCGCCAGAATTGGCGTCCGGTTGACGTGCCACGACGGGCTGTCCTCAAGGCCGAGTTCCAGTGCGAGCGCCGCCGAGACGGCGGTTCCATCTGGAGCGATTGCGCTGTTGATGCCTGAGGCGCCGCCAAACTGGACGCGCAGCACGGCGGACCTGAGCGCGGGCAGGGCATTTTCCGCATCTATCAGCGGATGCGCCCATTGCGCGATCCGGTAGCCGAGAGTGATCGGTGTCGAAACCTGGCTGCGCGTACGCCCCGCCATGAGCTGATCCGCATGGCGCTCGCTCTGCCGTTCCAGCGTATCGACCAGTTTTTCCAGCCGAGCGCCCAGGATCTCCAGCGCCACTTTCGCCTGAAGGACCAGCGCCGTGTCGATCACATCCTGACTGGTCGCGCCCCAGTGCAGCCAGGCCCCGGCGTCGGCGCTGAGCTGCTTGCGCAGTTCCGCCACAAGCGCTGGAACGGGCACGCCGGCGGATCTTGTACCGGCCGCCAGGTTTGCGGGCTCGATGTGAACGTCGGCGAGCTTCTCTGATATCTCCCGCGCGGCCTGCGCCGGAATGATCTCCAGGCGCCCCTGTACGATGGCAAGGGCGCGCTCAAAAGCGATCATATGCGCGACATCGCTGCCGTCAGCGAGAAGCTTGGTCAGGTCACCGTCAGCAAAGAGGGAGGAATGGATCTGGCTGGAAAATAGCGAAAGAGGCATGGCTCGGCAGGGTCTCTGGATGGGCCCTTATTGAGAGCCAAGTGGAAAGGCGGGTCAAGCCGCCTTCAGCGGCAGACCCAGGATCTCGCGCGCCTGCTGCCAGGTCGCGACGGGACGCTCATATTTCTCGCAAAGATCCGCCGCCCGTTTTACAAGCGCCGCATTGGAAGGGGCAAGCGTGTCCCGGTCGAGGCGGATGTTGTCTTCCAGGCCGGTGCGGGTATGACCGCCTGAGGAAATGCACCACTCGTTGAGGGTGAACTGATGTTGGCCGATCCCGGCGGCACACCATTCGGCGTCCGGTACCAGCCGTTCAACGGTCTTGATGTAATAGTCGAAGACGTCCCGGTCGATGGGCATGGCATTCTTCACGCCCATGACGAACTGCACATAAAGCTTGCCGGGAATACGCCCGTCGCGGTTCATGGCAGCCGCCTGATGAATGTGGCTCAGGTCGAATGCCTCGATCTCCGGTTTCACATGATGGGTCCGCATCTCGCTGGCAAGCCAGTCGACCAGATCCGGCGGATTCTCATAGACCCGGGTCGGGAAATTGTTGGAGCCGACGGACAGCGACGCCATGTCGGGCTGAAGGGCAATCATGCCGCCGCGTTCCTTCCCGGCGCCCGAACGGCCTCCGGTCGAAAACTGGATGATCATGCCCGGGCAGTGTTTTTCCAGCCCTTCCTTGAGCCGCGCGAATTTCTCCGGATCCGAGGATGGCGTCTCATCGTTGTTGCGCACATGAGCGTGGACAATGGTCGCACCGGCCTCGAAGGCAGCCTGCGTGCTTTCCACCTGCTCCGTAACGGTGATCGGCACCGCCGGATTGTTTTCCTTCTTCGGCAGCGATCCGGTAATCGCGACGCAGATGATGCAGGGCTTGGACATGTTTCACGCCGCTCCGGTTTCGCTTGCGCCTGTCCCATCAAGGAGCGGCGATCGTTGCATAAGCCTCCCTCATCCTGAGGAAGCGCTTCAGCGCTGTCTCGAAGGATGGGCCGCATACTTTGAGTGCGCCGCCCATCCTTCGAGACGCTTGGCTTGGCCAAGCTCCTCAGGATGAGGAAGAGTGGTTTGTGCCTTCTCAGATATCGAAAAACACCGTTTCGTCCGGGCCTTGCAGCTTGACCTCGAAACGATAGACCGTCTTGCCGTCGCGCTCGGTCTTCCGGGCGATCAGGGTCTGGCGGCGCTTTTCCCATTCGATCAGGTTGATCACCGGGTCGGCCGCGTTGGCTTCGGTTTCGTCCTCGAAGTAAAGGCGGGTCTGAAGCCCGACATTGATGCCGCGTGCGACGATCCAGAGGCTGATATGGGGCGCGGAAACCTTGCCGTCCGGCAGCTTGACCGGGCCTGGCTTGACCGTGTCGAACCCCCATTCGCCGGTGTCGAAATCGGTGATGACACGGCCCCAGCCGCGAAACCCGTCTTCCACGTCGCCGGCATGTTCAGGATGGGCGTAAATGCCCTCGCTGTTGGCCTGCCAGGTTTCCAGCATCACGTCCTTGATCGGCGAGCCCATGCCATCGATGACGACACCTTCCACACGAATGCGCTCACCCTTGGCATTGGGGCCTGCGATATCCCAGCCCAGTTCCTGCCGATAGATGTCGAAACCGGCGGCGCCTGGCGCGAGGCCGATATGAACGTAAGGTCCGGCCGTCTGGGAAGGCGTTTCCTTCAGATAGTCGAGTTGCTGCGTCATGATCAGTTCCCCTCCGGCCGGTTTTCAAACAGGGTCGAGCGGCGTCCGCGCAGGACGATGTCGAACTTGTAGGCGATCGTGTCCAGCGGGATGGTGGCATTGAGGTCGAGCTTGGCGACCAGTTGCTCGATGGCCGCCGGATCGGGAATGGTGTTCACGATCGGGCATTTCGGAATGAGCGGATCGCCCTCGAAGTAGCATTGGGTGATCAGGCGCTGACAGAAGGCAGTGCCGAAGATAGACATGTGGATATGGGCCGGCCGCCAGTTGTTCACCCAGTTCCGCCAGGGGTAGGCGCCCGGTTTGATCGTGCGGAAATAGTAGTAGCCGTTCTCGTCGGTCAGGGTGCGGCCGCAGCCGCCGAAATTTGGGTCGATGGGCGCAAGATAGGTGTCCTTCTTGTGCCGGTAGCGTCCGCCCGCATTGGCCTGCCAGATCTCCACCAGGGTGTTCGGGATCGGCTTCGCGTTCTCGTCCAGCACCCTGCCATGCAGGATGATCCGCTCGCCGATCGCGCTTTCACCCGCCTTCGCGTAGTTGTAGATCAGGTCCTTGTCGAGCGGGTCGATATCGTTATGGCCGAAGGTCGGCCCGGTGATCTCGCTGACGTTGTTTTCCAGGCTGATCATCGAATATTGCGGCGAGCGCGACACGCTGGTCTTGTAGTCCGGCGTATGTGCCGGCGGATGCCACTCGCGGTCCCGCTGATAGAAAGGTCCGGGTTTCAACATCGATTTTCCTCCGTTAACCGCCTTTCGCGGTCAGCTTCTGGCCGCTGCGTTCCATTTCGGCGTAAGTTTCCTTGGCGATCTTGAGCGCCTGGTTGGCACGTGGCACGCCCGCATAGACCGCCACATGCTGAAACGCCTCGAGCACGTCCTGCTTGCTGGCGCCGGTGCGGGCGGTTGCCCGGATATGCATGGCAATCTCCTCGAAATTGCCGAGTGCCGCCAGAAGGGCGAGCGTCAGCATCGAACGCTCCCGCGGGCTGATGCCGTCCGACGCCCAAACCGTGCCCCAGGCACCCTCGGTGATCAGGGTCTGGAATGGTTCGTCAAGTGGCGTCTTGGCGGCTTCCGCCCGGTCGACATGTTCATCGCCAAGCACGGATCGCCTGACCTTCATGCCGGTTTCAAAACGCTCAGACATGGAGGTCCTCCTTCAGGAAAGTCATGAGATGGCCGGCAAAGACATCCGGCTTTTCGACGCAGGGCAGATGGCCCGCACCGGAAATTTCAACGTAGCGGCTGCCGGCGATGAGGTCCGCCGTGCCGCGCACCATGGCCGGTGGGCTGGCGAGGTCCTCGCTGCCGCCGATACCCAGTACCGGCAGGCGAAGTCCGGACGTGCTGTCCGTCAGATCTGCGCCGGCTATTGCTTCGCAGCAGCCGATGTAACCCTCTGTCGGGGTGCGAACCAGCATGTGGCGCCAGGCCAGGCATTCGGCCGTCTGGCGGAAATCTTCCGAAAACCAGCGCTCCAGAATGGCATCGGCAAGGCTCTCGATACCGCCTGCACGGATCCGGGCAATCCGGTCTTGCCACATGGCGGCTTCGCCCATTTTCGCGCCGGTGTTGGACAGTACCAGACCCTTGATGCGTTCCGGCTGCCGGTGCGAAAGGAGCTGACCGATCATGCCGCCGATGGAAAGCCCGACAAAAACACAGGAGCCGATCTGAAGGTGATCGAGCAGCTGTTGCGTGTCGCTGGCGAGATCGTCCATGGAGTAGGGGCTCTCGGGACAGGAGGATAGCCCGTGACCGCGCTTGTCGAAGCGGATCAGCCGGAGGCCTGTTTCCGGCAGAAGGTCGATGACCTTGTCCCAGAGCCGCAATTCCGTGCCGAGCGAATTGGCGAAGACGACAGGCGTGCCGTCCGGGTCGCCATCTTGGCGCCAGTGAATGTCGGCAGAAGGCAGACGCGCGATCTTCATCAGTAGGGCAGTCCCACATAGTTCTGCGCAAACCACTTCTGCGCGGTTTCATTGTGATGCAGAGACTCGATTTCCGCCCGCTGCATCTTCAGATCGAAATCCGACTGGTCCGGGAACCGGTGCAGCATGTTGGTGGTCGCCCAGCTGAAACGCTCCGCTTTCCAGATCCGAGCCAGGGCTTTCTCCGAATAGGTATCGATGCCATGGCTGTCCTTGTTCTGATAGTAATGCACCAGACCCTCGTAGAGGTAATGCACGTCGGAGGCGGCGGTGTTGAGGCCCTTGGCGCCTGTCGGCGGCACGATATGGGCGGCATCGCCGCACAGGAACAGACGGCCCCAGCGCATCGGCTCGCACACGAAGGACCTGAGTGGGGCAATGGATTTCTCGATAGAAGGTCCGGTCACCAGCTTGTCGGCAACCGCTTCCGGTAGCCGGCGTCTCAGTTCGTCCCAGAACTTCTCGTCGGTCCATTCGAAAATGTCGTCGCTGACATTGCACTGGACGTAGTAGCGCGACAGGTTTTCGTTACGCATGGAGCAAAGCGCGAAGCCGCGTGCCGAATTGGCATAGATGAGTTCTTCATGCACCGGCGGCGTCTCGGACAGAACGCCCAGCCAGCCGAAGGGAAACACCTTCTCGTAGTCCTTGCGCACGGTGTCGGGAATGGTCTTGCGGCTGACGCCGTGGAACCCGTCACAGCCCGCCACGAAATCGCAGTCGATGCGCCGCGCGCTGCCGTCCACGGTAAAGGTGACATAGGGCGCGTCCGTGTCCGCATCGCGGATTTCGACCCCCTCGACCTCGAAAATCGTCTGACCGCCAACTGCATCGCGGGCGTCATAAAGATCACGCGTGACTTCCGTCTGGCCGTAGACGACGACATTCTGGCCGATCAGCTTCTGGAAGTTGATGTCGAACATCTCGTTTTCGTACGAGATGCAGGTGCCGTCATGGACGAAGCATTCCTTGTCCATCCGCTCGGCCACGCCTGCCTCGCGCATCATGTTGACGAGACCCGTTTCCAGAATGCCGGCCCTGATGCGGCCAAGCACATATTCACGCGTCTTGCGCTCCAGAATGATGGTCTCGATACCCTTCAGATGAAGAAGCTGTCCGAGCAGCAGGCCGGACGGTCCACCGCCGACAATGACAACCTGAGTTCGCATCCGATCCTCCCTTGTTGAATTGATATTGAATGATCAAAATTGGGAAGTAAAATGAGATATTCGGCTTCTTTCTTTCCAAAATGAGAAATTAAATGATCGACCGACGCATCAAGTTCCGGCACATCCAGTGCTTCGTGGAGATTGCGCAGGAACGCAGCCTGAAACTGGCTGCCGACAAGTTGAATCTCACCCAGCCGGCGATCTCCAAAACGCTCAAGGAACTGGAAGACATCATCGGCGCCAGCCTGATGACGCGAAACCGGGCCGGCATCGCGCTGACCAAGCAGGGCAAGGTGTTTCTGCATTTCGCGCAGATCTCGCTGGCGAGCCTGCAGCAAGGCCTGGACGGGGTCGAGAAGGAAGGCGAACACGCCCGTGCGACCTTGAAGGTGGGCGTTCTGCCGAGTGTCGCGGCTAGCTTCATGCCCCCGGTCATCAAGGAGTTTTCCGAACTGGCACCTCATGTCATGGTCCAGATCATGGACGGCCCGCACGGCTACCTGATCGAACGGCTGAAGATGGGTGAACTCGACCTGGTGATCGGCCGGCTCGGCAGGCCGGTGTCCATGGAAGGCGTTTCCTTCACCCAGCTTTATTCCGAGCGGGTCGATGTGATCGTCCGGGTCGGGCACCCGCTTCTGGAAAGGCCGGACATCAAGCGTATTGTCGAATGGCCCGTGCTCTATCCGCCGGAGGGCGCGGCGATCCGGCCGCTGGTCGAGCGCTTCATGATCGCCAACGGGGTCGGCGAGATCCCGAACAAGATCGAAACGGTCTCGGGTGCTTTCGGCAGGGTCTATACCCGCAGGACTGACGCGGTCTGGATCATTTCGTCCGGCGTGGTGCAGAACGAAACCGCCGACGGCCACCTGGTCCGCCTGCCGTTCGACACCGACATGACAAAGGGGCCGGTCGGGCTGATGACCCGTCCGGGCACCCAGCCGGGAGCCGAGGAACAGGTTTTTCGTCTGGCGGTCCAGACCGTGATCGAGGAGCTGGGGCTGAGTTCCTGATCGTGTGGTGACGCTTACATCCGCGACGCACACCCCGCCAGAGCTGCGAAATCGTCATCAAGCAGATGAACCGGAATGCCGGAAACCAGCTTTTGCTGGCGGCCCTTCGCGCAAAAGGCATTGATGAATTCCGGTTCTGCCAGGAACCTTGCCAGGCTTCGGGTGACACCGCCTGTCAGCACGATGCCGCCAAGGGACAGGAACACCAGCGAGAGGTCGCCAATCACTCGGCCGAGAAATGTCACCCATTGCCGGGCTGCGCAAACGCAAAGCGGATCGGACCCGGAATTGGCGCGCTCCGCAATCTCAGCCGGTGACAAGTCGCGCGGCGACAGGCCCTGCTCCAGACAATACCACTCGTGAATTTCCTTGAGACCGCTTCCCGACAGCGCCCGTTCGACGGAGGCGCGCCCGCGGTTGAGCGCGAGGTAATTCCAGAGACGAAGTTCGTCTTCGGTTTCGACCGGCAAAGTCGAGTGACCGCATTCGCCGGTGCCGACATGAAATCCGGCAGGTGTCTGAAACAGGGCGGCAGCATTGAAACCGGTCCCCGCGCCGACGACGAGGCGCGTGGCGTTGCTGCGCAGTTTCTGGCTCGGTTCATAGACGGGCTGAAGCCGCTCCGTTGGGACCTTGTCCAGAGAATAGGCGAGCGCCTCGAAATCGTTCAGGAAGGTAATGTTCGCTCCGCCCAGAACCTTGCCGATGCAGTCGGCACTGAAGGTCCAGGGATGGTTTGTCATGCGGATCGCGGGGCCATCGATGGGGGCCGCGATGGCGATGACGGCAGACGCACAGGCCGGTCGCCCGGCTTCCGAAAGATAGGTGCCGATGGCCGCTTCCGGTGTTTCGAAATCCGCATTGCGGAACCGCGCGATGGTGTTTTCCAGAACGCGGCCGTTTTCGACCAGTGCCAGCCGGGTGTTGGTGCCGCCGATGTCGGCGGCAAGGCCTCGTTGAATGCTCATAGGCGGTTACCCGATACAATGTCGAAATAGGAAATCTTGGAAAGGTCGAAAGCGATCGGAACGCGCTGACCGGCGGTGACCGGCGCATCCGCCGACAGCCGGGCAACGGCTTCCGTTCCGCCAAGTTGAATGACCGCATAGGTGTCGGCGCCGGCCGGTTCGACCACGTCCAGAAGGCAATCGGCGCTTTGCAGGCTGCGGCCGTCGATGCCACCGGACCGCAAGCCAAGATCCGTCATCGCCTCCGGGCGAAGGCCGATGGTGAGCTCTGCCGTACCGCCGGCGGACAGCGTTTCCGGCCCCGGACCATAGTCGAACAGTTCCAGCGGCGGTCCTTCCGGTGTCGGGATCTGCAGCCGGAGATGGTCACCCTCGCGTGTAGCGGTGCCGGTCATCAGGTTCATGGACGGTGCGCCCATGAAGTCCGCGACAAAGGCATTTACCGGCTTGTTGTAGATCTCCTGCGGCGTGCCGATCTGCTGGACCACGCCGTCTTTCATCACCACGATCCGGCTGGCCAGCGTCATGGCTTCGATCTGGTCATGGGTGACGTAGACGATGGACGCGTTCGTTGTCTGATGGATACGCTTGATTTCCGTGCGCATGGTCACGCGCAGCTTGGCATCGAGATTGGACAGCGGTTCGTCGAACAGGAACAGCTTGGGTTCGCGCACAAGGGCCCGGCCCATGGCGACACGCTGGCGCTGTCCGCCGGAAAGTTCCGCCGGGCGGCGGTGCAGCAGGTGTTCGATCTTCAGAAGATCCGCGACCTCGGCCACCTTCCGTTTCTTCTCGGCCTCTTCGACCTTTCGGACTTCAAGGCCGAAGCCGATGTTGCGTTCCACGCTCATGTTGGGGAACAGGGCATATGACTGGAACACCATGGCGATATCCCGGTCGGCCGGTTCGTCGTTGGTGCGGTCCTTGCCGGCAATACGGATGGTGCCGGAGGTAATGTCGGTCAGTCCGGAAATGCAGCTCAGCAGGGTCGACTTGCCGCAACCGGATGGTCCGACCAGGACAAGAAACTCACCGGGCGCCATGGAGATGTCGATGTCCTTGAGGACATTCACGTCCCCGTATCTCTTCTGCAGGCGGCTGATTTGGAGGATGGGGTCTTGCGGCATTGCGGCGTTCATTCCTTGTCGGTCTCCTGCTGTGGTCAGCCCTTGACGGATCCGGCGACCAGTCCGGAGACGATGAATTTCTGGAAGGCGATGGCGAGTATGGCTGGCGGCAATGTCGCCAGAACGCCAACCGAGGCGATGACGCCGTAGTCGGTAACGCGCCCGGCGGAGAAATCCGCGATCGCCACAGGCAGGGTCTTCGCGCTGAGATCGTTGGTGAAGATCAGGGCGTAGAAGAACTCGTCCCAGGCCACCAGGAAGGACAGCATGGCGGTGGCGGCAATGGCCGGAAGGGCCAGCGGCAGCACCACCTGCCGGATGGTGTAGGCGGTTCCGGCACCTTCTATGAAGGCAGCCTGCTCCACTTCCACCGGCAGCACGTCGATATTGGCCTTCATCAGCCAGGTGGCGAAGGGCAGCAGCATGGCCGTATAGACGATGATCAGCGTCACCGTGTGGTTCAGCATGCCGAAGCTGCTGAAGGTCGAATAGAGCGGCAGCACATAGGTGATCGGCGGCATCATGATCGTTGCGAGAAAAGCGAACAACAGGACCATCGACGCCTGTCTTCTGGAAAAGGCATAGGCAGCCGGAATGGCGAGCAGAAGCGCGATGACGGTTGACCCGCCCGCTGTCAGGAGGGAATTCCGGAGTGCGCTCAAAAATCGCTCGCCGTTGCCGCCTTCAAGGCTGAGCAGGCTCGTGTAGCGGCTGAAGTCAAGTTCAGAGGGGACCCAGCGCAGCGGCACCTCGGTCAGGTCGGTCGGCGCGCTGATGCTCATGACGGCAAGCCAGAGCAGCGGGCCTGTTGTGAAGGCTGCCAGCAACAGGGCGCAGCCATAAAGCAGGATGGATTGAACGAGCGAGCGTTTCATGCCGCGCCTCCCGCCGTCTGCCGCTTGGTCGCGGAATAATAGAACACGATCAGAACGGCGCTGATCCCGGCAACCAGTACTGCATAGGAGGCCCCGCTGCCGCTTCTGAGGTAGTTGAAATATTCCTGGTAGACGTAAAAGCTCGCGGTCTTGGTGCTGTCCGCGGGGCCTCCGCCGGTCATCACGTAGATGATGTCGAAGACGCGGAAGGCCTCGATGGTTCGCAGCACCATGACAACCATTAATGGACCGGCGATCCAGGGCAGGGTGATCGAGCGGAACCGTTTCCAGGGCCCGGCACCTTCGATGGCTGCCGCCTTGTTGAGGTCACCGGGCACTGTCTGCAGGGCGGCCAGTGCCACATAGGCAACCAGCGGAAAGTTCTTCCAGACATCTGCCAGGATGACCATGTTCATGGCGGTCGCCGGATCGCCGATCCAGCTGCGGTAATCGGAAATGAGGCCCAGCTGGAACAGCAGGGAGTTCAGCGCGCCATAATCAGGGTGATAGATCAAGCGCCAGGCAACGGCGTTGACGATGGTCGGCACCGCCCAGGGCAGGATGATCAGAGCCCGAAGCAGCGTCCGGCCGCGGAATTCCTGGTTGAGCAGCACGGCAACCGCGACACCGAGAATGCCTTCCAGACCCACCGAGACGATGGTGAAGTAAAGCGTCCTGAAGAGGGCGTCCTGAAAATCCGGGTCGGTAAGCGCGTAGACGTAGTTTTCCAGGCCGATGAAATGCACCGGCTCGGGAAGAGCGGAAATGCGCGTGTCGGTGAAGCTCAGCCACAGTGTGTTGGCAAGCGGTATCAGCGTGACCAGCGCAAGCAAAGCCAGGGCCGGCGCCAGAAGGATCCATTTTTCACGTTTCTGGCGTCGGCCAAGCATGGTCAGTCTCCCGTCAATCGCAAACTTAGCGGATGCGCTTGACGCGGTCTGCGGCAGCTTCCAGGGCTTCATCCACACTTGCCTGGCCGAGCAGGACCTGATGGATGTTCTTCTGGAGAATGTCGGAGACTTCGGTGTAGGACGGCACCAGCGGACGCGGATACATGACAGCAATGGATTCTTTCGCCGCCGCGATCAGGTCTTCCTGACCTTCGATCACCTTCGGTTCGGAATAGGACGCCTTCCAGATCGGCAGGCTGAGCTTGGCATAGTTGTCCTGAACGTCCTTCTGGGTCAGGAAGGAGATATAGGCCCAGGCTTCATCCGCATGCGGGCTGTTGGCGGGAATGCCGAGACCCATGGAACCGTTGACGCTGGACGCGGTTGACTTGCCTTCGACACCTGGTGCCGGCGCTACCTTCACCTTGCCGGCGACCTTGCTTTCCTTCGGATCGTTGGCCAGGGCATTCATGTAGGTCCAGTTGAGGGCGAACGCCGCTTCGCCGTTGGAGAACACCCGGCGGACGTCTTCTTCGAAATATTCGCGTGAAGACGGGTTGCTCAGGCCTTCGTCCAGCGTTGCCTTCATGAAGGAAACGGCATCCTTGGCACCGCCTGCGGTAAAGGCCGGCTGGCCTTCATCGAAGAACGCGCCGTCATTGGCAGCAGTCAGGGTGGTGAAGTCGCAGATCATCGCCTCGGACTGGGACCAGCTCCAGACCAGCGGATATTCGACAATGCCCTTGTCCTTGATCTGCTTGGCCTGTTCCGCCAGTTCGGCCCAGGTCTTGGGCGGGGCGGAAATGCCAGCCTCTGCCAGCATGTCGGCATTGTAGAAGAGGTATTTCGTATCGAGGATCCAGGGCATGCCATAGCGCTTGCCGTCATATTCGACCGTCGTCCAGGCACCGTCGAAAACCTTGTCGGTATAGTCGGCCGGAATGCGGTCGGTGACATCCTGCAGGAAGCCGCGCGTTGCGAATTCGGCCGGCCAGATCACGTCGAACAGGACAACGTCATAGCCGTCATCGCCCGCACCTGCCGCTGCAATGATCTTGTCGTGCAGGGCTTCATAGGGAACGAATTCGAGCGCAACCGTGACGCCGGGATTTGCTTCCTCGAACTTGGCGGTCATCGACTTGATGTCGTCTTCGCTATAAGCCGCCTGGCTCATGAAAAGTGCATTCAGTGTGGTGTCGGCCAATGCCGTCGTGGTCATGGCGAGGGTCGCGAAGGCGGACCCCAAAATCATCTTTCCAAACGTGTTCATCTCGCCCTCCGGTTTTTGTGTAGGCAAAGCATCCTATGTTCGGTTTTTTTATTTTGTCAAATTGATAGAAAAAATAATTTCTGGTCTATTGGCGCCATGAACGACAGTGCTCCGATCCCCGCATCCTTCCGGACCAGCGGCACAAACCTGACCCGCGCCAAGACGCATAATCACCGCGTGGTGCTGGAAGTCATCCGCACGCGCGGTCCGATCGGTCGCACGGAAATATCTGAAATCACGTCGCTTTCCCGCCAGACGGTGCAAAACATCGTCGGCGAGCTGGAAAGCCGCGGCATTGTCGAGATGCACGCCCAGAAGGCCAGGGGCCGCGGCCACCCGGGCATGACGGTGCAGCTCAAGCCCGATCATGCCTACAGTCTCGGGTTTCATGTCGATCGTCTGTCAGTGACGGCGATTGCCTGCGATCTTCTGGGCAGCATCGTCTGGCAGTCGGCCGCCCCCATGGCCGCTGCCACGCCCGAGGCAGCCAACAGCCGGATCCTGTCGATGGCAGAAGAGTTCCGCGCGGCGCATCCCGGTATGGCCAAGTGTCTGTTCGGCGTCGGTCTTGCTGCTCCCGGCCCTTTTGAAACCGGATCGCAGACCTCCAGCGGCACCGATGCCACCACATTTTCGGATTTTGGCTCGCCGGAAAATCTCGCGCAGCTTCAGTCGGCGATCGGCTTGCCTGTCGTCCTTCAGAACGATGCGTCGGCCGCCGCGCTGGGCGAGCATGTTTACGGGATCGGCCGCAGCTTCAACAGCTTTGCCTTCATCCAGTTCGGTATGGGGCTTGGCGCCGGCTTCGTCCTGAACGGGGCGCTCTATCCGGGTGCGACGAAAAACGCCGGCGAAATCGGGCACGTTGTGATCGACCCGACAGGCCCGGCCTGTTCCTGCGGCAACACCGGCTGCCTGGAACGGTATCTGTCACTCAACGCGCTGTGTGAAAGGCTTGGACTGGAGCCGACGGAACCAGGCTCCGTTGGGCGGATCGAAGCCTTGTTCGCCGAAGGAGATCCGGCAGTCCTCGGCTGGATAGCCGATGTCGCGCCGCTCATGCGCCAGATGATCAACATGATCGAGATGATGCTCGACCCGGAAGCGCTGATCCTGGGTGGCATCATTTGTCCGGACTTCCTCCAGGCGCTGCTCGACAGTGCCTCCCCGCTTCCTCGCCGTCTCGACGGTTCGCTTGAAGAAGACAGGATCCGCATTGGTACGTCCGGTGCAACAGCGGTCGCCCTCGGTGCGACGGCCGCCGCCGTCGATGCGCTCTACGCCCCCTCGGTTTCGCACCTGCTGCTGTGAGAGCAAGCCTCTATGGAAACCCTCATACTGAGGAGGACCGTCAGGTCCGTCTCGAAGCATGGGCGGCAAATCCCGAACAGGCGGCCCATCCTTCGAGACGCCGCCAGAGCGGCTCCTCAGGATGAGGTTGGTGGGAAAGGGAGGCTGAATCGGAGAGAAGTTGTCGCTCAATTGGCAAGAAACTGCAGTTAACGGATCCATTGAAGCCACTGCGAAAGCGGTCACCCCGGACAAGCGCAGCGCAGATCCGGGGCCCACTCTCTGGGCTGCTTGCCGAAGCGGGTGGATGTCTTCAAAAGCCTTCGCTCCCAACCATATCTCTGGACATGAGCAGGCTCCGGGTCACCCTTCGGCCGCCCGGGGTGACAACCGGGATAGCGGCAAAGCTGCGTCAATCAGGACTGGTTAGGGTGCCGGAACGGGATGCGCGGTTGGTCCGCCCCTAACTCAGGCCCAGCATCTTCCGGATCTGCTCCTGGTCGGTCTCGCCGCCAGCGAAGTCGTCGAAAGCCTTGTCGGTGACTTCGATGATGTGGTGCTCGATAAAGGGTGCCCCTTCCGCAGCGCCCTGTTCGGGTGACTTCAGACAGCATTCCCATTCCAGGACGGCCCAGCTGTCATAGCCATGTTGGGCGAGCTTGGAGAAGATGCCGGAAAAATCCACCTGGCCATCACCCAGGGACCGGAACCGGCCCGCGCGGTTGACCCAGCCCTGATAGCCGGAATAGACGCCCTGGCGGCCGTCCGGATTGAACTCGGCATCCTTCACGTGATAGGCGCAGATGCGCTCGTGATAGATGTCGATGAACGCCAGATAATCGAGCTGCTGCAGCAGGAAGTGCGACGGATCGTAGTTGATCTGGCAGCGCGTGTGGCCTCCGAGCGCCTCCAGGAACATCTCGAAGGTGGCGCCGTCGAAGACGTCCTCGCCGGGATGGATTTCATAGCCGACATCGACACCGTTTTCGTCATAGACATCGAGGATCGGTTTCCAGCGTGCCGCCAGTTCCTTGAACGCTTCCTCGATCAGCCCCGCAGGCCGTTGCGGCCAGGGGTAGAGATAGGGAAACGCCAGCGAACCGGTGAAGCTGACGGAAGTAGTGAGGCCAAGCCGCTTGCTCGCAATCGCCGCCTTTTTCATCTGGTCGACCGCCCAGGCCTGCCGGGCCTTCGGATTGCCGTGCACTTGGGATGGTGCAAAGCCGTCAAAGGCCAGGTCATAGGCCGGGTGAACCGCCACGAGCTGGCCCTGCAGATGGGTTGAAAGCTCGGTAATCTCGACGCCGGCGTCCGCGCAGATGCCTTTGACCTCGTCGCAATAGGTTTCGCTTTCGGCGGCCTTGTCGAGGTCGAACAGGCGACTGTCGAAGGTCGGTATCTGAATGCCCTTGTAGCCGAGATCCGCAGCCCATTTGGCGATTGCGGGAAGCGAATTGAACGGAGCGTCGTCTCCGGCAAACTGGGCCAGGAAAATTGCGGGCCCCTTGATCAGTCCAGCCATGAATATCTCCTTAGAGTGTGAGCTCACGTGCCTTCCGGTGCGTATGAAAACCTGCTGAAATCGGCGGTCTTGCCTTGTCCGGTTATGTCGAAGGCCAGCATACCGACAAAGGCGCCGGTAAAGGAGCCGTGCTCACCGCGCCCGCCTTCATCCGAGATCACGCTGGCATCGAGTTCCGGTCCGAAAGGCGTCCAGTCGCGGCCTTGCTGGCGCCAGAAGAATTGCTGGCGGGCACCATCAACCTCAACGGCAAGCTCGACCGGTCCGCTGCCAAGCGCGACAGGGTTTGCCGGAAACGACATGCGTCCATCCGGCCAGTCGCCGGGGCAGGAAAGCAGCGTCAGGCAGCGGCCGAGCTGTTCCGTCCAGCTCACGCCCAGAAAATGGAACTTGTGACGGTTGTAATAGGTCGTCAGTCCGGCCGCCTGCTGGTAGGTCGTTGGCGCAAAATCGGTGAGCGTGGTTTCCACGCGGTAGCCGAGGTGCTCCTGGCGCCGGGCAACCAGCGACTGCTCGTACCAGCTGCCGATGCTTTCCCGGCCGATGAGGCGCAGGGCCGTTCCCGTCAGCGTGAACAGCCGCTCCGGATAAGGCGTGCGCAGCCACTGGAACTCCGGCGGCAGGATTTCCCCAGTGAAAACGCGCTCCACGCGTTGAGCGGGGCGAGGTTCTGTCGCCGTCAGACCCGGCACCTCAACCTTCGGAACCATGCCGCCGTCTTCCAGGTAAAGCCAGCCGTCCTCCCGCCAGACGCATTTCTGGATCGCGGTCTCCCGTCCCAGAGGCGAGAACCGTCCGGGCAGGGGCCGGGAACACAGATGGGTGTGGTAGACGTCGCCATCCGGCGTTTCGACAATCTGGCCATGGCCTGCCCGTTGCAGCGGCGCGACCGGATCGTCCTTGGCGGTGATGAGGTGGGTTTGCGGGTGAAGCTCGTACGGCCCGTCGATGGACCGTGACCGGGCCATGGTAACGGCGTGCCCGTAGCCGGTGCCGCCTTCGGCGACTGTCAGGTAGTACCAGCCGCCGCGCTTGTGAAGATGTGGACCTTCCGTCAGACCGTGCGGGCTTCCGGAAAAGATCTTGCGGATCTCGCCTTTCAGGCCTTCGATTTCCGACCATTCCTGCAGCAGGATGCCGTCGAAGGCCGGATGGCGCGGATGCCCGCCGACGGAATTTGAAATGTGGTTCCATTGCAGGACCAGGAACCATTTGCGGCCATCGTCGTCGTGATACAGCGACGGATCGAACCCGTGTGAGCTGACGTAGATCGGGTCGCTCCACGGCCCCTCGATGGAAGGGGCCGTGACGATGTAGTTATGCGCGTCCTTGAAATTCCCATCCAGCCGTTTGACGTCCGTATAGACCAGCCAGAACCGCCCGTCCGCGTAGGAAAGACACGGTGCCCAGATGCCGCCGCTGTCCGGATTGCCGCGCATGTCGAGCTGGCTTGCCCGGCTGAGGGGCCGGCAGGCCAGATCCCAGTTGACCAGGTCTTTCGACCGGTGAATCTGGACGCCCGGATACCATTCGAAGGTCGATGTGGCGATGAAATAGTCATCGCCCGCACGGCAGATCGAGGGATCCGGGTTGAACCCCGGCAGGATGGGATTTCGGATCATTTCCGGCTGGGTCCTTTCCGTTCAGCCGAGGCCGCCCACAGGTTGATATCCGCCTCGCGGGTGGTTTCCTCGATCAGCTTCAGCTCCTCGTCGGAAAACTGGAGATTGGCGACAGCTCCGACGCAGTCCTTTACCTGGCTGCCCCGGCTCGCACCGATCAGGGCCGTTGTGACCCGGCCTTTGCGCAGTACCCAGGCAAGGGCCATCTGCGCCAGCGTCTGGCCGCGCTTTTCGGCAATGTCGTTGAGAGCCCGGATGGTGGCGAGGTTGTCTTCGCTCAGGAACTGGGTCTTCAGCGATTTGCCCTGGTTCGCCCGGCTGTCTTCCGGAATGCCCTTCAGATATTTGCTGGTCAGCATGCCCTGGGCCAGCGGCGAGAAGGCAATGGAACCGATGCCAAGGTCATCGAGCGTATCCAGAAGCCCGTCTTCCTCGACCCAGCGGTTGATCATGGAATAGCTCGGCTGATGGATCAGGCACGGTGTGCCCAGCTCCTTCAGGATGGCGGCGGCTTCCCGTGTCCGTTTGGAATTATAGGACGAGATGCCGACATAAAGCGCTCGTCCGGACCGCACGATGTGGTCGAGGGCCATCATGGTCTCTTCCAGCGGTGTGTCCGGGTCGAAGCGGTGCGAATAGAAGATATCGACATAGTCGAGGCCCATCCGCTTCAAGGACTGGTCGCAGGACGCGATCAGGTATTTGCGGCTGCCCCACTCGCCATAAGGCCCGGGCCACATCTCATAACCGGCCTTGGACGAAATGATCATCTCGTCCCGGTAAGGCGCAAAATCCGTCCGCAGCAGTTCACCGAAGGCGGTTTCCGCCGAACCCGGCTTGGGGCCGTAATTGTTGGCAAGATCGAAATGGGTGATGCCGAGATCGAAGGCGGTCCGGGCAATCTCCCTTTTCTTGTCGAGCGGCGTATCGTCGCCGAAATTGTGCCAAAGGCCAAGCGAGATCACCGGCAGTTTCAGGCCGGATTTCCCGCATCGGCGGTATTCCATGGTGTCGTAGCGCGTTTCCGCTGCTGTCCAGGTCATAGGGTATCCCGTTATATTAAAAGGCCTTTTGCCGCCTGCGGGTCCAGGGCTTCCGGGCGCTCGCAGGTGGTTTTGATGTCAATGAAAGTCCCACTCTCGCCAGAAGCGAGAATCGACGTCATCACATCGACAACATGCAGAGCAAATTCCAAAGAGCAACGGTGCGGCCGATTTTCCAGGATGGCGAGGGCCATATCGGCCAGGCCCGCCGTGCGGTAATTGGCGTGGCCACGGTCGTTTGATTTGGAGAACGGATGGTTCCAGGCTTCCGACAGGGTCACAAAACTGCCCTTGTCCGTCATGCGCACTTCACCACCGAAGAAATTCGGATCCGGCACATGCAGCGTGCCGGAACGGCCGTAAAGCTCCATGTTGGAATGGCCGTGCTGCCACACGTCCCAGCTGGCGCAATAGGTGATCTGGGCGCCGGACTGGAACTGCATCACTGCGTGGATCGTCGTCGGTGTTTCCACCTTGATCTTTTCGCCGTTGCGCGGCTCGGAGGTGATGGTGCGATATTCAGATCCGGCGGAACTCATTGCACAGACCCGCTTCACCGGTCCAAGTAGCTGCACCAGGTTGGAAACGTAGTAAGGCCCGAGATCGAGGATCGGGCCACCACCCGTCTGGAAGAAGAAGTCCGGGTTCGGGTGCCACATTTCCATGCCCGGGCTCTGCACGAAACAGGTGCCTGACGTCACCTTGCCGATGGCGTCACTATCGATCAGGTGCCGGGCAAGCTGGTGTGCTCCGCCCAGGAAGGTGTCGGGGGCCGACCCGACCCTGAGGCCTTTTTCCTTCGCAATCGCGGCAAGGGATTCGCCCTCTTCCAGGCTGAGCACGAACGGCTTTTCCGAATAGACATGCTTGCCGGCTTCCAGCACGCGTCTGGAGACTTCGTAGTGAACGGCCGGAACCGTCAGGTTGACGATGATGTCGATATCGCTTGCCGCCAGCAGGCCGTCGACGGTTTCGGCTCTCAGGCCGAATTCCTCGGCACGTGCTTTTGCGGCAGCTTCATTGATGTCGGCGCAGGCGCGCACCTCGATGCCCTTGAAGAGCGGAGAGAGGCGCATGTAGGCGGCCGAAATGTTTCCGCATCCGAGGATGCCGATGCCAAGTGTCTTGCTCATAGGGTTACCTCAGTAGGTGCGGAAGGCCGCAACGGAGCGGGTGGCGAAACGGTCGAAGTCGGAAGGCTTGTCGTGTTCCATGACGAAGAGATCGACCCCGACGCCACGAAGCGCCGACATGATGCCCTTCCAGTCCATGGTGCCCTGGCCGACGTCCGCCCAGCCGTCCTCGTCGGCACATTCGCCCTCTGGCGCAATGTCCTTCACGTGGGCCGTGGTGATGCGGCTGGCGTATTTTTCGATCCAGTCGAGCGGGTCCTGATTGCCGCGCACGATCCAGGCAATATCGGCTTCCCATTCGATGGAAGGGGCGGCCTCCATCAGGATGTCCATCGGCAGGCGGCCATCGGCGCAGGCATTAAATTCGAAATCGTGGTTATGCCAACCGAACCGCAGGCCGGCATCGCGGACCTTTTGACCGATGGCTTCCAGCCGCTCGGCGATGGACTGCCACATGGCCGCATCCGGAATGCGTTGCTCGGGCGGCACGGCGGGAACGAAGATCCTTTTCATACCAAGGGTCTGAGCAGTGCTGATCACCTTGGCAAGGTCGTCTTCGAACTGCTCCATCGGAAAGAAATGGCCCGACGGCATCTTGAGGCCCTGGGCGTCGAGCATGTCGCGAAAGGCCGCCGGGTTCTCGTAGTTTCCGCCGAACCCCTCGACCTGGGTATAGCCGAGGTCCGCAAGCCGCTTGAGAACGCCGTCCCATGGGGTGAATTCGCGGGCTGAATAGAGCTGGAATGAAATATCCATCTTGATTGTCCTGAAGTGGTTAGGGACCGGCCTAGAGCCGGGATTCCGAGGTTTTGTCGAAAAGATTGGCGCGGGCGGGATCGAACCCGACCGTGATTGCGTCGCCGTGCCGGATGTTCGCCTGACCGTCCATGCGCACCCACAGCGTCTGGTCACCGGTGGTGAAGCGGACAAGCGTGTCCGAACCGAGCGGCTCCACCAGTTCCACCTGCCCGTCCAACCGAACGAGCGCGGTGTCTGCTTCCGCGCCGCTGACCATGTGTTCCGGACGGATGCCGAACCAGGCAGCGCCTGTTGCAGGTGGGCCGTTCTGGAAGGTGTATCCGTCAAGCGAGAAGGTCTTTCCGCCTGATGTGAACCGGTAGTTTCCGCCGGCTTCTTCCAGCTCTCCTTCAAAGAAATTCATGGTCGGCGAACCGATGAACTCGGCCACATATTTGTTGGCCGGCCGGTTGTAGATCTCGTTGGGCGAGGCCAGCTGCAGGATCTGGCCACCACGCATGATGGCAATCCGGTCGGCCAGCGTCATGGCCTCGATCTGGTCGTGGGTGACATAGATCATGGTGTTGGACAGCTTCTGGTGCAGCTGCTTGATCTCGACCCGCAGGTCCGCCCGCAGCTTGGCGTCCAGGTTCGACAGCGGTTCGTCGAACAGGAAAACGTCGGCATCGCGCACCAGAGCCCGGCCGATGGCGGCACGCTGACGCTGGCCACCGGAAAGGGCGGCCGGCTTGCGGTTGAGCAGCGGTTCGATCTGCAGGACCTTTGCAGCCCGGTTCACCCGCTCCTGGATTTCCGCCTTGGGCAGGCCCGCGTTCTTCAGGCCGAAGCTCAGATTCCCGGCAACGGTCATCTGCGGGTAGAGCGCATAGGACTGGAACACCATGCCGATGCCGCGCTGGGAAGGCTCCTCCCAGGTCACGTTGCGCCCGCCGATGAAGATCTGCCCGCCGGTCACGTCCAGCAGCCCGGCAATGCAGTTCAAAAGGGTTGATTTTCCGCAGCCCGAAGAGCCGAGCAGCACGAGAAATTCACCCTGGCCGACATCGAGGTTGAGATCCTTCAGAACATCCAGGCTTCCGAAACTCAGGGAAAGGTTATTGATGGAGATACTTGGTTCCATGGGTCGTCTCGTTAGCCTTTCACCGCACCGGCGGCGATGCCGCGCACGAAGAGTTTTCCGGAGATGAAGTAGATGGTGAGGGGAACGAGGCCGGTCAGAATGGTCGCGGCCATGTTGACGTTGTATTCCTTCACCCCTTGCGTGGAATTGACGATGTTGTTGAGCTGCACCGTCATCGGATAAAGGTCCGGCTTGGTGTAGATCACGCCGAACAGGAAGTCGTTCCAGATGCCGGTCACCTGCAGGATCATGGCGACAACGAAGATCGGCAGGCTCATCGGCACCATGATCTGGAAGTAGATCGCCCAGAATCCGGCCCCGTCCACGCGCGCCGCCTTGAACAGCTCCTGCGGCACGGAGGCGAAATAGTTGCGGAACAGCAGCGTCAGGATCGGCATGCCAAAGATGGTGTGCACGATCACCAGCCCGGTCAGGCTGCCGTAAAGGCCGATTTCCCGCAGCATGATCACGATCGGATAGATCATCACCTGGTAGGGAATGAAGGCCCCGACGATCAGGATCGTGAAGAAGGTTTCCGAACCCTTGAAGCGCCAGTTGGCAAGCGCATATCCGTTTACCGAGGCAATCGCGATCGACAGGATCACGGACGGGATCAGGATCTTGACCGAATTGAAGAAGCCGCGTGACAGGCCATCGCAGTTGAGGCCGGTGCAGGCTTCCGCCCAGGCCTTCACCCAGGGCTGGAAGGTGATCTCCACGGGAGGTGAGAATATGTTGCCAAGCCGGATCTCCGGCATGCCCTTCAGCGAGGTGACGATCATCACGTAGAGCGGCAGCAGGTAATAGAGGCAGACGACGATCAGCGTGCCGTAAATCAGGATGTTCCTGCGGGACAGCGCCTTGCGTGGCTTGCGGCCGGCGGGGCCTTCGACCATCCGGCTGCCGGATGGTGTGCCGTCGCCGTGGCGGAGCGCCCGGTCGGGGCCGGCTTCGGCCGGGCCGGCATCGTATTTCATCGAGCCTTTGAGGAGGTGGGGCGTCTTGGTCATTTGCGCTTGCCTCCGAACTCGAGATAGGCCCAGGGCACAACGATAATGACGACCGTCAGCAGCATCATGGTGGAGGCGGCAAAGCCCTGGCCGAGGTTCTGCGACAGGAACATGGCGTCATAGACGTATTTGGCCGGAACTTCGGAGGAGATGCCGGGCCCCCCGCCGGTCTGGGCGACGACCAGGTCGTAGACCTTGATGATGCCGGAGGCGATCAGCACGATTGCGGTGATGAAGATGCCGCGCATCATCGGAATGACGATGAACAGATAGGTCTTCCACATCGGGATGCCGTCGATCTTGGCGGCCTTCCAGATGTCTTCGTCAATCCCCCGAAGACCCGCCAGCATCAGGCACATGATGAGCCCGGTTCCCTGCCAAAGGCCGGCGATGAGGATGCCATAGATGACGATCTCGGGATTGTAGAGCGGGTCGAAATTGAAACTCTCCCAGCCGAGGCTGCGAACCACGTGCTGGATGCCGAAGTCGGGATTGAGAATCCACTGCCATGCCAGGCCCGTGACGATGAAGCTGAGCGCGAAAGGATAGAGCAGGATTGTTCTGAACGTGTCCTCGAACCGGATCTTCTGGTCGAGCAGGGCCGCCAGCATGAAGCCGATCAGCAGCGAGAAAATCAGCGAGAAGGCTCCGTAGATGGCCAGGTTCTCGATGGAGATCAGCCACTTGCTGCTGCTCCACAGCCGGTCGTACTGGGCAAGGCCGACGAATTTCTCACGCGGCAGGAGCTTGGAGTTGGTGAAGGAATAAAGAACCGTCCAGGCGGTTCCGCCGATGAAGACCACCACGGCGGTGATGATCATCGGAACCGCGGCCACCTTGGCGCTGATGTTCCGATGCCACCTCGCGGGGCGCGTAGCTGCGGCCATGCCGAAAACTTCCTTGTCGAGACGTCCAGGGTGATGTCGGGCGTTCCCTGCGCGCCGGAGCGCGCAGGGCTGGAGGACGCCGCCTGGCCGCTGTCCCGGCAAAGTTGGGACCGTGCGGCGCGGGCGGCGGGCCTTTTCCGCTGTTAGTCGGCGTTGCCGACGATCGACGCGAACATCGACTGTGCGTCTTCAGCGGTCATGGACGGGTTGTTGAAGAACTCGACGAAAAGGTCGTTCACCTGGGTCAGGCTGTCGGCGGACATCAGCTGGTCCGGAGACTGGATGACATTGCCTTTGGCCAGGATGTCGAGGCCCTTCTTCATGCAGTCGTTTGCAGCCGCCAGATCGACGTCGCCACGCACTGGCAGCGAGCCTTTCTTCAGGTTGAAGGCAACCTGGGCTTCCGGGGAAAGCATGACCTTTGCCAGTTCGCCCTGGGCTTCGGTGATGGCCGGGTCGTCCACTTTCGGGAAGTAGAACGCGTCGCCGCCGGTCATGATGACCTCGTTGACGCCAAGGCCGGGCAGGCAGGTGTAGTCCTCGCCGGCAACCTGGTTGGCGACCTGGAACTCACCCTGCGCCCAGTCACCCATGATCTGGCCTGCGGCCTTGCCGGTGATGACCATGGTGGTGGCATCGTTCCAGCCCTGGACGTTGGAGTCCTTGGACATGTCGCGAGCGGTCGCGGCGGCCTGGAAGACCTTTGCCATTTCCTCGCTGCCGGCAAGCTCTGCATCCTTCTCGCCGAAGATCTTCGTATAGGCTTCAGGTCCGGCGAGCGCGGTGAGAAGCACCTGGAACGCCAGTGTCGTCTGCCAGGGCTGCTGCCCCATGGCCAGCGGCACGATGCCCGCTTCCTGAAGCTTGGGCGCCGCGGCAGCGTATTCGTCCCAGTTGGTCGGAACCGCCAGCCCGTTGTCCTCGAACACCTTGTTGTTCAGCCAGAGCCACTGCTGCGAATGAATGTTGACCGGAACGCAATAGATGCGGCCATCCAGCGTGCAGCTGTCGAGCAGACTGGAGGGATGGATGACTTCTTTCCAGTTACCTTCCTCTGCAATATCCGTGAGGTCGCGCATCAGGCCAGCTTCCACCAGTTCCTCTGCCTGGCGGCCATGGTTGAACTGTGTTGCGCCCATCGGATCGCCGCCGGTGATACGGCTGATCATGATCGGGCGGGCTGTGCCGCCGGAACCGGCAATCGCACCGTCAACCCACTTGTTGCCGGTCGCGTCAAATGCCTTTGCGAATTCGGCAACCGCAGCCGCTTCACCGCCTGAAGTCCACCAGTGGGTAACTTCCAGGTCGGTCGCGTTCGCGGCCGTTGCTGCACAAAGGGCGGTCGTTGCTGCAAAAACTGCACGTAGTGCTTTCATCATTTCCTCCCATCGAACGTGAATTGTCCGATTGTCCTCACCATGCGGCCTCCACCGCATTTTGTAATCGATTACATTTTATTGTATGCTATATGTAATCGATTACATTCATCATTCTCGGGAAACGGTCTTGTGTCAACCCGGAATGTCGGATCAGACAGTTTCGAGGACGAACCCGCCGTCATGGCGGCAGGCGCCCAGGCTCAAAAAAGAGAAATACCGGAGAAGGCCTTGGCCCAGAAAATAGCACGAATTCAAGATGTTGCCAAAGAGGCGGGCGTATCGACCGCAACAGTCAGCCGCGCGCTGAGCAATCCTGAACTTTTGACCGAGGCCACCCGCGACATCGTCTTCGCGGCGATCCGCTCTACCGGTTACCGGGTCAACCGGGCAGCGCGTAACCTGCGCACCCAGCAGGCGGGAGCCATCCTGGTTCTGGTACCAAACCTCGGCAATCCGTTCTTTTCCCAGATCCTGGCCGGGATAAGTGCATCCTTCGGCAACCGTGACTATTCGGTCCTGATCGCCGATACCAAGGACCATGCGACCAGTGGCAAACACGTGGTCGACTATTTTCTGGACGCCCAGATCGACGGCATGATCTGTCTGGACGGCGCGATCTCCCACCAGGAATTGCAGCTGTTCGAAGACAACGGCGTCTCCGGCAAGATCGTCTTTGCCTGTGAATGGGCGCACGACGTCGCGTTGCCCTCCGTGCGCAGTGACAACGTTCGCGGAGCGAAACTGGCCGTCCGGCACCTGTATGACCTTGGCCATCGCAAGATTGCCCATATCACAGGTCCGCAGGAAAATGTTCTGACGCATGCCCGGCGCGAAGGCATGCTGGCCGAACGTGCAAGGCTGGAGCTGCCTGCCCGTGAGGAATGGATCATCCGGGGTGACTTTTCCCTGGAATCCGGCCGGATGGCCGGTGAGAGGATCCTGGCAATGAACGATCGGCCAACGGCGGTTTTCTGTGCCTCTGACCAGGTTGCCTTCGGGCTGATTTCGACCCTGACCGCAAACGGTGTCCGCGTTCCGGAAGATATTTCCGTCGTCGGGTTCGATGATATCGAGCTGTCGGAGTTTTATGTCCCGGCACTTACAACCATTCGGCAGGACCGGCGCGCGCTTGGTGCCAGGGCAGTTTCCCTCCTGCTGGATTGTATTGACGTTGCGCACACCAGGACAGACGTCGAGATGGAACCGGTGATGGTTGATGTAGAGCTGATAGTGAGGGACAGCGCCGCGCCGCTGGTTTGTTGAATAGCGGCCCTGTTGCCCACCGCTGACAGGGTCGAAAATCCAACCGGCAAGTTTTGCGCAAGCATGAGGTTGTAAATTTTCTCGCTACCCGAATTCGATGTAAGCGTTGATCGGCAGTGAATCTACCCTGCAGCATAAATCATGCAACTTGATGTTTGTGCGAAAAGAAAATCTAAGGTTGTATCGAATACATCTTTCTTGGTGGTAGTCAGGTCATGTTTACCGGTCAATTTATTGGGTGAACAAATTTGCTAAGTCGGTAAATTATTCCTGCTAGGAAAATATTGCCCAAATCAGATCGAATTTTAATTTCAGGATTATTTTGCTTTTATTTCATTACTTTAATTAGACTACACATTTATTGTAATTTATCGCGGGGGTTTAGCGTTTAATTAACTTGAATATGTCACTCTAGATAGTACCGTCAATTTTTGGGTGATAAAAATGCGTAGTTTGGCTTTTGCCTTGGCATTGTCCCTTTGCACTTTTTTCTTACACACTGAAGTTTCGTCGGCACAGGGCCCGCTAAAAGTAGTAGGCACGGGTGATGGCCTTGAAATGCTTCAGGAAATTGGTGCAGGCTTTGTCGAGAATCGTCCCGATATCAATCTTGAAATTCCACCGAGCATTGGCTCGGGTGGCGGTATCGCCGCCGTCAGCTCCGGCACGGAGCGCCTGGGCCGGGTCGCGCGTCCCCTGAAGGACAGTGAGGTGGAATTCGGCCTCGTTTATCTGCCGATTGCAAAAATTCCCAGCGCAATCTTCACGCACCCGTCTACCGGTATCGATGCTTTGACCAGCGAAGAACTGGTCAAGCTGTATTCCGGTGAAATAGTCAATTGGTCTGAATTGGGCGGTGCCGATCTGCGTGTCCGCCTCGTCCGCCGCGAAGACGCGGACAGCACCTTGCAGGTTTTGAAATCGTCGATGCCGGGCTGGGCGGAAATGGAGTTCTCGCCGCGCTCGAAAACGGCCCTTACCACCCAGGAAGCAATTTCCAGCGCGCGCGAAGTCGAAGGCGCGATTGCTTTCGGTCCTTATTCGAAGCCGCTTGAAGACGGACTGTCGGTCCTCAAGATCGATGGCCACCATCCGACTGATCCGGGGTACCCGAGTTCGGTAACCCTCGCCTTGATCTACAAGGAAGGCACGCTGGACGATGAGATGAAGGCCTTCATCGACTACGCCCAGTCGGGTCAGGCTCACACATTGATCAGTAACTACGGTGGCGTACCCGTCGGTAGATAACCCAATTGGTCCACATGATCCGTCACTCGTCCCTTCTCTGGCATTATACATACGGCGCTGTTTTAACGGCGGTGTGTGCATTTGCCGGTCTTATCGGACTGGTGGCTTTCCAGCTTGAAGACAGCATGCAGCGTCAGGAGGCCGAGCTTCTGGAGCTTTCCCGCGCGCGTCTTGTGGAAACCCTGTCCGCCGACGTGAAGCTTGCCGGGACCCGTATGGAGTTCCTGTTTCAGGACAGGCTTCGGCGCATAAATGCGTTGTCGGAGAGGGTGGATACCGCCAAGGCCGTTGAGTCACGCAATGTCGTGGCCATGTCGGAACTGCTTGGCCCGGCGGCGAAACTGGCGGATGTGGACGGCATCGTCGTTCTGGATGAGGAAGGCCATGTGATCGGCGCCTCCTCCTATTCTGCGGACCTCGTCGAACTGGGGTCCAAGATGCAGGGTCTGAGCTTCTTCAACGAGGTCGCCAAGTCGCTCAAAGACAGCTTTCCGGGAGAGAAGCTGACCTATTCCGGCGTCTTGCCCAAATCCGAAACGGGTGTCTTCGTGCCGGGCGATCGGGTCAATGAAGTGTCTCAGATCGCGTTTGTCCCGGTTTTCGATGATTTCGGCTATGTGATCGGCGGACTTGTCGCGCAACGTTGGCTGCGGCCGGAAGAGCCACTCCTGGCGGATCTAGCAAAAATCAATTCCTTTGAAATGGCGATCGTTTTCGACGGTCAGATCATTTCCACGGCGAATTTCACCGGAAACTATTCGGATCTCACCCGCTCGAAGGAAACGCCGAACATCACCCTGGACGGTGGGCATGTCATCGAATGCGGTGTCCCTGTCGTTCCCATGACTGTCTGTGCGCTGACGCCCATCGCGGCGCTGACCGAAATCCAGAACAAACTGACCCGCATCGGCACCGAAGAAGAAGCCAAGCTGCTCCGGCGGCTGTTCCTGTTCGGACTGATCGCGCTGGTGGCTTTTGCTGCAGTCGCCTTTCTCATGTCGCGGCAGATTACCCGGCCGCTGACCAAGATCACACGTGTATTGACCGGCATTGCAGCGGGCGACTTCGAAAGCAAGGTGGTTGGAACCGAGCGGCTGGACGAAGTTGGCGACATCGCCAGATCGGTCGTTTCCTTGCAGCGATCCGTCAAGGAGCGCGACGCCTTGCGCGAACGCGTGCACGAAAAGAACTCCATCCTGCGCTCTCAGGAAGCCCAGTTGCGCGAGCAGAACGTTCTCTTTGATGCTGCTCTCAACAACATGTCGCACGGTCTGTGCATGTTCGACGTCGATGGCAGGTTGATTGTTTCGAACCAGCGCTACGCCGAATTGTTCGAAGTCGAGCCGGGCAGGATAAAGTCGGGTATGACGGCTGCTCAGCTCGCAACGCTGCAGAAAGTTGATGCCGTTGAAACCGGTGACATGGCTCTGCACGATCCCCGGATGGGAGATCACAGGTATTCAGGTGGCTCGCAAAGCACCGAAATGGTGAAGATCCGCTCGGGCCGTATCGTCCTGACCACCCGCCAGCCGCTGGCGGAAGGTGGCTGGGTGGCGATATCCGAAGACATCACTGAGCGGCAGGAAGCCCGCGACCGGCTGGCGTTCCTGGCGCGTCACGACCTTCTGACACAGCTGCCAAACCGCATCGAATTCCGGGACCAGCTGGACATGCTGTTGAACCAGCAACTGGTCAAGGGCGGCGAGTTCGCCATTCTGTGCCTCGATCTGGACGAGTTCAAAACGGTCAACGACAGCCTTGGGCACCCGATTGGCGACGAACTCTTGCGGCAGGTGGCGGAGCGTCTGCGCGCCCTCATCGGCCGAAAGGACGTTGTCGTCCGACTTGGCGGCGACGAATTTGCGATCCTCACCGGTCTGCCGTGCAGGCTTGCTGATGTCGAGGAACTGGCGCAGTCGGTCATCTGGGAGATTTCCCAGCCGTTCCAGATCACGGATCATGAACTCGTAATCGGCGTCAGCATCGGCATCACAATTGCCAGGGCCGACGGCACTGCAGGCGACGAACTGTTCAAGCAGGCGGACCTTGCGCTCTACCGGGCCAAGGAAGACGGTCGCAATACCTACCGCTTCTTTGAGCAGGACATGGGCACGGCCGTGAACGACCGGCGAGAGCTTATCACCGATCTCAGGACCGCGGTCGCCAATGGCGAACTGGAGCTTTATTTCCAGCCGCAATACACGCTCGTGGACGACCGGGTGTCCGGCTTCGAGGCGCTGGTGCGCTGGAACCATCCGACACGGGGTATGGTTTCTCCGGCTGATTTCATTCCGCTTGCCGAAGATACCGGCCTGATCATCCAGTTGGGCGAATGGGTATTGAAGGAAGCATGCCGGATCGCGTCCAATTGGCCGGACCACCTCAGGATCGCGGTCAACCTGTCACCCCGGCAGCTGCGCGGCCACGCATTTGGTCCGGTGCTGATCGATGCCCTGACCCAGACGGGTCTCAAGGCCGACCGTCTCGAACTGGAAGTGACCGAAAGCGTGCTTCTGACCGATTCAGAAGATGTTCTGGATTCGCTGCGCCAGGCCAAGTCGCTGGGCGTGAAAGTGTCCATGGACGATTTCGGAACCGGCTATTCCTCGCTCAGCTACCTGCGCCGGTTCCCGTTCGACAAGATCAAGATCGACCAGTCCTTCGTCCGGTCGATGGCCTATTCGGACGATTCCATTTCCATCGTGAAAGCGGTCATCGAACTGGCCAACAATCTCAACATGACCACCACCGCCGAAGGTGTGGAGACCAAGCAGCTTCTCGACATGCTGACCGAAATCGGCTGCACGGAAGCGCAGGGCTACTATCTGGGCAGACCCATGCCTGTCGCCAGTACCGAAGAGCTGATCTATGCCGGCGAACGGTCTTTGACAACCGCCGCGCAATAGTCCGGCAAGACCGCTCGCTCTCAGGAGAGGCTGGTGTAGCGCCCTGGTGTCAGTCTGCGGAAGCCGAGGTAAACGGAGCGGATGCCTTTCGGATAAGGTTTCCAGCAAGGGCCAGCAGGCCGCTCTCTTCTTCCGCCACAAAAAACGGATCAGCGTAGAAGGTTGCCCCTGCGCCTAGCGCGATCTCCCGCATGGCGTCGACATGTGACGGCGCACCGGCCGAATAGACGACGTGATCGGGCGTAAGTTGTCCGACCAGTTCATGCGGGCGCGCCTTGCGCACCGTCTCGTCGTCGCCATCGCCTGCCGTCAGGGTGATCGGAATGCCCCGGCCTTGCAGCCAGCGAACCGCGTCGCGCATGTAGATCCCGTCCCGGGTTCTCGACCCGGCAATGATGCGGATTTCACGGCCGGTCTGGCCCAGGCTCGCTGCAACGGCAATCGACCAGATCGGTGCGAACCCGGTTCCGGTCGAGGTGAGCAGGATCGGGTTCTGCTGCCGTCGCAAAAACGCATTGCCGAACGGGCCACGCAGCTTGACGGCATGTCCCTTGGCAATTTCCTTGCCCAGCTTCGACGATACGATGCTGTCCGGGTAGACCTTGATGTGAAACACAAGGACATTCTCTTCCGCATCCAGGTTGAGCGGGGTTGTCGGGCTGTAGTCGCGCGGCGGATATCCTGCAAAGGTCGCGCGCAGATATTGCCCTGGCAGCCAGGGCACGGGCCGCGCCGTCTTGACCCGAACTTCCAGGTATCCGTCCTTGATCGGCCGAATGCTTTCCACCGTTCCCTTCGTGGTCTTCACCAGCGGCACCGGGTCATAGGCGATCTCGGCATCGCCTTCCAGGACGGAAAGGCATCCGAGCACGGTGTCCTTTTCCCGGGTGCCCATGTCGTCGATCTGCCCGCTCAAAACGCGTACCCGGCAGGTTTCGCATTGGCCGGAACAGCAGTCGTGCGGGATGACGAGGCGTCCGCCGAGCCCGGCGTCGATCAGCGTGTCGCCGACATTGGCCTTGATGGCCTTCCCGTTGATGGTGACCGTACAGGTGCTTTTCGACATGGGTGATTACATCCGTAGAAAGAAACGTCCGGAAAAGACAGGAAAGGCGGGAAGGGCAGGCCTCAATTGAAGGTCAGCCGTACGGGACGGGAATGGCGGGTGTGGCGCGTCTGGTTGTGGTCAAACGCAGAGACCCACATGAAGAGACCATCCTTCATTGCAAGGTCCTGGCTCTGGCCGGTGTCCATGTTCCGGACAACTTCAAGTGTCCAGTGGCCGTCGTGCCACCTGGATCCACCCAGCAGATCTGCCCGGCTGCCGGAATATTCACCCTGGATGAGAACCCCCGGAATGACCGTTCCGACCGGGATTTCCGCGTCCTTTTCCGGCGAGTACGGCACGCTTTCGTTTTCGAACATCCACCACTGCGAGCCCTCGTCTTCGCTCACTTCCGTGGACAGATCGATGGTGCCCATCAACGACGTCATTTTCTTGTGGTCGATCGGAAGCCGGTGCACGCCGACCGTCCCATGATAATGGGTCACGGGATCGCCGATGTAGTTGTAGACGTAGAAAGCCTTGCCTTCGTCAGGATTGTAGCCGGCGCTGTAGCGGCTCTTGCCGGCAGCCTGGGCTTCGTTCGGTTCCACCGGCGTCGCGAAATGCATGTCGTCGACGCGTCCCAGCATGCCACCACGGGACGCTTTCCATTGCCACACATCCACCAGGCTGCCGTCGGTCGTGTAATGCAGGCCGCGGTGGTTGAAGGCTGCCGGTTTGTCACTCAGGGGCTTCGGGCCCATGTGGGTGGCGCCACCGCCGCCAAAGGTGTCGGTGGTGGAAAAGGCAACCGAGAACTTGTCCTCGTAGTAGGCGGTCTCGTCGGAAATGTCGGCCCGGTTGTTCAGCATGTGCCAGCCGTCTTCACGCTTGATCAGCGGATGCCGCTTCAATGACCGGTTCTTGTCCTCCCAGCGGAAGGCAAACGCGATCTTGTCCCCCACCTGGACGGCACGTACTTCGACGGTGGATTCTCCTGTTCCGTCCAGGTTCGAGCCTTGCTGTGTTCGGATGAAAACAGGGGCCGCGTCCTGCCAGACCGGATCGTCCAGCGTGCCGTCCAGCTCCGGCAGGGTGTTGCCCTTGGCCACGACAAGACTGTCGCGTGTGCCGAAATCGAGGCTGACGGCGCCAACAAGCACGATTGCGCCCAGGGCAGTCGCCAGGGCCAGCGGGTGACGGCTCATGCCCGGGAAGCGGCGCAGCGCCTGCGGACGGAACAGCCGCAGCAGCTGGGCAACACCGCCATAACAATAATGCAGCACCACATGGGCCACGATATAGGTCAGCACCACGAGCGCGGCCGTGTAGTGCACCGTCACCCAGATGCCACCATGACCGATGTAAAGCAGGACGCCCGTCGCCGACAGGGTGAGCACGGCCCCGAACAGGATCCAGTAGGCGATGACGTTGACCGCGGCCAGGCGCAGCTTGGTGCTGGCGGGAAGCGTCAGCACAACGATCTTCTTGGAGGAAATCCGCCGTTTCAGGCGGCCAAGCGTCATATAGGCCGCATAGGCAAAGATAACCGCCAGAACGAATATCGCCGACACATAGTGCCAGGTCCAGATTTCACCCTGTGGCAGGATCGGTTCGAAAAGTTTGGAGAACCAGGCGTGTTCCGCATCCGCCGACAGACGCATGCCCGTCAGCAGACTGGTGACGATCGCGATAACCAACGTCCAGTGCAGGAGGATCGTGCCGATGTCGCTGCGTACCGGAGGGCTACGGTCCTCGGGTCTTTTCGCGGCGCTATCCGCGCCATTGGCGTGCCGGCCTGTTTGGGATTTCTTGGATGAATTGGACGATGAAGGCAGTTCCAGGGCGTGATCAGTCACTTGGTCCGTCAACTTTTCCTCCAGGGTCGCCAGCAATGCGACCGGGTTACCGGCATAGGTTGTGCAACCGGATGTCGGGAAATTTCAAAGCGCTTTGCCTAAAAAATATCACATTTTAACAAAAGTGAAGAAAAAATGGCGAATACAACTGGCCTTAAACCTATCCGGGTGGTTTTGCGCATGCTTAAAAATCTTCCTCTTGGGAAAAAATTCAGATGACTGAAGAACAATATTGGCGGGAAGGCGCGTGATCGTGAAAAAGAAACGATCATGAAGAATGATCGGGGAAATGGAGAATTGATATTCCAATATATAGGTAGAATATCAGGTCGATCGTTTGAAAGTTGCTTTAAATTTGTGCAGCGCAATGGCACGTCTTCCTGAATGCTGCTTTCCCCTGGGCTTATGCCGGAATTAAGCGGATCAGCGAAGTCGGTCCGCCGTTAACGCAAGTGAAATGGGGTTGCGGCAATGCGGGAGTAAGCCTGCTGCCTCTGGCATGAGCACTTTGATGCAAGTCATACGAACGCAATCATTTCTCTCTTAACTTCATTTTGGTTGAAGCAAGTTGGGTGCCGGGCAACAGTTCAGGTTGTGTGGGATCGAAAAACCCGCCTAAGATGGTTTGCGTTGCAGCAGAACGGGTTTTGCCCGATGTGAGTTAATTTCCTTCCCAAGGGGGCGTTAATGCTGGTCTCCCACACACGGATTGTCGATATCGTTGGCGATATCATTCGCATTCAGGTGTCTTCTACGAAGAGCGCGTCGGAGGGGCGCCCGTGCCTGGGTGATCTGGCACTGGTCGATTCAGGCGATGGTGCGACGTCTCTCGCACAGGTCATCAACATCGACCGGGACATGGTTTCGCTGCAGGTCAATTCCGGTACCAAGGGCCTCGCCAACAATTCGTCCGTACGCTTTCTGGGTGAGCCGGCCAAGGTCACCTATTCCGACAATATCCTGGGCCGTGTGTTCGATGGCGCGGGGCAGCCGATTGACCGGGGCCCGGATCTGTCCAGCGACCCTTCCGTCCCGATCGGTGGACCGTCCGCCAACCCGATGAAGCGCGTGCTCGCCTCGCGCATGATCCGCACAGATGTGCCGATGATCGATATCTTCAACTGCCTCGTGGAAAGTCAGAAGATCCCGATCTTCTCGGTTTCCGGCGAACCCTATAACCCGTTTCTGGCGCGTATCGGCATCCAGGCAGATGCCGATATCGTGGTGTTCGGCGGCCTCGGGCTGATCTTCGACGACTATGCCTTTTTCCGGCAGCAATTCGAGGATGCGGGCGTTTTCCCGCGCACGGTCATGTTCATCAACCAGGCGTCGGATCCGGTGGTCGAGCGCTTGCAGGTTCCGGACATGGCCCTTGCGGTTGCGGAAAAATTCGCCGTTGAGGAAGGCAAGCGCGTGCTGGTGCTGCTCACCGACATGACCGCCTTCGCAGATGCCATGAAGGAAGTCTCCATCGCGATGGAGCGGGTGCCCGCCAACCGGGGTTATCCGGGCGATCTTTATTCCCAGCTGGCCCGCCGTTACGAAAAAGCCTGCGATTTCAAGGGCTCAGGCTCTGTCACCATCCTTACGGTCACGACAATGCCGGGCAATGACGTCACCCATCCGGTGCCGGACAACACCGGCTACATCACCGAGGGCCAGTTCTATCTGCACAGCGGCGTTCTGGATCCCTTCGGCTCGCTGTCCCGTTTGAAACAGCATGTGATCGGCAAAGTGACGCGTGAGGATCACAACCAGATCATGAACACCATGATCCGCTTCTATTCCGGCGCACGCGATGCGGAGCAGAAGCAGTCCATGGCGTTCGAATTGTCGGATTACGACCACCAGCTTCTGAAGTTTGGCGGCCTTTTCCGGCGGCGTTTCATGGATATCAATGTCGCAATGCCCCTGGAAGAGGCGCTCGACCTGTGCTGGCAGACGCTTGCCGAATGCTTCCAGCCGGAACAGCTTTTGATGAAACAGGGGCTGATCGACAAGTATTTCCCGAAAAGCAAACCTGCCGGCGGAGCGTCTGACGAGGAGGCTGCCTGATGGCAAGGCTGGCCCTCAACAAGTCGTCTCTGGCCCGGGAAAGCGGACAGCTCTCGGAATACAAGCGCTTCCTGCCGTCTCTTGAGCTGAAGAGGCTCCAGATCATGGCCGAGCGCGCCAAGGCCAAGGAAGCAGCCGTCCGCCTCGAGGCGGAGTATGAGGAGCGTTTCAACGCTCTTGCGCGGTCTCTTCCAATGATGGCCAACAAGCATGTCCCGCTGGAAGGGCTCGTGGTGTTGAAGCAGGCCGTCGTCGGCGAGCAGAACCTCTCCGGCACCCGGTTGCCGGTCCTGGAGGATATCGAGGTCGAGACGAAACCCTATTCCCGTCTGGCGCGCCCGCATTGGGTCGACCCCTATGTCGCAGGCATGCAGGAACTGTTGCGGCTCAACAAGGAGCGGGAAATTGCCAAGGAGCGTATTGCCCGGCTGATCGAGGCCGAAGCGGTTATCTCTCGCAGGGTCAACCTGTTCGAAAAGGTGCTGATCCCGCAGGCGGAACGCAACATCAAGAAAATCCGCATGGCCCTGGCGGACGCGGAACGCGATGCCGTGGTCCGTGCCAAGATCTCCAAACGCAAGACGGCAGCTCGCGGCGCCGAAACCTCGGTGGCCGAGCTATGACCATCGTCCCGCTCGTCAAGGTGAATCTGGTCGGCATCCTTGAGGACAAGGACAAGGTGCTGGAAGCCACGCAGGAATTCGGTGCCCTGCACCTGATCCCCCTGACTTCGGCACAAAAGGAACTGGAAGCCGTTCCCGCAGGCCGGGGGCGCGAGGCGAGCGAAGCCCTGCGCTGGCTCATGGACAGCATGGCGCAGCGTCGTCCTGTCACCCATCTTGACGACTTTGACCTGGAAACGGTGGTCGAAAAGACGCTTGCCAACCGCAAGGCACTTCGTGACTGCGAAGACCGGGTGGCGCGCCTTGACCAGCGCATTCAGGATGTGGAGCCCTGGGGCGAATTCAGCTTTTCCGACCTGGCCGAAATCGGCGAGCACCGGCTGTGGTTCTACGTGGTGCCCAACGCCAAGATCAAGCTGATCGATCCTTCCGACAAGATCCTGGAGATCGTCCACCGCGACAAGTACCGCAGCTATATCGTATTGCTTTCTCCGGAAGAACCGGCGGCAAATGCCATGCCGGTGCCGCGCGTTCACGTGGGGGCCGAGGCGCTCTCGGTGCTTCGGCGTCAACATGAAGATGCGACCATCCAACTGGAAGAGCTGGAGCTGCAGCGTCAGGCTCTCACCAAATGGCGGTTCGTGCTGGCGCAGAACCTTGCCGCCGCCCGAGACCATTCCGCCCGCCACAGGGCGTCGCTCGAAACAGCGGACACCGAACAGGTCTTCGTGCTTCAGGCCTGGGCGCGGCGGGACCAGGTCGCGGAAGTCCGCACGCTTTCGGACAGTCTCGGCATCGCCCTGCTGGTGACGGATGTCGAAGAGGCCGATGCGCCGCCCACGCTTCTCGACAACAGACCTGCTCTGGAAGCGGGAGAGGATCTGGTCGAATTCTACCAGACCCCCGGCTACAGAGGGTGGGACCCTTCGGCAATCGTCTATGTTTCCTTCGTGATCTTCTTCGGCATGATCATGACGGACGCGGGCTATGGCCTGCTTCTTCTGCTGCTGTTGTACCTGTTCCGGGTGCGCTTCAAAGGTTCGGCGTTGGGCCGGCGCATGTTCCGGATGTCCGTCTGGCTGATGATCTCGACAGCGGCCTTTGGCGTGGCAACGGGTAGCTACTTCGGTGTTGCGCCACCCGAAGGCACGTTTCTCGCGCGTCTGAAGGTGCTGCATCTGAAGGACGTCGACACGATGATGAAGATCACGCTGACCATCGGCGTGACCCATATCGTCATCGCCAACCTGATGCGCGCCTGGCACGAAACGAGCCTGAGCGGTCGCCTGCAGCCTGTCGGCTGGTGTCTGGTGGCACTCGGTGGCCTGGCAACGTTTCTGGGGCAAGGCACTCCCATTGCGGTTGCCGGTCCGGTTGCGGTGGTTGGTGGGCTCCTGCTGGTCGGCATCTTCGGCAGCGACCGCAAGGTGACATCGCTCAAGACCGGCGGCCTCAGGGTCTTCGATGGCCTCGCCTCGCTGGCCCGTATCGTCAACATTTTCTCTGATGTTCTCAGCTACATGCGCCTGTTTGCGCTGGGGCTTGCGGCAGCGTCGCTTGCCGAAACCATCAATTCGCTCTCGGGCCAGCTCAACCACGCGGTTCCTGGCGTCGGTCTGCTGATCGCCATCGCGGTTCTCGTGCTCGGGCACGCCATCAATATCGGGCTGGGGCTGATCGCCGGCTGCGTGCATGGCCTGCGTCTGAATGTCATTGAATTTTTCAATTGGGGTTTGAAGGACGAGGGCACGCCTTTCCGTCCGTTCAAGAAAGAGGAGACACGCCTGTGAACGAATTCGTTGTGGCTCTCGGCTGGTTTGGGCTGTTCGCGCCGGTCGCCCTCGGCGCCATCGGCAGTGCCTGGGGCTGCGCCCTTGGCGGTAGCGCCGCGATCGGCGCCATGCTGGACAGCGACGGTGGTTATGGCCGGTTCATCGGTGTTTCGCTGATGCCGTCGTCCCAGGTGATCTACGGCATCGTGATCATGTTCTCGTTGCAGCAGCCCACCATTGATGCAGCCAATGGCGCCGCGCTTTTCGGCATCGGCCTCCTGTCCGGCGTCACCATGCTCTACACCGGCATTCGCCAGGGCGAGGTGCTCGCCTCGGCCATTCATGCCTCCAAGGCCAAGCCGGAAATCTTCGGCATTTCCCTCGCACCGGCGGCGGTGCTGGAAGGCTTTTCGGTCTTTGCTCTCGTCTTCGCGCTGGTCCTGTCCGGCTCGATACCCGCTTAGGGCCAGAAGGAACAGGAGGCGGCAATGTCCAAACATGACGCAGCAGACGACCTGGAGAACGCCGCTGGTGCCGGTGTCCAGGCGCTTATCGAAAGGCTGAAGTCCGAAGGCGTAGCCGCGGGCCAGTCGGAGGGGGATGCCATCCTGGCCAAGGCCAGGGAAAAGGCGGAAACCATCGTTGAGGAAGCAAGGCAGAAGGCGGACAGCCTGCTGGCTGATGCAAGAGCGGAAGCGGCCAGGGAAAAGGCGGCGACGGAAGACGGGCTGAAGGTTGCCGCGCGCGATCTTGTCCTCAGCCTGCGCAATGAGCTGGGCGACCGCATCCAGCAGGAAGCCGGCCGGCTGGTGGCAACCACACTTGCCGACCAGGAATTCCTGAAAAACCTCATTCTGGCGATGGCCGCCAACGCAAAGGACAATGCGTCGGTCAGCGACGCTGAGCCGATGGAGATCGTCCTGCCGGAGAAGGTCGTCACCTTCGAGGAGTTGAAGCAATCGCCCGAGGCGGTCGAGCCGGGAACCCTCACCCACTTCGTGATCGCGCTTGCGGGCGAAGTGTTGCGGCAAGGGGTCACCTTCTCCACCGCACCGGGCTTTGACGGCATCAAGGTGAAGTTGACCGACAGGGACGTTTCCATCGATCTGACCGAAGAAGCGATCGCGACACTGTTGAAGCGGCACCTGCAACCGCGTCTCAGAGCGGTGATGGAAGGGGTGCTGCGCTGACATGAGCCGGCCGCACCAATATATCGCGCTGGTGTCCAGCCTGCCCCATCTTGGCAAGCTGTTCTCGCGCAAGGACGTGCCGATCTCGGGGTTCCGGTTGAAGCAGCGGCTGTCAATGCTGGAGCCCGCGCATGCGAGCCTGCTGCGCGAGATGGTAGAGGTGACGGCCTGGGCCGGTGTTGCCGGTTATGATCGCGACATCGATGTGATCCGGCGGGCAAACAAGGTTCTTGCCGATCTGGCTGCCTATCCGGATCTGCAACATCTTGTCGGGGCACGCATGGAAACGCGGACGCTGATTGCAGCGCTGCGCCGACGCCGGGATGGACAGGAAAGCGCCGGAGATATCGAAAACTGGGGCTTCGGCCGCTGGTGCGCACAGGTCAAGGCCAACTGGAGCGACCCGGCCTTCGGTCTCGGCCATTTCATGCCGTGGGTGGGCGAGGCTCACCAACTGATGCGGGCGGGCGATCACATCGCCATGGAACGTCTTGTCCTCACCCAGGTCTTCCGGCAGATGGGCCATTACGGCAACCTGCATGAATTCGATTTCGAGGCCGTTGCGATCTACGTGCTGCGCTGGGTGATCGTGGAACGCTGGTCACGCTACAACGAGGCCGATGCACGTGCCCGGCTGGCCACGCTCGTGGCGTCAGCCCTTGGCGGCAAGACGGACGGCGGCAGTCAAGCCGGCCGGCCGGACCTTTTCTCAGACTTCACTTCTGCCCTTGAGGGAGCCCCTTCATGACGAGCCATGTTCAGTTGCCCGAACCGACCGCGGAAATCGTCGCCGTGCAGGACGATCTCGTCACACTGTCGCCGCTCGGCTCTGCCCCTCTCATCAAGAACGAGGTGGTCTATATTATCCCCCATGGTCCCGAACGTGATGGCAAGCCGCGGGAATACCTGAAGGCCGAAGTGCTGCGCGTGCGCGGAAAGTCCGCTGAAGCACAGGTGTTCGAAAGCACTGCGGGCGTGCGTGTCGGTGACAAGGTAATCCAGAGCGGCGAGATGCTGTCGGTTGCTCTCGGGCCGGGCCTGCTCAGCACGGTTTTTGACGGCTTGCAGAACCCGCTGGCCGATATTGCGGCCGAGCACGGCTTCTTCCTGCCGCGCGGGGTGCTCACCAACGCTCTCGACCAGAACCGCAAATGGTCGTTTGAACCCAAGGTGAAATCCGGTGATGTGGTCAAAGCCGGGGAAACGCTCGGCACGGTTCCGGAAGGCAGGTTCGAGCACCGGATCATGGTTCCCTTCGTCACGACGGGTTCCTGGACAGTGGACCGGATACGCGAAGGTACGTTCACCATCAACGAGGTGGTGGCAACGCTCAAGAACGATCGTGGCGAAACCCGCGACCTGACCATGGTCCAGCATTGGCCGGTTCGCCGGGCGATCCCGGAAGGGCTGGTCAAGGCCGGTCAGAGCGAGCGGCTTTATCCAAGCGAGCCGCTGATCACCACCTTGCGCCTGATCGACACGTTCTTTCCCATCGCCCGTGGCGGTATGGGCTGCATTCCGGGTCCCTTCGGCGCGGGCAAGACGGTGCTGCAATCGCTGATTTCGCGTTTCTCGGCGGTCAATATCGTGATCGTGGTTGCCTGCGGCGAGCGTGCCGGCGAGGTGGTCGAAACGATCACCGAGTTCCCGCACCAGCCGGACCCCTCCGGAGATGGCACGCTCATGGATCGTACGGTCATCATCTGCAACACGTCTTCAATGCCTGTGGCGGCGCGCGAGGCCTCGATCTACACCGGCATTACCCTTGGCGAATATTATCGGCAGATGGGCTATGACGTGCTCTTGATCGCCGACAGTACTTCCCGCTGGGCCCAGGCCATGCGTGAGACCTCCGGCCGGCTGGAGGAAATTCCGGGAGAGGAAGCGTTTCCCGCCTATCTCGACAGCGCCATCAAGGGCATCTACGAACGCGCTGGCGTGTTGCGGACCGCCAGCGGCGAGACCGGCAGTCTCACCATGATCGGCACGGTGTCTCCGGCCGGCGGCAATTTTGAGGAACCGGTCACCCAGTCGACCCTCGGCACGGTCAAGACCTTCCTGGGCCTCTCGTCCGAACGGGCCTACAAGCGCTTCTATCCGGCGGTCGACCCGCTGCTGTCCTGGTCTCGGTATCACATTCAGCTCAACGACTGGTACCAGAACAATATCGGCCCGGACTGGGTTCCCCGCGTTTCGGAGATGATTGAACTCCTGCGCAAGGGTGACGAAATTACCCGCATGATGCAGGTGACAGGCGAAGAGGGCGTCTCGACCGACGATTTCATCCTTCAGCAGAAGGCACTGTTTCTCGACATGGTCTACCTGCAGCAGGATGCCTTTGACGATGTCGACGTGTCGGCGCCGCTCAAGCGCCAGCAGGAAACCTTCGATCTCGTCTACCGGATCGCCTGCACCGACTTTGCCTTTGACGACAAGGAAGCCGTCCGCAAGTTCTTCACCGAACAGACATCGCTCTTCAAGAACCTCAACTACGCCGCCGACGGCAGTCCGGACCGCAAGGAACTGCTGGAGAAGATAAAGGCCAATGTCAGCGCTGCCCCGACACATGTGACGGGGTGATCGCCGCGTATTGCGGGCGAGTAAGCCCCGGGCTTCGCGCTGTCCGCCCGGGGTGACGCTCTGGAAACGCACTTGGTTCTGAAGCTATGCCTGGTCCTCGAACACGCTCAGGATCTCTTCCAGAGGCTTCTTGATCTTGGCGACAGCCGGTACCGTGGCGTCTTCCGCGGGATGGCCGACGGCCAGGATCATGACCGGCTTTTCCGCTTCCGGTCGGTTCAGGATCCCGTTGAGGAATTTCATCGGGTTGGGCGTGTGCGTCAGGGTTGAAAGCCCCGCATGGTGAAGTGCGGTGATCAGGAGGCCGGTGGCGATGCCGACACTTTCGGGCACATAGTAGTGCTTGTAGCGGGTGCCGTCATCGAAGGTGCCCCAGCGCTGCGCGAAAATCACGATCAGCCAGGGGGCGATGTCCAGATGCGGCTTGTCCGCGTCGGTGCCGATGGGCTCCAGTGCCTTGATCCATTCGTCGCCCGCACCGCCATCATAGAACTTGCGTTCCTCTTCCTCGGCAGCCAGGCGGATCTTGTGCTTCAGGTCGGCATTGGAAATCGCCACGAAATGCCATGGCTGATGATTGGCGCCGCTCGGGGCCGTTCCGGCAGCGCGGATGCAGGCTTCGATGATGGAACGGTCCACAGGACGGTCCGAGAAATGGCGAACCGTATGGCGGGTGCGCACATCGTCATAAAAGTCCTGCGCACGGGCCAGCATTTCCTTGTCGTCGTAAATTCGCCGATCCGGCAGCGGCAACGGTTGGTAATCCAGGGCTGATTTGGAAATCATGTTTTTTGTCCATTTGCATTGCCGACCGGCGGATTCGCAAGGAATCCGGGCCGCGCAATCTCCTCCCACTATGCACCGTTAAGTATGGATCGACTGACCGGGCGTCAGGCAACTAAAAATCCGATCCACCGGCTTCACAACTTGAACCAAGCCCGCCTATGCTCGTCTTTGAAACGCCAAATGGCCTTGATGAAAAAATAACCTTGACCAGTGACATGGCACCTTTCTAGATTTTCTTGACCAATTGGTCAGCACTGTTCGTTGAGAAGGCAAAATGCCCCGGCGTCCGGATGCGGCCAAACAGCCGGAAGAGGATCAGGCGGCCGGGAACCGCTCCGAGGTCCGCACCGGTTAGGGTTTGAAGTTCCAGAGAAGGGTGAGTCCGACAGCGGCTCGCCCATAACCAGTAGGGGAATGGCAATGAAGGCATTGAAAAGTCTGGCGCTCGCGTCTGTCCTGGGCGCAAGCCTGGTGTCAGGTGCGGCCAACGCCGCGGACGAGCTGACACTGCAGCTTAAGTGGGTTACACAGGGCCAGTTTGCCGGCTATTACGTGGCCAAGGACAAGGGCTTTTACGACGAAGAAGGCCTGGACGTGACGATCAAGCCGGGCGGTCCGGACATTGCGCCGCCGCAGGTTATCGCCGGTGGCGGAGCCGACGTGATCATCGACTGGATGCCGTCCGCCCTGGCATCGCGCGAAAAGGGTGTGCCGCTTGTCAACATCGCACAGCCGTTCAAGAAGTCCGGCATGATGCTGACCTGCCTGAAGGAAACCGGCATCACCTCGCCGGAAGACTTCAAGGGCCGGACACTCGGCGTCTGGTTCTTCGGTAACGAATATCCGTTCCTGTCCTGGATGAGCCAGCTCGGCATTCCGACGGACGGTGGCGACGAAGGCGTGACCGTCCTGAAGCAGGGCTTCAACGTCGATCCGCTGCTGCAGAAGCAGGCCGACTGCATCTCCACCATGACCTACAACGAATATTGGCAGGTCATCGATGCCGGCATTCCGGAAGAAGACCTGATCGTCTTCAAATACGAAGACCAGGGTGTCGCCACGCTGGAAGACGGTCTCTACGTTCTGGAATCCAGCCTGGACGACCCGGCAATGGTCGACAAGCTCGCCCGCTTCGTGAAGGCCTCCATGAAGGGCTGGGCCTATTCCGCCGAAAACCCGGAAGAAGCTGCTGAAATCGTTCTCGAAAACGACGCCACTGGCGCGCAGACCGAAAAGCATCAGATCCGCATGGTCGGCGAAATCAACAAGCTGGTTGATGGATCTGACGGCAAACTGGACATGTCTGCCTATGAGCGCACCGTGAAGTCCCTCCTGTCCGGCGGGTCCGACCCGGTCATCACCAAGGAGCCGGAAGGCGCCACAACAACGGTCGTCACCGACAAGATGTAACGTCAATCGGGCAGCCGGGGCGGAAATTGTTCCGGCTGCCTTTGCCTCATGCCTGCCAAGGCACTAAAAATTAAAGGTTTGAACCCAGACTGCTTCGCTGACAAAAGCTTGGGATTTTGAAAGCGAAATGCGCGATCTGTCTGGAAAAACAGACAAATTCGACCTGGTTCATTCCGCGGCGGAGACAGTATCCGACGAACCGCGCCGGATGACCGCGGGCGTTTTCGGCATTTCTTCCAGCCTCGTCATCATTTTGATGTTCTGCGCGGTGATTTTTTCTTTCGGCGCCGTGCTGTTCAAGGTGCTGGTCGCGGAGCGCGAAGCTGCGATGCGGGAGACCAAATCAGTCGCGCGTGTCTTCCAGAACCACAAGCAGTTGCTGTTGCGTGAAATGGAGCGCTACGCCGCTTCCAACGCCGCCTATCAGAATATCGATACCAATCTGTCGCCTGACTGGATCGAGGCCAGGTTCGGCGTCGACATGGCCCTGGATTTCGCCCACGACTACACAGTGCTTTTCGGTCCGGACAGCAAGGTCCTCTTTTCTTCCAACTTCCACGGCAAGGAGAGAGCGGAAGACTTTTCCAAGAGCGTCCAGACGGGCATTACCGGCACGCTGGACAGCATACGCGGCAATTACGTCAAAGCCTTGGTCCGGTCAGAACCAGGCGAAGTCCGCTTCACCGGGACTTTGGCCGACATTTCGGCCATCGACATTGTCGAGATCAACGATCACCCCTTCATCGTCGCGGCCTTTGCGATCGTACCGGATCCCGGTGGGATCGAAATGTCCTTCGGGCCGCCGAACGTTCTCGTCAACGCATTCGAGATCGATGCGGCGCATCTCAGCAATCTTCTGTCCAGCCTCGCCCTCGATAATCTGAAATTCGCTTCGGAAATTCCCGACGGCATGATCGGTACTCCGGTTCAGAACGGGTCCGGCACGGTGCTTGGTTATCTCGCATGGTATCCGATGAGCCAGTCGTCGGGGATCATCCTGTCTTCGATACCGGTTCTCCTGCTGTCGCTCGGGGTCATTCTGACAGTGGCCCTGATTGCCCTCCGGCAGAATGCCAACGCCAGGGCACGGCTGGCAGCCCGTGAACAGGAAGCCCGTTACGCCGCCAATCACGATTCCCTGACAGGCTTTGTCACACGCGGATATTTCCACGCCACAGCCACGAAGAGGCTGGCCTTGCGCAAGGATCAGCAGCGTGGCGCCTGGATCATTTATCTCGACGTCGACAACCTCAAGCAAGTGAACGACATCTACGGTCACACCGTGGGCGACAGCCTGGTGGTCGCTCAGGCCGAACGCATCAGATCGGTGCTCGGCCCGTTCGACCTGGTCGCGCGCAGCGGTGGCGATGAATTCCTGATCCTGACGGAGCGTTGGGAAACACCGGAGCAAGCCGTTGAGGAAGCAGGCAAGCTGTTTGAAAAGCTGCGGCAGCCGTTCGACTATGAAGGCAAGCGCATTGAAACGTCCGTAAGCGCGGGTATTGCCCGCTTCCCGGACCACGGCCAGACACTGACAGGCCTTGTTCGCGCTGCCGATATCGCCCTGCAGCGCTGCAAGATGGAGCAGAAAAGCTCGTTCCGGATTTACGACGAGCGGATGGACGACCTTCTGCGCGAGCGGCGCGAGATCCGTGTGGATCTTGATTCAGCCCTGCGCGAAGAGCAATTCGACCTGTTCTATCAGCCGATCGTTGACGCCCGGTCGGGCGAACTGGCCTTCTATGAAGCCCTGATCCGCTGGCGGCATCCAAGCCGCGGCCTGGTGCCGCCTGCGATGTTCCTGCCGGTTGCCCAGGATGCTGGACTGATGCCTGTGATCGGTGCCTGGGTGCTGGAGCGGGCGCTTCACGATGCCTGCAGCTGGATGCAGACCGGCGTGTCGGTCAATGTCTGCACAAGCCAGATCCAGGCCGCAGGTTTCGCGGACAAGGTCGAGGCACTGCTGCAGAAATACGACTTTCCTCCGGAAAGGCTTGTTCTCGAAATCACCGAGGACCTGATGCTGGAGGAAAGCGCGCAGACGCGGAACACCATTCTCAAGCTGCGCGATCTTGGCGTCGGGCTTGCCATTGACGACTTCGGCACCGGATTTTCCAGCCTGAACTACCTGCACAAGTATCGCTTCGACAAGATGAAGATCGACCGCAGTTTCGTGTCGCGTATCGGCGAGGACGAGGAAGCGGACATGGTCGTCCGCTCCATGCTCAGCCTTGCCCGGGTAATGGGCATGCAAAGCGTCGGCGAAGGGGTCGAGACGGAAGCACAGCGCGACTTCCTGGTGGAGGCGGGTTGCGAGTTCCTGCAGGGCTATCTCTTCGACAGGCCGCTGCCCTTCAACGAGTTGATGCCGCCTGATCCTTTGTCGCAGATGGAAGGCATCCGTCGGGCCGGCGGTTGATCTGCCTGCTTGCGACAATCCCTTTCAAGGTTCCTAGCCTGAAAAGCGAACAAAAAACGCGGGCAAGGGAGGATCCTGCCCGCGTTGAAGGTGACCGCCGGAGCTTTGCCTATTCGGCTGCTTCCTTGACGGCCATCGGGTTGTTCGGGTGCGTCGTCCAGTTGGCGTAGTCTTTTTCGACAGGCTTCTTGGTGCGCGGATCGATGCTGCCGGCCTCCATGGGTTCCATGGTGATGCAGCCTTCGATCGGGCAGACATTGACGCACAGGTTGCAGCCGACGCATTCCTCGTCGATCACCTCGAACTTGCGAACGCCGTCCACCATGTTGGTGATCGCCTGGTGGGACGTGTCCTCACAGGCGATGTGGCAGCGGCCGCATTCGATGCAAAGATCCTGATCGATCTTGGCCTTGGCGATGTAGTTGAGGTTGAGGTACTGCCAGTCGGACACATTCGGCACCGCGCTGCCGACAAACTGGTCGACGGACGTATAGCCCTTGGTGTCCATCCAGTCGCTGAGGCCTTCGATCATGTCCTCGACAACGCGGAAGCCATAGGTCATTGCGGCCGTGCAGACCTGCACAGAGCCTGCGCCAAGCGCCATGAACTCGGCCGCGTCACGCCAGGTGGTCACGCCGCCGATGCCGGAGATCGGCAATCCGTGGGTCACCGGGTCGCGGGCGATTTCGGCAACCATGTTGAGTGCAATCGGCTTTACGGCCGGGCCGCAATAGCCGCCGTGCGCACCCTTGCCGTCGACAGAAGGAGACGGCGACATGATGTCGAGGTCGACACCCATGATCGAATTGATGGTGTTGATCAGCGAGACAGCGTCAGCTCCACCAGCCTTGGCGGCCTGCGCCGGCTTGCGGACATCGGTGATATTCGGCGTCAGCTTCACGATGCATGGCATGCGCGAATGCTGTTTCACCCAGCGGGTGACCATCTCGATGTATTCCGGCACCTGGCCGACGGCGGAGCCCATGCCGCGCTCGCTCATGCCGTGCGGGCAACCGAAGTTCAGTTCGACACCGTCGGCTTCGGTTTCTTCGACGCGGCGGAGGATGTCGATCCAGTTCTGTTCCTCGCAAGGCACCATCAGCGAGACGACGAGCGCCCGGTCCGGCCAGTCGCGCTTCACCTGCTTGATCTCGCGCAGGTTCACTTCCAGCGGACGGTCGGTGATCAGTTCGATGTTGTTGAGGCCGATCAGCTGCCGGTCCTTGCCATGGATCGCGCCATAGCGCGGACCGTTGACGTTGACCACCGCCGGATCTTCCCCAAGCGTCTTCCAGACGACGCCACCCCAGCCGGCCTTGAAGGCCCGGACGACGTTATATTCCTTGTCCGTCGGCGGCGCGGATGCCAGCCAGAACGGGTTCGGCGATTTGATGCCGATAAAATCAGTACGCAAGTCAGCCATGGTGGCTCTCCCTCAAATCGGTGGCGCCGAGCGCGTCAGCTGCTGTCGGGCGCTCAGGTTTCAGGCGCGCAAGTCTCAGGCGGTCAGGGCAGCGTTAATGCTCTCGGCGGCAATCTTGCCATCCTCGACAGCGGCAACCGTCAGGTCTTCACCGCCCAGCACGCAGTCGCCGCCCGCCCATACATCGGCAAGGCTGGTCTTGCGGTCCGCATCAACCACGATGCGACCCTTTTCAAGGGACAGCGCATCGCCGAGATCCGCTTGCACCAGGGTCTGGCCAACGGCCTTGAACACCATGTCCGCAGGCAGGGTGATGACTTCGCCGGTACCGGTCAGGGAACCATTCTGCTCCTGGGTCCGCTCCAGTTCAATCGCGGTAATCGCACCGTTTTCACCGACTAGACCCTTCGGCTGGGCCCAGGTCATGATCCGGACGCCGCTGGTCTGGGCCAGCTGCTGTTCGTATTCGGAGGCGTTCATCCGGTCCTGTCCGCGGCGATAGGCGATCGTGACGTCTTCGGCGCCCAGCAGTTTGGTCTGGACCGCAATGTCGACCGCAGTCATGCCGCCGCCGATCACCACGATGCGCCGGCCAACCGGAAGCTCGGAAAGATCCTTCGACTGACGCAGGTCGGCAATGTAGTCGACGGCATCGATCGAGCCGCTCTTGTCTTCGCCTTCAAGGCCAAGCGCATTGACGCCGCCAAGGCCGATGCCGAGGAACACGGCATCATATTCGGCACGCAGGGTCGCAAGATCCAGATTGGTGCCGAGGCGCATTCCGGTCCGGACTTCGATACCGCCGATGGACAGGATGAAATCCACTTCCCGCGCGGCAAAGTCGTCGACCGACTTGTAGGAGGCGATACCGTATTCGTTGAGGCCGCCGGCTTTTTCGCGGGCATCGAACAGGGTGACGTCGTGACCGTGCACCGCCAGCCGGTGGGCGCAGGAAAGACCCGCAGGTCCGGCGCCGACGACGGCAACCTTCTTGCCGGTTGCAGCAGCGCGCGTGAACGGCGTCGAGCTGAACTCCGACATGAAGTGATCAGTCGAATACCGCTGCAACTCGCCGATCTTCACCGGCTTGCCTTCGGCAACTTCGCGCACGCAGACCTGTTCACACAGTGTCTCGGTCGGGCAGACGCGGGCACACATGCCGCCCAGAATATTCTGGGCGAAAATGGTTTTCGCGGCCCCGGTCGGGTTCCCGGTCGAGATCTGGCGAATGAACTGCGGAATGTCGATGCTGGTCGGGCATGCCTGCATGCAAGGGGCGTCGTAGCAGAAGTAGCAACGGTCGGCTTCGACCTGCGCTTCGTGCTGGTCCAGCAGCGGGTGCAGGTCGCTGAAATTCTCAGCGTATGCGTCCTCAGGCAAGCGCCCGGCGGCAATGTCCGGGCCGGCTTTGGTCTGGGTCATGGAGATCTCCGGAAGGTTGGCGATCGTTTTCAAGGTGGCTTCCTTCGTTTGATGAGGAGGCTCAGGAATGCATTGGAAGAAAATTTGAACAGTTAGTCAAATTTTTTTTGGAATGATTAAAAACTTGAGGGAAAAAATCAGCAATAAAATTACCGGAAAAACAGCACCTTAACGCAAAAAAGGCGCTGTGATGAAATTTGCGCCATGGCGCAAAATCTGGCCTGACAGCTGCCTGTCACGGTGTATTGGCGGGGAAAACAGGACAGATCAACGCGCTCGCACGCCAAAGAGCTCCGGCGCACCTGTGTGCACCAGAGTTAAAGCGGCCGCCAGGCAAACTGGTAGCGTTGGTTCCGGAACCGCGTCCGGTTAGTGCGAGTGGTGTGACAGGCGCAGGGGCGCTGTCTGACGGGGGCTTTGAACCCGTCCGGCCACATTCTGGACCGCGAGCACAAGACTGACTGCAACAAGAGTCGCAGGCCACAAGATCGATGTGACCAGAACTCCCAGCAGCCGCTTTGGTGTGCTCAGTCCGCTATCAAGCAATTCCGCAGACGACAGGATCAGAAACACCAGCGTAACGGCGCCATAGAGGACGGCTCCCATGAAGAACAGGAGATACATGTCGGTTACCCACCTTACATTTTACCCAATGCCGCATCCCGAGCCTCAATGCGGCGTCCTACCTCGCATATCACAAGGCAAATCTTTGGTGTAAATGTGGCCGTTTCGCTTCTGGGTAGGCATAGGTGCGCCCAAACTTTCGCCATCCAGGTCGGGCGGGTTAACCCGGAATGCAGCGCATCTCCTTGGGGAACTCCCGCTAACTGCATGGTTAACAAAAGGTTTCAGGATTTGCAGTGGCGGGAAAATGACCGGTTTCAGCCTGTTTTCGGAACCCTGCGCCTGTGGACATGTTTGTGGACAGAAAAGGAAAATATTTTTCGATTGAGTACAAAGTGGCGGACGGATGTCGCCATATTTTGCTCCGGGTCGGTAAAGGGCTTGAAACCCACTGCACACAAAAAGGCAGCGGGCTGAAGACATAATGATGCTTTTCAAGTGTCGCCGACTTGCCTACGCCAAACAGGAACGCATCACGGCAACAAAGTTGGGGCAGCGCCGATGGCCAAGCATTTTTTCTGGAACGAATTGAATGCCTCGGATTTCGCGGCGCTTGATCCCGAGCGAACCATCGCAATCCTGCCGACCGCCTCGACCGAGCAACATGGCCCGCATCTGCCGATCGCGACCGATGTCGCAATCGCCCAGGGAATGCTTGCCGAAACGCGCAAACAGCTGCCGGAAGATCTCGATATCCTGGTGTTGCCTGTGCAGGAAATCGGCAAGGCGAACGAACATGTCTACGGCCCGGGAACATTGTCTCTCGGGGCTGAGTTGCTGATCCCCGTCTGGACCGCCATTGGCCAGAAAGTGTCGGAAGCCGGCATTCGCAAGATGGTGATCGTCAATTCCCATGGCGGCAACACCGACATCATCAGCATCGTCTCGCGCGAACTGCGCGTGCGTTACGAAATGGCTGTTCTGGTGACGCATTGGGGCCGGTTCGGCCATCCGGACGGCATGATTTCCGCTCACGAGTCCAAATTCGGTATTCACGGCGGCGAGGTCGAAACGTCCTTGATGCTGCATTTCCGGCCTGAACTGGTCCGCATGGACAAGGCCGAGAACTTCATCTCAAAAGCCGAAGAGATGCTGGTAAACTCCAAATACATCCAGCCGACGCCGCCCCACGCCCTGGCCTGGATCGCCCATGATCTCAACCCGGCCGGCGTCGTTGGTGATGCCTCCAAGGGGACGGCGGAAAAAGGAGCGGTGATCAGTGCTCATCAGGCCGCCGGTTTCATTGAGATGCTGCGTGACTTCACAGCCTATTCACTGACCAACCTGTATAAGCCATAACGATCTTCGGATCTTAAACGGGCAGGTTGCCTTCCCGTTGCAATTCCTCCACCTGAGCAACGAGTTCCTGCAGCAGGAATTCGACGAACAGGCTCGTTGCCGCGTCCATCGAGGCTCGCGCCCGAGTAAACAGCTTCATCGGCTGGTGATGTGTCCGGGCAACGTTCAGTGGTCGGAAAACAAGCTCGCCCCGCCGGCATTCGGCCAGAACGTCCAGCGGATTGAGCAGGCTGATGCCGATGCCGCGCCGGACAAGCTGGCGAACCGTTTCCGAGGAGTTCGTTTCCAGGATCGGCTCCACCGGGATCGGCACGGACGACAGCACCAGATTGATCACGTCCCGCAGGCTGGTTCCCGATTGGGCCAGTACCAGACGCTCCTGAACCACATCCACGAGATCGACCGGCCCGGTTTCCTGCGCCAGCTTGTGTCCGGGCGGAACCACCGCACCAATGGGAATGTCGAAGGTGGCCAGCGTCCGCAGGCCCGGCGTTGCGGCAATGTTGAAGCCGAGGCCGATGTCGACTTCGCCTGTCAGGACCGGATTGATGGTCGTCGTGCCGCCGTCACTGCGCAGCTTGATGTGAACGCGCGGGTTCTTCTCGATGAACTTCGCGATGATTTCCGACAGCGGTCCCGAGGCGAGGCCGACGGTCGTCACCAGCGAAACCTGGCCGGCCTGCGGCATTTTCAGCGCCCGGATCCGGGTCTCTAGCCTGGCATAGTCTTTCAGAACGCCCCGGATATGTTCAACGCACAGCTCTCCAGCCGCGGTAAGCCGCAGCCCGCGCGGCAGGCGCTCGAACAGCGGAACGCCGAATTCCTCTTCCAGGGCAAGGATTTGCCGGTTGATGGCGGAGGACGACACATTCAGCCGATCAGCGGCCTTCCGAATGGAACCGCAGCGCGCGATCTCGTCCAGATAGAGCAGCTTGCGGGAGTGGAGCAGGGCCAAGAAGTGCCTCCTTTTTGTGCATGCGGCACAATTGATCGTCAGAAAAGATAGCGATGACAATAAGGCATCACTGCAGGCGAATTTTGATGCTTTTCAACGTGCGCTGCAAGGGATCAAATATTTTCGGAAATGTGCGGTTTCACGGTAGTTTTGTTTTACTGGAGGGTACGAAATGACAGTTTTCCCATCTGCGAAGACGCTTCTCGCAGCGGTTCTTCTCACCGGAACCGCCACTCACCAGGCATTGGCGCTGGATGAGGTAAGCTACGGCACCAACTGGCTTGCCCAGGCGGAACACGGCGGTTTCTACCAGGCCGTTGCCGATGGCACCTACGAGAAATACGGCCTGAAAGTCACAATCGCGCCGGGCGGCCCGCAGGCCGCCAACGATGCGCTGCTGATTTCCGGCAAGATCGATTTTTACATGGGCGGGACGCTGAAGGGCTTCGACTATGTCAAGGAAGGCATTCCGCTGATCAACGTCGCCAGCATCTTCCAGAAGGATCCGCAGATCCTCGTGGCGCATCCCGATCAGGGCATCGACAAGTTCACCGACCTTGCCAAGCTTGAAACCATCTACATGGGCAAGGACGGCTACGTTACCTACTTCGAGTGGATGAAGAAGAACTTCGAAGGCTTCTCCGATGCCCAGTTCAAGCCCTACACCTTCAACCCGGCTCCTTTCATCGTAGATCCCAAGTCCGCGCAGCAGGGCTATCTGACCTCCGAGCCGTATGAAATCGAAAACCAGGCGGGCTGGGCACCGAAAGTGTTCCTTCTGGCCGATGAAGGCTGGACGCCGTATTCGACCATGATCACCACCTCCAAGGCGCTGGTCGAGGAAAACCCGGATCTGGTGCAGCGTTTCGTCGATGCTTCCATCGAGGGCTGGTACAACTACCTGTATGGCGACAACGCCGCGGCAAACGAGTTGATCAAGAAAGACAACCCGGAAATGACCGACGGTCAGCTCGCCTATTCCCTTGCGAAGATGAAGGAATACGGCATCGTGGATTCTGGCGACACGGAAGAGAAGGGCATCGGTTGCATGACCGACGAGCATTTCAAGGCGTTCTTCGATACGCTGGCCTCGATCGCCGTCGTGGATGCCTCTCTTGACTACAAGCAGTCCTACACCACGGACTTCGTTTGCAAGGGCGTCGGCCTCGACCTGAAGAAGTAAGGCCGGTTTGGCAAATCCATTCCGCTTCGCGCCACGGCGTGCGAAGCGGCCGCCTCCAGATGCAGAGTTGAGCATGGTCATCGCCGAACAGGGCAGCGCAGAAACGAAGACGCCGTCGGCCCGCAGTGTGAAATCGTCCCGCCCGCTGGTGGCGATGGATAATGTTTCGAAGGTATTCTCCAACGGGACGCTGGCCCTGTCCGGCATGTCCATGACGGTCCGGCCGGGAGAGTTCATAAGTTTGCTGGGGCCGTCCGGTTGCGGCAAGTCGACCGCGCTCAGGATCATCGCCGGCCTTGGCGGCGTATCGGAAGGCGAAATCGACTGGCCGAGTTTCCGCATCAACTCCAGAGGGCTGCCTGACGGCGACATCAGCTTCGTGTTTCAGGAACCGACGCTGATGCCCTGGCAGACCGTCTTCGGCAACGTCTACCTTCCCTTGCGCCTCAAGGGTGTCTCGAAGAAAGCGGCATCGGAACGGATCATGATCGCGCTGGAAAGCGTAGGCCTGAAAGACTTCGCCGATGCCTATCCGCGAGAACTTTCCGGCGGCATGAAGATGCGGGTCTCCATTGCGCGTGCGCTAGTAACCGAGCCCAAGCTGCTGTTGATGGACGAACCTTTCGCGGCCCTTGACGAGATCACGCGCCAAAAGCTGAATGACGATGTGCTGGCGCTCTGGAAGGCGACCGGCATCACGGTGATCTTCGTGACCCATTCCGTCTATGAATCCGCCTATCTGGCAAACCGGATCGTGGTGATGAAAGCCCGGCCCGGCCGCGTGCACTCGGACTTTCCCCTGCACACCAGCCTGGAGCGGGATGCGCAGTACCGTACCTCCGAGGAGTACAGGCAGGCCTGCGCGGAAGTCTCCGCCATGCTGTCGGAAGCCATGGGAGGCGAGGAGCACTGATGACCGCACCAGCAAACGAAACACTGGCCCCCGCCGACGTTCTGCAGGAACCAGACCGCGAAGCGCAGGTCTCGCGCAAAAGGCCTGCATCAGCAGCCAAGCTGCCGACAAAGGAAAGCGCTGCCGCTGCCAAGCGGCGGGAGCGTATCCTGACGGTTCTGGTGCCGATCTTCGTCATCGCAGGCTTGATCGCGCTCTGGCAGGTCATGGTCACCGTGAATGACATTCCGCACTACATTCTTCCCGGCCCGGGACTGGTGGTGAATTCGCTGATGTCCGACTGGCACATCCTGCTGCCCGCCCTTTGGGTGACGACCAAGATCACGCTTGCCTCCCTTGCCCTGGCGTTGATCGGCGGTGGCGGCATGGCGATCCTGCTTGTGCAGTCCCGCTGGATCGAGACGGCGCTCTATCCGATCACCGTTATCCTGCAGGTCACGCCGATCATCGCGATCGCGCCGCTGATCCTGATCTACGCGCCGTCGACGCAGGCAGCGCTTTTGATTTGCGCCTTTGTCGTCGCCTTCTTCCCGATCCTGTCCAACATGGTGCAGGGGCTGAAAAGCGTGGATCACAACCTCCTGAACCTGTTTGAACTTTATGGCGCCTCGCGCTGGCAGACGCTGATCTATCTGAAGCTGCCGGCTTCCCTGCCGTATTTCATGACCGGCCTTCGCATCGGTGGCGGTCTTGCGTTGATTGCGGCGGTCGTTGCCGAATTTGCGGCCGGATCGGCCGGTGCAGGCTCGGGACTTGCCTTCCGCCTTCTGGAATCCCAGTTCCGGCTCAATATTTCACGTCTGTTCGCAGCGCTGTTCCTGCTTGCCAGCCTGGGTGTGCTGATCTTCGCTTTGACGTCCTTCATCTCCTGGTGGACACTGCATCGCTGGCACGAAAGCAGCCTGAAGCGGGAAAACTGATGACACTCGACCTTCCCAAAACCGGCCGGTTCGCGCTGCGCACCGCAACCCTGCCCGCCGCAGTCACGCCGGGGTCGGCGCTCCCTGCGCGCGAGGGCTTGTCGTCGGCCGATCTGATCGTCGCAGACGGGCGCATTGAGGCCATCCTACCGGCCGGGGCAGCCCCCGCGGACATCGAAAGCGTTGATCTGCAAAGGCGCATGGTCTGGCCCTGCTTTGCCGACATGCACACCCACATCGACAAGGGGCATATCTGGGACCGGCAACCCAACCCGACCGGCGATTTCGACGGTGCACTTGCCGCCGTCAGGGCCGACCGGGAGGCAAACTGGACGGCCAGGGACGTTGAAATGCGCATGGACTTCTCCCTGCGCTGTGCCTATGCGCACGGGACCAGCCTCCTGCGCACCCATCTCGACAGCCTGGCACCGCAGCACCGGATTTCCTTCGAGGTGTTCGCCGACATGCGCGAACGCTGGAAAGACCGGATCGCCTTGCAGGCTGCCGCGCTGTTTCCGATCGATGCCATCGATGACGACGCCTATTTTTCCGACCTGGTGGAGGTCGTCGTGGCAAACGGCGGTCTGCTTGGCGGCGTGACGTTCCCGTTGCCGGATCTCGACCGCAGGCTGGATATCCTGTTTCGCACGGCTGCGGACAACGGCCTCGATATCGACCTGCATGTTGATGAGACCCAGGATGCCAACGTCCTGACGCTGCTTGCTATTGCGGAAGCCAAGCTGCGCAACGGGTTCGAAGGCGCCGTCACGGTCGGCCATTGCTGTTCCCTGGCGCGCCAGGACGACGACAAGGCCAAGGCGACAATCGACAAGGTGCGGGAGGCAGGCCTATCCGTCGTTTCCCTGCCCATGTGCAACATGTATCTGCAGGACCGGCACCCGGGCCGCACACCGCGTTCGCGTGGCGTCACACTGCTGCACGAACTGCGGGCCGCAGGCGTGCCGGTGGCCGTTTCATCGGACAATACCCGCGATCCTTTCTACGCCTATGGCGATCTCGACATGGTGGAAGTGTTCCGCGAGGCGGTGCGTATTGCGCATCTGGACCACCCGCTTGATGATGCGGCCAAGGTGGTCACCAGCCTTCCGGCCGACATCCTGCAAGTCCCCGAAGTCGGGCGGATTGCCGAGGGGTTGGGCGCCGATCTTGTCATCTTCAACGCTCGAAGCTGGAGCGAATTTCTGTCCCGTCCGCAGGCGGACCGCATCGTGATGCGGAATGGCATGGGCATCGACCGTCGCCTGCCGGATTATTCTGAACTTGACCCGCTGACGAAAGGCTGACCATGGCCGATTACGAGACAATCAAGGCCGAACTTGATGGCATTGCGGTTGAGGACAATCCGCGTCTGGTTCAGGCCAAGAGCCGTGACTTTTATTGGTATTCGCCGGTCCTCAAGGCCCAGCTCGACAACGTCACCGGAGATCTTCTGGTCTCGCCGAAAAATGAAGCGGAAGTCATAAAGGTTCTGAAAACGGCATTTGCGCACGGTGTGCCGGTCACGCCGCGTGGTGCGGGCACGGGCAACTATGGCCAGGCGATGCCACTGTCCGGCGGCATCGTGCTTGATATGTCGAAGATGGACGAGGTCAAGGAAATCGCACCGGGCCGGGTCGTCTGCGGTCCGGGCATCGTCATCGCAAAGCTCGACAAGATTACAAAGGAACATTCGGGCCAGGAACTGCGCTTCCATCCTTCAACCGCGCAAACCGCGACCATCGGTGGCTTCATCGCCGGTGGTTCCGGCGGTGTCGGTTCGGTTCACTGGGGCGGCCTGCGCGACCTCGGCAACATCCTGCGCCTGCGCATCGTGACCATGGAAGCCGAACCCAGGGTGATCGAGCTGTCCACCTGGGACCTGCAGAAGGTCAGTCATGCCTATGGCACCAACGGTATCATCACCGAAGTCGAAATGCCGCTGACAACGGCCCATGACTGGGTGGACGTGATCGTCGGCCACGAAACCTTCATGGACGCGGTCGTCTTTTCCGACAAGCTGGCGCGCAGCAACGGTATTCTGCTGAAGGAAGTCGCCCCGATTGCGGCACCCATACCGTTCGATTTCTTCACGCGGCACAAGCCCTGGCTGAAGGAAGGCGAGGCGGTCACCGTGCTGATGGTGGCCCCGCACTCCATGTCGGCAATGCTTGCGCTTGCGGAACGGATGAAGGGCGAAGTGCGTTTCCGGTCGGACGAAGTGGAAAGCATGAAGGGCATTCCGCATGTCTATGAGCTTGCCTGGAACCACACGACACTGCGGGCGCTGAAGTTCGACAGTTCCTTCACCTACCTGCAGACGCAGTATCCGGGCCCGAACCACGTGGAGCTTGTGCGCAAGACCACCGAAATGTTCCCGGGCGAGATCTTCGGACACCTGGAGTTCCTGCGGTTCGATGGTCAGGTGCAATGTTCCGGCCTTCCCCTGATCCGCTACACGACGGAAGAACGGCTGGACGAGATCATCCGGCTGCACGAGGAAAACGGTTGCCGGGTGTTCAACCCACATCGCTACACCCTTGAAGAGGGCGGCATGAAACAGACCGACCAGGTCCAGCTCGCCTTCAAGAAGGAGACAGACCCGGAAGGGTTGCTCAATCCGGGCAAGATGATCGCCTGGGACAATCCGGACTTCGACTTCAATTCCGGCCAGAACTATCTTTTCCCGGGCCTTCAGGCCTTTGCCGAGGCCTGATCAGATGCGCGTACTTGTTCTCCATTCCCACCCGCAGGAGCACAGTTTCGGCCGGGCGCTCTATCACAAGACCTGTGAAAGCCTGGCGAAGGCCGGGCATGAGGTCGACGGCTGCAATCTCTATGAGGAAGGGTTCGACCCCGTCCTCTCCGCACGCGACAGGGACATCTATCACACGGTCCCCGACAACCGGGAACTGGTCGACAATTACTGCGAGCGCCTGCTGGCGGCGGAAGGTCTGGTCATCTGCACGCCGGTCTGGAACTTCGGCTTTCCCGCGATGCTGAAAGGTTACTTCGACCGTGTCTGGCTGCCAGGCGTTTCGTTTCATCTGGAAGATGGCACCTTGACGCCGACCTTGCGCCATATCCGCAAGATGGCGGCCGTCATGACCTATGGCGGCAGCCGGTGGCGGGCGTTTCTGGTTGGTGATCCGCCGCGCAAGGTAGTCAATCGGGTCATCCGGGCACAGATCAAGATCGGCGCACCCGTGAAATATCTGGCCCATTACGACATGAACAACTGCACCCCGGCCTCGACCGGTGCCTTTCTGGAGAAGGTCGGCAAGGAAATGGAGCGGTTCTGACACCGCTCCAGGCTGGCTGGGCTAGAACACCTTCGCCGCGGTCACTTCCACTTCCACCAGAAATTCCGGACGCGTGAAGCCACCAACCACCAAAAGGGTCGAGACCGGTTTCAGCGTTCCGGTGTAGCGGTCGCGGACAGCCATATAGTCGGCGAAATCCTCGCGCCGGGTGACGAAACCGGAAATGCGGATGACGTCATCGAAGCTCATCTCCGCTTCCTTCAGGATGGCGGCGATGGCCTCGAAGCAAACTTCGGCCTGACCGGTCACGTCCGGCGGAATCGTATCGTCCGGCCGGATGCCGAGCTGGCCGGAGGTTACCAGCAGGCTGGCGCCGGGCGGCACGTAAAGGCCGTGATTGTACTGCCCGAAGGGTGTTCGTACGGAAGGGGGATTGAAGGATTTCTTGTCGGTTGGACCGGCCATGAGCGCAGGTTCTCCAGAAATTGCATCTTGTCATGCATGTTCCGGCATAAGAGCCGGAAAGTCATTGAAAAAATGCAGCTTTTCTGAATTTACGATCGTCTCGCGAACCAGTTTTTCAGTACCGGAAAGGTGCCTTGCCGGGGCCTACTCCGGATACCAGAGCTTTGCCTTTTCCGCACCCCGTTCAATGATCACGTGACCGTTGGCAAAGACCCGGTAGCCGTGGCTCCAGTCGCCGTCCGGCCATTTGATTCGCACGTTGGCACGTTCCGCTACACCCAGGCCGAAGTGAACGAAGCCCATCTGGCCGGAGGCATGACCTGCCCCTACCTGGATGTCCTTCACCACGGTCCGGTTTCCCGTCTTCACGCTGATCTTGGCACCAACTGCGCGGGAGTTGGGTTTGCCCGGCTGGCGCACGTCCACAGCCAGCCAGTTGCCGAGCTGTTTCGGTTCTTCTGCCGTGCCCTGTCCGGTATTGCGGAACAGGCTCACCGGTCCGGATCGGTTGACGACAACCAGATCCACCAGTCCGTCGGCGTTGAAATCCGCCAGACCCGCCCCGCGTCCGCGCCGGTTCAGCGCAATCCCGGCGGTGTCGCCGGTTTCCACAAAGCGGCCGTCCCATTGGCCGAGCAGAAGATTGTCCGGGTCATAGGCCGCGAAGTCGGGCATGGCTTCCACATTGCCCTTGGCAATGAAGAGGTCCCAGAGCCCGTCATTGTTGACGTCCTGAAACTCGGAATGCCATCCAGTTGAGGGTTTCAGGTCTTCGCCCGCATAGGGCCGGTGCGCAGTAACGCCGAGGTCGAAGGCAATGTCCTGATAGACCGGCACGGTCTCGTCCGATTCCGGATCGAGCTTCTGCAGCTTGGTGTCGCCCATGCTGGTGAGCGCATACTCTGGAAAACCGTCCACATCCAGGTCGATGGACGCAATGCCCATGCCCCAGATCTTCAGGTGTTGCCAGCCATCGGATTTGCGATAGGGGCGAGGCGGTCTGCCGGGCGCAACGGCCCAGAGCTGCTCCTCGCCACCGCGGTAATATTGCCGGTCGTTCGAGATCCTGAGTGCAGGTTCGCCGGAGCGGTTCCAGTCGGTGAACAGCATCGACAAGCTGCAATATCCCGGCGACAGGCGCGTTGCTTCCGCGTAGAGCGGGCTGCCGTCCTCCGTCTTTTCCGGCCGGAACAGGAAGTTGTCGTGACAGGTGCCCCAGGGCGAACCGGGGGCAGAACGATCGACATAATTGCCGAAGGCAAGCGTTGGATAATCGAGCCCTGGTTCGTAGGTGGCGGAAAAGGAAGTGCTCCATTCGCGACCGCCGTCGAAGCCAAGAGCCCGGTTGGCGACTTCGAACGTACAGGCGCCCTTGCCTTCCAGGATCAGGTTTTCACCCAGGCGCAGCACGACGAGATCCAGGATGTCGTCGTTGTTGATGTCGAGCGGATAGGCGCCGAGCACGCCGGTGGCCTGTTTTTCGTTGAGGCCTGTTTCCACCGCTGTGAATTTCAGCGGTCCTGCCACACGGCTTTCGTTGCGAAAAAGCTGCGCCGGGTTCTTGCCGCCGGCAAAGAACAGATCCGGCTTGCGGTCGCCATCGCAATCGAAGATCGCGGCGCCGCCGCCAACGAAGAATTCCCACGCACCGTCATAGGAATGCTCGATGCCCGCAGCCGAAGCCTCTTCCACAAACGAGGGGACGGGCGCAACGGAAACCTGACGGGTGTCGTCGGCCAGAGCCGGGGCCGCAAGGCTTACGCTCAACAGCGCACCGGACACGGAAAGACTGAAAGGCTTCATTCCGCGATCTCCAGGCTGCGCAGGAAGGCGATGATCGTCTGCTGCTCTGTTTCCGTCAGACCTGCATAGGCCTTGCGGCTGTCGGAAGCAGCGCCGCCATGGGCCAGAATCGCCTCTTCCAGCGTCGTGATATCGCCCCGGTGCCCATAGGGCGCCGTGCTGCCGATGCCCCAGAGTTCGGACGTGATGAAAACGTCGCGCGCAACAAAGCGTTGGGCCAGCAGTTCATTGCCGAAGGTGTCATTGGCCGCATCGGCAATCGTGTGGCGCTTCAGGTCGCCGTAAAGGGGAACCAGCACCCGGCCCTGGTCATCGCGCGGCAGGGCCTTCACCCAGTCCAGCGTGCCGAGGTCAAGTTCGAGCGGTGCCTTCACGTCGCTCTGGCGCAGGGTACCGGCGGTGTCGAACGGGCCGGGATCCTGAAAGATGAGGCTTTCGAGCGGCAATTCGGGAATGTGGCACGAGCTGCAGCCAATGGTGCCGAAAAGCGCTTCTCCCTTTGCCGCCGCCTGCTGCCAGACATCCGGCAGATCCTGTTTTCGGGTGGGCGCGGGAAGCGTTGCCTGGAAAGCGACCAGCGCCGAGATCTGACCCGGCGAAATTTCGCCCGTATGGCCATCACCGTCGAAGTCGTCCGATCCTGTCCATTCGGCGCCGAACCGCTCGACCGCCTGTATGCCATGATGATCGTTGGTGGCGTTCACGCTGAACTGGCGAAGTGAGGCAAAGACACCCTTCTGGCTGAAAGGTCGCAAGGTCAGGTCGTCGTCGATGCCCTCGAGACGGGAAACGTCCAGTGTCCCGTCAGGAAAGGCGGTCAACTTGCCGAAGGAGACGCCCTTTGTTTCCAGGCTGACGGTTTCTTCCTGACCGCTTTTCCGCACCCTGGCCAGCAGATCCGTCCGCTGGCTGCGCAGGTCCGTGGTCATTTCCCGGGCAAGCAATTCGATCAGCCCGGCTCCCTGAAGCGCGACCGTGTTGCGCTCGTTGGAAAACTGGGGATCCGTGGTGTCGAAGTCGGCGCTTTCGAAGCCTTCGGACACGAACACGTTTGCCGTGAACGCACCAGAACCACCGATCACAGGCTCATTGTGGCAGGAAGAGCAGGAATTGGCGTCCATTCCAGCAAGACGCTGGAACGCCTGCGGTGCCTTGCGGCGCACTTTTGTCGGCACGATAGCCCGTGTCGCGTCCGGCCGGCCTGCGCCATCCAATGTGGTGAACTTGGCCTTGAACAGCTCTTCTCCAAGCGGCTGCAGCACGGTGATCGCATCTTCGCCCGATTGCGCCAGGGCGTCGATATCGACGTCTTCCTTGATGGCCCGTTCGCTCCAGGGTGCGGGATCGGCAAGTGCTGATGCAGGCAGGGTGATGCCGAGGACGAGAGCAGAGACTGCGAGCCGGGATTTGCCTGTCATGCCGTCGCCTCCTTGCGGTCGAGCCGGGCTATGCGGCCTGAGGGCGGAGTTGCGTTGCCGAGAAAATCCTTGTCGAGACGTTCCATCGACTGGGCGATCAGGCCGCTGCGAATGAAGTCCTCATTCCACGGCATCACGTCCAGGGAGAAATTGTTCCTGAGATCGGAAACGAGAGCCTCTTCCAGCCCTTCCCACATGCCTTTTTCCATGAAGGAGAAGGCACGCATCGCAGCGCCGGTCAGTACCACGCGCTTGGGGTCGATCATCGCAATCACCCGGGCAAGACCATAGCCCAGAACCCGGCCCGCATCGTGAAACGCGTTGCAGGCGTCCTTGTCACCGGAGCCGGCCAGTTCGATCAGCCGGGCAAGGCCGCTGACGCCCGCCTTGATGGTGCCCGGATCGGTGTTCTCCGGCAGATGAGAGGCAGCCCGCACCAGCGCGTAATCGGAAAGATACGCCTCAAGGCAGCCCTTCTTTCCGCATCGGCAGAGCGCCCCGCCTGGCAGATGGTTGGCATGGCCGAACTCGGCGGCCGTGCCGCTTGCTCCCGAAAACAGCCGGTTGTCGAGGTAAAGCCCCATGCCGACACCGTAATCGAGCATGATCACGGCAAATGTCCCGCTGTACTTGTTCGGGTCCGACCAGTGCAGCGCTTCGGTGATCATGTTGGTGTCGTTGGAAATGTAGCAATCCGCCCCGAAGGCTTCGTGCAATGGACCGACGACAGGGATCTTGCGCCCTGCAAAGGCGGGGCTCCAGGCAACGACGCCGGTTTCCGTTTCGACGACACCCTGTGCGGCAACGCCGATTTCCCGAACCCGTGACGGGCCGATGCCGGCCTCGTCGAGGAACTGCCTGATCGCCGTGATCAGGGTTTCGGGAAAGCTGTCGGCATCTTCGGTGGCGCTGTCAAAATGGCTGCGCCTGTCGCACACCACCTCGCCGGCGAAATTCACCAGCGACAGATCGATGTTGTTGACCGACAGACGGACGCCAACCGTATAGACCGCGTCCGGCTTGAGCTTCAAAAGGGTGCGTGGCCGTCCACGCGCCTGGGGTGTTTTGGGCTCCTCGCTCTCCAGGCTCAGGATCAATCCCTGGTCCAGAAGATCGGAGGTGATGGCCGTCACCGTCGCGGGGCTCAGCCGTGTCATCTGGCCGAGATCTATCCGCGCCATAGGGCCGTTCCGGCGCAGGGCCTGTAGAACAATACTTCTGTTTTGCCGCCGGATCTGATCCCGGTCCGCCTTGCGTGTCATGCTCGCTCAGCTCTTCCCAAGGTGTTTCCTCTGTCCCGGGTTTCTCCCGGTTTTCCTGCTTCTCACCGGGTGTGTCAAACCCCGCGGAACAGTGTTTTGCAAAACCATGTTGACAGGAGCAGCGCTTTCCTGCAACTTTTTTTCGGGCACCAAAAAAAATAACAATAAGGCTGTCCTTTCTGAAGGCGCCTCGAAAAGGCGCTTCGACACTGACGCATTTCAGGCACATCCGTCCGACGTGGGATGCGCCAACTGGAGGAAACATCGCAATGCGTAAAATCACCACTTTGCTGGCGGGCGCTCTGCTGTCCGCGACCGCACTGAACCTGGCCCACGCAGAAGACGTCATTGTTGGCGTGAGCTGGTCCAACTTCCAGGAAGAACGCTGGAAGACTGACGAAGCCGCCATCAAGGGCGCCCTTGAGGCAGCCGGCGCGACTTACATTTCCGCCGACGCGCAGAGCTCGTCTGCAAAACAGCTTTCCGACGTTGAGGCACTGATCGCACAAGGCGCGACCGCCCTCATCATCCTGGCGCAGGATTCCCAGGCAATCGGCCCGGCCGTGCAGGCTGCTGCCGACGAAGGCATCCCGGTTGTCGGCTACGACCGCCTGATCGATGATCCGCGCGCCTTCTACCTGACCTTCGACAACGTTGAAGTTGGTCGCATGCAGGCTCGCGCCGTTCTGGCTGCCGCGCCGAAGGGCAACTACGTCATGATCAAGGGCTCCCCGACCGACCCGAACGCGGACTTCCTCCGCGGTGGTCAGCAGGAAGTCCTGCAGTCCGCAATCGATGCGGGTGACATCACGATCGTTGGCGAAGCCTACACCGACGGCTGGCTGCCGGCGAACGCACAGCGCAACATGGAACAGATCCTGACCGCCAACGACAACAAGGTCGACGCGGTTGTTGCTTCCAACGACGGTACGGCCGGCGGTGTCGTGGCCGCTCTGACCGCACAGGGCATGGACGGCATTCCGGTGTCAGGTCAGGACGGCGACCATGCCGCTCTGAACCGTGTTGCAAAGGGCACGCAGACGGTTTCCGTCTGGAAGGACGCTCGTGAACTCGGCAAGGCCGCCGGTGAAATCGCCGTCAGCCTGGCCAGTGGCACCGAGATGGGCGGCGTCGATGGCGCAGCTGCCTGGACGTCTCCGTCCGGCACCGAGCTGACCGCCAAGTTCCTGGCACCGCTTCCGGTCACCAAGGACAACCTGACCGCGGTCGTCGATGCAGGCTGGATCTCCAAGGATGATCTGTGCCAGGGCGTCGAGAACGGCCCGGCTCCCTGTAACTAATAACACTACGCTTAATGTGCGGCCCCGGTTACTGTTAACCGGGGCCGTAATAACAGGGACAGCTGCTGCGAAAGCCGCTCCCCGGGATGGGCCACCCGATGCGTAAGCGTAATGGTCTCCAAGCAGGAGTAACCTCTATGTCTGACACCGCACTGTCAGGGCCCAAAAGCCCGACAGCACGAAACTTGTTTGCCGCATTGCAGCTGGACACACGGCTTCTCGGCATGATCGGGGCGTTCATCGTCCTGTGCCTGGTGTTCAATGTGATTACGGATGGCCGGTTCCTGACGCCGCGCAACATCTTCAACCTGACGATCCAGACCGTGTCCGTTGCCATCATGGCCACCGGTATGGTGTTCGTTATCGTCACCCGCCACATCGATCTGTCCGTCGGCTCCGTTCTGGCGACCGTTGCGGCGGTCATGGCGGTTGTCCAGACCGATGTCCTGCCGCCGCTGCTCGGCCTCGGTAATCCGGCTATCTGGATCCTGGCCATTCTGGCCGGTGTGGTTGTTGGTGTGCTGATTGGTGCTTTCCAGGGCTGGATGGTCGGTTATCTCGGCATTCCGGCCTTCATCGTGACGCTTGGTGGCCTCCTGGTCTGGCGCAACGTTGCCTGGTTCATCACCTCCGGTCAGACCATCGGCCCGCTCGATGAAACCTTCACCATGATCGGCGGTATCGGCGGCACCATGGGCGAAACGGGATCGTGGATCTTCGGCGTTCTGGCCGTCGCCGTTGCGCTGTGGATGCAGGTCTCCTCGCGCCGCCGGAAGGCTGCGCATGGGTTCCCGGTCAAACCCGGCTGGGCGGAAGTCACCATGGGTGTCATCACGACCGGGGCAATTCTCGGGTTCGTCTGGGTGTTGAATGCCTATGACATTCCCACCGCCCGTCTTGAGCGGATCTTCGAGGCCCGGGGCGAAACCATGCCGGAAGGCCTGGTCATGGGCTACGGCATTCCCTACTCGGTGCTGCTTCTGATCGTGGTTACCGTCGTCATGACCATCGTCGCGCGCCGCACCCGTCTCGGACGCTACATCTTCGCAACCGGCGGAAATCCGGATGCCGCGGAGCTTTCCGGCATCAACACCAGGTTCCTGACCGTCAAGGTGTTTGCCATCATGGGCGGCCTCAGCGCGCTCGCAGCCGCTGTCGCGGCCGCACGCCTCGGCTTTTCGACCAACGACATCGGCACGCTGGACGAACTCAGGGTCATCGCCGCGGCAGTGATCGGCGGCACCGCGCTTGCCGGCGGTGTCGGCACGATCTACGGCGCCATCCTGGGCGCGCTGATCATGCAGTCATTGCAGTCGGGCATGGCCATGGTCGGCGTCGACGCCCCGCTGCAGAATATCGTCGTGGGCACCGTGCTCGTCATCGCCGTCCTCGTCGACATCATCTATCGCAAGCGCACGGGAGACTGAGACATGGACGCGCCTCTCGTAGAAATGAAAGACATGTGCATCTCCTTCGGCGGGGTGCAGGCCGTGGATCATGTCTCTGTCGATCTTTATCCGGGTGAAGTCGTGGGTCTGCTTGGCCACAACGGTGCCGGCAAGTCGACCCTGATCAAGATCCTTTCCGGTGCCTACAAGGCCGACAGCGGCGAAATCCGCATCAACGGCAAGGAAGTGCACATTCACTCGCCGCGCGACGCGCGGGCGCAGAACATCGAGACCATCTACCAGACGCTTGCTCTGGCGGATAATCTCGATGCCGCGTCCAACCTGTTCCTCGGCCGTGAACTGACCTCGCCGCTCGGCTTTGTCGATGACGATGCCATGGAAGCGGAAACCCGCAAGATCATGGGCCGGCTCAACCCGAACTTCAAAAAGTTCCATGCGCCGGTGAAAGCCCTGTCGGGCGGTCAGCGCCAGTCGGTGGCCATTGCCCGCGCGGTCTATTTCAACGCCAAGATCCTGATCATGGACGAACCGACCGCCGCGCTTGGCGTGCATGAAACGCAGATGGTGGCTGAACTCATCCAGGAACTGAAGAAACAGGGCCTCGGCATCTTCCTGATCAGCCACGACATCCACGACGTCTTCCAGCTTTGCGACCGTATCGCGGTCATGAAGAACGGTCAGCTAGTCGGCACCGCCCGCACGACCGACGTCACTGATGACGACGTGCTCGGCATGATCATTCTGGGTAAATGCCCGGAAGGGGCGATCCCGGGCCCAGGTGCTCTTGTGGACGATACAGTGGTCGGATAAACCGACAGGACCCGCGGGCTCTTGCCCGCGGGACTTCCTCATGGTTTGAACAGATGGCCTGGCCCTGTTCGGACGGTGTGGAACCTCATGCCGACACCCGGTCACGGGCCATCGGCATTCTTTTTGATTGTTTTTGAGGAACGCACCTCATGTATATCGGCCTCGATATCGGTACCAGTTCGGTCAAAGCCATTCTTCTTGGTGAGGACCAGTCCCTGATTGCATCGGCAACCGCGGAGTTGACGGTCCAGCGTCCCCATCCGGGCTGGTCGGAACAGGACCCGGACAGCTGGTGGCGGGCTTGCGAAACCGTTCTGGACGCGCTCAAGGCGGAAGCGCCGAAGGCCATGGCCGCGGTGCGTGGCATCGGCTTGTCCGGCCATATGCACGGCGCCACGCTTCTGGATGCCGCCGGTAAGCCGCTGCGCCCCTGCATCCTGTGGAACGACGGCAGGTCGGGCAAGCAGTGCTCGGAACTGGAAGCGGCCGAGCCGAAATTCCTGACGCTCGGCGGCAACCGGGTGATGCCGGGCTTCACCGCGCCGAAGCTGCAGTGGGTGCGCGAGAACGAGCCGGAAATCTTCGCCAGAACCACCATGGTTCTGCTGCCCAAGGACTATGTCCGTTTCAAGCTGACGGGCGAGTACGTCGGCGAAATGTCGGATGCCGCCGGAACGCTCTGGCTGGATGTCGCCAGACGCGACTGGAGCGACGCGCTTCTGGCCGCAACGGGCCTCACCCGTGAGAACATGCCGCGCCTTGTCGAAGGGTCCGAAAGCTCGGGCACACTCAAGGTGGATCTTTGTGGCCGCTGGGGTTTCGACGCCGCTCCGGTGGTGGCCGGCGGCGGTGGCGACAATGCAGCTTCGGCCTGCGGTGTCGGTGCGGTCGATCCTGGTTCGGCCTTTGTCTCGCTTGGGACCTCCGGCGTGCTGTTCGTGACCAACGACCGCTACTCGCCCAACGTCGACAGCGCGGTTCACGCCTTCTGCCATGCCGTGCCGGACACCTGGCACCAGATGGGGGTGATCCTTTCGGCAACCGACAGCCTCAACTGGTTGGCGAAGGTGGTGAAGCGCAATCCGGGTGAACTCACCGGTCTGGTTGGCAATGTGGAAGGGCCTTCGCCCGTTTCCTTCATGCCTTATCTCGGCGGCGAACGGACGCCGCACAACGACGTCGACATCCGCGCCGGCTTCTTCGGCATTTCCCACGGAACCGACGATGCCGAACTCTGCCACGCGGTACTCGACGGTGTCGCCTTTGCGCTGAAGGACTGCCTGGAAGCGCTCAGCGTTGCCGGCACCGGGATCGAACGCGTTCTGGCGGTCGGCGGCGGGTCTCGCTCAACGGTCTGGCTGGAGATCATCGCCAGCCTGCTCAATGTTCCGGTCGACGTTCCGGTGGATGGCGACTTCGGCGGCTCGCTTGGCGCGGCCAGGCTCGGCCAGGCCGCCGCGCTCGGTAGCACCGAGGGCATTTTCACCAAGCCGGCCCTCAAGGCCAGCATCGATCCGGTGCCGGCCCTCACACAAAGATATGCCGAAGGCTACGAGCGCTGGCGCAAGCTTTATCCGGCGCTCAAACAAGCCGGCTTTTAGGAAACATATTCAAGGAGATGACAACATGAGCACTGGGTTCTTCGGCGATCTTCAGCCGATCCAATACACCGGGCCGGCAAGCACCGAGCCGCTGAGCTATCGCCACTACAACAAGGACGAAGTCGTCCTCGGCAAACGCATGGAAGACCATCTGCGTCTTGCCGTGTGTTACTGGCACAGCTTCTGCTGGCCGGGGTCCGATCCGTTCGGCGGCGAAACCTTTAACCGGTCCTGGATGGCGGCTGGCGGCGATCCGATGGAACAGGCCAAACTGAAGGCAGACGTTGCCTTCGAGATGTTCCAGATCCTGGGCATGCCGTTCTTCACTTTCCATGACCGCGACGTTGCGCCGGAAGGCCGGACGCTTGCCGAAAGCAATGCCAACGTGAACGCGATTGCCGACATCTTCGAAAAGAAGATGGCCGACACCGGCATCAAGCTCCTTTGGGGCACGGCCAACATGTTCTCCAACCGCCGCTTCATGGGCGGTGCGGCCACCAATCCGGATCCGGACGTCTTCGCCTATGCCGCCGCACAGGTGAAGAACGCAATGGACGTCACCTATCGCCTCGGTGGTGAGAACTATGTGCTCTGGGGTGGCCGCGAAGGCTACGAGACCCTGCTCAACACCAACATCAAACAGGAGCTGGACCAGTTCGGCCGCTTCCTCAACATGGTGGTCGAGTACAAGCACAAGATCGGCTTTAAGGGCACGATCCTGATCGAGCCGAAGCCGCAGGAACCGTCCAAGCACCAGTACGACTACGACGTCGCCACCGTCTATGGCTTCCTGAAGGCCTATGGGCTGGAAAACGACGTCAAGATGAACATCGAGCAGGGCCACGCCATCCTGGCCGGCCACTCGTTCGAGCACGAACTGCACATGGCCCGTTCGCTCGGCATCTTCGGGTCCGTCGACATGAACCGCAACGACTACCAGTGCGGCTGGGATACTGACCACTTCGGCATGAACGTGCCGGAACTGGCGCTCGCCTACTACGAGATCCTGATGGCGGGCGGCTTCACCACCGGCGGCACCAACTTCGACGCCAAGCTGCGTCGCCAGTCACTCGACCCGGTCGATCTGATCCAGGCGCATGTCGGATCTGCCGACGCGATTGCCCGCGGACTGAAGGCCGCGGCAGCCATGATCGAGGACGGCCGACTGAAGGGCTTCGTCGATGACCGTTATGCCGGTTGGCAGAAGCCGGAAAACGCCGACATCCTCAAGGGCGGCTCCTCGCTCGAGACATTGGCCGAGCGCGTCCACAAGGCTGACCTGGAACCGCAGCCGAAATCCGGCAAGCAGGAATACCTGGAAAGCCTGGTCAACCTGTTCGTCTGATGCAAACTGCATCCGGGGCGCTGGTTGCAGCGCTCCGGATGGGCTTCTCAGCTGATGTCCGGGATGTGCCATCCGCGATTTGTCGCCACAGGGTTTCAGCTATCCGCGAATTTTTCCCGGTACTCGCCGACGGTGGTATTGAGATGCCTCTTGAACGCCCGCTGCATTTGCTGGAAATCGGAGAAACCGGAAACACGGATAGCGCTTCCCACCGGCGCACCGCCTGACAGGACATCCGCTGCCCGCTTGAGCCTGTAGCGTTCCAGATATTTCACGGGCGTTAGCCCCGCGCTTGCGGAAAACCGTCGGCTCAAGGTCCTCGGGGTCAGACCGGCAACCTCAGCCATCAACTCCAGTGTCCAGTCGCGTCCGGGATTGTCCTGCAAGGCGTCAAGCAGCCGGCCAAGTTCGCGGTCGCCGGAAAACTGCGCTTCAAGCAAGTCCGCGAACTGGGTTTGGCCACCGGCTCTTTTCAGATAGACGACCAACTCGCGGGCAACGGCAAGAGCCAGGGCTCCACCATGGTCCCTCTTGATGATCTCCAGCGCCAGATCGATGCCTGAGGCAACGCCTGCGGACGTCATCACTTCGCCGTCGATATGATAAAGCTCGTCGGTGGACCAGCGAACCTCAGGAAATTGCTGCCGCACCTGTCGGGCGCGCCGCCAGTGGGTCGTGGCTTTCCGGCCATTCAAAAGGCCAGCATTGGCCAGGACCAGCGCACCGGAGCAGATCGAAATAACCCGTCTGTCCTCCATTTCCGAAGGCCAAGTTGCAAGAATATCCAGGATCATCCGGTCATGCATTGCTTGATCGACACCAGTCCCACCCGGTATCAGAAGATCCCGCCGCCCGTCTGTCGATGCGGTCGTGTCCACTTGCAATCTGAGCCCGCACGAAGAGGTGACCCCCATCCCGTCCATGGAAACGAAGCGCAACCTGTAGCGTTCGGTGCCGTCTTCGTTTGCCGAACTGAAAACCTGCGCGGGACCTGCCACATCCAGGATGTTCAGGCCGTCGAAAAGCAGGATGTCGATCTGGCGAAGTGTTTTGTCCATAATTGACGATACTATGTCATTATAGACAGTCGGTTCAACCGGTAAACAGGAGTGATCCCTGGCGTAACCGGTACGGACGGCCTCATGCTCACGAGAAACTTTCTCCTCATTCTCCTTGCGAATATCGTGCTCGGCTCGGCAATGCCGATGCTGATCATCCTTGGCGGTCTGGCAGGAGGGTGGCTGGCTCCCCACGTGTGGCTCGCAACCGCGCCGCCGTCGACGCAGATGCTGGTCGGCATCATCGTGGCAACGCCGGTATCTCTCTTCATGGGGCGCTTCGGCAGGCGAGCAGGTTTCCTGCTTGGCGCGGCAATGCTGGTCTTCGGCGGTGTCTTCGCGGCACTGGCGCTTGTTCTGCAGAGTTTCATCCTGCTCTGCCTGGCACATGCGGCTCTTGGGGCCGCATTGATCAGCGTGAACTATTTCCGGTTTGCGGCCTCCGAGGCGGTTCCCGCCGAACATCGGGCCCAGGCGATTTCCTTCACACTGGCTTCCGGACTGGTGGCCGCGTTGCTGGGGCCGCAACTGTTCAATGAAGCAAAGGACGCACTGGCGCCAATACCGCTGGCCGGAGCCTATCTTGCAATCGCCATGCTCGGAGTTCTTGGGGCGTTGCCGGTCTGGTGGTTAAGGATGCCGGCATCGCCACTCAAGGTGGCCCACAGGCGCGCGGAAAGCGCGGTACGGATCCTGAGCCGTAATCCCAGGGCGGTCGGAGCGATCGGGCTTGCAGCTTTGTCACAGGCGATGATGGTTCTGCTGATGACCCCGACACCCTTGGCGATGATCGGTTGCGGGTTCGCCGAAGGCCAGGCCGCGGATGTCATTCGCTGGCACGTGGTCGCAATGTTCGCACCCGGGTTCTTTACGGGGTTTCTGATCCGCCGCTTCGGCGGAACCAGGATCGCCGTCCTGGGGCTCGTTCTCCTGTTCGCTTCCGCGCTGACGGCATGGTCCGGCATCGGCCTGCTCGAATTCTACGGTGCCCTCGTTCTGTTGGGCGTGGGCTGGAATTTCGGTTTCATCGGAGGAACGCATTTGCTGCAGGCAGCCTTGAGCGACGAGGAAAGGCCGCTGGTCCAAGGCGTCAACGATACGCTTCTTGCGGTTTCATCCTCCGGAGCCTCGCTTCTCTCCGGCGTGCTGTTTGCGGGGATCGGCTGGACGGGTCTGGCTGCGGTGTCCGCTCCTGTCCTGGTGCTGCTCGCACTGATCCTGGTGCTTCGCTTCCGGCGCCGGGAAGCCGTTGCAAGGGCGTGAGTCAAAAGTCGGCCCTAGTAGCTCTGGAACAACCGAACGCCGTCCGGGTCTGACAGGTTGTGCAGGCGATGTGCAGCATGGCGGGCGAAACGATGGGTTACCGATTTCCGGGTCGCTGCCGCCAGCTTGTGTTCCGGTGCTTCGCGCAGGATCTCCGCCCCGAAGCCGTCGGAAACAATCAGCCCGGCCTCCTCGGGAAAGATCTCCAGCGGGACGTCCGGATGCGTTGCGAAATAGAGCCGGTCGCAATGAAGACGGTAGTCCGGCCACTTGGTATCCGCCCGGAAATCGGCAATCGAGGATTTGACCTCGACTATCCAGAGCTCATGTTTCGGCCCAAGCGCCAGAAGGTCCGCCCGCCGGGCGGAGGCAAGGGTGACTTCCGGCAGGCAGGCGAAATCGAGTTGTCGCAACAGCCGCGCGGCCCCGCGCCAGACCTTCAGCGCGGTTTCCGACTGACGTCCGTCCTTGAGCGGGTCATCCAGCTGAATCCGCCCCGCTAGTGGCTGATGATCGGGTTCCATGCGCATTTTGTTCCACATTTGTTCGTTTTTTGCAAGTTTTGCCGTTGGCGACATTGACCTTTCCTGCCAACTTGCGCGATGTTTCGGCGCATCGGATAATCCGGTTGGATCTTGTCACTCCGGGAGGGGGTAGCGGTTGAACGGTTTCACACGAAATGCCTTGTTGGGCGTTGCACTGGCGTTTGCGTGCGGGCCTGCGCTTGCAGGCAAGGGAGACCTGATGTTCCAGGTGCCGAAATCCGCACCCCTTCTGCAAGGGCGGGCACTGGATCTGCGTTTTGCGGATTTCGCGCAAGGCATATGGGTGCGGGAACTGCAGGATTGTCCGGCTCCGCGGATCGACCGAAGCGCACCCGGCTCGACGCTGGCCATCTACCGCGGCCTTCTGGAAACCCCGGGGCGCATCTGTCAGGTCTATGGGGCTGAAAAGAGCGGCAAGATGACCCAGCGTGCGGCCATCAATTGCCTGCTGACGGATGGCGGCGAGGCGATCGAACTGGTCACCGTTCAGCCCCGTGGCACCGAAGGGCTCATGGTTCAGGAAGGCGAAAAGCCGCCGGTCCATTTCCGCTTCTGCGAGAAGATCGTGCCGATCCTCCAGTCGTCAAACAGCAACTGACGCCCTTTTGCTGGTTGGTTTGGGGTCGAGCAGCTCTCGCCTCAAGCGCCTGACAGTAAAAATGCCTCATCCTGAGGAGCGGTGGATCAGACAGAAATGCGGTAACAACCAGTTCGACCCTCTCACAGCAAAATAGCCAGAGCCGGATCAGATCTCCGGCCCGCTCCACAGGTTCGATTTCGCGGTCTTCTTCGGCGTGCGGCTTTCCGAGATATGCGCCGTCAGCGGGTCGAGCGTGCACAGGGCGTCATACTGGCTGAGGAACACCTGCCCGCTCAAATGCTTCAGGAAATCGGTCCGCTTCAGTCGGTCCATCACCGGTCCCTTCACCTCCGAAAGGTGGAAGGAAACACCGGAATCCGACAGACGGTGGTTGATTTCCTCAAGGCTCTCCAGGGCACTGGCGTCGATCTCGTTCACGGCCGGGCACATCAGCACCACGTGTTCGATATCGGGCTTTTCGGCCACCAGTGCATAGATCCGGTCTTCCAGAAACCGCGAATTGGCAAAGAACAGGCTTTCATCGACCCGTAGCGTCAGCACCCGGTCCCCCGTCACCACGGCGTGCCGGTCAACATTGCGGAAGTGCTCGGTTCCCGGCACGACGCCGACAATCGCCATATGTGGCCGGCTGCTGCGGTAGAGATAAAGCGCGATCGACAGGGCAACGCCGGTCACCACGCCCGGCTCGACACCGAAGAACAGGGTGATCAGGATCGTCGCGGCCATGGCCGCGAAATCGCTCTTAGAATAGGCGAAGGTCCGCTTGATCGCGCCGAGATCGACGAGCGACAGCACGGCAACGATGATGGTGGCGGCCAGAGTTGCCTGTGGCAGATGCGTCAGCAGCGGGGTCAGGAACAAGGTGGCCAGCGCAATGCCGACGGCGGTGAAGGCACCAGCCGCCGGGGTCGCTGCCCCGGCATCGAAATTGACGACCGAGCGGGCGAACCCGCCGGTGACCGGATAGCCACCGGAAATGGCGGAGGCAATGTTGGAGGCGCCGAGGCCGATCAGCTCCTGATCCGGCTCGATCCGCTGACGCTTCTTGGCTGCCAGCGTCTGCGCAACGGAGACGGATTCCACAAACCCGATGACCGAAATCAGCAGCGCGGGACCGGCAAGCGCCAGCCACAACTCGCTGTCGAAGGCTGGCAGATGCGGCACCGGCAGGCCGGAGGGAATGTCCCCGACAACACGCACGCCTTTCTCGCCGAGTTGAAAGACGGCGGACAGGATCGTGGTCACCGCGACGGCTGCCACCGGCCCGGCCTTGGTCAGGATATCGGCAAAAAACGGTTTCATTCCCATACCAAGCAGCAGCTTCTTCAGGCCTTTGCGCACCCAGAAGAGGAAAGCCGTGGCCGATACGCCGATTGCGAAGGTGATCCAGTTGATCTCGCCAAGGTGCTGCAGGATGGAGCCGAGGATGTCGTAAAGCGTATGCCCGTTCGCCTTGACGCCGAGGATGTGCTTGAGCTGGCTGGACGCAATCAGCAGGCCCGACGCGGTGATGAAGCCGGAAATCACCGGATGGCTCAGGAGGTTCGCCAGGAACCCGAGCCGGAACAGGCCCATGGCGATCAGCATCAGGCCCGACAGGAAAGCGAGAATGATGGCGGCACCCAGATATTCCGGGGTGCCCTGCCTGGCCAGTTCGCCAACGGCGGAAGCCGTCATCAGCGAGACCACGGCAACCGGCCCGACGGCCAGCGCTCGGCTGGTGCCGAACAGGGCGTAGGCGACAAGCGGCAGGATGGATGCATAAAGGCCGACTTCGGGCGGCAGACCAGCCAGAAGCGCGTAAGCAAGAGACTGCGGGATCAGCATGATCGTCACGATCACCGCCGCAACGAGATCGTTTGTCGCCGTTTCCCTGTCATAGCTTTTGCCCCAGTCGAGAATGGGCAGATAGCGCTTTAGGCGGATCATTTTTCTTGGCCTTTGTCGGGGCTGGTAAAAACTCGAGCCGGGAAACCGGCTCGAGTTGCAGGTTGGTTCGATGGGCCCGTTTCCCGGGCTTGTTATGCTGCCGATACTTTTTCCGGCTTGGCCAGCCATTCCTTGCCGCGCAACATGGCACGCCAGTAAATGGGAGGTAGGATACGCTCCTTCAGGAGCCATGCGGTGCGCGTTGGCTTGGTCCCGTCCACCAGCCAACGCGGGAAGCTCGGCAACAGCGTTCCACCGTAGCCGAACTCGGCCAGGACGATCTTGCCACGTTCAACGGTGAGCGGGCAGGAGCCGTAGCCGTCATATTGGGCCGTCGCGCTGTGCCCTGCGATATCGGAAACGATGTTCTCCGCGACCACCGGTGCCTGTTTGCGCGCAGCCGCGGCCGTCTTGGCATTCGGTGCATTCATCACATCGCCGAGCGACCAGATGTTGTCGAAGGTCTTGTGGCGCAGCGTGGACTGGTCGACATCGACCCAGCCGGCGGCATCCGCCAGCGGCGAGACTCGGATGAAATCGGGCGCCGTCTGCGGCGGCGTCACATGCATCATGTCGAACTCGACTTCCACCTGGCGTGGATCCTTTTCCGGTTCCTTCACCTCGAAGACGGCCTTTTTGCCAGGCCCGTCGACTGCAACCAGATTGTGGAAGAAGTTCAGGCCGGCATCGTATCGCTTCACGTAGTCCATCAGCGCAGGCACATAGTCCTTCACGCCGAACAGCACACCGCCGGCATTCATGAACTGGATGTCGATCTTGTCCAGAGTGCCGGACTTCAGCCAGTGGTCTGCCGAAAGATACATGGCCTTTTGCGGCGCACCGGCGCATTTGATCGGCATGGGCGGCTGGGTGAACAGCGCCCGTCCAGCCTTCATGGTCTGCACCAGGTGCCAGGTGTAGGGAGCCATGTCGTATCGATAGTTGGACGTCACGCCGTTCTTGCCGAGCGTGTCGACAAGGCCTTCGACCTTGTGCCAGTCGAGCTTCAGGCCCGGGCAGACCACCAGCCGTCCGTATTTGACCACACGGCAGCCGTCCAGAACGACGGCATTGTCCTTTGGTTCGAAGGCGGCGACTGCCGACTTGATCCAGTGAACGCCCTTCGGAATGAGGGAGCCCATGGTCTTGGCGGTGTCCGAGGCCTCGAAGATGCCGCCGCCGACCATCGTCCAGCCGGGCTGGTAGTAGTGAACGTCCGCCGGATCGATGATGGCGATTTCCAGGTCCGACTTGCGGGAAAGCAGACTGGAAGCCACCGAGATGCCGGCCGCGCCACCGCCCACGATGACGACGTCGAAACGCGCATCCTCGGCAGTTTCGGTCGGTGTGCGGCCGCCGTTGGCGATGCGCCGCACCACGCCAGCCATGTCGTAGCCGGCGGCCTTGGTTTTGGAGAGGATGTCGGAGAGCGGCAGCTTTTCGGCCTGGGACAACGACCAGAGCGTTGCCGAGCGCGTACCGGTCCGGCAATAGGCCAGGATCGGTTTCGGCAGGCTTTCCATCAGCCGCCCGAACTCTTCGGCATCCGTATCGCCCACCTTGCCGGCAACGATGGGCAGATACCGCGCTTCCATACCGAGCTTGCCGGCAGCCGCTTCGATTTCCTCGAACGAGGGCTGGTCGGCACCTTCCCCGTCGGGGCGATTGCAGATCACCGAGCGAAAGCCCTGTTGTGCAAAGTCGGCCATGTCCTCGGGTTTTACCTGGGGAGCTACCGATATCTGGGAATTGATTGCTTTCATGGGTCCTGTCCGCCTCCTCCCGGCGATGAAGTCTCGACCGATTTTCTGCAGACGCCCTCCCCGCGTGAATACGCGGGGATCAGCCGCCTGCTTCGTTTCTGCTAGAGGGGCCGTTCATTGGCCTCGATCAGAGGCCGTTGACCGGCACTTTCAGGAAGGTCTTGCCGCTTTCATCCGCGGGCGGCAGCTTGCCGGCGCGCATGTTTACCTGCAGCGAGGGGATGATCAGCTTCGGCATGTCGAGCTGGGCATCACGTTCCGTGCGGAACTTGACGAATTCTTCTTTCGTCTTGCCGCCACCGACGTGAATGTTGTGTTCCTTCTCGGCACCCACCGTGGTCTCCCACTGGATGTCGCGGCCGTTCGGCCCATAGTCGTGGCACATGAACAGGCGCATGTCGTCCGGCAGGGCCAGCACCTTCTGGATGCTGTCGTAAAGCGTTGCCGCATCACCGCCCGGGAAATCGGCACGCGCCGAGCCACCGTCGGGCATGAACAGCGTATCGCCGACAAAGGCGGCATCGCCCATCACATGCACCATGCACGCCGGAGTGTGGCCGGGCGTATACATGGCAAAGGCGGTCAGCTCGCCGATCTGATAGACGTCCCCATCACGGAACAGGCGGTCGAACTGGCTGCCGTCGCGCTGGAACTCCGTGCCTTCGTTGAAAACCTTGCCGAAGGTTTCCTGGACGACGGTGATCTTGTCGCCGATGCCCAGCTTGCCACCCAGTTTCTGCTGGATATACGGCGCTGCCGACAGGTGATCGGCATGAACATGTGTCTCGATCAGCCATTCCAGCTTGAGATCCTTCTCGCGGATATAGGCGATGATCTGATCGGCATGGTCATAGGTGATGCGGCCGGCGGCGTAGTCGATGTCCATCACGCTGTCGACAACGGCGCAGGCGTTGGAAGCCGGGTCCTTGACCACGTAGCTGATCGTGTTGGTGGCCGGATCGAAAAAGGGTGTGACGTCAGGTTTGACACCCATGTCGACCGGATAGTTTGAGTTGCTCATAACAATCTCCCGTTTGTTTTTGCCGGCCGAGCCGGATCAGGCTTTTGCGGGTTGCTGGCGATGGCCGAGGGCGATCATCCATCTTGCGGTCAAGATGCCGGCAACGATAGCACCGGCGGTCAGCAGAGGCTCCATGCCCAGACCCAGCACCGGAACGAGACCACCCGGACAGAAACCGCTCAGGCCCCAGCCGATGCCGAAAACCGCGGAGCCGCCGATCAGTTTGGCGTCGAGATCGGTTCTCGAAGGCAGGTTGAAGCCCTGTGCCAGCAGCGGCGTGTTCATCCGGAAGACCAGACGATAGCCGATGGCCGTGACAAGCAGCGCACCGCCCATCACGAAGGCAAGGCTCGGGTCCCAGGTGCCGGCCACATCAAAGAAGTTCAGGACCTTGGCAGGGTCGCCCATGCCCGAGATCAGGATGCCGCAGCCGAAGAGGAGGCCAATGGCAAAAGCGGAAAGAAGTTTCATGCCGTTATCCTCCAAAGACGTGGCGGGTCAGGTAGACGGTCACACCCGCGGTTGCCATGAACGTGACGGTTGCCACGATGGACCGTGCCGACAGGCGCGAGATGCCGCAGACACCATGGCCGCTCGTGCAGCCGGAGCCATAGGTCGTACCGATACCGGTCAGAAAACCGCCGATCACCAGCATCAGCGGGGAAGACGGCACGGTGATTTCCGGCAGCTGCCCGGTTACGCCAAGCATGATCAGCGGGCTGGCGACCATGCCGGCCAGAAAGGCGGCGCGCCAGGCCCAGTCCTGGTTGAACTGCGTGGTCAGAAAGCCGCTGGCAATGCCGTTGATGCCGGCAATGCGCCCGAGCACGGCCATCAGGGCAACCGTGGCAACGCCGATCAGCGTTCCACCCAGGAAACTCATAAGGGGTGTAAAGTCAGTCATGATGTGCCCTTGATTACGATATATTCAAATATATGAATATACGAAAAAAGTATCAAGGGGTAATTTTCGATCGCGCTTCCGGGGCCGGGGAGCGGACACGCGAAAAACAAACTCGGCCATTGGTGCCTAACCCGCTGGAATAACGGCATCTTTTGGCGTGAAGCGAAGCCTTGATCCGAATATGTCTCACAAGAGAATGGCGGCCCATTAGGACATTTTTGGGACCGCGTTGTGTAGAGGCTCAACAGATCAACCGTCTCTAAACCAGCGCAAGGGGCTGGTCCGGAACGTGTTGCAGGCACCAGACCCGAACTGCTGCGATGGCGAGATTACTGAGCCTGCGGTGCAGCCACGGGCGTATCTTTTGCGGGAACCCCGGACGCAGCCGGAGGCACCGGGCCATAGCTGAAGCCGAGCACGACTTCCGTCCCGTCCGCTCGCTTTCGCGTTATCGCGCCAGGCAACAGATGGGCTGGGTTGTCGGTCGGGTCCGGAGTTTCGATATCCGTTTTTGGACCGGAGAACTCGCCCATCGGGCGCAGGATATCCTCATGTACCACGCTGCCGAGGTAAAGCGGATGCAGGCTGCCCGCTTGCAGGATGGCATAGCGGCTCGGCCAGAGCCGCAGCACCCAGCGTCCGCTTTTGTCTGCGTCGGCGGAAGGATCCTTGCGGATGAGAACGAGAGACGGTTGGCGACCGTTCTGGCTTCGAGGCAGGATCGGCAGGGAATCCGGCGGTGTCTTGCCTTCCACGAACCCGCCTGCACTCGAGAGGGACCATTTTGGTGGTTTCTGCCAGCCATCGGCTTCTGCAGCCTGGGCAAAGCGGTCCAGGGACCCGGTGTACTGGATCACCAGCGGTTCCTCGGTATCACCATTCAGTTCGATCCGCTCAGCAGGCAATGCCCGCCAACCGCCTGCAAGCCAGCCCGTTGCTGTCAGCGCTTCGGTGTTGGTACGCGGCTCATAGATCTGTAGTGCCTTGTCATAGGTACCTGAAAGGTGCCAGGTGCCGAAGATGCCGAGTGTAGCAACGACAATGACGGCAAGTGTCGTCCGGCCGATCTTCTCGTTGTGGATCGGGCCGAACACGAAGGCGAAGGCGGAAACCATGCCAATGCCGAACAACAGTCCGGCCAGGACGTCCGACATCCAGTGGGCGCCAAGGTAGACACGCGAAAAGCCGATGGTAATGACCAGTGTCGCGGTGATGGTGAAAATGCTGGCCTTGGCCCAACGGCTGAGATCGTGGGCGATCAACACGGCGCAAATGCCGTAGAGCACCGCGTTCAGCGTCGCATGGCCACTGGGGAAACTGTAGGCGTCGGCACCCGCATAAAGTTCGATCGGCCGCGAGCGATGCAGCATCAGCTTGAACAGGGGCACGAACATGGCGGTGCCGGCCATCGCGATGACGAAGCCGATGCCGCGTCGCCAGGCTTTCCTCAGGAACAGATAGGCGGCAACCGCAACGGTAACGGCGGTAACGACGATCCCGTCGCCGAGCGATGTCACGAACACCATGATCCGGTCGCCGACTGGCGTGCGCAGGCTGTCGAACAGGTTCAGGATGGCAAGGTCGGCCCGCACCATCGGTTCGCCGGGGGCGATTTCTCCGACGATCCAGAAGAAGGCCGGCAAGGAAATCAGCAGGATCAGCGCGGAGGCCAGCATGCCTGCCGAGCGTGGATGCGCGGGGTCGAAATTGCGCGCAATCCATTGGGATACCCGATCCTGACGCTTGGCGAAGCGTTTGACGATGGCCGCATGGGTGTTGGGAAACAGCGGCAGGACAATCAGGATAAGCCAGCGGCCGAGCATCACCGCCAGGAAGACGATGACCAGGAGAGCGCCGAGCACCAGGGCCAGCCGTCCGCTGATCTGGCCGATGGCATCAAGTGCGGAACCTGCAATGATACCGGGGGCAATATGCACGATCGTCCAGGCGAAGGCGGAGGTGACGTTGACCACCGAAAATCGGGTGAAATTCATGCCGGCCATGCCGGCGATGCCTGGAACCACCGATTTTACACCAGGCACGAAGCGGCCGATAAAGACGCTCTTGCCGCCGTGTTTCTTGAAGAAATTCTCACCGCTTTCCACAATGTCCGCATATTTGTTCAGCGGCCACATGGTCTTGATCTTGTCCTTGAAGGTGTAGCCGATCCAGTAGGAGATCGCATCGCCTGCGGTCGCTCCCAGGGTCGTCCAGATGAACAGCGGCACGGGATCCAGCTTGCCGAGCCCGACAAGCGTTCCGGCGCCCACCAGCACCACCGTCGTCGGCACGAAAAGGCCGATCAGGAACAGCGCTTCGCCCATCGCGGCCAGAAAACAGATCAGACCTGCCAGGGACGGGTTTTCCGCGATGAAGGTCAGAACAGGATCAAGAAATTCGGTCACGGGGTCGGTCGTGTTGGTCGAGAAAAGTGAAAAACTGTCAAATGCCGGGTGCCTTCAAAGACGTGAAGCAAACGGTTACCGCTTCATATAGTTGCGCCTTCTTCCATCCGATAGCGAAAAATTGAAATCTCCTGCCATTCGGGAACATTGAAGCAAGAGATGGTTTTTTAAGTGCGGGTGTTTCAAGATGCAGCCAGTGCGTCTTTTCTTTTGAGGTCTTCATGTTTGAATCCGCCCGCCTGCCGCAGAACATGGACAAGAAAACCTTCAAGAAACTGGAGCCGCAGTTGCGCGAGGCGCTGCTGGCAGCCCAGCTGCCCGTTGTCGAGAAACAGCCGTTCTCGACGATGATCCTGGTTGATGGCCTGGATGGCGCGGGCAAGGGCGAAGCGGTTGCCCGGCTCTATGGCTGGATGGATGCGCGCCATCTTGTCTGCAACGCCTATGGCGAATTGATGGACGAGGCCCGGCTGCGCCCGCCGCTGTGGCGCTACTGGCGCGATCTGCCGCCCAAGGGCGAGACGGCCATCGTGTTCGGGAGCTGGTATCAGACCGTTCTGCGGGACTGGATCTACAAGAAGATCGACGAGGACGCGTTCGACAAGGCCCTGACCCGGATCCGCCGGTTTGAGGAAATGCTCGCCAACGAGGATGTGCTGATCCTGAAATTCTGGTTCTACCTGCCCAAGAAGGAACAGGAAGAACGGCTGAAGCACATCGAGAAAAAACATGCCGCGCGCCATGTGCTGGCCGACTGGGCAGCGTTGAAGCACCACAAGAAGGCGAGCGAGGCCGGCGAAAAGATCATTCTGGAAACCAGCAAGGGCTACGCGCCCTGGTTTGTCATCCCCTCGCAGGATCCCGAGTACCGGGATGCCGCGCTGGCACAAACGGTTGCCAATGCCATGAAGCTGAAGCTGGAGGACGGCGAACCGCATTCGATTGCCGCACCTCCCGTGGTCGGCGGGCTGAAGCGCGAAACGGCAGTCGACACCATCGACCTGACGGAAAAGCTGGAGAAGTCGGAATACGAAGAGCTTCGCGACAAGTACCAGAAGCAACTGTCCGATCTGTCGGACATGAAGTCCCTGTCCAAGACGGGTGTTGTTCTGGTGTTTCAGGGCAATGATGCCGCCGGCAAGGGCGGTGCGATCCGCAGGGTGATCCGTCCGCTCGATCCGCGCATCTACAAGGTTCACCCGATCTCGGCACCGACCGACGAGGAAAAGGCCCGCCCTTACCTGTGGCGCTTCTGGCGGCGCGTGCCGGCCAAGGGACATTTCGCCATCTTCGACCGGTCCTGGTACGAACGCGTGCTGGTGGAGCGTGTCGAAGGCTACGCCGGACACGACGACTGGCTGCGCGCCTACAACGAAATCAACGAGTTCGAGCAGGAACTCACGGACTTTGGCTACATTGTCTGCAAATTCTGGCTTGCCATTTCCGAGGACGAGCAGCTGCGCAGGTTCAAGGCGCGCGAGGACACGGCCTACAAGCAGCACAAGATCACGGATGACGACTGGCGCAATCGCCTGAAATGGGACCAATACGCCATCGCCGCCGGCGACATGATCGATCGCACATCAACCCACTACGCCCCCTGGACGCTGGTCTCCTCCGAAGACAAGCGCCATGCCCGGATCAAGGTTCTGAAAACGATCTGCGACCGGCTGGAGGAAAGGCTTTGAGAAGAAAAAGACTTCAAAACGACCCTCATCCTGAGGAGGACCGGTCTGGTCCGTCTCGAAGGATGGGCCGCTTGTACCGGACTATGCCGCCCATCCTTCGAGACAGCGCTGCGCGCTTCCTCAGGATGAGGACCGTCTTGCTGAAGGGGCTGGTGAAAATGCTGCTCAGCAAGCATCGCCAGGCATTTGAACCCGTGTGGAAGGCGGTCGATCGCGCTCAAAATTCAGACACTTTCCAGGACGCGTCCCACCGTTCTCACAGAGCGCCCGCCAGGTAATCCATCGCCGCCTGCACTCCGCCCCGCCCATGGGGAATGCCCAGTTTCTGGAAGCCGAGTTCGATGGCTGACAACGTGCCGAGCAGCATGACGGCGTTGACGTGGCCCATGTGGGCAATGCGGATGCCTTTGCCGGACAATTCGCCGATCGTTCCACCGATGGTGACGCCGCAAACTTCCTTGGTAAAGGTCCTTAGCGCCGCCACGTCGCCTTCGTTGAACCGCACAACGGTGACGGAGTTCGAGCGGGCATGCGCGTCGGTGATGTTGAAGTCGACCGCGCCCTTTTCCGCCCAGACCGCAACGGCCCGCCGGGTTGCCTCGCCCAGAAGGGCATGCCTGTGCCAGGTCTTCTCCAGCCCTTCCTCGAAAATGAGATCGAGAGCCTTGTGAAAGGCAAACAGAAGGTGCTCGGGCGGCGTTCCGCAGTATTTCTGGTAGTGCTCCGGCCCTTGCCGGAAAGTCCAGTCGGTGTAGTTGGTCCGCAGCTCCGCCGTTTCATGTGCCTTGTCGGCTTTCGGGCCGGCGGCAACAAAGGAGAGGCCTGGCGGGCACATCAGACCCTTCTGCGATCCCGTCAGCGCCACATCGACACCCCAGGCGTCCATCTCGAACGGCATGCAGCCTAGCGAGGCAATGGTGTCGACCATGAACAGGGCAGGGTGTGAAGCTGCGTCGATCGCCTTGCGCAAGGCGGCAATATCATTCCAGACCCCGGAGGCCGTATCGACCTGAACCACCAGGATAGCCTTGATCTCGTGGGCGGTATCCTGTTTCAGCCGTTCCTGCAGGTGGGCAGGGTCGACCCCCTTGTCCCAGGCACCGGGCAGAACCTCTATATCGAGGTCCAGCACGTTGGCAGCTTCTCCCCAGCCAAGGGCAAAGCGGCCGGACTCCAGCACGAGCACCTTGTCGCCACGCTTCAGCGTGTTGCACAGGGCGGCATCCCAGGCTCCATGACCGTTGGCTGCGTAGATGTAGGTCTTGCCTTCGGTCCGGAACAGACGCTGCAAACCGTGCAGGCAGAACCCGGTTGTTTCCAGCAAAGGGCCTTCATAAATGTCTACCGCAGGCCGGTGCATGGCCCGCAGGATTTCCTCCGGCACATTGGTCGGTCCTGGAATCATCAGAAATTCTTTGCCATTGCGAAGCGTCATGGCCGGGTCCTCGTTTGAAGGCAGATCCTGAACGGAAGGGGATGGGACGGCCTTGGCCGCCGAAAGATGTGTTGCTGTGAAAATTGCCCGCCTGCAGGCATCCGTCAAGACGCCAGTTGGTCAGCTCGCCGGATTAACATGCGCGATACGATGGTTTGTGCGACCGCGAAATAGTGTGGGAAAGAGAGCTTCGGACCGGAAACGGCTTTCACCCAGAAGCGGTGCAGGCAATAAGGGTTGGCAAGCTGCTGGAAACAATGATCTATTCGACCATGCTTTGTTGCGGGTGTGGTTACGTGTCTTCTGGTTGTAAAGAAAATGTCTTGTTTCCGTTAAGTAAGTTCTCCAAGTTAGAGGCCGTTTGGTCTCGTCGTTTAGGCGTTGCAGCATGATCCTGGTTGAAGAAGGACAAAGCCCGCTGATTGTCTGCCTGCCCCATTCGGGCACGGAGATCCCGAACGCTGTCGAAAAAAGGCTGAATGCCACGGGCCGTCTTCAGGCCGATCTCGCCTGGCGCCTGGAACGCGTGTTCGACTTTCACGGAGAGTTGAGCGCGACAGTGCTGCGCTCCACCATTTCCCGCTACGTTGTCGATCTGGACCGCGATCCCAAGACACCTGTCAGCGCTGCGCAGGATCCGACGCGCGCCTTGTGTCCCGCCACCACGCTGGATGGCAAGCGCATCTATCAGGAAGGCGAAGAGCCTGGCCCGACCGAGATCGAACAACGCACGCTGCTTTTCTATACGCCCTTCCACAAGGCCCTGCGCCGCCAGATCGACCGGCTTTTGCGAAGTCATCGCAAGGTGATCGTGCTGGATTGCCAGTCCATGCGTTCGAACATCAAGGGCGTTACCGAAAATGGACTGCCGCTGGTCAGTATCGGCACGGCGGGCGGAAAGTCGTGTGATCCGGACCTGCGCAATGTGCTGGTCGGCTCGTTCAAGGGGCGGGAAGGGTATACGGTCAGCGTCGATGAGCAGACCCAGGGTGGTTTCATCACCCATACGTTCGGTCGACCGGACCGCGGCCTGCATGCGATGACGTTGCTACTGGCACAACGCTCTTACCTGCGCCATGAGTCACCGCCTTTCGAGCCGGACAAGGTGCGAATGGCCCGTCTGACGGCCGTCCTGCAGGATGCAATGACGCGGCTGGTGGACTGGACGTCGGTGGGCGGTGCTTCATCTGGTCAGAACCAGATTGAAAGCCTGCCCTTGCCGGTGGAAGAGCCTCTGGTGGAGACGACGGACGCTGAAGACAGCGGCAGCAACGCTGGCCCGGTTACCGACAATGCCGAAGCGTTGACGGAAGGCGCGGCAGAAATCCCGGACGATATTTCGGCAGAAACGCCTGACGCGGCACTGGAAAAGGCGGAGATCAGCCCCGCCAATCCATTGACCCTGCCCAAGGTATCCAGCGCCCAGACGAGCAAGGTCGAGGACGGACCCGTCACGCCCTTGCTGGTGGCCGAGTAAGCTTCAGACGGTCAGACCACGTTCTTTTCGATAATCGGTGTTCCGGCAGCCAGCCGGTCGAACGCCAGCGGTGAGAGATCCAGCGTCTGATAGCCGCCTGTCACGACCAGTTCCGCAAGGCCGCGCCCAACCGCGGGTGACTGCTGCAGACCATGTCCTGAAAACCCGAGTGCCAGATAGAACCCGTCCAGCCCCTGCACTGCGCCGACAAAGGCGTTGTGGTCGAAGAGGTTCATGTCATAGCAGCCGGCCCAGGCAGCCCCCGGCCGGATTGCCTCGAAAGCGGGAACGCGCGTTGCCAGTGTCGGCCAGATATGTTCTTCGAAAAGGCCATAATCGACGTCGAAATCGTGGCAGTCCGGATCGCGATCTTCAGGCGGCGCCGAACCGCAGATGTAGCCGGTGCCTTCCGGGCGCGCATAGGTGCCGTTCGGATCGATCAGCAGCGGAAAACGCTCCAGCTTGTCCTTGCATTCAAAGGTAAAGACGCAGCGCTTTTTGGAAACGATCGGAACGTCCATTCCGGCCTGACGGCAAAGCTCGGCCCCGCCGGAAGCTCCGGCGCAATTGACGACGACAGGTGTCGACAGTCTCTCGCCCGTCGATAGCTCAACGCTCCAGCCGCCATTGCCGTCGGATGCCACCCTGGCCTTTGCGGCAATGTAGTCGACATCCAGCGACCGGGCCTTCTTGCGGAAGGCCTGCATCAGGCCATAGCCGTCGAACCAGCCTTCGCCTGTAACGCCATGGCAGCCTGCGGCGAGGTCGGAAACCTCCAGCCAGGGGAACTTTGCCTTGAGACCGTCCGGGTCAAGAAAGGCGATATCCGCGCCGAGCTGCTGCTGCAGGCGGTGATTTTCCTGAAGGATATTGAGCTTGTCGGGCGTTGCCAGGAACAGGTAGCCACCCTCGTGAAGATCGATAGCGGGCCTGTCGCCGTTCACGTTGAGCGCTGCTCCGATCTCCCGCAGAAAGCGGATGCCGTAAAGCGAAATCTCGATGTTGATGGCGCTGGAGAACTGCTGGCGAATGGACGCTGCCGACCGCGCGGAAGCGCAGGTTTCATAGGCGGGATCCGCCTCTATAACGACGATGCGTCCGGAAAAATCGTCGCGCATGGCCAGGTGGCAGGCGACGGACGAGCCCATGACGGCTCCCCCGATGATGACGACATCCGCAGTCTGGTCCGCCATGGAGCCTCCTCAAGCGCTGTCAGGAAAAACAACGGGCCTGCTGACGCAAACCCTTTTCAAGAGAACCGAACGAGAGACGGGCGGCTTGGCCGCCCGCATCAAATGTCATGACTTCAGGGTCTTAGAAGAACGCCTGCAGGCCGGTCTGTGCGCGGCCGAGGATCAGCGCATGAATGTCATGCGTGCCTTCGTAGGTGTTGACCGTTTCCAGGTTCTGGGCGTGGCGCATGATGTGGTATTCTTCCTGGATGCCGTTGCCGCCGTGCATGTCACGAGACTGGCGGGCGATATCCAGGGCCTTGCCGCAGTTGTTGCGCTTGATCAGCGAGATCATTTCCGGCGCCACCTTGCCAGCGTCGAACAGCTGGCCGACACGCAGCGCTGCCTGCAGGCCGAGCGTGATTTCGGTCTGCATGTCCGCCAGCTTCTTCTGGAAGAGCTGGGTCTGTGCCAGCGGGCGGCCGAACTGTTCGCGGTCGAGGCCATATTGACGGGCGCGGGTCCAGCAGTCTTCTGCAGCGCCCATTGCGCCCCAGGCAATGCCGTAGCGTGCGCGGTTGAGGCAGCCGAACGGGCCTTTCAGGCCGGAAACATTCGGCAACAGGGCATCTTCACCCACTTCCACACCGTCCATGACGATTTCACCGGTGATGGACGCGCGCAGGGAAAGCTTGCCGCCGACCTTCGGTGCGGTAAGGCCCTTCATGCCCTTGTCGAGCACGAAGCCGCGGATGGCACCATCATGAGCTTCCGACTTCGCCCAGACGACGAAGACATCTGCGATCGGAGCGTTCGAGATCCACATCTTCGAGCCGGTCAGCTTGTAGCCGCCGTCGATTTTTTCCGCGCGGGTGCGCATGCCAGCCGGATCGGAACCTGCATCGGGCTCGGTGAGGCCGAAGCAGCCGACAAATTCGCCGCTTGCCAGTTTCGGAAGGTATTTCTGGCGCTGTTCTTCCGAGCCATACGCATAGATCGGGTACATGACCAGCGAGGACTGCACGCTCATCATGGAGCGATAGCCGCTGTCGACACGCTCGATCTCGCGGGCAACGACGCCGTAAGCGACATAGGATGCACCGGCGCAGCCGTATTCTTCCGGCAGGGTGACGCCCAGAAGGCCGAGTTCACCCATTTCGTTGAAAATGCCCCGGTCGGTCTTTTCCTCGCGGTAGGCTTCGATTACGCGCGGCAGCAGCTTTTCCTGGGCAAATGCGCGAGCCGTATCCTGGATCAGCTGTTCGTCTTCCTTCAGCTGTTCGCGCAGGTGAAACGGGTCCTGCCAGTCGAAGGAGCCGCCACCGGCCGGTGAGGACTTAACATTCGCGGGTGCGTTCATGGTCGTGTCTCCCAGGCCGTGATCCGGCCAATGATGTGCGGCCGCTTGACGGCCAGGGTCATTCTATTTCCTCTAGTCTTGCCTCAAATCCGTTTGCGTAAAAGCGAAACCTCGTCCATCATTCATGACGAAATGGAATGAAGTAGGGGAATTTGCCATGCGGCGCGCCTTCGTCCCGCCGGCAGACACGCTGATCGCGTTCGAATGTGCCGCCCGGCATCTGAGCTTTACCCGCGCCGCGGAGGAACTGCACCTGACGCAGGGCGCAGTGTCCAAGCAGGTTCGCCAGCTGGAAGACAGGCTGGGCGTCGAGCTGTTTCGGCGGGTTCGCCAGCGCATTGTCCTGACCGACGCGGGCCGGATCTACCTTCACGATATCCGAGGGGCGCTGGAACAGATGACCGCGGCCACGCGGCAGGTGATGTCCTACGCCGGCAGTGCGGACGTCCTCAACCTTGCGGTTCTGCCGACCTTTGGCACCCGCTGGCTGGCGCCGCGGATTGCCGATTTCGGGCGCCGGTATCCGGACGCTGGCCTGAACCTGAGTGTACGCCTGCAGCCGTTCGATTTCGACGAGGAGCCGTTTGACGGCGCCATTCACCACGGCGACCCGGTCTGGGCGGGGGCGATCGCCGAGCGGCTGTTCGACGAGGAAGTCATCCCCGTTGCCTCACGCGTCTTTCGCGATCGGCACCAGATCCGCACACCTGCCGATCTTGCCCGCGTGCCGCGCCTGCAGCTTGCAACACGCCCGCTTGCCTGGCGGCAGTGGTTTGATCTTGCAGGCGTGGAAACAGATGCCGCCTTCCAAGGCGCGCGTTTCGAACAGTTCGTCATGATCTCCGAGGCTGCGATCCACCACGCCGGGGCCGCGCTGATCCCGCGTTTTTTCGTCGAGGCGGAACTGGCCTCAGGACGTCTCGTCCGGCTTTTCGACCTCTCCCTGTCACAACAGACGGCGTATTATTTCGTCTATCCGGAGGGGCGGACGATGCGGCCGGTGGTATCTGCATTCCGAAAATGGCTGATGGAGGAAGCGCGCACCGCACGGACGCGCCGGGAAACAATGCTGCCGGGCTGAAGCAGGCGTCAAGACAGGGCGCTCCGCACGACGGTTCCCCTGGACCTGACTTTTAAGCCATCGGCAGAAATTGAAACCGGCGGGCACATGACCCACTTTTCAGCGGAACGATTGCACCTTACCGGCGTTTTGCTCACAGGCACCAATCGGAGAGACCCGTCCCGCTTTCAAACTGCCGTATTCCCGCCCCGGGTTATGATCTGCTGCCATGCCTGATGGCAATTTTCCCTGCTCGTGTAAGAAAGAAGCAGGGACAAGGAGACGTAATTGGAAAAGCATCATCTGCGCCTGATCCTCAATGGCAAGTCCGCCGGCCGCGACGATGTCCGCAGTGCGGTAGAGGCCGTACGGTCCATGGGCCACGATGTCTCCGTCCGCGTGACCTATGAGGCCGGCGATGTCGAGAGACTGGTTCGCGATGCCCTGCGCGATCACGAGAGCGAGCGGATCGACACGCTTGTCAGCGGCGGAGGCGATGGCACCTTGAACGAGGTTCTGGATGCGGCCCTGCATGGTTTGCCCGAAGGGGAAAAGCCTCCTTTTTCATTTGCGGTTCTGCCTCTTGGAACGGCAAATGATTTTGCCAATCACATTGGCCTTGACCCGGCGGACATCACCTCCTGCCTGCGGTTTGCCGTGCGCGCTTCCGCCAAACCGACCGACATTGGCGAGGTCAACGGCTGTGTGTTCGTCAACATGGCAACTGGCGGCTTCGGTTCACAGGTGACATCACAGACCGACCCGAACCTGAAGCGTGTTCTTGGCGGGGCTGCCTATCTCTTCACAGGTCTGCAGCGGTTTTCGGAACTTTCGGCCTGCGAAGCCCGTATCGAGGCGGATGATTTCTCCTGGGAGGGCTCGTTCCTGGCGCTCGCCGTGGGCAATGGCCGCCGCGCAGGTGGCGGCATTCGGCTATGCCCCGATGCCAAGCTCGATGACGGCTTCCTCGATCTGACCATCGTTCCCTTCCCGCAGTCGGGCAAGGTCATCGATCTTTTGTCGGTGCTGCTGGACAGCGGCGTTGACGACATCAACGGCGGCCCGATCCAGCGCAAGGTGCGCAATCTGAAAATCGAGACCCAGCAGCCCGTGCAGTTCAATCTGGACGGCGAGCCGATGAATGGACAGTCCTGGCAGATTGGGATAAGGCACCACCAGATCGACCTCAGGCGCTGACGGTCGCCGCGCCCGGCAGCAGGCAGAAACGACGTCTTTCCGTCAGGCATGCAAGGTGCGGGAAGGCGCAGGGCACGGCTTTCAAGAGACGGACAGCATGGACGAATACCAGCTCAAGAATTTCCTCAAGTTCGCGCCTGCCAGGCTGGGGCTGGTGCCGAAGAAACACCTGCTCGTCCACATTCCCAAGAACGGCGGCATGTCGGTGCGCCATGCCAAGGCGCTGGAAGGCAATCTGGTTCTTGCCAACCGGCGCCGCCTGAAAAGCAAGGCTTATGCAAACGCGCTGATGACCTTCATGAGGGATCGCGGGCTTCATCCAGGCTACGAACATGCCCGGCTGCGGGATATCGACCTTTCGGTGCGTGCCGGCACGGTGCCTTTTGCGGTTGTTCGCAACCCCTGGGCACGGACTTTTTCCAGATTCAAGTTCTACCTACAGACAAGCGGATCCCACGAGGCGGAATTCGATCTGACGGTGAAGGGGTTCGAGGAATTTTTGGAGACGCGCCACGAGTGGGGCAAGGTTGATTTCTTCTGGCACCGCGCCTCGCTCGGCTGGTACCCGCAAAGCGACTATGTGATCGACGAGAGGGGGCAGGTGGCGGTCAATATCCTGCGTCAGGAAAAACTGGGTCCGGAACTGGCAAGATATCTTGGGGCAGATGACACGCTCGAACAGCGCAATATCTCCCGCAATGCCCGTGCCGACCAGCGAAAATTCTACACCGACAGGAATATCGAGATCGTCGCCGACTGGTACAAAACCGAAATCGAACTGTTCGGCTTCGATTTCGATACGCCAGCAACACGGAACGTCTTTTTCAGCTGACCTTAGTGCGAGAGTATTTTGTGGGCTTGAAGATGCGCCTTACTCTGTCCGGCTCCAGACGCTGTTTCCATCGATAACTTCCTTGGTTATCCCAAGTGCATCGCGGTGTTCCCGGCCGATGTCGATCGCCACATAGTCTCGCCGCGCGCCGATGAACCTGTTCCTGAATTGTGCGGTAAAGGCATTCAGGTCTGGGTTCATGTAGTTCAGTTGTTTTTCCGGATCGAGTGTCTCATCCATCAGCTCGGCACATCTTGCGGCGAAATCGCTGCGCAGGAAGGAGGGGCTGGTTCCGAAGATCGGCCGCTTCTTGTTGAGACCCTTGCCAAGATCCATTCCGAGGAATGTCCTGCGGCCGGGTTCATAATGATAGAAGGACCGATAGCCCCAGTTCTTTTCCCGGGTCATCAGGCTGATCTGGCGAACGTCGCGTGTAATTGCCTTATTGACTTCTTCTGGGCGGACCTCCCGGTTCAGCACCCAGTCGTCTTCCAGGTGGAAGCACCAGTCCGCAGCCGGCTGTCGCCAGAGCCACCGGATTGCTTTTGTAAAGTGAGGCTTGTCAGGCTTGCGGGTGACGACATTGGCGAAATGCTGTTTGCAGATCTCCTCGCAGGCATCAACCTCCACAGGTCCGCCTTCAAAGGGATCGATGTTGACGTAAAGCGTTCCGATCTCGAAATGCCTGAACAACCGCTGTGAAAAGCTTGCCAGAGTTTTCTCCAACAGCGCAGGCCTTGCCCCCGAAACGAGGAGTACGTCGATTTTCACTGCGTCTGTCATCAAACCTGTCTGCAAATGAAGCCGGAAGTGACCACCTTTAATCCACCCGTACTTGAAATCGCCTGAATTCGCCTGGCGGCTCGTTGCCGTCGCGGTTATGCCAAGCCATCAGCCCGAACGCCAGCGATCTTTGACCTGCGCGCTGCCATATCATTATGACTTTTGCTGTTGCCAGTGCATGTTCAAAGCACTCGGAGGTCAGGGTTCTCTTTCTTTTGATTTTGGAACCGACTATAACGCCCGGAATCTTCGGTGCGAATTGAGGTGCCGGTCGGACGCCAGCGAATGACCCACCGTTTGCGAACACTGCCAAACAGTTGCGCCGCAGAAATGAAACTCACGTCCGCATTGCTTCTTGAAGAAGCTCTAACGGAACTGGATTGAGACAAAAGAGTCCGATGCAAAAAACAGCCCTCATCACCGGGATCACTGGCCAGGACGGCGCCTATCTCGCAGAACTGCTGCTAGAGAAAGGCTATACGGTTCACGGCATCAAGAGACGGTCATCGTCGTTCAACACAGGACGGATCGATCATCTCTATCAGGACCCGCACGACCGTGATGTGAAGCTGCACCTGCACTATGGTGACATGACGGATTCCACGAACCTCATCCGCATCATGCAGGAAACGCAGCCGGACGAGGTCTATAACCTCGCCGCGCAGAGCCACGTTCAGGTATCCTTTGAGACCCCGGAATATACGGGAAACGCGGACGCCCTCGGTACTCTGCGCCTGCTTGAGGCCATCCGGCTTCTTGGATTGAGCGAGAAAACGCGCTTCTACCAGGCCTCCACGTCTGAGCTCTACGGCAAGGTACAGGAAGTTCCGCAGTCGGAAACCACGCCTTTCTATCCAAGAAGCCCCTATGCCGCAGCAAAGCTCTACGCCTATTGGATCGTCGTCAACTACCGCGAAGCCTACGGCATGCACGCCAGCAACGGCATCCTCTTCAACCACGAAAGCCCGATCCGCGGCGAAACCTTCGTGACCCGCAAGATCACCCGCGCCGCCGCCGCGATCAAGCTGGGCCTTCAGGACAAGCTCTACCTTGGCAACCTGGACGCCGAACGGGATTGGGGGCATGCAAAAGACTACGTCCGCGGCATGTGGCTGATGCTGCAGCAGGACAAGGCGGATGATTATGTTCTGGCGACGGGAGAAAAGCATTCGGTTCGCGAATTTGTCGAACTTTCCTTCGCCGAACTGGATATTGACATTCGCTGGGAAGGTAGCGGTGTAGACGAACAAGGATTCGACACGAAAACTGGAAAAGCAGTGGTTTCCGTCGATCCACGCTACTTCCGGCCAACGGAAGTTGATCTGCTGCTCGGTAATCCGGAAAAAGCGACAAACGCGCTAGGCTGGGCACCCACTACGCCATTTCGTGACATGATCAGGCAGATGGTTCGAAGTGATCTAAGGTCGGTGCCCGAGGATTTGAAAAACGAGTCTCAAGCATTTTCGATCAAAGCCATTTGAGGACTGAAAGCATGCGTGGCACCGCAGAATCTGGACAAGTCCTGGCCACATCGTTTGACCTTTCAGGCAAACGTGTTTTCGTTGCAGGCCATACGGGCATGGTTGGCGGTGCCATCGTTCGGCGTTTGAAGTCCGAAGACTGTGAAATCGTAACGGTATCCAGTAAAGATCTCGACCTGCGCAGGCAGTCAGGCGTCGAAGAATGGATGTCGCAGACGCGTCCTGATGTGGTCTTTCTGGCAGCGGCAAGAGTTGGCGGTATCTTGGCAAACAGCACCAGGCCAGCTGAATTCCTGTTCGACAACTTGATGATCGAGTCCAACGTCATCCACTCGGCTTATCAGTGCTCAGTCGACAAGCTCGTTTTTCTTGGGTCCACCTGTATCTATCCAAAGATGGCCCCGCAACCGATCCGGGAAGACAGCCTTCTCTCGGGACCGCTCGAACCGACAAACCAATGGTATGCGCTGGCGAAGATCTCAGGCATCAAACTTTGTGAAGCCTATCGCTTTCAATATGGCTGCGATTTCATTTCAGCACAGCCAACAAATCTCTATGGGCCTGGCGACAATTACGATTTGCAATCGAGTCACGTGTTGCCTGCACTTTTGCGCAAAGCGCATGAAGCGAAAACAGCTGGCAAGAAATTTCTGGAAGTTTGGGGAGACGGCTCACCTTTACGGGAATTTCTTCACGTAGATGACTTGGCAGACGCTGTTGTTTTTCTGGCAAAACACTACTCTGACCCGATGGCTATAAATGTTGGAACCGGCAAGGAAATCAGCATCAGGCAACTCGCAGAATTGATCTGTGACATTGTTGGTTTTGAGGGCGAACTGTCATTTGATGCGAGCAAGCCAAACGGCACACCGCGAAAACTTACAGATACAACACGGTTAAACGAATTGGGTTGGAACAAGGTACGGTCGCTTGCCGAGGGCTTGCGAGAAACCTACCGGGACGCGTTCGTTGAAGACAATCGCGGTGTCCGGATGTCATGAGTGCCGACCAGCATTCTCTTGAAGGTTCAAAACTTCTGATTGTTGAGCCGAAGCTCATAAAAAATCGCGGACATCACCATACCCAGATTGCCGCGCTAAGGGCGCTGTTGCCTGACCATCAACTGCACTTTATCGCTGGTGTGGGCTACGACGGTTTTCTGGGAGAAGCTGCGGCCACTTTGACTGCGGCAGATCAGGTGAAGGCCAGGCAGTACTGGCGGTTCAGGCATGGTGGATTTCGGCAAAAAGTCGACGCATTTTTCAGGTCTGTATCTGATGGAGGCATTGGCTCCTATCCAAAATCTCCCTTCGGCCACACAATCCTTGAAGTGTGTGAGCGACTTGAGTTTGATGCGCATGACACGTTGATCATTCCGTCCGCCAATCTGGACGCGCTGGAATCGATCGTCGATTTTGTTTCACAACTCGACAAAAATACGCCGCAGATCAGCATGCGCCTTCTGGATCCGACACTTGGCGAACACAAGGACAGCCGTCGGGCTCAGCGAATGAAATTGTTTCGGGATGCGATCCGAAAATCTGAAAAAATTCGTCTGTTCAGCGAGACCCGTGAGCTCGCGGAATACATGTGGAAGCAGTTTGATCTGCCCGTCACCAGTGGTTTCTACCTGACATGCAGCGTCAGCCCGCTGGAGCCAACCCCCAAGGCTGCTGGCTTCTACGATACGTTTCGAGTAGGTCTCCTCGGCGCACCTAGGCCAGGAAAGGGTTATGATCGCGTAGGAGCCATCGTCGAAGAACTATCTTCTTTGATCGATAGCCGCAGTCTGGACCAACCGGTTGAAATCCTGCTTCAGGGCTCGGGCACGGATTACGTCGACGGAGGTGTTTATTCCTTTGCAAAACACTTCGAGTCAAAGGCTGACAAGCTTCGGGTCACTTGTTTTTCAGATAGTCTTGATCCCGAAGTCTTTGAAGAATTGTTCCTGTCGACGGACGTGATCCTTTTGCCATATGACACAGGCGTCTATGGGCTTCAGGGCTCAGGTCTTGTGCAGGATGCTGTTGCCGCGGAAAAGATCATCGTACATTCCAAAGGTATTGCAATGCAGGATTTTCTTGCTCACGGAAATGCAATTCCGGTAATTGGGAATCGCGAATTTTCGGAGGCAATTGTTAGCGCGTTCGAACAGAAGAACAGATTTCGGCGAGGATGCAGAGCTGCTAAAGAGTATTTCGGTCAAATTTTGAAGTCACACCCTTTTTTAGGTGAGGCAGATCTGTCAAATTCTCCAGTCTCTATTGAAAAATAAAATGCAAAAGCCAGATCAGATATGTTGAATGGAGATATATGCATTGTTGGAACCGTGAGAAACGGTGGAGAAGGGTTCAAAGGAACTCTATCGAGAATACTGCGTCTGGATGCCAGCAGCGGCGTTTCCCAAGTCATAATTACAACAAACGACAATCAGGACGAAACTGATCAACTTCTAGAAGAGGCGGCAAATCAATCTGATGTTTTCCAAATTGTTCGCCTGGATGGATTGATAAATGCATACAAAAATAGAGTTGAAAGAATTGCCGTAGCTAGAAACTTCGCCTTGGAAAAAATACTTCTATCAGAACACACCCCTAAGTATACCCTTGTCATGGATTTGGATGGTGTGAATGATGAGTTTGATATTCTCAAAGTTCGTAAAATAATCGAAAAAACAACGCTTGACTGGGATGCTATTACTGCAAATCAGACAGAAGCTTACTATGATCTTTACGCTCTTAGGCACCGAACCTGGTGTCCTGATGATTGTTGGCGGGAATTGGAAAACGCTAAACGGCGACGTTTTTTCAAGAAGAAGAATATTCGACTTCTTAGAGACGAGTACATCCACAACAGGCAATTTAAGATACCTGAAGATCACTCTTGGATTGAAGTGGAGTCGGCCTTTGGTGGCTTGGCTATGTACAAAACCGCTTCCCTGAAAGGTTGCTGGTATTCACCACGAGACAGCCTTGGAAATCTGACGTGTGAACATGTTGTTTTGCATAAGCAAATGATTGAAAAGGGGAGGAAGATTTTCATAGCCCCGGATCTAATCAACAAAGCGCCAAGTGAACATCTAGGCCCAGCGAGTGGGCGGGAATTTAATCTTTCAAAATTATGAGAGAAGAAATGCGAAAAAAATCTCCTTTATCTGGTCTTGATTGTGAAAGGCTGTTTTCGCACCAAGTTTTAGGTAAGTATAAAGCAAATTATTACTATGATAAAAGTATAGGTTATATTTTTGTCGATGAGCCTTATTGGTTAGAAGAGGCCTATGACTCGGCGATTACAATCACGGACACTGGTATTCTTGTTCGGAACAATGCAAACGCAAATCGCGTTTCCACTGCAATTTTGATGAATTCGATTAATGTTAAAAAAGGCGTAGATCTTGGCGGAGGTTATGGTCTCTTTGTGCGCGGAATGAGAGACAAGGGTTTTAACTTCTTTTGGGAAGATAAATACGCGGAAAATCTTATGGCACGAGGATTCGAGGCCGACGAAGGCGTACATGAGGTCGCGGTTGCATTCGAAGTATTGGAGCATTTGGCAAACCCTCTCCAGTTTCTTCAAAACGCTAAATTAAAGTATAACTTTCATACATGTTTCTTTACTGCAACCTGTTTTGACATGAATGATTTGCCGGATGAAAATTGGTGGTATTGGGTATTTGAAACTGGTCAACATATCAGCTTTTTTTCGAAAAAAACTTTGGAGTATATGGCGAGTCAAATAGACATGAATCTGTTTCACTTCGGTGGAGAGTTTTACGCCTTTTCGTCACTTTCGCTCGAAACTAAACCCAGAAGAATTAAGTCTTGGGTCCCAAAAATTTTGAGAAGTAATAACAAGTTCAAAAAAGATTTTGATTTTCCAAAGTCTCTTACAAAGTCAGATTTTAAATTTCTTCGAAAAAATCTTCAAAAAAAGAATAATGTTTAGACGACGATCAGATTCAATCTAATAAATTGGCACCACGATCGAGAAGAGAATTTAGTCGCATGGGGACGAATTTACTTACTTTCGCAAGCTCTAATATGAGTAGATCGTCGAGGCGAATAGTATTACAGGCGAAAGATCTAAGGTATTTCGATAATATTTTTAGCTGCAGCGAAAAGGACTTAGATAGTGAATTTCGTGAGAAATTTAGGCAGAAACTAAAGGTAAACGTTCGAGGATTTGGTTATTGGTGTTGGAAGCCGCAAATAATAACTCAGACCCTCAAACAGTTGCCTGAAAATGACACCCTTCTCTATGTGGACGCGGGATGCCATTTGAATCCACGTGGTCTCTGGCGCTTAAAGGAATATTTTGCAATGGTGGAGGCCTCAAATGCAGGGATACTTGCATTTCAGGCGCGAGAGCCCGAACCGCCATTTCCTTACGACGGTCGATGGCTTCCAGACTTACGAGAAAAATATTGGACGAAGGGTGATGTGCTAGATTATTTTGGAGTGCGAGACTGTTTAGATGTAATTAATAGTCAATCAATCGGCGCAGGAATAGTTTTCTTTAGAAACTGCGAAACAGCTCATTCAATTCTGCAGGAATGGAAAGCTGTATTCGAGCAAGATTTTGGCAACATTGACGACACGCCTTCGAAATCTGAAAATCTTCCAGGTTTCAAGGGACACAGACATGATCAATCCATTTTTTCAGTGCTTGCAAAGCTTCGGGGGGTCAGCACGGTGTCGGCCTACGAATATTGGTACCCGCAGCCAAATACGAAGCAGCCCGATTGGGAGGTGTTGAAAAATTATCCGATACTTGCAAAAAGAGATAAGGAATATGGTTTTACAACGAGAGCAAAAGAGAAGATAAAAAAGAGATTGAAGAAGTTTTTCCCTATTCTTAAAAATTTCTGATGGATTACATGTGGCTTGTGGCGCAGGAGTATTGTTTCACATAGATGGAAAAACTATGTTTTCGGATTGACTGATGCCTTTCAACCTTTAGAAGGTGAGCATCAAAGGCGGGAAGCGTAAAATTGAAAAATCCGTTTCGCAGATCAAAATCCGTGAAAAAACAAGGGCCGATCAGGTATCAGATCGGCAACATCAACATTAGCTTGCCGCCTGGACACAGACTGCCCGCCTATCAAAGCAAACACAAAAACTACGATAGGTTTCTGCCTCACCTAGCCAGATATCTGGACGCGGGTGATGTTGTCATCGACGTAGGAGCAAATGTCGGTGATACACTAGCGTCAATACTGGATGGGAACCCACATCTTCACGTGTTATGTATTGAAGCAGATGATGAGTTTTTTGGTTACTTACAAAATAACTTGTTGTCTATAAAAAACGATATTCCTGAAGCTTTAGTTGAATTAGCGAAAGCACTCGTCGGTAAAACTGGAAGTTACGCTGAACTTTCCGGCGAGCATGGTACCAAACATGCGGTGATGGGCAATGGTGGTGTGCCGACCAGGCCCTTGTCTGAGTTAGTACGCCAGTTCCCTGACTTGCCGGCGCCTCGTTTAATCAAGTCTGACGTTGATGGTTTTGACCACGATGTGATTTCATCAGCGGGTGAACTGCTGGACAAGAAACCACTCCTGTTTTTTGAATGTCATTTTCAAGAAACCGATCAAATGAAAGACTATCTGCTTCTCTTGAAAAATTTATTTGAGATGGGCTATGGATATATTACCGTATTTGACAATTTTGGCGCTGTAATTTGTTCAACGGATAATATTTATACAGTCGAAGAAATGTTTAAATATGTTGATAGGCAAAATAAAGAGCAGGAAACGAGAACGATATACTACTATGACGTTCTTGTTTATGACCTTGAGGAAAAGGAATGGGTTAAAAAAATACTTCAAGAATATTAGAGTTGAGCAATTGGCCTCGACCGGTAGTTCACCGGGGCCTGGTTCGCTAGTCTCTCACAAACAACGCAGTCAGTCTCTTCGTTGAAATCTTTTCAAACCTGAACCCCCGCTCAACCAGAAAATGGCACACGGCTGGCAGTGTGGGTTCTTTGGTGAGGCCGCGTTCGGGGCCGCAGTCGACGCAGATGTATTGGACGCGGTCCAGGATCTTTGCAGCACCTTTGAGGATTTCGGGTTCTGCCCCTTCGCCTTCGATCTTCAGTAGTTTGATTGAACGGATGTCATTTTCTGCGCAGTAGTCATCGAGTGTGGTCGTCTCGACCTCGACAATAGAGCCGTAGCCGGAAAACTCGATCAGAGAGGAGTCGGCCGTGTCCGACTTTTCGTAGAATTTGAGCGTCGTCTTTTCGTGCCAGAGGGCCCGTTGTTCGACAACTCCATCCGGGTTGTTGAGCTGGCAGCAGGCTGCCTCGTCGCGGCCGGGTTCGAAGGCGATGTAGCGGACGGATTTGCCTTCAAGGCGCAATCCGAGGCCGATCTCGCCTATGTTCGCACCGCAATCGATGACCACGTCGCCGTCTGAAATCGTTGCCGGGTCGATGAAATAGTCGTCCAGAAGACCCTTGGTTCTCGGTTGAACACCGTAACGGTAGAAGCCGACGCGCTCGCTGTGAAGAAAGGAGATCTCCTGGCCCTTATCGTCCCGAACGCGGAAGACCGGCTCATCTGAAACAACCTTGATGTTCCAGCGTTTCTTGCTCCGCAGCGCATTCGAGAAGGTGACATACCAATTGAAAAGCTTTGCGAAGGTGTGCCGGTTCGGGTGACGGACGATGAAATTGTATAATCTTTTTTTCTTTTTCATGTTCGCGCCTGCGTGGGTTGCCTTGCGGTGATCGGTATCAGCTCTCGAAAAGCAGTGTGGAATAGGTCTTGCAGATGGCGTCTTCGGAAAACTGGCCTTCCAGGCGGCGTTTGCCACCTTCAACCAATGCATTTTCCTGATCCGGCGTGCTGAGCAGCTGTTTGACCGACCCCACCAGCCCGTCGACATCCCCGCAGGTCGACAGCAGCCCGGTCTTGCCGTGGTCAATCAGCCAGCTTGGGCCCGGCGAGGCGGTGGCGACAACGGGCAGTCCGGCGGTCCAGCCTTCCAGGACAACGTTGCCGAGCGGTTCTTCGTCGGTCGGGCACAACAGGATATCGGCAGCTTTCAGGAAAGGCGAGGGGTCGCGTTGCCAGCCGAGAAAGTGGACACGGTCCTGAACGCCGAGGTTTGATGCCAGCGCCTTCATGTCGGACATCAGTTCGCCGTCGCCGATCAGCCAGGCATGAACGGTCTCCGGCAGGCCGGCGACCGTTTGAATGGCAAGATCGAAGCGCTTGCGTTCGACGAAGCGGCCGAGGTGGATCAGCACCGTGGCGTCTTCGGGCGTGTTGTAGTCTGCCCGGTCGACCGGCTTCAGATCCGCGGGCAACGGATCGACAAAGTTGCTGATCACATGGGCACGTTCCGCAGGCCAGCCCATTTCGATGGCCTGGCGGATGATCTCCGGCGTGTTGCCGATCAGGTCCTCGACATTGCCATAGGTGTGAAAGCCGTCCGGCCAGTCGCCAAGGCGCAGGAAGGTGCGCATGTTGGGGCCGGGTTTCGGCATCCATTTGCTGGCCGGGCTCATCCAGCCCATGGCGGAACGCGCGCCGAATGCCCTGATCTGGCGGGCAATGTCCCAGCGGATGACATGGCGTTTCAGGTGCGAGCGGCTGAAGGTCATCTCGCGCACATCGCAGTGTCTGGCAAGGTCATCGCGCCAGGGCCGGTCCTTTCGGATGAAAGCGATCTGCTCCACGCCCCGCCGGGCAAGGGCGCCTGTCAGGCGCACGAAGAACCGTTCTGCCCCGCCATCAACGCCAAGATGAATGTGCGCGAGTTTTTTCGGCTGCATCTGCGTGTCAGTGACCATCGATCACATCGTAGTAGTTATGCGCCCGGCCCAGAAGTCCGCGCAGGTTGCCGGAGCCTTTCATGAGACGGATCAGGCCATAGTAGAAGAGTTTCTCGCCGCGCTTTCTGGCGAAGGGTTTCAGCACGAAACCGACGATTGTCGCCAGCAGGCCGAAGAACATGCGCCGCAGGCTTTTGGGAATGAAATGCAGGGCGGCCTTCAGCCGGCCTTCGCGCAGCACGATGTTGAACGCGCCGGAGGTTGCCGCCATGTGCATGCGGCTCAGCAGGCGGCCGGTGGTGACGCGCGAGGCCGGAATGTCCTCCTCGACAAAGGCATCATCCACCCAGATCATCTTTGCGCCGGCCGCGTGGGTGCGGCGGAAGAAGTCGATATCCTCGCTGCCGAAGGTCAGGCGTTCGTCGAACCGCAGGCCAAGACCGTTCCGCGCGATGATACGGCCGCTCAGCAACACGTTGTTGGTCGGCGCTTCGGTGATGATCGAGCCGGTCGGCCGCGGCTTCAGGAGCTGCGATTTCCACCAGTGCGGTGCCGGTTTTTCATAAATCCGGCGCACGGGCCCGTTGGCGACTTCGGCCTTGTGTTCCAGGCAGGCGGCCAGAAGTTTCTCGATCCAGTCCGGTTCCGCGCGTTCGTCGTCATCGATCAGCGCCACCCAGTCCGGGGCGTGTTCCAGTGCCGCGTCCAAGGCCGTGTTGCGGGCAAAGGGGATGCCCTTGCGTTTTTCGTGATGGAAGAAAACCGGCAGAGACAGCCTCTTCTTCACATCTTCTGCTGCAGCACCTGTGAAATGCGGCACGGGATCGTTTTCCACAACGACGATCGTCATCTGCGTGTTCGCGGGCGCAATCAGATTGTCGAGGCTATCCAGGCACGCCTGCAGCATTTTCGGCCGTTGCGCGGTGCAAACGGCAATGACCAGTTTCTGGGTCATGAAGGGGTCTCAACCATTCCTCTTGGGTTGGGCAGGGTTTGGCGCATGTGCCTGCCGCTGTCAAAGGGTTTCGGGAAAAGCCATCCGAGGAAATTGACCTTTCCAGCGCGTCAGCCGCGCGCTAGGCTTCTCCTTCAACCCTTTGAGGGACCGTATGAAGCGGCCGTGTTCTGGGAGGAAACACATGAAGGGAATGATGATGCACCGTCCGCTGAAAATCGCGGACCTCATCACCTTTGCGGCGGATACCTATCCGGCCGGTGAGATCGTGTCCGTGAGGACGGAAGGCGATATTCACCGCACCACCTACAAGGAAACCGCCGGCCGGATCGCCCGGCTGGCACATGGCCTGAAGGCACTCGGCATCGCTGAAAGCGACCGGGTGGCGACACTTGCCTGGAATGGCTACCGCCATTTCGAGCTCTATTATGCAATTTCCGGCATCGGTGCCATCTGCCACACCATCAATCCGCGGCTTTCAGCGGAACAGATGATCTATATCGTCAATCACGCCCAGGACCGGGTGCTGTTCGTTGATCTCACCTTCGTGCCGATCGTTGAAAAGCTGCGGCCGCATTTTCCGGCAGATCTGCGGATCGTCATCATGACGGATCGTGCGCATATGCCTGAAACGACACTGGAAGGTGTGCTCTGTTACGAGGAAATCCTTGACGGTCAGCCGGGTGAAATCGACTGGCCGGATTTCGACGAGGATCAGGCCGCCGGGCTTTGTTACACTTCCGGCACGACAGGCAATCCGAAGGGCACGCTCTATTCGCATCGCTCCACGGTGCTGCATGCCTACGACATGTGTGTCACCATACCCCGGGTCCTCAACGAGGGCTCGCGCATCTTGCCGGTGGTACCGCTGTTTCACGTCAATGCCTGGGGCCTGCCTTATGGCGCGCCGCTTTCCGGCTCCAGCCTGATTTTTCCGGGCGGCGCACTGGACGGCAATAGCCTGTTCGACCTGATGGACCGCGAAAAGGTCTTCTCCGCCTGGGGTGTGCCGACTGTCTGGATAGGTCTCATGAACGAGATCCGCCAGCGCGGCCGCATTCCCGAAGGCTTCGGCGATATCGTCGTTGGCGGATCGGCTGCCTCGCGCTCTCTGATCGAGGCTTTCGAAAAACAGGGCGTCAATGTCTGCCATGCCTGGGGCATGACGGAGATGAGCCCGCTCGGCACCCAGTGCAACCTGCCGCCGGAGATGGCGGATCTGCCGTTCGACCAGCGTATCGACAGGAAGCAGAGCCAGGGGCGGCGGATCTTCGGTGTCGACATGAAGATCGTCGATGATGCCGGCAATCGCCTGCCGCATGACGGAACGACCCCGGGCCATCTCTATGTGCGCGGCAACACGATCACTTCCGGCTATTACGAGGATCCGGAAGCCTCGAAACCCGTGTTCGACAAGGAAGGCTGGTTCTGCACCGGCGATATCGCCGCCATCAGTCCTGAAGGCTTCCTGACGATCACGGACCGTTCCAAGGACCTCATCAAGTCGGGCGGCGAATGGATCAGCTCGCTCGATCTGGAAAACATCGTCATGTCTCATCCGGGCGTGGCGAATTGCGCGGTGATCGCGGTACCCGACGCCAAGTGGGACGAGCGTCCGCTGCTCATCGTTCAGCCGTCGGAGGAAGCGCAGCCGCAGAAGGAGGAGATCCTCTGCCATCTGGCGGAACGGGTCGCCAAGTGGCAGGTGCCGGATGACGTCGTCTTCGTCGATGCATTGCCGATGACGGCAACGGGCAAGGTGTCGAAACTCACCTTAAGAAAACAGTTCCCGGAGGCACCGCATGACGCCTGATCACTTGTTCGGCCTTGGCGGCAAAACGGCACTGGTCACGGGTGGCGCGACCGGGGTCGGCCGCATGGCCGCCGAGGGGCTGATGGCCGCGGGTGCGCGGGTGATGATCGCCAGCCGCAAGTTGGAAGCCTGCCAGGGGGCTGCCGAAGAGCTGAACGCGCTCGGCTATTCGGGAAAGGCCGAAGGCTTTGCCGGGGACGTTGCAACGGAAGAAGGTGTTGCGGCGCTGGTGGGCGAAATCGGCAAGCGCACCGGCAGCCTGGAAATTCTGATGAACAATGCCGGCACAAGCTGGGGCCAGCCGCTTGGCGACTTTCCCTATCACGCCTGGGAACGGGTGATGCGGGTGAATGTCACCGGGTTGTTCCAGCTGACGCAAGGCCTTTTGCCGCTTCTGGAAGCTGGCGCGAGCGACGACAATCCTGCACGGGTCGTCAACGTCGGCTCGGTCATGGGGGAAACGGCCCATGGCGACAGGGCCTACAGCTATGCGGCCTCCAAGGCTGCTGTTCATCATCTGACGCGGATCCTTGCCAAGGAGCTGGCGGAACGGCGCATCACAGTCAATGCGCTGGCCCCGGGACCTTTCGTCAGCAACATGACGGCCTTTGCAACGGCGGACGAGGATGTCCGCTCGCGTGTGGGAGCCCAGGTGCCACTCGGCCGTGTCGGCCGGCCGGAGGATATCGCAGCTGCCATGCAATATCTGTGCGGGCGAGGTGGGGCCTATATCACCGGCGCCATTCTGCCCATCAGCGGCGGTATCAATGTGGAAACCGGGCCAGACCTCTTCCAGGAGGCCTATTGAGTGAGCACTGATACGCTGTCACGCACCCTTGCCGCAAGCGAGCTGGAAACGCTTGTCGGAACGGAGGTCGGCGTGTCCTCCTGGTACCTGATCGACCAGGCCAGGATAGACGCTTTTGCCGAGGTGACGCAGGACCACCAGTTCATCCATGTTGATCCTGAAAGGGCGGCGGAAACACCTTTCGAAGGTACGATCGCGCACGGGTTTCTGACGCTGTCGCTCCTCTCCGCGATGGGGGTTGAAGCCCAGCCGAAGATCAATGGCGCAACGATGGGCATCAATTACGGTTTCGACAAGGTGCGTTTTCTTGCACCCGTAAAGGTGGGCAGCCGGGTCCGCGGGCGGTTTGTCCTCGCCCGTCTTTCAAGGCCGAAACCGCAAGAGGTTGATATCGTCTGGCAGTCGACGGTGGAGATCGAGAACGGCAAGCGGCCTGCGCTGGTCGCCGAATGGCTCAACCGGTTCTATCTGGAAGGAGAGGCGGACAAATCATGTTGAAGGCAAGATCCCTTCCCAAGGCTCTGCAGGGCTTGAGGCTTCCGGCTGTTGCGGCACCACTCTTTATCGTCTCCTGTCCGAAGCTGGTGATCGCCCAGTGCAAGGCCGGGATTGTCGGCAGTTTTCCGGCCCTCAACGCAAGGGACGAGCCTGGCGGTCCGGTTGTTCTGGAAGCCTGGCTGAAGGAGATCACCGAAGCGCTGGACCGGCACAACCAGGAAAATCCGGATCGGCCTGCCGCGCCTTTCGCGGTCAACCAGATCGTCCACCGGTCCAATGAGCGACTGGAGCGGGATGTCGAGATCTGCACGCGGTGGAAGGTGCCAGTCTGGATCACGTCCATGGGCGCGCGGGTCGAAGTGAACGAGGCGGCCCATTCCTGCGGCGGTATCGCCCTGCATGATGTCATCAACAACACCTACGCAAAAAAGGCCGTCGAAAAAGGCGCCGACGGGCTGATTGCGGTCGCGGCAGGGGCAGGTGGTCACGGTGGCCCGCAGTCGCCTTTCGCGCTGGTGCGCGAGATCCGGGAATGGTTCGACGGCCCGTTACTTCTGGGCGGGGCCATCTCCACCGGCGAAGCCCTGCTGGCGGCCCGCGTTCTGGGCGCCGATCTTGGCTATGTCGGCTCGCCTTTCGTTGCGACGGAGGAAGCCAACGCGGACCGGACCTACAAGGACATGATGGTCGCAGGCGGGGCCGAGGACGTGCTGACGTCCTCGCTCTTTACCGGACATCCGGCCAACTACCTGAAAGGTTCCATTCGCAAGGTCGGTCTTGATCCCGATCATTTGCCGGACGAGTGGGATGTCAGCGTCATGCCGGACGACAGTCCCAAGCCGAAGGCCTGGCGGGAAATCTGGGGCGCTGGCCAGGGCATCGGAGCGATCAAGTCCGTCGGGCCGGCAGCCGCCGTGGTCGAGCGCCTGGAAACCGAATACCGCGCCGCCATTGAGCGGCTGCGTGCCGATATCTGTTAGGGGGAAGTGATGGATCTTGGAATGACCGAACGGGTGCGGCCGCTGATCGAGCAGGTGCGCCAGATGGTGGAAACCGAAATCGCCCCTCTCGACCGGGAATATCACGAGGAAGTCGGCCGTCATCCCTCCGGTGATCGGTTTCGGATGACGGAGCGCCAGCTTGAAATTCTGAACAGCCTCAAGGCCACGGCCAAGGAACGCGGGCTCTGGAATTTCTGGCTGACGGACAGCGAAAAAGGCTTCGGCCTGACGACCGTGGAATACGCCTATCTGGCCGAGGAAATGGGCAAGGTCGGCATTGCCGCGGAAGTCTTCAACTGCAATGCCCCCGACACGGGCAACATGGAAGTGCTGGAGCGTTACGGCACCGAGGCTCACAAGGAAAAGTGGCTGAAGCCTCTGCTTCGGGGCGATATCCGCTCGGCCTATCTGATGACGGAGCCCGATGTTGCCTCCTCGGATGCCACCAACATCGCGCTGACGGCTGTGCGCGATGGCGATGCCTGGGTGCTGAATGGCGACAAGTGGTGGGCAACGGGTGCGGGCGATCCGCGCTGCGCGCTCTACATAGTCATGGCCGCAACCGATCCGGCCGCCCACAAGCACAGCCGCCATTCCATGTTCCTGATCCCGGCGGATGCCGAGGGCATCGAAGTGCTGCGGCCGATGCATGTCTTCGGCGCCGACGATGCGCCGCACGGCCACATGCATATCCGCTTCACCAATGTGCGGGTGCCGCAGGAAGACCTCGTGCTGGGTGAAGGTCGGGGTTTCGAGGTTGCACAAGGACGCCTCGGTCCGGGCCGCATTCACCACTGCATGCGGGCCATCGGCCAGGCGGAAAAGGCGCTGGAACTTCTGTGCAAACGTGCCATGGGCCGGGAGGCCTTTGGCAAGAAGCTGATGGATCTTGGAGCCAATTACGACATCATCGCCAATGCGCGCATGGAAATTGAAATGGCCCGTCTGCTCTGCCTCAAGGCAGCCTGGGTGATGGACACGCAGGGCACCCGCGCCGCGCAGCCGTGGATCAGCCAGATCAAGGTGGTGGCACCGCTCACCGCCCTGAAGGTGGTCGACGAGGCCATGCAGGTGCATGGCGCCGCCGGCATCAGCCAGGACTTTCCGTTGGCGGCCATGTGGACCCACCTGCGCACTCTTCGCTTTGCCGACGGTCCCGACGCCGTCCACCGTCGCCAGGTTGCGCGCACGGAGCTGCGGAAATATTCCAACGGGAAGCTTTGAGGATGGACTTTCTTCAGGTTTCTATCAGGAGCGACCGCCACGACGCCTTACCTCTCCACCTCCTCATCCTGAGGAGCCGCCCTTGCGGCATCTCGAAGGATGGGCCCCTTGCTCCAGAGTTTGCCGCCCATCCTTCGAGACAGCGCTGCGCGCTTCCTCAGGATGAGGAGGTGAGGAAGACAACGGCCGATGGACTGGTTCAAGGAATGGGTTTCACCACACGGACATCCCGCTCATGACCTTGGGCACGGACCTCGACCTCACGGCCTTAGGTAGCTGGCTGGAAGGGGCCCTTCCCGGCTTCAAGGGCCCGTTCAAGGCCGAGAAGTTCAACCGGGGGCAGTCCAACCCCACGTTCCGGCTCAGCGCAGCGTCTGGTGACTATGTCCTTCGCCGCAAACCACCCGGCGTGCTGCTGAAATCAGCGCACGCGGTCGAGCGTGAGTTCCGTGTGCAAAAGGCGCTGGCCGGGTCGGATGTGCCGGTCGCACGCATGCATGTCCTGTGCGAGGACGACAGCGTGATCGGGTCTGCGTTCTACGTCATGGATCTCGTCCGGGGCCGCAATTTCGATGAACCGCGATTGCCGGATCTGGATCCGCAAACACGGCGCGGCATCTATGACGAGTTGAACCGCGTCCTGGCGGCCATCCATGGGATTGATCTGGAAGCGCGCGAGCTTGCCGACTACGGCCCCGGCGGGAATTACTACCGCCGCCAGATCGACCGCTGGACCAAGCAATACCGGGCAAGTGAAACCGGCCCTATTCCCGCGATGGACGAACTCATTGCCTGGCTAGACGCCAATGTGCCCGAAGACGACGGACGGCGCACGCTGGTGCATGGCGACTATCGCATCGACAACCTCTTGTTCGCAGTAGATGGGCCAGCCTGCGTTGCCGTGCTCGATTGGGAACTGTCGACCATCGGCCATCCGTTTGCGGACCTGGCAGCCTTGATCATGCAGTGGCAGCACCCGCCCGGCACCGAAGGCCGGGGGCTGGCCGGCGTTGACCGGAAGTCGCTGGGCATTCCGGAAGACCAGGACTTCATCGACGCATACTGCGCCCGCATGGGGCTCACCGGCATTCCGGGTTTCGGTTTCTACCTGGCCTTCGCCTTCTTTCGCATGGGGGCGATCCTGCAGGGCGTCAAGAAACGCGCCCTCGACGGAAATGCCTCCAATCCGGAGCTCGGTCTGAAGCTGGGCGAGAGCGTTCCGCACTACGCCGCTGGCGGCTTGAAGGCGGCCCGGCAAGGCTAGACTCCCTCCAGAAAGCCGCAAGAGGCTCGTCCGGGGTGACATCTTGTGTGGTGGCGTATGCTTTTATCCATCAACACCGCGCGCAGCGGCGCGGCTTGCCACCCTTGGTCACCCCTTCGCGTTCATCTCCGCAAAGGTTCCACCAGTTTCGGCGATCTCCCGCAGGAGAGCCGGGACTTTCCAGTAGTAGGCGTCTTCCCTGGCATACTCTTCGATCCGGCGAACCAGTTCACCCGCGCCGATGACATCTGCCGTGTGCAGCGGGCCGCCGCGGAAACGCGGGAAGCCGTAGCCGTTGAGGAAGACGGCGTCGATGTCGATGGGGCGAAGCGCGATGCCTTCCTCCTGAACGCGCACGGCTTCGGAAATCATCGCGGTCATGAAGCGGCTGACGATTTCATCTTCCGTGAAGCTGCGCGGCGTGACACCGGCCTTCTCCCGTTCCGCGTCGATGATCGCGAGCGCTTCCGGGTTCGGCCGGGAACCCTGATCATCGTAGATGTAGAAACCTTGACCGGTCTTGCGTCCGAACCAGCCGTTTTCGCAAAGACAGTCGGCAATCGGAATGTAGCGTTCCTCGGCGGGTCTGGTGGCGGCGCGGCGCTTGTTGGCTGCCCAGCTGATGTCGAGCCCGGCAAGGTCGGCCACCTGGTAAGGCCCCATGGCAAAGCCGAAGCCGCGCATGGCAGTGTCGATCTGTTCCGGCGAGGCGCCATCCATCATCATGTAATCGGCGGCTTTCTTGTAGAAGGTCATGATGCGGTTGCCGATGAAGCCGTCGCAGACGCCCGAGCGCACGGCGATCTTCTTCAGTTTCCTGGCCAGTGCGAAGCCGGTTGCAACCACGTCGTCGCCGGTCTTGTCGGCAACCACCACTTCCAGAAGCCGCATTACGTGGGCGGGCGAGAAGAAGTGAAGGCCGATGACATCCTGCGGACGGGAGGTCGTCGCGGCGATCTCGTTGATGTCGAGATAGGACGTATTCGAGGCAAGCACGGTGCCTGCCTTGCAGACCTTGTCCAGCGTCTGGAAGATGTCGCGCTTGACGCCCATGTCCTCAAAAACGGCCTCGATGACGAGATTTGCATCCGATAACGCGCCAAGATCCGTCGAGGTGCCGAGTTTTGCGGCCAGAATGTCGTCGCGGCCAGCTTCCGAAAGCTTGCCGCGTTTGACCGCACCGTCAAGGTTCCTGGTGATCGTCGCAACACCGCGGTCAAGTCCGTCCTGGTCGCGTTCGGTCAAGGTTACGGGCAGGCCGGCCAGCAGGATGGCAGTTGCGATGCCGGAGCCCATGGTGCCGCCGCCGATGACGCCGACAGAGTTGATCTCGCGCGCGGTCGCGGTGGCTTCGGGGATCTTGGTGACGGCGCGTTCGGAAAAGAAGGCGTGGATCAGGCCGGCCCGCTGGGGGCTTGCCATGCATTCCTCGTAGAGCCGGCGCTCTTCCTTCATGCCGTCGCGGATCGGTAGGTGGCAGGCTTCGACGGCATCGACGCATTTGTGCGGCGAGAACAGCAGCGGCTGGCTCTTGGCGAGCTTTGCCCGCATCGCCTCGATGGCGGCGGGATCCGGTTCGGCGGTCAGATCACCCGTTTTGCGGTTCGGCAGATCACCGGCCAGAAGATCCTTGGCGGAGGAGAGGGCAACGTCACGCGGATCGCCTTCAACGATCCGGTCGATCAGGCCGTTGGCCAGGGCCTCGTCGGCACCCATAGGCTTGCCGCTGGTAATCATGTCGAGAGCCGTCGCGATACCGGCAAGCCGGGGGGCACGCTGGGTGCCGCCGGCGCCCGGCAGAATGCCGAGCGTCACTTCCGGCAAGCCCACCTTGGATTCCGTCAAGGCGACGCGCGCGTGGCACGACATGGCAACTTCCAGGCCGCCACCAAGCGTGGTGCCGTGCAGGACGCAGACGATCGGCCTGGAGGCGCTTTCGATGAAGTTGCACAGTTCGGGCAGCCACGGGTCGAGCGGCGGCTTGCCGAATTCGCGAATGTCGGCACCGGCAATGAAGGTCCGTCCCTTCGCATAAAGCGCGATCACCTCAACGCCGTCGGTCTGCTGCAGGGTTTCCACTGCCTGCCACAAGCCGGAGCGGATCGCGTGGGAGGCAGCATTCACCGGCGGATTGTCGAGAGCGATCAGGCCGACAAAGCCGTTGATCTCGATCGAGACGACGTCGTTGATACCGGTTTCGCCGGCAGGGGTTTCCGTAGGCATGAATTCCTCCCAGGGCGCCAGTCGGGGCGCGAATTTTGGGCCGGATTGTCAGGTCCGGGCAGAGCTTGTCAAGGTGACCGAAGAGGGCAAGTGAAGTGTTCAGTCCTTCGGCGGTGCTTTCGGTGTGAAAGCACAGCGGTCAGGTTTCAGGTCGATAAGCGGGGTGCCGTCGAGGCAGTCAAGCCCGCGCACGATCAGGTTCGGACCATCGACGGAAACGAGTTTTGCCAGAACGGTGCCGATCGGGTTCGGCCGGACGGGCGAGCGCAGGGCAAAGGTACCGAAAAAGTTGTCGCTATGTGCCGGATTCTGGACGATGAGGTCCCGCCGGGCCTTGTCGAGCCAGTAAAGCAGTTCAATCCTGTCGTATTCTTCGATGCCCTTCAGTGCCGGGACCCAGGGCTCGAAAATCTCGATCCGGCACTCCGGTCCGTCCACCTTGCCCTGGCGCGGGCAATCCTTGCGGTCCTTCCAAGGGGTGTGGATCCTGCCGATGAAGAAGAGCCTTGCATCGTCCGGTTCCTCGATTGGAACCGAAATTTCATGCGGGCGGATATCGCTCATCGTTGTCTTTCCTGAATGTATGCCCGAACACTGAAGGCGGCGCGGGTCAAGCGGACAACCAGCGGACGGAGCCGTGGTCGGCCAGGTCATAACCGCCGAGCGCCGCGGCCTTGTCCCGGAACTCTGACGTTCGTGCAAATTCGAACAGCATCTGAACAGGCGGGGTGAAAAAGGAGCGCCGATCGATAAGCAGGTCGAAGCATTCCTCGGCCAGCGGCACGAAGGCCAGCTTGAAAGGTCTTGCCGCGGTTTCGATGCCGAGCGCGGCATCGGCTTCACCGGCGGCAACGGCCGACGCCGCATCGTTTTCCGTGTGGGCGGTGGCAGGGCCGGTGGTCAGATCTGCTTCGCTCAGACCGGCATCGGCAAGCAATCTGGAAAACAGGAGGGCAGTGCCGGTGCCCGGCTGGCGCATGGCAACGCGCCTGCCTTTCAGATCGGCAACGGATCGAACAGTCGGTGCAGCTTCCCGGGAAACCAGAAGGCCGCGTTTGCGGGATGCCCAGCTGATCAAGACCGCGTCCTTCAGGCCCAGTTCGCTGACTGACGCAACATTCCAGCCGTTTTCTTCCGGCAGATGCAGGCCGGCAAGGGCGGCGTCTCCGGCGGCAAAGCGGTTCAGACCGTCTGCGCTGCCGTTGCACAGCATGGCCAGTCCGCAGCCGGAAGCATGAACCGCCCAGTCCAGCAGGGGGTCGTGTGATCCGGCCAGAACGCCCGGGCGTTCCGGTGTCGCGGCGGCAGTCGGACCTTCGATCCAGGACCGCAGTTCGGCTGCGGGAAACAGGAGTTTGCCCGTGATTCGCCGATGCGGGATCTCGTTGGCGGCGGCAAGGTCGTAAACCTTGCGTTCCTTGACCCGCAAAAGGTCGGCCACTTCCTTCGTGGTCAGGAACTGAAGCTGCTGTGTGCCGGTGTCGTGCAAGGTGTTGCCCATGATTGATTCAAGGGACATTATCGGAGGAACTTCCGGAGAGACAAGACTGTCCGGAAAGACTTCGCCTGGTCGGTTTGACGGATAAAGGAAACCGTACCGCCCGGGCCGGATTTTTCTGACCTGATTTTTTAAAAAGTGGAATAAATTTCCTCAAAGTTCGAAAAGAGGAAATCTTTTATTTTTATCTTTTGCCGGATACGAGAGGAATTGTCTCACCTCGCGTGACTTGCTAATGAAGCTTTAATGAAGGCAAAAATGCCTCGTTCAAAGAAGCAGCAATGGCTTCCGGGGGTAACAAAAAGAATATGGATTACTTTCTACAGCAGCTGATCAACGGCGTGACGCTAGGGTCGATCTACGGCCTGATCGCCATTGGCTACACGATGGTGTACGGCATCATCGGGATGATCAACTTCGCCCATGGTGACATCTTCATGGTCGGCGCCTTCATCGCGCTGATCTTCATCGTCGCTTTCGGCATCACGGCAGGCCTGCCAGTGGCGCTCCTCATTCTGGCGCTGATCGGTGTCCTGGTCATTTCGATGGCCCTGACGGCGGCCTGGGGATGGACGGTCGAGCGGATCGCCTACCGCCCTCTGCGCGGCTCCTTCCGCCTGGCACCGCTGATCACGGCGATCGGCGCTTCCATCACGCTTCAGAACTTCGTTCAGATCTCGCAGGGCGCGCGCAACAAGCCTCTGCAGCCCCTGATCTCCGGCGGCTTCACGCTGAGCGACGGCGGACCGGACGGAACCGGCTTCATCGTGCAGCTGTCCTACACGCAGATCCTGATCATCGTGGTGACCGTCGTTCTGATGGTCGGCTTCACCTTCCTGATCAACAAGACCTCTCTAGGCCGTGCGCAGCGCGCCTGCGAGCAGGATCGCAAGATGGCGTCGCTCGTCGGTGTCAACGTCGATCGGACGATCTCGCTGACCTTCGTCATGGGTGCAGGCCTTGCGTCCGTCGCAGGTCTGATGTTCCTGCTCTACTACGGCGTGATCGACTTCTACATCGGCTTCCTGGCCGGCGTGAAAGCCTTCACCGCTGCGGTTCTTGGCGGTATTGGCTCGCTGCCGGGTGCCATGCTCGGCGGGTTGCTGATCGGGCTCATCGAGACCTTCTGGTCCGGCTATTTCTCGGTCGAGTACAAGGACGTTGCCGCCTTCTCGATCCTGGCGATCGTGCTGATCTTTATGCCCGAAGGCCTGCTCGGCAAGCCGGAAGTGGAGAAGGTCTGATCCATGTCAGCAAAATCTGAGAACCTCTTCATGGTGTCGCTCAAGGATGCGGCGGCCGGGGGTGCGATCGCGCTTGCCCTGTTCGGTGTCCTGATCGGCATGAAAGCCGAGGTCGCAAGCGGCCTTGGCGGTCAGCTCGGCATTGAATACCGCTGGGCAGCCGTTGCCATTGCAGTCGCCATCGTCTTCGGCGGGCGGCTGCTCCTCAACCTGTTCGTCTGGAAGGCCGACAAGCCTGTCACCGAAACGGCGAAAGGTTTCCTGCCGAGCGCCAAGCCCCTGGCCAAACTCGGCAAGTTCGCGATGCCGGTGTTTCTGATCCTGGCTGTGGTCCTGCCGTTCCTGCTGATGTCGGCCTATGGATCGCGCGGGTCGCGCCAGTATCTCGACCTTGCCATTCTGGTGACCACCTACGTGATGCTCGGCTGGGGCCTGAACATCGTGGTCGGCCTCGCCGGCCTGCTTGATCTGGGATACGTCGCGTTCTACGCGGTCGGTGCCTATTCCTACGCGCTGCTGGCTCAGTATTTCGGCTTCTCCTTCTGGATCTGTCTGCCGCTCGCCGGCATCCTGGCCGCTTTCTGGGGTATCATCCTGGGCTTCCCGGTGCTGCGTCTCAGGGGGGACTATCTAGCCATCGTGACGCTGGCCTTCGGGGAAATCATCCGGGTGGTCCTGCTCAACTGGTATGACTTCACCGGTGGCCCGGACGGTATTTCCGGCATTCCGCGGCCGAGCTTCTTCGGTATCGAATTCGAGCGCGGCCCGGGCGGCTTCGCCGACACCTTCGGTCTGGAATACAATTCCATTCACCGCATCATCTTCCTCTACTACCTGATCCTGATCATGGCTCTGGTCACCAACTTCGTGACCATGCGTCTGCGCAAGTTGCCGGTCGGGCGGGCTTGGGAAGCCCTGCGCGAGGATGAAATCGCCTGCCGCTCGCTCGGCATCAACACCACCAACACCAAGCTGACCGCTTTTGCGCTCGGTGCGATGTTCGGCGGTTTCGCGGGTTCGTTCTTCGCCACCCGGCAAGGCTTCATCTCGCCGGAAAGCTTCACCTTCATCGAATCCGCGGTCATCCTGGCGATCGTCGTTCTCGGCGGTCTCGGCAGCCAGATCGGTGTCGTCATCGCCGCAGTCGTGATGATCGGTGGTTTCGAGTTCTTCCGCGGACTGGAAGAATACCGCATGCTGGTGTTCGGGCTCCTGATGGTCGTCATCATGGTCTGGAAACCGCGCGGCCTCATCTCAACCCGCATGCCGTCGATAACCCTCAGCGGCAAGAAGGCCAAGGGCATCAGTGCCGACCTCGTTCAGGAGGGCCACGGATGAGCTCCTGGGATACAAACCCCGTCCTGACGATCGAGCATCTGACCATGCGCTTTGGCGGCCTGGTCGCCATCGACGATCTGTCGTTCAATGTCGGGCGCGGTGACATTACCGCCCTGATCGGCCCAAACGGCGCCGGGAAGACCACCGTCTTCAACTGCGTTACCGGCTTCTACAAGCCGACCGAAGGGCGGGTCGTGATGAACCGCACCAACGGCGAGCATTACCTGCTCGAGCGCATGGCGGATTTCCAGATCTCTGCGAAAGCCAAGGTCGCCCGTACCTTCCAGAACATCCGCCTGTTCGGCGGCATGACCCTTCTGGAGAACCTGATGGTCGCGCAGCACAATCCGCTGATGCTGGCTTCGGGCTATTCGCTTGCGGGTATCTTCGGTCTGGCAACCTTCCGCAAGGCAGAGCGTCAGGCAGTCGAAAAGGCGCGTTACTGGCTGGAAAAGACAGCGCTCATCGACCGGGCGGACGCCCCGGCCGCTGACCTGCCTTACGGCGACCAGCGCCGTCTGGAAATTGCCCGGGCCATGTGCTCCGGTCCGGAGCTGCTGTGTCTGGACGAACCGGCCGCGGGCCTGAACCCCAAGGAAAGTGGTGAACTGAACGCGCTCCTGCAGTACATCCGCAAGGAGCACGGCACCTCTATCCTTCTGATTGAACACGACATGAGCGTTGTGATGGAAATTTCGGATCACGTCGTGGTTCTGGACTATGGCGAGAAGATCTCCGACGGCACGGCGGCCGCAGTGAAGGACGATCCGAAGGTGATCGCCGCCTATCTGGGCGTACCGGACGAAGAAGTCGACGCCGTGGAAGAGGAGGTCGGCATATGACAACCTCCAACCACCTCCTGGAAGTCAGGAACGTCGAGACCCACTACGGCAAGATCATCGCGCTGCGCGGTGTCGATCTGACCGTCGACCGGGGCGAGATCGTCTCCCTGATCGGGGCCAACGGCGCCGGCAAGTCGACGCTGATGATGACCATCTGCGGCACGCCGCAGGCCAGCTCCGGCCAGGTCATCTACGATGGCGAAGACATCACCCGCATGCCCACCCACCAGATCATGCGCAAGTCGATTGCGCAGTCTCCGGAAGGGCGGCGCATCTTCCCGCGCATGAGCGTGATGGAAAATCTGATCATGGGTGCAGAAATGGCCGGCAACCACGATCTGGAAGCAGGACTTCAGCGCGCCTTCGACCTGTTTCCGCGCCTCAAGGAGCGCCGGAACCAGCGCGGCGGCACGCTTTCGGGCGGTGAGCAGCAGATGCTGGCGATCGCCCGGGCCCTGATGTCCAACCCGCGTCTTCTGCTTCTGGACGAACCGTCTCTCGGCCTTGCACCGCTGATCGTGAAACAGATCTTCGATGCTATCCGGGATCTCAACCAGAGCGACGGTCTCACCGTCTTCCTGGTGGAACAGAACGCCTATCATGCGCTGAAACTGGCACACCGGGCCTACGTGATGGTGAACGGCAAGATCACCATGTCGGGTTCCGGCAAGGAACTGCTCGCCCGCGAGGACGTGCAGGCGGCCTACCTCGAAGGCGGAAGACACTAGGAGCGCGCTATGGGTATTCTTTATCAGACCAGTTTCGGTGTGTTTCTCGTCCTGCTGTGCTGCCTTGGCGGCGGCGCGGCCTGGATGACGGGACGTGCCTGTGCCAACACCTGGCGGCCGCTTTATGTGCTGTTCTGGTTCGTGTTCCTGTTGAGCCTGGCGATCAGGTTCCTGACCTTCGCCCTGTTCGACGGAACGCTACTATCGGTGCACTATCTGGTTGTAGACTATCTCATTCTGCTTGCAATCGGCCTGGCGGGATGGCGGTATACACGCACCAACCAGATGACGACGCAGTATGTCTGGCTTTACGAAAAGACGAGTCCCTTCAGTTGGCGGTTGAAGACCGGCCAGACGGACAAATACGCCAAGGATTGAGAATTCCGGAGGTGCGTTTTCCGCACCGATGGGGAACCGGCTGGGAATGGACGAAAAACAACAAGAATCGTCCCTGGCCCGGCCAAAACGGAAGCACGGGCTTCCATTCCAAGTGGTCCAGATAACTGGAACCAGGGGAGTTGATGATGAAAAAGTATCTTTTGGCTAGCGTTGCTGCAGTTGCCGGTGTGGCCATGTCCACCGCCGCTTTTGCAGACATCGTGATCGCAACTGCAGGCCCGATGACCGGCCAGTACGCCTCCTTCGGCGCGCAGATGAAAGCCGGTGCCGAGCAGGCCGTGGCGGACATCAACGCAGCTGGCGGCGTCAATGGTGAACAGCTGGTGCTGGAAGTGGGCGACGATGCCTGCGACCCGAAACAGGCTGTTGCCGTTGCCAACCAGATGGTCGGTAAGGGCGTGGTCTTCATGGCCGGTCACTTCTGCTCGGGCTCTTCCATCCCGGCATCCGCCGTTTACGCGGAAGAAGGTATCGTCCAGATTTCTCCGGCTTCCACCAACCCGAAGTTCACCGACGAACGTCCGGGCCCGGGCACCTTCCGCGTTTGCGGTCGTGACGACCAGCAGGGTCAGGTTGCCGGTACCTATCTGGCAGAGGAATTCGGCGACAAGAACATCGCCATCGTTCACGACAAGACTGCCTATGGCAAAGGCCTCGCCGATGCCACCAAGGAAGTCATGAACGCTGCCGGCAAGAACGAAACCCTCTACGAAGCCTACACTGCCGGTGAAAAGGACTACACCGCGCTGGTTTCCAAGCTGAAGTCGGAAAACATCGACGTTCTCTACGTCGGCGGTTACCACACCGAAGCCGGCCTGATGAAGCGTCAGATGGTCGACCAGGGCATGAGCACCGTTCTCGTTTCCGGTGATGCACTCGTGACCGACGAATATTGGTCGATCACCGGCCCGGCTGGCGAAGGCACTTTGATGACCTTCTCTCCGGACCCGCGCAAGAACCCGGAAGCTGCTCCGGTCGTGAAGGCGCTTGAAGACGCCGGCAAGACCGCTGAAGGCTACGCGCTCTACACCTACGCCGCCATCCAGGCTTGGGCAGCAGCTGCCGCAGCTGCCGGCTCCACCGAGTATGACGACGTTGTCGGCGCCCTAAACGACGGCGACTTCAAGACCGTTCTCGGCGACCTCTCCTTTGACGACAAGGGCGACGTCACCCTGCCGGGCTACGTCTGGTACGAGTGGAAAGACGGCCAGTACGACTACAAATAAGCCGTATACGCTGCAAGGTTGATGCTTAGCGTCAGGCCCCGTCCGGCAGTTGCCGGGCGGGGTTTTTTGTTGCCCGCACGGTGCTCGCGGCTCCCTTGTCGCGCTATTTTCCGCATGACGCAGCCAGAGCATTCCGTGACGTTCTACGGCTATTGGTGCAAGTTGGCTTGCGCGAAACTCTTCTAGAGGCACAACAAAGAACATCGTTGTGTAGTAAAGATTGCCGAACCCGGAAAAAGATATTTCTTTCTTCGGGCGCTTCTTCTTGAGTAAAAAATACGGCTTCATACCGCGCTGCAAAATATTAAGTCGGCGCCTGACTAAAAAATATCCAAATTTTTTTCATAACCCCTTTCCAAAAGGCAGTAATTTTGTTTTTCTATGCGCGTTCGCACACATCGATAGCTCTTCAGGAACAGAGGTTACCTGGAGGTTATTGGTCGTGCGTCTAATAATAATGATAGAAGCTGACTTGGGGACACAATGGCGAACACACGGGGCGCTGCTGTTAAGTATGACAGCGTTCAAAAGAGCTATGACGGGGAAACCCTGGTCGTAAAGAACCTCAATCTCGATATTCCGCCGGGCGAATTCCTGACAATGCTCGGCCCGTCCGGTTCCGGCAAAACCACCTGCCTGATGATGCTGGCCGGTTTCGAACCGGCAACGCATGGCGAAATCTACCTGAACGACCGTCCGATCAACAACGTGCCCCCGCACAAGCGCGGCATCGGCATGGTGTTCCAGAACTACGCCCTGTTTCCGCACATGACGGTGGCCGAGAACCTCGCCTTTCCGCTTCAGGTGCGCGGTGTCGGCAAGGCTGACCAGCAGGAAAAGGTCAAGCGGGCTCTCGAGATGGTCGAGCTCGGTTCGTTCGGCAACCGCCGTCCGGCACAGCTCTCCGGTGGTCAGCAGCAACGCGTCGCAGTGGCCCGTGCCCTGGTGTTCGATCCGGAGCTGGTGCTGATGGACGAGCCGCTCGGTGCGCTCGACAAGCAGCTGCGCGAGCAGATGCAGTACGAGATCAAGCACATTCACGAGAACCTTGGTGTCACCGTCGTCTACGTGACCCACGACCAGACTGAAGCGCTGACCATGTCGGACCGCGTGGCTGTGTTCAACGATGGTGTCATCCAGCAATTGTCGACGCCGGACGATCTCTATGAAGATCCGAAGAATTCCTTCGTCGCCCAGTTCATCGGTGAAAACAACAAGTTGAATGGCAAGGTCGTCGAGATCAACGGCTCTGAGTGCCTTGTTGAACTCGATGACGGCACTAAGCTTAAGGCTGACAAGGTCAACGTGTCCGCCGTCGGCGACAGGACGACCCTGTCCCTGCGGCCGGAACGGGTGGAGTTCGACACCCACGACACGATGGACAATCTGGTCAACGGCCGGATCGAGGAACTCATCTACCTCGGTGACCATATCCGCGTTCGCATGAACGTGGGCGGCAACGACGAGTTCATCGTCAAGGTTCGCAACCGCGGAGAAAAGCGCAAACTCGCCGTCGGCGAGACAGTCCGCGTCGGCTGGGCGCTGAACGACTGTAAAGCGCTCGATGCGGTTGTCTGAAATCGCCCGGCGGCCGGCAACCGGCCGCCAGCGACCACAACGGAAAAATCCGTTAAATCCTAAAAGAGGGAGCTAACTCACATGAAGCTCAAAACTGTAATTCTCGCAGGCACCGCTCTGGCATTTGCCGGCAGCGCGGCCATGGCGAAGGACATGACCATCGTTTCCTGGGGCGGCGCCTATCAGGCCTCCCAGAAAAACGCCTACGCCGATCCGTATGTCGCGGAAAACTCCGACATCAACGTGATCTGGGACGAGTCTTCGAACGAGGCTGTCGCCAAGCTGCGCGCCATGAACGAAGCCGGCAACATCACGTGGGATCTGGTCGACGTGGTTGCTTCCGACGCGATCCGTCTGTGCGACGAAGGCCTGGCACTGGAAATCGATCCGGATACCGACCTTGCCGATGCACCGGACGGTACCAAGGCTTCTGAAGACTTCGGCGACCTGCTGGTCTCCGAGTGCTTCATTCCGCAGATCGTCTACTCCACCACCTTCGGCTATCGTTCCGACATTGCGGAATGGAACGGCAAGGAGCCGGACGACATCTGTGACGTGTTCGATCTGGAAACATTCCCGGGCAAGCGCTCGCTGGAAAAGCGCCCGATCAACAACATGGAATGGGCTCTTCTGTGCGACGGCGTGCCGAAGGAAGAAGTCTACAACGTTCTTGAGACCGAAGAAGGCCAGGAGCAGGCATTCAAGAAGCTCGACACCATCAAGGACAACGTCGTGTGGTGGTCTGCTGGTGCGGAAACCCCGCAGCTTCTGGCCGACAAGGAAGTCGTGATCGGCTCCACCTACAACGGCCGTCTGTTCTCCCTGATCGAAGAGCAGAAGCAGCCGGTCAAGATGCTGTGGGACGCTCAGGTGTTCGACCTTGACGGCTGGATCATCCCGGCCGGTCTGCCGGAAGACCGCCTCGCCATGGTGAAGGACTTCGTCAAATACGCCACCGACACCCAGCGTCTGGCGGATCAGGCGAAGTACATCTCCTACGGCCCGGCTCGCAAGTCCTCGGCACCGCTGGTTGGCAAGCACGCCGACCTCGGCATCGAAATGGCTCCGCACATGCCGACCGACCCGAACAACGCCAAGAACACCTTCCTCTATAACTACGAGTGGTGGGCGGATTACCGGGACGACATCGACGCCAAGTTCCAGGCGTGGCTGGCCCAGTAATCAACAGATGAGAAACCGGTCCGGGTGAGGCGATGCCTCACCCGGATCTTCCAACGGATTTGCGGAAGACTGTTTCATGAGCGATACCCACGCGGGCGAGGTTCTGACGACGCAAGACGGCAAGCCGCTGAAGGCGGCCCTTGCCAAGGCGCTGCGCCGCGAGAAGCTGCGCGCCCTGGCGCTGATTGCGCCCCTGCTGATTTTTGTCCTGCTCACCTTCGTTGCCCCGATCGTGGACATGCTGTTCCGCTCGGTCGAAAACGGGATCGTGGAAGACACGCTTCCCAAGACCGTCATCGCTCTTCAGGAGTGGGATCCAACCTCCGGCAACGTGCCCGATGAGGTTGTCTTCGCGGCGCTTTACGACGACCTGGTCGTCGCCGTCGAAGAAAAGACCCATACCCGCCTCGGCTCACGCCTCAACTACGAGGAAACCGGCGTTTCCAGCCTGTTCCGCAAGACAGGGCGCGGCGTCAAGCGCATGGACGAAGCCGGTCCCTACAAGGAACAGTTCATTGACCTGGACAAGGACTGGGGCAATGTCGAGACCTGGCAGGTCCTCAAACGGTTCTCGCCGCGCTATACGGCCGGCTATTTCCTGAATGCCTTCGACGCGCAGCAGACCGCGAACGGGATCGAACTGAAGCCGGAAGACGAACGGATCTACATGTTCCTGTTCGGCCGCACCCTGTTCCTGTCCATCGCGATCACCGTGTCGTGCCTGCTTCTTGGCTATCCGATCGCGTTCCTCTTGTCGGCCTTGCCGCTGCGCTCCTCCAACCTGCTGATGATCCTTGTGCTTCTGCCGTTCTGGACATCGCTTCTGGTGCGGACGTCGGCCTGGAAGGTGCTGTTGCAGCAACAGGGGGTGATCAACGACTTCCTTGTCTGGACAGGCATCATCAGCGACGCCGGACGCCTGGTGATGATCAACAACCAGACCGGCACCATCATCGCCATGACGCATATCCTGCTGCCGTTCATGATCCTGCCGCTGTATTCGGTCATGAAAACCATTTCGCCGTCCTATGTGCGCGCGGCCAAGAGCCTTGGCGCCAACGACTGGACCGCGTTCTGGCGGGTGTATTTCCCGCAGACCGTGCCGGGCATCGGCGCGGGTGCCGTGCTCGTCTTCATTCTGTCGATCGGTTACTACATCACACCGGAACTGGTGGGCGGAACGTCGGGCATCTTCATTTCCAACCGGATTGCCTACCACATCTCGTCGTCGCTCAACTGGGGTCTGGGCGCAGCGCTCGGCACGTTGTTGCTCGTCGCGGTTCTGGTGCTCTTTGTTGTCTACGACAAGATCGTCGGCATCGATAACGTGAAACTCGGATAGGTGGCGGCATGAGTGCACTTCCTCCCTACGCGTCTCCTCTCCAGCGGACCTGGTACTATACGTTCCGGGTGATCTGCGGGCTGATCTTCTTCTTCCTGATCTTCCCGATCCTGGTAATCCTGCCGCTCAGCTTCAACGCGGAGAACTTCTTCACCTTCACCAAGGCGATGCTGGCTCTCGACCCGGCAGGCTATTCCTTCAAGCACTACCAGGACTTCTTCACCAATCCGGACTGGCAGCAGGCGCTGACCAACTCGGTGCTGATCGCACCTGTCGCCACCATCTTGGCGACGGGCTTCGGCACCCTGGCGGCCATCGGCCTGTCCCAGTCCCATGTGCCCTACAAGTCCGCGATCATGGCAGTGCTGATTTCGCCGATGATCGTGCCGCTGATCATCTCGGCGGCAGGCATGTACTTCTTCTATTCGCGCATCGGCCTGCAGGGCACCTATTGGGGGGTTGTTCTGGCCCATGCCGCGCTTGGAACGCCCTTTGTCATCATCACGGTGACGGCGACACTGGTCGGTTTCGACCGCAGTCTCGTGCGGGCGTCGGCCAGCCTGGGCGCCAACCCGGTCACCACCTTCTTCAAGGTGCAGATGCCCCTGATCATTCCAGGTGTCGTCTCCGGAGCGCTGTTTGCCTTCATCACCTCCTTCGATGAAGTGGTGGTGGTGCTGTTCCTGGGATCCGCCGGGCAGAAGACATTGCCCTGGCAGATGTTCACCGGCCTTCGAGAACAGATCTCGCCGACCATTCTGGCGGTGGCATCCCTGATGGTGGCCATTTCCATCTGCCTGTTGACCGTACTGGAGCTGCTGCGCCGCAGGTCCGAACGCCTGAGAGGTCTGTCCCCGGGCTGATCCCGGGCGGGCGCGAGGAGCGCCCCGCTGCTTTCAGGGTGAGCCGGTGGCGGAACGCCAGTCACCGGGTGGAGACAGGGTCTCCCGGTAGCAAGACATTTTGAATTTGGGCCTGGCGGGCCGGCTTCTTCGCGGAAGCCGGCCCGTTTTGCGTTTCAGGCCCCCGGAAACCGAAGCTCGAACGAACGGAAGGAGCCTTCAATGAGCAACGACATGATCCGCATTTATGAAATGAACAATGGCGAGAAGGCGTTTTCGCCCTTCTCGGCTGCCGAAATGGACAGCCGCCAGGCAAAACTCCGCAAGCTGATGGCGGACCGGCAGATCGATGCCGCCCTGTTCACCTCCTATCACAACATCTGCTACTACTCCGGCTTCCTCTATTGTTACTTCGGCCGCAAATACGGCTTTCTGGTCACACAGGACAAGGCAACCACGATTGCGGCTGGTATTGACGGTGGTCAGCCCTGGCGCAGGACCCACGGCGACACCGTGATCTACACCGACTGGCGCCGGGACAATTACTTCCACGCCATCCAGTCGCTGCTTGGGATGCCCAATCCTGGGGTCAAGCGCATCGGCATCGAGTTCGACCACGTCTCCCTCGACATGCTGAAGCTTCTGGAAGCCGCGCTTCCGGGCGTCGAGCTGGTCGACATTGCCGCCGACGCAATGGCGCAGCGCACGATCAAGAGCGCCGAGGAGCACGTGCTGATCCGCGAAGGCACGCGCATCTGCGACGTTGGCGGCGCGGCTCTGGTGGAGGCGGTTCAGGCCGGCGTTCCGGAACACGAAGTCGCCATGGCCTCAACCAATGCCATGATCCGGGAAATCGCGAAGTCCTTCCCGTTCGTCGAGCTGATGGACACCTGGACCTGGTTTCAGTCCGGCATCAACACCGACGGAGCGCACAACCCGGTCACCAACAAAAAGGTGGAAGCCGGCGATATCCTCAGCCTCAACTGTTTTCCGATGATCTTCGGCTATTACACGGCGCTGGAGCGGACCCTGTTCTGCGAATATGCCTCCGACGAGCACCTGCGGCTTTGGGAGATCAACTGCCATGTCCACCGCGAGGGACTGAAGCTGATCAAGCCGGGTGCCCGCTGCAGCGATATCGCAAGCGAGCTGAATGACATCTACCGTAGCCACGATCTCCTGAAGTACCGCAGCTTCGGCTACGGCCATTCCTTCGGTGTGCTCAGCCACTACTACGGCCGTGAAGCCTCAGTGGAGTTGCGTGAGGATGTCGACACGGTGCTTCAACCGGGCATGGTCGTCTCGATGGAGCCGATGATCATGATCCCTGAAGGCGAAGCCGGAGCAGGCGGTTACCGGGAACACGACATCCTGATCGTTTCGGAAACCGGGGCTGAGAACATTACCGGTTTCCCGTTTGGACCGGAGCACAACATCCTGCCGAAACGATAAGGCGGCAAACTTTCTGGTGTTGGGAAGAACACTGGCGGCAAGGTGCGGGCATCTTGCCGCCAGTGACGGTCTCGAAAGGAACCCGTCGCAATGCAGCAAATGCTCCGGAGCGATCGCAGGCCCCTTCAACAAACATCTTGGGTTACCCGGCAAGGCGTGATTTAACCGGGCTATCTTCGAGCGCCTGCGGAGGGCTGAATGACCTCATCCGACACCATGAAACCTGCTCTGGCCAGTCTGGCCCGGACCTGCGAAGCGATCGCCAACGGGCGCTTCGACGAGGTCGAGGAGCTTTATCAGGTGATCACGGACGAGGGTGTCGAACACGATATCCGCGCTTTGGCGGAAACCTTTTCAGGCATGGTCGTGCAGGTAGAGGCACGCGAATTCCATTCCAGCCAGCTCATTGCGGAACTGACGGAAACCAAGCGCCAGCTGGAAGCGGCCGAAGCGAAGCTGCGCAAGGAAAATGCCGAGCTGAAAACCCGGCTGGACAAGTTCGAAGTCACCTACGACAAGGAACAGGCGCAGGCTGAAATCGAACAGGTGAGCGATTCCGACTATTTCCGCTCCCTGCAGTCCCGCGCCAAGGATCTTCGATCCCGGTACAAGTCCTGAACTTTCAAAACATCCTTCGAGATTGATCCGTGACCAAAATCATTTCCACTCATTCCTATCGCGGCGGCACGGGCAAATCCAACGTCACGGCCAACCTGGCCGCGGTGCTTGCCCTGCGTGGTCACAGGGTCGGCATTGTCGATACGGATATCCAGTCCCCAGGCATCCACACCCTCTTCAAGGTTGATCTCAACACGGTCAACAACACTCTGAACAACTACCTGTGGGGGCATTGTTCGGTGACTGATACGGCGGTCGATGTCACGGAAAACGTGGTCGATGGCGACGGCAACCCAACGGTGCCGGACGGTGGCAAGGTCTTTCTGGTGCCTTCATCGATCAAGACCGGTGAGATCGCACGGATCCTGAAGGAAAAATATGATGTCGAGGATCTGAACCGGGGTTTTGTCGACCTCTGCCGCGGCCTGGAACTCGATTATCTGCTGATCGATACCCACCCGGGCGTCAACGAGGAAACACTGCTTTCCATCGCTATCTCCGACGCGCTGCTTTTGATCCTTCGTCCTGACATCCAGGACTATCAGGGCACCGCAGTCACATTGGAACTGGCGCGCAAGCTTGAGGTGCCGCAGCTGTTTCTGGTGGTCAACAAGGCTCTGGAAACCTTCGATTTCAACGAGTTGGCACAGCGCATCTTTTCCAACTACCGCACGCCGGTGGCAGCTGTCCTGCCGTTGTCGACGGATCTCATCCAGATCGGCAGCACAGGCCTGATCAGCACCCAGCAGCCGGACCACGGATTCACGCGGGCAATCGAGACGATCGTCGATTCCATCGAGTGATTACATTTGCAGGCCAGGTTGCCGGGTGGTCTCGGCTCAGTCCTGCATTTCAAACAGGCCCTTCAGGAAACTGTCGACGTCTCCAAGGCGTTTGTTGCGGTCGAACTCGAGCGCCTGGCGCAAGGTGTTCCAGGCTTGCGGGGAGAGCCCCTCGACAGGCGCCGGCACGAGACCTTCCCGCGCGACCTCGTCTATCGGTCGGAACTGGAACGGATGGCCGCCGGTCAGGATCTGGTACGCGATGCAGCCAAGCGCAAAGACATCGTCTCGGGGATCACGGTCCGCGCGCCGGAATTGCTCGGGGCTTGCGTAGGCCGAGGTCAGGCTATCCCGGATCGGATGGTCCGCACTGGCGGTTTCCGCTGCCGCCAAGCCGAAATCAAGGAGCTTGATCGTGCCGTCCGTCAGCAGAAAGATGTTGCCGGGCTTCAGATCCGAATGAACGACACCCCGGCTGTGCGCATGGGACAGACCTGCACAGGTGCCGCGCAGGACCCGGGCGCATTCGCCCAGAGGTAGAGGTTTGCCAAGGGCCCGCCCGATCCGGCGGTCCAGTCCCACGCCGTTTAGCTGCTCCATGACGATAAACACATCGGCCTTGTCGCGATCGAAGTCGTACACGGTGGTGATATTCGGATGTGCGAGTGCCTGAGACTTGCGCGCCTCGGCCTCCAGAAGCCGCACGGCTTCGGTGTCGTTGCGATAGTTCTCGTTCAGAAGCTTGATGGCGACATAAGGCTGGTCGTGAGCTGCCTCCAGGCGCCGGCGATCAACGGCTGAATAAACGTGCCCCATTCCGCCGCTCCCGATCTCGGTGTCCAGGATGAACCGGTCACGCAAAATGGAGCCGACACCGGCGCGTTTCACCTGGGGTGTCGCCAACTTGTTGACGTCGAGACTGTCTCTTTGTCCGCCGCCGGAAACGCGGCGCGCGTCGGAACGAAACCGGGCACTTTTGAATTCGGTCAGATATTTGTCCAGTTTGCCGCTGTCGGCTGGAGGTGGTGGTTCTTCGGCGGCATTCGCGCGTCGACTGCGAAAGCCGGCGTAGCCCGAAACGAGTGAGGTCAAAATGGCCTCGTCCATCTTGCCCCGTGTTTCGTCACTTGCTGTCTCGCCACCCGTTGCCCCGGCTGGCTCGTTCAGCAATGGCAATGGTGGCAGGTTTGCAGGGGGCATTGCTGCCTGCTCAGGTGCGGGAGCCGATACCGGTTCCTGCTGTGTGCCGTGAACAGCATGTGGACGTGGCGGATTGTCTTTCACGTCGTAACCGGAAGGTTTGGCATCGCCCGCCGGCAACTGATTCAGAAGCCTCTGGCCGAGCTCGTTCGGAAGGTGGCCCGCTTCGACAAAATCCCGGATCGCCTGCCGCGTTTCATCAAGGGCGTTCGCTGATTGCTGTGCACCGGTCCGCAGCTGCTTCGACAAGGCGTCATAAGACAGCTTGCCGGACACGAAGGCGGTTATCAGCGTGTGCGTGGCGGAGGTCATGTCTGACGTCAAATCTGCAGGATCCCTGGCGACAATTCGGCCCGAAGCTTCTCTTGGCCCCGGAACAGGAGCAGCGCAAGCCGTTGGGGCGACAAAGGTAGAGCTGGGTAAACGCGTGGGGTATGGTTCGCCAGCCGACGCTCAGTATGCGCGCTGCAGTCGTTTTGTTCCAGCTGGCTTCGCGCATTTTTGCTTGGATGACCTGGGTGTCGATCGGATCGTCGAACGATCCGGGGGCAATTTTTGAAACGCCCATCCACCCCTGATAGATTACCCGAGCGGCAGGTGATTTATTGGCGAGGGATGAAAGAGGAATTGACTGCGCGCAACCTTGAAACCGGCTCTGCTACACCCTGACCCGCTGCAACGGTGTGTTGGCACCAAGGGTATGAGACCGACGGCAATATCTTGATCGCGCAAGTCACATTCACCTTCATGTCAATTTGAGTGAAACTTACAATCATCAATAGGGGTTGATCGAAATGACCGGGGAAGACGACATCAAAGGCGGGATCGCCAGCTTCTCGATTGGCCTCGGAAACAAGGGGCACAGTGCAGTCCCGATCAAACCGGCACCGCCTTTCAGGGTGCTGATCGCAGGAGACTTCGGCCTTGCGGCAACCGGCGTGGCTTTCAACGTCACCGGTCAGGACGCCGAGGAAATCCTGGAACAGAAAACACCATCCTTTTCCGTCTCGGCGGTCAATGTGCTCGGTTCGCATCCACCCGAGCTGGAAGAACAGGTTTCCTTCGCGCGCCTGAAAGATCTGCATCCGACAAAACTGCTGCGCGAATTTCGCTTCGTGCGGGATCTCGCGGCGGCTTCCGGTGACCAGGATCAGCTTGCCGTTCATGACCAGCGTTACGACAAGATCGGCAAGTCGGCACTGGACGAGCAGAAGTCATTGCTGGAAAGACTGCTGAAAGACGACGAATTGCCGGCTTCAGCGCAAGGCAAGCGTAAGGAAAACGATGTCTCGAGCAGCAGCAAGGGAACCGAGGGGCTCGACGCCCTCCTGTCGATGATCCGCACTCCGGAGGAAAAGGCTGCTCGTGGCGAAAGCGGCAGTGCCGCGAAAACCGCCGTGGACGCCTTCATTCAAAAGACGCTCCAGGAAACAGGCCAGGTTTCAAGTGCTCCCGTCGAGGGGAAAAAGAAGGAAGCGCCAGCCGATACGCTGCAGCAGGCACAGGCGCGTCTCTTCTTCGACAGCCCGAAACTGAGCACGGTGCTGCTGAACTGGCATGGATTGAACCTGCTCCTGAGTGAAGTTCCGTTCGACCTGCCGCTGGAACTTCATCTCCTTCAGCTCGATCACGATCTTGATGCCGTCGATCTGCAGGAGGTTCTGGGCGAAACCGGCGAGGCCCTGCAGGCAGAACTCTACGATATTGCCCTGTTTGCGAACGAAATCGGCCTGGGCCCACGCGACACGGAACGGCTGAAGGTGCTTGCGCGGGAATGCGCCGAAAGTGACACGGTCGGGCTTGCCGCGCTTGCCGGGCATTTTGCCGGAGTTCCGGGTGAGGAAGTTGCCGAGATCGAAACGCCACATCAGTTGCTCGACAAGCGGGGCTTCGAAGGTTTTGCAGGCCTGAGGGCCAGCGATGCCGCCTCTCACCTGGCACTGTTCTGGAACGATGCCCGGTTGACCGCCGAAGAGGACGGTGCGCCGGCGCTGTTTGTGTCGGGTGCTTTTGTCGCCCTTTCCGAAATACTGGTCCAGCTTGAAACTGAAGTGTTTCCGCGGCTCCCAGTCGGCATGCCGAAGGATTACGATGCGCTGGAGCTTGTCGAAAGCCGGTCGATGGGCGGTGAAGTTGCCATGGCAACACGGTTTGCCGTCGGTTCGGACACGGCACCGTCGCTCGCACTTGCCGGCATCAACGTGCTGGAGGGCGTCGCCAACAGAACCAGCCTCGTATTCCGTCGGGCCGTGACGGTCCAGCCTGGCGAGGACGGTCGGGGCGCGCTGGATCAGGCCCTTCTGGTGTCCCGCCTGTTTTCCCTGTTCCAGGAAGCTCTCGGCGAGGCCGTGGTTACAGGGCAGGATGCTGACGAGCGCGAGGCTGCGGTCGCAACGAGCCTGGAAGTCCTGAGCAGATCCCTCTCAGACAAGGTCACTTTCGAAGTGGATCGAATGGCGGTGGAAGATCAGGATCTGATCGGCGTAACGGCATTCGTGCAGGATGGTTGGGCCTCGGGCCAGCAGCATTCCTTCTATCTGCCGGCTTCCGGCGGCTGAGCATCTGTTTCCGTCCAAACGGTTATCACCGTGATGTCGTCCGAGGATCCGCCTGCCACAGCGCGCGAAACAAGCCGGTCAGCAAGACCGGAGGTTCCCTCGGTGGCCATCCTGGCCAGCGTGGTTTCGTCCATGCCTTTCAACAGCCCGTCGGTGCAAAGTACGAAAACATCGTCGGGCATCATCTCCAGCGTTCGGCGGTCAAGCTGAAGCGTGTTGTGGATGCCGACAGCGGCAGTCAGCCGTCCGGCTTTGTCGGCATGGTCCTCCGAGATGAGGAACAGTTGCTGCTGGCGCAAAACGTAGAGACGCGAATCTCCGGCCCAGATGCAGCTGGCTTGTGTCCCGCTGATGATCAGGCTGAGACTTGTCGTGCCTGAAATGTCTTGTTCGGGGACGGCGAGAAAACCGGCGTAAAGACCGTGATTGACGTGGTTGAGCTTGGCTTCCAGGGCAATCTGCCGGGCTTCGTGGCTACTCGGCGGCATGTTGGTCAGTTGCGAGATGGCGTGAACCGTCGCACGGCTGGCGACGTCACCCTCTCTGTGACCGCCCATGCCATCGGCAATCGTGAAGAGCCCATGCGACGGGGCCGCAAAGTGGCTGTCCTGATTGACCTTGTGTCGGCGTCCGCGCCGGGTCGCTGCTTCGGATCGCAGCAACGCAACAGCGGCAGAAGTGTCGACCGTATTCAAACGCACGTTCTCCCGAGTAAGGGCCGCAGGACCAGTCCGGGTTCGATCTTAACGCGCAGTCATTCTCCGGAAAAGAAGTCTCCGGTTTCCAGCCAGGCGCCGGTCATGTTCGTCTGGATGAGGTCACCCGTCGCAGGGCCTGGATAGCTGTCCCCGGCAAGCAGACCGAACGCGAGCCGGATCGAGACCGGCTGGGAAGTATGCAAAATTTGCTTATCCCTGGTCTCGTAGCCTTTCGCGTGGTGCGCCTTTATAAAATGTACAAGTTTCACGCTGAAATTGCGTGGCAGATGCTTTCATCGGTTGAAACCGGAGGCTGTCGGCTTTTTGCAGTCCGGGCACCGATGCAGATTTGGGAAATGGCAATGACCGCAGACGTCGCAGAAATCACCATCGGCCACGAGACGGACGGCGACCTGATCGTTGTTCGTCCTGTCGGCAAGCTGGACACGCTCAGCGCAAAAACCTTCGAAACCTACCTGAAGGACCTGGTCGCGGAAAAGCCGGCAACCTTGCTGATCGACATGGGGCAAGTGGACTACGTCACCAGTTTCGGGCTGAGATCACTGTTGATCGTTGCCAAGCTTCTGGCTCCGTCCGGAGACAAGCTGGTGCTGTTCCAGGTGAACCAGTCCGTGGTCGACGTCCTCAAGATCTCCGGCTTTCTGAAGATCATGCAGGTGGCGGAAAGCCGGGAAGACGCAAAGGCGCTGGCGGGTTGAACGAAGCTCACACCCAGCAGCTAGAATTGAACAACGTCCGGCAGGGAACGGGATGGTGGATCTCGAGACGGTGACAGTTCGAAACGACCTGGAGGACCTGCCGGCGGTCTATACCGTGCTGGACCGGTTCTGCACAGGAGCGGGCCTGTCCGACGCGGTCCGCCGTACCCTGTGCCTCGTCGTTGAAGAGCTGTTCGCCAATACCGTTGCCTACGGCTATCCGGATGGCGGCAAGGACCAGATCGCGGTCACGGCGGCGCTTGGGCCGACACACGTCAAGCTCGTCCTGTCCGACAGGGCGAGACCATTCGACAACAGCGGCATTCCGTCCGGTCCACCGGAAGCGGACACAGTCGAGGACATGGGCATTGGCGGTCTGGGCCTTTATCTGGTGCACCAGCTGGCAGATGACGTTGCGACCCAACGGATCGGAAACGTCAACCACACCACGGTTCTGGTGCCTCGCGCCAAGGACTGATGGACACCTTGCTGCAAGGCGGTTCCCTCAGAAGGCAAATTCCATCATGGAGAAATCGTCCGGCAGGGGCGCATTGTCGTGGAATGTGGCCAGCCAGTCGTAGATGGCTTGAGGGACGGTTCCGTCCACGGATTTCGATTTGTCCGCGAGCTCGGCCCAGGTCAGTGTCCGGCCATCCGCATCCTCGATTTCGTAGGTGCCGTCGCTGATGACGAGCAATCGGTCGCCCGGGCGAATGTCGAATGTACCGCCATCGAATTCCATATCTGGGATGGCGCCGATAACCATGCCTTCCGGCGTTCCGAGGCCGATGACGTCCAGCCCCGATGCCGAAGGCCGCATGAGAATGGCAGCAGGGTGGCCGCCGGAGGCATAGGCCAGTTGCCGGGTCGAGCGCCGGTAGACGCCATACCAGATGGTGAAGAACATGTTGTTCTGCCGTTCCATCGGAAAGGCATTGTTCAGTTTGGCAAGAACATTTGCCGGGTCACGAAAATCGGTGCCCCCAAGCGCATTCGAGCGCAGCACGTTGATGATCGCGACAGACAGCAATGCGGCCCCGACACCATGGCCACAGACGTCGATCAGGTAAATTGCGAAATGATCGTCGTCGAGGTCGTGATATCCGAACGAATCACCGCCGAGTTCGGTCGACGGCACCAGAAGCCAGTCCGCTTTCGGGGCTTCGGGACGCCTTTCCGGCAGGATGGAATAAACATAATTGCCGGCATCACGAAGCTCCGCTTCCAGGCGCTCCTGGGTGCGCGTTAGCAGGATGTTGTATTCGGCCAACTGGTCTTCCACGGCCTCGCCATGTTCGATCGTTGCCTCGTAAAGCAGCTTGAGGTCGTCATGTTCAGCGCGCAATTCCTCAAGTTCTCTGCGCACTCGCGCGAGTTCGCCAGCGGAAGTGTCTGGTTGGGCAGCGGCGCCAAAATTACTGGTGCTTGTCATGTTGTAAATATGATGCCTTTACGGACGCGCGGTGGAAACCCAAAGTTTAGAGTTCTGCTGCTATGTTAATGAAGCAGAAAACATTGGAGCAATCGCGGTTGATATATCCTTGGCAATGAGCGACACCGTATTGTTAAATACATGAATTATCGATGACACGAGTCCAATCGGCCAAAATTTCCAGCTTTCTCGTATAACAGAAGTGCATCGCTTTGAGGTGCAATTGACCACGCCAGCGGGGGAATAAAAATGCAGGCACCTTCTGAAGGCATATCATCAAATTCCGGTCTGCCGCAGATGATTCACCTGGATTTGGACATCAAGGATTTTTGCACCGACTGGACCCATTGCGATCTCATGTCGGGATACATTGCCCGGATGGTCAGCCACAACCGGCTGGATTCGCTCCTGTTTTCCAATCTCTATTCGTCGGCTTTGAACGAGCTGCTGGAAGCGGTGTACCGCACGCACGGCTCAGGCGGCAAACTGCAATGCGCGGTTCAGCGTGACGGCAATGTCGACAGGATCGAACTGACTTTCCCTGCGGACGAACAAACCTACAAGATCTACGAGACCGCCATTGCGAAGGTCAACGGCGAGGACGCCGAAACGCTTTATCTGGAAGCGCTGTTTGCCGACGCCGAACCGGATGCGAGCCTGGGGCTCCTGGAACTCGGAGTCGACTACGGCGCCCGGCTCGCCATCGGACGGAGCGAAGACGGCCGCATGAGCCTGGTTGCAGAGCTCGTGCTTGAGGACGACACAGAATGATCGCTGATAATATGACACAGGCCTTTCAATGGACCTTCAACGAGAACGATCAGGAGTTCTCGCTCCATGGCAGCTTGCGCCCCCAGCGGGCCGAGGAACTGCATGGCTGCTTTTCCGCGATGGAACAGTCCGTCGCCAAGGTGAGCGGAAAATTCTACGTCAACGTCAGGCGCCTGGTGCGCATGAACAACGTCGCCTTCCACGCATTTGCCGGCAAGATCCTGGATCTTGTGCGCAACCGCAGTGATCTGAGCGTTCATGTGACGACGTCGAGTGTCGTCGGCTGGGCAACGCGCAAGTTCGCTGTGCTGGAGACGATGTCCGACAAGATCACCGTCAGCGAATACGACAACGAATTCTACCCGGGACAGTCCTTCGTCGAGGACAGTGAATTCATCCATGTCCTGCGGACACAGACCAAGCTTACCTGGCGCCATGAGAAGGAACTCCTTCGCCGCCACGGCCTGAAGCCAGGGATGCAGGTGGCCGATATTTGCTGCGGCATCGGCGATTTCGCCGTGCTCCTGCAAAAGGAGTTCGAGCCGGACCGGCTTGTCGCGCTGGACCATTCCAGATCCAGCCTCGACTACGCTCGCCGCGTCGCCGCCGACTTCGGCATCAAGGGCATTGATTATGTCTTTGGCGATGCCGCGGACATGCTGCTGGAGGACAATCAGTTCGACTTCGTGACCTGCCGACATTCCCTGCAGGTGTTCGATCAGCCGGAACTGATCCTCAAGGAGCTCTATCGTATCTGCAAGCCGGGCGGCCGCATTTACGTGACCAACGAAAAGAACTCCCATTGCCTCGGCGAACCGAGATCGGAGTCTATCCAGTGGACCTATAACGAGGTCGCCAAACTCTGGCACCATTTCGATATGGATATCGAAATCGGCCCGAAATGCCGGCGCCTCCTGATCGACGGTGGTTTTGAAAACGTCACCATAGGCTCCTTCATGGTCACCAACACCGACGGCGACCCGCAGGATTTCGCAGACGTCATTGCCTCATGGAAAAATCTCTTTGCCGGCAAAATGGCGCAGGAACGCGGCGACAGCCCCGAGTTCATCGAACGCTTCGCCAAGGGTTTTGATGATCATATTTTCGCAGCGCTCCACCCCAAGGGGTATGCGGGTTGGCCGATCTGGGTTGCGTCGGGGCGTAAGCCGCTATGAATGCACCGGTAAAGAGCCCTCAGAGTGAAAAGCAGATAGGTCGCTTTTCCCTGCGAAGCTTTCGCGCCAAGTTCATTCTTGTCGTCGGCGTGGCGGTGCTGTTCGATCTGGCGCTTGCCGGTGGCATCGGCATCTGGAACGTGCAGAAACTGTCCAGGGATGCAACGGAGCAGGTCGGTGAAGGCCTGACCACCGCGACCGAAGACTATCTGGAAACCTACATCGATACGACTGCGTTCCGCGCCGACCTTCTGATCGAGCGTGTTCATTCGGAACTTGCGACGCTTGCCTCGTCGATGCAGACGCTGATCGACCACCCGGATATCCAGGAAGCGGTCGGCAACACGATTGAAGGCAGTTCGGAGTTTTCCTCCGGACTGGTCTACGACGAAAAAGGCGGCTGGTCGCAGAACACCGAGGGTGTTCCTTCCGCAGTCAGCGTCTGGGGCTACTTGCTCGATGAAGACAAGAACCCGCTTCCCAAGGCCGCAGATGAGCTGAAGAACAGCTCCTTCCTCAGCCTTGTCGGGCCTTCGATGATGTCGACAGGCGCTCCCAAGCTGCAGATCTATTATGTCGGCCCCAAGGACGCGTCGATCATGCGCGCGACCCCTTATTCGGAACAGGCGCAGACATTCGACCTGCTTTACCCCGGCCATAACGAGGGCGCGAACTTCTGGGATTTCTTCTTTCCCGGGGTCTACGAAGGTTGGCAAGGCTGGATCAAGGATCCGTCTTCCAAGCCGGTTGAATCCAATATCGTCACCACTGCTCCCTACATCGACGCGATCACGGGCAAGCTGATCGTCAGCTTCTTCCATCCCCTGTGGACGCAGGATCGCAAGGATGTTGCGGGCATGGTCGCGGTCGACATCACGCTCGAACAGCTCACTTCGCTCGTCGAAAGCCTTGAAATCTCGGAAAGCGGCTTCGGCTTCCTGACGATGTCCGACGGCAACGTGGTGGCAACGCCGAAAGCCGGCGAGGCCACACTGGGTCTGGTTTCGAGCGACGTCAGCGGCCAGGGTGTTACCGGCGTGAACCGGAACCTCAAGGAAAGCAGCCAGCCCGCCATCTCGTCTCTTGAACTCAGTGCCAAGGACGAGACCGTCATCAAGCACATCTTTCTTGAAAATGACGGTGAAGAGGTTCCCTATCTTCTGGTCCTCAAGCAGCTCAACCCAACCAACCTGTGGGATGGAACCGGCATCACCTCGGAAACGATGACGCTGGGCTTTGTCGTTTCGGAACGCGAGATCTACCAGTCGCTGATCGATGCCACCAACAACATCTCCGAAGCGACGGCCCGCATCCTGAACTACCAGCTGATCGCCTTCTGCGTCAGTATCTTCGTGGTGTTCGTTGCGGTCTATGCCATTTCCGGCCGTATCACCAAGGGCTTGTCGCAACTGGCGGCCGCGGCGCGCGCGCTGCAGAACAAGGACTATTCGGTTCGCGTTGCTATTCCGACCCGAGACGAGGTTGCGGCCGTGGGGCTTGCGTTTAACCGGATGGCGGAAGAGATCAGCTATCACACGGAGAACCTTGAAAATCTCGTCGAGGAGCGGACAAGGAAGCTGGAAACCGCGAACCACGAGATTGGCGAGCTCAACAAGCGGCTGAAATCGGAAAACCTGCGCCTCGGGGCCGAGCTGGATGTCGCCAAGCGCATTCAGGAAATGGTTCTGCCCCGGCTGAGCGAACTGGAAGTCATCCCGCAGATCGAGATTGCCGCCTTCATGGAACCGGCAGACGAAGTCGGCGGCGATTACTACGACGTCCTGTTCGACGGCAGCCGCATCAAGGTCGGAATCGGCGACGTGACCGGCCACGGCCTGGAAAGCGGCGTGTTGATGCTCATGGTGCAGTCGGTTGCCCGTGCCCTTCAGGAGAAGGGGGACAAGGACCCGATTGCCTTCCTGGATGTGCTCAACCGCGCTGTCTACAAGAACATCACCCGTACCAATTCCGACAAGCACCTGACCCTTGCCTTCGTCGACTATGAGGACGGACAGGTCACCTTGTCCGGCCAGCACGAGGAAGTGCTGATCATTCGTGCCAATGGCGAAACCGAGCGGATCGACACGATGGATCTCGGTTTCCCGGTCGGGCTCGAGGCCGATATTTCACCCTTCGTGGCCACACTGGATCTTGCGTTCGGACCCGACGACATCCTGATCCTGCATACGGACGGGATCACGGAAGCGGAAAATGCGAAGGGCGAGATGTATGGCCTCGACCGGCTTGCCCAGAGCGCCCATGAAAATCGCGAAAAATCCGCTAAAGGTATTGCCGCAGCGGTCATTAATGATGTGAAGTCGCATATCGGCGACTACAAGGTATTTGATGACATCACTCTTGTTGTCTTGAAGCATAGGTAAGGCATGGTCGAGGATTTTGGAGAGACGGCTGCTTTGAACGGCGGAGACGCGAGACAATTTTGTCTCACGCTGATGGCAGAGCCGCTGGAGCTGAGCTGGCATCATTGCGGCCTGACATCGGATTTTATCGGGGAATATTTCAGCAGGGCTTGCGGCAAAGGCATTGATCCTGTCGATGCGCGCCACAGCATCAGTTACATGATCAACGAGATTCTGGAAAATGCGATCAAGTTCCGTCACGGCGGCGACATCGCGATTCACAGCTCGCTGGAAGAACAGACGTTTGAAATCCGGATCGTGAACCGGATCGACCAGGAAACGGCCGTCAAGTTTCAGGGTCACCTGAAAGCCCTGCTCGACCGCGAACCGGGAGAGCTGCTCCTGGAACGTATCGAGGAGAACGCCCTCAACCCGGACTCCTCCGGCTCAGGCCTGGGTTTGCTCACACTTATGAGCGACTACGAGGCCAAATTGGGCTGGTCTTTCGCGTCTGAGCGTGTAAGTGAAGGCGTTGAGTTGACGACATATGCTTCTTTGCGACTTTCCTGATCGCTGACATATTCCAAAGGAAGAAATCACAATGGAAATCAGCACGAACGATTACCGCGTTTGGACTGAAGGCTCCGCCATCCACTACGAAGGAACGATGCGGCTTTCAGGAACAGATGCCTACGCACCTATTCTGGACATCATGAATTCCGTTCTGGCGGCCAAGCCGGAACTCATCACCATGGACCTGACAAGCCTGGAATTCCTGAACAGCTCCGGCATCAACCTGCTCGCAAAGTTCACGATCGAAATCAGAAAGCAGCCGGAAGTCGGCGTTCGGGTTCTGGGCTCCAAGTCCATTCCCTGGCAGTCGAAATCACTCCGCAACCTGCAGCGTCTGCACCCGGCGCTTGAACTGACGATTTCCTGATCCCGCACACAGGCGCGTGAGGACGTGCTGATGCAAGCGCAACGGAAATGCCCGCAGACTTCCGGCCTCGGTTTCAAGAAGGCCGGATGAATTGCGCATGTCGCAGGCCTAATATCCGTCCTCGTTGCAACAGGCTTTCAGCCGTCCCGCCAGTCTCCCGGACTTGATAGAGAAGATTTCGGCAAGGCCATCCTGATCACGGCGCAGGCCGCAGCTGGCGCTATCAGCGCCATGAAGGTTGCCTGCAAAGCGCCGGTCAAGCGATCGGGCAGGGTCTGCAATCCTGCTCAGAGCCTCAGGCCATGAAGTTCCTGTCGCTGCGGTGCAAGGCTTTCCACCGCTCGTAATCCGCCAGGCCGGTTCCTGACTTTCCCGTTTCAAAAATCCCTTGGCCGGCAATGCGATCCGGCGGAATATGCGGATTGATCCGCCGGCTCCCGTGCCGCGGGCAGCCCACCCTTGGCAGGACTGGCGGCATCGCTTTTTGGATATCGTTTCTGTCCTGCTGCTTCTTGTCAGCGCCATCTTCCGGAGGCCTTAATGACCCTGTCCGCTGAAGCCGTCGAAATCCTGAAATCCGTCAGCACGGCGACACTCACCACGATCCTTCTGAAAAAGGGACTGCGCAACGTCTGGATCCGCGGGGCTATGCCGCTCGATCGCTCCAGACCTCGGATCGTCGGGCCGGCATTTACCCTTCGTTTCGTGCCTGCGCGTGAGGACCTGGCAACGCCCGCGTCCTGGGGCTCTCCCATTTCAACACGTGCGGCCATCGAGGAGATGCCGGAAGGATGCGTCGCGGTCATCGATGCGATGGGCATCCGCGACGCCGGCGTCTTCGGCGATATCCTGTGTGCCCGTATGCGCAAACGCAATGTCGCTGGCATGGTCACAGACGGCACAGTGCGCGATCTGGCCGGTGTGCTGGCGTCGGATCTGCCGGTCTGGTGCAGCGGTGTCTCGGCTCCGCCTTCGGTGGCCGGTCTAACCTTCGTCGGCTGGCAGGAAACCATCGGCTGCGGCGGTGTTGCGATCATTCCGGGCGATATCATTGTGGCAGACGGCGATGGTGCGGTTGTGATCCCAGCAGCCACGCTTGATGACGTGCTGAAAGAAGCCCCGGAACAGGAACGCATGGAGGCCTGGATCGTCGAGCAGGTCGACGCAGGTGCGAAGCTGCCGGGCCTTTACCCGATGAACGAGGAAACCAAAGCGCGCTACGAAGCCGAACGCTGAGGGGCGTCGGATGCCGGGATCTGCATTCGATAAGGGAATCTGACGACGATGCAGCGCGGCTGCCATGCCTCTTCCGGCCAGACTGTTCTGATAACGGGTGCTCGCGCGCCTGTTGCCCTGCATCACGCCCGGCTGTTTCATGCCGCTGGTTGGCGTGTTGTTCTGGCCGATATGCCCGCGCGCCCAGTCTCCCGGGCAAGTCGTGCCTGCGCACTCTATCAGCGTCTGCCGTCGCCAAGGTTTCATCCGGAAGATTTCACTGATGCGCTCGAGGCGCTGATCGAACGCGAAAAGCCGTCCCTGATTGTCCCGTCCTGCGAGGAGATCTTCTACCTGGCGGCAATTCGAGAGAGGCGCGGCCTTGGGGCGGAACTGTTCGCGCCAGGTCTCGACCTGCTTCAGACGTCCCACAACAAGCATGACTTCATCAAGCTGTGTGAAGGGTTCGGGATTGCCGTGCCCGAAACACGGCTGCTGACGTCTCGGGAAGATGTCTCCAACCTTGGCAAGCAGGCCGACAGCCTTGTGTTCAAGCCCGTCTGGTCGCGCTTCGCCGGTCAGGTCCTTGTGTCGCCAGCGTCCCGCAAGTTGAAGCAAGTGGTGCCGAGCGCTGCAATGCCCTGGGTTGCCCAGGAACGGTTGGAAGGAGACGAGATCAGTGCCTACGTCCTGGCGCGCGACGGCAAGGTGCTGGCAGTGTCGATATACCGTTCGCTATACCGGGCCGGTGCTGGCGCGGGGATCTGTTTTGAACCGGTAAAGGACCCGGCAACTCGGGCTTTAATCGGAACATTCGTCGGGAACACCGGTTGGACCGGGCAGGTTTCGTTTGACCTGATGCGCCTTGAAGACGGCTCTGTGCGCCCGCTGGAATGCAATCCGCGCGCGACCAGCGGCCTGCATTTTTTCAAGGACGCGGCCCGGTTTGTCCGCACGCTTTTGCAAGGCGGTGACGAAGTCTTGCCGGACGTAGCAGGCAATCAGGCCGTGCGGCTGGCCATGTGGGTCTACGGTCTGCCTTCAGCGCTCCGCTCACGAGACTTTGCCCGTTTCCGGGAGGTTCTCGGTGCGGCCGAGGAGATCCTCGGAACCTCGGACGATCCGTCGCCGGGGCGTGCTCAAATACCTGCCTTGCTGGAAATCGCGACCATAGCCATGCGCAACCGGATCAGTCTTCAAAGCGCCACCACGAGGGACATCGAGTGGAACGGGCCGGATCAAAGTTCGATGTAGGCCCTTCTGGGGGACACTGCCGCATCTGGCAGCTCGCCTTCTTCAATTGCTGCGATGTCCCTTCGCAAATAGTCGAGCGGTCCGATCAGAGGTTTTGCGTCCGGAAAGCGCGCCGCGTTTTCAAGCGAGGATTTCAACACGCGGCGGTCCTGTTCCAGAGCTATGCGGAACATCGGCTGAAACATCCAGGACTTGACCCGGTCGAGCAGTCCCTCGTTCGGTCCGATCAGGCAACCGATACCTTCAACAAGTCCGTCGGCCGCCTGCCGCAAATGGAAGGTGGTTGCCAGTGCAAGGCCGTTTTCGCCCCAATATTCCAGCTCGGCGATACCGGGAAAACGATATCGCCCGACAGTCCGCACCCGCCCGGCTTCCAGCAGCCTGCTGATCAGGCCATGCTGCCGGTCCTCCCCGGTATAAACCGCCTCGACCCAGCCTGGCCCACCGGTGATATCGACCCGAACCCGATGCCGCTTGCTGCTGAGGCCACGCAGCAGTCCCTTGTGGGTGAAATGGGTGTGGGTCGCATCGAGGATGTTTTCGGCAGCATCGATCAATGTCGAGTTGGTGCTGCTGCGCACCAGGCGCACCACTATCTCTCTGCCTTCCATCGGGTGCAGGTAGGGTTCACCTGCGGGGTCTCCTTTGGATAGAAAGACCACGCCGTCCTTCACGAAGGTCTTGAGGCCGGGAATACGGTACCCTGGCACGTCGCCCATGTGTCCCGGAATGGCGGTGCAGCGTCCGCCGCCGTCAAAACGCCAGCCGTGATAGGGGCATTCGATCTCGCCTCCGACGACCTTTCCTTTCGACAGTTCCATCAGCCGGTGCGGACAACGGTCGGCCAGAGCCGAAATGCCGGACGCGCTCTTGAACAACACCACAGGTTCGCCGCCGAATTCGACACGGGACGGTCCGCGCTTCAAATCTTTTACAAGCGCCGCGGCCTGCCAGAAATCCCTTGATGAAGTCATAGGTCGAAGGCCTCCAGAAGGGGAATGCCGATGCGCGACAGAAGCTTTTCGAGGCTTCGCACTGCCAGTTGCCTGCGCCGGGGCAGATGGCCCGCATAGACGGCGTTGAACTCGATTTCCGGTTCTGCCCCGCGCAGCCGTTTGAAGTGGCCGGCGCCCGCGCTCATGTTGAAAAAGAGAGTGTGCCGATCTGCAATGTCCTGGCCTGCCGCCATGACCAGCCGGTAGAGCCCGTCTTTCATCGGCAGGCGGGTGTCGTATCCGACCAGCGGCTGCGTCAATGTGCGGCCGTTGGCAAAGAAACCGGCTACCGCCACCAACTGGCCGCTGTCATCGCGATAACCAAGCAGTTGGAACAGGCCTCTGCGGTGGCATTCCCGGATGTAGGTTGCGGTGTACTGCGGATTGAGCGGTGTGTACTTGTCGAGATAGAGCATCTTGTAGAGCTCCGCGGCACGGTCAAAATCCGAGCCCTCGAAGCTGTCGTTTTCCGCGAGCCGATAGGGCGTCTGTCGCATCAGCCTTGTGTCGTAACTGCGGTTTTGCGTCGGCCGTCCTGGTGTTTGGTCACCGGAGTAGAGATAGATCCGCCGCGCCGCCAGAAGCCTGAACCCAGCTTGCCTGAGGGCGTTCATCGATGACCGGTCCGCCCGGTCATTGAGCGAGCGGATGACAATGGCATGCTCCGGATGGCGCTGAGAAAGGGTACTGGCGATCTCGCGAGCTGCGGCTGCATCGATTTCCGGAACTGGATTGGTTGATAGCAGCCAGTTGTTCACCTGCACCTGTCGATCAAGCCCGCTGGCCGCGATCAGCGGCGCACAAGCCCGGATCAGCGGTCGTACCAGATGGTAGGTCAGTGGCGACTTCAGGAAATTGCGCGTTTCCTCGATTGCATAGTCGATATAGGCAGCGCTTGGTGAACAGATGTAACACGTCGGCGGACGGCTCGGTTCGTTGATCGTCACCGGAAAACACCGCCCTGCAATCTCCAGCGAGCTGACACGCGTCGTGAGGTTGGCAACAAGATCAGGCATGGCAAAGTCGTTGCACAAACGCACGAAGGCATGAACGGTCTCGGGGGTGTTGCTCACACCTCCATTGGCCGACGTGTCCCGCATGACCGTCTCCTGCGCTGTGGTCATGATTGAGCCTGCCGCCTAAACCGGCTTTCCACCCGCCGCAGCTTGCGGGTGCTTTCCAGGGGCAGCCTGTCCCGGCGGAGCGAAATTGCAGGTAAGAGGCCCAGTGCGCTCAGGGTTTTGCCAAGTGCCGCAAGGGCCGCTTCAGCGCTCGTCTCCGCCACCTCCGGCGGGAGCTGCAGGGTCACCGATCCATCTGCTTCCTGCACAAGGCGAAAATCGGATATCTCGCGCGAGGCATCCAGAACCGAATTGCGCAGGATGTCGGGCGTAACCGGTACGTCCGTTCCCGCTTCGCTGGTGAAGAGAAAGATATCGTCCATCCGTCCGATCACTTCATCAACCGTCTGAAGCGGCGAGCCACAGGAGCATGGCGTCGACGACAGGCGCAGGAGATCGTTCATCCGGTATCGCGCCATGATCTGGAAATCGCGGCGAAAGCCTGTCACCAACGGAGTGACGAGATCGTTTGCGACCGGCTCGAACTCGAAAAAATTGGCGTCCTCGGCAAGATGCAGGCGGCCATGAGCACACGTCACGGCGAAAAGGCCTTCGGTTGCCATGTAGATCTGCCCGAGGAGAATGCCGAACCTCTTTTCGACAACGACCCGGTCGATCGGGTCGAGCGTTTCCGCACCTGCATATAGCTTGCGAGGGGCAAGTCGGCCTGACGTTTCCGCCAGGTACCGCAACACCCTCGGCGGCGCGACGATGGTCGTCGGGTTGAAGGTTTCCAGTTCGTCCAGCCAGGAAGCGATGCCATGGCGCAGATCGAAGAACCGCAAGTGCAGTTGCCGTAGTCTGGCCGGGCTTTCGTAAAGCGAGGAGGACTGCGGCAGGATGATCGCAACCCGTTCCGGATGCCAGAGAAAGCGGGGTAAGGTCTTGGCCAGAATGGTGCCGAGCCAGCGGAACCGCTCCGGTGCGGTAATGGCATAGAGGCCGCGGTTGCCGCTGGTGCCCGTACTGGCTCCGATGTTGATCCCGTCGATCTCGCCGCCCGCCTCCAATGCCTGCCACCCGGTCTCGGCGGAGATCCGGGCCCTGTTGAAGGCTTCGAACCGGCTCATCACGATGGCTTTGTCGATCACCGGCAGTTTGTCGAGGCGCGGCGGCGCGTCGCGGTAGAAATCGACCTTGGGAAGCGACCGGCGCAACCAGCCATCCAGTCGACGTTTCTGCCAGTCCTCGAAAGCCTTTCGAGATCGGCCACTGCGGCCGGTCCAGAGCGTTTCGGCAAAGGCAATGCCAGTCTGAAAACGCCTGTTCATTGCGGGACCTCCGGCAAATCGTATGGACTGTCGGACGGATCGTGGCACAGCAGAACATCGCCGCACTGCTCCCGGAAGGCGGCAACCCGGCGGCTGCTTGCGGCAAGTGCCCGGCGATCCGAAGCGACAAGAGCCGCGGGCAGTCCGGGGGCCTTGCCGGGATCAAGCGCTGCTGTACACCACTGGGTATCGACCGCATAAAGCAATGGCACCGGCTGTGCGGCAAAGCAAATGCCGAAATGGCCTTCCGCATGACCGGGCAGATTGACGGCCAGCGTCTCGCCATCCCCAAAGAGATCAGCCCCTTCGCCAAGTCCATTGGGAGCGGGCTTGACCGAGAGTTTATCGATATCGACGATCCGGCTGGAGAGATCCTGCGGCAGCAACTCGTTAAAGACGCCGTGGCGCAGATTGGAAAACCTTGAGCGCGCCTCGATACGAGCGTGCACTGCTGCCTTCGCATAGATCCTCGCCTTCGGGAATAGGTGAAGCGCGGCAACATGATCGGCGTGAAAATGGGTCAGCACGATGGCTGCAACATCTGCTGTGCTTGCGCCCAGGCGATCAAGCACACGGGTGGGCTGATGCTCTTCGATCAGCGTCGGCCGGAGCAGACTGGCATAGATCCGAAGCGGCAGACTGCGCCCAGAACCTTCCGTGACCCGGGGACCGTAACCTGTATCGATCAGCACCAGTCCGGCGGTCGGGTGCTGGTGAACCCCGTAGCGTACCTTGAAGCGAAGCGGGTGACGCCCACCACTACGGACCACCAACCGCTCAGGCGCGGAAACAAAAGCGCTGTTTGCAAACACCGGGGTCAACGGGCGTTCCCTTCGACAAGTGTTTTTGCAAGACCGCTTTCGAAGTCGATCTGCGGTCGCCAGCCCAGCAACCGCTCCACCTTGGAAATGTCGAGGCTCTGCCGGAAGGCGAAGAGGCCGAGCGTATAGGGTGTCGCCAGAGGTTCGCCGGCGCCAGGCACAAGCAGACTTGCCGTCTCCAGAAGCCTGGCCACCAGGACAGCCGGGGCCAGAGAGCGGTTCTGCCAGCGAACCGGAATGCCCTTGGCGGCACAGACACGCTCGACAATGAAACGCACCGGCAAAGGTTCGCCTCCGGAAATGTTGAACGTCTCGCCTTCGCATTCCGGAGAGGCTTCAAGGGCCGTCTCGACGGCTGAGAGCAGATCATCAACATGGGTCAGGTCGATGGAGGCAGCTCCATTCCGGAAAACCGGCAAGGGCCGCTTCTGGGCTGCGGCGAGCAAACGGGGCAGAAGTGTCGTGTCCCCCGCACCATAAAGGCCGCGTGGACGCAGGTTGATCGGGCCAAGGTCGGCGCGGGTCAGCACCAGCCGTTCGGCCTCGGCCTTTGTCGCCGCATAAGCGTTGATGGGCGGCGGCAACAGCGCATCTTCCCGCACGTTCTCCTTGTCCTTCATCTCGAAATAGACGGTGGGCGAGGAAATGTTGACGAACCGCCGCACGCCAAGCTTTTCCGCGAGATCAAGCAGGTGTTTTGTCCCGGTGACATTCGCCGCCACGAAGGCGCTTCGTGGTCCCCAGGGCGCGGAGAGCGCCGCGCAATGCACTATGGCGTCGACCGGACCAAGAGGCGCGATCTGATCCTTGTCGCAGGGGTTGGAAAGATCCATGCGAACGACGTCGAAGCCCTCGGCCTCAAGGTGCTGACACTGCAACTCGCTGCGGCCGAGAGCGATCGGGTTGGAGCCTTTGGCGCGCAAATGACGGATCAGGGCTCCGCCCAGAAATCCCGTTGCTCCAGTGATCAGCAAGCGCCCCATGGTCAAACCTCAAGGGCCATGCCGCCGAAGGTCACACCGGCCGATGTCCCGAGCAACAGCACGCGCATGCCGGGTTCGATCCGGCCCTGGCGCCAGGCAATGTCGAGCGCGGTTGGCAGCGATGCTGCAATCTGGTTGCCGTGGGTGCAGCCGATGTCGACCACCCGGCTGCGCTCCATGCCGGTTTCCCGGATCATGTGCTCCAGCGCGAGCGGGCTTGCCTGGTGGGGAACGACGAGGTCGATATCCTGCCGGGCCCATCCGGCTTTCGACAGCAACTGGTCGACGAACTGCGGAAAGTGCTTGTGCGTGACACGGAAGAGGTCCTTGCCGTCCATGTGAAACACGGCATGCCGGGCGAAGGCCTCGCGGTCCTTGTGAAAATCGAACCGAGTGCCTCCGGCCCCGATCTCGCATGCGGCGTAGGCGGAGTGGTAGGTTCGCAGCAGCGAGGCCGCAATGCCCGGGCCATCATCGGCTCCTGTCGTCAGGACTGCTGCAGCCGCTCCGTCGCCGAACAGGGCGGCAACATCGGGCTGGTCTTCCCAGGGCAGTGCGCGCGAGGCGATGTCCGCAGCAAACACCAGCACCGACGTTGCTTGCCCCAGCGCAAGTTTGTTGGCGGCAAGCTCGAAAGCGGTCAGGAAGGAAAGACAAGTCGCATTGACGTCGTAGGCCGCCGCCGTGCCATCGGCAAAACCCAGTCTCTGCATCACCAGCGGCGCGGTTGCCGGCAGGGTCTGGTAGGGAATTCCGCACGCACCGAGGACGAGGTCGACGTCCCGAGGCGTTTGGCCTGCCTTTTCAAGCGCGGCTTGGCAAGCCGCAACCGCCAGATCTATCTGGCTTTCCTCTGCTGCGACAAACCGGCTTGAAACGCCGGACAGTTTTTGAAGATGTCCGGCAGGAAAGCCCAGCTGAAGATCGAGGGTTTCCGAGGTGACGGACTTTGCAGGCAAGGCATGTCCAGTGCCTGCAATTCTGACGGGAAGAATGGATGCGGCCTCCGTTTGGGCTCCGGTCCGGACCGGCTTCAGACAAGGATCTAAGTCACGGGCCGAAGACACGCAAGGAGGATGGGGCATTGGACCAGGCGGAGAAGCCGGAACCGGCTTTCCAGGAATAGGGGCCGCGTTTCAATACGCGGGCAGATCGCAGCCCCAGGACCCGGTCATGCCCTTTGAAACGCAGCCTGTGTACCCGTGGAGCAAAGACGCTGATTGTGCGGTGTCACGCCGAACCTGTTTTGATAGGTGCGGATGAAATGCGAAGCGGATTCGTAGCCGCAGGCCAGGGCGATCTCAGACACGGACCGTTCGGTCTGCAGCAGAAGATTGCGGGCACGCGTGAGCTTCTGGTCTATGGCAAATCGTTTCGGCGACACCTTCAGGTGTTTCTGGAACAACCGCTCAAGCTGCCGGGTGGAAATGCCGATCTTCCGGGCGATCTCGGATGTCGGCAGGTAATAGGGTGCGCTTTCGTTCAACAGACGAATTGCCTCGGCAATATGCGGGTTCCGGATTCCGTGCCGCGCCTGTAGCGAAATCTGCTGGGCCGCGTTGGCAGGCCGAACACCGGAATAGACCATCATGTCCGCAATCGCGACCGCCAGGTCCGTACCGTGGGCTTCGCCGATCAGGTGCAGCATCATGTCGGTCGCCGCGGTGCCGCCGGATGCGGTGACGAAGGCCTCGTCCGTGACGAAGACATTCTTGCACAACTGCACGTCCGGAAAGGTTTCCTCGAAACTGTCGTGGAACGACCAGTGAATGGCTGCGCGGCGGTCGTTCAACAGGCCAGCCTTGGCAAGAATATAGGCGCCCGAACAGATCGCACCGATCTGGGTGCCCCGGGCACGCTCGCGCCGCAGGAAGCTCAGCACCTCCGGCGCCGCCCGGTCGCCGACATTCTGACCGGAGATCAGGAACAGGCTGGAGCGCGTGGGCAACGGACCGAGGCCCTGATCCACCAGCGTCACGGTTCCGTTGGAGCAGACCGCCCTTCGACCATCGGGTGAAGCCAGTCGCCACCGGTAGATTTCCTCTCCCTGAAGCAGGTTGGCGATACGCAGCGGCTCCACCGCGCAAGCGAAGGCGATATGCGAAAAATCTTCAAGCAACAGGAAGGTGACGTCAGTGGTTCGGGACATGTCGCTTTTCTCCGGCCTCTGTCGCCTCTGGCCGATCAGGGCCTTTCGGGCGCATGTATTATTATTGTGTTGATATTGTACACATCATGTATACAAACGAGTCAACTGAATTCGGAATGGAGCGTCACATGCCCCCTGTACGCGGCACGGCAAAGTCGAATGCCTATGAGGATCTGAAACGTGCGATCTTGACGTTGGAGCGCAAGCCCGGCAGCCCGCTGGAAGAAACCGATCTGTGTGATCTCTACGGCCTCTCCCGGACCCCTTTGCGCGAGGTGCTGCAGCAGCTGGCGGGTGAAGGCTATGTCACGCTGCAGCTCAATCGGGGTGCGCGCGTTTCCGACATGACCCACTACACGCTGCGGGACTTCTTCCTTGCCGCACCGCTGATCTACAGCGCCGTGCTTCGGCTCGCCGCGCAGAACGCGACGCCGGCACAGATCGAGGAACTGCGTCAGGCTCAGAAAGAATTCCGGGCCGCCATGGCAAGTGGCGACGTGATTGAACGGGCACTCACCAACGACCGTTTCCACCGCATCACCGGCCACATGGCGGGCAACAGCTACCTGCTGGCGAGCCTTGACCGGTTGCTGATCGACCATACCCGGATCGGCATGACCTTCTTCCGCCCCAAGTCCGGTGCGAAGGAAGATCGCCTCGAGCTGGCCGGCCGCCAGCATGACGAGATGATCGAGGCGATCGAGCAGGGCGACGACAACCGCGCCGCGGAACTGGCGCTGGAGCACTGGGCTCTCTCGCGTGACCAGATCGAACTGTTTGTCATGCCTGAAGGCCTGGAAGCTCCGCTCGGCATCCCACCCAAACTCAAATCCGCATGAGGCAGACACCGCGATGACCCCAATCATGAAGTTCGAAGGCATCTACACGCCCGTGGTCACGCCCTATGACGGCGAAGGCAACGTGGTCTGGGATGCCCTGGCCGCTGTTGTCGACCATCTTGTCGACAGTGGTGTGCACGGCCTGATTTCCGGTGGATCAACGGGCGAAAACTATGCCCAGACCGTTGAGGAACGTCTCGAACTGGCGCGCTTTACCGCGCAAAGACTTGCAGGCCGCCTGCCGCTGATCGTGGGAACGGGAACCATGAGGACACCGGATTCCATCGCGCTTGCGGAAGGTGCCGCGGAGATCGGTGCAGATGCCATTCTGGTGGCAACTCCGCCCTATTCGGTGCCGACGGAGCGGGAAAACGCGCTCAATGTCCTGACCATCGACCGGGCCGCCGATCTTCCGATCATGCTCTATAACTATCCAGGACGGATGGGGGTGAACATGGGCGAGGAATTCCTCGACCGGGTTGGCCGTTCGCGCAATGTCTGCGCCATCAAGGAAAGCTCTGGCGACATCAACCGCGTCCACCTTCTGGCACGCGACTACCCGCACATCCAGATGTCCTGCGGCATGGACGATCAGGCGCTGGAATTCTTCGCCTGGGGGGCACGCAGCTGGGTGTGCGCCGGCTCGAATTTCCTGCCCGAAGAACATGTTGCCCTTTACCGGGCCTGCGCCGTCGAAGGGGATTTCAGCAAGGGGCGGCGGATCATGTCGGCAATGATGCCGCTGATGCGCGTGCTGGAACAGGGCGGCAAGTTCATTCAATGCGTCAAGCACGGGGTGGAAATGAGCGGGCTCTATGCCGGTCCGCCGCGCCCGCCGTTGAAGGCGCTCAACAAGGACGACAAGCGCCAGCTCGACCAGGTCGTCCGGGTTCTGAAATCCACCATTCAAGACATCACGGCGGGAGAATGATCATGACCGACCTTCTGACGCGCGAGGAATACAAGGCGCTCGCTGCCGGCCTGACCTTGCCGACAAATGCCTTCATCGACGGCTCTTACCGCCCGGCGGCGTCGGGCAAGACCTTCGAGACGGTCAATCCCGCCACCGGCGAGACACTTGCCTCCGTGGCAGCCTGTGGTGCAGAGGATGTCGATTTCGCCGTGCTGAAGGCCCGGGAAGCCTTTGAGGACGGCCGGTGGTCGAAGCTGCATCCGGCGGACCGCAAGGACACGCTGATCCGCTTTGCCAAGCTCATCACCCGCAACCGGCGGGAGCTGGCCGTGATGGAGAGCCTCGACAGCGGCAAGACGATCTACGATTGCGAAATCGTGGATGTGCCCGAGACGATCCATTGCCTGAAATGGCACGCAGAGGCGATCGACAAGATCTACGATCAGGTCTCGCCCGCCTCCGATGATCACATCGCCATGATCGTGCGCGAACCGGTTGGCGTCGTCGGGCTGGTTCTGCCCTGGAACTTTCCGCTGCTGATGCTCGCCTGGAAAATCGGTCCGGCGCTGGCGGCGGGATGTTCGGTCATCGTCAAGCCGGCCGAAGAAACATCGCTCACCGCCCTGCGCATCGCGGAACTTGCCATGGAAGCCGGCATTCCGCGGGGTGTCTTCAATGTCGTTCCCGGCTCCGGTCCGGACGTCGGTGAACCGCTTGGCCGGCACATGGATGTCGACATGATCTCCTTCACCGGTTCGACGGAAACCGGCCGCCGGTTCCTGCGCTACGCCGCCGACAGCAACCTGAAGGAGGTTGTTCTGGAAATGGGCGGCAAGAACCCGAGCGTTGTCCTGAAGGACGCGGAAAATCTCGACCGGGTGGCTGCTCACGTCGTCAATGGCGCGTTCTGGAACATGGGCGAGAACTGTTCGGCAAGTTCCCGCCTGATCGTGGAAGAAGACATCAAGGAAGCGCTGCTGGAGCGTATCCTGGCCCATGCGCGGGAATGGACGATGGGAGATCCCCTTGATCCGGAGCATCGTGTCGGTGCGCTCGTCTCCAGCGATCATTTCGCCAAGGTCAGTTCCTATCTGGACAAGGGCGCAAAGGTGTTGATGGGCGGCGGCAGCCGCGATGGCGCCTTCGTCGAACCGACCGTTCTGGAAACCGATCCGGGGTCCACCATTGCGCGGGAGGAAATTTTCGGTCCGGTCTTGAGCGTTCTGACCGTAAGAAGCTTCGATGAGGCCATCGCGCTGGCCAATGATACACAGTACGGCCTTGCCGCCTCGATCTTCACCGGCAACGCCAGAAAGGCGCTGCGTGGTGCCCGGGCGATCCGGGCCGGCACCGTGACCGTCAATTGCTTTGGCGAAGGCGACATCACCACGCCGTTCGGCGGGTTCAAACAGTCCGGTTTCGGCGGGCGGGACAACAGTTTGGCGGCACACGACCAGTACACCCAGCTGAAGACCATCTGGCTGGATCTGTCCGACGACGAGGACGAGGCCGTCGGATGACGAAACGGGCCGCCGACACTCTGCCGAACCTGCAAGGCCCGGCGGCCTGGAACACCATCCTGCCGAGACAACAGCCTGCGCAGCTGCTGAGCGAACAGATCAGCGCGGATGTCACGATCATCGGTGCCGGTTTTGCCGGTCTGTCGGCGGCGCGGCGCCTGCTCCAGTCAGACCGAAATCTCAAGGTTGTCGTGCTCGACGCTTGCCGGGTTGCGGAAGGATCGGCCGGACGCAATTCCGGATTCATGATCGACCTGCCGCATGAGCTGACATCGGAGGATTATGCCGGTAACGGTGACGACAAGTCCCTGATCGCCCTCAATCGAGAGGCAATCGGCTTTGCGCGTGGCGCGGTCGAGGACTACGGGATCGACAGGAACTATTTTGATCCGGCAGGCAAGATCAACGGTGCGGCTAGCATCAAGGCCGATCATCATAACCGCAGTTATGCCGACCATCTGACGAGCCTCGGTGAAAAATATGAGCTGCTCGACCGGCAACAGATGGCGGACCTGACCGGTAGCAGGCACTACGTTGGCGGGCTTTATACCCCCGGTACCGTCATGCTGCAGCCCGCCGGATATATCCGCGGACTTGCCGCCGGACTTCGGCGGGAAGGCGTGCAGGTTTTCGAGCAAAGCCCGGTCCTGTCTTTCACCAGGGAAGGCGAAAGCTGGAAGGTGGAAACGCGATCCGGATCCGTTTCAACGGCAAAAGTCATCCTCACGGTCAATGGTCATCTGGAGAGTTTCGGTTTCGAACGAGACCGGCTGATGCAGCTGTTCCTGTTTGCCGTCATGACGCCCGAGCTGGACGGTGCGGCGTTGAAGAAACTTGGCGGCCAAAGCCGCTGGGGAATCACGCCATCTGATCCGATGGGGACGACCTTGCGCCGGATCGACACCGGTCAGGGTGGAAACAGGATCGTTACGAGAACCCGCGCCGTCTTGAAACCCGACATGCGGCTGACACCGGCAAGCGTGGAACGTGCGGCCCGTGTCATGCAACGCAAGTTCGACCGGCGGTTTCCGCAGTTGGCAGGGATGAAGATGGAATACAAGTGGGCAGGACACCTTTGCCTGTCGCTGAATGGTGTCGCGGTCATGCGAGAACTGGAGCAGGACGTGTTTTCCGGTTGCGTACAAAACGGTCTCGGCACCGCACGCGGAACCCTGACCGGCATGGGCGCTGCTGATCTTGCGCTGGGACAGACCAGCAGCATCACCTGTCATTTCGGTGCTGAAGCCCGGCCGAAAAAACTGCCGCCACAGCCATTCCGGGAAATAGGCGCCAATGCCGTGCTACGCTGGAAGGAATGGCGCGCGGCCGAGGAATGAACCCGGCCAGAGTCCGACCGGGCGTCAGTAGACCCATTCGAACACATAGCCCGAGATCAGTGAGCCGGTAACGGCAAGCGCCAGGTAAAGCAGAAACGGGCGCAGTTTCAGTACGGGGAATATCGCAAGCGCTTCCCAGATGCTGACAACACCTCCGGAGACCAGAAACGCCATCGCCGCGCCGGGCGACATGCCGTTGTCGATGAGACCGCGGGTCAGCGGCAAGGCCGCATAACCGTCGATATAGGCCGGTGCGCCGACGAAGACGGCGGCGGGTATGGCCCACCAGGTGTTCGAGCCAAGATAGGCTGCCAGCGATCCCGGGGTCAGAGCCGCATTCAGCGCATATTCGGCGAAGAAGGCCGGGATCAGGCAGATCAGGATCAGCCGTGTGGTCGCTGCTGCCTGCCGCGCGAAGGCCTTGCGCCGGCTGCTGTTGCGCCAGACACGCGGTTCAAACGATGTCGCGCCGTCACAGCACCGCGCCGTCAATTTTGCGGCGAGCCCACCAGACCGCAGCGCCGCTTCACCGCTTTGCTCACGCGTGAGCGCTGCTGTGACGGATCCGCCAAATACACCCAGACCGAAGGCTGCCACGGTCTTGCCGACTGCAAAGGCGACACCGAGGGTCGCCGCCGTAGTCGCCAGCATGGCCGGATCGGTAATCGGCGAGGACAGCCAAAACGCCATGACCGGGGCAAGGGGAACCCCGGCTGCCAGCAACCCGGCCATCAGAGGCAGGATCGTCACCCCGCAGACCGGCGTAATCGCCCCCATGGCAGACGCCACGAGGACCGCGCGCATGAGCCGTCCTTCAAACGCGCGGCCGATGATCCTGTCGGCACCGCTGGCCATGATCCAGGCCGTGAGGGCTATGCCCGGCACGACGAGCGGGGCAACTTGAAGGAGACCCTGTCCGGTGAACAGGATCCCCTGTTTGAAGAACTGCGGCCACAGCCAGACAAGCCCGGCGAGAAGGCCAGCTCCGGCTCCGGCGGCAATTTTTCGGGATCCAGAAAACGTGGCTGTTGCCGTCTGTCCTTCCATGAAGGCCTCCAGTGATTGACGGCTTCAGACTAGGCGTGATCTAAGTATTGGTGAAACGAATATCTTAAATGTCAGATATTGAAAAATTGGATGAATAATCTCGACAGTGAACTCCTCCGAACCTTTCTGGCGGTCGCCGGGACGGGCAGCGTCACTGAAGGTGCCCGCCTGATCGGCCGGTCACAATCGGCAACCAGTCTTCAGATCATGCGCCTTGAAGAGGTGATCGGGCAGGATCTGTTCGAGCGGACCGGCCGAGGCGTGACACTGACGGAGACCGGGCAGCGCCTGATGCCGGTCGCAAGGGATGTGAAAGAACGGCTGGATGCCGTCCTGAGGGAAATCACCGCCGACGGTTTGCGCGGAAAGCTTCGCCTCGGCATTCCTGACGATCATGGCCAGGCAAAGCTTGCGAAGATCTTGTCTGCTTTCGCACAATCGCACCCGCAGGTGGAGCTTGAGGTAACCTGTACGATCAGCACCGATTTCCCGGAGCTGCTGTCCAGGGGAAAGATGGATCTTGCCGTCTACGAGGTTGAAACGATCGGCAGGAACGAAGAGGTGGTCTTCGAGGACCCGACCTGCTGGGTAATGTCGCGTTACCGGGATCTTCTGGCCGAAGAGCCGGTTCCGGTCGCCCTTTTCGACAGCGCCTGCTGGTGGCGTGAGGCGGCCCTCAAGTCGCTTGAGGCAAGAGGGAGGCCTTACCGGATTGCCTTTTCAAGCCAGAGCGTGGCGGGCGTAACGGCTGCCGTGGAAGCGGGTATTGCGATAGGACTTCTGGGTCGGTCTACTCTCGCGGGCCACCTCAAGGTGCTTGGTAACGAGCATGGGTTTGCCTCGACACCCATGTCGAAACTTGTCATCGGCGTTGCAGCAAGCGCCAATCAGGATCTCGTCAGGACAATGAAGTCCGCTATTCGGCAGGCATTTTGAACCGCTCCAAGCCCTTCAGGGCAAGCTCAACCTGGTCATTCTGCCACCGTCGACCGTGTAGACCTGACCGGTGATAAAACCGCTTTCCTCCGCTGCCAGGAAAGCGACCAAGGCGGCAACTTCCTCCGGCTTGCCCGTCCGGCCAGCCGGGTGGATCTTGCCAATATCGCGCCGGAAGGCATCTGGATCCGGGGTCGCCTTGATGAATTCGAGATTGAGTTCCGTATCGATCCAGCCTGGCGCAACCGCGTTGCAGCGGACGCCGTCCTTGCCGTGATCGACCGCAACGGCGCGCGTCAGGCCGTGAAGCCCGGCCTTGGAGGCGGAATAGGCAGCGTGTAGCGGATTGCAGCCGATGCCTTCGATGGAGCCGACATTGACGATGCTTCCGCGTGTCTGGCGCAAATGCGGCAAGGCATGTTTGATCATCAGGAAAGGCGCGGTCAGATTGACCGCCAACGAGTGCTGCCAGTCGGCGAGCGACATGTCTTCGATCGCCGCTTCCTGCATCAGGCCGGCATTGTTGACGAGCACATCCAGCCTGCCACCTTTCGTTACCACGTCTTCGATAATGCGGGCAGGGGCTTCCATGTCGGCAAAATCCGCCCGGACATACTCAAACTCCGTATCCTCGCCGCGCTGGGCCGTGAAGACCCTGGCACCTTCATTTTGCAAGCGCCGGGCAATCGCACGACCAATGCCGCTTCGCCCGCCCGTGACGAGGACAGTCTTTCCTTCGAACCGCATCATGACACCGGTTTCCCGCCGTTGACCTCAACCAGTGAACCGCACATGTAGCGCGCGGCATCGGAAGCAAGAAACAGAACGACGTCCGCGATATCATCCGGCCGCGCCACCCGGCCAAGCGGAACGGTCCTGCCCAGTTCGGCAATCGCCGTTGCGGGGTCAAAGCCGCGCTTTTCGAACCCGGTCCGCAGCATCGGTGTGTCGACCTCGTTCGGGCAGACGGCATTGATGTGGATGCCCTGGTGGGCATGGTCCCGGCCCATGCACTGGGTCAGCGAAGCGATCGCCGCCTTGGTCATGCAATAGACAGCGTGGTTCGGGCCCGGGTGAACACCCCAGCAAGAGGCGATGTTGACGATGGCCCCACCTCCGGCCTCCGCCAGCAACGGGATACCCGCCCGGCAGATACGGAAAGGAGCTTCGACATTGACCCCGATCGACAGCGCCCAGTCCTGATCGGTTGTCTCGGTCACGGGACCACGGGTAATGACGCCGGCGTTGTTGATGATGATGTCGAGGCCGCCAAGTGCCTTGGCCGCGGTGCGGGGCAGTGCGTCTGCATAGGCCGGGTCGAGCAGGTTTCCCGAAATCCGGACTTCCGCATCAACGGCATCGCAATTCCGGTCGGCTGCGGCCACGCGTGCCCCTTCTGCCCGCAGCATCTGGGAGATGACTTTGCCGATCCCACCGGCGGCGCCCGTTACGAGGGCACGTTTGCCTTTAAAGCGCATATCGGCCTCCAGATCAGAAAGTAGCTATCGCCGTGCCGAACAGGGTCTCATCCGGTTCGACACCAAGGCCCGGGCCTTGTGGCAGGGCAATGTGACCGTCCCGGATGCGCACGCCTTCGCCGATGGAATAACTGCCCTCGATCATGGGCTCCGCAAGCCAGACCCCTTCCAGCAGAGACGGCTTCACCGTCGCAGCTACATGGGTACAGGCGGCAGCGATGATGTCGCCGCCCCAGGCATCGTCGCAGGTATGCGGCAGCGAGACGGCTTCGCAGATATCCCGGAACGCAGTCATCTGCTGCAGTCCGCCGATCCGGGTCACTTTCATGCCAAATCCATCGACCAGTCCGCGCCCGGCGGCACGGATGACCGTTGCCAGGTCGACACCGTTCTCGTCCATGTAAAGTCCGTGGTGGATCTGCGGCCTGATCTTCTCCAGGTCCTCGATCCGGTTGCAGGGCTGTTCCAGAATGAACGGAATATCCGGGCATTCGCGACTGACGCGCAGCGCGTCTCGTGTGGTCCAGCCTCGGTTGCCGTCGACCGCAAGACGCATGCCGGATCCGGCGATCTTGTCCCAGACCCTGCGGATCGTCTCGATATCGCGCTCGACGTCCTTACCGCTCATCTTGATCTGCAGGCGCGGGTAGCCTTCGTCCCGTTTCTCCGCGGCAATGCTGGCGATCTCTTCGGGAGCACCGACACCGGTTGCGTAATAAGAGGGAACGCGTTCCGCGGCGACACCACCGAGAAGATCGGCAACCCTAAGTCCCAGATGTTTGCCGAGCAGGTCATGAACGGCAATGTCGATTGCCGCCTTTGCGTAGTTGTGCCCGTTGAGCTGGCCGTTCATGAGGCGACCGATCGTCAGGGGGCGAACATCCTGGCCAATCAGCGCAGGGGCGATCTGCTGCAGCGCCGCCTGCGCTCCACCGGAATGCGCTTCGGCGTAAGTCGGGCCGACGGGGCAGGTTTCCCCCCAGCCGATATGCCCGTTGTCCGCGATCAGCTTGACCAGGGTGGTCTGGAGAGACCAGACCTCGGCGTTCGCCATCTTGTAGGGGCCGCCCTTGACCGGCAGGTCATGGCGGAAGATCTCGACAGACTTGATTTTCATGAACCGCCTCGCAGGGCAGAAGAGAAAGCACGGGCAGCCCGGTTTTTGGCCGGTACCGCGGTTCAATAGTCCTGGTTCAGCGCATCTGCCGCCGGGATTTCACGCTCGCGCCGCGCGATGTAATCGAGAAGGGCCTCGTTTTTGGCGGTCTCGAGAGCAGGCTCCTGATACTCGGACAGAAGCTTGCGGGCGATGCCAAGCGCCCGTTCCGTGATCTCCACTTCTCCCTCGGCCTTCCATTGCTCGATGGAATTGTTGTCGAAGGTCTCCGGCATGAAGAACGCCCGCTGGAAATTCTCCTGGGTGTGCGGGTGCCCCAGGTAGTGGCCTCCGGGGCCGACGTCGCGAATGGCGGCAAGGCCTTCATCGAAATCGTCCCAGCGCGGGCCCTCCGCCATGCGGTAGGCCATTGCGCATTGCTCGGCGTCGACAATGAACTTGGCAACGGAGCAATGCATCCCGGCCTCGTTCCAGCCGGCCGCGTGCCAGATATAGTTGGCACCTGAATGGATAACGGCGCTCAGCGTTGCTGCGCTCTCATACCCGGCTTGCGCGTCAAAGGTCTTGGCACCGCCGAGCGATCCGGAGGTCCGCCAGGGCACATCGTAGAACCGCGCCATTTGCCCGATCATGAAGTTCATCAGGCTGATCTCGGGGGTGCCGGCCATCGGCGCACCGGATTTCATCGAGACCGTCGACAGATAATGCCCGTAAATCGCAGGTGCACCCTTCCGGATCACCTGCGTGTAGGCAAGCGCGCTCAGGGCTTCCGCGTTGAGCTGGGCAACGGCGGGGACAACGCTTGCCGGGGTATTGGCTCCGCCAAGCACGAAGGGGGAGCAGAGCACGGGCTGGTTTCGTTTCGAAAAGGCCCGCATTGCTCCCAGCATGGTCTCGTCCCAAACCAGCGGAGAATTGCCGTTGCAGTTTCCTGTCGTGACCGGATGGGTCTCCAGATACTCCTCACCGAACAGGATCGCGCACATTTCCATGACATCTTCGGCGTTCTTCGGGCTTGTCGTCATGCCCATGAAGGTCTTGTCCGAATGCTTGATCGAAGAATAGGTGATGCGCAGGTGCCGGTGGCTGATGGGGTGGTCGTACGGCTCCACGATGTGGTGGGCGCTGGAATGCAGGGCCGGCAGCATGTGGCTGAGCTTGTGGAACATGGCCAGGTCCGCAAGCGTGGGATTGCGTCGCTCATTGTCGAGATCACGCAGAAATGGTGCCCCGGTCATCGGCACGAAGATCGAACGATCTCCTCCAAGCGGGACATTCTTTGCCGGATTGCGGGCATGATAGGTGAAGCTGGATGGGATCGAACTGATGAGCTCACGCACCAGCCCCCGGTCCAGGTAGACCCTCTCACCCTCGACCTTGGCGCCGGCCCGCTTCCAGTCTGCAAGGGCAATCGGATCGCGAAAGACGATTCCAACCTCTTCCAGGATTGCCATGGAGGCATCGTCCAGCTTTCGGACCTGCTCTTCGTCCATGGGTTCGCACAGGGGAAGAGTGCGCCGCAGACCGGGCAGCATGGTATGGTCGGGAGCGGTGCGAATAGCCCGGCGGCCGGCACGGCCGCCGCTGCGGCTGCGTTGGGCAACACTCATCTTGTTCTCCGGTAATCGGTTATTTTGACAAGAAGAATGCGCCTGATTTACCGCCCGACAGTGCCGAAATACGAACTGGCACTGCATTTTCCGACATTGTTGGAGAATAATCGTTTTTCATCTAAAAGAATTATCTGAGATCTGTCTCAGTAGACCAGAATATACGCGCGTAGCATTTTCCGTGCCTGTCTGAAAATCAAAAATCATTCATAATAATGTTGCTGTGCACAATATCTGGGCAACCAGTCAACATTAAACATTTTAAATGAGGAATTTACCCATGGGGGTGGCCGAGCAGGGGCAGTTCGTGTTTTGCTATGTAAATGTCGCAAATGAGCATCATGGTTACAAAAAAACAACGGATGCTACGTTTGGGAAATTGGCAAGTGACTGTTTAAGAAGAACCGGAAGGGGAGACAGATGACGAAGTCCAAAGATGCCGAGATGCTCGAAAGGCTTGAAGCAGCGGCCCGCACGGGAGGGATCAGTAAACGTGATTTCCTTCGCTACTCCGTGCTGGCCGGACTGACAGCAAGCACCGCAACAGGCCTGTGGTCGACCGAGGCGAAAGCCCAGCCCAAGCAGGGCGGGACGTTCCGCTGGGGGATCCACGACGGCAACACCTCAGATTCTCACGATCCGGGCACCTATCTGACCCGTGTGATGATTTTCCTCGCCCACACGCACCGCAGCTACCTGACGATGATCATGGGCGACGGGTCGCTTGGGCCGGATCTGGCCGACAGCTGGGAAGCCAGCGAGGATGCGTCCGAATGGACCTTCAAGATCACTGAAAACGCCGAGTTCCACAGCGGCAGGAAACTGACGGCTGACGATGTCATCGCATCGCTGAACCACCACCGCGGCGACAAGACAACCTCCGCAGCCAAGGCGCTGCTGACGGATGTCACCGACATCACCAAGGATGGCGACTATACCGTTGTCGTGAAGCTGTCCGGCGGCAACGCCGACTTCCCATGGCTGATGACCGACTATCACATGGCGATCTGCCCGGCCAACGACGACGGCACGATCGACTGGCAGTCTGGCGACGGCACCGGTCCCTACAAGATCGACAACGGCGAGTTCGGTGTCCAGTTCAGCCTCAGCAGGCATGACGGCTGGCACCGTGAGGGCGCCTATTTCGACAAGGTCGAGCTGATCACCCTGAACGATCCGAACGCTCGCCAGACGGCACTTGTGACCGGCGATGTGGATGCGGTCTCGCTGATCGAGCTGAAGACCATGGGTCTGCTGCAGCGCAATCCGAACATCAAGATCCACAACATCCCGTCCGCGGGCGCGATCACGCTGCCGATGTTCTGTGACACGGCACCGTTCGACAATCCGGACGTGCGCAACGCGCTTAAGCTGGCCATGAACCGGGATGACATCATCGAGAAGATCACCTTCGGTGCAGCCACCAAGGGCAATGACTTCCACCATTCGCCGGCCCAGCCTTACTGGCCGGACGACATCCCGCAGCGTGATTACGATCCGGACCAGGCCAAGTCTCTGCTCAAGAAAGCGGGCGCGGAAGGTCTCACGGTCAGCCTCAGCACCGCGGACAGCGTCTATGCGGGTGCAGTCGACATGGCGGTGCTTTATGCCGAACACGCCAAGGCGGCGGGTATCAACATCAATGTCGTGCGTGAACCGAACGACGGTTACTATTCCGACGTCTGGCTGAAGAAGCCGTTCTGTCTCGTGTCCTGGGGCGCGCGTCCGACACCTGATGTCATGTACACGCTGGCCTACAAGAACGACGCGGCCTGGAACGAGTCTCACTGGAAAAACCCGCGCTTCAACGAGCTTCTGCTTCAGGCCAAGGCCGAGTTGGACGATACCCGGCGCGCGGAAATGTACCGCGAGATGGCGATGCTGGCCCGGGACGATGGCGGCACTATCATCCCGTTCTTCAACAACTTCGTTTACGCCAACAGCGCGAAGGTAGGCACGCCTGAGAAACTGGCTGCCAGCTGGGAAAATGACGGCGCGCGCGCCGCCAGCCGCTGGTGGTTCGAGTCCTGATTGAGGGGTTAGGCGGCGGCTAAGGCCGCCGCCTGCAATTTGGCCCTGCCCCGGACGCGGGACGGGCCGACCTGGACGGACAGGGCTCCTGCCAACGCAAAGCAAAAAGAGCTGACAGGAACCTGCCCGATATGTGTCCGGCGGCGCTATGTGCCGTGCCGGGCTTTCCTATTCTGGAGGGACAAATGGGGGACATCCTACAGCTGGTCCTTAAGAGACTTGGCTTAGGTGCGATCACGCTACTAGTGGTCTCTATCCTGATCTTTTTTGCAGTTGAACTGCTGCCCGGCGACATTGCCCAGGCCGTTCTTGGACAGGGAGCAACGCCTGAAACCGTCGCCGCCCTGCGAGAGAAGCTCGGCCTCGACCAGCCCGCAATCCTGCGATATTTCCAATGGCTCGGCGGTGCACTCACCGGTGACTTCGGCGTCTCGCTCGTCTCTGGCGAGCGGGTCAGTGCTGCCATCAGCGACCGGTTCGTCAACACGCTTTTCCTGGCGACCTATGCGGCTGTCATCGCGGTGCCGGTTTCCATCGTTCTCGGCGTGATTGTCGCTCTCCTGCGCAATACCCTGTTCGACAGGGTCGCCAACGTGGTCACGCTGACATCGATTTCCTCTCCGGAATTCTTTCTCGGCTACATCCTCATTCTCTACCTGGCGGTCAAGACCAACTACTTCCCCGCCATTGCCAGCCTCAGCGCGGACATGAGCTTCGGGGATCTGTTGCATCGAACCTTCCTGCCGGCGCTGACCCTGGTGCTGGTGGTGACGGCGCACATGATGCGCATGACACGCGCGGCGATCATCAACCTTCTGGCCTCGCCCTACATCGAGATGGCGCGGCTGAAAGGCGTTCCGCCCTGGAAGGTGATCGTCAAACATGCTCTGCCCAACGCCTGGGCGCCGATCATCAACGTCGTCGCACTCAATCTCGCCTACCTCATTACCGGCGTGGTTCTGGTGGAAGTGGTCTTCGTCTATCCGGGCGTGGGCCAGCTTCTGGTGGACGCGGTTGCCAAACGCGATTTCCCGATCGTGCAGGCCTGCTGTCTGATCTTCGCGGCAACCTTCATCCTGCTGAACCTGGCAGCCGATGTGGGCGCGATCCTGACCAATCCGCGTTTGCGGCATCCGAAGTAAGGGCAGCGACATGAGCACATTCGTTATTGGCTACTATGCGCTGCTGATCGGGGCTTCCTGCCTGGCGGCCTATTTCAACAAGCGCAAGATCTTCATTCTTGTCTTTTCCCTGACGATGATCTCCTTCATCGCGGGGATCATCGGCGGCGCTCCGGCGCTCCGGTTCATTACTACGGCTGCCGGTCTTCTGGCACTGGCCGCCGGGACATCCTTCGCGTTCCGGGAGTTCCTGATCATCATCACGCCCGCCGGTGTTTCCAAGGAGTTGCGGACCGCACCTCTCACAGCGGCCTTCGGCATGTTCGTGATCTTCACCTACGCCATCGCCGGGGTCTTTGCCCCCGTGATTGCACCTTTCGGTGAAGCACAGGTCATCTCGTCGGCCTTTGCACCGCCGGATGAAACCATGCTTCTGGGGGCAGACCAGCTCGGCCGCGACATGTTCAGCCGCATCATCTACGGCGCGCGCAACTCTGTCGGCCTCGCGCTGCTGGCAACCATGCTGGCCTTCTTCATGGGAGCATTTGCAGGCCTGCTTGCCGCCACCAAGGGCGGTTGGTTCGATCAGCTCATCGGCCGTGTCGCAGACGTCATCATGTCGGTACCGTCACTGATCTTCGCCCTGCTGATGCTCAGTATCTTCGGCACCAACCTGGTGGTGATCGTGATCGTCGTTGCCGTCATCTATTCGCCACGCGTCTTCCGTCTCACCCGGGCGGTTGCCGGCAACGTGGTGGTGATGGACTACATCGAAGCGGCCAAGCTGCGCGGCGAGGGCACCTGGTACCTGATCCGCCGTGAAATCCTGCCAAACTCGACAGCGCCACTGATCGCCGAATTCGGTCTCGAATTCTGCTTCGTGTTCCTGTTGATCGCAGGCCTGTCGTTCCTTGGCCTCGGCATTCAGCCGCCGACCGCCGACTGGGGCTCCATGGTGCGTGAAAACGCGACACTGATTTCATTTGGCGAAATGACGCCGCTGATCCCGGCGGCCGCCATTGCACTTCTGACTGTCGCGGTGAATTTCGTCGTCGACTGGATGCTGTTCCGGTCTTCCGGCCTGAAGGAGGTTTGAGAATGGTGCCGAAAAAAGACGTACTGCTTCGGGTCACCGATCTCCGGATCGAGGGATACTCGGACGAAAAATGGGTCGAGATCGTTCATGGCGTCAATCTTACCCTGCACAAGGGGGAAGTGTTGGGGCTGATCGGAGAATCGGGTGCGGGCAAATCGACCATCGGCCTCGCCTCCATGGGCTTTGCCCGTGACGGCTGCCGGATTTCCGGCGGCTCGATCGAGTTCGACGGCATGGAACTGACGACGACGCCGGAGAGCGATCTCCGCGCGTTGCGCGGATCGCGCATCGCCTATGTCGCCCAGTCGGCTGCTGCCTCGTTCAATCCGGCACACCGGATTATCGACCAGCACACGGAAGCGCCGATCCAGTACCGCATTCAAAAGCGGGTCGAGGCGCAGGAAGACGCCATGCAGCTGTACGAGCGGCTGCGCCTTCCCAACCCGAACGAAATCGGCTTCCGCTATCCCCACCAGGTCTCCGGCGGCCAGCTGCAGCGCGCGATGACCGCCATGGCCATGGCGTGCCGGCCGGATCTCATCATCTTCGATGAGCCGACCACCGCGCTGGACGTAACCACGCAGATCGAGGTTCTGGCGGCGATCCGGGACATTGTCGACCAGTTCAACACCGCGGCGATCTACATCACGCACGATCTGGCGGTGGTGGCGCAGATGGCCGACACTATCAAGGTGCTGCTCAAGGGCGAGGAAGTCGAGGAGGCGCCGACCGAGCAGATGCTCGGGTCTCCCAAGGAGGACTACACCAAGAGCCTTTGGGCCGTCCGCAGCTTCCAGCGGCCGCAGAAGCAGCGCCCGACCGAGGCAGGTGCCATTCCGATCGTTTCCGTGCAGGGAATTGATGCGGCCTACGGCAAGACCAAGGTGTTGGATGATGTTTCCTTCGACATCTATCCGGGCATGACGGTTGCGGTTGTCGGCGAATCCGGTTCCGGCAAGTCTACGACGGCGCGCTGCATCACCGGTCTGCTGCCGCCCACCAAGGGGCAGATCCTGTTCAAGGGCGAGCCGTTGCCGCCGCGCTATCAGGACCGCAGCAAGGATCAGCTTCGCCAGGCGCAGATGATCTACCAGATGGCCGATACCGCGCTGAACCCGAAGATCAGGATCAGCGAGATCATCGGTCGTCCGGCCCAGTTCTATGGCGGGCTGCACGGCGCGAAACTGAAAAACCGTGTCGATGAGCTTTTGGACCTGATCGAGCTGGACCCGTCAAAATTCTACAATCGTTATCCGCCGGAGCTTTCCGGCGGCCAGAAACAGCGTGTGGGCATTGCCAGGGCCCTGGCGGCCGATCCGGCCTTCATCATCTGCGACGAGGTGACGAGCGCGCTCGACCAGCTTGTGGCGGAAGGTATACTGAAGCTGCTCGATCGGCTGCAGCAGGAGTTCAACCTGGCCTACATGTTCATTACCCATGACCTGGCGACGGTGCGCTCCATCGCGGACGAGGTTGTGGTGATGCAACGCGGCAAGGTGGTGGAGCAGGGGCCGAAGGACGAGATGTTCACGCCGCCGCATCATCCCTACACGGATTTGCTGCTGTCTTCGGTTCCCGAAATGGATCCGAACTGGCTGACGACGCTTCTGGAAGAGCGCGGCACCGACGCCATTGGCGAAGCCGCCGACGTCTGATCGCAGGCGGTTTGCCTGCCTTAAAATGCAATCACCCCCGGAGGTCGCTCCGGGGGTGATTGAAACTCTGCCGACTTTTCGTCAGGCGTGCGGGATCAGCCGACCATCAGGTAGCCGGAAAGAGCCATCGCACCCACGATAACGGCGTAAACGCCGACAAGCGCCGGCCAGGAGCCGCTCTGTGCCTTGTATTCGCGAATGAGATCGTCCCGGGTCATGCCGACCTCCAGAATTTGCCCAACTCTTGAGCGGGCTGGTGAATATTTGATCTGCCGGACAAATACGGGAGGAAAGTTAAGATTTCAATGAGTGAAAGCACGAATCTCCCTCCTATTTTTGCATAACTGTTCTGCGTTCCATTCACGTAAAGCATAGCAACTCGGTGAAACCGGGAGATTGCGGCTCAGCCGGCTGACCGGCTGTAGCAAGAAAGACGCCTCGGGCCCTTGCAAGGTCCTGCATGGAGACGGTATCCGTCACGCCGACAGCGAAGCTGGAACGCCTTGTGGCGAACCGGCCGGTCCGGACAACCGGGCAACCGGAAATCGCTCCCAATCACCTGTCCGCGCGGCCCGAACCGGTCGCAGGCAAAGATGGCGACGGAACCAGATGATCGAGACACCCTACTATCTGATCGACAAGGCGAAGCTGCTCCGCAACATGGAGAAGATCGCCTACGTTCGAGAGCGGTCTGGCGCAAAGGCCCTGTTGGCGCTCAAGTGCTTCGCGACCTGGTGTGTTTTCGACTTCATGCGCGAGTATATGGACGGCACCACTTCGTCGTCGCTGAACGAAGTCCGGCTGGGGCATGAGCGCTTCGGCAAGGAAACCCACGCCTATTCCGTGGCCTATGCCGACTACGAGATCGATGAAGTGATCTCCCATGCCGACAAGATCATCTTCAATTCCATCAGCCAGCTGGAACGGTTCGCGGACAAATCCGCCGGCATCGTGCGCGGGCTGCGCCTTAACCCGATGGTCAGCTCCTCCAGTTTCGACCTTGCCGACCCGGCCCGACCTTTCTCCCGCCTCGGAGAATGGGACGTCACCAAGATTGAAAAGGTCATGGACCGGATCAGCGGTTTCATGATCCATAACAACTGCGAAAATGCCGATTTTACGCTGTTCGACCGCATGCTTGGCGATATCGAGGAAAAGTTCGGCGGGCTTTTGAGCCGGGCGCAATGGGTGAGCCTTGGGGGCGGTATCCATTTCACGGGGGACGACTACCCACTCGACCTCTTCGCCGACCGCCTCAAGACCTTCGCCGAAAAATACGGCGTTCAGGTCTACCTGGAACCGGGCGAAGCCTCGATCACCCGGTCGACCACACTGGAGACGACGGTGCTGGACACGCTCTTCAACGGCAAGAACCTGGCCATCGTCGATGCGTCCATCGAAGCTCATATGCTCGATCTGCTGATTTACCGCGAGACCGCGAAGGTGACCCCCAACGAAGGGCCGCACAGCTACATGATCTGTGGCAAGTCCTGCCTTGCCGGCGACATATTCGGCGAGTTCAACTTCCCTGCCGAACTCAAGACCGGTGACCGGGTTTCCATTCAGGACGCGGCGGGTTACACGATGGTCAAGAAAAACTGGTTTAATGGCGTGAAAATGCCCGCGATTGCGGTCAAGGAAGTGGACGGCACAGTCCACGTTGCTCGTGAGTTTTCATACCAGGACTACGAGCAAAGTCTGTCTTGAGACTTGAACCCCGAACACCCCCAAGGTCCAAGGAAGGTATCTTTATCAAATGAAAAAGACTGTTCTCATCATCGGCGCCGGAGGTGTCGCTCAGGTGGTGGCGCATAAGTGCGCTCAGAACAATGATGTTCTCGGCGATATACATATCGCCTCGCGCACCAAATCCAAATGCGACGACATCATCGCAACCGTGCATGCCAAGAAGGCGCTGAAGCAGCCGGGTGTTCTGGAAGGACACGAACTCAACGCTCTGGACATTGCCGCCACCAGCGCGCTGATCCGCAAAACCGGTGCGCAGATCGTCATCAATGTCGGTACCGCCTTCCTGAACATGTCCGTCCTCAGTGCCTGTCTGGAGACGGGAGCGGCCTATATCGACACGGCCATTCACGAAGAGCCGGGCAAGATCTGCGAGACCCCGCCCTGGTATGGCAACTACGAATGGAAACGGGCCGAGGAATGCGCCGCCAAGGGCGTCACCGCCATTCTGGGCGCCGGTTTCGACCCGGGCGTCGTCAACGCCTATGCCCGCCTTGCCAAGGACGACTATCTCGACAAGGTGACCGAGGTCGATATCGTTGACATCAACGCCGGCAGCCACCAGCGCTATTTCGCCACAAACTTTGATCCGGAGATCAACTTCCGGGAGTTCACCGGCACGGTCTATTCCTGGCAGCAGGGCAAGTGGCAGGAAAACAAGATGTTCGAGATCGGCAAGGAATATGACCTGCCGGTGGTCGGCAAGCGCATGGCCTATCTGTGCGGCCACGACGAAGTGCATTCCCTGGCAAAGAACATGGACGGTGCGGACGTCCGGTTCTGGATGGGCTTCGGCGAGCACTACATCAACGTCTTCACCGTTCTGAAGAACATCGGCCTCCTGTCCGAGCAACCGGTCAAGACGGCGGAAGGACTGGAAGTCGTACCGCTGAAGGTGGTCAAGGCGTGTCTGCCGGATCCGTCTTCGCTGGCGCCTGAATATACCGGCAAGACCTGCATCGGTGATTTCGTGAAGGGCACCAAGGACGGCAAGGAGCACGAGGTGTTCATCTACAATGTTGCCGACCACAAGGAAGCCTATGAGGAAGTCGGCAGTCAGGGCATTTCCTACACCGCCGGCGTTCCGCCGGTCGCGGCCGCCATGCTGATCGCCACCGGGGAATGGGACGTGAAGAAGATGGCCAACGTGGAAGAACTGCCTCCGCATCCCTTCCTCGGCATCCTCAACCGCATCGGCCTGCCGACCCGCATCAAGGACGCCCAGGGCGACCGCGCCCTGGAGTTCTAAGTCCAGGCCCTTTCCAGCTGATCAACCTGCGCAGCCCCGGTTACCCACCGGGGCTGTTTGCGTTTCAGTCGACAGCAAACGGGCTGCATAGTGCCCTCAGGCCTCGCCCACGAACAGAAAGCCGTCTTTCGAACAAATATCCTGCAGCCAGCCAGCCCAAGCCGGTCGTCTGAGCGCCCGATTTGGTCGCTTTGAAAATCTGGTCGGGAAGGGTGTTCACAGAAAGGCAAAAACACCCATCGCAGCGAGCCGATGCCCAATGGCTGATTGCGATACTGAAAGTCAGGAGAATTGGCGCACCCGACAGGATTCGAACCTGTGACCTCTGCCTTCGGAGCGCGTCTGGACGGTTTTCGCCACTGTTTCTATTCACTCGCCGTGACACGCTAAGTCACTATGTAAATTAGATTTTTCTAGATCCGCAAACCGAAGTCAGTATCCAGGAACGCGTCGCAGTTTCCGTCCGGGTGCTTCCGTGGTGCTTCCGTAAGAGCGCCTCCGGGACCACTCTAGTTCAGGAGAATTGACGTGCCGAAACTGACCAAGCGAATTGTAGATCAAGCAGAAACGGGCAAAGCCGACTATTTCATTTGGGACGATGACCTCCAAGGCTTCGGCCTCCGGGTCTTCACCTCCGGGAGGCGGAGCTATGTCGTTCAGTACCGCGCCAAGGGCCGCTCGCGCCGGTTCACCATCGGTCCGCATGGCGTGTGGACTCCCGAGACTGCCCGCAAGGAAGCCCGTGTGTTGCTTGGGCGTGTCGCACAGGGCGAGAACCCGGCCGAGGAGCGTGAACTCGATCACAAGGCGATCTCTGTCAAGGAGCTCTGCCAGCGATATTTAGAGGATGCCAAGGCTGGGCTCATCCTCGGAAAGAAGCGCCGCCCGAAAAAGGAATCGACGATCTACACCGACGAGGGACGGATCAAGCGTCACATTGTCCCTCTGCTTGGAACACGCCGGGTCAAGGATCTGACATCCGCGGATATCACGCGCTTCATGCGTGATGTTGCTTCCGGGAGGACGAAGATGACCGAGAAAACGGGAAAGCATGGCAAAACGATCGTGCGGGGTGGCGTCGGTACGGGTACGCGCACATTGGGTTTGCTTGGTGCCATCCTTACCTATGCGCGCGAGAATGGCATTATCGAGACCAACCCGGCGCATGGAATTCGCAAGGCCGCCGACCAAAAACTCAACCGAAGGCTTTCTGAAGACGAATACCGGCTTCTTGGTCGATTGCTTTGTGATGCTGATCGGGACGATCAGCTTGCGACTGCAGCTGCAATGGTTCGTGCACTTGCGCTGACAGGCTGCCGGCGTGGGGAGATCATTAATCTTGACTGGCGGGAAGTTGATGCAAACAATAGCTGTTTACGGCTTCGGGACAGCAAGGAAGGAGCGTCTGTTCGTCCTATCGGATTGCCGATTGTGGAACTTCTTGAGGCACGGCAGACTGATGCGATAGCCGGTGCCGTGTTTGAGGGAACGGTCGAAGGAAAGCCGTTCATTGGTTTCCCCAAGCATTGGCGCAAGATTCTGGCAAACTCGCCGCTTGTCGATATCACGCCGCACGTCCTGCGTCACAGCTTTGCCAGCGTTGCGAATGATCTCGGATTTACGGAGTCGACTATTGCGGCTCTTCTGGGCCATGCGCAGGGAACCATCACCAGCCGCTATATCCACTCGGTCGATACGGCGTTGATAATGGCGGCAGACACGGTTGCCGGGTACATTCAGGGCCTTCTGGACGGAGTGCAGTTCACACGAACAACTTATGCATTGGATCGCCATACACGGGCAGCTGCAATGAACAGAATACTGGCAGAACGCCTCGAAGGTGGCCAAAAACATGTCGTTCAGGTTGCCTAAGTGGGGCCTCAGTCAGCGGAAGCCGCTTCGCCCCTAAGAACGATTTGGCAGTCCGGTCAATCCTTCCGGGACGATAGTGGCTTTCGGTTTCATTGCTCGGAATTGAAAGGACTATCACCCTTCGACTCGCGCTGAAGCCCGCAGGCCCGGTTCTTCAGCTTGCAGTCATGTAAGCAAGTTAAGAAGAGCTAGGAAGTCGCAGTATTTGGCACTGCGTCATGTCCAGGCTGTCGAAATGGTGCCGTTTGCCGTGCGTGCGTAAGCGCACGTGCGCGGCGACCGCTCTGGAATTCTGACGCTTTCCGTTCAAACGAGATGCCCGTTGGTTGGTCAAAGCAAAGATTGTAGCGGAGGAGCGCTGCCGCCTATTCGCACACCTACCGGATATACGCTACAGGCTCCAATTGTTCTCTCGGCTGCAGGCAGCATAGTCGGTAGCCCGTCTGACGGGTTTTGAGGCCGTCAGCAGACTGTCTGCTCCAGGAAATTCGGTCACCTAAGCCGACATTCGTCAGGACAATTTTTGCGGTGGCTGTCGGCCCACAGCTGCCGTTTGAACGCGTCCTAGTCTACGTCCGCTTCGCGTCCCCCAAGCGGACTATCACAGGTTTTCGGTCGATTCCCGAAAGCCGTCATTCTTTGCAACTCAAACGAAGGATGACTATGGGCGTTGTGTGAACATTCGTGGAATGTTCTACTAAGGTCTGCACTGCAGACGAAGTTATCGATACATGAACGGGTTGCCTTTGAGCGTGCCCTCCTCGAGCGCCTGCGCCGTAGTAACTGCACCCGTTACATCGTCCATACCTTCGCATCTCGCAGGTAATCAGGCACTTTGTGATCACGTGCCGCAGGATGGTTCTCCAGTGCCATTCGCAGTGTACGCACTGCATTAAAAGCTTGGTTGATCAACTGGCGCTGTTCAGCGATATACTTCTGGTCGAATTCGTTGTCTTCTACTTTGTGTGCTGGCTTCTGACGTACTTTGCGTACCGCTCGGAAGTTGTCAAACATCTCCACCATTTCCGTTGGCTCGGCTGGCGTGAACTTCTTGCTAAGCCATTCTTCAAGGAGTTGGATCGTACCTTTTGGCTGAGTGATTGGGTTTCCATCTTCGTCGGTCAAGTTCCGATTGAGGTCCAAATCACCCTTGAAAAACTTGCGGTTCAGATCGTCGCTCAACAACTGATCTAGTAACAAGGCGAAGTCCCGAAATTCTTTCTTGGTTGGCCTAATCAATATCCCAAACCCGCGTGGACGTTTTAATTCGCCATACTCGGTAAGGAAAAGCTTGGGTTTACCCATGAGTTCGCAAATTTGATTGATTTCAATCTTCTCTTGCAGAAATGCGTCATAAATCGATATCCGTTCTGGGAAATCTCCAAGAATCTGGGTCCGGTAGAAATCGGGATGCAACTGGTACTTTCCCGTCAACTCATGTTTCTGCATTTCTATTTGCTGCACTTCAGGCAAGTCGTGCAGGTATCGGATAAAGGCCGCCACGGCCCGATGCATCTCTTCATCGTACGCAAAGCCGAATTCAAAAAAATCCAAGCCGTCTAGAACGACCGCTCGATTTGCTACCTGTGTACCTTCTTTCTGAAGTATCCGACCGTGAATGTCGTCGACATCAAAGTCAAAACGAGGGTCATTTCTATACCATTCTAGTGCACGAAGATCGAACGTCCGGTAACTGAGTTGAGGTTCCCCCTCCTTGAGCGCCTTAGTGTACGGTGCTTTCTCGCCAGCCCCAGCGTTTCTTTCTTTGAGCAGATCTGGGGATGGGTAGAGGCACCCCTTAAGGCCACCAGCCTCAATCTTTTCGAGTTGAGCGCTAACTTGTTCCGCCGGAAAAGCTTTAATATGGGGGTTAGGATGTCCGTCGCCGCGCACCAAGTCCAGTTTACCTTCAGCAATCAACTCGATGATGGCAGCAACATCACCAGCGTATGCTAACGAGGTTACGCCTAGGCCGTTGAAATCACCGGACCGTAAGTATTGAGTTATTACCTGTTCCAGAACAGCGTTCTTGCGGCCTGCGCCGACGGTCTGAAACCATTTTTTTCGGTAGTTGGCTAATTTGGTGCGGATACCTTTGATGTTCATTGTTAGAGTCCCCCTTTGAGCGCGAGGCACGCGTCTCTGATCGAGACTTGCCAAAACCGGCCCTCTATTGCACTGCTCTGCATTACAGAGAACGGCTCAGAGCTGACCTTCTCTGCGACTGAATTGGACGACGGCAATATGTCCGCTTATCGGGCGTTAACCGGCCTCAATTTAATCATGAAATCAGTCGCTCGCTTCAACCTAAACGAATGCCTTGAATGAGCGTGAGTAGCATTTCGTGGCGCGAGAAACATTCAATTATCGATTTGTCAAATTTAGACGTTTAAAACAAGGTTGCAGTTTTGTGGAAGCGAATGCTTAGGCATCGAAAGTTTATTTGTATTTAGGAGAGTTAAGCCAAAAAGACGCAAATCAGATTCACCGATGAGTCGCTCTTCAACGTGACGCTCCTAATAATTGCATTTAACCTATGTTCCGTGTATGTTCTCAGTCAATCGGGAGAACCAACCAAAATGCCGATACAGTTATGAAAGCCCTACGCTTGCCAGTGTGCAGGTTCTGCGGTCGCACTTGGCTTCCGCAGGAAGGTGTTGTCGCCGCAAAGAACTTCTGTACCGCCTGCAGCAAAGACCGACGAAATCTCGCAATCAAAGCCTTTGGCGCGAAACCGCCCGTCAGGACGCCGGATTTGGGGCCATACGCGCTGCCGCCGAAACGTCGAGCTGTTTAAGTCCGAAGAAAAGTCTCAAGCGCTCTAATCGCAACCTGCGATCCAACTTGACCGTTTGACCCACCGAGATTGCGCGTTCGTCCCGGGCCGATGGGTTCGCTCCAGGCTCGCCAATCGTGGCGACGAAGAGAATTGCGGTTCCATTCGACACGAATAACTCGCCCACCTTGCTGTCTTCGCCAACGCACCTGCTGGCCACCGACCTCACATTCCCAATCAGGTTCAGTGGGCAAGCCAGCGAAGGCCGCCTGCACCTGCGCGACATTCTGGGTGCGGAGATCCGTGTCGTCGTGCATCATCGCTCGAATTGTTCGACGCCAACGTTGCGGGATATGCGGGAGCCACTTGAGTTTGTCGCGAAAATCGCCATCTGCGATCACCATTCGCGGCAGTTGGGATTCCAAGTACCATTCATGCCCGTGTAGCAAGCGATACAGAGTCATGCCGAGTGCCCAGATGTCTGACTTCGCACTCGTAATTCCAAGTTCCCAATACTCGAATGCCAAGTGATCGCGATATCCGGCACCGATTGCGTATCCGTGCAGCAATTCATCTGTGACAAGACCGAAGTCTCCGAGGCGCGCGACGCCGTTCTCGTCAATCAGAATATTCCCCGGTTTGATGTCGCGGTGGATCATCCCCCTCGCGTGCAGATTGCTCAGCCCGAGCAATACTTCATTCCCCACTTTCCGCACGTCTGACAGCCTCATCGGGCCTGCTTCGTATTGAGATTGCAGTGACCCGCCAGCGCATAGCTTCATGCAGTATCTGATGCTTTTACCGTCCAAGCTTTCGCCCAAGTGATACACTGGAACAACGTTTGGGTGTTCCGCAGCAGCAAGGTGCCGTGCCTCCCGCAGAAACTCGGCTTTCGCGGCGTCCCAATCTGCGTCGCTTTGATCATCCTTTTTAGAAATGATCTTCACAGCAACGTCGCCATGAACTTGATCAACCGCAGCATGGACATCGCCGAAATGACCACTACCGATGTGATCACCTATTACAAGATTTGAGACGTGATTATTCATTGCGACCGCTTTCGGCCAAAAGCATTATCGCGGCCTCTCGGCTGCCCACCCGGAGGTCTTCACCGGTGAAATGTGTCTTCCAGAAGTCATCGTCTTTTGCGTATTCGTCGACTTTCCTGTCACCAAAATTCCTGCTGAGCGCTGCCTTCGAAAACTCCTTAACCTCGCAAACTGATGCCGCTGCGCCCTTAATTACACCTCTCAGTTCCGCACTTCGAAGATGTCCGATCTTGGTGCCGCCGAGCGACACCGCGCTGGCTTTGATCAACACCTTCGAAACGCCGTTGGCGCGAAGGTAGTCACGACACTGTTGGCCGATTACGTTGTAGGCGGCAGCCCGATCACCGCCTTGCAGCTTCCATGTTTCGTCATTTTGAAGAATGAGTAGACCCTCATCAGGAACTTCGGCGTCAACCACAATGGCCTTGTCACCAGTTACAACAACTCCAACCCATCTTTCAGACATCTACTCAGGCTTTCATTTTCGATTTACTCTCATTCTGGGTTTATCCAAAAATTCATGGCAAGGAAAGGTTGTATCACTTGCCGTAAACGGGTGAATTGACAAATAGGCTCTCTGCGATCCGCAGCGAATAACAGCAGAAGAGAACTGCGCAGCGACATTAACCTCCAGCGTAGGATGAACGTTTTGGTGCGGTATTGCCTGACTGTTCCGTGGACGGAAGTTAGCTTTAGCTTATTTGGCGCCTGAAAGCCGACAGTCCGCTCACGGCCCCAATCCGGTCATTCGTTCCGACCGCAGCGAACTCACACTCTCCGCCCGGTCAGGACCTCATTGCAAAGCGCGGCGAATGGCTGCTTAGGGGCTTTGAATTTAAGATCGCGAAAGACCGAGATGGACGTGTTGCTGACAGACAGATGTATTGCAGACCCAAACCTCCCGCCCCATCGGCGGATCGTTTCATAGGACACGATAATTCCCCGCTCCAATAACATTTCCTCGACAAGGCGCAAGCTCATCGGAGCAAGAAATGGAGACCAGTTTGGGTGAGCAGGTCCCCGCGCGATGCTCACGCAGAAACTCAGCAACGGTCGGAAGCTGGCATCGCCAAACTGGGACGTAACGGCGATCATCAGCTTCTCGCAAACGCCAGTAGCGGCGCGAAATCGTGATTGTCGGCCGAGTGCAGCGCGGCGATATATTCGGCGCGAAGCATTCCGATGTCACGCAGGTTTTCACCACCCCAACTGAAAGGCTCGCCCCTGAGCCGGGCGATGAGAAGATCCGCCATGAGTCGAGCGAGACGGCCATTTCCATTGGGAAAGGGGTTTATGGCAACGACCCCGTGATGAAGCCGAACTGCGATTTCATCGGGCGAGAAGGAGCGGTGCTCAATCCAGTACTGGACGTCGCGCAGCAAGCCGCCGAGTTGCAGATGGATTTGTTGCGGGTCGATGCCGATATTCTTTTCCGTTTTCCGGACCGAGCCAGCCCACGACCAGACATCCCCAAACATCCTCTTGTGCAGCTCGAAAACGAAACCTTCGGTCAATAGATCTGCATTGCGGCGGCGATCGATCCAGGCGACCGCATCGTCGATATTTGCCTGCTCAGCTTCATTGAGATCGGCACGGGTCGTGATCCACGTCTGCAGCAGTCCCTCTCGCTCTTCTGCATCAAGGGGCGTTGCATCGTCGGGCTGTGCAAAGACGTCGCTCACGTGGTCTCCCAGAGATCGCGATCGCGCAACGCTGTCTCGATATAGTTCCGGATGCGCTTCTCCAGGTCGCGATCGACCCGCTGATCCTCGAGCGCCATGGAATGTGAGACGCGGCCGAGCGCCCGCAACGCAATTTCGCGCGCCCTGTGATCGACCATCTCGGTGAGACTTGTCTTGGGCACGAGCGCATAGACAAGCACGCAGTCCATCGCCTCAGCAGCGCGGCGTAGCGTGTTGAGCTGGATCGTGCCACTCGCCTCCGAGCGCTCGAGGCTGACAATGCCCTGGGCGGTCATGCCAAGCCTTTTTCCGAGCTGGGTGCCTGTCATGCCGATCGCGTCGCGAATGGCGCGGACCCACCCTTTTGGTGGCCTGGCGAAGCTGTCGATTGGTTTGATCGACGCCAGTTTGCTGTCGAGCCGATCTCTGGCTCTGTTCCGAATCGCGGGTTTCATAAACTCATGATTATATTTAAGACGAAGAATTATCAAGTTATAACTTGATATGATAATTAGGATGATAAAGCCAGAAATTTATCTGACAGAGCCTTTTGGAAAGCTATAGATTTATCTTTAGCCGCGATGCCTAGGTCGAATGCAGGCGTGTTGGTGCCTTAAAACCGCCAGTGCATAAGGCGGCATTCCTCAGAGTAGGGTGATCGATACATCGCTCAAGCAACGCGACACCATCATCTTACATGCCAGGGATAAATGGTTCCAAGTCACCAAGATCTGGTACCCTGCATCACGGGGGAGGCCTGAGGCCTATGCTACCTTGGCAATTAAGGCGAACCAGGATGTTGAACGCTATTCTGAACGTCAGTTGGTCCGGGTCGCGACGTGAGAGGCGCGTGGGTGGGTTGGACATGATGTGAGAGGAAGAAGATCTGCTTCTACCCTTGCCCGCCCGTTTCCGGCCTCGTTTCGCGGTTGCGCGAGCCAAATGCACAGGTGGTGTTCGCTTTCTGCAATCCTGCGTTCCGCCTTTACGGCTTTACGACTATGCGGGGGGAAGGCCTTCCCTCTGACCGGCACTGTGTTGCCGGCCACCCCCTTCTGCGGGGAGACCCCGCAACGCCCCCTGAGAGTGAGAGTGCGGACTGGGTTTGCCGTGACGGGTCGGAAGCTGGAGAAGTGATTTCCGGCGCCCGTCGCGGAGAACCGCGATGTCCAGAAATGCTGATCTTCGCGGAGAAATGACCGGGTATTTCGACCGAGAACTGGCTCTGGCGCACTTTTTCTGATGAAAGGCTGTTAGGAAGCGCCAATCAATTGCGCCTGCAATAGATCGAGTTTTGCTCCGCCGTACATTTGGCGTTTGATGAGCTTCAGGCGCGTGATCTGTCCCTCGGTTTGCCCATTCGACCAAGGAGAGATGATGGCATTTCGGACGGCGTCGATATCCTTTTCGACGCTGTTGGCGAAGAATCCGACTAAGCTGTTCTTGGCTGCTTCAAGCCAGTCATCAAGCCTGTGTGTTGTCTTCGAACGAATCATGGATTGGAAGTCGCCAATGGCGTCGCGCGCGGCCACCAGTTCCGGAACACTCATTACAATCGCCGCCACCAGGACTGCCTCGGACTTCGCCAAATCATTGCGTGCGGCAGTCATCAACCGAGCGATAGCCCTCGCGGATGGCGTTCGGGCGAGCTCACTCTGGTTGGCCTTCTCTGCCATCCGCCGGCGCTGCGCCCATTGCGAGACGACACCGCTTTGCCCTGGAAAGCCCTTCTCTCGCATCTCGCGCCAAAGTGCCAAGGCGTTTCGAACCCTTCGTCCCAGCGGCTGTTAAGTCACGGCAGCTAGCTATCGAGCGAGCTGGGCCGTGTTCAAAAGACATCGAGGCGCTGGCCTCTAGATACGTCGCGGACAAGCTTGCGGCTATGACCGGTTTGCCGCACGATCTGCCGAATGGGGGCGCCCTTTTTTCGACAGCTCCCGGATCGCTTCATTCGTTTCCTGGCGGCGCAGATAACCCTCGTGTTGCAACTTTTCCGCATAAGTCAAAAGCTTGGGGTCAACGACATTGCTGCCGACCGTCTGCCTGATCTGGCGCATCGATCTGCTGACAGAATCAAGAAAGGCCCGGCTGGAAATCTCCTTCGGATGCCAACGGTCGGCGACCTGCTCCGCATCAGGCAGGGCCTTCGTGATGGCCTCGCCGTAGCCGTCACCCCGGTCGCGAGCGACGATCGATATCGACTGATGCTGGGCCAGCCATGACCGAGATGTATCCAGCGCGCGACCCGCAAGAGGATGACAGGCCTCCGACGCGGCAGGTCGCAAACGAATGTGCCGTAGGTCTGGCCACGTCGCAAGGCAAAGTCATCAATGCTTATGACAGTGAGATCATCGCAGTGATCGGCAATACGCCGGCGAACCACTCGCAGCAGCGTGTCGTTGCTCACTGGCATCATGAGGCGGTTGGCAAAGGCGGCGGCCGGTCTGCCGCCGAGTACCAGGCCAAGATGGTGGACGATTGTTTCCAGCCGCTGAATACACCGACCATAGTGAGCAAATACACTGCCATCGAACTGCTCGCAGAAGATGCGCCGACCGCATAGCACCAGAAGCGACGCGCGGCTATTGTCAATAGTACACGGCGACCAGAAAGCGGAAGATCAGCAGGTCGGCGCACATATCGGTTTTGAACTCTCGGGCTCACTCGTCCGCAGTCCGGACATCTTCCCAAGGGCTGCGGCGACCGCAACTGAATTTGAACGCCGTCCGCTGGTACTTTCACGTCATCTACTGAAAAGCCGTCAGGCGCGAGACTCGCGTGCGGAATTCAATGTCGCATTAGCGGGTCCTCCTGCGAGTCAGCAAAAGCCTGCCTTCAAATAGCGGCAAATGTGAGTCGGAGCCAATTCGCGGTCGAAGTGCCGAGTCAGTTCTCGTTGAAAATCAATAGTTTAAGCGTACTCCGAAATTTCGATCAAGTTGTCGTCCGGATCCCGCAGGTAAACCGAGTTTATCAGACCTTGCGCCCCTGTGCGTGCAACGGGGCCGTCTTCAATAGCAACGCCGCAGTTGTTCAAATGAATGATAACGTCCTCGATTGGCGTGTCGGTGATCAGGCAGAAGTCGGCGCTGCCTGGCGTCGGGTAAAGTGACTTGGGTTCGAACTCTTTTCCTTTTTCGTGCAAATTGATTTTCTGGCATCCAAAAGTCAGTGCTTTCCGGCCGCCGGCGAATTCCGTCACCCCCATTCCCAACACCTTGGAATAAAACGCGCAAGTCGCTTCGATGGAGGCAACGGTCAGGACGAAATGATCCACACGATTGATCTGCATTGCTGGATTTCCTGTCGATTTTCTGAATTGGCGGGGATGACGCTGGTTTGCGCGCCACAACGGCAATTTCGGCTGTGTTCTTGGTTCGCCGTCAGGAGTCAGTGATCGGATCGCCGTTTTCGATATTAATGGCCAGATGCTCCAGCATGGTTCTGATCGGCCGCGCCAGCGCATCGACCTGGCGAACCACAACTTTAAGGGAGCGCTCGGCCCAATCCGTGGACAAGGGGATCATGCGAAGGTTCGAAGAAGACAGATAGGGTTCGACAGCGCCCAAAGGCAGGATGGCAATCCCCAGACCCGCCTCGACCATACGGCGAACACCATCGAAGCTCAGCACCTCCACACGTATCTTCAAGGAAAGTCCCTGTTCAGCTGCCCGATTTTTTATGAATGCTTGCAACGAGCTCCCCCGCTGGAGGCCGACAAGGTCGTGTTGCGCGAACTCGGCAAAGGAAATCGGGCCGTCGGTTCCCAGAGCGTAGCTTCGAGGAGCAAGAACCACCAGTGTGTCGCGCCTGTATAGGAAAACATCCATTTCGGGTTCGGCAATAAGTCCCGAGTATATGCCGATATCTGCAATACCATCGCGTATCGAGGCTACAATTTCCTCTGAGACCTGTTCGGTCAAATCGATGCGCATGTCGGGATGCTGCTGGACAAAGGACGCCAGATCTTCCGGCAGAAACTGCGTTATGGCAGAGGTGTTGGCGGCAATCCTTACCGTGCCGCGCAGTCCGGAGGCGAAGTCGCCCATGTGGTCGTCCATCCGCTCGAGAAGTTGCAGAACATCCCTGGCGTGACGCAGCATTTCCTCCCCTGCCTGGGTTAGTTCGACGCCTTTTTGCTGCCGGTAGAGCAGCGGTGTTCCCACAAGCATTTCAAGGTCCGATATCCGCTTGCTGATCGCCGAGGCGGCAATATTTTCAGACGTAGATGCCTGCGCAATGCTTCTGGACGTCGCAACTGCGATGAACAGTTCCAGGGTGACAAGGTCAAATCGCTTACGCATTGCTCCGGTACTCGCTTATCTCGATGAGATTGTCGTCCGGATCATAGACATAAATTGACGTGATCGGTCCAAGCGTCCCAATCTTTTCGACCGGCCCCTCCTCGATGCGAATGCCGTGCCGTCGCAGCCGGTGCATGGCCGGATCGAGACCGTTTTCAACCAGCAAACAAATGTTGGCGCTCCAGCTCCTTCCTGCATTCCGCAGGGGGCCAAAAGCTCGCCCGGCAGGCTGAAGGTTCATTTTGCAGCGGCCGAAATGAATCTCGATGCGCCCGTCGGCAAGGAATTCCGCTCGCATGCCGAGCACGTCGCCGTAAAAGGCAACTGAGCGTTCAACGTCGGCGCAGGTGATCACCACATGGTCTATCGCTGTCCAGTCTATGGTCATGGCACCCTCCGTCAAAACAACCCTGGCAGGGTCAAGACTATCTGCGGGAAGATCAGAACCAGGAGGATCGTCAGCAAGATCGGCACGAGGAAAGGCAGGACGGCCAGAACCACCTTCTCGAAGCGCAGCCCTGTGATTGGCACCAGAATGTAAAGCACCGTTCCGAAGGGCGGCGTGATCACACCGACCGACAGGGTGATGACCATGAAGACGCCGAAGAACAGCGGATCGATTCCGGTCGCAGACACCGCCGGCACCAGGATCGGCGTCAGGATCAGCACGCTTTCGATCACCGACATGAAACAGCCGACGAGAATGAAGAAAACCATCAGGATAAGCAGCAGCAATATCGGCGGAAGTCCGATAGCGATCAGACTGGACGCGAGAGTTTGCGGTACCTGCAGGCGGACCAGAAGCCAGCCGTAAAAACCGGAGATGGCAATGATCAGCAGGATGACGGCGCTGAATTCCATGCTGTGGACAAAAACCCGGAAAAGATCTGAGACCTTTACGTCCCGGTAAACGGCAATACCGAGCACCATCGCATAGAAACAGGCGACCGCACCGGCTTCGGTTGGAGAAAAAACACCGCTCCAGATGCCGCCGACAATGATCAACGGCGTGAACATGGGCAACATCGCGCGATGACCGGTCTGAAAAACCTCGCGCGGCGAGGGCAGCGGTCGCGTCGGCATTTCCACGCGATAAGACATGAGGAAAGTGGTCGCCATCAACAGGCCCGCCATCAGCAGCCCGGGAACAAATCCGCCGAGAAAAAGGTCGCCGACGCTGACATCGGCCTGCCAGCCGTAGACCAGCATGGCGACACTCGGCGGAATGATCGGCCCAATCACGCTGGAGGCAGCGGTGATGCCGGTACTGTAGCTGAGATTGTAGCCCTTTTCGCTCATTGCCCGGATTTCCAGCGCGCCGAGACCGGCGGCATCGGCTGAAGCCGTTCCGGACATGCCGGCAAAAATCATGCTGGCAACAACGTTCACATGCCCAAGCCCACCGCGGACGAAGCCGACGAGGACGTTGGCGAAATCGAAGATCCGCGTCGTTGCGCTGCCCCGGTTCAACAGGTTGGCCGCCAGGATGAACAGCGGAATGGCGAGCAGCGGAAAGCTGTTCAATGTCTGCGTGATCTTCAGTGACATCAGTTCGACCGGCAGTCCGCCAGTTGCCGACGTTACCGCCAACGCCAACAGGCAGGTTGTGCCGAGCGCAACGAAGACAGGCAGACCCAGGGCCATGAACAGGATGAGTCCGCAAACGAAGGGAAGGAAGATTTCCATGGCCGGTCAGTCTTTCGGGTTACTTGAGTTGGAGAAGGCGCTCCAAAGCCGGAGGAAGGATGCCAGGGCCATGCCCGCAAAGCCCAGCAGGAGGCCGCCGTAATAGATCGAGAAGCTCAGCGACAGTGCCGTAGTCCGGTTGTTGACGCTGCGCTCCATCATCTCGAAGGCACCCCATGCGGTGAGACAGAGGAAGGCCAGCGAAAATAGCTGCAGGAAGACGCCATACCGGTCGTGCCAGCGTCCCTTGATAGACAGCGGCACCAGTTCGACCGCGATATGGGCACCGCGCGTCCAGGCGCCTATAGAGGCGAAGGCGACGGCATAAATCGTCACAAGTGTCGCGATCTCCTCAAGCCAGGGAATTGGCACGTGCAGCAGGTCCCGTGACAGGATCGACAGAACCAGCAGGCCAACCAGGCTCATGAGCAGGGTTCCGGACAGGATATCGGTGACCGTTACCAAGGCGTGTTGCAGCGTTTCCGCCGTCCGCCGCGAACGGTCCCTTTCGCCGAGAAATACATGTTCTGTCTGCATCAATGCCTCCGAATATGCAGCAGGATTGTCCGGCCCTCCGAACCTTCGGCGGGCCAGACAATGGATCAGGAATTGTTGGCGATGGAGGCCTCGACATCCGCGATGACGCCGTCCGCCAGCGCGGATAGGGCCTTGTCGATGGCGGGTTTTGCTGTCGACTTGAAGGCAGCGACATCCGGTTCGATCACCACCATGCCGTGCTTCTTCAGCTCCTCCAGATAGAACGCGTCCTTTTCGGCTTCCACCCTGGTGCCTTCCCTACGGGCGATCTGCACCGCAGCCTTGAGCGCCGCCCGGTCTTCCGGCGCAAGACCGGAGAACCACGATGCGGATGCGACCCAGTGCCAGGGGAAATGCACGTGCCCGGTCAGGATGAGGTGAGACTGCACTTCATAGAGCTTTCGGGAATATGGCGAGACCAGCGAGTTTTCGTGCCCGTCCACCTGTCCGGTCTGCATGGCGAGGTAAATCTCGGTTGCCGGGACGATGACGGTCTGGGCTCCGAGCGTGCTCCACACGTCCACCCAGACCGGAATGCCGGGAAGCCGCAGACGGAAGCCCTCGAGGTCGACTGGCGTCATGATCGCGCGGTTCGCCGTCATGTGGCGCGGGGCACGCATCTGGGCACCCAGCTCAATGATCCCGCCCTTGTCCCGACCGGCCTGGCGGAGATTTCCGCCGGAAGCCGTATTCATGAAAGCTTCGACCGACGGCCCGTTCGGAAACAGGAAGGGGATCGAGATCGGGTCGTATTCGGGCGCATATTGCGCCCGCCAGTTGCCTCCGGTGAGCGAGATCTGCGTCTCGCCGATGTTCAGAAGTTCCAGAACCGCATTTTCGCCGCCCAGCTGTCCGCTCAAAAACGGCACGACCTCGAATCGGCCCGGAGACAGGTCCTCCAGAGCGGACCTGAACCTGAGGATGCCGGCTTCTTCCGATCCGCCGGGTTTCATCGTGGTATTGACCTGAACGGTAATTCGATTGGCTGCAATCGCAGGCATCGCCAGGATGGTCGATGCCGCGGCAGCCGTCTTCAACATGGCACGCCGGGTGAGTTTCATGGTGTTCCTCCCTTGAGCTCCTTTGCCCGGAAAGGATCTGCCAACGACCGCGCGAAGCCCAGAATTGCTTCGATAACGGACCCATCGCGCCTGACGATGCCTGCTCGCATCCACTGCAAAAGAACAAAAAGCCCGCGGCATCCGATGTGCCGCGGGCTCTTTCCGGGTGTCCTCCGTTATTTCTGCCGCTTCACGCGGCCGTGCTTTGGACAAGTCCGGCTTCGATATTCCTGCGCAAACGGTAGGCGTCCGAATTCGTGTCGATGACAACATCGCGCCATCGGACCGGTTCTCCTTCGCCAACGTCGTTGACCAGCCGGACGTCGTGGGCGAGTCCAAGAGGCAGATAGCCCTCGCGCACCGATACATCCGCCGGGCGCAGGCCGCCGGATACCGTATAGCCACCTTCGCCGTCCAGTACCTCTCCCTTGCAAAGGGTCCTCTTGGCGACGGAAACGACATCGGCCCTGAATTCGGTGGCAACACCGGTCGGCTCGCCGCGCAGGCCGACCGAGGCGACCGAAATGCCCAGTTCCAGGCCGATCAGATGCCAGCGCTTGTAGTTGCACATGTAGCGGCCGCTCTCGTCGGTCACGACCTTGTATTCCTCGAAACAGTTACGCAGATACTCCGTGTCGCCCTCGAAACAGACCCACACCCCCTTTCGAATGTCGTGCGGGATGGGCAGACCGTCGGCGGTCAGGCAGGACGCCACTTCAACCATGCCCTTTCTTTCCAGCACGCCGCCTTCGCTTGCGGGCCGCATCAGGTTGGGAACGTCGTCAATACCTCCTGGCGGAAAGGCCAGGCCGCCAGCGGGGGCATCCAGTCCGCAGCAATTTGCGATCGCCGCGCTTTCGATCGCCGGCTTGGAGCCGTCAAGAAACGCATTGAACATCTTCGGGTTCAGTCGGCCGCGCTCGGCCTGTTCCCGCGTCAGCCCCCAGAAGTCCCAGACCGTGTCCGGAGTGGACCGGCGGTAATGAGGCAGCCACTTGTGCCCCCGGCCGGCCGCAACGACGTTGAACCCGCAGGCCCGTGCCCAATCCACAAGATCGCAGGCAAGGGCGGGCTGGTCGCCGTAGGCCATGGAATAGATCACGCCGGCACTGCGGGCTCTTGCGCCGAGCCCCGGACCGGCAAAGGCGTCCGCCTCGACCGTGACGTTGATAACGTGCTTTCCGTGGTCGAAGGCGCGAAGGCAATGGCTGACGGCAGCCATTGGATTGCCGGTGCACTCGATGATGATCTCGATCCCCGGATGGGCGATCAGGGTCTCCCAGTCGTCGCTGACACAGGTCGTTCCGCTGCGCACCGCCATATCGAGGTCGCGGGCCGAAAAGCTTTCATCGGGCCAGCCAACATAAGCCATGTTCGACCGGGCGGTTTCGGGCTTCAGGTCGACGATACCGGCAATATGAATACCTTTCAGGCGCAGGGCCTGGGCCAGAAACATCGTGCCGAACTTGCCCGCACCGATCATCCCTACACGAATAGGTCGGCCTTCGGCGGCGCGGGCCTGCATTTTTTCAAAAAGGTTCATCTCAATTCTCTTTCGGCGAGCCGTTGTGGGTCAGGAAATCGAAGTCGCAGCCTTCGTCGGCCTGCAGAACAGTTCGGCTGTAAAGACCGCGATAGCCGCGCCCTGCCGGGGCGGGTGGAATGCGTTCGGCAAGCCGGCGCGTGATTTCCGCCTCGTCCACCAAAAGGTCGATCCGCTTTTCGCTGACCGAAAGGCGAATGCGATCGCCATCACGCACAGCCGCGAGCGGGCCGCCGACGGCCGCTTCCGGCGCCATATGCAGGACGATGGTTCCGAATGCGGTACCGGACATGCGCGCATCGGAAATGCGCACCAGATCCTTGACGCCCTGTCGGGCCAGTTTTTTCGGGATCGGCAGATAGCCGGCCTCGGGCATGCCCGCGGCGACCGGGCCGGCATTCTTCAGGACCATTATGTCATTGGCCTCGATGTCCAGATCCGGATCGTCGACCCGATTGGCAAGATCCTCGAGCCCATCGAACACCACCGCACGCGCCTCGGTCTCGAACAGCCCAGGCGTCGCGGCAGCCCGTTTGAAAATGGCCCCGCACGGCGCGATGTTGCCCGTCAGGGTGATCAGTCCGCCTTCACGGGATACCGGGTCCTCGAAGGGGCGAATGACGCGGCGGTCCACCCAATCCGCGTCGCCTGACAAGCGCTCGCCCAGGGTCTGGCCGGTGACATCCACCGTGTCCAGATGCAGCAGATGGCGGATTTCCCTGAGCACGGCGCCTACGCCTCCGGCAGCGAAGAAGTCCTCCATGTAGCCTTCTCCGACGGGCTTAAGGTCAACAAGAACAGGTGTCTCATCGGAAATCCTGTTCAGGCGGTCCTGATCGATCCGGATGCCCAGGCGTCCGGCGATGGCCGTCAGATGCACGATCGCGTTGGTCGAGCCACTGACGGCCATCAGCACCCGGAAGGCGTTTTCGACCGATTTCCAGGTGACAATTTCGCTCGGACGGCGTGGGTTGGAAATCAACTCGACGGCCAGCCGACCAGAGCGCTCGGCAGCGACCATCCGGTCGGAATGCACCGCCGGGATCGCTGCAGTGCCCGGCAGGGACATGCCGATTGTTTCGGCGATACAGGCCATTGTGCTGGCAGTGCCCATCACAGCACAGGTTCCAGAAGTCGTGGCAAGGCGGCCCTCGATGTCACCGATTTCCTCGTCCGTCACTTCCCCGGCACGGTATTTGCCCCAGAAACGGCGGCAGTCGGTACAGGCTCCGAGACGCTCTCCCCTGTGCCGGCCAGTCATCATCGGCCCGGTCACGAGCTGCACCGCTGGAACATTCGCCGAGACCGCGCCCATCAGTTGCGCCGGTACGGTCTTGTCGCAGCCGCCAATCAGCACAACGGCGTCCATGGGCTGGGCCCGGATCATTTCCTCCGTGTCCATGGACATGAGGTTGCGGTAGACCATGCTGGTCGGATTCAGAAACACTTCTCCCAGGGAAATCGTCGGAAACGGTCGCGGCAGGGCTCCTGCGGCCAGCACTCCTCGGGAAACTGCCTCCACAAGGTCCGGCATCGAACGGTGACAATTGTTGAAACCGGATGGCGTCATCGCGATGCCGACAATGGGTTTTTCGAGCATTTCGCCCGAAAGGCCCATGGACCTGGCGAAGGAGCGGCGCAGATAGGCGGCGAAGTCCTTGTCGCCATAATTGGTAAGACCGCCCCGAATCCCATTGCTTGCGCTCATCGTTCGGCCTCCTTGCGGCAACTCACTTCCAGCAGTCTTTCGAAAACCTTGACCATCGCTCCCTTGTCGAGCGCGCCATGCCCTTCCAGAAGCGCCTGTTGATAGGTTCCGGTTGCCGCTGCCAGAACCGGAGCCGGTATCCGGTGACGTGCGGAAATCTCCGCTCCACTGACCAGATCCTTGTAGGCGGCCTGCAGCGGGTATCCGGTATCGAACACACCTTCGAGGATCTGCGGCAGGAAGTATTCGGACGCATAGCTACGCCCCGTTCCACTATTGATCACACTGGCGGTGGTCGCGGGGTCAAGACCGAGTTTGCAGGCCATGGGCATGATCTCAGCAAGAGCTGCAGCGTTAATGTCGAAGAGAAGCTGGTTGACCAGTTTTGTCAGTTGGCCGCTACCGATGGCGCCCGTGTGCAGGATGTTGCTCGCCATGGCGGAAAGTGCCGGGCGAAGCGTCTCGACCAAACCGGCCTCTCCGCCGATCATCATGGTCAGCGTGCCGTCTTCAGCCCGCTTGCGCATACCGGAAACGGGTGCATCCAGGAACCGGATGCCCCGGACCTGGAGCGCTTGCGAAATACGCAAGGTCCGTTCGTATTCAATCGTAGATGTGTCGATGACGGTCGTGCCCGATGTCAGGGTCGACGCAATGCCCGTTTCAAGTTCGAGCAACATGTTTTCGACGACCTCGCCGTTGGGCAGGCACAGGATCAGGACGTCCACGTCGGCAAAGTCATTTTCCGAGGCGGCTTCCGCCGCTCCGGCGGCAACCGCGACGTCCAGGGCTTCGCGGCGTGTGTCAAAAGCCTTGACGGTATTGGTGCGCGCCAGGTTGCACGCCATCGGTGCGCCCATCTGGCCAAGTCCGACAAATCCAAATCGCATGGCAAACCTCTCTGTTGCTTTCAGGCGTGAAAGCTAACACCGGGTAAGACCAGTGCGACATTCTCAATCGCGATTGCCCCAATCGCGATCAGAGGCACCTTTTGTGTGGAGAGGCTTCTTTTTGTGCGTGGTGCAGGGGTGATTACTTCGGTCTAAAGGCGTCCTGTCGTGGCTTCCTATCGTGTGATCCGGTTTACGTCTGACGATGCGCAAAAATATTGAGACCCATCTTAGAGCCACTTGTCTTTGGTTTGTTCTGTGACTTCTAATGTAAATGCAAAAAGTGCTTAATTGCTGCCACAGTGCAGGGAGGTCAGCCCCGGGTCAGACTTGCTAGTCGTTGTTGCCAAGTCCGTCCGGGAGTGGATGGCGCGGAGTGTTGCAAGGTCCACTGTGCGGACGGAAGGTTCTGTTACGCATTTTCGTGGTTTCTGGCTCAATCATCAGGCGCGAAGCACACAAATGCATTTCTGGCAGGGCAGGAGTTGGCAAGTTGATCCCGTTCAAAGGTGCACATTTCCCGAAGGATGTGATCTTGCTCGCAGTGTTCTTCAATTCGATACTCGGTGTCTAATCGGGATGTCGAGGAGGTCATGGAGGAGCGCGGGATTCAGATAGACTACACGACACTAAGACGCTGGATTGTGAAATACGCCGCGCTGATCGCGGACGAGGCGCTTCGAAACAAGAAGACAACCAACCGCTCCTGGTGCATGGCGAACCTCTGAGTTATTGAGCGTCCGTTTTCCTCGGCAGTGAACTATGGCGCTGCAACAACGACAGGAGAGCGAGATGGAAAAGTGTTTTGCCGGTTTGGATGTGTCACAAGCGGAAACATCCATATGTTTCTGCGACTTAGCAGCCTGCTCTTGATTGCGGCGAGGAAAGTGACAGATCCTGATGTAATTTATCGCGGGCTGAGTCGGTACTCGGCATCTCTTCAATGTGTTGTCCTTGATACCGGCCTGATGGCGAACTGGCGAGCCTGCGATTGCCGCAGAGTTGGTTGGTTTTCTTGTCGCACTTCACATTCTGTTCATTGCGCCGTGGCGAATTGCTGCTTGTTTAGATTATAATCATAATCTAAAAGGGCTTGTGACACTGAGCGGAGTTAATCGCATGGATAAAAACCAATCGTGTGCGTCAAATTTGGGTGTACCGTTAGTTAGGCAGAATGAACCGACCAGGCAGTTTTTAGGAAAGTATCCTGGACAGAAAAGAGTGGGGGCTTTCGTTGTCGCCGCGCTTGCCTTGCTGACTGTAAATAAGGCAAGCGCAAGCGACTTGAAGAATTTCGAAAGGGGTGTCGTACACCACACTGTCTCTGCGTCGGGTGTCCAAATACACTATGCTGAAAAAGGAGAAGGCAACATAGTCCTTTTTCTGCACGGCTTTCCTGACCACTGGCTGACCTGGTGGCGTCAGATGGATGATCTTGCAGCGGATCACCGCGTTGCCGCAATGGATTTGCGCGGGTTCAACTTGAGCAGTCAGCCGACATCTCCAGACGCCTACGAAATCGACAAGCTGATCGCAGATGTCGAGGCAGTAATCGATGATCTAGGAGGCGCGCCGGTCACATTGATCGGTCATGATTGGGGCGGGTTCCTCGCCTGGCATGTCGCGATGCAACGCCCCGAGTTGATTTCACGGCTCGTGATCGTCAATATTCCACATCCTTGGGCCGTGGCGGAAGCTCTTGCGACAAATCCCGCGCAGGACGCGGCCAGTCAATATGTCGATTTTTTCCGGAGCCCGGCGGCGCCTGACACCATCAGTCGTGAGCAGATCAGCAACTGGATTTCGGATTCCGAATACCTGGAACGTCATAATTCGGCTATGGACCGGTCCGAGATGGATGCCATGCTCAACTACTATCGCACGCTCTACCCCAAACGTCCCTACCGTGCCTATGACACGAAGCCGATCAAAATCACGGCGCCCACGCTTGTTGTCTTTGGCGCGAAGGATCCGTTTCTGCTGGTGTCTGGGCTAAATGCTACTTGGGACTATGTCTCCGCCCCACTGACGATCACAGTTTGGCCTGACGCGGGTCATTTTGCCCAACATGACCAGCCCGCGCGGCTCAACGCTTTGTTGCGGGACTGGCTGTCTTCCAACTAAGTCCACGCCAAATACAAAAAGCGACATCCTCAAATACGGTATTCACATGCTAGGCAAGAGAATTCTTATTACCGGCGCCACCGGCGTAACAGGTGGTTACGCCCTGCGGCAACTGGCTGCTGAAGGTTTCCATATCAGAGCGCTTGTTCGTACTAGGGATAGTCGCGCAAAGGCTCTTGAACAATTAGGTGCCGAAATCTGCACCGGTGACATTTCGGATTTTTCGGATGTCCGCAAAGCACTAACCGATATTGACAGGACATATTTCGTTTTCCCCATACGGAAGGGTCTGGTTTCCGCTACAGCACAATTTATCGAGGCGGCGCGGGAAGCAGGCGTTCAGTATATTGTCAACATGTCTCAGATTTCGGCGCGTCCGGATGCGACCAGTCGTGCCGCCCTAGCACATTGGTTGGCAGAGCGTGTTCTGGATCGTTCCGGAATAAACGTGACCCACCTGCGTCCGACATTCTTTGCTGAATGGTTGACTCGCACTGCCCCGATGCTGACACGCGGCGATACAATTTATTTGCCGTTTGGCGGTGGGAGCCACGCACCGGTAACGGGGTTTGATCAGGGAAGGGTCATCGCTGCCTTGCTTCGCGCACCCGAAGCGCACCTTGGCAAAACCTACACGCTAGTCGGTGCCGAAGAAATGACCCCCGAGATGATGGTGGCCCGGCAGGGGCACGCTATTGGACGTGAACTGAAATACCAGCAGATACCGGCAGCGGATTTCTGTGAGCTAATCAAGGACCAAATTCGTCAATTAAACAGTGAGCTCCCGATGGCAGAGTTGAATGAGCAACTTGATGAGATCGACTATTTGGCGCAACATTTGTTAGAGGTGAACAAAGACTACGCTGAAGGAAGGTTCGGGGGGACCAACAACACTATAGCCGATATCACCGGGGGCCCGGCGCAATCGCTTGAGGAGTTTTTACAGCAAAACATGGCGGTATTTCGGGCCTGGTAGCTCACATCGCGACCACTACTGCAAAGTTTTTTTCTGGCCTACTGAGTTTCGTGTCGTGACTGATCAATTGTCGGAGGAAGCTAGCCCGCAGCATTTTCGAGTGTTTCTGGTTAAACGGATTCTCGTGAGGGCAGAAAGAAGACGTGCGGCAGTGGTCACAGCCAAGAAATTCGGAACTTCCGCAACCGGATAACCGCATTCGTTAATTTGTGCCATCGCGTCCCTATTGAAATTGTCACTGAAACCGTACGTGCCCACCTTGACCTCCTCGCCTCAAAATTTGGGAAGAAAATGTCTACAAGATGAGAGGCTATTCATTGGGCATAAATTGACGCGTGATAAGAGCCAGAAAAATCGTTTACGGTTTTCGTTGACGTTTATCGAATTCCTTGACGCCACGATTGGCCTCCAAAATGCGTTCAGCTAAACCTGAATCCGATACGGCTCTTGCCAGAGACAACGCCCCAACGAGCCGGCAAAGTTCGCGGATTTCCGAGTTTTTGTCGCAAGAGGTATCTCCACGTGGCCCGGTATCAGCAATCAACTCCAAAATCGTCCTAATACCTTCGTCAAATGCGCGACGCACAGGTTCGTCGTGGCGGGGTGCTTCGGACGCCAAAGTTGCCAATGTGCAGCCCAAACCTCTGTGGTTCAGATGCGGTTCGGAAAGATACCATTGCTCAGCTGCCTTCAAGGCATCTCCCCCAGCGTTTTCGAGCGCTTTCCGCCAAGCCGTAGCGTTGTCGGCAAAGGCTTGCGCGGTCGCTTCAGCAATCAGCGCTTCCTTGCTTTCGAACTGTTTGTAGAAGGCACCATTGGTCAATCCCGACGCTTTCATCAATCCGGCAATACCGATGCCGTCATAGCCAAACTCGCGGAACATTTCACTCGCGGTATTTACCACTCGCTCCCGGTTTTTAGCAGCTTCTTGCCGACTCATCCGCATGATTAGGTCCTTTATGAATACGCCCGTAAAATTATAGTCATAATCCAAGTGGTGACAACTACGATTAAGATCGTACTCTAATCAAAATTCAGGAGTGCGCTGATGCCCGTCAAAGAAAACGATCCCGGGTCAATAGTAGCCGCACGTTGCACCCCTTTGGGGGCCTTCATGGGCGCATTCGCCGAAACTCCGGCCACTGAATTGGGGGCGGCGGCAATCCACGCAACGCTTTCCGATGCGGCCCTTGAAGGCGCAGATGTGTCCGAAGTGTTGATGGGGTGCGTCTTGCCGGCCGGTTTGGGGCAAGCACCGGCACGGCAATCGGCAAACGGCGCAGGATTAGCCGATTCCGTAGGTGCTACGACGATCAACAAAGTTTGTGGTTCGGGGATGAAAGCGGTAATGATAGGGGCCGACTTAATTCGTGCCGGAATCGTCGTAGCAGGCGGGATGGAGTCGATGTTGCGCACGCCGTTCTTACTTCAGGAAATGCGTAGTGGGCGCAAGGCAGGCAGCGCCGAAATCCTAGATCATATGATGAAAGACGGCCTGGAAGACGCCTATGAACGAGGTCGTCCAATGGGGGCCTTTGGAGAGGCTGCGGCGAAAAAAAACAACTTCTCCCGTGCCGACCAGGACGCATATTCCGTTGAGACACTCGAACGCGCCCGTGCTGCGGTTGCTTCCGACGCATTCGACGCCGAATGCGTTCCGGTTACGGTGAAGACAAAAAAGGAGGAATTGTCTGTGTCGCGCGACGAGCGCCCGGAACAGATCAACCCTGCTAAAATTCCCCACCCGCGTTTAGCATTCGGTACGGATGGAACGATAACTGCCGCAAGTTCCTCAGCCAATGCCGACGGGGCTGCTGCTCTGGTTCTGGCTGGTGCCCGTGAAGCCAATCATCGAAACCTGCCGGTCATCGCTCGTATTCTCGGACATGCCAGTCATTCGCAGGCTCCTGTCTGGTTCACCACTTCGCCTATACCTGCAATTCGCAAGTTGCTGACAAAAGTCGGTTGGAAACCTGAGGAGGTAGATCTGTTTGAGGTCAACGAAGCCTTTGCGGTGGTTGCAATGGCTGCCGCACAAGAAATCGGCATCCCGCGCGAGAAGCTAAACTCAAAGGCGGGGCTTGTGTGTTAGGTCATCCGATCGGCGCAACCGGCGCACGCATCATCGTCACACTTGTTCACGCCCTTCGGGCGAACGGAGGCAAGCGTGGTGTGGCCAGCCTGTGCATTTGGCGGTGGTGAAGCAACAGCAGTCGCGGTGGAACTGGTGGATTGAGTATGCGCGAATTTCAAAAAGGTCGACCCAACGCAGATCCTAAAGTTACGCGGAGCCATTGATTGCAGCTTCGGGGCATCTGCACGTTCGTACGATAATGTAATCGATCAATTAAAATAGAAGAAACGTGAAAATAAGATATTTCACGAACTAGGATTGATTGGTCATCCTTTCTTGTAGAAGTGATGCAAAATTCATTGCGCGTTTACCTGAGTGAAGACGTAATAAGGGCGATGACATGAAAGCTTTCGTTTTATTGAATTTTATGTTTGCGGACAAAAGCTATCGATCATACGAAAATGTTCGCAATTACTATTATCTGAGGCGTCTGTTCTCCATTTCCCGGAAAGCCGATCTGGATGTGTGAGGTTCCAACAGGTGACTGTAACGACTATGAAATCTGTTGGCTGATTGCAGAAATCATTCAGTCCCTGGTTTAAAGCGTATTCATAAGCAGCCTCTAAGCCGACTTCGAACAAACTTACCGGGAAGGATAGGGAAATTGCCCCAAAAGGCAGAGGTATTTTCCTTTGTTTGCAATTGCTGCGGCAAAGAGCACGTCGGCATACCCGCCTATGGGTATGACATGCCGGTGGACTACTTTGATATCCCGGTGATGGATCGTGGCAAGCGCGCTGTTCTCGGAACGGACACCTGTGTCATCGACAGGGAGAGATATTATATTAAGGGAATTCTTGACATTCCCATTGTCGGTTACGACGAACCCATTACATGGGGACTTTGGGCGAAGGTCACCGAGGCCGACTACGCGCAATACCGCAAATTGTTGGGATTGGATGGGAGTGCCTTCCAGGCGACAGGAAAAATCGATGTGACTATGCCAGGATACAATGAACTCGACAAAGCTGGTCAAACCTATGCGCTGCGATGTGATCTCGTTGGGCAGCCCGTGGGGCTGAGACCGCGTATTCTGCTCCATCCAGTCTCGCATCGGCTGTTCGTAGATTGCAGTCAGGGGGTTTCGCCTGAACGGGCATCTGAACTAATTGCCCTTATGCCGCACTAGATGTTGTTTCTGATCAAGTCGGAATGGTGAGGGGCCAAATCGGCATATTGTATTTCCGGCCAAGACTGATCACGAGGTCCAATCTCGCCACGCGATTTTGCCCATGTCAATTGGATCCGCGTCGAACCAGTTCCTGCCAGAAGGCTCCGCAGTCCTGCCAAATTATTGTTGGGATGTGCCTAATTCTGATGAAACGACTGGAGAGATCGAGGCAGGTTCTTCCAATAGTCGTGGTAGTGTTTTCTGGGCAGAGTACTGCAATTGAAGTTACGCGCTTTTCGGGCGGGACCGCGGCGTAAGTAGGCCAGGTGACCGCCGGTTTGTATGACGGTCACCTGAGACAAATACTTCCTTCATTGTATTGAATATGGTGCGTGTGGAATTTTCACGTTCAAATTCTTGTCGTGCTGGATAAACAATCGCGCGCCTGTCGCGGCAATCAGCCCGTCGATCATACGCATACTGCTTAACGTCTGTTCCCGGTCAAAATTAAAGCCTGGAACACGCTGGTGTTCGTGGTTCGACTCGAAATGCCAGAGATCGCCCGACAAGACCACTGGTCCACTTTTCAAATTGACCCAGAGGACCTGATGCCCGGGCGTGTGCCCCGGTGCCGGAATTATTATCACAGAACGATCGCCAAACACGTCGTGATACCCGGTGAGTTTCTCGGCTTTGGCAGGATCCAGCTGGTCATAGGTTTTAGCGTTGAAATTAAACTCGGCTGCATGTGTGCCAAATGCGGCGTCGTACTCCGCCTGTTGAATGAACCATGTTGCGTTCGAGAAAATATTTGCGTTGCCGGCATGATCCGCATGCATGTGAGACATCGCCAGAAAGTCGACATTGCCTGGATCCACACCGAAGGAGCGTAGCTGTTCGGGGAAAGGTTGCTCGACAGTTAGATTTATTTTTCCATCTGCGATCTGAAGCCCCTCTTCAATATTTGCAACTGCCGCCGGAATGCCCGTATCCCACACCATCAGTCCCTTGGAATGACGGATAAGATAGCAACTGGCCACCATCTCGTGCGCAACGCCAACGTCCACGCCTGGTGACCAGAAAGACCGGTCGACTCCAGTGATTTGTCCGCATTCAAACACAGTCAAGTTCTCCACCGTGCCTTGCTCATTCTGTGCGGCATGAGGCGCGTCGGTCGTCAATGCAACGCCTGCGACGACGAGCATCGGCATGCTCAGGCACCACTTCATATTTAGGAAGTTACTGTTCACTGTTATCTCCAGATATCGCTGAAAATTCGGTCGGGTGTGACAGAGAACCAATAACTTTTCGCCAGCGTTCACGGGGGTAAACTAAAGGGCGAGTTTCGTAACGTCTGCGTCACCTCTACCGACCTCTCTGAAACGTATCGTGGGTGTCGAAGCCTCTCCGCTCTCCAGTCAGGCCACCTGAAGTCCAGAGACCAGCTTCGTGTCACTTACCGTTGGAATGGCCCACGAATTTCTCCAGAACGCGAGGCAGCGGGCAACGGTTTTCGGGTTACATTTCACTGGTTCCAGCAGTTTTAAGTCAAAGCATCACCTGCTTATCAAGCCAATGTGAAGTTTGCAGATCTGTTAATTAATAGACCGGTCGACTATTTTCAAAATCGAATGCCGCGCTGTGATCAGCAGACTGCGGGAAATTCAGACTGAGGAAAGCGAAATCGTACATGGGACAACTTGAAGGAAAGGTTGCATTGGTAACAGGCGGGAACAGCGGTATGGGACTTGCAATGGCACAGGAATTTGCCCGGCAAGGCGCGCGCGTTGTGATCTTCGGCCGCGACCTGGAGTCGCTTCGGCGAGCTGAAGAGACGATCGCCGGCGAATGTCTGTCGGTGGCCGGAGATGTACGCTCACTCGATGCCTTGGCGCGCCTCGCCAAGGACGTGCAGGACCGCTTCGGGTCCATTGACATTCTCGTGGCCAATGCCGGCGGAGCGACGATCGAACCGTTTCATGAAGTTACCGAGGAAACGTTCGACTACCAAAGCGACGTGAATTTCAAAGGTGTATTTTTCACGATCCAATACCTGTTGCCGAAGATGAACGACGCCGGTGCCATCATCATCGTTTCCTCCAGCGCCAACAGCCGGGCAGTGCCGGGGATGAGCGTTTACGGAGCCGCGAAATCCGCCGTTCGCTCTCTCGCGCGTACGTTAACCCTGGAACTGGCGGATAGAAAGATCCGGGTCAACGTTCTGACACCTGGACCGGTCGCCACCGCTGCCTACGAACGCACTGGGCTCTCGGAGGAAGAGATTGCCGCCTTTCAAAGCCGTCAAAGCGAGCAAATTCCTCTCGCTCGGATTGGAGATCCTCAGGAAATGGCACAGGCGGCGCTGTTTCTTGCCTCTTCCGCCTCCTCATTCGTCGCGGGTGCCGAACTCGTTGCCGACGGCGGCATGACGCAGGTTTGAAATGGCATTCTCAAGACCTGCAAGGGGGAATTGATTTAATGGCACGGACACGAAACGAAGGCACATACTTGGCAGCACGAGACAAGCTGCTGGACGTTGCGCAAAACCTTTTTCGGGAAAGAAGTTATGGTGCAGTCGGTCTCAAGGACATTCTAGAAGAAAGTTCAGTGCCCAAGGGATCATTTTACCACTATTTCGACAGCAAAGAGAGTTTCGGGATTGCCGTCGCCCAGCATTATCACGAAAGAGAACTCGAAAAGGCACGCGCGTTCTTAACCGATCCCTCGCTTGCGCCCGTGGATCGCCTACGCGCGTTTTTTGAGGGGGCACGCGCGGAAATGAAGCAGCGCGAGTTCGCGCATGGTTGTCTCATGTGCAACCTGACAACCGAACTCGCCGACGAACGCCCCGAGTTTCAAGAGGAATTGGCCAGTCATTGGAGGGCAATGGTCGAGACAGTCGCGGATTGTCTGCGCGATTCCGACCTTGATCAGATCGGCCTGGCGCATCTCACGCCCGAGCAGGCGGCCGACTGGTTGATGAATTCGTGGAGTGGTGCGCTGACCCGGATGAAGGCAAGCCGTTCCGACGAACCCCTGGCGCTATTCATGCGCACCATCTTTAAGTCTTGAAGGAAAAAACATGTCAACATCCAAAACAGTTCTGATTACAGGTGCGAGCCGAGGTATCGGTCTCTTGACTGCTAGAGAATTGGCTCGCCGTGGCCACCGGGTCTATGCGGGTCTTCGCGACATGGCAGGCCGCAACAAAGACGTCGCAAGCGAGCTTGTTCAATTCTCTGCAGCCCTCGATCACCAAATCGTACCTGTCGAGCTCGATGTGACCGACGACTCCACGGTCGTTTCCGCTGTTGCGCGGATCGAACAGGAAGCGCCGCTGGACGTTTTGGTCAACAATGCCGGTATCATGCCCGTCGGTCTGACTGAGGGGTTCACTCTGGATCAGGCAAAAGAACTCTTTGACGTCAATTTCTATGGCATCATTCGCATGAACCGCGCGATCCTTCCGGCAATGCGGTCGCGCAAGTCAGGATTGGTAATAAACCTCAGTTCTGCAGCTGGTCGCTTCGGGATGCCATTCTTCGGGTTGTATTGCGCATCGAAATGGGCCGTGGAGGCTTATGCCGAAGCACTTCATTATGAACTCGAATCCTTTGGCGTTGAATCGATTTTGGTCGAGCCAAGCGGGCACGGCACCGATCTTGTGGTTACCGCGCCATCACCATCTGACGAAATTTGCGTTAGCCAATATGGTGACCTTTCCAACGGACGTGACCGCCTTCTTGGTATGTTCAAGGGGATGTTTGATCAGGAGGATGGCAGTACCGATGCGGGCAACATTGCGACACGGATCGCCGAACTCATTGAAATGTCGGCCCCGCGCCCGGTCCGCACACAGGTGGGGCACGATATGGGTGTGACCGCTGTCAACGAAGCAGTTGCACCTATTCAAGTTGCGCTGGTTAACAGCCTAAAGCCCGTATACATGGGAGAAACGGTCAATGCCTGACCCTGGAAGCTATCCGCTTTTGCTGCTTCTGAAACCTTGGTGAAGAGATGGTCTCGCAATTGTTTGTTCAAGCAACAAGCACAACAGGCTCGGTTTTAGATGGATCAAATGCAATGTATGGAATTACCACTGCGGAAGCGATGTGATCCAGCACGTGATTGACGCTCACGTGCCAAGAGAGCAGGTTTCGGGCATAGAGTTCGATGCTTACGTGGGCTACGCCAAGAAAGACACTGACAGGGAGGAATGCCGACGAACTCCTATTGGCGTCCGTGTGCAATGAACCTTCTAGTTTTTTCCTATGAAGCTCCTGACTGAGATAGGTGATCGCCAATCAGTCTCGCGGTTCGGCAGGCTCCACTCTGCCGGACCGCCCCCTTTGGATCTCAGCGAATGACTATTCCAACCGTCCCAAATCTTTGTAATCAGGCAACTTGGCAAGTTTGGAGGTATCTTATGAAGTCACCAACCAATCGAGAGCGAACGGAAATTTGCGCGATGGAGCGAAATACCGGCAGTCAAATGAATATCTGCTGCTTGATAGCCTTTTTCATTTTTCTTGCGGTGTCTTCATCTCCTACATCCGCCCAAGTTGAAATGCTCAAACCGATCGAACTGCCTTCCTGGTTCCAGTATCCAAATGGGATTGCTCAAACGCCTGATGGAGCACTTCTCATTGGTTCGGTCGTCAGTGGACAAATCCTCAAAATCGATAGTGACGGCAAAAAGCGCTTTGCTATAGATGACCCATCGGTCTTCGCAGGTACTACTTTGAAATATGACCGTGGATCAGGTCGGCTGTGGGGCGCTTCGCCAGATTTTCTCGGAGTAGAGCAGCCAGACGGAAGCAACAAGCGGCGCGCGCATCGCATTTTCGCACGCGACGTCGAAACAGGCGCAGTCGATATTGTGATGCTCGTGCCTGACGGAGGCTTTGCCAATGATATCGCAGTGGGTGAAAACGGCTCGCTCTTCATAACAGACACAAGCATTCCGCGCATCCTGACGCTACCACCTGATGCAAACCGGCTGTCTGTTCTCATTGCCGATAACCAACTTGCATCGAATGGCAGCGGCATCAATGGCATCGGTGCGGCCGGGATTGCCGTGGCCGGGGACGGCCACACTCTTCTTGTGGGAGTACTGGGTTCTGGGACCATCTTTGCAGTTGAAAGCACTGAAGCGGGTCATTCGCGTTTACGCCGTCTCGAACTCCAACGCCCCATTGAAAACCCTGATGGCTTTGTTGTCGCAAGTAACGGAGATCTCCTGTTGGTCGAAAGCGGTATTGTGAGCGGAAATGGCAAGCTGACTCGTATCGTCGATCCTCTGTCTAGAGGTCCCCGTCCAGTTGAAACACTGGCCGAAAATCTTGATGTTCCAGTCAACCTGATGATCGATATGGCCGACCCGTCGCTTATATACGTAACCGAATCGGGCCTTGGTCATCGCTTTACAGAGAGCCGACGTTCCGATGTCCCGCCGGAGAGATTTTATGTGAGACGCTATAGGATAAAGTAAGGCGGACAGCACTAATTTTTCTTGGTTGCCTTCCGTTTTTTACATTAGACGATCGAGCGAAAATTTTGGCGTGGTAGTATAAATTATAGGGGCGCGAAATAATACTGTGTGCAGGAATTTTTCTGCTCTGATCCTCGAAAACTGGTTCGTTTTTGACTGAGGGTATTCGGTTGGGGGAGGGCCTTCCCCTTGACCGGCACTGCGTTGCCAGCGCACCCCTTCTGCGGGGAGACCCCGCAACGCACCCTGAGAGTAAGAGTGCGGGCGCGGTTTGCCGTGACGGGTTGAGGGCTGGAGAAGAGGTTTCCGGCGCCCGTCGCGGAGAACCGCGATGTCCAGATATGATCGTACCCCACGCACCAACACGGCGAGGGCGAACCTTTACGACGAAATCACCACCAAGATCATCGCCGAGCTGGAAGCGGGCCGCGTGCCCTGGGTGCAGCCCTGGGGCACGTCCGCTGCGAAAGCTCCGCTCAGCTTGCCGAAGAATGCCAGCACGGGTCGAAGCTACAGCGGCATCAACATCCTGCTTCTCTGGGGCGCCGTGGTGCAGCACGGCTTCCCTGATCAGGGATGGCTCACGTTCCGGCAGGCTCTTTCCCTTGGCGGGAATGTGCGCAAGGGTGAACGCGGCACCACCGTCGTCTATGCCGACCGCTTCGTTTCCGAGGACGAGAAGAAGCGTGTCCGCGAGACCGGCGAGGAGGCGCAGGCCATCCCGTTCCTCAAAAGGTTCACCGTGTTCAACACGGCGCAATGCGAGGGGCTGCCCGACGATATTGCCGTCACCATCCCCCCCTCGCCATCAGGCCTGATCGAGCCGAAGGTCGAGACGCTCATCAGGGCGACCGGCATCGATTTTCGTATCGGCGGCGACAAGGCTTTCTACGTTCCGGCCCAGGACTATGTGGTCGTGCCGCCGCCACAGGCTTACTTCGAGCCGATCAACTGGCACAGAACCGCCCTGCACGAAATCGGTCACGCCAGCGGGCATCACAGCCGGCTCAATCGTGATCTTTCCGGGTCCTTCGGTACCAAGAAATACGCCTTCGAAGAACTGATCGCCGAACAGATTTCCGCTTTCTGCTGTGCGTCGCTCGGCATCGTCCCGACCGTGCGCCATGCAGATTACATCGGCTCGTGGCTTGAGGTCATGCGCGAGGATTCCCGCGCCATCGTTCGGGCCGCCTCGCAGGCCAGCAAGGCGGCCGACTGGATTCTTTCCTTCCTTGCGGATGAGACAGGTTCCGCTGACGCCGGCTCTGCGGACAGGAGGGCGGCATGATCCTCCTGACACCCGAACAGCGCGAACGCCTGCTTGCCAACGGTCGTGAGCGCGACATCGACCATGTGCCGGTCGTCAAATTCTTCAATCCTTTCGGCCAGGGTGTCTGGCTCGCAACCGAGCTCAATCCTGACGGTGACACTCTGTTCGGCCTTGCCGATCTCGGCTATCCGGAATTGGGCAGCTTTTCGCTGGAGGAACTCAAGTCAATTCGCCTCCCGTTCGGAATGGGCATCGAGCGCGACATCGTGTTTCAAACGGATGTCTCGATTTCGGTGTGGGCGGAAACGGCCCGGCAAGCCGGCAGTATCCGCGCAGCTGAGCGCGTGCTTTATGCCCGGCCTCGAAGTGTTGATGCGCACAACAGTAATTCCGTCGATACGCAAAACCGCAGAACCTGAACTCCGGCTGCCCTGCTCTGCGGGTCTGCGTCGCTCTCTTAGAGGAAGAGGGCGGCGCGGTTCCTCGTGACGGGTTGAGAGCATTGGCAAGGGGCCTGCTGCCCGTCGGGAGACCAGACCATGACCCGGCATCAGAAGACATTTGCCATGGACCCGCAGCACGCACCGATTTCGGCTGAAGAGCAGGTTGTCATTTACGAAGCACGCCAGATTCTGTTGCGCCACCTTAACCAGAATCCGGTGCTGTCGTCCTGGCAGACCGTGCTGGACTATTGCGCTCTCACCATTCGCGGAGAGGTGGAGCGGTTTCATGTGCTCTATCTCGACAAGAAGAACCGGCTTATCTCGGACGAGTGCCTGGCGACCGGGACGGTCGATCACGTTCCGGTCTATCCTAGGGAAGTCCTGAAACGTGGCCTAGAGCTCAATGCGACCGCGCTGATCCTGGTCCACAATCATCCGTCCGGCGATCCTGAGCCCTCGCGCGCCGACATCACGATGACGAAGGAAATCAACAAGGGCTGCAAGGTTCTGGGCCTTATGCTGCATGACCATATCATCGTCGGCATCGGCCGGGAGGTCAGCCTGCGCGCCCGCGGCGAAATCTGATGGATTGGCGGATGGGCTGGTTGACCTCGGCCGCATTCGTCCGTCATTCGCGAAGCAGTGGTTTCTAATCGCAGGGGGCCAGACCGCGCTCTACGAGAGTGAGAGGAGGGGTGGGGTTTTCACGACGGGTTGGATGTTGAGAGAGAGGCTCTCGGCGCCCGTCGCGGAGACTATCCCAATGGCAACTGCCAATCAGAAACTCACCCTGTCGCCCTCACGCGATATTCCCTTCAACAAGCTCGTCCTCAGCCAGTCCAACGTCCGGCGCATCAAGTCCGGCGTTTCTGTCGAGGAACTGGCCGAGGATATCGCCCGCCGCGGCACACTCCTCCAGAGCCTCAATGTCCGCCCTTTGCTCGATGAGGCTGGCCACGAGACCGGCATGTTCGAGGTGCCGGCCGGTGGCCGTCGCTATCAGGCCCTGGCAATCCTTGTGAAGCAGAAGCGTCTCGCCAAAACCGCGCCCGTGCCCTGCGTTGTCCGCGATCCCGCGACGAATATCCTCGCCGAAGACGACAGTCTGGCCGAAAACACCCAGCGCGTAGCTCTTCATCCCCTCGACCAGTTCCGCGCCTTCTTTGATATGCGCGAAAAAGGCATGAGCGAGGAGGAGATCGCGGCGGCCTTCTTCACCACGGTCCAGGTCGTCCGGCAGCGGTTGCGCCTTGCCACCGTCTCCCCCGTGCTGCTCGACGTCTATGCCGAGGACGGCATGACGCTGGAGATGCTGATGGCTTTTACGGTCAATCCCGATCATGTCCGTCAGGAACAAGTCTGGGAGAGCATTCGCAATTCCTGGCAGAAGGAGCCGTGGCAGATCCGGCGCCTGTTAACTGAAACCACGGTGCCTTCTTCCGAAAAACGTGCCCGCTTCGTCGGTCTCGAAGCCTATGAGCAGGCAGGCGGCGAAATCCTGCGCGACCTCTTCTCTCAACATGACGACGGCTGGCTGCAGGATGTCTCCCTTCTCGACCGCCTGGTTGACGAGAAGCTGAAAGTTAAGGCTGACGAGATTGCGGCCGAAGGCTGGCGGTGGATCGACGCTTCGGTTGAACTTCCCTACGGCCACGCCAACGGCCTGCGCAAACTCACCGGCACGACGCAGGACCTCACCGAAGAGGAACGGGCGACCCGCGAGGCACTCCGCAACGAGCATGACAATCTCGAATCGGAATACGCGGAGGCCGACGATCTGCCCGAAGAGGTCGATCGGCGTCTCGCGGAAATCGAGGCCGCACTTCAAGCATTCGAAAACCGTCCTGTCAGCTTCGATCCGGACGAGGTTGCCCGCGCCGGTGTCTTCCTCAGCATCGGCCGGGACGGTGAACTTGTCGTCGATCATGGCTATGTCCGTCCCGAGGATGAGCTTGACGTCGCCGTCGAGAGTAACGGATCAGAGGCCGGTGGAGCCGCTGGCATCGACCACGTTGATACTGGTGTCGGTTCTTCGGCGCGGCGCGCTGTCATCACCATCGGCAGCCAGCCGATGGATGCAGATGACGACGAAGGCGACGTCATCAAGCCGCTTCCGGAACGCCTGGTTACCGAGCTGACCGCCGAGCGGACGCTGGCGCTGCGCGACAGGCTGGCGAACAATCCGTCCGTCGCGTTCCTGGCCGTGCTGCACAAGTTATGCCGGGACGTCTTTTCCCGCTACACGACCTATAGCCCGGCCATGGAAGTCTCGGTGCGCAACACCGACTTCGCGCTGCAAGCGCCTGGTCTGAAGGACACTCCGGTGGCACAGGCTATCGAGGAACGCCACAAGGCCTGGGAGGCACGCATGCCGGACGACGAGGCCGCTCTCTGGGATTGGCTTGTTTCCCTCGAAGGCACCGAGCAGGCGGAGCTCTTCGCGCATTGCGCGGCGTTCGGCGTCAACGCCCTCTACGAGAAGGCCGACCGCTACGGCGGCGGCACCGTCACCGTGCACGGCATCCAGCAGCGTCTCGCCGAGGCGGATCGTCTCGCTCGCGCTGTCGATCTCGACATGGTGGAAGCCGGCTGGACGCCGACGGTCGAAAACTATCTTGGCCGCGTCACCAAGCCTCGCATTCTCGAAGCTGTGCGCGAAGGAGCGGGCGAGCGCGCCGCCGAGTTGATCGACCATCTCAAGAAGGGCGACATGGCCAAGGAGGCCGAACGGTTGCTGGCCGGCACCGGCTGGCTGCCGGAGCCGCTGCGCATGACGGACGATTGCGAAGCCGTGCCGGTCGAGACGGAAGACGAGGAGAGCGGAGCGGATGAGACTCTTCCGGCATTTCTCGGTGATGATGACAGCGACGATGAAAACGCGGAAGCCGAAGACGAAGATGCTGCCCTCGTGGCGGCCGAGTAACGCGATTTCACCCCGGAGCCGCAAGGCTCCGGGGTTTTTCATGGTGGCGCAAGCCGGGCAGCAATTACCGGACCTATCTAGGTACCCAGCATCATCAAGACCATTGTGCTCCGTTGGTGTTACGCCGGGTTGCCTGCCTCACGTCTTCGCTCCTGCCCATCGTTGCATTCCTTCTTGCGAGGCTGGCAGGGGACAGAGGCGGCTGTGCAATCGTATTTACGCCTTTCCGGCTTCTGACAGATACGGAAAACCTTCCCCCGCTTCCAATCGCTGACCTTGGTCTGAACGAGGCTTTGGCATTCAACCCGCATGGGGTCGGCTTACGCGAGCGTGCCGCCGCGCGGTGCCGGGACGAGCCCGAACGCACGCGGTGATTGCCGTCCTCGATCAGACACATCGAGCGCCTGTCGCGCGGGGGATGGTCCCCCGCCTCCCAAGATAGGAGCCGGAACAATGTCCCTTCATGACGCCACCGCATACGCCGCCAGCCTCGCCGCCACGCTGATGGTTTCCATCGTCGTATTCCAGGCCGGCGACGGATCTTTCGGTGCTGTGACCGCCGACGAAATCGACGGCGACGAGGTGGCCGTGATGTTCGAAATCGATCCCTTCTCGTGAGGCGATCGCCTCAGGCCGGCCGGGGCCGTTGAGCCCCGGTTCCTGATTTCACTTGCCGCATTGGGCCGAGGCGGGCTCAAGGGCTCTCGAGGAGCCAGGCTCGCCTCCTGCTTCCCGAAACCGACCTTTGACCTTCTTCCAGCCTGATCGCGCCCACGCTCCGGTGTGGCGCGATTTCTTTTGCCCTGAGAGGGAGAGGACTGCCGGGACGGGGTGAGCCCGGGCGGTCGAGAGAGCGCTGGCCGGGCTTTCCCGTTGCTGCTCTCGAGGAATTCCCCACATGAACATAACCGCACCCGTGGCCGTCCAGGCCACACCGATCGCTCCCGCGCCCGCCATCCTGGCCGCCGCCCATGATCTTTTTGAGCATCTTGAACAAGGCCAGCACGTTGATGCTGCCATGCTGCGCGCCGCGATGGAAACTGCTTTCGACGCGTCCGATGCATCCGGCGCCTGGGACTGGAAGAGCGCCTATGACGCCTGCGAGGTGGCGACGGTTCTGTTCCTGCGTAAATACGGCAAGGCGGTTTTCCGTAAAGCCGCAACGCCGGCTGCACGGCTTTCTGTGCTCGATAAGATCATGGCGCTGCTGCCGACGCAGACCCGTCGGTCCGAGGAAAGCCAGGCGCTCCAGCAGTTCAGCACGCCCGTTCCCCTTGGCCTTGCCGCGCTAACCGCAGCTCATGTTTCCGCCGCCGACCTTGTGTTGGAACCGTCGGCCGGCACCGGCCTGATGGCGGTATTGGCCGAGATCACCGGTGGATCGCTGATTCTCAACGAACTGGCGGAAACCCGCGCCGATCTGCTCACCTCCCTCTTTCCGGCCCTGGACGTCACGCGGTTCGATGCCGCGCAGATCGACGATCATCTCGATCCTGCCGTCGTGCCTTCCGTCGTCATCATGAATCCGCCCTTCACGGCGCTCGCGAACGTTTCCGGCCGTGTCGCCGATGCCGGTTTCCGGCACATCGCCTCGGCGCTGAGCCGCCTCGCTCCGGGCGGACGGCTGGTGACGATCACCGGGGCAAATGTCGGTCCGGAACTGCCCGGCTGGCGCGAAGCCTTTGCACGCCTGCAGGAGCGCGGCACCGTCGTGTTCTCCGCCGCGATCGCCGGATCGGCATATTCAAAGCACGGAACAACATTCCCAACCCGGCTCACGGTCATCGACAAGGTACCCGCAAAGGATCCGGCACTGTTCCCGACCTCGCCAGGTATGGCGCCGGATGTCGCGACGCTGCTTGGCTGGATCGAGGACCAGGTTCCACCGCGGCTTCCGGTTTCGCGTCCCGAGATTTCTCGATCACCAGCCCCCGCTGCTGGCAGTACGGTGCGAGGTGTTCTGGCGCGCCCTGCAAAGTCCCGTTCGGCGGGGCCTGCCATCGCCGACCCCGAGGCCGCTGAGCTATCCTATGAGACCGTCGACTGGACACCGCCCGACGGCGCCGGGCTCACCGACGCGATCTACGAGGCTTACGGATTGCAGTCGATCCGTATTCCCGGGTCTCAGGCTCATCCCACAAAACTGGTGCAGTCGGCCGCGATGGCGTCCGTTGCTCCGCCGAAGCCAGGCTACCGGCCGATGCTGCCGACGGAAGTCGTCACCGACGGGCTGCTGTCGGACGCGCAGCTCGAGACGGTGATCTACGCGGGCGAGGCCCATTCCGGCCATCTCGCCGGCAGCTGGGCCGTCGACGAGACCTTCGATCTCGTCCAGGCCGCGCCTGATGATGCCAGCGATGCTGTCCGGTTCCGCCGCGGATTCATGCTCGGTGACGGCACCGGTGCGGGCAAGGGCCGTCAGTCGGCCGCGATCATCCTCGACAACTGGCTGCGCGGCCGTCGCAAGGCCGTCTGGATCTCCAAATCCGACAAGCTCCTAGAGGACGCGCAGCGCGACTGGTCGGCGCTCGGCATGGAGCGGTTGCTGGTCACGCCGCTGTCGCGCTTCCAGCAAGGCGCAAGGATAACGCTGTCGGAAGGCATCCTTTTTACCACCTACGCCACGCTGCGCTCCGACGATCGTGGCGACAAGGTTTCCAGGGTGAAGCAGATCGTTGATTGGTTGAAGTCCGGTTCCGGCGCCGAAGCCGGGACGGAATTCGATGGGGTGATCATTTTCGACGAAAGCCATGCCATGCAGAATGCCGGAGGCGGCAAAGGGGAACGCGGCGATGTCGCGCCCTCGCAGCAGGGTCGTGCGGGACTGCGACTGCAGCATGCGCTGCCTGATGCCCGCATGGTCTATGTCTCGGCGACCGGTGCCACCAGTGTGCACAATCTTGCCTATGCGCAACGGCTCGGTCTCTGGGGCGGCGAGGACTTTCCGTTTGTGACAAGGGCAGAGTTCGTCGAGGCGATCGAGGAGGGCGGCGTCGCGGCGATGGAGGTTCTGGCTCGCGACCTCAGGTCGCTTGGGCTCTACACCGCCCGCTCGCTTTCTTATGATGGCGTCGAATACGAGCTGGTCGAGCACCGGCTCACCGCCGAGCAGCGCCGCATCTACGACGCCTATGCCGGCGCCTTCGCCGTCATCCACAACCATCTCGACGCGGCGATGGAAGCCGCCAACATCACCGGCAGCCCAAAGGGAGGTGGAGCCACGCTCAACCGGCAGGCCAAATCCGCGGCGCGATCCGCCTTCGAGAGCGCCAAGCAACGCTTCTTCGGCCATCTGCTGACCTCTATGAAGACGCCCACGTTGATCCGGTCGATCGAGCGCGATCTGGAGGCTGGCCATGCCGCCGTCATCCAGATCGTCTCGACCGGCGAGGCGCTGATGGAGCGGCGGCTCGCCGAGATCCCCACCGAGGAATGGAATGACGTCCAGGTTGACATCACCCCGCGCGAATATGTTCTCGACTATCTCGCCCATTCCTTCCCGGTGCAGCTCTATGAGCCCTTCACCGACAGCGAGGGCAATCTTTCCTCGCGCCCGGTTACCCGGGACGGTCAGCCCGTCGAATGCCGCGAGGCGGTCGCCCGGCGGAACGAGTTGATCGAGCGGCTCGCTTCGCTGCCGCCTGTCCCCGGTGCGCTCGATCAGATCGTCCAGCGCTTCGGCACAGACACGGTTGCCGAGGTGACGGGCCGTTCGCGGCGCATCGTGCGAAAAGGCGATCGTCTTGCAGTCGAAAGCCGCGCCGCTTCGGCCAATCTTGCCGAGACGGCGGCCTTCATGGACGACCTCAAACGCATTCTTGTCTTCTCCGATGCCGGTGGCACCGGGCGCAGTTATCACGCCGACCTGTCGGCGAGGAACCGGCGGCTCCGGGTCCATTATCTGCTCGAGCCCGGCTGGAAGGCCGATGCCGCGATCCAGGGGCTCGGGCGGACAAACCGCACCAATCAGGCGCAGCCGCCGCTTTTCAGGCCGGTCTCGACGGACGTAAAGGCGGAAAAGCGGTTTCTGTCGACCATCGCCCGCCGGCTCGACACGCTCGGAGCCATCACCCGGGGCCAGCGCCAGACCGGCGGACAGGGGCTCTTTCGCCCCGAGGACAATCTCGAAAGCCTTTATGCCCGCGACGCGCTACGCCAGCTTTACCTCCTGATTGTGCGCGGCAAGGTCGAGGGCTGTCCGCTGGAGCGGTTTGAGACCGCCACCGGCCTGAAGCTGACGGACGCGAACGGCATCAGGGACGATCTGCCGCCGATCACCACCTTCCTCAACCGCCTGCTGGCGCTGACCATCGAGCTTCAGGGCATCCTCTTTGCCGCCTTCGAGCAACTTCTCGACGCCAGGGTCGAGGGAGCGATCGCCAGCGGTACTTATGATCTCGGGCTGGAGACACTGACGGCCGAGAGCTTTGTGGTCACCGACCGGCGGACGATCCATACCCATCCGGCGACCGGCGCGGAGACCCGGCTTCTCACTATCGCCGAGAAGCGCCGCAATCAGCCCATGCCGCTGGAGGAAGCGATTGCCCGTGCGGGCGCGGAGCCCGGTGCCAGGCTGCTGGTCAACGGCAAGTCGGGGCGGTCGGCCGTTCAGGTGCCGGCGCCGTCCATGATGCTCGACGATGGTGAGATCGAGCGCCGCGTCCGGCTAATCCGGCCGATGGAGCACAGTCCGCTTTCGCTCAAGGCACTCACCGGCAGCCATTGGCGCGAGGTGGACCGGGAGACCTTCGCGTCCGCTTGGGACCACGAACTGTCGGAGGTTCCGGAATTCACCGAGAGCACGCTGCACATGGTCAGCGGTCTGCTCCTGCCGGTGTGGAAGTGTCTGCCGAACGAGTCGACAAGGATCTACCGGCTGCAAACGGACGAGGGTGAGCGCATCATCGGCCGCCGCGTCTCGCCGGCCTGGGCGGCCAATGTAGCCGCGACCGGGTCGGTGACGCTGTCTCCCGATGAAGCCCATGCCGCGCTACTCGATGGTCACACCATCCTGGATCTTGCCGAAGGTCTGCAGCTCCGGCGGGGCCGCGTCATGGGGGCAAACCGGATCGAGCTATCCGGCTTTACGGAAGGCATGCGCGAGCGGCTCAAGGCCTTTGGGCTCTTCTCGGAAATCATCTCCTGGAAGCTGCGCTTCTTCGTGCCAGTCGATGAGAGTGGTGTGGAAGTGCTCGACAAGCTGATCGAGACCTGGCCGATCGAGCGCATCTCGGATCGCGGGGTAGCCTGATGTCCCGGGCTGACGCCTCCGAGCTTGCGGCGCGTCTTGCAAGAGAGGCCGAGGCGGTCTGCCGCCACTACCTGCCGGCCGGCCGAAGATCCGGCCGCTACTGGCTGGTGGGGGATGTGCAGGGTTCGCCGGGCCGGTCGATGTTCGTCCGGCTCAAGGGACCGGATCGTGGCAAGGGCGTTGCGGGAAAATGGACCGATGCAGCGACTGGCGAACATGGCGATCTCCTCGATGTCATCCGCGAACGCTGTGGCCTCACCGACTTTCGCGATGTCGCCGAGGAGGCACGGCGATTTCTGAACCTGCCGCGTCCGGAGCCGGAAGAACAGCCACGGTTGCCGCAAGTGTCGCCGGTCCCGTCCGGTTCTGCCGCGGCCGCACGGCGTCTCTTTGCCATGTCGCAACCGATCAACGGAACACTCGTGGAGACGTATATGTGCAATCGCGGCATTACGGCTTTGCATGAAACCGCAAGCCTGCGCTTCCATCCTGCCTGCTACTACCGGCCGGAGGGAGGCGGCGCGACCAGACAGCTCCCGGCGATGGTCGCCGCCGTCACCGATCTCGGCGGGCGTCAGACCGGTGCGCATCGCACCTGGCTCGCGGTGGACGGCTCCGGCAAAGCGGTTGTCGAGACACCGAGGCGGGCAATGGGAGACCTGCTCGGCCACGGGGTGCGGTTCGGAGTGGCGCAAGATGTTCTCGCCGCCGGCGAGGGGATCGAGACGGTGCTGTCGGCCCGCTCCGCCGGTGTCGAACTGCCGGTGCTGGCGGCGCTCTCGGCGGCTCATCTTGCCGCCATCCAGTTCCCGAAAGGTCTCCGCCGGCTCTATGTCCTGTGTGACCGCGATCCTGCGGGCGAGGGCGCGTGGGAGGTTCTTTTGGCCAGAGCCGCCGAGGCCGGAATCGAGGCGCTGGTGCTGACGTCGAGGCTTGGCGACTTCAATGACGATCTGAGGTGCGATGGGATCGATGCCCTTCGGGAGCGGCTGCGGCTTCAGCTTCATCCCGACGACGTGGCGCGGTTCCTGGCGGCGTGAGGGCGCGACAGGTCAGGACCGTGGCGGGCCGCTTGCTGCCCTCCTGTCATATCCGGTCCTCCCGGTCTTCCTCGTCGGACACGTCGCCGCCCACGGCCTTCTTGAGAGGGCAGGCGGCCCACAAACGGGACGGCCGGGCAATGGCCGCGCTCCGGCTATTTTCCGCCGCGCCTCCAGGGAGGCGCTTTGCATCGCGAGGCAAAATAGCCGGGCTTGGCCATCGGGACCCTCGCTTCTCTCGGGCTGCCCGGCCGTCCCGCCTGTGGGCTGGTCGCTGCCACGAAGGCCGCGATGGGCGCGGCTCACCCGACGAGGCACCCCGAAATGACCTATTTAAACGAATTGGCAGCCAATGAACCAGTCCATAGTTCCTCCCAGACTGGTCACGTCCTCGCCGAACTCCAGCTCTACGGCTGGCGTCCGTTCGAGGACGAACCCGATCCGAGGCCGCTCCCCGAGGACAGCATGGTCTCCAGCGCCGTCGCCGACATCTTCGACGCCCTGATCGCGACACTCGGCGAAACACGCCTCGAACCCGAACTCGACGAATTGCTCTGGGGCACGGTCAATCTCTTTCACCGCGCCACGACGCGCACCGAGCGCGATCTCGACGACAACGAGCAGGCACAGCGCCGGCTGCAGCGCGAACAGGACGGCTCGGAGGTAAAGTCCGTCGAACTGGAGCGCCTGACAGCCGAGGGGCAGAGCTTGATCGAACGCAGGAACGCGCTGGAGCTCTTCCGGGACCTCTCCGTCGAAGGTTTCGAGCGCCATCAGGGCAAGCCCTGGCAGCCCCGCAACGGCTCGCGGGTCAGTCACCGCAACCTCACCTCGGCGATGATCGACAGCCGGGATTTCCTCGCTGCGAAACGCCGGGCTGAGGCGGAGGTGCTCCTGCCGCAGGGGCCGAAGGTCGCGATCACCGGCGGGACCGACTTCAACGACCACCGCCTGATCTGGTCAAGGCTCGATCAGGTCCATACCAAGCATCCGGACATGGTGCTGTTGCATGGCGGTTCGCCGAAAGGTGCTGAACTCATCGCCTCCCGTTGGGCGGACCATCGCAAGGTGCCGCAGGTGGCCTTCCGCCCCGACTGGGCCAAACACGCGAAGGCCGCGCCCTTCAAGCGAAACGACGCCATGCTCGACGCGCTCCCGATCGGCGTTCTGGTCTTTCCCGGCACGGGCATCCAGGAAAACCTAGCCGACAAGGCCCGCAAGCTCGGCATCCCCATCCTGAAATACGAGGGCGGCGCGTGAGCGCCCCCTTTTCGTTTTCGACACCCTTGACCCCGGACGTCGTCCTGAAGTCAAATGATCAGACTTGCAGAACCGGCGAAGCAGCATAGTCGCAGGCGGAGCGTATCCATCGGCAGCCTGACGTGATCCCTCAAAATCACTGACGCCGGAGGCTGTCATGACGCTTATTCTGCTCGTCATCTCTCTTTCCATCATGCTCTGCGTGCTCGCTTTCAACTTCGCGATCTACGCGCTGCCGGTCATGGCCGGGACCACGGTGTTCCAGCACGTTCACGCCGCTGGAGCTGGATTTGGCCTGTCGGCGCTCGCGGCACTTGGTGGGGCAGTATTTTCTGTCGGTCTGGTGATCGCGGTCCTGGGTTTTGCCAGGAACCCGCTTCTTCGCCTTGCGGCGCTGACGATGTTCGCCGCACCGGCGGCGGTCGCGGGCTATGCGCTTGCTCATGGGGTCGCGAAACACGCTCTCGACTCCGCGCTCGCGCTCAATCTACTCTGCGGAGCTTGCGGGTTGATCGTGGCAATCGCCGCGATCATCAATCACAGCGCGCTCGGTGAGAATGTGCTGTCCCGGTAACCAGGCACAAGGTAAAGGCTTGATGAGGCATCCGCTGCTTCGCATGGCAGAGACGCCGGACACCTCGCCGGGACCTTGGGACCTTCCGTTCCCGAGCGACTAACAACCGGTCTTTGCCTCTCCACCTGGTTCTGGCCTGCCCCGGCCGGATGTGGGGTTCGAGGTGTCGAATATCTCCGCAGTGCCAAAGGACGTTGCGCGCCGGCACGGGTTAGTGGGTGCCGCCACCGCACCGGACCCAAACTTCATGCATTTCCGCAATACTGCGCGCCGTTTCGTTGCGGACTTCCGACAAGTTCGGTGTCAGGTGTCCAAACGCGAAACTACTCGCGCGCGTCTACTGACTGCGGGAGTTGCGGCGCAGGTGGCGGATAACGACGTGGCCCGGCACCGCGATTGTCGCCGGGGTGGCCGAGGCAACCGATGCAATCCTGCCAGCGGGAATGATGTTTCCGCACCACGTCTCCAAGGACGCTTTCCCGAAAGACCCTATCCCTCCTCTTCTGTGATCCCCTAAGCCCGTTCGGTTTCGGCCGGCAACCCCCGCGGCGGGACCCGTGTTGTCGCGTGCCGCGCCTGCCCGCACCACGTCCCGTCTTGGGGGTCGAGCGGATGCCATGGGCATCCGTGCAGGCTTCTCCCGACGGTCTTGGCCGGGCATCATCGGAGGGACGGTTCCTCCGGTTGAAGCAACGGAGACACTAAAATGCAGAACATCGTCATTCTCGCCGGCAACATCGGTCAGGCCCCGGAAACCCGCATCACCCAGGGCGGCACCTCCATCACCCACTTCACCCTTGCCACCTCGCGCCCGCGCTACTCCGAAGGCAAGGTGATCCGTGATGACAAAGGTCACCGCGTCCAGGACACCGAATGGCACCGCATCACCTGCTTCAACGGTCTCGGCAAGACGGTCCAGGAATATTGCGAGAAGGGCATGAAGGTCATGGTCCGTGGCCGCATTCACTACACCAAGTGGACTGATCAGGCGGGCGTCGACCGCTACGGCTGTGAGATCATCGCCGAGACGGTCGATTTCCTGAGTCGGGCGAAGCAGACCGAGACCGAAGGCGACGAGCCTGGTGACCAGGATGAAATCCCGTTTTGAGGCGGGTATCTTCAGCCCGACGGAGGAATTCGCCGGGCTCTTTTTTGGAGTCAAATTGCATTGTCTCTACTTGGCGTCAATCGTATCCGTTGCGAATGACTGAAACGGGGCCGAAATCCGAATGTCTTGTTTCAGTTGTTGCGAATCAGACGACTACTATCCATTGGTTAAATTTAATTATGTAATTGACACTGTGAACAGAATTAACGCGTCGTCGAGAACAATAGGAAAATAAGCCAACTCGAGTAGTCTAGCTGGGATGCAAACCCAGGTCCGGCATGATAAAATCGTCGGGTACTATGACGATGTCCGTAGGATCCACCTTCAGGCGCATTTGTGTTGGAGAAATCACCTCGACGACATTGTGAAAATGCGCATCATAATTTTCCGGCAAAAATACACGGTCGCCGCGATCCTTTAAGTCGGCTCTCAGCCATGTGTCAAAGCCGGACAGGTCGAAGAACTCGTCGGAGAAATAGTTGTGCAGTCGCCGGAATAGTTTAGCCAGATCGCGAGCTGCTGGTACTTTTGGAGCGTCACCTCAAAGGTCTTTCCAGGTAGTGACGCGTCGTTCGGATAAAGGCCTTCGCCGTTGCTGCGCGCCTCGCGCGCAATGGCGCCTAGAGGCCGAGTGAGGTCAACCGGAAGAGACATGTAGAACAATGGATAGGATTGGCCATTTGCTAGGCTGAGAGCATTGAAGCTCTGTGCAACGCGGGCTGGGTCGAGATGGAGTTCACTTCCGTCCGCTTCTTCGATTTCACCGAAATAGACGAAGGCAACAATGCGGCCGTGACCGTCGAGGCCATTCGAGATGATGTATCCAGGCACTGGGTGGTTTTGAACCGACTTGACCTTGTTGGGCAGGTCATCCCAGAAGGCCACCGACCCGTAGCCGGCGGCTTCGAGAAGAAAATCACGCGAAGCTTCCGCCAGTTCAAGGTTCTGATGCCCGTTGGAAAAATGCGTTTCGAGCGCGTCCAGGCCCTCGAAGCGCAAATTGATCATGTCGCGTCCGTTGAAACCGGGTCTGGGGACACCGGGTCGCCAAAGCGTTTCCACGAAGGACCGATTGTAAGGTTTGAATTTCAGGGTGTCGCCGTCCGGTTCCGGACCTTGTCTTGGAAGGTCGGGATAAAAGATATGAAACTCGCCCTTGATCAATTTGTAAGCCATGAAACCCCCGGCTCAATAGCCGGAACATTATGTTATCCCGGGTGCCCGGTCTTCGGCAGAACGTTCCTTCCAGCATGTGGCCGCGCGCTGGAAGTACTGGGAAGCAGCCGAAGCTGAAATACAACCTTAGATTATGCAAATATCAATACATGCTACTTTCTAGTGTTACTTTACGTCAATCTATCTAAGGCTTAGACAGTTTACCGAATTTCTGCTTATATAGTTATCACAGGTTGTATCGCTTGGGGGCGAATTTGTTAACTCTGTGCGCTGTAGGACAGTTCCGAATACTGGACGAAGACGGGAAAGAGCACGCTCCGCGCAGCGCGAAAGCGCGCGCGGTGCTCGCGCTCCTGTCGGTTGCGCCTGATCAGGCGCGAAGCCGCTCCTGGTTGCAAACACGGCTATGGAGTGATCGGCAGAGTGCGCAGGCCGCAGGAAGTCTGCGCAGAGCCTTGAGCGACATCAGAACTGCACTCGGACCTCATCGAGATATTTTGCTCACCGACGGCTCAGTCGTTTCGTTGGACCGGGATCGGATCAAGATTGATTTCTCAACACCGCCGGTGGACTCTCATGTCACTCTTCGCGCGGATGTCTTTGAAGGTCTGGACGAAATCAAGGATCGTGAATTTGAGCATCTGCTGCGTGACATTCGAATGCTGCTCGGGAAAAACTCCCACACGGTCCCTGACTTTACGGCACCCCGGAGCGACAAGCCCGTAATCATCCTTGAATTCGTGTCGGGCGACGAGAGCGACAACCAGTTGATCCTGCAACTCGCAAGGGACAGGCTGCACAATCAGCTCTCGGAACATGACATCATTGTCATCGCTGGAACGGGCTTTGTTCTGGAAAGCTCGAACAGGAACCGCAATTGCGTTGCGCTTCGCGTCTGCGTCAATTCCGCGGATGACGCGACCTACATGTCCTTCTCGACCTTCCTGCCGACCAGCGGAATGCAGCTCTGGTCCGAGGGTGCGCTGGTGCCGGCCCTTTTTGCGGACGCGGCAACATCCCTCAGCTTCGACAGGTTCTGTTTTCGCGCGTCCGAGAAAGTTCTGGACGCGATTTCTGACCCGAAATCCGAACTCTCCGCCACCCAGTTCGCTTCCGTGCTGGCGCGTCGTGCGCACAGAAGGATCTTCCAGCTGGACTGGGACAGTCTGGCATCCGCAGATCAACTGCTTCAGCGTGCCTTCGAGATCACGCCGCATGGAGCGCATCTCGCCTGGAGGGCCTTCCTGAGAAACCTTGCCTTTTTCCAGCATCGCCGCCTCGATTTCGGGCAAGGCGCAAGCCTGCAGGAACTGGCCGTTGAAGCCTATAGGTATTCACCGGAGAGCGTGACGGTTCAAGCGATTGCCTCACAACTTGAATATGTTCACGAGGGCGACACGCGCACGTCGCTGCAACTCTCGCAAAGCGCTGTCAACGCGAATGCCTCGAATCCGCTCAGCTGGGCCATGTATTCTAACGCCCTTGCGGTCAATGGCGCGCAGACAGACAGCTATGCAGCTGCGGAGCGGTCCGTGAGGCTTGCCACCGGCAGTTACCAGCAATTCTTCTTCGAGCATTTTGCCTGCATGGCCGCTGCCTCGCTAGCCGAATACGACAAGGCGCTCGCACACGCCAGAATGGCGCTGTTCATGAAGCCGGAATTTGTCTCGGTGAGGCGCTATGAAATCGCACTGACCCTGAGACAGCACCATGCGCCGGCTTCGGACAGGTCAATCACGTCCATGCAGCGATACGAGCCTGATTTCACAGCATCGAAATTTCTTGATCCGACCTATCCAGTTACAACCCTGCGGCGTTTGCCGCTGATGGAGGAAATTCAGCAACCTTCCGGTTTTTAGCAATTTTCAAGGAGGACGTCATGACAAGCACACCGCCGCTTCCAGCCCGGTTCGATCAGAAAACACTTGATGTTATAGGAAGCGTGTTGAGTTCAAATCATCTGTTTTACAGACGATTCGACGGTACGAAGTCCTTTGCGGACGAGGCAATTGAAGCGTTCAGGAACCATCTTGATATCGACTACGTCGCTACGACGTCCTCGGGCACGGCCAGCATTCATACCGCTCTCGCCAGCCTCGAAATCGATGCGGGTATGGAAGTCGTCGTACCGCCGATTACGGATGTCGGCGGGCTGATGCCCGCGATCTTCCAGAACCTCATTCCGGTCTTTGCCGATGTGGACCGGGACAGCGGCATGGTGACCGCCGAGACAATCCAGGCGGTTCTTACCGAGCACACCAAGGCCGTCATCGTGATGCACCATTCGGGAACGCCAGTTGACCTGGATCCGATCCTTGCACTCTGCAATGAAAAAAACATCCCGGTGATCGAGGATGCGGCGCAGGCACTTGGTGCGACATACAAGGGGAAACCCTGCGGTACGCTCGGGACCCTCGGAGCATTCAGTCTCAATCACTGGAAGCATGTCACCACTGGTGAGGGAGGCTTCGTTGCCACCCGGGACCGGGCACTGTTTGAAAAGTGTCACCATTTTGCCGACAAATACTGGGATCGGCTCAATTCGCCGGACTCCGGCAAGAACGTCAAGAACCATCGCATCGGGCTGAATTACAGGCTGAACGAACTTGAAAGCGCTCTTGCGCTCGACCAATTGCCGAGGCTCGCCGATCTCGTGGCGCGCCGGAAGGCCGCAGGTGATGCCTTGCGCTATCTGCTGGCCGGACTTCCCGGTGTCGTGCCCCAATCAGACCCCGGGGACTCCTCGTCTTCCTATTTCCTGTTTACTTTCCGTCTCGCAGACAATGCGACCCGGGAAGCCGTACTTGAAAGGCTTCTGCTTGACGCCAGCGGCAGATGGGATGCGTCTCGGGGATATCAGAACCTGCTTCACCGCTATCCCGTCGTTCAGCAGAAGGCCTTTTTCCCGGGCGGCGTGTGGCCTGCGGAAGTCGTCTCGGGACGGAAGTACGATTACAACAATATCCAGCTCCCGAATGCCGAGTTCTACCATGATACGTCCATCTGCATGACCCTCCACCAGGGGTTCACGCACGAACATGTCAAGGAGATTGCAGACCGCGTGAAGTCCGCCTTGTCTTGATCGTGAGCTCCGGGGAGTACTCATCCCGGTCCTTTTCATTCAAACGCAGGGGCCGGGAAGGGTACCGGTCGTGCAGGTGACCTGAAACGCGATATCTGACGCCGACTTCAATAGGGCTAGCGGCGGATATTGGCGCCCTTGGGGGCCGGAACCTCGATTTGCAGATCCTGGTAGGTGCCGGTTTCGGAACCCGTCAGGTAGGGGCCGTCGGACTTGGTGTAGCTCCCTGTGGAGGTGTTTGAAACTCGAGCCGAATTCAGCCAGTCGACGTAGAACTGAAGGCTTTTGGCGAGTTGCAGGGAATAGTCCAGGGGCAGGTAGCCAGGCTCGTAGGACACGTCCCCTCTTCGATTGGCGAAGAATTTCGTGAAAAGAGAATTCACCTCGCACGGTTCACCTATTTTCGGGTCAGCCGTTCCACATGCGTGCCATGGCAGCGTGTCTTCGCCCGGGCGCTCCAGAATGCTATCGCCTTCTTTGTGACCGACGGCCTGGGCCGAGTGACAGGACGTGCAGCCGGATTTCCAGTTGTCGACCGGGCCGTTCAGCCGCCCGTGCAGGCCAAGCCATTCGCGGCCTTCAGAGCGGAACAAGGCGGCGACTTCCGGGTTGATCCAGCCTTCAAGCAGGGGCACCTGCCACCACTTCGAGGGCTCGAGACCAGCCAGGTCCTGTTGTTCCCGTTGAGGATCGTTGCCCCACTGGAGCCCGACCGGCTTCAGCCTTTCCCAGACGTCCGTGATCTTGTCATCATACATGTAGATGAACGTCCCGAATGTCCATCCGGTCGAATTGCCGGAACGCGTGTCCTTGACGGCGATGTCAAGCTGGAGCAGCCGGAGTTCGTGCACATCCTGTACATAGCCGGCGTCGCAGAAATCCCTTTCCGGTTTCGGCGGTGTCGGAAAGATGTAGGCTTCCCATCCCGGCGCCTCCTTGAGAAAGGGGACCTGATCGGCAGTGGCCGTGATGAAGAGCAGCTTGAAGGACACCGTGCCTTCCGGGAAACCGATGTCGACCGGTTCCGCCGGTTCGGAAGGACAGGTTGCAGCTTCGACCCAGGACTTCCAGACCTGGCCGATCTGGTAGCCGCCGGGAGCGTTGTAGAAACCCACCGCCCAGGAATCCGTCGGTGTCTTCTGCAGGGAGTGCAGCACGCCCGGCGCGGAGCAGAGTTCCCTGGTCAGGCCGCGCAGAGGTTCCCGGCCATTGGCGCCATCGAAATGCATCCAGGGTGCATAGTACCAGTCACGCACCTCGTTTTTCTCTACGCGCCAATCAACCTCCCTGTTTCCTTCCATTACATAGGAGAGCACAGCCGACAGGTAGGCTCTGGACTGGTCCGCCCGTTCCTGAAGCGACCCTGCCTTGAAGGGGGCGAACTTCAGCCAGGGCCGTTCTTCCACCTCGGGTTCGGTCTGCGGAAAATCGATCTTCAATTGGTAGGGCTCATATCCCGAAGGCGGTGCCTGGAGTGACGGGCAGGCCATCAGCCGCTCGGCCCGGCACTTGAGATCTTTCGGGCCACATACACTGAGGTCCACTGCCGGACAATGCTCTTTCGGCATCCTGAAGCCGGCACACACTTCCGCGGCCTCGGCGGATGTATCGATGCCGACCGCGATCAGCAAACCGCAGACAAGCAACGGCTTGCGCGAAGAGAAGGAAAATAAAGATCTGGAAATCATTTTAGCCCATCCGGTTGGATATCGAATTTCAAAATTGCTTCTGGTTCGGCATTTCCGGCAGCCGGCAGTCACTCTCGTGACTTCGGCTCGTGAACCAGCCCGTTCAGCCCATTGCCGTAGCGGCAGTATACGGCGGATATCCATGTAAATTTTAGTCGCAACTCCCTGTAATTGCACTTTTCACGAAATATTCACGCAGTGCTCATGGTGCACTCATGCTGCGCTCACAGCATCTCGATCATGCTTTCCGCACCGATTTGAACCGGAGGCATGACATGTTCCCTGATCCCGACCGGCAAACCAAAGCCGCTGAGATTCGTAACCGCGCGACCGCGCTTTCCACTGCAAACCCGCAGGACCGGCATCTTTCCAATCAGGATGAGCAGTTCCCGTATGTTTTCAGCTTCACCAAGGGGCTGCTGCACCTCGACAATGGGCTGCTGGACCATCCGGGCGATTTCGAGCTGTTTGCCGAGGGCACCCGGACATCAGATCCGACCGTTTTCCAGATGGTTCCGCTCAATGTCGACCTGCAGGTGATCCACGGTGCCAGCCAGTCGGATTTCGACGGCCTGGAATGTCCGGCGGACAAGCAGACCTATCGGGAATGGGAGAGCCCCACGGCAGGCCATGCCTACGTTCTCGAGGGGCCGGATCCCTTTGCTGTCACCATGCCACCCGCACCGAAGGCGGGTTCCGCCGAATTCGCGGCGGAGATGGCCGAAATCTACCAGATGGCGCTGTCGCGCGATTGGCCGGTGGCGGCTTTCATGGACGACAGCCTGGTCGGCGACCTGACCAAGGCCGATGGCACTGTCCTTTCGAATGCGACCAAGGGGCGCCTGCAGAAAGCGAATGGCGACGTCGGTGACGCGGCCAAGCGTCTTTCCGGTATGCGCTGGTTCCGTGGAGTTGGAAACGGACTGGACACGGCCGCGCGGGAGCATCGTGCGCGCAGGCGGTTCGGAACCGAGATGACGCCCTCCACCGTTTTCCGGGGTCTCGGTGAAGATCCGTGGCACTCGCCCTTCCTGTCACAGTTTATGGTGATGGGCGATGGCGGTTGCACGCGCGACACCGAAGGACGGGCGGGAGGTGTCATTCGTTATGGCGCACAGCGTATCGATCAGAAGGTCAGGATTGCCAAGCCCGGCAAGGATTACATGACCACCTGGCGCGACTGGCTGGACGTGCAAAACGCCCTGAACGCGCGGCCGCTTGTCGGGATCGGCCAGTATCTGGCACCTGCCGGCAAGGTCCAGTACCGAACCATGAGCCGCCTGCGCGACATGGCGACCTATGTCCACGACGACCAGCTCTACCAGGCCTATCTGAACGCGGCCCTGATCCTGCTGCAGGAGAAATACAGTTTCGACCCGGGAATTCCGTATCACGGCAAGACAGGCAACGACACGCCGCGCTGGAACCGGGAACCGTTCGCATTGTTTGGTGGTCCGCATCTTCTGACGCTCTTGACGGAAGTGTCGAGCCGGGCGCTGAAGGCTGTCCGGGCACAGAAGTTCACGGTGCACCGTCGTTTGCGGCCCGAGGCGGCCGGCGCCCTGTTCCACACCATCTATTCGGGCTACGACCCGAACCGCGAACACGCGAGCAAGCCGTTCGAGACCGGCGGCGATTCTGCCGAAGCACGCGTACGCGCCCAGCTCGGCCGGACGTTCGCCACCTACAGCTTTCCCAATGGTGGCGGGACGGAGCCGCCCCTGGAAGACATCCTGACGGACATCCGCGAACACAACGCCAGCCAGAACGGGGAAGATCCGTCAGACTACGACATCGCCAAATGGCTGTTGCCGATGGCTTTTCCAGAGGGATCCCCGATGCACCCGGCCTATGGCGCGGGACACGCAACCGTAGCGGGGGCTTGCGTGACACTGCTGAAGGCGTTCTTCAACATGCGCAATCCCGACCATCCGGACAAGCCGGCCTATCTGGTCGAACCTGGTGGGACTGCGCTTGTGCCCGACTGCGGGACAGGTGCCGAAGACACCAGTATCGATCTGCTGGGTGTCGCGGTCGGCAAGGGACTGACCCTCGAAGGCGAGCTCAACAAGCTTCTCTGGAACATCTCGAACGCGCGCAACATCGCCGGGGTTCACTACTACACCGACTACATCGAATCCGCGTTGCTGGGCGAGGCAATCACGATCGGCATCCTGCGTGAACAGATGCTGGCCTACGAGTCCGCGGAAAATGTCTCCATGACGGTTCCTCTCCTCGTTCGTCGCAAGTTGCCGGCAAGCCTGCTGAGCGGCAGTTCGATCGGTCCGGATCAACAGGTCGACGCCGTCAGGATCAACCGGCACGGCCACCTGGAAGCCGCTCCGGCCACACCGCGGCAATGAGCCCCGTTCCGCCGGGCGGCGCTCAGGCGCGCTGCCCGGCGGAACGATATCGCCCGGGAAATTCCTACCGCCGGGTTCCGGCCCCATCGGCCACATCCACAGCATCCAGAAACCTGCCACGCGGGGGACATCAAGATGGTCAAGAAAAAGACATCCGGACGCAGCCAGTTTGCACTGCGCGACGTGCGCGACTGCGCGCGAGATGAGGAAGAACTGACGCACATCTATCATGGCGGCGCCAGGTGCGTGACCGACAGCATGGGTCACGCGACACCCGAAAACAGGTCGCCACTAGAACTGGTGGTGGATGCGAGCGAGGGGTTCATCCCGCTCTGGGGCCGGGACGTGACGCTTCACTGGCGGTTCAACGAGCAATCCCTGACCCGGTTTCTCGATCCCGAGGCCGTCAAGGGATTTGTGCGCGAACTGTTTGGTGAAGCTCTGCTCGAGTGGGGACCGGCCGTACCCGTGAAATTCACCGAGGCACAGCAGCCCTGGGACTTTGAAATCGTCGTGTCATCGCAAAACGATTGTGATGCCGCACAACGTTGCACGCTTGCCAGCGCCTTTTTCCCCGACGGCGGACAGCATCGACTGACGCTGTATCCGCTGCTGTTCGAGCAAAGCCGCCAGGAACAGATCGAGACCATGGCCCATGAATTGGGGCATGTGTTCGGGCTTCGCCATTTCTTCGCCAAGACGGGTGAAGCCGCATTTCCCAGCGAGATCTTCGGAACGCACGAGCGGTTTTCGATCATGAACTACGGCCCGGATAGCCGTCTCACCGACACGGACCGCTCGGACCTGATGGTTCTCTATTCCCATGTCTGGTCCGGCCGGTTGCTCGAAATCAACGGCACGCCGGTCGAGTTGATGCGCCCATTCAGCGAGACCCGGATTTCCCGGCGGCCTGAAGCCGTGGCCGCCCGGGTGAGGGAGCCGGCCGCTCAAGCGTGAGTGCAGCCGGAAGTAAAATACACAACCGGAGGACAATGACGTGTCATTGACATGGTACCCCACACCCTTGCCGACGGCGAACTCGCGAACGGATGATGTCTGGTTTCACGATGATCTGCTTGGCTGGGCGGTGAACTCGGACGGCAAGCTGTTCCGTACCAGGGACGGTGCGCAGACCTGGGAGGAATTGCAGCTTTTCCCAGACAGCTATCTTCGCTGCGTCACCTTTTCCTCGCCGATGCGCGGGTGGATCGGCACATTGTCGGGACCACACAGGCTCTACGCAACGGAGGATGGTGGCGAGACGTGGCAACCGGTCCGTGGCCTGCCCGACAACAGCCCGGCCCGCATATGTGGACTGATTGCGGTCACCGACGACGTCGTTTTCGCCGCCGGCACCAATTACCCCGACGAGACCGCCGGCGTGTTGCGCAGTACGGACGGGGGAAACACATGGACACTGCTTGATCTCGGGCTCACGCCGGCACTCCTGGTCGACATCTTCTTTCAGGACGAGCGTACAGGCTGGGTTGTCGGAGGTGTGGACGAGGTTCTTCACCCGGACAGGGACACGGTGCGGCGTGACGTCGTGCCTGTCGTGCTTGCCACCGAAGATGGCGGGGCCACATGGCGCAACGCGATCGAAGTCAATACCGGCATCGGGGAATTTCCCCGGGGGGAATGGGGTTGGAAAATCCAGAAGCTTGGCGAGAGCACCCTGCTGGTGTCCCTGGAGAACCTCCATGACGGTGCGATCCTGCGTTCCAACGATCTGGGGCAGACCTGGGAAAGGTTGGCCATCAACGACAGACAACGTAATGCCAATCTGGAGGGTATCGGCTTTCTCGATGACAGCGTCGGCTGGGTAGGGGGCTGGGGGGACCTGTTTTTCCAGGGTGGCTACACAAGTGAAACCCTCGACGGTGGCAAGACCTGGAACAACGCCAACCATGTCGGATTTCGACTGAACCGGTTCCGGTTTATCGGTGACCCGGTCCGTGTGGCCTATGCGAGCGGCGACACGGTTTACAAGCTGGCGGAGGCGCCCATCCGACGCGACATGGTGCACGTCCCGCCGACCGAACTGGCGGCCGACAACGTAGTCACCTTCGACATCGATGTTCCCGAAGGCACCGAGAGGCTGGAGGTCCGGATCTGGGAACGGTTCGGCCGGGAAGTCCGTCACCTTCTGTCCGAGACCGCTCCGGCCACCGGGACACGCAAGATCACCTGGGATTTCGCCGATGAACGCGGCGAGACAAGCGATCCGGGCAGTTTCATCGTCCGGATCGTTACGGATGACACCTCAGTCAGCCAGATCGTTCACCACCGCAGTCGGAAATAAGCCAGCACAGCGAGGCAAGCCATGTCGACGAGAATTTACAGTGTTGATCTAATTGATCTGACACTTCTGAAAAGCCTTCCGTCCAAACTTCTGGTTATGGCCACCGGTCGCACCAGCAGCAGCGGCTGGAGTAACATCGGGCTCAGTCCCTTCATCTATGTCCAGCCACCCGCGGACGGCATTCTGGACTGTGACATGGTCGGGACGCCCGCGGCGCCGGGGCAGATCGTCCTGCCGGTCCTTGTCCCGGTCAGCGCGGATATTCTCCTGGCTAATGTCGAGAATTATTGGGGACCGGACCAACCTCTGACCGGTGTCCGGATTCACGCCGCTGCAAACGCGAAGACCGCTCTTGTCGGAAAGGCCCCCAAGGGCATGCCGGAAATGCGACTGGTTGCATCGACGTCAGGCGGCGAGATCGCATCGCCGAGTTTCGACGCCGACATCAAACCCCTGTTCCGCGTGCGGGACGCGGCGGTGATGAAGGCAATCAGCGGCTTCGACCTTCACGTCTACGAGGACGTCGCAAAGGCTGCCGATCGTATTCTTGCCCGGCTTGAAGACGGAACCATGCCCTGCGACGGGGAATGGCCGGAGACGGACATCGCCCTTTTCAAGCGCTGGATCGACGCTGGCAAGCCGGCCTGACCAAGCGGTGCGCGACGGAGGCGCTCTGGAGATGAAGATCAGTTCCTACATATCGCCGGACGTGTTTGCCCGTCCCGTGGCAAAACCGGCTGCGGCCGTCGCGTCGCCGGCTGCTACACCCGTTGTCAGCCCACCCCTTGCGCCAAGAGACGAGGCGGTGTTCTGGCTTACGGCGGCCGCGGAAATCGAGCACTTCCTGATGGTGCATTACCTGTTCGCATCCTACTCGCTGGATGAAGGACGGGGTGGTGATGCAGCGGACAAGGTCCGGATGCTCAAGGACATCCTTCGGCAGATCGCCAGGGAGGAAATGGGGCATCTGATAACCGTGCAGAACCTGTTGACCCTCCTTGGAGCTCCCTTGCATCTGGGGCGGGAGCACTCGCCACATGCGAGCGAGATCTATCCGTTTCGGTTTGCGCTGGAACGCGTCTCGCTTGACAGCCTGGCAAAGTATGCCATCGCGGAGAGCCCGGTCGACCGGGCCGCGCTTGATGCCGGGCTAACGGCGGAAGAACTCCGGCTTTACGACACCGAGCTGGAACCCAGGGCGCGCAAAAGCAATGACGGCCACATGGTCCGGCACGTCGGTCCCTTGTTCGCCAGATTGCGTGAGCTTTTCGCCAATGACCTCAGGGATGAGGATTTCCGGCTTGACCGGGTATCGCGCCAGGCCCGCTGGGACGACTGGGGCTACAGGCCGCATCCTTTCCCCGTGAAGGATATCGATCTCAGGGTGCTGGTGCACACGTTCGACCAGGTGGACAGCGCTGACGCCCGACGGGCAGCAGTGTCTGCGCTTCAGGAAATCGGTGACCAGGGAGAAGAGGCCAATGTCGACATGGGGGATGGCGAATCCCATTTCGAGCGGTTCCTTGCCTCCTACAAGTTGCTCGCGGAAATCGAGCAGGAAACGGGTACGGTGCCGGTCCGGCCGGTCGTGTCCGACCCGAATGTCACGGTGGCCGTGTCCTCCGGGCAGGGAGCCGGTGATGCGCCGGACGGCCGGATCACGGCCTCACGAACGCGCGCCTGGGCCCAGCTGTTCAACCTGAGATACAGATTGCTTCTGCGTTTCCTGGCCCACGCACTCAGGTCCGAAGGCCCGGTATTCGTCCGCCAGGGCGTGCAGTCCGGTGATCGAACGCCCAAGGGGGTGCTTGCCTACTGGACCTTCAAGGAGATGCGGCGGCTCAAGAAAATCGCGGGCAAGCTCGTTCAGATGCCGCTGAACGACGCCGGCGGTGAATCCAGGGCCGGACCACCGTTCGAATTGCCCTACCGGCTGGATCTGCCCCCCGATGATACGGATTGCTGGCGGGGCCATGCAGACGTTTTTCGCGCTGCGGAGAACCTTGCACGAGAGCTGACTTCGACCGATGAAGACCGGGATGATCCATTCCTGGCGTTTCTGGTCGAAGACGATGCTGGCAGCATTGCCGTGGCGGACCTCCTCGGCTCGGGCGGACATCTGCCCGCATCCGGTGCCGCGTATGAGTTCCGAAAGGTTGCTGAAATCCTGGATGAGGCCGTGCGCGGTTTTTCCGTCGGCCCGCCTCATCAGGCCTTCTGGAGAGACACCGATTTGCAGCAGTTCCTGGCCAGTTCCGTCAATCCGGTCAAGGCCGGCGATCCGGACGGCTCGGCGATCATTCAGCGTATCGGGTTGCCTGAGGAGAACCCTCTGCGAATGCCGCGTTATCGGCCGAGGATTGCACAGGTCCGGATCGACTATATCCGGGACTGGATTTCACGGGGCGCTCCGGACAGTCAGCCACCCGGCATGATCGGCGTGGTCTCGGAGCCGGAGCCCCTGCCGGAGAACTGATGCGGCACGGCAGAAACCGGCGGCTTCTGCCCAATAGCTGGAATTCCCAACGCCGGGTCCGACCTCATGATCAGGGAGCAGCTCCGAATTGCACGAATGATCCCCTTTTCCTGAAACGGAGGACCGAGATGACCACGAAACCACCTGCCGACCCGGATACTGGCCAGGTTCCGCTGGGTGAAGACAATCTGTGCGAGGTTCGAGATGCTGTCGAGCTTCTGGAATTCGTCGTTCAGACCGGCTACGTGAATCCGGAGGGCCAGACGGTGCCGCGGGAGTTGGTCGCGGCCCTTCAGGGGTTCGCCGCGCTGACTGAAGGCTCATCGAAGCCGGGAGAAAACGAGTTGCCGGTAACCGTCGCCGTTGCGGACCTTGTCGACTTCCAGATGCAATACATGGCGCTGGCACAGTTCACCGCACCGGTAACCACCGAGACACTGCGCAACACGGAAACTGGCGACACCAATGCTCCAAAAGTATCCCTTGCGCAGAAATTTACGCGCCAGATCTGGATCATGGCGATCGTGTTTGCCGTGGTGATCGTGGCATTCGATTGGGGCGGTGCACATCTTCCTTTCGAGAGTGACAGCGCCTCGGGCTGGAAGGCCGGGTTGACGGCATTTGCGAGCATCATCGCACCCTATCTCTACGGGGGGCTCGGCGCTTCAGTCTACCTCTTGCGTTCAGCGCATGTTTATCTCTACGAGCGCAGCTTCGACATGCGCCGGCAACCCGAGTATTTCAATCGCATTCTCTTGGGAACGATTTCGGGCGGTGCCATTGTCCTTTTTGCCGAAACCATAACGACCGAGGAGAGTGGGGTCATCCATCTCAGCACCGCCGCGTTCGGTTTCCTTGCCGGTTACAGCACCGACTTCCTGTTCAACACCGTTGAGCGCGTGATTGCCGCAATTCTCCCGCATGTGGGCGTGACTGGCATCAGCCGGACTGATCGGCCGAATACGCGTACGACGACCAGGGTAGACGTCACTTTGAAGGACTTGCTCGACCGCATCGACAAGTCCGAAGGCGAAGACCAGAAGTTCTACAGGTCACTGGTCACCAAGCTGTTCTGAAATCCATTATTTTCCGTCGGGCGCAGATCGATTTGAAAGTTCTGTAATAAGCACGCGTGATGTCGCCCTTTGTGCCAAGTAAACAGGAGGTCATAGTGCATAGTTGTATGTGATTTTCCATACTTTCGACTTAGCTTTGGAAAATTTCGTTTGGGGCAAATCGGCCCATCTGGCAGGAAAAGTTTACGGTTCAGACTAAGCGCCACTCTTTGGCAAGAACGAGAGTTGTCGTGTCCTTGTCTCGCGGCTGATGGATCTGGCGAATATCGATGCTGAAAACAAGTGCACGGTTGATGCCGTAAAAATGTGCCGCAGCCAGACGGAGCGCCCGAGCGGCGGTCAGCTGGTGACTTGCACACCCACGTGGTGCTGCAACATGATGTTCCGACTTAGCCGGATAGCCTTTGCCACGGCCGCATTCAAGCGACCAACGGAGATGTTCTAACCGTATATTCGCATCTGGAAATACAAAACGAGGTCGTGAATAAAATTTTATTTGCTGGTGGGTTCTATCTGCCCTCGTTGAGGAGCCGCTTCGAGCTGAGTTCCAGCAAGTGAACCTTACCAGTCTGCGGTTCATTTTCGCTCAGGATACGCACCCGTTCTGGTTGGAAACGCTTCCATCGAAAGTGTGAGATAGCGCCATCAGATTCGTGTACGAACTGCCATTTGGCCTTCTGCGAAGCCGATTTCTGACGCAAGAAGACGAAATCTCCGTCGAGGAGCTTTCATACAATCATCCATTGAAGAATCGCTGAGTACATATTGTTTTTAAGTATCGGCCTCAAGCTTCAATTCTTCATGGTCTGTGGTCGTTGGTTTAAGCAACTGTGCGGCTTCCACCCCCAGCACTCGTGCCAATCTATCAACCACATCAATGCTGGCGTTATACACGTTGCGCTCTAGGGCACTGATGTAGGTCCGATCAATCCCTGCTTGATGGGCAAGTTCCTCCTGTGACAGGCCTTTAGCCTGCCGCAACGCTCTCAGATTTTTTGCAAAAACCTCTCGGATTTCCATAAATCGGAGAGCAACGCCTTGAAGAGTATTTTACCACGGAGTATTCTCTACAAAAGAACCTCGAAGAATTTGATTACGAGGCTGGCTTTTTGCGTCCCGAGAAAAATCTCTGCGTATTGTACGGTTAACGTGGGTCAAATTCGGCGTTTTTTGCGTGTTTCGATGCGCCGTGTGCATCACGCGATGCATTGGGCTAACCTTACAACTATTCTCAATTATTGTTACAAAGAAATGGGCACCACCGCTTTCACGGCGGCACAAGGTAAAGGGGGCGCGCGATGACTGAACCGGGATTTCTCGATCAGGCACCGGACACAGATAAACTCACCGACTACGACAAAAAGCACTTCAAGCTCTATATGCGTCTCCTGGACGCCAAGGCAGACGGTGCGGACTGGACAGAAGCCACACAGATTTTGTTTGGTCTCGATCCGGCTCGGGAGCCTGAGCGGGCAAGGCGTATTCACGATAGCCATCTGGCACGTGCGCATTGGATGACGGAACACGGCTATCGGCTACTCCTGGCGGAAGGCGAGGGGAAGTGACCTCTGTTGGCGATGCATTCCGCGCATCATGTTCTCCCAACCCAAGGGGTTCCCTTCGCCATTGCAACTTATGATGGTTCCGGCCTCCAATTGCATTTTTCCTGCATTTCAGGAGGTTGCCGATGGTGCCGGATGTCTCGCAGTGGCGATCAGCCGCTGCGTACGAGTATTTTGACGATTCGAGTGTCCCCGACCTTTGCTGGGAAGGCCTTAGACGAAATACCGAATATCAGCGCGAATATGCCGAACTGAAAGCCGAAGGGAGGTCTCCCGACGAGATGGACATAATGCTCCGCGCACGCTGGGGGATCTCATTTCGCGACAAGTCCCGACCTGACCGCTCTGGATGAACCTATTCACTGGGAGCCGACAGCCGATAAGTCGAAGGTAATACTGACAAAAGCGGAAACCGGTTCTAAACCGGACGAACTCAGCATTCTCGACATTCAAACCCTCCGCAGCGGGATCACCCGCCAGAGCCCTGAAGGGCTGCATGTCATCATCGGAAAAGGGCTGAAATCCGTCCATCTTCTGCTTCAGGACTCTCGATTTACCGAATATCCGCTCTCGATCTTGTCTCCATTGGACGATGGTGCTCGCGCCCGGCACAGGGCGATGGGGCGCTTCCTGGATTTCCTCGAAGGCAAAGAGATCGGCGCGGACAGCCGTCTCACCCCACAGAAACGCCTTCGGTTCAAATCCATGCTGCGCGCGGTCGATGGCCGCACAAACGGTGCCTCCTACAGGGAAATCGCCGAAAACCTCTTCGGGGCCAGGCGGGTGGCGTCAGAGCCCTGGAAAACCTCTCCCCTTCGCGACACGACCATAAGGCTTGTGCGGGACGGCCTCGCCATGGTTGCCGGCGGCTATCTGGACTTGCTTCGCCGCTAGAAAGCCCGAAAGTTCGAAGGGGTGCGATTTTCGCATCCTCATCTTCGCACTCCCCCTCCGCTTCTTCCCTCCGCCATCGTGACCTCCATCGGCCGCTGCTGACCAGCGGTGCTCACAAGTCCCTGGAGGTTCGATCATGCCCGATCCGCTCGCCGGAATGCCGCCGCGCTTTCTGCGCACCCCCGAAGCTGCCCGTTTTCTTGGCCTTTCCGGCCGCACGCTCGAAAAGCATAGGACCTATGGAACGGGGCCTGCCTATCGCAAACTCGGTGGCCGTGTCGTCTATTCGCTCGAGGATCTGCAGGCATGGGCCAATCGTGGTGCTGTGACGTCAACCTCGGACCCGAGCGGACAGGTGCTTCCGGCAAAGCGCCATAATGCGCAGCAGGCAAGCGGTTCCCGCCGCGCTGTGCGATGAGGCGTGCCGTGGTGAACTACAAGGCGCCTTCGCCTCACGATCAGCTCGACTTCTTCCGGGCACTGCCCGGAGATCTTGCTCCGCGCGATGCGCAGGATCTGATGGCCTATCCCTTCTTCTCGCTTGCCAAATCCAGGCGCCTGAAGCCGATAGACTTCAAGGCGGGGCCGATCGTCATTCGCGTCGAGGCAGTAGCCGAGCACGGTATGGCGACAATCTGGGATGCGGATATTCTGATCTGGGCCGCATCGCAGATCGTCGAGGCACGCGACGCCGGCCTTCGGACCTCGCGCCTGATGGCAGCCACTCCTTACGAGATCCTGACGTTTATCGGCCGGGGTGTGAGCCGGAGAGATTACGATAGGCTTAAGTCCGCTCTCGATCGACTGCAATCCACGACAGTTGCGACCTCGATCCGTCAGCCGGCCGAACGGCGCATGCACCGTTTTTCCTGGATCAACGAATGGAAGGAGAGAGCTGACCATTGTGGTCGTCCTCTTGGCCTCGAGCTGATCCTGCCCGACTGGTTCTACGCCACCGTTCTTGAAGATGCCCTCGTTCTGACCATCGACCGGGCGTATTTCAGCCTGACCGGCGGTCTTGAGCGGTGGCTTTACCGGCTCGTGCGCAAACATGGCGGACGCCAGGAACATGGCTGGAGCTTCTCGCTCAGGCACCTCCACGCCAAGTCCGGCAGCCTCTCGCCGCTGAAACACTTCACCTACGACCTGCGCGACATTGTCTACCGGCAGCCTCTGCCGGGCTATCGCCTGGAATTGGTGCGGGCGTCCGATGCACCGCCGCGCCTGTTATTCGCTCCGACCAGTGAGGCGTCTGTCTCCCGCGCGCGCCATCGACGCCGCGCCAACACTCGCCCTGGGGGAAAGCTGTGAATTCACTCGTGCTATCAGGGACCCGAACTATCGTGCCATCGGGGACCCGAACCTCGTGCTATCGGGGACCGAAAACGCCTAATTTCGATGCCAGGTCAACAGCTTACGCTTCCCGTAACTTTCCTAACCAGAATTCCTTTGGAATTCTTCTAACGCCGGAGCGGTTTTGGGCCTCTGCGGATAAGTCCCCGAACCGCCGCGGATTTGCGTCATGATCGTCGCGCTGCTCAACCAGAAAGGCGGTGTCGGCAAGACGACGCTAGCGCTCAATCTCGCGGGAGAATGGTCACGGCGCGGCAAGCGTGTGACGCTCATTGACGCCGACCCGCAGGGCTCGGCCCTCGATTGGTCGGAAGCGCGCAGTCGGGAAGGCCTGCCGAGATTGTTTGGGGTCGTTGGTCTTGCCCGAGACACGCTTCACCGGGAAGCTCCGGATCTCGCCCAGAGCGCAGATCATGTTGTCATCGACGGACCGCCGCGTGTTGCCGGTCTGATGCGCTCGGCGCTGTTGGCTGCAGACCTGGTTCTGATTCCGGTGCAGCCATCGCCGCTCGACGGCTGGGCATCGGCGGAGATGCTCGCCCTCATCAACGAAGCGCGGATCTATCGGCCGCAACTGACGGCGCGCTTCGTTCTCAATCGCTGCGGTGCCCGCACCCTGATCGCCCGCGATACGGCTGAAGCTCTTTCCGACAACGATCCTCCGGTCCTTGTCCAAACCGTCGGCCAGCGTGTTGCCTTTGCGAGTGCCGCGCAGTCTGGCCGGCTTGTGAGCGAACTGGACAAGGACACGCCTGGTGCCCAGGAAATCGCAGCCCTGGTGTCGGAGATCGACAGGCTCAGGATCGAAAGGTCTGGGTCATGAGCAATCAGTCCTCGCGTCAAGGCTTTGCATCGCGGCCAGCCGATCCCGAAAGTTGGATCAAGTCGGCTGAGCGCAAATTAAATGCCAGCGCCGCGAACGGTTTTACCGCACGTCTCACCATCGATGTGACACCCGATCAGCGTGCCCGGATCAAGATCGTGGCTTTTCAGCGCGGGGTCACCGTTGCCGACATGCTGCGCGATCTCTTCGCGCGAGAATTCCCGATCACCGATGGAGAGAAGCCATGAGCGAGAAACCGCACCGCAAATGGATGGGCCATCCCTTGCCTGACGATGTCACCTCGGAGATGACCTTGGTCGAACTCACCTGGGAAAAAGGCAAGATCGAACACTGGATCCGCTTTGGACGCCACTCCTATGAGCACATCCTCAGCGGCAGCGATCGTATCGTCGGTTTCGCGCCCGGATCGATCTTCTGTTTTGTCCGTTGGGCGGCGAATGGCTACGGCACCATCGTCTCGCGCATCGATATCCTGAGTGCGGTAGGACGCGGCGCACCCTACCAGACGCTGCCCTTCGTGCGCCCCGGCGGGGAATTGCTTTTGAAGATCCACGGCTGGCCGAAAGTCGAGCGGGTGTTGCAGGCGATCGATGCGATCGAGGCGCTCGCCATCGATCCCGCGGACGCCTCACCGGACTATTGGCGGCACCTTCACAACCGGCTGACCGTCGGGGAAGAAGCCCATCCCTATACGCGGCCCGAACATCATGCCTGGCTTAAACGGCGGCGGGTACTGTGATGCGCCGGCGCAAATTCATCTTCGTGCTGACCGGATTGTCGGCAGCACTCACCCTGTCGTCGCTCGTCTCCACATGGCAACCACGCCTGATCTGGAATGCGTCCGCCAGTGTGCCGGTCGGACTTTATCATGCGTCGACAACTGGCCGGTTGGAGGTCGGTGATCTGGTTGCTGTCACGCCGCCAAAGGATCTCGCCGATTTCCTTGCTGAGCGTGGATACCTTCCGCGCGGTGTGCCGTTGCTCAAGCATGTGCTTGCGCTGCCCGGTACCGGTGTCTGTCGCAAGCGGGCAACAATCTTCGTCGAGGGCAGGCCATATGGACAGGCGCGGGAACGGGACCGGTTGGACCGTTCTCTGCCGCGATGGCAGGGCTGCAGTGTGCTCGAAGACGGCGAAATCTTTCTCATGAACCCGGACGCACCGGACAGTTTTGACGGCCGGTATTTCGGGCCGCTTCTGGTCTCTGCGATTACTGCCACGCTCACGCCGGTCTGGACTGAAGAGCCGGCTCGCTTCGAGCAATCACCGAACCGCCGCTCGCCTTCCCGATCGAGCGGGCAAGAGTAACGCCATGCGTCACACTGCCTTCCTTCTCCTTACCGGCCTGTTCCTCGATTGCATTTCGGCAGATGTGGTGTCGGCAGGAACCGCAACGTCCGGGCAACCAATACCAGGCGATCCATTTACCGCTTACATCGCAGAGGCTTCGCAGCGTTTTGGCGTTCCGGCGCATTGGATCCGAGCGGTCCTGGGCATGGAAAGCGACGGCAATCCGAATGCCGTCTCCGCCGCCGGCGCCATGGGACTGATGCAGCTGATGCCCGGAACCAGGGAGGAGATGCGCGGTCGATACGGCCTTAGCGCCGATCCGTTTGAACCGCGCAACAACATCCTCGCGGGAACCGCATATCTCCGCGAGATGTTCGACCGGTACGGCGATATCACCGGCATGCTGGCCGCCTATAATGCCGGCCCGGCGCACTACGATGCCTATCTGGAAACCTGCCGAGCATTGCCTGTTGAAACGCGGACCTATGTCGCGCTGCTTGCCCCGGCACTTGGCGGTCGCCCACTTCCGGATGCCAGCGGTGTATCCGTGTGCCCGCCGGATTGGCGTGATGCGCCGCTCTTTGTGGGTCCCAAAACCGCCAACGCGACGGCAAATCGGCAGCAGTTCGACGGTAGGTCCAGTGCAACCCCGCGTGCAGCTGAAACGGACCGCAGGTACCCGCGCTCCGGGACGGCTGGAACTCTGTTTGTCTCCAGATCTTCAGGTGAGGGTTTTCGATGAGGACGAATGGCGCATTTCGCAGATTGGAGTACTCCCGCGCAGGACAGAGCGGATTAGAGCCGGCGGCGTGTGACGCGGCCGAGGGATGGCGAGATAAAAGGGCGCAAGGTGCGCTTGGGTCGGTCGGTTGTTTTTGTTGGTCTTTTTGTTGTGTTTCGCAATGTGCTGCCAAAATCCGCAACGTGCGGTCAACGCTTATCGTTCTGAACTTGCTTGGATTTTTGCACCTTGCGGAGATGCGCCATGTCCGATGAGCACGATTTTCGCATCCGGCCCGGGCGCGTACGGTCATCGCGTGCGCAAAGGGGCCGCCCATTCATTGCCCAGGCACTGGCGGCCGCCCAGAAGGCTGGCGGACATGTGTCGCGCTCGGGCCGGATCAGCACCGGCAGGCGCTCGCGCTTCGGACGCGGCCGGAGGGCCAGTGTTCAGGCCAATAGGCTGCTGACCGGCAGGTCCCGCGTCGTGGTCATCAAGACGCGGGTCGTTCGTCATTCGGCACGATCCGCACCGCTCGCTGCACATCTCAAATATCTTGGCCGGGAAGGCGTGACCCGTGACGGGGAAAAGGCGCGGATGTTTAGTCCAGGCGATGATGCTGTCGATCCGAAGGAGTTTGCTGAGCGTTGCCAGGATGACCGCCACCATTTCCGTTTCATCGTCTCGCCGGAAGACGCCACGGACCTGGCCGATCTCAGATCTTTCAGCCAAGACTTGATGCGCCAGATGGAAAAGGATCTCGGCACTGAATTGGACTGGGTCGGCGTCGATCACTGGAACACGGACAATCCCCACGTCCATATCATCCTGCGCGGGAAGCTTGACGACGGCCAGGACCTGGTGATCTCCCGGGATTACATCAAGGAAGGCATGCGTGCCCGCGCCCAGGATCTGGCGACACTGGAGCTCGGACCGCGCACCGACCTCGACATCCGTCTTCATCTGGAGCGCCAGGTCGAGGCTGAGCGCTGGACACAGCTCGATCGTCAGCTTGTTCGAGATGGCCGCAGCTCCGGCATCGTTGATATGGCTCCTGATCCCGATAGGCAGCCGGATGAATACCACGCCCTGAAGGTCGGACGCCTGCGCAAGTTGGAGGCTCTTGGCCTGGTCGAACAGATCGGTCCCGGTCAATGGGCGATTGGCGACGGTGCGGAAGCAACACTGCGAGAACTCGGCGAGCGCGGCGACATCATCAAGCGGATGCACCGGGCGTTGTCCGATCGGGGGATCGAACGCGGGTCGGCAAGTTACGTCCTTGCGGCCGAAAGTCTGGACACGCCCATCATCGGCCGGCTGGTCGAGCGCGGTCTCGACGATGAGCTGAAAGGATCTGCTTATGCTGTCGTCGACGGTGTTGATGGCCGGACACATCACGTCAGGCTTCACGATATTGATGCAGCTGGCGACAGCGCGCCGGGGTCGATCGTTGAGCTCCGGAAATTCAACGATGCACGCGGGCAGCGCCGCGTGGCGCTCGCCATCCGCTCCGATCTCGACATCGAACGGCAAGTCACCGCTGCAGGAGCCACCTGGCTCGACCGGCAGAACATTGCACGTGAACCTGTTGCTCTCTCAGAGGGTGGTTTTGGTGCTGAGGTCAGAGACGCTCTTGAGCGCCGGGCAGAGCATCTGATTGAAGAGGGGCTCGCTGAGCGCAAGGGACGGCGTGTCATCTTTGCCCGGAACCTCATCGAGACACTGCGCCGCAACGAGTTAGAAGCGCTTGGCGAGAGGCTGGCAGCCAACACCGGGGAGCCATTCAGCCGTGCTGGTTCCGGTGAGTATGTAGCTGGCACCTACCGCCAACGCTTCGACCTCGCCTCCGGACGATTCGCCATGATCGATGACGGTCTCGGCTTCCAGCTTGTGCCCTGGACACCCTCACTCGAAAAATACCGCGGCAGTCATGTATCCGGCATCACCCGTTCCGATGGCGGTGTGGACTGGAGCTTCGGGCGCAGGCGAGGGCTCGGGTTTTAAAATCTGAACGATTAGGAGCGCCACAATGTCTGCGACAAAAATCCTCTGGGGCCAGCTTTTGGTGGTCTCTCTCATTGTGATGCTCACCTCTTGGGGCGCAACGCAATACGTTGCCTGGAAACTGGGCTTTCAGGCGCAACTTGGTCCTTCTTGGTTCGAAGTGGCCAGTTGGCCAATCTACTTTCCGCCGGCCTTCTTCTGGTGGTGGTACTTCTATGATGCGTATGCGCCGAACGTCTTTCTGCACGGCGCCGTTATTGCTGCTTCCGGCGGATTTCTATCCATTGCCGTTGCCATCGGCATGTCAGTCTGGCGGGCGCGCGAAGCAAAACGCGTTGAGACCTACGGGTCTGCCCGTTGGGCCGACAAGAAAGAGGTGAGGGCGGCGAATCTTCTGACTTCTGATGGCGTCATTCTTGGCTGCTACGAGGAAGACTATCTCCGCCATGATGGTCCGGAACATGTGCTCTGTTTTGCGCCCACCCGCTCTGGCAAGGGCGTCGGTCTGGTCGTCCCTTCGCTGCTTACCTGGCCGGGCTCGGCCATCGTCCACGATATCAAGGGAGAAAACTGGCAGTTGACCGCCGGCTTCCGCGCACAGCACGGCCGGATCCTTCTGTTCGATCCCACCAATCCGAAATCGGCCGCCTACAATCCGTTGCTCGAAGTCCGCCGCGGCGAATGGGAAGTGCGCGATGTTCAGAACATCGCCGACATCCTGGTGGATCCGGAAGGGTCCCTCGAAAAGCGGAACCACTGGGAGAAGACGTCCCATGCGCTTCTCGTTGGCGCGATCCTGCATGTTCTCTATGCCGAGGAGGACAAGACACTCGCAGGTGTCGCGGCTTTCCTGTCCGACCCGAAAAGACCGATCGAGTCGACCTTGGCTGCGATGATGAAGACCGCCCATCTGGGCGATAACAGGCCGCATCCGGTGATTGCCAGCGCGGCACGGGAGCTACTCAACAAATCCGAGAATGAGCGCTCCGGAGTCCTATCGACAGCCATGTCGTTCCTGGGACTTTACCGGGATCCCGTCGTGGCCGAAGTCACGCGCGGTTGCGACTGGCGGATTGCCGACATGGTGGGTGGCACGCGCCCAACGACGCTTTATCTCGTGGTACCGCCGTCGGACATTAATCGTACCAAGCCGCTGATCCGCCTGATCCTCAATCAGATCGGCCGCCGTTTGGCAGAAGATCTTCGGGAAAATTCCGACCGGCACCGGTTGCTTCTGATGCTCGATGAGTTTCCGGCTCTGGGGCGATTGGATTTCTTCGAGTCGGCCCTCGCATTCATGGCCGGCTATGGCCTCAAGAGCTTCCTGATTGCTCAATCATTGAACCAGATCGAAAAGGCTTACGGGCCGAACAATTCGATCCTCGACAATTGCCACGTTCGCGTCAGCTTCGCAACGAACGACGAGCGGACCGCCAAGCGTGTTTCCGATGCTTTAGGCACCGCGACAGAGATGAAGGCTATGAAGAACTATGCCGGTCACCGGCTGAGCCCGTGGCTCGGTCATCTCATGGTCTCCCGATCCGAGACCGCGCGCCAGTTGCTTACCCCAGGCGAGATCATGCAGCTTCCGCCAACCGACGAGATTGTCATGGTTGCGGGCACGCCGCCAATCCGGGCAAAAAAGGCTCGCTACTATGAGGACAAGCGGTTCAGCGAACGTATCCTACCGCCGCCCGAGCCAGCTTCGGCCATCCAAAGGCAGTGCGATGATTGGAGCGACCTGTCACTTCCTGCGATTCCCGAAATCAGCCCAAAAGCGTCGGAGATGGCTGCACAGGACGAGGATCCAACGGGGTCTGAACGCCGGCACCAACTGGAACTCAACAGAGTTGAGCCTGTCAAAGAGAAGGCCCCGAGCGAAAACGAATTCGAGGTCGATCTGACTGACGACAGTGAGGATGACACCGCCCGGACCAGCCGGATGACCCGGGTCATGCAAGGTGTAGCGCGGCAAGTCTCGCTCGATTCCGGCGATGGCATGGAGCTGTGACGACGATGAGGGCTCGCAAGAAGAAGGCTCAGATTTCTGCCTATCTCGACCAGGACGTTATGAAGATGCTCTCCGATTACGCCGAGCGCCGGGATCTTTCGCAGTCACTGGTCGTCGAGGCCGCCATCGCCTCCTTTCTGTCGCCAGACGCTGATGAGCGACGCGAAGCAGTTATCACCAAACGCCTCGACCAGATCGATCGGCGGATGACGCGGCTTGAACGCGATCTCGGGATATCCGTCGAGACCCTGGCCATCTTCGTTCGCTTCTGGCTTGCGACGACACCAGCACTTCCGGAACCGGCTGCGCAGGCAGCGCGTGCCAAAGCCGGTGAACGGTATGATGCGTTCGTCACCGCGCTGGGGAGACGATTGGCGAATGGACCGAAGCTGAGGCAGGAGATTTCCGAGGATGTTCCATGAGAACCAGATTAGGACAGTGAGATAAGGCGAGACTTATCTGTGTCCGCAGGGTTTGTGTATTGATTTAGGGACGTCCTCGCAGCAGGCTAGTGTACCAACTTACGGAGGAGACGATGCTTAAGCTGACGGGCAGCAAAGCGGCCCCATCTCGGTCGTTCACTTTGCTTTGGCTGAATACGAAAAGCAGACTATCTGCTTTGGCCGGTGCTGTGACCGCATTGGGGTGACATCGGCCCGACCGCCTTTTGGTGACGGTACTTTCAAAGCGGTCGTCCATATGAGAATTGGAAGTTGCGGGTTGATGTCTAACTGGGATTTGTATCGCGGTAGAAGTGCTTGCGAAAAGAGTGAAAATGCGCCTAAATCTAGTGCAATAGATTTCCTGGCAATGGTTGTTCTTGAGGTTTAGCCTCGCTCGTGGCACGGTCAGGCCACTTCGGGTCGAAAGCGGTCGAGGGGAGCGTCTGTTGGGCATGTCTGCTAAGCTACAAAAAATCTCGGCTGGTATAAGAGCGGGCATTTGGATCATCGTAGCAGCATTGACTTTTCTCGTGCCCTTGGCCGCCTCGTCCGAGCCGCTCCGCCCGATTGTGCTGATCCCAGGAGTATTGGGAACTAGGCTGATCGACAGCTCAAACGGCGACCTCCTTTGGGGAAGTGCAGCAAGCCTTCGGCGTCTGGACAGACTGGTGCTTTCTAATGGCCCCAGAGACCCATCTCCAGACGACGGCGTCGTCGTCGACGGTACAATCCAGGAGGTATCGGTTTTTGGGGTCTGGAAGACGCAGCAATATTCGACCTTGCGAAATCACCTTGCAGCCCTTGGATACACATATCAGGAGGACTTCTTTGAGTTTCCCTACGATTGGCGGCAGAGCAATTTTACGTCCGCCAAACGGTTGGCCGAATTTGTTGACTCAACCCCCGAGCTGAAGGATCGGGATTTTGATATCGTCGCCCACAGCATGGGCGGATTGGTCGCTGACATCTACATCAAGCGGGAGGATGCAAAGCGCCAAGTTCGACGCGTGATCTTTATGGGCACACCATTCAAGGGATCCACGGACACGCTTGCGACGCTGACCGACGGATGGGGTTCGGTCCAGAACTGGATGGCGGGCGGTTTGAACACAGTGCGGCGCTTTGCGCTGTCCATGCCTTCATTCTACGAGTTGTTGCCGACATACACGAATTGCTGCCGGCTCGGAGAACCAGGACAGTCTACAAACTACGATCTTCTGACTTTCAACGGCTGGAAGAAGGTTGCTTGGCTACCTGACCCGCTAAACGATGTGCCCGTCGACCAAGCCATTCGAAGAGCGCGGGAACTGCGGCGGTTGAGCGAGGAGCCTTTCCCGGCGAACGTCACGCCATTCTTTGTTGCAGGGAGCGGGTTCACGACGAGATGGCAATCCTACATCCAGGAGGGCGCCGAAAGCGTTTCGGCGTTTTCAAGCGGCGCGGGTGACGGGACCGTGGCGGAGATCAGCGCCACAAACCAGAACTCGCAACTGGCTTTTGTGTCTCTCGCGCAGCATTCGACATTGTTCAATGATGACGCCGCGCGGACGACATTGACGCGAATACTCACCGGCGTGCGCACGCCCGAGGATAGAAACTCCGTTGCCCTTTCTGCAGCTTCGCCGAGTGACGTGGTCGAACTGCACCGGATCGGGATTGAGGCCGAATCCTCGATCTTGGAAGAGGGACAAAGCACGGTCGTCACAGTCGAACTCACCGCGAATGCCAGCGGTGCGGCAGTCGAAACCGTCCCGGTGAGCCTGGAGTTGTCGGATCCGGAGGGACGGACAATTCCTCTGGAAGCGATTCAGGAAGTGGACGCAAGCGCGCCTCGGCCCGTCGTCAGATACAGAAGCACCATAGGTCCGTTCGAGTCGGCCGGGGCTGTGGAGGTGCGAGCAGCAATTTCGGGACTGCGAGCTACAATTCGAGATTACGTCGTCATTATTGAGGGTCCGCGCTGATGCCGAACCCATACGAAGATTTCAGAATCCTTCGAAGAGTCTTCAAGGCAATACTGCTCGTCGCTCTCTCCTTGTGCACCTTTGCGCCATCCTTCGCACAGGCTCAGTCGTCTATCGAAAGAATTCAGGGGTCGATGGTCAGAGTGCGCGTGCACGGCCAGAACTCGAGTGACCTGACCATCAACCAGTACGGAACCGGCTTCTTCCTCACCCCGGACGGTTACATCGCGACAGCATTCCATGTGGTCGGAAAAGACAAGTTCACGGGGGAGTTGGTCGACTGGAAAATGGAAGACGGCGTGCCGCTGCGCTTCTTCACCATCGAGTATCTTGGGCCGAACGGGGACGTTGTTACCTACAATGGCGCGGTTCAAATGGTCGACAGTGCGAGCTTGGTGGAGCTTGATGTCGCGATTCTGAAGATCGCCGGGTCCAGCTTCCCGGCCGCGCGCTGCTCGTTCGATAGGTTGGCCGTAGATACTCAGGTGCGGGGCGCTGGCTGGAGAAAAGGTCGCAGCGCCATCGACACCATTGTCCCCGGTCTAGTCAACGCCCCCGACCCTGCCGACGGCGAGCGGCTTCGTATCGTAGGCATGCGCGTTGACGACGGGCATAGTGGCGGCGCCATATTCAAGACCGGCACGGCAGTTGTCAGTGCCTTGGTGACCTCCGGCAGAGACGGCCGACTTGTTCCTGGAAGCACCGAAACCTTCGTCACACCGCTTCACATGCTGAAGGAACGATTTCCCTACAACCTCTGTGCTACCGGCGTTCCACCTCCGCCTCCGCTGGAAGCGTTTCGCGACTGCGAAGAATGCCCGAATATGGTTGTGATCCCCCCGGGCGAATTTCAGATGGGGAGTGCGCCCAACACCCCGTTTCCGGATGATGCCTCGGAGCCGATCCGCACCGTTACGATTTCGTCGTCGTTTGCTATCGGGCGAACCGAGGTCACTAATCAGCAGTGGCTCGAATGTGTGCGGGGGGGAGGATGCAGCAAAGATGCCGGGGGCGATATCGATCCACATACGCGCTATCCGATCCATTTCGTAAACCGTCAAGATGCGCTCGATTTTGTGCGTTGGCTGTCGTTGAAGACGGGACAAAACTACAGATTGCTCACCGAAGCGGAGTGGGAATATGCAGCGAGAGGCGGGCGCAACTCCATCTTCCACTGGGGCGACGCCATGGCGGACGATCTTGCTGCCTGTTGGGGGTGTCCGGGAAGGGGTGACACAAGCGTGTCGAGGAAGGCCTTTCCGGTCGGGCAGTTTCCGCAAAACGGCTTCAAGTTGTACGACATGTCCGGAAACGTCTCGGAGCTCGTCGAAGACTGCTGGTTCAGCAATCACCAGGATGCGCCCAGTGACGGACGCGCTCGTCTGTATGAGGGTTGCTCAGACCGGGTCGTAAGGGGCGGGTCATTTCTTGACGACCCGATGTCATTGCGCCTCTTCGCCCGAAGAATCTATGTTGGAGGGTCAGACAGATCGGAATCGATAGGGTTTAGAATAGCAAGGGATTTGCCAGACGGCTGACAGGAGTGCTCTCGGGTGTTTCTTGGGTACTCGAACCGACAAATATATCGACTTAATTGGGGCGGAATGCAGATCCCAACGCTTTGCGGAGGGGGCGCTGGTAAGTTGCGACAAGTTTCAAATTTGTAGTATGTCCATTTGCAGACGTGCAGATCAAGTCACTGTAAGGTGGGAATTGGGTCGTTCGCTGCAGGTCGGCTTTCTCAGTCGCTCGGCCAAAACCGGACCGTCCGGAGACGACCCCGAATTGGTCGTACCGTTGAACTCTAAATTGGCGTTTTCAGCGTTGATACAACCGCCCAGTTCCTGTCTTTGTACGCCATAGCACGACGCCGCCAAATAGCTATTGAACTCCTCCAAAATCACGTCCTTTTAATCATCCCCGCCCGGGACCGTTCCTGTCGTCCCCGGCATTAACGGGGATTCCATGGCGACGTTACATCAAGCTCCGGAAGGCCAGGTACGCAGCGCGCGGATGCTCCGAACAGCACTCGGTCCCACGATCACCCGTCTTCTGGAAGATCCTGCCGTGATCGAAGTGATGCTGAACCCGGACGGGCGCATCTGGATCGACCGCCTCTCCGAAGGCCTCACCGGAACCGGAGAGCGGTTGTCTCCGGCCGACGGTGATCGCATCGTGCGCCTGGTCGCACACCATGTCGGCATGGAAGTCCATAGCGGTGCGCCGCGAGTTTCGGCTGAACTCCCAGAGACGGGTGAACGGTTCGAGGGCCTTCTTCCCCCTGTCGTTGCCGCTCCGAGCTTTGCCATCCGCAAGCCCGCCGTCGCTGTTTTTACCCTTGAGGACTACGTTGCCGCCAGGATCATGATGCCGGCACAAGCCGAAGCACTCCGCTCAGGCGTCGTGACACGTGCCAACATTCTCGTCGCCGGCGGGACCAGCACCGGCAAGACCACGCTGACCAACGCGCTGCTGTCCGAAGTCGCCAGGACCTCCGAACGTGTGATCCTCATCGAGGACACCCGCGAACTTCAGTGTGCAGCCCCCAACCTCGTTGCCATGCGCACCAAGGACGGCGTCGCCTCACTGTCCGATCTCGTCCGCTCTTCCTTGCGTCTGCGCCCGGATCGCATCCCGATCGGCGAGGTGCATGGACCGGAAGCCCTTGACCTCCTGAAGGCGTGGGGAACGGGCCATCCCGGCGGCATCGGCACGATCCACGCCGGCTCCGCGATAGGGGCGCTGCGCCGGCTCGAGCAACTCATCCAGGAAGCCGTCGTCACCGTTCCCCGTGTCCTGATCGCGGAAACGATCGACATCATCGCCGTGCTCGCCGGCAGCGGTTCTCAGCGGCGTCTCGTGGAACTGGCTCGCGTCGAAGGCCTTGGTCCCGAGGGTGACTATCGCGTTTCTTCTACCGTTCCCGCAACTCCCTCCCAATCAGGAGAGCCTTCATGATCCGAACCATCCTTCATGTGCGCCGTCCTGTCGCCACTGCCGTAGGTGTCGCTCATGTCAGCCTGTTGTCCATTTCAGCTGCGCTCGCTGCGGGATCCTCCATGCCCTGGGAAGCGCCGCTTCAGTCTATTTTGGAATCCATCGAAGGACCGGTCGCCAAGATCGTCGCGGTGATCATCATCATCGTGACCGGCCTGTCGCTGGCCTTCGGCGATACATCCGGTGGGTTTCGCCGTCTGATCCAGATCGTCTTCGGCCTGTCCATCGCCTTTGCCGCCAGTTCCTTCTTCCTGTCGTTCTTCTCCTTCGGCGGCGGGGCGCTGGTCTGATGGCGGAGAACTTCGAACATCGTGATGTGGTGCCAGGTTTCACCGTCGTGGTGCACCGGTCGTTGAGTGAACCGATCCTGCTCGGCGGCGCGCCCCGCGCCATTGCGATCCTGAACGGAACGCTCGCCGGCGCTGTCGGGCTCGGCCTGCGTCTCTGGCTGGTTGGACTTGCCATCTGGCTGATCGGGCATCTCGCCGCTGTCTGGGCCGCAAAACACGATCCGCTCTTTGTTGAAGTTGGCCGCAGGCATTTGCGCTTTCCCGCGCATTTGACTGTTTGAGCGGGGAACCGGTTGATGATGAACCTTGCCGAATACCGCACGCGCAACAATCGTCTTGCCGATTATCTGCCCTGGGCCGCGCTGGTGGAGAAGGGCGTGGTGCTGAACAAGGACGGCAGCTTCCAGCGAACGGCCCGTTTCCGTGGACCGGACCTCGACAGCGCCGTTCCGGCTGAACTCGTTGCCGTCACCGGCCGTCTCAACAATGCCTTCCGCCGTCTCGGGTCCGGCTGGGCCATCTTCGTCGAGGCACAGCGTCATGCTGCCAATCACTATCCTGACAGTACCTTTCCGGATGCGGCCTCCGCACTCGTCGACGCGGAACGCAAGGCCAGTTTTGAGGAAGCCGGCGCGCATTTCGAGTCGAGTTATTTTCTCACATTCACCTATCTGCCGCCGGCCGAAGAAGCCGCTCGTGCGGAACGCTGGCTGTTCGAAGGCCGGGAGACCAATGGGCTGAACCCGCATGAGGTGTTGACCGGTTTCATCGATCGCACCGACCGGATCCTCCATTTGATCGACGCCTTCATGCCTGAATGTGTCTGGCTCGATGACGCCGGGACGCTGACCTATCTGCATTCGACGGTCTCGACCAACCGGCACCATGTTCGCGTGCCAGAGACGCCGGTCTATCTGGATGCGCTGCTTGCGGACCAGCCGCTCGCCGGAGGCCTGGAGCCGCGACTCGGAGACAAGCACCTGCGGGTCCTGACCATTACCGGGTTTCCGACGGTGACGACGCCAGGCCTGCTCGACGACCTCAACCGGCTGGCCTTTCCCTATCGCTGGTCGACTAGGGCGATCCTGATGGACAAGACGGATGCGACACGGCTTCTCACCCGGGTCCGCCGTCAGTGGTTCGCCAAGCGCAAATCCATTGCCGCGATCCTGAAGGAGGTGATGACCAACGAGCAGTCGGTGCTGGTCGATACCGATGCCGCCAACAAGGCGGCCGATGCCGATCTGGCACTTCAGGAGCTCGGCGCGGATCATGCCGGCATCGCCTATGTCACAGCGACCGTGACTGCCTGGGATGTTGAAAGCAAGATCGCCGACGAGAAGCTGAGGCTCGTCGAAAAGGTCATTCAGGGCCGTGATTTCACTTGTCTGCCGGAGTCCCTCAATGCGGTCGATGCCTGGCTCGGCAGTCTGCCGGGGCACGTCTATGCCAATGTCCGCCAGCCTCCGGTCTCCACCCTCAATCTCGCCCACATGATCCCCTCAAGTGCGGTGTGGGCGGGGCCGGAGCGGGACGAGCATCTTTCGTCTCCTCCCTTGCTCTATGGCAAGACGGAAGGCTCGACCCCGTTCCGGTTTTCCCTTCATGTCGGCGATGTCGGCCACACGCTCGTCGTCGGCCCGACAGGGGCGGGCAAGTCTGTCCTTCTGGCGCTCATGGCGCTGCAATTCCGGCGCTATCGGAACTCCCGGGTGTTCGCCTTCGACTTCGGGGGATCGATCCGCGCGGCGTGCCTTGCCATGGGCGGAGACTGGCATGATCTCGGCGGCGGCCTCACCGAAGGCGGAGACGTGTCGCTGCAGCCTCTTGCCCGGATCGATGCCGCCGCCGAGCGCTCCTGGTCCGCCGACTGGATCGCTGCCATCCTCATGCGTGAAGGCGTTACCGTCAACCCTGAGGTGAAGGACCATATCTGGACGGCGCTGACCTCGCTTGCCTCCGCGCCGATAGCAGAGCGGACGCTTACCGGACTGTCGGTGCTGCTTCAGTCCAACGATCTCAAACAGGCCCTGCGTCCCTACTGCATCGGTGGTGCCCATGGCCGCCTGCTCGACGCGGAAAGCGAGCACCTGGGCTCAAGCAGCGTTCAGGCCTTCGAGACCGAGGGATTGATCGGCACCGGTGCGGCGCCCGCCGTGCTCGCCTATCTGTTTCACCGGATAGAGGACCGGCTCGACGGATCGCCGACCCTGATCATCATCGATGAAGGCTGGCTGGCGCTCGACGACGAGGGGTTTGCGGGCCAGCTCCGGGAATGGCTGAAGACGCTTCGGAAGAAGAACGCCTCCGTCATCTTCGCCACGCAGTCTCTGTCCGACATCGATGGCTCGGCCATTGCACCGGCGATCATCGAGAGCTGCCCGACACGGCTCCTGCTGCCGAACGAGCGCGCAATCGAACCGCAGATTGCCGCTATTTATCACCGCTTCGGTCTCAACGACCGCCAGATCGAGATCCTCGCGCGGGCGACACCCAAACGCGACTACTACTGCCAGTCCCGGCGCGGCAACCGGCTCTTTGAACTGGGCCTTTCAGAAGTCGCGCTGGCCCTCTGTGCGACCTCCTCGAAGACCGACCAGACGGCCATTGCCGGCATCCTCGCGGAACACAGCCGCGAAGGTTTCCTCGATGCCTGGCTGCGCCACCGCGGTCTTGCCTGGGCGGCCGATCTCGTCCCCAACCTCACCAACCTGGAGACCTCGTCATGAGTTTCCGCCGATCCCGCGCGCTTGTTGCAGCCGCCGCACTCCTCACCATTCCCACATTGGGCTCCGTCGCCTTTGCCCCGCCGGCGCATGCCTGGCGGGTCGTGTTCGATCCGTCGAACTACGCCCAGAATGTGCTGACGGCGGCCCGGACGCTGGAGCAGATCAACAACCAGATCGTCCAGCTTCAGAACGAAGCGCAGATGCTGATCAACCAGGCCCGCAATCTCACCAGTCTTCCCTATTCGGCTCTGCAGCAGCTTCAGCAGTCGGTGCAGAGGACTCAGCAGCTACTCCAGGAAGCTCAGAACATCGCCTTCGACGTCCAGCAGATCGACCAACTGTTCCAGCAGCAGTATGGCAACATCGATCTGAGTACGACAGAGCAGCAGTTGATTGCCGGAGCGCGCAGTCGCTGGCAGAACACGGTCGGAGGCCTCCAGGACGCCTTGCGCGTGCAGGCGGGCGTCGTCGGCAATATCGAGACCAACCGGGCTCAGATGTCCGCGTTGATCGGACAGAGCCAAGGGGCCTCAGGCGCGCTTCAGACCGCCCAGGCCGGCAACCAGCTTCTGGCCCTCCAGGCCCAGCAGCTTTCCGATCTCACGGCTGTGGTCGCCGCCAACGGCCGGGCGATTGCCTTGAGCGAAGCGGAACGAACAGCCGCGGTCGAACAGGGCCGAATCCAGCGCCAGCGCTTCTTGACACCGGGCTCCGGTTACCGACCCGGCAACGCGCGCATGTTCAACAATTGATTTTTTAGGAGAAAGTCCTCATGGACGGCAGGATGCTGGCGCGGCTGGCCGCAATCGTATTCGTGGCAATCGCCATTACCGCAAGCCTGATCGAGATGTCCCGCAAGGACGAGCCGGTGCCAGTACGGACTGCGCCGGCCGCACAGCCTTCCGACGATCCTGTGCGTGCCGATCTGCGCCGCTGTCAGCAGATGGGCAGGTCTGCACTCGAGGACGAAGACTGTCTCACAACCTGGCAGCATACCCGGGACCGCTTTCTCGGCCGCGAGCCTCGTACTGGCGAGGAGCGGTGATCCATGGGCGGGACGGGAGTCATCGACAGTTTTCTCGGGGTCTTCACCAGCTACATCGACAGCGGCTTCGGTCTGCTTGGCGGTGAGGTGGCCTTCATCGCGACAACGCTCATTGTCATCGATGTGACGCTGGCCGCACTCTTCTGGTCCTGGGGTGCCGATGACAACATCATCGCCCGTCTCGTGAAGAAGACGCTGTTTGTCGGCGTCTTCGCCTATCTCATCGGCAACTGGAATAACTTGGCCCGGATCGTCTTCGAGAGCTTTGCCGGTCTCGGTCTGATGGCGTCGGGCACCGGGTTTTCCGCTGCCAATCTGGTGCGCCCGGGCAAGGTGGCACAGGTCGGCCTTGATGCCGGAAGGCCATTGCTTGAATCGATCTCCGACCTGATGGGCTGGGTCGCCTTCTTCGAGAACTTCATTCAGATCGCCTGCCTACTCTTTGCATGGGCGCTCGTCATCCTCGCCTTCTTCATTCTCTCCATTCAGCTCTTCGTCACCCTGATCGAGTTCAAGCTGACGACCCTGGCAGGCTTTGTGCTCATTCCCTTCGGCCTCTTCGGCAAGACCGCCTTTCTGGCCGAGCGTGTCCTCGGCAATGTCATCTCCTCCGGCATCAAGGTGCTGGTGCTGGCCGTCATCATCGGCATCGGTTCGACGCTGTTCGCGCAGTTCACTGCCGGCTTCGGTGGTGTCACGCCGACAATCGACGAGGCGATGGCCGTGGTGCTTGCAGCCCTGTCGCTGCTCGGTCTCGGGATTTTCGGTCCGGGCATTGCGAACGGTCTCGTCTCCGGTGGACCGCAACTGGGCGCCGGGTCGGCCGTCGGTACCGGCCTTGCGGTCGGTGGTGCGGCTGTTGCCGGAATTGGAGCCGCCGGACTGGCGGCCCGCGGAGGCGCTCTCGCCTTGTCGGGGACCGCAGCTACCGCACGCGGCGGGGCGGCCATCGCAGGTGGTGCCTCGACTGCCTACAGCCTCGGATCGGCCGGTCAGTCGGGCACAAGTGGTGTCGCTTCCGGCATCAGTGCTTTGGCAAGTGCCGGGGCTCGGGCCGCGGCGTCACCGCTCAAACGGTTGCAGTCAAAGGCATCGGAGAGTTTTCAGGCGAGCCAACAATCCGGATCTCGAACAGCCTTTGAAGCAACGGGCGGCACAATTGGCGACGGAGGCGGTTCGGACGGTCCGTCTGCAGTTCCTGCGCCCGCATTGCCTGCCGATGGCCCGCCTGCCTGGGCAAGGCGCATGAAGCGTTCCCAGCAGCTTTCCCACGGTGTGTCCGCTGCTGCCCATGCCGTTCGTTCGGGCGACAGCCACGGTGGCGGCGCCTCCATCAATCTCCAGACAAGCGACCGCTCATGAGCCTCTTCAAACGATCTACCGTTCACTACGGCAAATCCCCGGAGCCCGAAACGCCCTACCAGAAGGCGGCCCAGGTCTGGGACGAACGCATCGGCTCGGCCCGCGTCCAGGCAACGAACTGGCGGCTGATGGCGTTCGGCTCTCTCATTCTCTCCGGTGGCTTTGCCGCGGCGCTCATCTGGCAGTCCGTCAACGGCTCCGTCGTTCCCTGGGTGGTGCAGGTGGACAAGCTGGGCGAGGCGCAAGTTGTTGCGGCCGCCACCGCCGATTATGAACCGTCGGATCCGCAGATCGCGTTCCATCTGGCGCGGTTCATCGAGAAGGTCCGCAGCATTCCGGCCGATGCCATCATCGTCCGGCAGAACTGGCTCCGGGCCTACGAGTTCACCACCGACCGAGGAGCACTCGTGCTCAACGATTATGCACGCTCAAACGATCCTTTTGCCCGGGTCGGCAAGCAGCAGGTCGCGGTCGAAGTCTCCAGTGTCATCCGGGCCTCGCCGGGAAGCTTCCGCGTCGCCTGGACAGAGCGGCACTACGAGAACGGACAGTTATCCGCGACAGAACGCTGGACGGCGATCCTGACCATCGTCATCCAGCCGCCCCGCGATGCCGAGAGGCTGCGGGCCAATCCGCTCGGCATTTATGTCAACGCCATCAGTTGGTCTCGGGAGATGGGGCAATGAGGATGGTTTTCCGTAAACCCGCGTTTCCGGCCTTCCGGATCTCCGCAAGTGCGGCTTTGCTTCTCTGCGCAACGACCCTGGCGGGCTGCGCCACCTACACGCCGCCGCAGATCAGCTACGATCAGACTGTGCCGCCGCTGCCGGCGGTACCCAGAACGGTGGGCGATGAGCGGCCAAAACCCCTGCATACACCGCCAGTCTGGACGCCGGCGAAAGGAGGCAAGGCGGCAAAAACATCAGCCGGCAGGATCGAGAATGCCAATGCGGCCGCGCGCATCGAGCCGCACCGGGAGGGCTATTACAATGCCATCCAGGTCTATCCCTGGTCGGAGGGGGCGCTCTATCAGGTCTACACTGCTCCCGGCAAAATCACCGACATTGCGCTGGAACCGGGCGAAGCCCTGACCGGCGCCGGCCCGATCGCGGCTGGCGATACGGCCCGCTGGATCATCGGCGACACCACCAGCGGCTCCGGTGAAGAGCCCCAGGTCCACATCCTCGTCAAACCGACCCGCCCGGACATTGAGACCAATCTGGTGGTCACTACCGACCGCAGAGTCTACAGGATCGAACTGCGCGCGGCCGAGGGTTCCTATATGCCCGCGGTCACCTGGAACTATCCGCGGTCACCAAGCTCTCAGCGACCCGTCGTTCCGGCTACGCCGCGCATTCCGGCGCCCGCGGCACGGAACTACCGGTATGGGCTGACCGGTGACACCCCACCTTGGCGTCCGGTCGCCGTCTACGACGACGGCAGACGGGTCTATGTCGAGTTCCCGGGCGGAATTGTCCAGGGGGAGATGCCGCCGATTTTCGTTCTCGGGCCCGACGGAAACCCGCAAATCGTCAACAGCCGCGTCTACAGAAACATCCTGATCGTCGACCGGATTTTTGGAGCCGCAGAACTGCGCCTCGGCAGCGGCAAACACCAGCAGACGGTCAGGATCGTTCGGAGGGAAGACCGACGCGTGGGGCCGACAGAAGGACAAGGAAGCGGTCCCCCTTCCAGGTCAACAAAGATCGGTACTGGAGGTGAGGGGGCATGAGCGGTCCGGAGCAAAAAAGGGAAGACAGCGATCCGTATGCAAAATCAGGGGTCAAAGCGGCAATGCGACTGAGGCCAGATCCACCACGCGTGACGCGTCTCTCCCGCAAGGCGCTGGCAGGGGTCGGGTTCGTCGCCTTGCTCGGTATCGGTACCGCCTTGATCTATGCACTTCAAGCGCCGGACCGGAGCGGCGGGGGCGAGGAGCTGTTCTCGACGGAGAACCGCAACACCGCTGACGGGTTGAGCACGCTGCCGAGCGACTATACCGGCCCGGTTCTCGGACCGCCCTTGCCGGGAGATCTTGGCCGGCCGATCCTCAAGGCGCAGGAGCGTGGCCAGCCGGTCGTGCCGCCGGTGATCCAGACGCCCACGCTTGACGAGCAGGAACAGCGGCGCCTTGCGGAGGAAGAGGCTGCCCGCACCAGCCGGGTCTTTTTCCAGACGGGACAGGTCACATCGGGCGGAACAGGTCTGGGCGCAGTGCCGTCGATCGGCGGCACTGCTCCAGGTGGAATTACGGCACAAGACAGCAATCTTGCGTTTTTGAATGCGTCCGTGGACCGACGGACCACGGTATCCGATCGCGTTACGGCACCGGCATCGCCTTATGTGCTGCAGGCCGGATCCGTCATCCCTGCTGCCCTCATCACCGGGATCCGCTCCGACCTGCCCGGGCAGATCACCGCCCAGGTCACTCAGCATGTTTATGACAGTCCGACCGGGAGGCTTCTTCTCATCCCACAGGGCACCCGCATCATCGGCGAATATTCCAACGATGTCGGTTTCGGCCAGCGTCGTGTCCTGCTCGTCTGGAACCGGCTGATCTTCCCCAACGGCCACTCCATCGTGCTTGAGCGCCAGCCGGGAGCGGACACGCTTGGATATGCCGGCCTGGAGGATGGCGTCGATTACCACTGGTGGGATCTCGCCAAGGCGGCCGGACTGTCGACGCTGTTCAGCGTCGGTGCGGAACTCGCCGCAAGTGACGACGATCGTCTGGTTCAGGCGATCCGTGAAGGCGCGCAAGACACGATCGATGATGCCGGCCAGCAGATAATCCAGCGCCAGCTACAGGTCGCGCCAACGCTGACGATCCGGCCGGGGTTCCCGGTGCGGGTGATCGTCATGCGTGATCTTGTGCTGGAACCTTACGGAGGTTGATTGTGGTGAAACTGAAACTGGGGCCGCTACCGGACGACAAGCCGGTCAAGGTGAGTGTGGAATTGCCCGCAAAGCTGCATCGGGATCTGGTGGATTATGCCGAGATTCTTGGGCGGCAGAGTGGGCAGGTTGTTGAGGAGCCTGCCAGGCTGATTGTGCCGATGCTGGAGAGGTTTATTGCGACGGATCGCGGATTTGCGAAGGCGCGGCGGGGTGCCGGTCGAGATTTGACCGGGGAAAACGCTGTTCCAATAAGTCGATAAAGTTGTGAAGAACAGGATTGTAGCTGTCACCACGCCAATAGGCAACATAGTTGATACGAGTTGGGCCGTTTCCATCCTGCAGTTCTTGGTAGATAACTCCAGGATAGTGAGCACCAGAACTGCATTCGACAATTAGGCTGACGCCAAAACCCGCGCCAACCAAGCTTCTGATATTCTCTGTGCTGGCTTTGTGACGAACAATCTTAGCGCGCCCTTCGGTAAATGTTAGTTTTGAATGGAGAATTTTCTGAATTTCTAAATCGGGATCTCGTTCGCTGACAAGGAACGTTTCTTCTTTTAAATCAGTCCAGTACACAATTTCCTTATTTGCTATGGGATGCGACATGGGTAACGCGACCAAAATGCGTTCCGTCCAAACCGCCAAAGCGGACTCTTCTCCACTCGCTGGGTAGCCAGAAACAACCGCAATGTCGATGAAACCACTCGCCAGTTCAGAAAGCAGGTTTAATCGTGTTTCCTCAACTGTGCGAAGTTCCACGTTGGGAAATTGATCTGAAAACTCAGTTAAAATCGAACGGAGGTTGCCTGAAGTTAGCGAAATATAGTGTCCAATTGTCAGTTGACCAGATTGGCCCAGTGCAAGGTCTCGGGCGTTAATCGACATATCGTCGACCGAGTTAATTAAGTGGTAAAAAATTCGAACAACCTGTTGGCCGGGTCTCGTGACGTATACGCCTCCGGTGGTTCGTCTAAATAATTTTAATCCAAGATATTCTTCTAGCTGTGCCATTGTTCGGCTGATCGTTGATTGCTTCACATGTAATGCTAAAGCAGCTTTGCGAAAACTTCCTAATTTCGCAACCACAATAGCATAACGCATGTGCCTGACCTCGATCTGTGTTTTCATGGGGCCTGTTTTATTCCCCTGCGACCTAAAAGGAATGTATTTATGAGTCAATATACGATCCTTTACCTAGAGGTGGCTAATTGCGACGATGGTTATTTCACATGGCAGTAAATATATTACCTTGGCCTGCCTAAATGTAGCGGGTGAATGCCAGTGAAGCCTTGCAGTGAATGCATTCACGGTCCTCCAAATTGGGAAACGATACGCACCAATAAGAGTATGAACGTATTCTAATAGAAGCAAGACACTTTGGTGTGCGCAATGCGTTTGGCACTCGTTTCGAGAGGGTGACAGGGAAAACTTATCGACTATTGGTGTCTCAGGAATACTCGGACTTGGATTTATTGAACCTGATCCATATTCTTGCTGAAGCGAGTTTGACACCAGCCATGTAGTTGTGTGGGTCCTTCTCGTATCGAGTGGCTACGGCTCTGAAATGCTTGAACTTGTTTAAGAGCCTCTCGACCGGATTACGCATCTCTTAGAGGGCTTGGAGAAAGCTGGGCGGTGGCGGCGTTGCGGCTTGGGTGGGATGTTCGGGAAAGCATTCTGGTCTTTGATGAGATCGCGAATGACTTCGGCATCGTAAGCCCGATCAGCTAGGACAACGGCGTTTTCGGGCAGGCCGGAAAGAAGTGGCATGGCCTGATGGCCAGGCCATCGTAGGCTTGGCCTTCGCTCAAGCTCAGTTTGGTGGGTAAGCCGCAGGGGTTCGCGAGCGCGTGGAACTTGCTGGTTAGTCCGTCACGGGACCGTCCCATGTAACCAGATCGACGCCAGCTTACAAATTGATTGTAGCAGCTCTTGTGAGAGCAGTGGCGCTCGGGAGATGTCTGCCCAGAAGGTGCCTTCATCTGGCTCATCATCGAAGCGTCCATGCTGCCATACATTGAGCGCCACTTGATGGGACGGACAGCTCTCCCTCTACACTCAGGGCTGGAAGCCGTGAATATGGAGGAGAAGATCATGAGACTGCACTATCTTGGGGTTGATCTGGCGAAGAACGTGTTTCAGCTGCACGGTGAAGATGCCGAGGGCAACATTGTCTATCGCAAACGCCTTGGGCGTGCGCGGTTTCTCAACGATATCGGTCGATTGGCGGGTTGTCAGATCGGTATCGAGGCCTGTACTGGCGCATTCTATTGGCAAAGAGAATTTGAAGCGCTCGGCCACTCGGTTCGGATCATCGCCCCACAATACCTCAAACCTTTCGCCCGTCATCAAAAGAATGTTCAAAACGATGCAGCTGCTATCTGTACGGCACTGCGTCAGCCGAACATGCGGTTCGTTCCACCCAAATCGCTTGGTCAGCAGGACATTCAAGCATTACATCGTGTACGCCAACGACTCGTCAATCGTCGAACTGCCCTTGTCTCTCAGACGCGTGGATTGCTTCTGGACCGTGGCCTTGCCTTCGGTCTCTCAATTACTCGCGCCAGACGCGTGGTCCTGCGTTTGTTGACCATGGAGCGGGACAGGCTTGGTGATCTTTTCACCTCACTGCCAGAGCAGCTCTTTGAGATGCTATGTGAACTGGACCGACGTGTCGTCTGGTTTGATCGTGAGATCAATCGGGTTTTCCGCAGCAATGAGGCCTGTCAGCGTATCGCAAAGATCCGTGGCGTGGGTCCCAAAACAGCGACTGCTATTGTCGCGGCGATCGTAGACGGAGCCGAGTTCAATAACGGCCGTCATCTGGCCGCGTGGCTTGGTTTGGTTCCAAAACAACATTCGAGTGGGAACAGGCAAATGCTCCAGGGCATATCAAAACGTGGTGACCGACACCTTAGAGCACTGCTGGTTCACGGGGCACGTGCGGTTTTGCGAACGGCACCAAAGCACCACGATGCGGTTAGTCAGTGGGCCATTGGTCTCCAGGAGCGACGGGGGGCTGCTAAAGCGATCGTCGCAATCGCCAACAAGAACGCGCGGATCATATTTGCCATGTTGCGACAAAACACGGAGTTCGGTACCGCCTAAAACAGAAGTGGTACGGCAGAGAGGTGCAAGACTGCGAGAAATGTGACGACCGGTTTGAAGGGAACCTGAGTATTTTAATGACTTATCGAAGCTGGCCACTTGTCGAGGCCTTCACACTCGGATTTCCCATTTGGGCGCGCTAGCAGCGTTCTGGTGACGCCGAATAGATGTTGGCACCCAGATACCGGCTTCGATCAGATCTCAAAAACCTTGCATCGGGAGAGTTGTCCAAAAATGTAGAAGATCGCATCTCTGACGCCAGTTTTACGGCATAGCTCGGCGGCAAAAATGCTAGCCTGATGCTCCTTCAAAATACCAATGATATGTTCTTCGAAGAACCGGGATCGCTTCATCGTCTGCTTCTTTCAATTGGGAACAGGCTAACCTCAAAGCGCGGGGTTTTCGGGCGTGCAGGTCAGGACAAACGAATGACTGCCGTCATTCGCATATGCGCTGTCTGGCCCGCGTATCAGCTAACATGTGGGCCTAGCCTAACAATTCCGACTGAAGCAGATCGGCCAACCCGGTGAGCGAGGAAATCCTGTGGTCCGGATCGAAGCCGAGTTCGTCCATCTGCTGGCGAACGGCGCGGAACATTGTGACCGGCGCTATCCGGTCGCTGCGTTTGCACGCCTCGACCATGGCGTCCGACGGAACGCGGTCGATCCATGCGACCTTAAGGCCGAAAGCCTTGGCGCCGCAGGCGTCGAACGGGTTCGATGAAACGAACATCACTTCCGAAGGCTGAACGCCCAGCCGTGTCTCGATAAGTGCGTAGGCTAGTGGGCTGGGCTTGTAAATGCGCATCGGGTCGACGCTGATAACGTGGTTGATTTGCCGGTCGAAGCCGGTGTTCCGCACAAGCTCGTTCAACATGTTCGGGCTGCCGTTCGAAAGTATCGCAAGGTCGTGCCCGGCCAGTCCTTCCAGAGCGTCATGCGCCTCGGGATAGGGGTCTAGCCACCTGTATTTCTCGAGGATCGATGTGAACACGCTGTCTATCAACGGCAGACCGAGCAATTTGAGCGTGTATCTGAGCGAGGCAGAGGTGATGCTTTCGAAGTCTTCGTATTTCTGCATCAGCGAACGCAGCCACGTGTATTCGAGCTGCTTGATCCGCCAGACCTGCGTGATCATTTCGCCATAACCCGGATAGGCCCGATCCGTCACGGTTGCGACGGATTGTGGATCGTAAAGAGTTCCGTAGGCATCGAAGACGACAGCTTTGACCGGCACTTTGACCTCTCTTGACTCTGGAGGAGATGGCTCGACAGCGGCCCGGTGTTCCCCGGAGGTGTTCCGCCATCGCCGAAACGGCGGATCATTCATGCCGCTCAAGATTGCTGTTTACGGAAGGACAATCGAGTGACAAAATGAATTATAATGATCCACTTAATCGGATTTCACGATAATGACCCGACACGTCAATTTCGACATCGACTGCCTACGCTCTTTTCTGGTTGTCGCAGACACCATGAGTTTCTCCCGTACGGCCGAGATTGTCGGGCGGGCTCAATCGACGATCAGCCAGCAGATTGCCAAGCTGGAGATGCAGGTCGGCAAGGAGCTACTGATGCGCCGGAAAGGCCGCGTCCTTGAGCTCACCGGCGAAGGCAAGCGATTGGCGCAATACGCTCGCCGAATGCTACAACTCAACGATGAGGCTTATTCGTCAATGTCCGACGACGTGCTCTCCGGCTCGGTTCGCCTGGGTGTGCCGCTGGATTTTTTCGGCCGGGATATCGCCATCTGGCTGGCGCGTTTTAAGCAGCGGCACCCGATGGTGGCTCTCGAGGTAGAGGCCAACCAATCGGACAATCTGATGCGGCGCAGTGAACGCGGGGAGTTCGATCTCGCGTTTTTCAAACAGGAAGCAGGCGCTTCCAAAGGGGTCGTCGCACTCACCGAGCAACTCGTCTGGGTCGCCGGTCCGAATTACGTCCCGGCAGCTGACGAGTCCGCTCCGATGATTCTCTTTCCCGAAGGCTGCGCCTACAGGCGTTTCGCCATCGGGGCCCTCGAGGAGCGTCAGCGTCCCTGGCATATAAGCTTCGTCGGGCCGAGCTTCGATTGTCTGAAGTCCGCGCTCGCCGGGGGGCTCGGCATCTCTGTTCTGGCGCGCACGCTTGTCACGCCGCCGCTGCGTATCATCCAGCGTGATGCAGGTCTGCCACAGCTCCCGGTCGTTGAACTCGTCTATTCCTTCCGCAAGCACAGCAACTCGCGCGTCGTCACCGAACTGGCCGACTTTATCAACGATCGCCTGCTGGAAGGAATGTCCGCGCCGGCCGACGCGTGATGTCCGTAAACTATTGGTGACCAGTCCCCCGCGATGCGCCAGGTGCGTCGCGGTCATGCCGTGCCATGTCTCGACAAGCGCGAGGCATGGCGGTTTGTGGGTATTTTCCGACTTGGGTATCGGACTTTTGCAGTAGTCCAATCCCTCTCTATCGGAAAATACGATTATAAGCATCGCACAAACTCATTTTGGTGAAAACATGGGCGTGCCTATTATCGCATCACGACCCTGGTGTGGCTTCAAGCCCGGCCTCACGGGACAGCGCAAATCTCAGGACGCATCCGCGTTGTCAGGCCCGCTTGAGGCGTGATCGGCGCAGGCCGGATGCTGCCGAAAATGGAGTATGGCATCTTGATCCTTTTTTCGGCTCTGCTCGTTCTCCTCGCAATTCTGATCATTGTGCTTTTTCTCAGCCGATTCTTCGTCAAGGCGAGTCGCGAGGTGGCCCTGGTGCGGACAGGCCTCGGTGGTCAGCGTGTTATATTGGACGGTGGCCTCGTCAGTCTGCCGATTCTCCACCGAGTTGCGGAAATCAGCATGCGGACGGTACGGCTCGAGGTGGTGCGCGCTGGCGAACGTTCGATCATTACCCAGGACCGTCTGCGCATCGACGTCACCGTCGAGTTCTATGTGCGGGTCGAGCCGACAGCGGAGGGGGTGGCGACCGCCGCCCAGGCGCTTGGCAGCAAGGCCTCCCGCGCCGCCGACCTCACAGGGATACTTGAAGGCAAGCTCGTGGATGCGCTTTTAAGTGTCGCAGCCCGTTACACGATGGACGGGCTGCAGGACCGACGCGGCGAGTATGTAGCGGAGGTCGCGGCCGCCTTGAGCGAGCGGGTCGGCTCCAACGGACTGATGCTTGAGGCTGTTTCGCTCACCCGTCTCGATCAGACCCCCTTCAGTGCGCTCGATCAGAACAACGCCTTCAATGCAGTCGGCATGCGCCGTCTTGCCGAGGTAATCGCCACCAACCGGCGCGAGCGCGCCGAAATCGAAGACAGCGCCGATATCGCGGTGCGGCAGAGCCATCTCGATGCCGCCAAGCGCCGGCTTCTGATCGAGCAGGAAGAAGAGCAGGCGGAACTCGCGCGCAGACAGCAGGTGAGCACCTATCAAGCCCTGAGCGAGGCTGAAACCGCCGAAGCGCAAGCGCTTGCCGAGGGACGGCGCGAACGCGCTTCGATCCAGCGCGAGGCCGATGTGCGCGCCGAGAAGATCGAACGCGACAAGGCCGTGCGCGAGCAGGAGCTGCAATCGGAACTCGCGATCACTGCGGCCAAGCACGATGTTGCCATCCGGCTTGCCGAAAAGCGGGCGGAAGAGTCGGCCGCGGAAGTCGTTGCGCAAGAGCGGCTCGCCGACGAAGCAAAGGCCCGCGAGACGGTCGAGACGTCGCGTGCGACCGCAGCGGCCGAACGTCTGCGGGCGGTCGCACTCATCAAAGCGGAGGAGGAAACTTCCGTGGAAGATGCCCGAACCGCCTCGCAGGCCGACACCATCCGGACACTTGCCGCCGCCGAGGCTGAGGCAAGCGAGACCAGGGCTCGCGGTATCCGCGCCGAGCAGCTTGCCAAGGCGGAAGGTGAGGCGGCTCTCGTTGCCGCACAGAACGACCAGTCGGATGCAGTTATGAAGATGAAGGTCGATGTCGCTCGTATCCAGACACTTCCCGAAGTCGTCAGGGAAATGGTGCGTCCGGCCGAGAAGATCGACTCAATCCGGATCAATCATGTCACCGGATTTGGCGGCAGCTCTGCGCCCTTGGGTCAGAATAGCGGGGGCGCTCCCGTTAATCAGGTCGTCGACAGTGTGCTGTCCATGGCGCTTCAGCTTCCCGCGATCCAGAAACTCGGGGAAGAGATCGGCCTCAATGTCGGTGGCGGTCTCGAACGAACATCGTTCGGTTTCGCCAACGTCGCGATGACGGACGCCGACCGGCCCGAGCCCCAACCGTCCTCGGCCGAGCCCGACGCCAGGAACGCTTGACCGGAAATTCATACACCCAGCAATCCGCTTGCTCTCAGTCAATCGAAAAGGGGAATTTAGCCATGTCTGTCAGCCGTCGTTCGTTGTTGAAGAGTGTTGCCGCTGCACCGCTCGCGCTTGCTGCTCCCTCGCTAGTCCGCTCAGCGTTTGCCGCCGATCCCATTAAAATGGGCGTCTTGCTCGATCAATCGGGCGGCATCGAACTGCTCGGCTCTCCGATGCTCGAGGCGACAAGGCTCGCGGTAAAGGAGATTAATGACTCGGGGGGTCTGTTGGACCGGCCTGTCGAGATCATCGCCTACGACCCGCAGACGACAATCCAGTTCTACACCCAATATGCAACCCAGTTGGCAGCCGGAGATCAGGTCGACGTGGTCCAGGGCGGCATCACCTCCGCGTCGCGCGAGGCCATCCGTCCGGTCTTAAACCGCTTCCAGAAGCTATATTTCTACAACACCTTCTATGAGGGTGGCGTTTGTGACTTCAACAATGTGTGTACCGGCTCCACACCAGCGCAGACAGTGGAGAAGCTGATCCCCTATGCGATGAAAAAGTGGGGCAGCAAGGTCTACGTTCTCGCCGCCGACTACAACTATGGCCAGATCACCTCGCAATGGGTGAAAAAATATGTCGGGGACAATGGCGGCGAGGTCCAGGAGATCGAGTTCTTCCCTCTGGACGTGACCAATTTCGGTCCGACGATCAAGAAAATCGAGGCAGCAAAACCTGATTTCGTCGTCTCCGCTCTGGTCGGAGCTGCGCATATCTCCTTTTACAAGCAATATGCTGCGGCTGGCCTGAAGGCCAAAATTCCATTGGCTTCGACAGTCTTTTCCGCCGGGGGCGAGCAGACGCTGCTGGGCGCGGAAGAGACGGAAGGCATGCTGGTTTCTTTCGCCTACTTCGAGGAAATCGACACTCCGAAGAACGCCAAGTTTCTGAAAGATCTGAGAGCGAATGCCTCGAAGCCGATCAACTATGTCGCGGAAGTTACCGCCCGCTCCTATGAAGGTGTGCTTTTGTGGGCTGAAGCTGTCCGCAAGGCCGGCAGTGTCGACCGTGTCGAGGTACTCAAGGCTTTGCAGACCCCTGTGAGTATCGAGGGACCGAGCGGCACGCTCACCATCGACACGCAGACCAACCACCTCAGTCAGAACATCTACATCGCCGAGATACGCGATCGAAAGATCAATATCGTCGAAAGTTTCGCCGCGCAGCCACCGACCGATACCCGTCTGGTCTGTGATCTCGTAGCCACTCCCGACCAGCAGACCTTCTATTTCGAAAACGGCCTGGAGGCGGCGGGTATCCAGTAGTCCCGCTGATCTTCCAGACCTGCATCCGCTCTCTTTAAGGAGTCGACCTCCCGATGGATTTAGCCGTCGTTTTCCTGCTACAGATCCTCTATGGCATCGCCAATCTTGCGCTGATCGGCCTTGGCCTTGCGATCATCTTCGGCATGATGAGGGTCATTAATCTCGCCCATGGCGAGTTCCTGATGTTGGGCGGCTATACGGTGGTGACCGCAACCAACGCCGGCATCGACATCTGGTTGGCGATGCTGGTTCTTGCACCGCTCGTGGTCGGTATTATCGGAGTTGTGGTGGAACGGGTGTTGATCCGTTTCCTCTACGGGCGCACGGTCGACACGCTGCTCGCGACCTGGGGCCTGAGCTTGCTCCTTGTCGGTCTGGTCACCGCAATTTTCGGACCGCAGACGGCAACGACACTGTCGCCCCCGATCGATGCGATACAGATCGGCGGTTTTGGCACGAGCGGTTATGAGATCTTTCTGATTCTTGTGACCATTGCACTTTTCGGACTGGTCTTTGTCCTCTTTCGTCATACCAAACTCGGTCTGACGGCCCGGGGGACGATGCAGCGGGCGGATGTGGCGGCCGCCCTCGGTGTCTCAACAGATCGGGTCTACATGATCACCTTCGGCATCGGTTCGGCCGTGGCCGGGCTTGCCGGTGGCTTGCTCGCTCCCGTCACCGGGGTCGTTCCGACAATTGGTGCAACCTATATCGCAAAAGCCTTCATCACCGTCATCAGCGGCGGCACGGCCATCCTCGCTGGAACGGCCTCGGCCGCGGTGTTGCTGGGCGCTATCAACAATATCGTCACATTCCTCACCGGTCCGACCATTGGCGAAGTCGCGCTGCTCGCCGCAGCGATCATCCTTCTGCGTTTGATGCCGAACGGCATCACGGGCCATTTTTTCCGGAGAAGCCTGTGAGTGAGAAATCCGACCTGACGGCGACATGGGCCGTAGCGCTTGCGGGTGTCGTAGTCATGCTTGTCGCGCCGCACGTGTTGGCGCTCTTCACCATCATTAACCTGACAACGGCGATTGCACTGGCGCTTCTGGGCCTCAGCCTTGGCCTTGTCTGGGGCAGCGGCGGTATCCTCTGTTTCGGCCAGACAGCCTTTTTCGGTCTCGGGGCCTATGTCTATGCGGTGACGGCGCAGAATTTCGGCGACACCACGCTTGCCACGCTTTTCGCTATAGCCGCAGGTGCCGCCTTTGCCGGGCTGCTTGGTTATTTCATGTTCTGGGGCCGGATCAGCGATGTCTATCTTGGCGTGACCACGCTCACCGTAACGCTGATCCTGTTCAATCTCTTCAGGCGCACCTCCGGCCCCGAATACAGGATCGGCAATGCGCTTCTCGGCGGATTCAACGGTACCTCCGCGCCGCCCCTGCACATGCCGTGGGACACCGGGGCCATGTTGCTGCCGCAGGATGTCTTCTATGTCGCCATGGGCGCGCTGATCCTTGCCTATGTCGGTTGTGCCTTGCTGGTGCGGAGCCATTTCGGCCGGGTCTGCGCAGCGATCCGCGAAAACGAAACGCGCGCGGAACTGCTTGGGTACGACAGCCGGCTCTACAAGCTCGGTCTCTTTGCAGTCGGCGGCGGTCTTGCCGGTCTTGCCGGCATGCTGATCGCCAATGGTATCGGCCGTGTCACGCCGGATCTCTTCAATCTTTCCTATGCCGCACAGGCGATCATCTGGGTGATCGTCGGTGGCCGAGGCACGCTGCTCGGTCCGATCTTCGGAGCCTTCGCGGTTTTCTGGCTCACCTCATGGCTTGGAACCCAGTCGATGTTCAACAGTAATATCGTTCTCGGACTCGTCCTCATCGTTTTTGTGCTGCTGCTGCCACGCGGCGTCGTTCCCACGCTGCAGAAACTTGCCCGCGGCAGCCAGCGACAGACGAAACGCGAACGGGCACGTGGACGCCGGCGCCCCCGTGCGTCCGTACCGGCGGAGTAATGGCATGAGCCGCGAGATTCTCGTCGAAACCCGTGACCTTGCAATGCATTTCGGCGGGGTCATCGCCAATGAAGCGGTGAGCTTTACACTCGAAACAGGCGAGCTACGCTGTCTGATCGGACCGAATGGCGCAGGTAAGAGCACGTTTTTCAAGTGCCTCACGGGCCAGCTTACGCCCACCGAAGGCTCGGTCATGATCGGCGATACCGATACCACCAATTTCGAGCCGCATGAGGTCGCGCGCCTCGGGGTCGGCATCAAGACCCAGACGCCGAATGTATTCGACGGTCTCTCGATTCAGGAAAACGTGTGGCTTTCAGCCCGCCGCTGGCATTCTGCAGACCGTGCGCGGGCGATTACCCGCGAAACGCTGGAGCGGGTACGCCTGGGCTCGCTGCGGTCCCGTTCGGTCGGAGCGCTTGCGCACGGTCAGCGTCAATGGGTGGAACTTGCCATGGTAATGGCCGCCGAGCCCAGACTGGTGTTGCTCGACGAGCCTGCCGCCGGGATGACCGACGAGGAGACCCTCTTCACTGCGGAACTCATTCGTGAAATCAACCGGACCGCGAGCCTGATCATTGTCGAGCACGACATGAACTTCATCCGTGCCATCGCCGAAAAGGTCACCGTCTTTCACCGCGGCCGTATTCTGATGGAGGACACGATGGAGGTGATATCCGCTGACCCGGTCGTTCGCGACGTCTACCTGGGACATAAGCATTGATGGCGCATTCGCAGCTTCTCGAAATCAAGGGTCTGCGGTCAGGTTACGGCCGCGTGCCCATTTTACACGGTCTCGACTTCTCGGTCGGGGAAGGCGAAATCGTCGGTGTGCTGGGCCACAACGGCATGGGCAAGACGACACTGTTAAACACGTTGATGGGGCTTGTGCCGGCGACAGGCGGTCATGTTCGTTTCGACGGCAAGGACGTGACCAGGGCGCCGAGCCACATGCGCGCGCGTCTCGGGATCGGATACGTTCCGCAGGGGCGGGGAATTTTTCCGGCGCTCTCGGTGCGCGACAATCTGATGATGGGCATAGCGGCTCACGGCGCCGGGGACGACCAGGGCGACTTGGCGGCAATTCTGGAAGAGTTTCCAAACCTGGAACCGCTGCTCGACCGTCCGGGTGGAGCGCTCTCCGGGGGCGAGCAGCAGCTTCTCGCACTTGCCCGCGCGCTCATCAGCGATCCGAGCCTTCTTTTGCTCGACGAACCGACCGAAGGAATCCAGCCTTCTATCGTCGATATGATGGAGGAGAAACTCGCGCAGCTCGCTCACGAGCACGGTCTCGCGATCATTCTCGTTGAACAAAACCTGGAATTCATCACGACGCTCGCCGACCGTATCGTCGTGCTTCAGAAGGGACGTATCGCCGGAGTTGTTGAAGAACCCGGTAGCGTTGACGACGGGCTTATTGCCGAATTCACGGGCTTCAGGAGCGTTTCTACTGAAAAAGTCGAGGAATCCGCTTCCGCCGCCGGTGAACCTGCACCTCCCGCCAGCGCAGGCTCTGGCGGCCGGACCTTTCAGTCGGTGCCTGCGCGGCCCAGCCCTTCCACCGCGGCCACAACACAGTTTGCTGAAAGGCCTCTTTCCATGCCTGATACCGTCTTGAGTGATCCGCCCGCCCGCCAATTGCGGCGCTCGGTGAAACGCCCGAGCCTCGACGACATGCTCACCATAGCCCGCGATTTCGGCATGAGCCACTCCGCTACACGGCTGTCCGAATATCTCAATGCAATAGACGGAACTTTGAACCACTACGACGCGCTTGATGCGATGCCGGATTATTTGCCTCAGGTGGATTATCCGCGCACTGCAGGCTACCGGCCGACTGCACAGGAAAACCCGAATAACGCTTGGTACGTGAAGACCGACATCCGGGGTGCTCCGCGCGGGCCTCTCGCCGGCAAACGGATCGCGATCAAGGACAATGTCTGCGTCGCCGGCGTGCCGATGATGAATGGGTCCTCGACCATGAAAGGCTACACGCCCGACGTCGATGCGACGATCGTTACACGCATACTGGATGCGGGAGGCACGATTGTCGGCAAAACCCATTGCGAGCATTTCTGCCTGTCGGGCGGCAGTCACACCAATTCCACCGGCCATGTCCACAATCCCCGTCGCCACGGGTACTCTGCAGGAGGATCCTCGTCGGGCTCGGCAGTGGTGGTCGTGACCGGCGAAGCCGACATGGCAATCGGCGGCGACCAGGGCGGCTCCGTTCGCATGCCCGCTTCCTTCAGTGGCCTCTACGGCATGAAGGCCACCCATGGGCTGGTTCCGTATTCCGGCGTGATGCCCATCGAAAACACTATCGACCATACCGGGCCGATGACCGCGAATGTTGCCGACAACGCCCTGTTTCTGGAAGTGCTGGCCGGAGCGGATGGGCTTGATCCGCGCCAATACGCTCCCGAGCCCGATCGGTACACGGCAGCGCTTGGGCGCGGCGTAGCGGGGCTGCGCATTGCCGTTGTGCGCGAAGGATTTGGCCGTCCGGAATCCGAAGCGGACGTCGATGCCTCCGTTCGCCGCTCCGCCAATGTCTTTCGCACTATGGGCGCCACCGTCGATGAGGTGTCGATCCCCATGCACAACGATGCGATGCCCATCTGGCTTGCCATCGCCGGAGAAGGCTCGACCAACCAGATGATGAAAGGCAACGGCATGGGAACGGGCTGGAAAGGTCTCTACACCACATCGCTGCTCGATCATCACGCGGCTTGGCCAAACCGGGCCGACGAGTTGTCGGAAAGCCTGACGGCCACGATGCTGACCGGAGAATATTTCCTGCGCCATTATCATGGCCGTTACTATGCCAAGGCCCAGAATCTCGCGCGAAAGCTGGGCGCAGCCTACGATCGGATGCTTGGCGCTTATGACCTACTTCTAATGCCGACGACGGCGATGAAGGCAACTCCCCTCCCACCGCAAGACGCCCCGTTGGCACTGATCCTGCAACGTGCCTTCGAGATGCTGGAAAATACGGCACCCTTTGATGTAACGGGCCATCCGGCCATGTCCATTCCCTGCGGCATGTCCGACGGATTGCCGATCGGCTGCATGCTTGTTGCGCGTTACTACGGCGAAGCGACTATTTATCAGGCAGCCTCCGCCTTCGAGGCGGCCGGCGATTGGAAGGAGATGTAAGAAAAATGGCAGTTTATCGCCCGACACCGGAAGAACTTCGCGAGGCCGCTCTTGAGATCGGGTTGCATTTCAGCGAAGCGGACGCTCAATCCTTCCATGGCCTGATACAATCGCAGCTCGACGCGTACGATCTGGTGGATTCGATGGTCGAGCCCCTGCCGGAAGTGGCCTATCCGCGCACTCCGGGCATTCGGCCCGAACCGGAAGACAATCCCTACAATGCCTGGGCCGTCAAGACGACGATCGCCGGTGCGCGGACCGGTCGGCTCTCCGGCAAGCGCGTCGCAATCAAGGACAACGTCTGCGTAGCCGGCGTGCCGATGATGAACGGAGCAACGATTCTCGAGGGATACGTTCCTGAAATCGACGCGACGATCGTGACCCGAATGCTCGATGAGGGCGCCGTCATTCTCGGCAAGGCCGTTTGTGAGTATTACTGTGCCTCCGGTGGCAGTCACACCTCAGCCAACGGCGCGGTGGAAAACCCGGTCGTGCCGGGATACAACGCCGGCGGCTCGTCTTCAGGCTCGACCGCTCTCGTTGTTTCCGGCGCGGTAGACATGGCAACCGGCGGCGATCAGGGCGGTTCTATCCGCATTCCGGCGTCTTATTGCGGGGCGGTTGGACTCAAGCCCACTCATGGTCTCGTCCCGTATACGGGTGTTTTCGCGGTGGAACTTACGGTTGATCACGCGGGACCAATAACGCGTACGGTCGCCGATAACGCCCTCATGCTAGAGGTGATTGCCGGCCCCGACGGTCTCGATCCACGCCAGACCGGGGCGCCCGCCCAGCCTTACACACGAGCGCTTGCCAAAGGAGTTCACGGGCTCAAGATCGGCATTGTGCCGGAGGGCTTCGGCATGGCCGGCGCCGAGGCCGAGGTCGACGCCCGCGTGCTCGAGGCGGCGGACCGGCTCGCTGGAGCGGGCGCGCAGATCACGGAGACCTCAGTCGCGCTGCACAAGGCCGGGGCAGCGATCTGGACCCCCGTTTTTCTGGAAGGCGCCACTGAATTGATGATGCGTCACAACGCTTACGGCACAAATATGAAAGGTGTTTTCCTGGAAAGCCTGCTCGACGCGCAGTACCGGTGGCGCGACCGCGCGGATGAGTGGTCCGAGACAATGAAGCTCGGCATCCTGACCGGTCACTATATGTCCTCACGCCATCGTGGCCGCTATTACGGAAAGGCCCAAAACCTCAATCGCCTGCTCACTGCCGACTACGACAAAGCCCTGGAAAAGGCGGATGTTCTGCTCATGCCGACGACCCCGATGGCGGCGACGCCCTTGCCCCCCTCCAATGCCCCTCGCGAGGAAGTCATTGCCCGAGCCTTTGAGATGGTCGGCAACACCGCACCGACCTGTCTCACAGGCCATCCGGCAATTTCCGTTCCGGTTGGTTCCGCGTCGGATGGCCGTCCGATAGGTGCAATGCTCATCGCACGCCATTATGACGAAATGACCCTCTATCAGGTCGCGGCGGTGTTGGAAGCGCTCTATGAGCCAAAAGCATAGACGCAGAGGCCGCCGTTTATTTTAAACGGTCGAACTCGTAGCTTTAAGACCAAACTTTGGAGCGCGGGCAGATGGAGTTACCCGAAGAGGCTGCGAGCGGCAGTCGCCTCCGGGAACCGGAAGGCGTGGGGATGGAAGAGCTCGGTCCGGATGATGTCCGTACACTCGAACTGGCCGTGAAGCTTCCCATCCATCGTGGGATGCCCCTTCGGGGAACACGTTTTGTGTTGAACCCGCAATAGCTGGCAGAGCGGAAGCATGACCGGTTTGCGAAGAATAGCGGCGAAACGGTGGCTTTATTGCGCATTCGGGCGCCCCGTTGACGATGGTATAAACTTGCGGCTGTCAAACGAACGGGAACGGACCGCTGCGCATTTCGTCGTGTCCGCCAGGACCCGCAGCAAGTTATCCAAGGGAACAAATGCCGGGCGCCCTACCAGCTATCGGTCCATCACATGATTCTGGTCGTATCTTCATGCCTTCGATCATTAGCGTCTCGGTCCGGCCCTGAGCGGTATCACCGGTTGCTTGGCGGAGAATGTGATGATGGGACAGTCACCCACGCCGGAGCTGGCGGGGCTCACTGGCAGGCGGTTTCTGTAGTTTACGGCGTTCTTGGTCGGAGATACATTTGTCGGATGCAGGCAATGCCCGTGTGAAAGCCTAGTAACCAAAGGTGAGGAGGCGGCGTGATATAGTCGAATAGAAGTTATCGATAGGAATAAACTACGCTGTGTTAGGATGTCATGAAAACATGGCACGCGCCCGACTCTCGTCTGTTTGGGGTTAAGGGTGTTGGGTTGCTCAAATATAAGTTGAACTTCCTTGGATTGCTGCAATTAGATTGGAATGTATGCAGACCCGCATCAAATTAAGAAAACGATACTGTGAACATTATAATTGACAAGCCAGAATCTCTTCTACGGGTGAACATATGTCAGAAACAGGTCATCACAGTGATGCGATGGCGAACCTTATTTTCTATTCGGCGCCTGAGGTTCACTGTGATCCAGAGTCATTTCCGAGAATGCGAACCACTCGAGGCCTGCTGCCTCGGCAGCTTGTAGGTCACTGAGTGTGGACCTGATAATCGCGTCGCTGTCGCATGCCGACGTTTTCTGAATAATGTAGCGAAAGCCTTCTACGAAGGGAACGGCAGAGGCCAACGGTCCAGCAAGGATCACGCGCGCAGGGACAAGCATAGAAACTAGAGCCGCGATAGCGATGCCGACAGCCTCACCGGCGTCCCGAAATGCCGTGGTCGCGCGCCGGTCTCCGGAGTTCGCCTGACGTACCGCGTGAGGAACCCCAAGTCTCAGACCGGTATTTCTCGAAGTGTCCACTTGTTCCACATGACCAAGCCGATGCATCACAGCTCCGGCCGAAGCAACGTCTTTGAGAGAAAGCCAGCTATTCGTGCCGCGATCGAAACGCGCGAGGACGTCGTTGAGATTTCCCTCAAACAGTGTGGTCGCAGAAGTGTCGGTCGATACAATCATGCTGGCATCCAGAGCGAAACCTGCGTGAACCATAACGCTTGGAAGGGTCGGCAACTCAATCGTCTGGTGTGTCTCTGCAATATGGAGAGCTTCGGCGATCCCCGAACGGGCAACAGGTATATCGAATGCCATATGAAGATCGTTTTGCAGCGCGTTGAGCCACACTCGCTGATCTTGGTCTCCGTGGAGTTCTATATCGGGAGAAACGATCAAGCTAATGCCAGCCAAGCACTCGAAGCGCATGTCAGGCCGTTCCGATAAACGGGTGATCTGCCTGCGTGCACAATCAAGAATGTTATTGTTGCATTCCTCGACGCCGCCGTCGATTTCATCCTCGGCCACTCGCTGGCCGGTAAGATCGACGATCGATATCTTTTGTTCGTAGCGTGTGAGCACAATGCTGAGTACATGCAATCCAGGGGGGTTAAGATAAAGCCCTACGTGCGGCCGTCCACGCATTGCGGAGCGAGCAGTCGCACGTTCCACCAGCAAATTGTCGGCGATCAGATCGCGGGTAATGCGGGACAGCTTCGAGTCGGTGCTGTTCAGCAGTCTCGAAAGCTCCCGGCGAGAGATTCCCGGAGTACGGCGAACCTCCCAGAGAACGCGAGACATGTTGAACAGTTTTAGACGCGATGAGGTAACGATCATCTTTGGCGATTTTTTACGACAGGGTGCAAGATCTTGTGCGGTACTAGGGCCCGAAGATCAATAGGAAGTTGCGGCCGTTTGACAGTCGACCTTCCCTGGCAGGTTAAATTGCGGGCATTACGAGCCTCTTTTTTGCGCGTGCCAAATTTTATTCCTTTCGCTGGTATGGGTTTTCTGAAGACAAGAATTAAAAAATTATAAAAATCAATAATATATATATATTTGCACATTGCAAACAAATTGGCATGGCATTTGCTCCATCCTTATGACGTTACGCGGCAGCGCCGCCTCTCGCATTGGAGCATAAACATGGATCGTCGAAGTTTTCTGAGAAATTCTGCAGTCGCAGGTGCAGCGCTTGCGGCGCCGTCGCTCATCTCCAGCCGTTCTCGGGCGGCAGATATCTTGAAACTGGGTTGCCTGTTCTCTTCATCCGGAACGATGGCCAATATCGAAGGCCGGCTGAACTCGGTTGTGCAGATGGCGGCAGCTGAACTGAACGCGAAGGGCGGTGTCCTTGGCAAGCAGGTTGAAGTGATGGTTACGGATCCGGCCTCCGACTGGCCGCTTTACGCACAAATGGGCCGTCAGTTGCTTCTGCAGGACCAGTGTTCGGCCCTGTTCGGCTGCTGGACCTCTGTTTCCCGCAAGTCGGTTCTGCCGGTCGTCGAGCAGAACAACGGCCTGCTGTATTATCCGCTTCATTTCGAAGGCGAGGAAAACTCGAAGAACGTCGTCTATCTGAACTCTCCTCCTGCGAGTTCCGTCCTGCCGGCTCTCGAATATCTGATGAGCCCGGATGGCGGTGAAGCCAAGCGTTTCTTCATGCTTGGCTCTGACTACGTCTGGCCGCGCACCATCAACAAGATCTGTAAGGGCTACTGGGAATCCAAGGGCTTTGACGAAAGCTCCTGGCGTGAGCATTACGTGCCTTTCGGTTTCTCGAACTTCCAGACCCTGGTCAACGAAATCCGCCAGTTCGCCAGCGAACCCGGCGGCCAGCCGATCATTGTCCTGACGGTTGTCGGATCTTCGATCCCAGACTTCTTCAAGGAAATCATCAACCAGGGCATCGGTGCTACCGATATTCCCGTGCTGGGTCTCGATGTTCTCGAAGCTGACCTGGAAGGTCTCGACACCGCGCCTATGGTAGGTCACTTGAATTGCTGGGCTTACCTGCAGAATGCCGAAGCGCCAGCAAATGACGCCTTCAAAGACAACTGGAAGAGCTTCGTCGAGAAGGGCAATCTTCCCTACTCGCCGGACACCGTCATCGATCCGATGGTCTCGGCCTATGACGGTGTGCACCTTTGGGCAAAAGCAGTTGAAAAGGCGGGGATGGCGGACCCGGATGCGGTCCGTGCGGCTTCTGCCGGACTAAGCTTCGATTGTCCGTCCGGCTATTCCATCAAGATGACCGACGAAAACAATTACGTTTCTCGCGGTGTCTTTATCGGGTCTGTCAACGATCAGCAGGCGTTCGATATCCTCTGGCAGTCAGAGGATACGCCGAAGCCGGTACCGTTTAGCCCCTATGCGTGACCTCGTTTCCTTAGCTCTCCGGCCGCTCACGCAGCCGGGCGGCCTCGCCAGGTTTTGGCGGGGCCTCGGGGCTGTCACAATGCTGATCGTGGCGAGTGCCAACCCCGTGCTGGCTCAAGCACCTGTGCAAAAGCGGGTTCTCGGTGAGCTTTGCGCAAAGGGCGTCAGCAATCAAGTCAAAGGCATCACCAACCTTCTGGCAAGTGTCGATGCCGGCCAGGTCGACCCGTCCTGGGGTGTCGAGATCTTTCAGGCCTTGGGCGACCGGGCCCTGATTTGTGGCGGCGATACTCCGCTGATCGTGAGTGAAGACACGGTCCGCCTGGCGACGACATTGGAGCCGACGAAGCGCTCGCCGGAGAAGAAACAGGGAGCCTTTGTCAATCTGCGCTTGCGTTCACAGCTTGACATGGGCGTTGCGATTTTGCGCCTGCTGTCCGAACCGGGCGGCCCGACTTCTGCGGCCGATCTTGAGCAATTGCGAAAGCGTGCGGAAATTGCACCCGTGGCGCTCATCGAGCGAGCGGTGGCAATGCCGGGCAACGAGGCTGTCGCCGAAGGCCTCAGAGACATTCTTGCCGTTGCAGCTCTGGAGGATCCCGATCCGGCGCAACGGATTTCCGCAATCAAGCGTCTTGCCGAGGCCCCTTCGGCGCGGAACCTGACCTTGCTGCTCAATTTGCGCGACGGCCTGTCGGATGCTGAAGACGGGGCCATCAAGGGCGAGCTCTCTTCGGGGATCAATAAAATACGGTTTTGGCTTGAGGTCGGCGAGGTATCCGCAACGATCTACAGCGGTCTCAGCTACGCCAGCATTCTTTTCATGGCGGCACTCGGCCTTGCGGTGATTTTCGGTCTGATGGGGGTGATCAACCTGGCTCAGGGTGAGCTCATCATGATCGGAGCCTATGTGACATTCCTTGTCCAGGAAGCGCTCAAGGTCGTGGCTCCCGGCTTGCTCGAATACTATCTTCTTCTGGCTATTCCCTTTGCTTTCGTAGTGACGGCTGGTGTCGGCGTTACCATGGAGGTGACGGTTATCCGCCATCTCTACCGGCGTCCGTTGATGACCTTGCTGGCGACCTGGGCCATCAGCCTATTCCTGATCAACGCCACCCGTGTCGTCTTCGGGACGCAGAACCTGGAATTCGTCGTTCCAGGCTTCCTCAGTGGTGGAGTTCACCTCTTCGCTGACTTTATCGTGACCTGGAACCGACTTTTTGCGATCTGTTTTGCCCTGGTCGTCCTGGGCGGCGCGCTCTTCGTCCTGCGTTACACCAAGCTCGGCATGTTCATTCGTGCGGTTACCGAGAACCGGGACATGGCAGGGTGCGTCGGCGTTTCGGTGCGGCGTGTCGACATGGTTGCCTTTGGTATCGGTTCGGGACTTGCCGGTCTCGCGGGGCTGGCTCTTTCACCAATCTACACCGTCAATCCGGGCATGGGCGCCAGCTTCATCGTGGACGCTTTCATGATCGTTGTTCTGGGCGGGGTCGGCAGTCTCATCGGGACGGCCGCAGCGGCCCTGGGGATCGGCATGATCAACGTAATTATCGAACCTCTTTACGGTGCTGTCGCGGCCAAGGTGATCGTTCTGCTGATGATCATCGTTTTCATCCAGTTCCGGCCCGAGGGGCTGATCGCAATCAAAGGGCGGCGATGATCCATGACTGATGCCTTGCTCTTCAATCAGGGCCGTAAGGTGCCGGGTCGCCGGATCACGGATCTTCTTTCGATCGTTCTGGCGGTGGTCGGGTTGTCCGTGTTGATTTCCGGACTGACCGGCACCGGCCCTTCTTCCTATTTTCTCAACCTCATCGGGCAAATTGCGACGTTTGGAATGTTGGCCATCGCGCTGGATCTCATCTGGGGTTACGCAGGTATTCTCAGCCTGGGGCATGGCCTGTTCTTTGCCGTCGGTGGCTATGTCATCGCCATGCACATGGTCAAGGTCAGCTACATTGCCACCGGCACGCCACCTGACTTCATGCTCTTCATGGGGTGGGATGCTCTGCCGTCCTACTACCGGGGTCTGGAGTATTCAGGCTATGCGATCATTCTTGGTGTCGTGCTGGCTGCGATCCTTGCCTTCGTCATCGGCTTTACTGCGTTTCGGTCCCGGGTTGTCGGCGTTTATTTCGCGATCCTTACCCAGGCATTCGTCTACGTCGCGATGCTGCTGATGTTTCGTAACGACACCGGGTTCGGTGGCAACAACGGAATGACCGGCTTTACCGAGCTGTTCGGCCTGCCGCTGGCCGAGCGGAAATCGGTAGCCTTGCTCAGCGCGGTTTCGATCCTGACCGTCGCTTTGGTGTTGGCCGTCCTGGCGCGTCTCGTGACGTCGCGCTTCGGACAATTGCTGATTGCCATCCGCGATGATGAGGCGAGGTTGCGTTTTCTCGGCCACGAAACGCTCTGGATCAAGCTCGCCGTATGGGGCTTATCCGCCGTCATCGCTGCAGTAGCGGGCATGCTTTACGTGCCTCAGGTGGGCATCATCAATCCACGCGTTCTGGCGCCGGATTTGTCTCTTGAGATCGCCGTCTGGGTCGCGATCGGTGGCCGTGGTTCACTGTCGGGCGCCTTCTTCGGAGCCGTTCTTATCAGCGCCTTCAAATTCGTGCTGACTGCGGTCGTGCCTGACCTTTGGCCATTCATTCTGTCCGGCCTCGTTCTGCTCGTCGTCGTGCTCCTGCCGAATGGCTTGACGGATCTGCCTGCTGCAATGGCGGCTCGTCTGAAAGGGAGGGGCCGATGAGCGAAGCACTTCTGATCGATAACCTCTCTGTCACTTTTGGTTCGTTCAAGGCGATCAATGAGCTCAGCCTGTACATCGACTATGGTACCGTTCGTGCCGTCATCGGGCCGAATGGCGCCGGCAAGACCACCTTGCTCGACGCGGTCACCGGAAAGAGTCCGGCGACCAAGGGGCGGATCATTCTCGATGGCCGTACCGAGCTGACCGAGCTCAAGGAGCCTGAAATCGTGCTGGCAGGCGTCGGCCGCAAGTTCCAGAAGCCGAGCATCTTCGAAGCTTTGACGCTTGAACAGAACCTCGCACTCGCGTTGCGGTCTGCAAGCCGTAGCAGCATTGCCGAGATGTTCCACCGCCCGGGGAGCGAGGAGCTGGCCCGTATCCAGACCGTCCTGGAGACAATCGGAATGGCCGGTTGGGGAGACCGCTCCGCCGGAATTCTCAGTCATGGCCAGAAACAGTGGCTCGAAATCGGAATGTTGCTGATGCAGGAACCGCGTGTGCTTCTGCTCGACGAGCCGGTTGCCGGCATGAGCGACGAGGAAACCGATCGTACGGCCGAACTCATCATGGCGCTTCGAACGCCTGAACGCGCGATCGTGGTGATCGAGCATGACATGGGCTTCGTCGAACGGATCGCGGACCGCGTGACCGTTCTCCATGAAGGACAGCTCTTGGTGGAAGGCCAAATGGAAGCCGTCAAGGTGAACCCGCGTGTCGTTGAAGTCTATCTGGGGCGATGAAACATGGGACTTAACGTCGAACAATTGAACCAGCACTATGGCAGCAGCCATACGCTGCGGGACGTCTCGTTCAACATCGCCGACAAGGGCTGCACCGCAGTCCTGGGGCGCAATGGGGCGGGCAAGACCACGCTTTTGAAATGCCTTATGGGCGTTCTGCCGACCAGTTCGGGGAAGATCTCCTGGAACGGGCAGACCCTCACCGACATGGCTCCGTATCGCCGCGTTCGCGCGGGGTTCGGCTACGTTCCGCAGGGGCGAGAGATTTTCGCGGACCTTTCGGTCGGGCAGAACCTCGAACTTGCCGCAGCCGCTACAAGGATTGACGATCCGGAAGAGGCTGTCGCCGAAGCTGTCTCTTTGTTTCCCGTGATCGGCGAGATGTGGCGCCGCCGGGGGGGCGACCTGTCCGGCGGCCAGCAGCAGCAGCTCAGTATCGCAAGGGCGCTGGTTACCCGCCCCGATTTGCTCATTCTGGACGAACCAACCGAGGGCGTGCAGCCCTCGATCGTCAGCCGGATTGAGGAAGTCATCGCTGAACTCGGCGGCCGTCTCTCCATTCTGCTTGTTGAGCAGTATTTCGAATTCGCCCGATCCATTGCTGATCGCTACGTCGTTCTATCCCGCGGTGAGGTTGCCTTGTCCGGCGATGTCTCCGAGATGGACGATCATGCGGTTCGGCAATTCCTGGCTGTTTAAAACCCGAAGAGGACACTAGATGTTTGAAGTAAAGGCAACTCCCGAAAATGTGTTTTGGGGTTATTTCGACGCCGAGACGAAACCGGTGTTGACGGTGCCGTCCGGTTCAGAGGTCATTATGCATACTTTGCCCGCCTGCTTCGAGGCGGACGTACCGGAGGATCCCAACCTTGTGACGCCGGATCATCGCACCGCTCTTGATACGCTAATTCCAGGCGGCAACGACGGCAAGGTGGTCGCCGGTCCGGTCGGGCCACATATGGTGACCGGACCCATTTACGTCGAAGGCGCTATGCCGGGCGACGTGCTGCAGGTTGATATTCTGGAAGCCAAACCGCGTCAGGATTGGGGTTTCTGCGCCATCCAGCCGTTGCTTGGAACGCTGCCGGAAGAATTCACCAACTACGAACGTATGCACATCATGATCGATCGGGCGACCCAGATGGCGGAATTGCCCTGGGGACTAGAGATCCCCCTCGATCCCTTCTTCGGCATCATTGGTGTCGCTCCACCGAAGGAATGGGGGCGTGTGGGTACGCCGGAACCGCGGGCCTTTGGCGGCAACATGGACAACAAGGACCTGCGTCCGGGCAGCACCATTTATTTCCCGGTCTTCAACGAGGGGGCGCTTTTCGGCGCGGGCGATGGTCATGGATGCCAAGGCCACGGCGAGGTTTGTATCACGGCACTCGAGACGGCACTGGACGGGAAGTTCCGTCTGACGGTACGCAAGGACATGAGCCTGAGCCAGCCTTTCGCAGAAACGCCGGACAAGCTCATTGCCATGGGCTTCAATACCGACCTTGACGAAGCCGCGCGACAAGCAGTGCGGGAGATGATCCACCTTGTATGCAATCGCAGCGAATTGTCCAGCAACCAGGCCTATATGCTGTGCTCCCTGGTGGCCGACCTGCATGTGACGCAGCTCGTCGACATCAACAAAGGCGTTCATGCCGTGCTGGAAAAAAAGCACCTGTTGGCTACAGAAAAGTGACGGGAAAAAAGGAGGAACGTTACAGTTTGATTAGCTGCGCTCCCGCTACACCAGCGCCTTTCGCTATCCGGTCGAGCTTGGCCACCAAGTATTTTTGCGGCATCCGCCAATCGATGCCTTACCACAGGTTTTAGAGCCGGGCCGGGGCAGTGGACACTGTTCTGTCCACTGCCGACGGTCAAATGAACGGTCCGCGCTCCAACTTTTTCGTGAACAGGCAAGCCCTAGGCCTCAGGCTCATAACCAGTAGCATACGGTTGCCGCGAGGCAGAGGGACCACAGAAAGTTCCTGGCGTTGCGGTCATGGCATGTTGCGATCCTGCGAAACTCCTTGAGCCTGCCGAGCATCCTCCCGATAACGGCTCTGCTCTGGTAAGGGTATGGCAAGAAACAGTTTTTCCAGTTATGTGTTTTGCGCGGCGGGATGTTTCGCAGCGAGCCACGTTCCTCCACGATCCGGTGGATACGGCCACTGACATAGCCTTTGTCGCCATGCAGAACGCCATTTGCCGGAGCGAGTGGTAAGAGTGCCTCTGCCTCTGTGAAGTCCGAGACATTGGCTCCCGTGAGGTGGAAGGCGATTGGCCGTTCCCTGTTGTCGCTCAGGGCGTGGATATTGGTTCCTGGACCACCACGAGCTCTGCCCGGGGCATGGGCTGAGCCCCCCTTTGCCACCATGGGCAACCGGGTGAGCTCGAACGACCGTGCTGTCGATCATCACTTCTAAAGATGGCTCCCCGGTTTGGGACAGTATGTCGAAGATCCCTGTCCAGACACCCTTCTCGGACCAACGGACAAAGCGATTGTAGAAGGTTTTCCTCGGCTAGTGGACGTCCGGCGCATCGACTCAGCGGCCGCCCGACTTCAGCACATGAATGATACCGCTTATTACCCGCCGGTCATCCACACGGGCCTTGCCGCGTGTAACGGTCGGAAAAAGCGGTTGAAACTTCGAAAACTGCTCATCGTTGAGCCAGAAAAAACCACAAGACATCACCAAACTCCTGTTAAGGAGCTTGATTCAAATTTCAACTGATTTGCATACCCATTTTATGGGTCTGAAGCCTGGTCGTGACCATCCCAGAGCGCGATCTTTACCGCAGTCGTGGCAATCCGGTTTTCCTGAGCATCTTGTCGATGAACTGTATGGCGCCGTTGACGTCACGGCCGCTCAGCCTGATGTAATGTTGGTGTCGATTGCAGACTGGCTCCCTTCTGAGCTTAGCGCCTTTTTTGCAGTTCGGTATAGAATGTGCCGCAGCTATATTGTTACTAGCTAGGATGGTCACGACAGGGCCGTGAACCGGGCCTTGTGGGGACGAGGAACGACGACTTCAGCTACAATGGGCTTTGCCCAGTTGAATTGGCGGGCACGGAACGGTCGCGTAGGAACAGAAAACGCAGCAGTCGCCTGCTTTGGGCTTCAGCACTTCATGACATGCCTTGCACTCATAGAACCACTGGCAGGAATCGGTGGGCATGGTTTCCGTCTCGACATGGCCGCACACGGGACAAGTCAGCGTGCTTTCCAAAACTACTTCTTGAGCAGCAATCGTCTCACATCCACATAATCAGATAGTCGTTTATCCGGTTCTCGTTGAAGACAACAACCCAGGCCAAAACCGTCATCGCCGTGCTCCCCGACAACCACCACTTCAACCTTGCAAGCGTCTGTCGTCGAAACGTGAAGAACCAGGACACGGCAACAAGGACTGAAGAAATCGCAAGAACGTAATAGCTCGCAGCGGCGATCTTCCCGAACACTGCCAACCAACTTCCTCCCAGTCCCAGCAACATCATCGCCATCGGCAGGACACAGCAGGTCGCGACTCCCAGCGACGAAATCGAACTCAGATAGCTCAGACTTAAAAATTTCTGCATTTAGATCTCCCGGACAATCACGGCATTGCGTAGTGACTTTCGGTGCCCGCAGACATACCTCCTGTAGTCACTACAGGATCAAGCCGGATGACATCACATGATCGCGATTGGAGAAGCATCGAAACATAGCGGCGTCAGTATCGAGACAATCCGCTACTACGAACGGGAAGGGATTGTTCCGAAACCGGGGCGGGCAACCAACAATCGGCGGTTTTACACGGCGGATGATGTCGGCCGGTTGCACCTCCTGAAAAGGCTGCGCGATCTTGGTTTTCCCCTTGCCGAAGCGAAGATGCTGCTGGACCTCTCCGAGAACCGGGCTTCGGATTGTGAGGCTGTGAAGGAACTGGCGGAAGTTCATATCGCCAATGTGGAAACAAAAATCGCCGAACTGAAGAAGCTCGAAATCGCGCTGAAGCAGCTTATCTCCAACTGCTCACGGGGCAATGTCGATTGCCCAATGCTCAGCCGGCTTCGAACCGAGTAGAAGCCATTATTTCGCCGCCTATAGTTGTATTTCGGATCATTAATCAAACTCAAACGACCTGGTGAGGCAATCCCATCTGGGAACACTCCTTGTTTGCAAGAGTTTTTTTGGTGATTACGATCAGGTTTCGAGTGCACATTTGTCCGATCTGTAACGCTCTGCCGCCCCGGCGTCGTTGTAGGCCGGGGCGCGGAACCTATGCCATTAGGCCTGTTGCAGGTGAAGGCCCTGTGCGCACTCAAGCGCCTTCAGCTGGTCACCTGCCGGGTCCGCGGTCAGCAGTGAAGGCTGGAACCGGACTGTTTCGATCTCTCTCACGCCGATGAAGTCGAGCCACCAGCCCAGATAGGTTGAATGATGATCTGTGCCGTAATAGGCAGGCGCACCCGGCGCATAGACCCCGGAGGTATAGAAGACCCTCGCCAACTTGCCGCTCAGCAGCCCGCTGTAGCCTGCTTCGGGATCGAAGCCGAACAGCAGGCCGGGCTGGGTGATGATGTCGATATACTGCTTGAGCTTGTAGGGGATGCCGCCGTTCCACATCGGCACTGACAGCACATATTCATCCGCGCCGATGAAGCGGTTGGTAACGGCAACCACCTGGTCCCAGGCGCTCTGGCGCGGCGCGTCCATGTCGCCCACGCCAAAGAAAGTCATCTTCGCTGCCGCCTTGTCGCCGTCGAACTCGGGCAGATCAGCGTTCCACAGCTCGAGCCGATCAATGGCAACGTCCGGTTGGTCCGCCTGCCGCGCCGCAAGATAAGCCTCCGCAAGCTTGCCGGATTGCGACATAGGGCCGCGCGGCGATGCCGCGATATAGAGAATTTTGGTCATGGCGTTGTTCCTTTCGATTGGGGTCGGTTGGTTGAGGTGAGGGGTCATAGATGCCGTGGATGGTGGTGCTGATTTCCGGGGCCGTTCACGAACCTGGTGAGCCTTAAACGCGGCTTTAGATGCAACGCTGTCGCGGTTGCCCAAGCTGGGTGACCTGACCACCGGGCCGTTCCAGCCTTGCTTGATCGCTGACCCAGGCCTGCGGGCTGCCAGCGAAGGATGCGGAAGCGTGCATACCAGGTGCGAGGGTCGTCGTGACTAAGGGTTGGCATAATGATGATCGGTTCATGCTGCACCGCTGATAACCAGTCAAAGGCGGTTTGACGGTTACTAACTAACCATTAAAAATTATTTTTGATAGTTACATTATCGTGAGTGTGCGTGAAGAAATGTAACTTGTGAAACTTGAGAAGAATGGTTACCAGGGAGGATCGTCCCCTTTGCACGCAGACGGAGAACCAGATGACACAGAACACTAGGCCTGCGCCGTTCTTCGTCGGAGAAAACCCCGCACTGGATTTCCTGAACAGTGTCGCGATGCCGCGAACCATGTGCTACGACTGGCTGGAGACAGGCCCGGATCTGCTGGACTGGCTGATTGCCGCGGAGCTTGCCTCGGAGGTTGAGCTGGCTCCTTTCCGAATAGCTGCCGCCGCGCCCGCGCTTGAAGAGGCACGGCAAGAGATCGTTGCCTTCCGCGAGAGGTTCCGGCCCTTCATAGAAGACGTCCGCGGCAGTCAGTTAACGGATGCGGGCCATCCCGTCATTACCGAGATCAATACGATCCTCGCGCGGGGGGCGTGTTTCTTGCAGATCACACCCGCCACGGAATTGGACGACCCCACCGCGCTACCCCTTATCCTTGTCGACAGGCACCCGCTGACAGATCCACGCGAGCTGATCACCAGGATCGCGATTGCCGCCGCACGCCTGATTACCGAGGCTGATTTCCGCTATGTGCGCAATTGTGAGGGGCCGACCTGCACGCTTTATTTCCTCGACATCAGCAAGAACCACAAGCGGCGTTGGTGCTCGATGGAGGTCTGTGGCAACAGAGCCAAGGCCGCCGCCTATCGCAAGCGCTGATCGGCCGCGCACCTCGTCGCTGATTTTTTCCAACTTTCTTTGTCACAGTCTCAACGGCCACCGCCTCTTTCTAAGTATGCGCCCAGGACTGGCCCGGCGCAGTTTAACGAGGATGACAAAATGAAAACCCATGACGTGCAATCCATCAACATCGCTAAACCCCACTCTGAGGTGTTTGCCTATATCGCCAATCCGGCGAACTTGCCCGAATGGACCAACGCGTTCAAATCAGCCGATGCCGAGAGCGCGGAGCTGGTCACCCCGAATGGTGCCGTTCCGATCCGCCTTGAAACCCGCACCTCCGCCGAGCACGGGACGGTCGACTGGATCATGACCTTTCCCGATGGTTCCAAGGGCGCGGCCTATTCCCGGGTGACAGAGGATACCGACGACACGTCGATCTATTCCTTCGTTCTGATGGCGCCGCCGGTGCCACTCGAAATGCTTGAGGGCGCCTTGGAAGAGCAGAAAAAGACGCTGGCCAAAGAGCTCGTGTCGCTTCGGGCGCGGCTCGAGGCATGATTCATCTGGATCCAGAACAGGTGAGCGCCGCTCGGCAAGGGGACCGCGCGGCGCTGGCATCGTTGGTGCGGTCCTTGCAACGCCCGGTCTATGGGCTTGCCATGCGGATGCTGGCGCATCCCGCCGATGCCGAGGACGCCACGCAAGAAATTCTCATCAAGATCATCACCCATCTCGGGACAGTCCGCGACGACCGGGCCGCCGGGGGATGGGCGCTGAAAACCGCCTCCCGGCACCTTGTCGGAATGCGCATGCGCAGCCGGGTGGAGGCGATGCGGATGAATTTCAGGGATTTCGCCGATGATCTGGAAACCGGGCTTGCCGCATCGGACGACGATCAGACCGACAGTGTGATCACGGCCATCGCGATCGAAGAGATCAAGATCGGCTGCACGCTGGCGATGCTGACCTGCCTCAACCGCAGCCAACGTATTGCCTATGTGCTGGGCGACATCTTCGAGATGTCCGACAGCGAGGCGGCGGAGGCGCTTGAGATATCCGCCGCCGCCTACCGGCAAAGGCTGAGCCGCGCTCGGCGGGAGGTTACCAGCTTCGTGAAAACTTCTTGCGGGGTGGTGTCGCAAAGCGCCGCGTGCCGATGCGAAAAGCGCCTGACTGCGGCACAGGACAGCGGTCGTGTCACCTTGGGTGCTCCGGCATTCGGGCTGGGTGCCCCGGCCACTGATATCTCCAATCTGCGTCGCCAGATCAGGGCATTGGAAGAGGGAAGGCGGGCTGCCGCACTGATGCGGTCGAACCCGTCATTTCCGACCAATGTCGGCGATTTGATCATGGAGGTCATTTAATAGCTCTCCGAACTTCGCGTCTCCCCACGGCACTGACCGCAGCCACGGCGGTCGGCGCCGTGACATCCTCTTACGGGGGCTGTCGCAAGTTTTGTCAGCAGGCAAATCTCTCCAGTTTCATCTGCGATTTTGAGGTTTCGTTAACGTTTTCAATTCCAAAGAGCCTTGCAAACAACTCATTCTGTTCGCAGACGCTTCGCTGACCGACAAAGTCGAAACCCGTTCGGGGCCAAAGGAAAGCTTCAAAGCCGGCGATTGTATTTTTAGCTAACCGTTAACGAGTGAAACCTACCGTTTTTTCGCGTGTCCCTCTTCAGCCTGAAATGATCACTCTCGATGCCTTGTTGCAAATCCCTGGTTACTTAGTGCGCTAGATCCGGAGCAAGCAAACCGCAGTTAACTGCTCCGCGACGCCCGAAAGAAAAGTGGCAGCACCAACAGTGCAAATTTTACCAAATGATCGCAACCGGGCACCCGGCAACATTTTAAGGAGGGGGGGCTCTAGTTGCATCGAGATTGCGCTTTGCTTTCAGCAAAAATTGGACCTGATTGCCGTGCATGTCGATGGTATCTATACAGATACCGTCCGATTGAGCAGCCACGCTTCGAACTGTTTGCCTTTGAAGTCTTTTTTCGACCGGCGCTTCAGCTCGAAGGCAATGGCTGTGAGATTCATGACGCAGTACTTAAAAACTGAAGCGCTCTTTCAAATGTCACTTTTCAAGAAACGATTACTCCAGTTATTTCGAAAATAGCTCGATGTACGATTTATTCTTGATAATGAAATCGTCGAATACTATAGATGCTTAATATAGATCTTGGTGTCTGAGTATAGCTGATCGCTGACGTGGGTAAGGGCGATATTTTGGATTTGTTTGTGTGCGAAAAGTTGTGCCACATGCAGGCCGTCCGCCGCGACCGACTTACAGCCGTGCTCGGCAACTGCCACCCGGTAGTCCAGTTGCCGCAAGCTATACTTCATTTTGTCAGTATTTTTTCATAGGCCTCAGCAAGAGACGTCGATCATCTGGGGTTGTTTGTAAGTAACCCCGATACGTCGACGTTGGCATGAAAAATGCTGTAAAATCAATTGTCCATTCATAAGAAATGCCTATGCGCATCATTCGCATTTATTAATTGGAATGCGTGAGTCTCATTTTTAAAGTTGCGAAAGTGTAGACCGTTGCTCCTTCTGCACTCGGCACGGAGCACGCATCGGGGAGTCTTACAGACTTGGCCGCGTTCGTAATTATCGTCGCCGGCGCATTCTTTGCGGCATTGTTGCGGCGGCTGACAGGCTTTGGCTTTGCTATGATTGCTGCTCCGGTTCTCTCGCTGGGACTGCCGCCGCAATCCATGGTCGTCACGGTGTTGCTGCTGCAGATCTTTCTCGGCATTCCGGCAGCGATTGAGTTTCACAAGCTGGTTAATTGGAGTGTGTTGGGGATTTTGCTTGCCGGCGGTGTGGCAGGCGCTCCGTTGGGAACGCTTTTGTTGCGAGTTGCGCCCGAACCGATCATGCTGATGCTTATCGGACTTCTGATTTGCGGTAGTGCTGTTTTGCAGCAGTTCCGCCAGGCTAAAACTACCAACGCCTCCCGCAGTGGCTATCTGGTGGTCGGCGTCCTCTCGGCTATGCTTGGCTCCGCCTTCGCTTTGCCCGGACCGCCTCTAGCGATCTATTTTGCAAAATGCGCCGATATCTCGTTAGAACAGCAACGGGCCATGCTCATCAATACATTTACGCTTGTCGCACTGCTGGCTTTCATCCCGGCTTATTTCACCGACCTCGTCACTTGGGAGATCACCTTGCGGGCCGTCGCACTTATACCGGTGCTGTTTCTGGGCGGCTATGTGGGTGAACGCATTTATCGCCGCCTCCCGCAAACCTCGGTGCAAAAGCTCGGACTTTTTGTGATTTTCATGGCCGGATCGATATGCTTCGTCCGGGGGATAAGTGCTCTGGCCGCCTGAGCTGTGAGCAGTACTACTAAAATTAGCCAAATGTATTAGTTAAAGTGGGCCGGCCAGCGCTGGCAACACTTGCGTGGCGACTTCTTGAAACACGTTCAGTGCTGGACGCATCTTGAGCCGTTTGCTGCGCAAAAGTACGATCCGTAGTGGACGGACCGCTTCGGTGATTGGTCTAAGCACAACAGGTCGGCCACAAAGTGCAACATCAGTGGCTGGGCTGATGTTAAGCAAAGAGACTCCCAGACCGCTGGCAACGAATGATCGCACAGCCTCGAATGAAATACAGCGATAGGCAATAGCAGGTGCGATACGCTGGTCGGAGAAGAGACTGTGAAAATAATCACGCGTATGTGGCAAATCCATCAGCACAAATGGGCGCGTGCACAGGTCGTGAAGGCTTATTGAGCGCTCCAGAGCCAACGGGTCGTCGGGCGAAAGTACTGCACGCGGCTGCAGAGTGGCCAGCACCGATGAGGAAAAACCGCTTTGCAGTGCCAGATCGAATGTGACTGCGATCTCGATTTGGCCAGTCATCAGGCCGCTGATGATGTCATGTTGATTTGCGTCACGGAAATTTACGCGTACCATCGGGTACTTTTCGCGAAAAATACCGAGCAGCTCGGCCATTATCGTTGGCGAAAGATTGACAAATGACGCCACGGTTATTTCCCCATCGATACCCTGACTGATGGCGCTGGCGTCATGCTGAAACTCCTCCGCCTGAGCCAAAAGATAGCGTGCGCGCTCTAGAAACCTTGCGCCATCGCTTGTCAGCTGGATTCCCTTCGCTGGCAGACGGAGGAACAACTGGAGCCCGAATTTCTCTTCTATCTGATGGATTGCCGCCGACACACTGGGCTGTGAAATGTTAAGCCGGACTGCCGCCTCAGAGATCTTCCCGGCCTCGGCCGTCGCCACGAAATAGCGTAGGGCGCGTAGACTAATATCCATAGAATTTTCCTATATACTCTACTTAAAGAATATCGTTTCCTTGGTCTTTCGCCATCCTTAAGCTCAGCACAGGTAATTGCAACAGGGGATTCCGATGACGCGTTTCAATATGTTAAATGCTTTTTCTACCGTTGCGATGGTGTCTGTCGCGTGTTTGTCCGCACACGCTGAACCCGTCAGCGTCGACATACTCGTATCACCCGCGGGTTCAGGCCCGTATCTCGCGGTAGCGACGATGCAGAACTACGCCTCGGACTTTACAGACGCCATTGCGCCGAAGGCCGTTGAAACACCTGGCTTTACTTACAACGTGCGCTATCTCGCGTCTCAGCCTGACCTATGGGAGACGACGCTAATCGGCTCCGGACAGGTTGTGGAATGGGCTGCTGTAGAGGGTATCGCACCATTTTTTCCGGAAGCCATGGATGCCGTCAAAGATTTTCGCGTGCTTGGCGCGATGAGCAATTCCACTAACCTTTTCGTCGCTCTCGATGATGAGATTAACACCTTGGACGATTTCGATGGGAAACGTGTCGCGGTTGGACTTTTGACCCAGAATGAATGGGGTATGCACCAGCGCATGTTACTCGACAATTGGGGTATTACCGGTAATCTCAAATCGTTCGATGCATTGGGTCCCGGCCAAAATATCGATGCTTTGCTCGATGGGCGCTCGGACATCGGCACACTTGTAGCTCATTCCAACTTCGATTTTTCCTATACGCTTGAAGCCGCGCCATTCAAAACTTTGGAAAGCTCCGGTCGCCCTTTCCACTATATCAACATACCTTCAGAACAGATCCAAACCTATATCGATAGTACCGGCGCTCCGTTTAAAATCCAACAAGTTCCGGCAGGCACGCTGACTGGTCAAGGCGGGCCTGTCACAAGTTTCGGCAATGTTACGCTGATATCCGCGCACAAGTCTTTTCCCGAAGATCTTGCCTACGAGTTCGTCAAGCTCTGGATCGAGTCCGGTCCTGAGATCGGCAAATACAGCGCCATCGCAAAAATTTGGGAACCCAAAACAATCTCCGAGATTGCGCGCACTAATCCCGAGCTCATACATCCCGGGGCTATGCGCGCCTACAAGGAAACTGGTTTGGTCGACTGATATTCCGCAATCTGAAGTTCTTTGCGAGGAACCCCGATGTCCAGTGCGATATCTACTCCCACCAGACGCTTTGTGGAAGGTTCTGGCATTGTACTGGGCGTGGTTCTTTTGGCCTATAGTGCTCTGTCGGTTTGGCAGAACCTTTTCGGCACCATGCAACACTATACGATCTTTACAGTCATGGTGCTTGTTTATGCCGCTATCTACCTTCTCGGTCGCGAGGATAATCCAGCAGGCTCACAGGGCCGTCTTGTCGACCGAATCAGCGGAGCCCTTATTCTTGCTGGCAGCGGTGGCTCCGGCACATATTTGACGGCCAACGCCGAAACTTTAGAGATCATGCAGCCCTTCGTATCTCCAGCTGCGCTTGCGGCAGGCGGCATACTCATTACGACGGTACTACTGTCGGTGTGGCGCATATGGGGAACCGCTATCGCGCTGATCTGCCTGTCGCTTACACTTTATATGATATTCGGTCGCTATTTACCCGACATTCTTGAAGCACGAATGCCACCGTTCAACGTCGCCATTACCTTCCTTTCCGGGATTGGCGGTCCGCGCGGGGTATTGTCATACGCTCCCTTGTCCGCAGACATGATTTTCATGCTGCTTGTTTATGGTGGCGTGTTGCATGCCGTAGGTGTTATCGGCATTTTCGGGGACATCGGCGCGCTAATCGGCAACAAAATGCGTGGCGGTATGGCCTACAGCGCCGTGCTGGCCAGCACTCTTGTTGGAATGGTAACCGGCCAAGCTGTATCTAATATTGCGCTTTCCGGTGTGATCACTATACCCGCAATGAAAAAGAGTAACTTCAGCGCTTCGGAGGCGGCCTCGGTCGAGATTATGGCCTCGACCGGTAGCCAACTCTTGCCGCCGATCATGGGACTTGGAGCTTTCATGATGGCGGTTATCCTCGGGATCTCCTATTTCGATGTCGTCTTGGCCGGGTTGATACCAGGTCTCCTCTACATGGCCGCAATTCTCGCCAGTGTTGCCGCCATGATCGGGGGGCACAAACGATTGGAGAGGGTTCGGCAAGAGGTTGATCTATCAAGGATTTACTGGATCACCCCGAGCTTCCTGTTATCTTTCAGCACGCTTATTGTCCTACTTGTGTTACGTTACTCTCCAGCCATGGCGGGGTTTTGGGGATGTGCCATCGCCCTGGGCATATCAGTCCTGCGCCCCAAACACTTACGCCCCAGTTTCAAGGACATTGCTGGCGGTTTCAAGATCGGCGTCGACACTGCCGTGCAACTTGCGGTCATCCTGGCTGCTATAGGTCTCGTCGTCCAGACCCTCACTACCACGGGCCTTGGGATCAGCGCCGGTGAACTGATTTCCGATTTGGGCCAGGGCAATTTGTTTCTGACGCTGCTTATCGGGATGTTCGTCTGCCTGATTGTGGGAATGGGCTTGCCGACGCCGGCGGCCTATTCGCTGATTGCAATCATAGTCGTTCCAAGTCTGATCGACGCAGGTATCACACCAATGGCTGCCAACATGTTTGGATTCTATTTCGCGATCTTCTCCGCCCTCACGCCTCCGGTCGCCGTTGGCATATTGGTGGGCGCGCGTATCGCAAAGGCCGATTTTCTGCGCACTGCATTTGAATCCGGTAAAATGGGCTTTGCCGCACTTGGCCTGCCTTTCATGTTTGTTTCCTTTCCTGAATTGCTGCAATCACAAAGCCTTACACTGCAGGCCGTGCTGATAGCTCTTTCCTATGCCGCCAGCGCCATACTGCTTTCGGGCGCGATATATGGCCACTTGTTCAAGTCGGTCGAACCCCTCGAACGCGTCATTCTGGCGACATTTGCCATTGGTTCCTGTGCGGTAATGGCGGTGACTGGCTGGTATGCCTTCGGACTCGTTTCCATTGCGACGCTTGTGGCAATCGCCGTCACCCGGTTGCGCAAACACACCCATTCGCTCGCCTGAAAGGATGACTGACATGAAAGCCCGGCTCGCTGCGGTGCACGCCCCATCTGAATTCTTCGATCCCGACGCAGGAATCCGCAAGAGTATCGGCCTCATCAAGCAGGCCGCAGCCCAGCAAGTCGATCTGATCGTCTTCCCAGAAAGCTTTGTTCCCGGATTTCCGGTTTGGAACAGTTATTTGCGGCCGACTGACGGACATGATTTGTTTGCGCGTTTTGCTGATGCGTCCTTAACAGTAGATGGGCCCGAGATCGCCGCCATACGCGATGCAGCGCGCTCCGCTGGGATTGCAGTCTGGTTTGCCTTTTCGGAGCGCGCGACTTATTCGAGCGGTTGCCTATGGAACAGCGCCGTACTGATCGGCCCGGACGGTGAACTATGCGTTCATCACCGCAAGCTTGTGCCAACGTTTTATGAGAAACTGACATGGAATCGCGGTGATGGCGCGGGGTTGAGAGTTTGTCAGATGTCATTTGGAAAGGTCGGTGGGCTGATTTGCGGGGAAAACGGTAACCCTCTGGCTCGATATGCACTGATGGCGCAGGGAGAACAGATTCACTGCGCGAGCTACCCCTCGGTGTGGCCGTTTCGCGATCCGCGGACATCGGCAGCCTACGATATGTCCGAGGCGACACGGATCCGCGCCGCGGCTCATAGCTTTGAGGCTAAGGTTTACACGGTGGTCTCGACTTCTATGTTCGACGACCAGTCAATGCAGACCGTCTGCGGTGGCGATACGGACATGCGGGCCATGCTGAGCGCCTGCCGAGGCGGTGGTGCGATGATTGTCGCACCGGACGGTTCGACGCCCGGTGGCGTTCTTTATGGCGAAGAGGGGCTGGTGATCGCCGATGTCGATATCAGCGCCCTGACCGAGCTCAAACAGCACCATGACATGGCTGGCTATTATAACCGCCACGATATCTTCCGGCTCGAAGTGGACTTCAAGCGTCAAAAGCCTTTGTACTGGGCTGATAAAACGCAAAATCGCACCGAGGTTCTACTTACCATGCAAGACGAAAGCTTCACTCTCCTTGATTAAGGGTGTTTTGCGGTCAGTCCTCTGATTCAGTCACACTGATAGTTATAGTTTTCTGAATTTCATGCATGGGCTTCATTTGTGAACTGCCAGTCGACGATGCTATTTTTGCTGTGGCATCCTCGGCCCAAGCGCAAACGTCTCGCGCCAAGTCTTTCTGACTGTCGGCTCGTTTTCTTAGACACTGACGCGACAGGATTGGCAGTTCCGCTTCGGCCATGTTGCGCCAAGGACAGTGTTTGGGCGTATGATTCCGCTCGATCTTTTCGGTGATGAGTTTGGGCTTGGCCGGTTCGAAGGTAGCACAAAGTGAAGCGGGGTTGTGGGCGTTCAAGTTGTCCTGAACCAGCATGGTTCTTCCGGCATCGGCAAAACGGAAGTCGGCGAGTTCTACAAGGGCGTGTGCATGACTTTCACCGAGCCGACGGGCGCAGCGACGATGAGTTCGCCGCGCTTGGCCTTCTCGTAGCGGGCCGAGAGCGAACGCTGGCGCAAGAGATCGAGTTCAAACTTATCGAGGCTTCCCTTCAGCCCCAAAAGCAGACGGTCATTGCTCTGGCGCGGCGCATAGACCGTCTCTGGACCAATCAGTACCGTGTCGACGACCCGGTACATCTCGATGAGTTGCTGCCACTCGCGCCTGTTGCGAGCAAACCGAGACACTCCCGCGCGGCGACCGCGCCGATCTTGCCAAGGCAGACCTCAGCGACCATCCGGTCGAAAAGGGCGCGTGCGACACCGCCGGCGGCAGAACGACCAAGATCGTCATCGATCTTCTCATGCATCATGATCCTGGCCTTCCCGCTGTACGACGCGCTCGCCGTCGATGTGGCTCAGGATCAGGCGCGTCATCAGCCTCGTCACGGATTGACGCGTCTCGGCGGGCAGTACCTGCCGATGCGAGGGGGTACCCACGTCCCGGAGAAGCTCGTCCAGGACGCGAAGTGCCGTGAAAGTGACATGCGGCGTTGCCGTCACATGCCAGTTCGTGCTGGCGGTCCGGTCGAACATCCAGGCCGGACTTCTCGATTATCTCATGGACATGAACCTGCCGCCCAGCCCAGGGATGCCAAGGATAAAGAAGCTCGCGGTCATCACCGGCCCCGTGGGTGTTCCGTCGTCAAGTTGTACAACGAACAAAGACCTCACGGATCCATTGGCAACTAGGTGCCGATCGCGCTGCATAATCACGGTGGCATCCCCAGCCCGTCACCGTGAAAGTAGCCGGAAAACTCCAACCTCTGGCGATCCAGACTTCGGTCTCAGAGCACCGGTCAATGGTCTCGAGAAATGAACGGGCCGTTTGTAGTGTATTGGATCACCATGATCATCACATCAGTCTTTCCTAACGACTTCCAGTCCGGCCCAGGATGAACCGAATGGCACGTTAAAGTTGAAAAGAATGTCCATCTTTTTGATCTGCCAAACACCATTGACACGTACAAACTCATCAAGATAGTCGATTAGAATGAAGTCGGCTCTGGGATTTTCATCATTGACAGTGGTCCCCAACAAAAGAGCGCGCCATTTCCCAACGGCGGTATCGCCATTGACTTCGATAATCGGATTCATTCCTATGTGCGCACAAAACGGAACTGCGCCGGACAAACCATTAAAGAAATCACGAATTGCCTCGCGGCCCTTATAGTAACCCAGTTGCTTTTTCGACCACGCACCGTCATTTGACCAAACACCGTCCTCGGCGAACAACTCTGCAATCTTATCTCCTTGAAAGCCGACATCGTTATACATCCAATAGATGTGCTTCAGCCGGAGAATCTCATCAATAGAATTCAGCTTTTCGAGTTTCTGTGAGTCAGTCATTGCCATATTAATTTTCTCCTGAGCGATTGTTGGTGTTTTGCCTTCAGGCCAATCCCGTTTTCAGTTGATTTGGTTTTAAAATCCTAGATAAGGGATCGTGCCGCATCCCAACCGATCTTGGGCGTGAATAGTGGTCAGCATCGGCCTCATGCCCGTGCCAAATACGTCCAGTTGGACCAAGGGTTTTTTGTTTATGTAAATCGAGCGGCATCCCGTTAAGCGCAATGACGCCACCAATTTGCCAGGGAAATCGCATATGGCTGTGACGTGTTGGACGGCGTGTCTTGTGGCCAACGCGCGGGTGAATTCTTGAGTTGGGTCCTTACCCTGGAGCCCATCACTGTCATGTATATGTTTCTGCCCTCCTTCGAAGACGTTCCTGATTCCGGCGCAGAGAACACCCGACATGGTCTCGGGAGTTACTTGTCATCGCCTTCGATTCTGTGCTTTGCGGCGCAACCTCCTGCGCTGAGATGACGGCCTTCGGGCGCGTTCTGTCCAAGGTTGCTACTCTCGTTCGGGACGGCGATGTGATTGCCATCGACGGTAATGCGTTGCGCGGCGCTCGCCATGCAGGCGAGAGCGCCCGACGCGAAGTATGGTCTCGAACCATGCGGTCCGGCTGCATCTGCCACTGGCCACCGTGCCGGCCGATCGGGTCTCGGAACTGGAGGCCGCGATCGACGCACACGGCCTGATCACGCTCAATGGCTAGGTGGTGACCACCGATGCGCTCCACTGCAATTGCCGTATGGTTGCGGCGATCAACTCCGGCGGTGGCGACTGGTGCCTGGTGCTCGAGGCCAATCAGTACCCGCTCCTGTTCGATGCCCGGTCCTGCTTCGGGACGCAGAAGGACGCTCATCCTACGGCCATCACCGAGGACGTTGGCCAAGGTCGGACAGAGAACCGGAGAGCAGTTGTCGTATCCAGCAAGCGGTTGACTGATCATCATGATTTCCTGGACCTGAAGGCCTTTGCACGGGTTGAGGTCACCCGCAAGACAGCCGACGGCACAACTTCTGAGACAAGATATTTTGCCCTGTCCTGTGTGCCTACACTGGACGTCCTGCTCGCGACCGTACGTACCCATCGAGCCATCGGGGACAACCTCCACTGGCAACTAGTCCTGTCCTTCCGCGAAGATGCCGCACGCAACCGCAATGATAACAGTTCTGGTAGTGTCGCCATCCTGCGACAACCTGCCCTTAACGTCGTGCGCCACGACACATCGCAGGGGTCAAGCTCAAGCGAGCGAGTTGGGACGACGCCTTCCTCCGCAACGTACTCAATGGCGTAGGAACATGAGCCAAATGCGATTGCCCTGACCAATTTGCCTGGCGGGGGAGTGAGTTTTGAGAAGCAAGCTCTTCCATTGTCGTACAATAAATCCATGAGAAGCCATTCAATCTTATTTTGCTACATACTGTCCGACAATGATTTAGATTTAGTAGGCAGTCAAGTGTTCATTCGGAAATGACAAGTTGATCAAACTGTGGGGGGGGGTATTCGGACACTGGATCATGTCATTTTTGTCACCAAAGATTGCGGTGCGTTGTGCATCATCCACCCGACGGGTGCACATGGCCATCACGGTACAAAGGACATAGGCTTTTGCAGAGCAGCGTTCGATTGTATTAACCCTTAGGCGACAGCCTATTTGGGAACCCAAGATGAAGGGTGCACGCGATTAAGAAACATCGGCGTGGCGTTGTTGCAGAACTCTGCCGGTGAGAGATTCACTTTACAAATCGATGCGCTTAGACGGGCGGCATGACGAAGCCGGCGCCTGCGCGCTACTGCACGACAAACGGCTCGTTGCGGATCTGGCTGGACAAGGAGACGACCTAGCACGTGCCGCATGAGGGGCGATCAGGGCGGCCGCCAGTCTTTTCGAACGCAGCGATCCAGTTCTGCCTGTCGATCAACGTGCTGTTCCAGCTTCCGCCCAGGCAGATCGCTGGAATTTCGCCTGCTTGTTGTGCCTGGCCGGCCTGGACTGGCCCATCCCGGACTATTTAACCCTGTGCCGAAGGCCAAAGACCCTGAAGGTCCAGATCCTGTATCGGCGCGCCGATGGGTCGCTCAATTTGCTCGTGGGCAGCGCCGGGATCAAGGCCCTCGGTGACTGCGCGTGGCAAGCTCGCAAGCGCGTTGTGAAGGACCGACGCCAATGACGCAAGTCCACCTGGTCATGGACACCACCACGTCCGACATCCATGCGGTGGAGTTCACCCTCAGCCGAGACGGCGACACTCCGTCCTGCCAGACCTGCTGGGCCAGATCCCCGAGACCGAAGACATCGCCACTATGTCCGAGCCTTCTGGACGCGATGGACAGGATGCCACGCCCGCGGCCGCGTCGAGCTCGTGAACCGCTTCAACGCCCTCGGCAACGCAGAAGTCGTTCGCGTGGCATGACATCATAGGTCTAAGGGGCTCTCATGCCTCAAGCATCAGTTTCGCAACAACGCCTCCCCTAAAGCGCTGCGCGCTTGCTGCTATCGCTTCGTTCGAGTCCAGGCGGTCGACATGAACGACATTTGAGGGATCAGTTGTTCAGCGAGAGCCGTACTAATCTACAGAAGCACTTGCGATCGCGATAGTTGTCCAATGCAGCGGCGCCCACGAAATTGCCATACACTACACAATAGTCACTTGACAGCTCAACAAAATAACAACAATGTCGGACTATAAATAGAAAAATGGCCTAATAGACTGAGTGGAGGATTTAATGTGCGGCAATATGGAGTCTTGCTTCTCGAGGTGCGCGACCTCACTATCCAATTTGGTGGAGTTATTGCGCTCAAAAAAATCTGTCTCGAGATCTACGAACAAGAGATCCTCGGGTTGATCGGCCCGAATGGCGCCGGCAAGACCACACTGTTTAACTGTCTTAGCCGGCTCTATCGCCAAAACTCGGGCGATATCTTTGTGTATGGTGAAAGCACCACGCCGCTCGAGCCCGAGGACATGGCAGCGCGTGGGATTGGCCGCACCTTTCAGAACACCGCGCTCTTCGAGACAATGACGGTCTACGAGAACGTTTTGACCGGCGCCCAATTCGCAATGAGCGGCGGCCTGACGGCGGATATCCTTGGCGGTCCGAAAGTGCGCCGCGAACGCGCCGAGACGCGCGACCGAATCATGCATCTGCTGTCGTTGCTCCATCTGGCCGATATCTCCGACCACACCATCGCCGACCAGAACTTTGCGGTGCGCAAGCGGATCGAGTTCGCTCGTGCGCTGGCCGCCGAACCGAGCCTCTTGATGCTAGACGAACCTGCTGGCGGGTTGAACCGCGAAGAGGTGGCGCATCTGGAGGATTTGATCCGGCAAGTGCGCGACGAGTTCAAGGTTGCGGTGCTGCTGGTTGAACATCATCTCAACCTCGTCATGAAGGTCTCCGACCGCGTCGTGGCGATGGACTTCGGGCAGAAGATCGCCGACGGGCTGCCGCATGAGGTGCGGACACATCCGCAGGTGCTTCAGGCCTATCTCGGGGAGGAGACGGCATGAAACTTGCCTTGGAACTCAACAACGTCACGGCGTCTTACGGCCACGGCAGCATCCTGCATGGCATCGATCTCGAGGTACCCGAAGGCGAGGTGACGGCGCTTCTGGGTGCCAACGGTGCGGGCAAGACAACCACGCTACGCGCAATCTGCGGCATGATCGAAACACATGGTGAAGTGCGGCTTTTCGGCGAGGACATCAAAGGCAAGAGCACCGAGGTCATCGCTCGAATGGGGGTCGCCCATGTTCCGGACGGACGCGGCACCTTCACGAGCCTGACGGTCATGGACAACCTGCGGCTCGGGGCCTTCACCGCGGAAGAGCGCGGCAATTTCCGGCGATCGCTCGACCGAGTGTTCGACTACTTCCCACGACTGAAAGAGCGCGTGGGTCAACATGCCGGTACGCTTTCGGGCGGCGAGCAGCAGATGCTGGCGATTGGCCGGGCGCTGATGGCGGAGCCGCGGCTGATCCTATTGGACGAACCCTCAATCGGTCTGGCGCCGGTGATTGTGAAGCAGCTGTTCGAGATTCTCGACCAAATCGCCGGTGATGCCGGTGTGTCCATGCTTTTGGTCGAGCAAAATTCCAATCTCGCTCTGAAACTGGCCTCAAATGCCGCGCTTCTGGAGGTCGGCAACCTCGTGGCGCGTGGCAGCACCGAAGAGCTTTCACAGAACCAGGAGATCGCACGGGCCTATCTGGGCAACATCACGTCAGAGGAAGCGGGGGCATGACATTTTTCCTTGAGCAACTCATCATCGGCCTGTCATCCGGCGGCATCTATGCGATCATGGCACTGGCGTTGGTGATGATCTACAAATCCACCGGCCACGTGAACCTTGCCCAAGGCGAGATGGCGGTATTCTCAACATTCATTGCCTGGACCCTAGTACAGATGGGCGTGTCGATCTGGCCCGCGATACTACTGACCGTGGCGGTCTCTTTTATCGGTGCCATCGTGCTGGAGCGGGTCGTTATCCGACCCTTTGCCAAGGCCGATGACCTGGTGCTAGTGGCGGTTTTCGTGGGGCTGTTTCTCAGCGTCCACAGCCTTGCTGGCGCCATCTGGAACTACGAGGTCAAACCCTTTCCAAGCGCCTTCTCTGATGGCTCGATCAACCTGATGGCGGATTTGTCTATCCGTGTGCATACGTTAGGGTCTTTGCTGGCCACCGGCGCGGTGTTGACGGCGGTTTGGTTCTTCTTTCGCTACACCCGCCTCGGCCTCGCACTGCGGGCTGCTGCGGACAATCACGTGAGCAGCCGCCTTGTGGGCATTAACGTGTCAGTCATGCTGGCACTCGGATGGGGGTTGGCGGCAGGAATTGGCGCGGTGGCTGGCGTGATGATTGCACCGGTGACATTTCTTGATCCCGGGATGGGCCTCGCGCCGCTGATCTTTGCCCTGGCGGGCGCGCTTCTGGGCGGCATCACGAGCCCCTTTGGCGCCGCCCTAGGCGGGCTGATCGTGGGCGTGTTGGAGGCAATGGTCTCGGCCTATGTCCCCTACGGTATCGAGTTTCGCGAGTTGATCGCGCTGATGCTGATCCTGTCGGTTCTGCTGGTGCGACCCGCAGGGTTCTTCGGTGAATTCATGACGCGGAGGGTGTGAAATGACCACGGAGAGCACAGACATTACTCAAGCCTTGAGAGCCTCCCGGAAGGCGTCGGTTCCATTGGCGCGGCTTGGATATGGAACCGCCGCGCTGGCCCTACTGGCCGCGACCGGGGTGCTGGAAGGTTACGAGCTGTTCCTCGCCTCCTCGATCCTGTCTTATGCCATCGCTGCGATGGGGCTGAACGTGCTGATGGGCTACAATGGTCAGATTTCACTGGGCCATGGAGCCTTCTTTGCGATCGGAGCCTATACTGCATCGATTTGCATCGATCATTTTGGGGTACCTTTCGCATGGACGCCGGTGATTGCAGGTACCGTCGGCATGGTGGCAGGGTGGTTGATTGGCAAGCCCGCGTTGAGGTTGGAAGGGGTCTACTTGGCGCTTGCGACCTTCGGGCTGGCGATCGCCACGCCGACAGTCCTGCGATCGGATCTTTTTTCGGAATGGACGGGTGGCGTTCAGGGGATCTTCCTGCAGATCAACCCCGCCCCCGACTGGACCAGCCTGGACCTAGACCAGTCGATCTATCTCGCCGTGGTGGGCTATTTTGTGCTCTTTTCCTTCCTAACACTTCGATTGGTGCGCGGACTGAACGGCAAGGCGTGGATCGCCACGCGTGACAACCCGATTGCGGCCCGCGCTATGGGCTTCGACATCACCCGCGCCAAGACCCGCGCATTCGTCTTCTCGGTGCTGGCCTGCTCAGTCGGCGGCGCGCTTCAGGCGGTGGCGGTGCAATTCGTAGCGCCTGACAGCTTTCCTTTCTTTCTGTCAATTTCGCTCTTCACTGCGGTCGTCGTGGGTGGGCTGTGCTCGCCTCTGATCGGTCCGCTTCTCGGTGCGGTCTTTATCGTCCTGGTTCCCAATATGACCGAGGAAATCTGGCAGGGCGGAAGCTGGGCTGTCTACGGCGGCGTGATCATCGCGATCATGGCGATCCAGCCCCGCGGGCTGGCCGGAATGCTCGGCTGGACCTGGAACAAACTTGCAACTCATACGAACGACTAACAGCAGACAGGGAGGAACCGAAAATGCTAAAATTAACTACTGCCCTCGCTTTGGGCTTCACCCTCGCGAGTGGAGCCATGGCTGCAGACTATGACCGAGGAGCGTCCGACGCCGAGATTAAGTTCGGCATTATCGTGCCGCTCAGCGGTCCGCTCTCGGCCTATGGCACCGCCGGTACCTGCATTGCGGCCTATTTTGACATGGTGAACGACAGAGGCGGAATCAATGGCCGTAGGGTTACTGTCTCTGTACAGGATGACGGCTACAATCCAGCTAAGACGGTTGACCAGGCACGTCGCCTTGTCGAACGCGAAGGTGTGCTTTTTGTTGCAGGGAACCTTGGCACACCTACCAATTCCGCGATCCACCGCTACATGAATCAGCGCAAGGTGCCGCACCTCTTCCTAAACACAGGAGCATCAAAGTGGGACGATCCTGATAACTTTCCCTGGACCATGGCCTTTACCCCTAGTTACGCAGCTGAGGGTCGGATCTATGCTAGGTACATCAAGGAAAACATGCCCGACGCCAAAATTGGTATTCTCTATCAAAATGACGATTTCGGCCGCGACTATATGGATGCTTTCATCGACCAGTTGGAAGATGAAAGCTTGATCGTTTCGTCAGTGAGCTACGACACCTCCGCCGCCACGGTCGACAGCCAAATGTCGACACTGAAAGATAGCGGCGCAGACGTGTTCTTTAACATAGCTTCCCCGAAGTTCGCCGCACAGGCCATCCGCCGCGCGGGTGAGATTGGGTGGAAACCGACACAATTTCTCGTCTCGGTTTCCAATGCCAAATCTGCGGTGCTGGACCCTGCGGGGCTGGATCATTCGACCGACATCATCTCGACTCAGTATCTGAAAGAGCCGACCAACCCGGCCTATGCCGAGGATGCGGACGTACAGGCTTGGCAGGAATTTAAGGCCAACTATTTCCCCAAGGCGTCAGAGGGCAACTGGTGGGATTGGTCATGCTATTCCACGGCCTACACGATTGAACATGTTCTGAAGGAAGCGGGTGAAGAACTTACGCGCGAGAACCTGATGAAGGTGGCATCCAACCTTGACGGGTTCGAAGCGCCGATGTTGCTTCCCGGCATCACAGTGAACACCGCAGCGGATGATTTTGCACCGATCGAAGCGATGTCGTTGATGAAATTCGACGGCGAAAACTGGGGATTGTTCGGCGATGTAATCGCTGTCGATTAATATGCCCAAACGGCAGCGGGCCCCAACTCCCAGGGTGCGCTGCCGGGATGAGCGGAGATGCCAATGCCCCGGATAGAGCTTACCCCGATGAAAGCCGTGGTTCACGGCGGCCCTGCCGCGACGGCGCTTGCGGAAGAAGCGGAACGGCTGGACGCGCGTCGTGTCTTTATCATCGCCAGCGGCACACTCTGCCGCGAAACCGATGAGGTTGACAAGCTAACCGCCGCCTTGGGCAATCGCAGTGCCGGGATTTTTGACCGGATGCGCGCGCATGTGCCGCGTAGCGACGTCATTGCAGCAACTGAAGTGGCGCGAGAGGTTGGAGCTGATCTTATCGTGACCATCGGCGGGGGGTCACCTACAGACGGGGCCAAGGCGGTGGCGCTTTGTCTCGCCAACGACATTCGGGATGCTAAAAGCATCGACCAACTTTGTGGCGACGTTGAGATTGCCGCACCGACTGTTCCGCAAATCTCCATTCCCACCACGCTCTCTGCTGGCGAGTTCAGCGCCATCACCGGTGTCACCAACGAGGCGAGCGGTACCAAAGACATTTTGCGTCATACGAGCCTTATGCCTCATGTCGTGATATTGGATGCCAAGGTTGCGCGGCACACGCCGGAATGGCTGTTATTGTCAACAGGAGTGCGCGCCATCGACCACTGTGTCGAGGGCATCTGCTCGCAAGACGCCAACCCCTTTGGGGACGCCCAAGCGCTGCACGGGTTGCGGTTGCTGGCGGGTGGTTTGCGCAGGGTCAAGGCCAATGCCGCAGACCAGCAGGCGCGTCAGGATTGTTTGCTTGGTGCTTGGTTGTCGATGGGGCCGCTCACCAGCGGTGTGCCAATGGGGGCGAGCCACGGGATCGGATACGTGCTGGGTGCGAAATACGGTGTGCCGCATGGTCATACCTCATGCTTGATTCTGCCTGCGGTGATGAAATGGAATATATCGGTAAATGAGGGCCGTCAGGCGCTGGTGGCTGAGGCCCTGGGCGATGTGGCAGCGCCCGCCGCAGACCTTCTTCACAGTTTGATTGAAGGATTGGGGCAGCCACGTGGCTTGTTCGCGAATGGGATTTCCCGTGACGCCTTTCCTGAAATCGCCGAGGCCGCGCTACACACCCTCTGGGTGCCGAAGAACCCGCGCCCGATCAACGGCGCGGAAGACGTCCTGCAGATCCTCGAACTAGCGGCCTAAGCCTTAATCGTCCTGCGCCTTGGGAAGCACGGCCGGTCCGGTGATATCGAGGCTGGCCAGCTCATAGCCCTTACGGAAGTCGTTGAGGTGTTTGATCATCCACTCCTTGGCCTCTGCCGCGTCGCCCCACTTGATCGCCTTCAGAATTTTCTCATGCGCGGTCAGCAGTCGTTCGCTGGCATTTAGGCTGGTCATCACCGTTTGAAACGACGGATAAAAAAGGTCGCTGATCGGCAGTCTGAGCGACTGGATCACCCGGTTGTTGGCGGCCAGCGCAATCAGTTCGTGGAACTCGATATCTAGCTTCACCAGTGCGTCTGGGTCATTCATTGCCGCTTTGGTCTTGATGATGTTATCCTCAAGTGCAGCAAGATTATCGACATCGCGCCGATTCGCCGCGGCCTCGGCTGCCACGGGATCGAGCGCGCGGATCGCTTCCCAGATCTCTTCGAATGTCACTCCGTTCATCACCATCGGCGTGACTAACCGGCGCGAGAGCTCTTCGGTATCGGGACGTGACACAAACAGCTTGCGCTTGCCCTCTTCGCGGTAAAGCAACCCCTGTTGTTCCAGTGAGCGGATCGCCTCACGGACGGTCGAGCGATGGATGCCGTTCTCGCTAGCCAGCGCAGTTTCGGCGGGCATGCGCTCTCCAGGCTGTAATTCGCCAGACAGGATCTTCCGTTGCAAGGCCAAGGCGAGTTGCCGAAAAACAGGCAATTCGGCGGTATTGTCTAGGTTTAGTTTCATGGGTTACTTTCGCGGCGCTCTACATTGAGGGCAATGTTTACACAGTGACCGGCACTAAGGCGAGTATTTTCTTTTTTGCACATACTTTAGTCCAGCAAAGATGCATTGCTCCGGATCGATGCCCGATACTGCGCCGGGGAGGTGGCCACCCAGCTCTGAAAAGCTCGAAAAAAGGCGCTCGGTTCGGCATATCCCAGAAGGTCGGCGACCTCCGCGACTGACGTGTCGGTCTCGGCCAGCAGATGTTTGGCACGGGCAACTCGCAGCTCGGACTTGAGCCCTCGATAACTCTGTCCCTGATCCTTGAATTGCCGCCGTAAGGTGCTGGGTGACATGCGGAACTGTCGCGCGACACTGTCGAAATTCGGCCAGTCCCGAGGTGGCTGCCGGGTCAATAAGGCCCGGATTTGGCCAATCGTGTCATCCATGCCGCGATAGCCGACCAGCAGGTTGCCGGGAGCCTGCTTCAGATACCGTTTCAACGCCGCTTCACTGCGATTGATGGGCAAAGCGAAATGCGCAGCGTCGATCACCACCTGAGTGGTGGCCGCGCCGAACTGTACCTGGGTTCCGAATAGCCGCGAATAGGCCTCTGCCCCCTCGGGCGTGACGCAGCGGAAGGCTACCTGTATCAACGGTAGACGCCGCCGCGCCAGCCAGCAAATCGGCCCCAGCAGGACAATCAGCAGCGTGCGATAAGCAAAAGCCGAGGCGGGAGGTCCGTCATCGGTAAAGCTGATACGAGCCTGCCCGTTGCGCAAAATCAGCTCCCCCCTCGGCGCGCCTATCATCAGGTTCAGCGCCCAAAGCGCGCGCTCCGAAGCCTTTTCCAAGCTGGGCGCACTACGGATCGCGTGGCACATCAAGGCAAAGCTTCCCGGCCGCATCGGATGTGTGGTCATGCCCAGCATTTCGTCCTGCATTTCCTGCGCGAGGGCGAACCAGAGTTCTCCGTATCGTGCCAGCGTCATCTGCCCGTCAGGGGCGATCCGGCGCGCGATAGGCGCGACGTCGAGGGCAACGCTGCGGGCGCACGCAAAAGCCTCTTCCATAAAGATCTCAGCGATCGGGGCGTCGAGTTTGGACATAGATGAATAGTTGCATTTTCGATCAGAGAATGGAACCCGAATGTCATTGTTTGCCACTTAAGTACGAACTACAGATCGAATGATCGATCGGGGAGGAAAGCATGGACATCGAAGGTAAGACGATACTGGTCACCGGCGCGGGCTCAGGGCTTGGCGCCGGCGTGATGGCGAGGCTGCTATGGAGCGGCGCTAACTTGGTCGGGCTCGACATCAATGTCGACGGCGTGGCCGAACGCGATAATCTGGCGATGGTCAAGACTGACGTGACTTCGCCCGAGCAGGTGACCCAGGCAATCGAGACTGCCAAGACCCGCTTTGACGGCGTCCACGGGCTGGTTAATTGCGCCGGGATCGCGCCGGGCCAAAAGATCATGGGCCGTGACGGGCCGCATGAACTCGAGGCCTTTTCGCGGGCTGTGACGATCAACCTCATCGGCACCTTCAACACCATGCGTCTCGCCGCCGAGGCGATGGCCGAGGGCGAACCGGGACCGGATGGCGAACGCGGCGTGATCGTCAACACGGCCTCGGTCGCGGCGTTCGACGGGCAGATCGGACAGGCAGCCTATGCCGCCTCAAAAGGCGGCGTTGTTAGCCTGACCCTGCCAGCGGCGCGCGAACTGGCGCGGTCAGGCATCCGGGTGATGGCGATCGCGCCGGGAATATTCGAGACGCCGATGATGTCTGGTCTGTCGCAAGAGGTGCAGGACTCGCTCGGGGCTAAAGTACCGTTTCCGCCGCGGCTCGGGAAGGCCTCGGAATTCGCCGACCTCGTGGTTTCGATTTTCCGCAACCCGATGCTGAATGGCGAGGTTATTCGGCTGGATGGCGCGCTGCGGATGACCGCCAAATAGGAGTATTCAATGCAACATGTACAAATATTCGACGCCGTTCGCACGCCGCGTGGCAAGGGCAAGGCCTCGGTCGGCGCCATGGCAGAGTTGAGCCCGGTGGAGCTGGCAACGGTGCCGCTCAAGGCGCTGAAAGAACGGTCAACTCTCGACACCTCGGCGGTGGGGGACGTGGTGCTGGGTTGCGTCGATCCTGTGGCCGATCAGGGCGGCGACATCGCGCGTACGGCGGCGCTCGAAGCGGGCTATGACGAGGCAGTGCCAGGCGTGCAGGTTAACCGCTTCTGCGCCTCAGGGCTCGAGGCCTGTGCCATCGCCGCCGGTAAGGTCGCTAGCGGCGAAGCCGGGTTGGTGGTTGCCGGCGGGGTGGAGATGATGAGTCGGGTGCCCATACTGTCCTCGGGAATGCCGGTGCTGGCCGATCCGGGCATCGCCATTCCGCGCAAATCTGTGCCTCAGGGCATCTCGGCCGACCTTATCGCGACGCTCCGGGGCTACAGCCGCGATGACGTGGATGCGCTGGCGATGGAGAGCCAAAAGCGCGCAGCCCAAGCCTGGAACGAAGGGCGGTTCTCGCGGTCCATCGTGCCGGTCAAGGACCGCAACGGGCTAACCGTGCTCGACCGGGACGAGGCAATGCGGCCCAAGGCCGATATGCAGTCTTTGGGATCGCTCAACCCGTCGTTTGAGGGATACGCCAAAAAGATGGGCTATGACGCGGTCGTGGAACAGAAATACCCGGAGATTGGCTCGCTGAAATACGTCCACCATGCCGGAAATTCCTCGCAGATCGTCGATGGCGCTGCTGCGTTGCTTGTTGGCTCACTGGCGGCGGGCAAGGCTCAGGGGCTGACCGCTCGGGCGCGCATTCTTGGGCTGGCCTCGGTTGGCTCAGAACCGACGATCATGTTGACCGGTCCCAAAGCCGCCTGTGATCGGGCGCTGAAACAGGCCGGGCTGAGCTACTCAGACATCGATCTCTGGGAGCTGAACGAAGCTTTCGCGTCGGTGGTGTTGTATTTCCAAGAAGAAACCGGCATTGGCCACGACCGGATGAATGTCAACGGCGGCGCCATCGCCATGGGCCACCCTTTGGGGGCGACGGGCGCGATGATCCTCGGCACTTTGCTCGACGAATTGGAGCGGGCGGACAAGCAGTTCGGTTGCGCCACGCTCTGCGCCGCGACCGGCCAGGCTATCGCCATGGTGATCGAACGCATCGACGGAGACACAACATGACCCAGATCATCACCCTGAGCACCGACGCCTACGGCATCGCCGAGCTGTACTGGGACGACCCGCAGCGTAAGGTCAACGTATTTTCCGCCGAGGCTATTCAGGAATGGGTGACGCTGGTCGAACGCGTCGCCGTGGATGATACGATCCACGGCGTGCTGCTCACCTCCGGCAAGAGCATGTTCCACGCCGGGGCCGATCTGCGGATGATCGGAGGGTTCTTCGATATGACGCCCAAGGATCTGTGGTCCGTCATGGCCCGCATCAAGGACAGCTTCTACCGGCTGGAGACTTGCGGCAAGCCGGTGGCGGCAGCGATCAACGGCCATTGCCTCGGTGGTGGCTTCGAGATGGCGCTAGCAGCACACGCGCGTTTCGCGGTGGATGTTCCGGCGGCTAAGATTGGCCTGCCCGAGGCCGGTCTCGGCCTGATGCCGGGCTTTGGTGGGACGCAACGCATGACGCGGTTGGCACCGTGGCAGCGGGCGGTCGAGGATATGCTCGCGGGGGCGACATATGACGTGACAACGGCGAAATCTTTGGGGCTGGTGAGGGAGGTGGTTTCACCGGACGCACTTCGCGATACTGCCCACGCATGGCTGCTCGCAAACCCCGAGGCGCAGCAGCCGTGGATGGTGCGCGGCTATCGGGGGCCGGGCGGGGCAACCTTCGAGCGGTTCTTTCACAAGCTGAACGCCGGGTTGATCCGCGATGGTGTCGAAGGGCGGCCCGAACAGAGGTTGATCGCCGAAGCGGTTTATCACGGGCTGCAGATGCCGATCGAGCCCGCTCTGCGGCTCGAGGTGCGCCGGTTCATCGAACTTGTTCAAATTCCCTCGGTGAAAGAGACCATGCAGAGGCGGTTCTTCGGCAAAGTTGCCTGACAGATGCTTTCATTATTGTCCGACAGTATGCCGCGTGATAGCGTGACGGAAATCGGGCTCTGGGAGGAAAGGGAAAGCCATGCTTGTAGGCAAGATCGCGATCGTGACGGGGGCGTCGTCTGGGTTGGGCTATCAATTCGCTCTGACGTTGGCCGGGGAGGGGGCAGCCGTTGCAGTGGCCGCTCGCAGCACCGGCAAGCTGGATGAGCTGGTTGCCAAGATAGAGGCCGAGGGCGGCAAGGCGCAGGCCTTTGCATTTGACGCCACCAACTCCGCCGCGCCAGATGCGCTGATTAGCGCCATTGCCGAGCGGATGGGGAGCCCGGATATCCTCATCAACAACGCAGGTATTAGCAGACCGGCTCGCGCACACAAGGCCACGTTTGAGGACTTCGAGCAGACCATGGCGGTCAACGTCCGCGCGCCTTGGCGGTTGTCGCAGCTCTGCGCAGAGCACTGGATCGACGAAGGCCGCGAAGGCTGTATCGTCAATGTCTCTTCTATGCTGTCGACTCGTGTTGCCAAAGGCGTGTCGCTCTACACCATGTCGAAGGCCGCGATCCGGCATCTGACCGCCGGCCATGCGCTCGAATGGGGGCCGCACGGCATCCGCGTTAACGCGCTCTGCCCGGGCTATATCCGGACCTCGATAAACGATGAATTCTGGGAAACCGAACAGGGCAAAGCCGAACTGGCCAAACTACCGCGCCGACGCGTGGGCAAGCCAAAGGACCTCGACAGCGCGCTGCTCTTCCTCGTCGATCCGCGCAGCCAGTTCGTCAATGGCGAGGCATTGACGGTGGACGACGCACAAAGCTGGGCGATTTGATGGCAGAGCGCAAACCCGGAGCTCTTGAAGGGCTGAAAATTGTTTCGATGGCCGAGCAATACCCCGGCCCGTTCTGCACGCTGACGCTCTCGGACATGGGCGCTGACGTGATCCAGGTTGAGCGGCCTGGTGGCGATCCCTCGCGGTTCCTGCCGTCCTTCTACGAGGGGCTGAACCGCAACAAGCGCTCGGTGGCTCTGGATGCACGACAACCCGAGCAGAAGGCGGACCTGCTGAAGCTGGTCGAACAGGCCGATGTGTTCCTGGAAGGTTTCCGGCCGGGCAAACTGGCGAAGCTGGGGCTTGGCTATGATGACCTGAAAGCGGTGAACCCTCGGCTGATCTACGTGTCTATCTCGGGCTACGGGCAGGATGGCCCTTACCGGATGCGGCCTGCGCATGACCTGACGTTTCAAGGGATTGGCGGAGCGCTGGATGAACGCATTAACGGCGTGGTCGACGGTCTGCCTCCGGCGGTTCTCTTGGGCGATTCCGTCTCGGCGCTCTATGCAGTTGCGGGCATTCTCTCGGCGCTTCTGGCGCGGGAACGGACCGGGCAAGGCACCTATGTCGACATAGCCATGAGCGACGCTGTGCTGGCTTTGCAGACGCCGTTCATCGCCGTCGATGCGGCCGAGGACACCACCCTCCCCCAGCGCGACCCTGGCTATGCGCTCTATGAGACTGCCGATGGCCGATGGCTGACGACCTCGGTGGCGCATGAGGATAGCTTCTGGGATCGCCTCTGCCGCGATATCGGTCTGGAAGAGGGCGTGGGCCTTACCCGTCCAGAGCGCGTGGCGCGGCGCGATGAGCTGGTGGGTAAGGTCGGCGCGCGCATCCGCGAAAAGCCTTTCACACACTGGGAAGCGCTCTTCGAGGCTTCGGGTCAGATGTGGGGGCCGGCGCTGCGACGTGAGGAGTTGGTTAAGGATCCGCAGCTCCAGGCGCGTGGACTGTTCGACGAGGTTACGCGGCAGGACGGGACAGTGCAGCAGGTTTTGCGGCAACCCGTAAAGTTTTCAGCCTATGACAATGCGCCGTTGCGACGTGCGCCGGAAGTGGGCGAGCAGCAGGGAGAAGGGTACGATTGAGATTGAGCTATTGACCGTCGGCTACAGTCGCCACGAACTGATCAGCGGCATCTAACTACAACTGACTTTTTTGTCTAGGCTCCGCTTCCAGATATGGGTGCGAAACATGGATCGCTGCATCAGTCATGAAACTGTGTAAATTCCTCTACCGGCACCCGCCTGGCCTCGAACCCGTTCGCCGGATCGGACCAATCGGCCAGCCCCAGTGCCATCCCGCAGATCACGGTCCGGTCCTCGGGCAAATCAAGCATCTCGCGGATGGTCTGGTGATAGGCGGCAAAGGCCTGTTGCGGGCAGGTGTCCAGCCCGAGGCCTCGCGCAGCAACCATGATGCTTTGCAGGAACATGCCCGTATCGAGCCAGCTTCCCACCGGAAGATCGCCGTCGATGGTAAAAATCAACCCAACAGGTGCGTCGAAGAATAGGAAGTTGCGCCGGTGTTGAGCACGCATCCGGTCTTTCTCATGCTTTTCGATTCCCAGGGCAGAGTAAAGCCCCCAGCCGGTCTCGCGCCGCCGCGCCAGATAAGGCTCCCGCCACGGAGCAGGGTAATACTGATAGGCTTCGTCGCCGGCATCCCCCGCGTCAAAACGATCGCTGATCGCGGTGGTCAACTGATCGAGAGCCTCCCCCAAAACCACGTCCACATTCCACGGCTGGATATTCGATCCGCTGGGCGTGCGCCCGGCGACCTCGAGGATGCGCGTGATCATCTCGCGAGGCACCGGATCAGGCAGGAAGGCCCGTATTGAGCGGCGCGAGGTGATCGCCTCGTTCACAGTGCGGGCCTCAGGCCGGTCCAGATAGTTCATGCCGACTGATCCTCCAGCTCCTGCAATTTCAATAGCCGTCTCTGGATCTTGCCGGTAGGCGTCTTGGGCAGGTCGTCGACAAAGGCAATTCGTCGGGGATACTTGTAGGGCGCGGTCAAGGCCTTGGTGAAGTCTTGCAACTCCTTTGCCAGCACCTCACTCGGCGCATGTCCGGCTTTCAGGATGATGAACGCCTTCACCACCTCGCCGCGGGTCTCGTCGGGGCTGGCAACGGCGGCGCATTCGAGCACGGCCTCGTGCTCCATCAACGCGTTTTCTACCTCTATCGGGCCAATGCGATAGCCTGACGAGTTGATCACGTCGTCATCGCGCCCACCGTAGAACAGGTAGCCATCCGTGTCTATGCTGGCGGTGTCGCCGGTTAGGAACCATGTCACGCCATCCACCGTTAGAAAGCTCTCAGCCGTCTTTTCGGCGTCATTCCAATAGCCCAGCATCAGTTGCGGGTGCGGGCAACGGATAGCCAATTGGCCGGGCGTGCCAGTGGAGGCTGCGTGTCCCCTTTCGGTTAGGATCGCGACCTCGGTTCCAGGCAACGGCTTGCCCATGGCGCCGGGCTTTACGTCCATCACCGGATAGTTCAGCACGGTCATCAGCGTTTCGGTCTGGCCGTAACCGTCGAGCAGCAGCGCGCCGGTCTTGTCAGACCAGGTGCGCACGATTTCGGGGTTCACCGACTCGCCCGCCGATACCGAGAGCCGCAACGCCGAGAGATCGTACTCCTCAATGTCCATCTGCACCAACTGCCGGATCTCGGTAGCCGCAGCGCAATAGACACTAACCTTGTAGCGCTCGAGCAGATCGAGGCGTTTTTCGAGATCGAATGGCCCGTCATAGAGCAACACCGTCGCACCGCAGCTCCATGGGCCATAGAGGATTGAAGTGCCGGCTTTTGACCAGCCGGTATCAGCGGTACACCACATCACGTCCGCCTCGGTCAACGTCAGCCAATACCAAGCCGATACGCGCCAGGAAAACAGCCCCCGGCTGGCGTGAAGCACGCCCTTCGGCAACCCGGTTGAGCCGGAGGTATAGAACATGATTGCCGGGTCTTCGGCCTCCACTCGGACGGGGGCGAAACTGGCGCTCTGCCGCGCCATCTCGGTCTCGTAATCGTCCCATGCGGGCGCTGCCCCGACGGAGAGCTGGATATTGGCTGGGCTAGCAAGCTTGTGCGTCTCGGCCGCCGTCGTCACCACCGCCACCGCGCCTGAATGCTCCATCCGGTAGGTCACGTCCTTTTCGGTCAGCATGGTGACGCAGGGGATCGGAATCGCGCCGATCTTGTTGCAGCCGACCATCGCAATTTGCCACTCGGGAATACGCGGCAACATGATCAGCACGCGATCGCCCTTTTGGACTCCCTTGGCCGTCAAGTAGTTGGCGAATCGATTGGTCAGATCGCGGATGTCGGCATAAGTGAACTGCCGCTCTTCGCCCGCATCGTCGACCCAGATCAGTGCCATGCGCGACGGATCCTCTGCCCAGGCATCCACCACGTCACCGCCGTAATTGAAAGTCTCCGGCACTTGCCATTCGAAGCGCTCACAGGCTGCCTCGTAGCTCGTCATCTCCACTCGTTCCATACTTGCTCCTCCCCTGAAGCGTCTCAGCCCTTCATCATCCGACGCGAGATTGCCCACTTGTGTACCTCGGATGGACCGTCATAGATGCGGAAAGCGCGAGTCTCGCGGAAGATCTGCTCGACCACCGTGTCGCCTGTCACCCCCATGCCACCTAGCACCTGCACGCAGCGGTCGGCCACGCGGAATAGCGCCTCTGACACCGCTGTCTTGACCATCGAACTTTCGTGCCGTCCGCGCTCACCTTTGTCGAGCAGCGCGCAGACCCACCAGACCATCAATCGACACTGCTGCAATTCCATCTCGTTCTCGGCCAGCATCGCGCCGATCTCTCCGTGCAACCCAATGGGCTTGCCAAAGGCCTCGCGCTTGCGTGCATAGTCGAGCGCGATTCCCTGCGCCCGCACAGCACCACCCAGCCAGCGCATACAGTGGGTGAGCCTTGCCGGGGCGAGCCGAACCTGCACATAGCGAAAGCCCTCGCCCACCTTGCCCAGCACGTTCTCGGCCGGGATTGCCAAGTTATCGAAGGTCACTTCCCAGTGTCCTCCGGTGAAAGAGCTGTCGAGCGTATCGAGCTGTCGTGTCAAGGTGATGCCCTCTGCGTCCATGTCCGAGATCAACATGGTCGGGCCGCCGGGCTTGTCGCCTTCGGCTTCCACGTCGCAGAAAATGATGGTAAAGCCCGCGCCCTGCGCTCCGGTGATCAGCCATTTGAGGCCACTGACTACAAAATCGTCGCCGTCATAATGCGCCTTGGTTTTCATCTCTGACGGGTCGGACCCCGCGCCCCAAGGCTCGGTCATCGAGAAGCAGGACCGAAACTCGCCGGCGGCGAAGGGCTTCAGCCAGCGCTGTTTCTGCGCTTCGGTGGCGACCTTGTGGAGCAGGTTCATATTGCCCTCATCCGGCGCCGCACAATGCATCGCCGTCGGGCCAAGAGGCGACAACCCGCTGGCCTCGAAGGCAATCGCCATGCTGACGTGGTCGAGCCCCATGCCGCCCCATTCCTTGGGCACCTGCGGTGCGAACAGCCCTGCTTCGCGGGCCAGCGCGTTCAGCTCGATCCTCAACTCTTCGGTGGGGCCGTGCGAGGCACACCGCGGGTCTTTCTCGAAAGGAACAATCTGCTCCATGACGAAGGTTTCGATCCGCTGGCGCAGCGCATCCTGTTCTGGGGTCGGGTCGAAGGCGATCATGAGCTGTTCCTGTCAGTAGTAGTGTTCACGGGCGACCTGCAGGCCAAAATGCAGTAGGCCACGCGCAAGGTCATCGAACCGGGCGAAACCCGGGTCATCAGTGCCGCCGCTCTCGTACCGACGGTAAAGCTGTTGAAAGACGACGGCGATACGCAGCGTGGCCAACACCCGGTAAAAGGTGAACTCATGCAAGGCACGGCCGCAGGCTTTTGCATAGAGCGTCGCCGCCTCTTCACGCGTAGGAAAACCATGGCGCGCGGTGGGCATCTGGCGCAGCTGGTGCATGGGCTCGGGGTCATCTGCCTCGGTCCAGTAGCTGAGCAATACGGCGAGATCGTAGAGCGGGTCTCCCAATGTGCCCATGTCCCAGTCGATCAACGTGCGGGGCTCAAGTCTCTCTGGGTCGAGGATGATATTGTCGAGTTTGAAATCGTTGTGGATCAGGGTTGAGGGGCCTATGGCCTCGGGTTGATGCGCCTCGAGCCACTCCGCCAAAGCGGTGAGATCGCCGGGCGCATCGCCGTCCCAGCTGAGGTGCGCCCGCTTGCTCCAGCCGCGCAATGTCCGGGCGACGAACCCCTCTGGGCGGCCGAGATCTCCCAGACCACAGGCCTGAAAGTCGACTGCATGCAGTCGGGCCAGCACATCAATAATGCGGCCGCCAAGAGCGTGGCCAATTGGTTCGGTCCCTGACCATTTCTCAACAGTGTCGGACGATATCTCCGCGCCGATGACTAGGCCCGGACGGTACTCCATCACTAGGAACGGCGCCCCAATCACCGACAAGTCATCGCATAACAGTTCGGCTTTCGGAACCAGTGGCAGCGTGGGGTGGAGGCCCGAGAGCAAACGGTATTCGCGGCTCATATCGTTGGCGCCTCGGGGCACCGGACCGAGCGGTGGGCGCCGCAAAACCAACGGTTTTTCTTTTGTATTAAGTAGGAAATTCATGTTTCCGTAGCCAGCAGAAAACCTTTTGGGGGCAATTGACTGATCTAGAGTAAGCCCATATCGCATCAAGTACGTCCGCAAGCGCTCCAAGTTCAATCCGGGTGTCGATTCCCGAGAAGGAGTGTGTTGCAAACCTGCCGGTACCATCGTCTTCTCCTAAGTTATGGTCCGACAAAAAGATGTAATAAAGACGAAATGTCAAGGTAAATTATAATATGGACGTACATTAAACGGTTCGCAGCTCAGGTTGTCCCGTTTTAGGAGCGTTCGAGCGGTCTCAGGCTTCGCGTTGAGTTTCTAAGTCCGGAGTATTTTGATGGATGTCGCTGTCGTAGGAATTGATCTCGGTGCTGCGATCCGCGAAAAAATTTGCAGACATACGCATATTTCCTACCCGACGGTTTAGGCCTCAACGAACCATACGTCAGACTGACGCGCTGCGATGACAGTTGCTTCGGCAGCATTATTTTCCCGTCGCTTCACCGCATTCACCGCTTGTAAAGCGTCTTGTGTATGCTATTGAATACCGATGCTTCGCCCATCCTGAGCCATGGCGACTGACGAAGTTAATCCCGCTCGAACAAGTCGATCTTCGACGCGAGGGCGGGGCCATGGCTCGTTGTCAAAAACGAACCGTCGACGTTCAATCTGCGTGTCGGTTCGCTGGAAATGATTGCGAATGTTCAACGTCTGCTCGTGCAGACTGAATTACGGCAACTGCCCAATATTAACGGGCTCTGAGCCTAAGGAACGAACTTCGTGATCTGTAGGTTCGATCACCTGATACGTGCATTCGTTAGAGCTTTTGATGGCGGCAAGAATCTCTTCATCTTGCATCCTCATTGCATCCCAATTTTCCGTTACGCATTGTGTATTTGCGGATTTAATCAATCTTGCCCATTCAGCATCAGCGTCTGCACGCCGCGAAAGCAGTACATAGTTTATCATCATTAGTCCTTTCATGTGATAAACATGCGGGTAATGGACTTTGAATAGTGTTAGCCACGCACCTGGCGATGTGATTGCGCCTTTGACTTTTCCAGATTCGATAAGTGCTAAAGCTGTGGAGATGGTGGCCAAAATCGGTTTGGCCCCGAGTGCTCCAATAATGTTTTCGTAAACTCCAGATCCTGGAACCCTAAGTGGAAGCTTGGAAAAACGTGCACCGGCAAGCTCGATTGGCCGCCCGGTACAGATGATTTGATCTGCTCCGCGCATCACAGCCGCGATGCAAAGGTCGGTCCCGCCCAATTTTGAATTTACCTCGGCCAAATACTGTTGTCGTTGCTCTGTCGTGTGCATCGTTGTGTCCGATAGGGTGAAAGGTGCATGCATCGCGGCAAGATCCGGTGCGATCTGCTCGAGGTGAGCAAAGTTGATCCAGCCGAAGTCGAGCTTGCCGGAGCGGACAGCGTCAATGGTGTCGGCCCCTGGGAATATCCGGTCGTGTGGATTCATCACGATGTCGACCGATTTTTGGCTGAGAGCTACAGCCTTTTCAAGGAATCTTGCGCGTGGGTGGTTGGAGGGAAAATCGTATCCGATTGAAATCGCTTTCTTTGATGGCAGCACTGTTCGACCTTCGGTTGGTTGTTCCTATCGTAAAAAAATCTTGACATAGATTTTGACCTAGATCAATAGTGTCGGACACAAATTGGAAAAACGGCAGTAACCTAAAAATATTGATGGTCGTAATTTGTTGTAGGGAGGAAAACTGGATGAAGCTGGATGATTTTAGGGGGATTGTGAAATCGGCCCGAACCTTGTGTGCTGGTGCGATGATATTGTGCTCTGCCAACGCGGTAAGCGCAGACACCACGCTTCGGATTACGATGCAGACGCCATTGAAAAGCAACTTTGGCCAGAATTTGCTCGTGTTTCAGAAAGCCTTGGAAGCGACATCCGATATAAACGTAGAAATTTACGATTCCGCGCAGCTTTTCCGCGACAAAGAAGTACCAGAAGCCATTGGACGAGGTGCATTGGAAATGGGTGTGGCCTCGTTGACCACCTACGGGGGTGAAATTCCGGCGGTTGATGTTTTCTACATGCCTTTCCTCTTTCCAACACAAGAAAAACAGGCAACTGCAGTCGGCCCGAATGGAGAGGTTCGCCGTCTTCTGGATGAGGCGATTTTGAAAACCGGTTCACGCGTTCTCTGGTGGCAAACAAATGGCCCTGTAGTGCTGTTGTCCAACGGTGCGCCGATTGCACAGCCCGGCGACATCGCAGGCAGTAAGGTAAGGGTATTCAGCAAGATCCTCGGGAAATGGATTGCGCAGGTTGGTGGTGTGCCGACGGTCATTTCGGGGTCCGAGCAGTTCCTGGCATATCAGCGTGGCACCGTCGATGTGGGGATGACTGGTATCGGTTCGATCCGGTCCCGATCTCTCTGGGAAGTGATGGACCATGTTACTTTGACTAATCATGCGAACGTTGAATTCGTCGTCGTAATAAATGAAGCATTTTGGCAAGGATTGACAGATGAACAGCGATCACATGTAACTTCGGCGGCCCGGGTGGCAGAGGAAGAGATGCGCACATCGGCTTCCGCGTTACACAGCGAAATTCTGGCTGACGCACAAACCCATGGAATGACTGTCTACCAGCCAACCAAAGAAGACCTTGCCGCTTGGAGCGAAGTGTCAAGCCCTGTCATCTCGGATTGGGCGTCAGGTGTGGGTGAACTCGGCAAGCAGGTTCTCGAAGCAGCGCAAGCGCTGAACTAAAACCGATCCCGGGCGGCAGCCAAGCCGCCGCCCGACATAAATTCGGGGGAGAGCCGCCGTAATGTTTACTAAACTCGACCGTTGGGTCGCATATTGCGCAACGTGGGCGTTCTTTGCACTGGGTGTAATATTGGTGATCGAAGTCGTTGCCCGCTATTTTTTCAATTCGCCTACGATTTGGGTCGAAGAAGTGGCCCGGCTGCTATTTGTTTGGTCAGTCTTCAGCGGTGCTGCATTCCTGTTTCGAGATGGTGACCACATCTCTGTCACTATCCTGACAGACAACCTGGACCATCCGAAGCGAAAAGTGTTCTATCTGCTTTCGTTGTTGTTCGTGATGTTTTCTGCTTCCGTGACGTTGTATGCGTCCGTCCCACTGGCAGTTTCGTCTCTGTCGAGCGGTAAGACCACCGGCAGCATGCTGGATATGCCTTCGTGGCCATTTGATTTAGCGTTGCCGATTGCGATGTTTCTTGTCGTCGTTCGCACGATCATAGAACTCGGTAAGTGCCTCAGTGGCGGCGACTTACCCTTAAAATCTGACACTCCGGAACATTGATATGACGACACTCTTGATTGTAGCAGGCCTGTTGATCCTGTTGTTATGTGGAATTCCTGTCGCTTTCGCGCTCTTGGGCTTCGGGCTCATTCTGCTCGTCCTTGGAGATTTCTCGATCACGCTTGTTCCTCTCGGGCTTTTTTCATCGATGGATTCTTTCGTCCTTTTGGCGGTGCCCCTGTTCTTGCTCATGTCAAATATTCTATTGGAAGGTAGAGTCGGTCAGGATCTGTTCGCGGCGGTGCAAGCTTGGGTCGGACATTGGTCGGGTGGGGTCGCGGTCGCGACCGTGATCAGTTGCGCGATCTTTGCGGCGATCTCCGGATCGTCTGTGGCCACAGCTGCGACTGTCGGAACTGTCGCCATCCCTGAGATGACTGCGCGGGGTTATCCACGCCGGTTCGTTCTGGGGTTGTTAGCCGCAGGCGGCACTCTCGGGATTCTCATACCCCCGTCTATCGTTCTGATTATCTATGGTGTGATCACTGAAAGTTCCGTACTCAAGCTGTTCACTGCAGGAATCGGTCCAGGATTTTTGATTGTCGGGCTCTTCATTCTTTACTCAGTGATTTATGCACTTCGCTCCAAAGATTACGAGCCATCCGAACCGGCCAGTTGGGCCGTCAGAAAATCGACGGCGCTACGTGCGGGACCAACCGCAGTCCTCGCTTTGTTCGTCTTGGCCGGGATCTATAGCGGTTGGTTCACACCCACCGAAGCGGCTGCAATTGGTTTTGCTGGTGCTATTTTCGTTACTTCTGTTGTGCTTCGCAGTATAACATGGACGGGTTTCAAGGCGGCTGTCTATCGGGCTATGGTCACGTCAGTGTCTATTCTGTTGATCGTCGCGGGGGCCAAGGTTTTCGGCAAGGCGATTGCATTGTGGCGCGTGCCGCAGAACATCAGCGAACTGATTTCGACTAACGTGCACGAACCGCTTACTTTCATCTTCATTATTGCCCTGGTCTTGTTGGTGATTGGATTGTTCCTAGAGGCGCTTTCCATGATGTTGATCATGGTGCCGGTTCTTGCAGGTTCTCTCACGGTTCTGGGCATTGATGTCATTTGGTTCGGTATATTTTTTGTTATCATGATCGAATGTGCGCTCATAACGCCACCGGTCGGACTCAATCTTTTTGTGATCCAATCCGTAGGTAAGGCATCAATGCGCGACGTCGCTATGGGGGTACTTCCGTTTTTGTTGCTAATGCTCTTGTCGGTTTACCTGATCACAGTGTTTGAACAAATCGTCCTCTTCCCCGTAACACTGTTGTAGCGAACCAATGCGAATTCACAAAACCTAAGAAGCATCAAAAAACCAGGTCGCGGCTTTATACCGAAGTACCCACGGAATTTGGACAATTGCTGACATTGCGACTTGTGGTATTCCGATCTCTAACTCAAAGGAGAACGGGATGTTCTGCCTGAAGCAACATCACCCTGATGTTTAAGGTCAAGGTCGCCTCTGAAGCGCTGAAGGCACAAATCGGTCAGGAAACTAGCCAGTCAGTTCGGCGTGTATCCGCAGATGGCCCAATGACGGAAACGTTACCTTCTTGAAAGGGGTATGGGGTTTCTCACACTCGGCTGATGGAAGACCCCGTAAGCCGATGAGGAACTGGTAAAAGACGTGGATGCCAGTATGGGGGAGTTGGCTGTCGTCAACGATTTCCTGGAAAAAAATATCGAGCCGTGGGCCGACAAGTCTTCGAAAGAGCATAAAATTTGACCTTATTTTCCGTTCGGTCTTCAGGTGAGCCCACGAAATCAGGTCTGGTGCGCAGACTTCACTTTTTTGCCTATGCGGTGTGGGTTTTTTTCTGGTGGCCAGTCCTGGATTGGCACGCGCGAAAGGTTCTAGTGTGACGCACCTAGAACACGCTGGAAGCCGCGCTCTGCATCGAGGCACTGGACGATGTCATTCACTAGTTTAGTCCGCCCGAAGTCATGAATATGGATAGTCACTTGATGGGTGCCAGTTGTCAGGTGGTTTGATTTAAACACTGGTCGAGCGTTCGCTAGGTTGGCGCTGTACGGCATCTTGGTGTGATCTGCTGCCAGCGAAACGGAACCACTAACCACGACCAGCCGGTGCAAAGACTAGCTTAGATTTTTCAAGTCTTGTTCAGCACAAGGAGAATATCTTAATTAATTAATATTCAGAAGAATATCTGAAGGAATGACGTAGGGGTTGAAGTTAAAAAGCTTTATTTTCAGAATATTTCTCGTTGGGTGAGGAAAAGCAGAGGCGATATGAGCGGTACTATTGATGAACCACTGGTAATTTCCGCAGCGATCACTGGAGGAGGGCCCGCGCGAAAGAGAACGCCCTACCATCCAGTAACTCATGACGAACTGGTTAAAGAAGCCGTCGCCTGCGGAAAAGCCGGTGCGGCCATTGTCCACTTGCATGCGAGAAATGAAGACGGGATAGCGACGATGTCGCCAGACGTCTATCGAAATCTAGCGAACGATATTAGGGCGGAGGGAAGTAACGTTATCATCAACTTTAGTGCTGGCGACAATGGTGGCCGAGCCTCCCATACTGAACGTTTGGGAATAGCTAAAACCGGCGCTGAAATGGTTACCATTGGAGCGGGTTCTTTCAACGCAAACGGTCGATTATATAACAATGCACCCAATTACATCGACGCGATGTTGAAGAGCCTGAGTGACCATAACGTATCGCCTGAAATAGAGATATTCGATACTGGCCAACTGGCAGAGATGAAACGACTTATGGCAAACCGGTTAATCTCCCCTTCCCCTTCCGTCCAATTTGTTTTCGGTGTATCTGGTGGGCTGCCTGCTAGAATTGGCATTTTAGATCAATTACTCCTAGATCTACCCGCAGATTGTCACTGGAGCACTTGTTGTCAATCCGACGATTACTCGGTGTGGCGAGAGATGATGCTCTACACGTTTTTGCGGGGTGGCCACATCCGAACTGGCATGGAAGATGTAATCTACGCAGGCCCTGGCGAACTGGCAAAGTCAAACGCGGATCTTGTTGCACAGTGGGTCAAAACAGCTCAAACGTGGGGGAGGCCACTTGTCACGCCCGACGAACTTCGCGCGCAATTGGGCATTTGCCATTAGGATAATGGGTTCCAGTTTGTACCAATAGTCCACAACTAATCAACTCGGTCTGATATTCTATTGCATTCGCAACTATATCTGTAACGCACTGAGTGCGCGCTGGCCCAGCAAGGTCTCGATCGGTGACGAACCAAAACTCCTGGCTTGTTTCGTGTACAATGCTTCCCACTCGCCTAAGGCGCTAATCTTGGTCACTAGAAAACAAGGCAAGACAGCGCAGCCATATCCTTGGGTCGCCTTTCATGATGTACGGCCAAAAATTGAACCTAAGGGCGATCATGTGATCAGTCCGTTCATTCCATCGTGCGGATGGTCGAGCAGCGATGTCCGCCACCTAAGTGCTCGTTACTGCACTTTCCGTTTGAAGGCGACTGGGCTTTTCCAACCCAGTGCTGGGTGCCTACACTGCGAGCTGTAGAAGCCGTTGATGCACTGGATGATAGCCAACTCTGTTTCTCTGTGCATCCACCAGAACCTTTTCCTGATCAGCTCTGCCCTGATCGTTTGAAGAAGGTCTCGACGGCAGAGTTGTCATAGCAGTTTCCCTTGCCGCTCATCGATACCTGGAACCCATGCTGATCCTCAGAGTGGATCCGATTTTCGATGAACCGAATGTCAAGTGACATGTTAGTGGCAGGCTGATTCAAGCTTTCCATTAGCGAAGGGCTACTTGATGGGCCGGGCATCGAGCGGCGATCTTCGAGGACGGGTATTGAAAGCCCGGCAAGACGGTAGTTCCGCAGTCTGACAGCGGCACGATTTGGAGCAAGTGCTTCCGGTGCGATTCACTGGATTAGTTGCGCCGGACAGGGCGAGACGGCGCCCCGTAAACCAGGACACAAGACGACTTCCCACCTTGATTCGCGCGAGAGTTCATAGTCGCCCTGATCGAGGACAAGATGGAAATCACGCTTGATAAGATGGTTTTTCAGCTGGCTGAAGTGCGCGACATGAAGTTCGGCCGGAACATGTTGAGCAAATGGCTGCGCTCACGCGTGTTCAAATACAAAAAAAGACCGCACATGCATCGGAGCAGTAGCACCCACGGCTGATGATGCAGCGGCAGGCCTGGTTCGACAGTCAGCTAGATCTTGATCCAGCCAAACCGTCTTCATAGACGAGACCGGCTTGAATACGAGGATGGCGCGTCTGCGGGGACGGTCTCTGAAGGGAGAGCGTTGCCGGAAAGACGTTCTCCATGGGCGCCGGAAAACGAGCTCCTTCACCGGAGCCTTATGCCAGACCCGCATGACTGCGCCGATGGTGCCATGAACGGTGTGGCATTCCTGGCCTATGTCGAGCAGGCCCTCGTACCTGTTCTCTCACCCGGCGACATCGTCGTGATGGACAACGACGACCCGCCAGCCCACTTGCCGGTGTCTGGGAAACCATTGAAAGCGCCGGTGCTCAGCTGCGCTATCTGCGGACCTACAGTCCCGACTTTAACCCGATCGAGATGGCGTTTTCGGAGCTCAAAGCGCTGCCATGTGCCAAGGCGGAGCGAACTGTCGGCGCCCTGTGGCACTCCGATGGAGATCTCATCGCCCAATTCGGACCGGAAGAATTCGCCAACTACATTGCTGCGGCCGGACACGAGCCAACATAATGTGGATGCGCTCTAGGTCTGGGTCCCCCAAGTATGCCAGATTGCGATGTTCGGTGAACGAAGCACCGACGACTTCATGCAAGGTAACGCCAACATCTAGGCATTTAACGGGTACTTCAGGGCGGAGTGCCTGAGTATGCACTGGTTCCTGACGCTTGCGGATGCCCGCGAACAGATGGAGGATTGGCGTAGACACTATAATGAGGATCGTCCTCATTCGGCGATCGGGTACAACGTTCCGATCGGGCCACATAATCACGGTGGTATCCCCGGCCCGTCACCGTGAGAGAAGCCGGAAAACTCCAACCTCCGGCGATCCAAGGTTGGGTCTCAGTGCATATCCATCAAACCGGACGGACTTTATCCAACGAACTTGGAGTTGGATCCAACAGAAATCAAGTTTCGCGAATGGTTACCAACGGGGGGCGGGTACACTTGCGAATGTCACTGGGTGGAGTGGCATTTAGATGCTCTTGCTTCCGTGAGGCTTCCGTTGATGGACGCACAAGCTAAGCCAATGCGAACGAGGGTTGTTAACTAGCTGGAATCATGAGAAAAATATGGCGCACCCGACAGGATTCGAACCTGTGACCTCTGCCTTCGGAGGGCAGCGCTCTATCCAGCTGAGCTACGGGTGCTCTTCGCGCGCGCAAGGGCTGCGCGGCGGATAGAGGGGTCTGATACAAGATCCAGCGATCCGGGGCAATCGCTTTCTGAAATTTTGGACAAGATATCGGCGGGGTTGTCGGGGCTGGATGAACGTCGGGTTATCTGCGCACACGCCGGTGGTTTTTTGGGGGATCGAGCCTGGCTGGTTAGGGAGAAACTCGCCGGACAGAGTAGGGCGGGTCGCGTTTGACGCGGGAGCGCGAGGAAAAAATGGCCGCAGAGGTGATAGGGCGGCGGGGTTTGTGCGTAGGAAGGCCTGGACCGGAAAAAACAGAGCCCCATGACCGAGACCAACCACTGCCGTTCGCTTGTACTTGTGCTGGGAGACCAGCTGAGCCTTGACCTGTCCAGCCTGAAGCGGGCCGATCCGGCCCACGACAGGGTGCTGATGGTCGAGGTGATGGCGGAGGCCACCTATGTGCGCCATCACAAGAAGAAGATTGCCTTCCTGTTTTCCGCCATGCGCCACTTCGCCGAAGAGCTGAAGGAAGCCGGCTGGACGGTGGATTACGTCAAGCTGGATGACCCTGCCAACAGCGGCAGCTTCAAGGGCGAGGTGAAGCGGGCCTGCGAACGCCTGCGGCCACAGCGGATGGTGGTTACCGAACCCGGCGAGTGGCGGATCTTGGAGGACATGCGCTCCTGGTCCGACGCTTTCAGCCTGCCGGTGGAGATCCTGACCGACACGCGGTTCTTCTCAACGGTGGCGGACTTCCGGGCGTGGGCGGACGGACGCAAGCAATTGCGCATGGAATATTTCTACCGCGAGATGCGCCGTTCCACCGGCCTGCTGATGGAGGGTGACAAGCCTGCGGGGGGCAAATGGAACTATGATGCGGACAATCGCAAGCCCGCGCAGCCGGACCTGTTCATGCCAGAGCCGAAACGCTTTAAGCCGGACGCAATCACGCAAGAGGTGCTGGACCTGGTCGCCAGTCGATTTTCCGGGCACATAGGCGATCTTGAGCCATTCTGGTTCGCAGTGACCCGCAAGGACGCGGAAGAGGCCTGTGAGCAGTTCCTGGCCGACATGCTGGCCGATTTCGGAACCTATCAGGATGCCATGCTGAGCGGCCGGAAGTTTCTGTTCCACTCGGTGCTGTCGGCCTATCTGAATGCCGGCCTGCTGGATGCCAAGGTGTTGTGTGGGAAGGTGGAAGAGGCATGGAAAGCGGACAAGGTTCCGCTCAATGCCGCCGAAGGGTTCATCCGGCAGATCCTTGGCTGGCGGGAATATGTGCGCGGCATCTACTGGCTAAAGATGCCGGACTATGTCGACAGCAACGCACTTGGCGCCGACCGTCCGTTGCCCGATTTCTACTGGACCGGACAGACACGCATGCGCTGCCTGTCGGAAGCGATCGGACAGACCTTGGAAGAAGCCTATGCCCACCACATTCAAAGACTGATGGTGACAGGCAATTTCGCCCTTCTGGCGGGCGTCAGGCCGACGGAAGTGCATGAATGGTATCTGATGGTCTACGCCGACGCTTATGAATGGGTGGAAGCGCCCAACACCATCGGCATGAGCCAGTTTGCCGATGGTGGGCTCCTCAGCTCCAAACCCTATGTATCGAGCGGCAACTATATCGACCGGATGTCGGACTATTGCGGCGCATGCTCTTATGACGTGAAGCAGAAGACGGGGCCAAAGGCCTGTCCGTTCAATGCGCTTTACTGGGACTTTCTGGACCGCAACAAGGAGGTGCTCAAGGGCAATCCGCGGCTCGGTCAGCCTTACGCGTCCTGGCACAGGATGGGGCCGGAAAAACAGCAGCTACTCAAGGAAAGTGCTGCGGACTTCCTGAAACGTCTGTTTGAGGGGGAGGAGGTCTGAAACTGGCGCGTCCGCGTAAGCAAAAGCAGAGGCTATCGAGGGCAGTTTCGAGCCGGTTACGGCGGGAGAGGAATGTTACAAAAAAAACGCGCAGCCGTTAGACTGCGCGAATAAAGTTACTGTGCACGTGGCCCCATCGACCACGGCGGCAACTCTAGCGGCATCTTTCTCGATTGTCATTACCGTAAAATATTTTATTTTTTGATTCACTGTAATGCGACTGATCGTTATTCATACTGAGTCATATATGAAATAATGTGTCGTACAAATTAATTCATTAAATTCAGCGCTTTAAATTTGTCATACAATTTGGAAGCGCCGTTGCGGCAAGGAAATGTTGTCTTTCCTGCCGCAAATTTATTGGCAAATTTGCTTATATTCGGAAGAAATTTTCCCGGCTTTGCTGGAAAGTTTTACGCGCGTGATGCCTCTGCGGACAAAACCGAGCTCTTTTGCTGCCGCCCAGGTCACATCTATAACACGGCCCTTGGCAAAGGGGCCCCGGTCGTTGATACGCACCGTGACAGTCTTTCCGTTGGCAAGATTGGTCACATCCACCAGCGTACCGAAGGGCAGGCTCCTGTGGGCTGCGGTCAGTTGGTTGGGGTTTGCGCGTTCACCACTGGCGGTGGTGCCGCCGAGCTTGTACCAGGACGCTTTCCCGCATTGTTGATAGACGCCCGCCTGAGCACCGCTGACGACACCTGCTGCTGCAAGCAAGGCACCCGCCAAGGCAACGCGCGATAAATGCCGCGCGAGAACAATTCTCTTCATGATAGTCCCCCTGGGGCAAGTGAGCCCGCCCCGATCGATCTTGAACACAGTTTCGTGACGACGCTGGTAACATTCCGCAGCGGCGCCTTTGCGTCGTGAGGGTGATCAAAATGTGGCAGTTTTCGGGGCAAATGAGGCGCTAGTATAAAATAAACATAAAATTTTAAATACATTTGTAATAGTCGTATTAATTTTTGATTTACTATAAAAATTCTAAGAGTTGTGGGTAGTTTTTCTGTTTCGGTTTTGCCAACTGAACTGTGTTAGTAATTTTTACATAGGAGCGGCGCATGTGTGTATTGATTAGCGCCATTTTAACGGCAATTTGAAAGGGCGGTCTGGTGCAAGTCAGCCATCGGTTCTTAAGCGACCGGCTGGAACAATCCGGTCGTGCGGAAAATAATAATCTTACAGGCTTCCACACGTCCCTGCTGGAGGTTCTTCCCCATGCTGCGGCCTATGTCGCGCAGGATGGCAGCGTCCTTGTTCACAACAAGCAGATGAAGGCGCTTTGCGCCGCAAAAGGCGTCTTTCCGGTGCCGGTCAGCCTGCCGTCGCTTTTGTCGGAAACAAGCTGGCGGCGGTGCGAGGCGGTTCTGTCGGCGGCTTTCAGCGGTGTTCCCGCGCAGGCGAGCGGGGCCATCGTGCTGCAGTCGGGCGAAACCTTCTGCCACCACATGATTTGCACATCCTTTGTCTCTCTCTCGGGCGAGCGCCAGGCTGTCCTGGTCCAGTTCGATCTGGAAGAACACGGCCAGGACGAGATCGTTACCCTGCCAGAGCCGGCGCGAAATGAAATCCGCTCCGCAAAGTCCGCAAGGGATCTCGATCTTCTGGAGCATTTTCCGGACGACGTTCTTGTGTTCGACGGTTCCGAAAGCCTCGATGAAATGGCGGGAAAGCTGCTGAAGCTGATCAACAGCGACTATGAAATGGACCTCTTGGCCGAAGCCCTGGAAAATCTGGAGGGCGAACTGCCGCAGACTTTCTATATTCCGGAAAATCGAAGCTTCCAGGCAGCAGGGTACGTGACCGATCGCCAGATGTGCGAAGTGCGGCTCGTTCCCATTCCCGGTTCAGTGAAGAGTAAGCCGGGCATGGGTGCCTCAATGGCGGTTATCCGCCGCAATGTCGACTGCCCTCAGGAAACTGCCGAAAACAGGCGCCTGGCGTATCTCGACCCGCTGACGGGCCTGGAAAACCGCCGTGCTTTTACCAAGGCCTTGAAACGTGAGCTGACCCGGCTTGCCGCAGAAGACGAAATCGGCCTCGCCGTTCTTTATATCGATCTCGACGAGTTCAAGAAGGTCAATGATCTCGGTGGCCACGACGCGGGTGACGACATGCTCCAGCGCGTCGCGGCTTGCCTGCGCCTGACCTTGGGTGAATTCGGGACAGCCGCCAGGATCGGCGGTGATGAATTTGCCGGCATGGTGCCGGTGGTCAACGAGGAAGCCGCTCTCGATATCGCCGAGGAAATTCTGGCCGGTTTTGACCGTATCCGCCTGGAGGTGGGGGACCGGGTGTTCACCATTGGCGGGTCCATCGGTGTGGCGTTCCTCGACAGCAATGTGAAGCTGCGTGAAGGTGATGCGGCAGCTCTTCTGGGGCTGGCCGATCGGGCATGTTTGCGCGGCAAGCGATTTGGCGGCCGTTCCGTGCAGGTTCATTCGGTGCAGCCGCAGGATTGCGAAGGCGCGGGTGGTGAGCTGGCGGATCTACCCGAGCCGGGAAGTTTCCGCGGCAACGAGCTGACGCTCTATGCGATGCCCATCGTCTGCCTGAAACGGAACAGGGCCTGCGGTTCTGAAATCCTTCTGCGCCTGCAGGGAGATCGTGCCCGGGGCCTGTCTTCACGTGCCTGGATCTCGGCTGCGGAACGCTCCGGTTTCATTGCACAGGTGGATGCCTGGACGCTGGACAAGGTGCTGGACGCGGCAGAACGCAATCCCGACCGTACCATCCTGACGATGAACGTCTCGGCTGAATCCGCCCGCGATCCGATCTTCCGTGACGGGCTCTATCATCGTTTGTCGGTCAATCCGCTGCTGGCATCCAAGCTGTGCCTCGAAATCGCGGAAAAGGATTTTCTACGGGAGCCGGCGAGTGTTCAGGCGTTTTTCAAGTTCGTGAACGAACTGGGGTGCCAGACCGCCATTGACGATTTTGCCGGACACTGGCCGGTCCTGTCGCGATTGACCAACCTGCGTGTCGAATGGCTGAAGCTTGAATCGAGCCTCACTCAGCAGGTGGTGGAAGAGCCCGCCAAGGCGGCCATCCTGAACGGGCTGGTACGCGCCGCCCACGAGCTCGGCATCAAGGTGATCGCCAAACATGTGGAAACGGCGGAAGAGGCCAGTCTGCTGAGGGAGCTAGATATCGAGGCGGCACAGGGCTACTTCTTCGGTCGGCCCGAACCCTGGCCCGGCGGTTGAGCGAAACCTGAAACGTAAAAAAGCGGCGCAGAGCGCCGCTTTTTTATTTGTTTGCCAGGGCCTTAGATGTCGAGGTTGGCCACGGCCAGGGCGTTTTCCTGGATGAATTCGCGCCGCGGATCGACCTCGTCTCCCATCAGTTTGGTGAAGATGTCGTCGGCGTCGTCCGCCTCGCGCACCTTCACCTGCAGCAGGGAGCGGACATTCGGGTCGAGCGTCGTTTCCCAGAGCTGTTCCGGGTTCATCTCGCCGAGACCCTTGTAGCGCTGCAGCGAGATACCCTTCTGGCCAGCGGCGTAGATCTGGTTCAGCAAGGCGCGAGGCCCCCGAATTTCCGTCGAGATATCCTTGCGCCGCAAGACGGCGGCCTTGCCGTAGATCTCGTTCAGATGGGCTGCGTGTGCTGCAAGACGGCGTGCGTCCGTGGAGCCAAGCAGGGCAGCGTCAATCGTTGCGGCTTCCTGCACGCCGCGAACCATCCGTTTGAACACTAGGCTGCCGTCGTCCCGCGCTTCGCCGGTCCAGCCCCGTTCGAATTCGTCGGCCAGGATGTCCATCCGGCGGGCGATATAGGCGGCAGCTTCCTCAGCCTTGCCCTGATCGTCCAGGATTTCCGGTGTCAACGCACCTGCAATCGCGGCCTGTTCGACAACATCGCGGTTGTAGCGTGAATGCAACCCGTCGAAGATGTCGGAAATGGTCCGTGCGGTTTCGGCGACGGCACGAAGGTCCTGGCCGGTGCGAACCTCGCCGTTGGCAAGCGTCAGCGAAGCTTCGTCCAGACCCTGTCCGATCAGATAGTCTTCCAGCGCCTTCTGGTCTTTCAGGTACTGCTCGGACTGGCCGCGCTTGACCTTGTAGAGCGGTGGCTGCGCAATATAGATGTAGCCGTTTTCGATCAGCTCCGGCATCTGGCGGAAGAAGAACGTCAGCAGCAGGGTGCGAATGTGCGCGCCGTCCACGTCAGCATCAGTCATGATGATGATCTTGTGATAGCGCAGCTTCTCGACGTTGAATTCTTCCTTGCCGATGCCGGTTCCAAGCGCCGTGATCAGCGTGCCGATTTCGTTCGAGGACAGCATTTTGTCGAAGCGTGCCCGCTCGACGTTGAGGATCTTGCCGCGCAGAGGCAGCACGGCCTGGTTTTCGCGGTGACGGCCCTGTTTGGCCGAGCCGCCTGCGGAATCACCCTCCACCAGGAAGAGTTCGGCCTTGGAGGCGTCGCGCTCCTGGCAATCGGCAAGCTTGCCGGGCAGGGAGGCAATGTCGAGGGCGCCCTTGCGGCGCGTCAGCTCGCGCGCCTTGCGGGCAGCTTCACGCGCGGAAGCCGCTTCCACCACCTTGGAGACGATCGTCTTGGCCGGCGCGGGGTTTTCCTCAAGCCATTCGCTCAGAATCTGCGAGATCAGGTTTTCGACCACCGGACGCACTTCGGAGGAAACCAGTTTGTCCTTGGTCTGGGACGAGAATTTCGGATCCGGCACCTTGACGGAAAGAACGCAGGTCAGGCCTTCACGGCAGTCATCGCCGGAAAGGTTCACCTTTTCCTTCTTCATCAGGCCGGTTGCTTCCGCATAGCCGGTAACCTGCCTGGTCAGCGCAGCCCGGAAACCGGCAAGGTGGGTACCGCCATCGCGCTGCGGAATGTTGTTGGTGAAGCACAGCACATGCTCATGATAGCTGTCGTTCCACCACATGGCGGCTTCGACCGTGATGCCGTCACGCTCGGCCCGCATGTTGATCGGCTCTTCGATCAACGGATGTTTGGCACGGTCCAGATAGCGCACGAACGCTTCCAGGCCACCTTCGTAGAAAAGCTCCTCGACCTTGTCCTCAACGCCGCGCTTGTCCGTCAGGATGATGCGGACGCCGGAGTTCAGGAAGGCCAGCTCGCGCAGCCGGTGTTCCAGCGTGCTGAAATCGAACTCGGTCTTGGTGAAGGTTTCCGGTGACGGCAGGAAGGTCACCTCGGTCCCTTTTCTGCCGTTGGCCGGCCCAACCACCTTGAGCGGTGCCTGGGCATCGCCATGGGCGAAGGTCATGGAGTGTTCTTCGCCGTTGCGCCAGATGCGCAGTTCCAGCTTCGTCGACAGTGCATTGACCACGGAAACGCCCACGCCGTGCAAGCCGCCGGAAACCTTGTAGGAGTTCTGGTCGAACTTACCGCCCGCGTGCAGCTGGGTCATGATGACCTCGGCAGCCGACACGCCTTCTTCCGAGTGCAGGTCCGTCGGAATTCCGCGGCCGTTATCGGATACCGTAACCGATCCGTCCGGGTTGAGCGTCACGGTCACATGGTCGGCGTGGCCGGCCAGCGCTTCGTCGATGGCGTTGTCGACCACCTCGTAGACCATGTGGTGCAGACCGGAGCCGTCATCGGTGTCGCCGATATACATGCCGGGCCGCTTGCGCACGGCATCGAGGCCCTTGAGGACCTTGATGCTGTCGGCGCCATATTCGGCACCGCCATTGGTTTCGGGGGTCGGGCTGCTCTCAGGCGTGGACGTGTCGCTCATGCGAATCAATCACCAATCGATTTATCTTTTCCACCCCCGTTATACGGGGTTCCGGCGGGGGTTCAACCACGTGCCGGCCATAGCCAAGCCAGCGAAGGGATTCTGGTGGAAAACCATAAGATTCCGGCGGATTTAAGGGGCTTCGCCTCGCTTCAGCAGGCGGCCCTGGTGCTCCCGGATCTCAAACACTTCGGCTTCTACCGGCAAAGCCTCGAAAAGGGCCTCGTCCGTGCCGGTCATGAAGACCTGTCCGCCAAGGGAATCCAGCTTCGAAAACAGGGCTGAACGACGGTCGGGATCGAGATGCGCGGCAACCTCATCAAGCAGCAGGACAGGCGTCATCCCCGACACCTTTGCCGTCAGTTCGGCATGCGCAAGGATAAGGCCTATCAGCAGCGCTTTCTGTTCCCCGGTCGAGGATTGCGAAGCCGGCATCGCCTTGGCCGCGTGATGAACGGTGAGATCACTCAGATGCGGTCCGTTGAGCGTGCGCCCGGCGGCCCGGTCGCGGTGTCGGCCGTCCTGCAGCATCTGGCGGTAGCGATCCTCCCGGTCGGAGGCGCTCAAACCGGCGGTTTCCGCCTCGAAGGCACCTTCAAGGGAAACCGAAGCATGGGGAAACGGCAGGTCCTGGGCTGCCTGGCCGGCAATCATCCGGCTGAGCAGGTCGACGGTCTCTGCCCTGGCGATGGAGACGGCGGTGCCGAGCTCGGCGACCTGCTGTTCCAGCGCGCTGAGAAAGGCATCGGAGCCGCCCTGATCGAGAAGGCGGTTGCGTTGACGAAGGGCGTTTTCGAAGTCGCTGACCCGGCGGCCGTGGGTCGGGTCGATCGCCAGCGTCAGCCGGTCAAGAAAACGGCGACGGTCGGAGCCGGGGCCGGTGAACAGCCCGTCCATCGACGGCACGAGCCAGAGCACCCGCATGTAGTCCAGAAGACTGTCCGAGCCGCGAACTTCCTCGCCGTCGATACGCACCTTGCGCCCGGAGGTGCCGGCCACCAAACCTGTGCCGATTTTGGTTTCGAACCCATCCAAGAGAACTGTTGCGGCAACGCTCCAGCTGCCATCGCCGTCCTTGCGCGCAATGTCGGCAAGGGCCGCCCGGCGCAGGCCGCGGCCGGCAGTCAGAAAGGATATGGCTTCCAGAATATTGGTCTTGCCGGCGCCATTGGGGCCGACGAAGGCGACCATCCTGGCCGCCATCGGCAATGTCAGCGTGCTGTAGTTGCGGAAGCCGGTCAGCGACAGACGGGTCAGCCGCGCCGTCCGGTAATCTGTCATGACCCCACTTCCGCTACTGTTTGGGCGTGCCGGCTAGATCAGACCCGCATCGGCATGAGAACGAACAGGCAGTCGTCGACCGTGTTGTCCTGAATGAGGGTCGGCGAGCCGCTGTCCGCCAGACGGAACAGGGCCGTATCGCTCGACAGCTGGTTGGCAATGTCGAGCAGGTAGCGGGAGTTGAAGCCGATTTCCAACGGATCGGCATCATATTCGACGGCAAGTTCTTCCGTCGCGCTGCCCGAATCCGGGTTGTTTACAGTCAGCACCAGGCGACCTTCGGTCAGCGACAGCTTGACGGCACGGCCGCGTTCGGAGGAGATCGTCGACACGCGGTCGACAGCTTCCTTGAATTCGTCCCGGTCGACGCGCATTTCCTTGTCGTTGTTCTGCGGGATCACCCGGCCGTAGTCCGGGAAGGTGCCGTCGATCAGCTTGGACGTCAGGATGACGGAGCCGGTCGTGAGGCGGATCTTGGTATCGGAAAGCTCGATCTGGACATTGGCTTCCGGGTTCTCGAGCAGTTTCTGGATCTCGCCAACGGTCTTGCGCGGCACGATGATACCCGGCATGCCGGCCGAACCGGAAGGTGCCGGTACCTCTGCCTGGGCCAGACGGTGGCCATCTGTGGCAACGGCGCGGAACTGGAGACCGGAGCCCGCGTCTACCGTGTGCAGGTAGATACCGTTCAGATAGTAACGGGTCTCTTCGGTCGAAATCGCGAACTGGGTCGCGTCGATCAGCTTGCGGATATCGGCGCCTGTCAGCGCAAAGCCGTGGCTGAAGTCGCCGGCGGTCAGGTCGGGGAAGTCGGTTTCCGGCAGCATCTGCAGGGTGAACTTCGAGCGGCCGGCGCGGATTTCCAGCGTGGCGTTGTCGCTGGTGGTTTCCAGAACCACCTGCGAGCCTTCTGGCAGCTTGCGGACGATGTCGTAGAACATGTGTGCCGGAACGGTGGTCGCGCCCGGCAATTCAATCATGGCCGGAACGCTTTCGACGATTTCCAGATCGAGGTCCGTTGCCTTCAGGTTGATCGCGCCGCCATCGGCGCGCAGAAGAACGTTCGACAGGATCGGAATGGTATTCCGGCGTTCGACCACGCGGTGAACATGGGTCAAGGACTTGAGGAGGTCGGTCCGCTCGAGGGTCGCTTTCATACTCTCGTTCCGTACTCATGAAGCGCCTGGCTGAACTGCCGGGCTGATTGAATATTCTTGGCTCCGGTGTGGAGCGGGGTGGACGACACTGCCCTTAACCGGCTCCAAAAGCAAGGGGGCGTTCTGCCCGAACGCCCCCAATTTTGGTAGAATATCGTGTATTTTAACCTTGGTTTAGCGCGATCCGGGATCAGGCTGGCGGATGCCCGTTTGAATTCAGGCAGGCATCCGCAAAAGACCCGTTTCCGAAGCTTGCCGCCTCAGGCGTCAAGCATGCGCTTGAGCAGTTCCAGCTCCTGCGCCAGGGCATAGTCGGCACGCGCCATTTCCTCGATCTTGCGGACAGCGTGCAGAACCGTTGTGTGATCCCGGTTGCCGAACCGGCGACCGATTTCCGGCAGTGAGCGCGGGGTCATCACCTTGGCAAGATACATGGCGATCTGGCGCGGGCGAACGATGGTCCGGGTACGCCGGGCCGACAGCAGATCCGCCTTGGTGACATTATAATGCTTGGAGACCACCCGCTGGATGTCCTCGATCTTCACCCGGCGCGGCTCGCTGGAGCGAACCAGGTCGCGCAGGGTCATCTCGGCCATTTCCTGCGTGATCGGCTGGTTGGTCAGCTGGTTGTGCGCGATCAGCCGGTTGAGCGCGCCTTCAAGGTCGCGGCCCGAGGAGGCAACATGACGCGCGACATAATCCAGCACACCTTCCGGAACGTCGAATTGCGGGTAGGTCTTGCGGGCCGTATCGACGCGCGTGGCCAGGATGTTCCGGCGCAGTGCGAAATCCGGTTCCTGAATACCGACCACCAGACCGCCGGACAGGCGTGAGCGGACACGGTCGTCGAGAGTATCAAGTTCGGAAGGCGCGCGGTCTGCGGCCACGATCACCTGGCGGGCCCCGTCGATGAGGGCGTTGAGGGTGTGGCAGAACTCCTGCTGCACCTGCTTGCCGTGCAGGAACTGCATGTCGTCGATCAGCAGAAGATCGATCGTGCGCAGGTTCTCCTTGAAGGCCAGTGCGGACTGGGACTTCAGGGCGGCAACGAATTTGTACATGAAGTGCTCGGCCGTCAGGTAGAGCACCTTTCGGCCGGACGCCCGGGCCTTTGCGGCCACGGCCTGCATCAGGTGGGTCTTGCCCAGACCGACGGAGGCATGCAGGTAAAGCGGATTGAATGTGACCGCGCCGCCGGCGGCAACCTGCCGGGCCGCAGCCAGGGCCAGATTGTTGGACTCGCCTTCGACAAAGGTCTCGAATGTGTATTTCGGATCGAGCGCCGCACCTTGCAGGACGTCACGAGCGTTGTCCGAGCTGGTCTCGCCTCGGCCGAGAGCCGCGGTTGCCGCCTGGGCCCGGGTTACCTGTGCCGCGTCGGAAAGTGCGTCGGAACGGGTTTCTGCAGTCGCCGGCTTGCTGCCCTGGGGTGCTGCGAGGCTCGGCTTGGCAATCGGGGTCTGACGTGGGCGGATTGCGCCGCGTACCGTCAGTTCGATGCGGTGAACGTTGTCACATTCACGCTGCCAGAGACCCATCAGCTGGTCGTTGTAGTTGTTCTGAATCCACTGTTTCAAAAACCGGGTCGGAACAGACAGACGAACGGTGCCGTCCTGGTGCTCCTCGAGGTCTACACGTGCAAACCAGCTGGTAAAAACATCATCGCCCAATTCTGCGCGAAGCTGTTTCTTCACCCGTTTCCACTGTTCGGAGCCGCCTGCCTCCTGAACCTGCATGTTATCTGCCTCCTGTAAATGTGAAGAACAGTCCGCCACAGCCGTTCTTCGACGCCTTGCTGCTTTTGCAGCATTATAATGTCCCTTTTGGGACGGTTATTTATATGGCGAAGGAAAATCTCCCTTCACCTGACCCTGTCGATGGGCAGGGTAACTAACTTTGAATCCAGGGCAATCCGGCGGCCTTCCAGCCGGACTGGGTCCCACGGTGGCCATCCGGGCCGAGTGGGCCCTCGAAACCATCGGAGATATTGAAGCACTGCGTAAAGCCGGCCTGCGTCAGGGCGATCGCAGCTGCCTGGCTCCGTGCTCCGGAGCGGCACAAGAAATAGATTGGCGCGTTCCGGTCAAGTCCTTTTTTGACCAGAACATCAGAAACCGATTCCGCGAATGCCGGATTGGGTCCGGTCGACGGAAAGCTCTGCCATTCGGCCAGGATCGGCTCCTTGCCGAGCGGACGAAGGTCCGGCACCCCGACAAAGGACCATTCGGCCTGTGTGCGCACGTCGATAAGAGTTGCTTCCTGCTGCCCGGCAAGGCCGTCAAAGGCCTCCTGCGCAGTCACGTTTCCTGCATATCCACCCTGAAATTGCAAAGCCGCCCCCTTCAATAGCGTGACGCTATTGATCAAAAGTATTCTTCAAGATTTTCTTGAGAAAGAAGTAGGTTACTTCAGGCTAAATGCCTGAGTGTTCGAATACGCTAACGTATTCATTCCGTGAACTGGATTTGATGTGCTCAGCGATGGTTCGGTTTAACTTTTTCATTGTTTTCCAAGCACCGTTTTTAAGTTGGTCGCTGGTCTTACCCGCCAGCCGTATTGTTAATATACAGACCGCGACCGAAGGGGCAACAGCGGGTTTTTGCGAATGGCGGAAAGTGCCGGTTTCTCCCCCCGCGTCACTGTGTTTTTGGCCCCTGCTGGCGAGCGAGCAAATGTGTTTTACCGCAATGACTTTTCGCTCTGAAGCGCCCTGTCACATTTCAAAAACAACAATTTCAAAAAAAATTTCGGAACTGATAGCTTGACTCGTATCGAATCCGGATTGATCGCCTTCTCTCAATGGTACATGTGCGTAAATATCTGAAAAATAAACGTTTTTCCTGACACTATTATACTCGGTAGAAATTGCAATATTGCGCGTATGAGTTGTCAAATTTCGTCATCCACAAAATTGCGTGGCTAAAAAAAACCCGGCACTGTGGCCGGGTCTTTTTAACGGTCGTATGACGGGTCGGTTACGCGCTGAGTGCCTTGATACGGGCATTGAGGCGGGAAACCTTCCGGGAGGCCGTGTTGGCATGCATCGTGCCTTTGCCGGCAGCGCGCATGATTTCCGGCTGCGCAACCTTGAAGGCTTCGTTTGCAGCGGCCTGATCGCCGGAAGCAATTGCTTCCTCAACCTTGCGCAGGAACGTGCGCACGCGGCTGCGACGGTCTTTGTTCGTGGCCGTCCGGCGGGCAATCTTGCGGGCCGCCTTCTTGGCCGATGGTGTGTTGGCCATGGGCTCTATCCTGATCGGTAATTGGGACTAGTGTCCGGTGGCGATCGGGACAAGGGAGCCAAAGCTGCAAGACCCGATCAAAAAACAACGGCGGCGGAAAACCGCCACCGATTGGGCGCTGCTTATAATCGCGCTTTCGGACGCCGTCAACGGCTTTATCGTTGAACGCCGTAGTTTATTTGTTCCGGAACTGCGGCGTACGTTTCTCGGTGAAGGCGCTCATGCCTTCGTTCTGGTCTTCCAGGGCGAACAGGGCCTGGAACACGCGCCGTTCGAAGCGGACGCCTTCCGACAGGGTGGTTTCATAGGCCCGGTCGACACTTTCCTTGGCCATCATGACGACAGGCAGAGAGAAATCGGCGATCTTTTCAGCCGCTTTCAGCGCTTCTTCAAGCAAGTCATCCGCCGGAACGATACGGCTGACGAGACCGCTGCGCTCGGCTTCTTCAGCGTCCATCATGCGGCCGGTCAGGACCATTTCCATGGCTTTGGACTTGCCGACGAACCGCGTCAGACGCTGGGTGCCGCCGGCACCTGGAATAACGCCGAGCGTGATTTCCGGCTGGCCGAACTTGGCCGTGTCCGCGGCAATGATGAAGTCGCACAGCATGGCCAGCTCGCAGCCGCCGCCAAGCGCATAGCCCGCCACGGCGGCGATGATCGGCTTGCGGTTGCGCGAAACCCGGTCGAAGGGCGTGATCAGGTCCGTCTGATAGGCGGACGAAAAATTGTGCGGCTGCATTTCCTTGATGTCGGCACCGGCGGCAAAGGCCTTTTCCGAGCCGGTGATGACGATACAGCCGATCCGCTCGTCCGCATCGAACCCGTCAAGCGCCGTGCCGAGTTCGGCAACCAGGGCCGAATTGAGTGCATTCAAGGCTTTCGGCCGATCCAGAGTGATCAGACCGACTTTTCCGCGTTTTTCGACGCGGATGTTCTCATATCCCATGTTGCCCGCTCCCAGTGCTGGAAACCGCGCCGGGCCGGATGACCAGGTCTTTCTCGAGCCCGGCTCCTGGTGCCTGCGGTTTCCTGGACGTGTACTTCACCGGCAATGCCTACCCGAGGTCGGGCGGGTCTGGCAAGCTTGACCGATAGGACAAGTCAGCTCTGGCAGGCCGGGCAGTGGAAGGTTGACCGGTTGGACTGGACCAGCCGGGCGACGGTGCCCTTGCAGCCTGGTGTCCGGCAGGCTTGGCCTTCGCGGTCGTAGACGGCAAACGAGTGCTGAAAGTAGCCAAGTGTGCCGTCTGCCTGGGTGTGATCGCGCAGCGAGGACCCGCCCGCCCGGATGGCGTCTTCCAGGGTGGCGCGGATATTGGCGGCCAGTTCTTCCGCCTTTTTTGTCGGCTTGCCTGTTTTCGTCACCAGCGTGCCGGCAGCCCGTTCCGGGCTGAGCCCGGTGCGCCAGAGCGCTTCGCACACATATATGTTGCCAAGGCCCGCAATCAGTTTCTGGTTGAGCAGGGCCGCCTTCAGCGGCGTCTTCCGGCCATTGAAAAGCCGCGCCAGTGTTTCGCCGCCCAGATCGTTGCCGAGAGGCTCCAGGCCGAGCTCACGGAAAAAGGGATGGTCTGCGAGCACGGGACGGGCAATGAGATCCATGAAGCCGAACCGGCGCGGGTCGTTGTAGACGATCCGGGCTCGCCCGCCGTCAACGGTCTCCAGATGGAAGACGACGTGGTCGTGTTTCGGGTCCTTGCTGCGCGCATGGACAAAGGCGCCCGGCGTATCCGCGGAAAGATCGTTTTCGATCCGGAACGATCCAGACATGCCAAGGTGCATGACCAGCACATCGCCGCTGTCGACATCGCCCAACAGGTATTTCGACCGGCGCGAAAGCACGGTCAGCCTTCGTCCGGTCAATCGATCGGCGAAACCGTCAGGAAAAGGAAAGCGCAGGTCCGGCCGGTTCTGGTCGACCTTGGCAATCAGAGCCCCTTCGAAAGTGGGGGCTAGGCCGCGCTTGACGGTTTCGACTTCCGGGAGTTCGGGCATGAGAGGTCTGGTATCCGCTGTCATGGCAGGCTATAGGCCTGCGGCATATGGTTTTTGGTGGCCGGCACAGATAGCGCTCGCCAATGGCTTGTACTATGGTCCGGCGCACTTTGAAGATAGTTTCGAAACGGCAATCCGCCAGCTCTTTCAACAGGTGGCTTGTCCAACGGGTAAGAAGTGATCGAACCCGCCGCCGCCCGGCAGTCTTGTCGCGGCGCGGGGTGATCTTGGAGGCGCTTTCATGACGCAACAGGCACAGGGGCATTCGGTCAGGTCGAACCGCGCACCGGAAGAAATGCCGACCAGTTTCGGCTTTACCAAGGTTGCCGAAGGGCAAAAGCAGGCACTGGTGGACGATGTGTTTCACAAGGTTGCCGAGCGCTACGACCTCATGAACGACCTCATGTCCGGCGGCCTTCACCGGGTCTGGAAGGATGCCATGGTCTCGTTCCTGGCACCGCCCAAGACAGCTGCCTCCAACTGGCGGCTGCTGGATGTGGCCGGCGGAACCGGCGACATCGCCACCCGCGTGGTTCGCCGGTCCAACGACACGGCCCGTGCCGTGGTGTGCGACATCAACGAAAGCATGCTCGGCGTCGGCCGCGACCGGGCCGAAAAGGCCGGTCTGTCGGATCTCATCACCTTCAGCCAGGGCAATGCCGAGGAGCTGCCGTTTCCCGACAAGAGTTTCGATGCCTATACGATCGCCTTCGGCATCCGCAACGTGCCGGACATTCCCAAGGCGCTGCGGGAAGCGCGCAGGGTTCTGAAGCGGGGTGGCCGCTTCATGTGTCTGGAGTTCTCCGAAGTCGACGTGCCGATGCTTGACAAGGTCTATGACACCTTTTCCTTCAACGCGATCCCGGCCATGGGCCGCTGGGTGACAGGGGACGGTGACCCTTACAAGTATCTGGTGGAATCGATCCGCAATTTCCCGAACCAGGAACGTTTTGCGGACATGATCCGCGAAGCCGGGTTCGAGCGTGTCGGCTACCGCAACTACTCCGGCGGTATCGCCGCCCTGCATTACGGCTGGAAACTCTGATACATGGCCCTTCCCGTGATGCCTTTTCTCCGCCTGGCGCGGGCGGGTTTCGTGATGGCGCGCGAGGGCGTTTTCGGCCTCGTTTCGCTTCCGGACCTGCCGGCCGGGCCTCGGTTTGCCATTGCCATGGCGCGGCTTCTGGAGCGTCGGTCGGTTCGCAACAAGCGGGCAGACCTTCGCCTGTCCGACGCGCTGAACAAGCTTGGGCCGTCCTATGTGAAGCTTGGCCAGTTCCTGGCGACCCGGGCCGATGTGGTCGGCAAGGAAGCCGCACGCGAACTGTCAGCCCTTCAGGACCGGTTGCCGGCGTTCGATCATGATGCGGCCTGCGCCGCGGTAGCCGAGCAGCTTGGCAAGCCGCTCGATGAGGTCTTCGTGTCCTTCGGCGAAGCCGTTGCCGCTGCCTCGATTGCCCAGGTTCATCCGGCCGTGATCCTCGATCAGGACGGCACGGAGCGAAAGGTTGCGGTCAAGGTGCTGCGGCCGGGCGTTTCCCGCCGCTTCCAGCGCGATCTCGAAAGCTACTACCTCGTCGCCCGCCTGGCCGAACGGTTCCATCCGCCCTCGCGGCGCCTTCGGCCGGTTGCGGTCGTGGACACGCTGGCCCAGTCGGTCGCGATGGAAATGGACTTCCGTCTGGAGGCCGCGGCCCTGTCGGAAATGGCCGAGAACACCGCTGACGATCCGGGGTTCCGCGTTCCGGCTGTCGAGTGGCTGCGCACCGCCAAGGGCGTGTTGACCATGGAATGGATCGACGGCCGCAAGATGTCGGACGTCGAGGGTCTCAAGGAAGATGGCCATGACCTGGAAGCGCTGGGGGCTGCCGTCATCCAGAGCTTCCTGCGCCACACACTGCGCGACGGCTTCTTTCATGCAGACATGCACCAGGGCAATCTCTTCGTTGAGCCCGACGGCACCCTGGTTGCCGTCGACTTCGGCATCATCGGCCGTCTCAACAAGCGCGAGCGCCGGTTTCTGGCAGAAATCCTGTTCGGCTTCATCACCCGCAACTACCGACGGGTGGCGGAGGTGCATTTCGAGGCCGGCTATGTGCCCGCGCATCAGGATGTCGACATGTTCGCCCAGGCGATCCGTGCCATCGGCGAGCCGATCCACGGTCACGATGCCAGCGAAATCTCCATGGCCCGCCTGCTGACCCAGCTGTTTGAAGTGACGGAACTCTTCGAGATGAGCACCCAGACCCAGCTGATCATGTTGCAGAAGACCATGGTCGTGGTCGAAGGCGTGGCGCGTTCGCTCAATCCCAATCTGGACATGTGGCGGACGGCTGAACCCGTTGTCGGCACCTGGATCAAGGACAACCTTGGCCCGGTCGGCAAACTGCGTGATGCCGGTGATGCGCTGTCGGCACTGGCGCGCATTGCCAACGACATGCCGCTCTTTGCCGACAGGATCGGTCGGATGTCGGAAGAGCTGGAAAGGATGACACAGGGCGGCCTCAGGTTCGACGACGAGACAGCCGAAGCAATTGGTCGTGCAGAGGCACGTCACACCCGCTCGGGGCGGGTTGCCTTGTGGGTCATTGCCGCCTGCGCGGTCGTGGCGACCTACATGCTTTTCTGAGGCTCGGCTGGCACTTTGAAGGTTCAGCCGGGCATTGCTTGCAGCAATGTCTGTCGCGCGTCCGCGATATGGCGGGCCAGAATGTCTGCCGCCTGGTCCCCCGCGCGTGACTTCATCGCTGCCACCAGGTCTTCATGGTCCTTCAGCCACCTGTCGGTGAGTGTCGGCAGAACGCCGTAGCCGGCAATATGAATGCGGCAGGTCCGTCGAAGATCCTCGATCATTGCCAGCTCTCTTGGGCGTCTTGCAGGCATGTAAAGGCTCTTGTGAAAGGCCCAGTCGCCGTCGGCCCACCGGTCGGTTGCCGCGTCGATGCTGGAGTGGGCAAGGGCTGCTCCAATCTTCGCAAGATCGTCTGCTTCCAGCCGCCGGATTGATTGCCGCAGGCAATCGGTCTCCAGAAGCACGCGCAGATGGTAGACCTCATCAATCTCCGCGTGGGTAAGACTGATCACTCGAGCCCGTCGATTGCGCTCAAGGTCGATCAGGCCCCGGGCGGCCATCAGCTGCAGGGCGTCGCGCACGGGAATGCGACTGACCGAAAAGCGAGCAGCAAGCTCTCCCTGTTTCAGTTCCTCACCCGGCCGGAAGATCCCGGAGACGATATCGGTTTCGAGCGTGGCTGCGATTTTTTCTGCGGACATGGCGCCTCCCGAAATTTCAATAGAGCCTTGACAGCAGCCTGTAAATCAAAAATGTATAAATGTATACATTTCGGAGGAAGCATGAGCAAAGAGCACGGCTACACATCCCTCATCCACTGGACGGGAAACCGGGGCGAGGGGACGAAGAGTTACAGGTCCTATGACCGAACCTGGGAGATACGAACGGCTGGAAAGCCTCCGGTCTCCTGTTCGAACGACCCGCTACTGGGCGGAAATCCCACGCTCCATAATCCGGAGGACTTGCTCCTGTCCTCCCTGGCGAGCTGCCACATGCTCTGGTACCTGCATCTGGCAAGCGATGCGGGCATTGCCGTCATGGGATACGAGGACGCGCCGGAAGCGATGGGGGAAACAGAGCCCTCGGGTGCTGGCCGTTTTCTGCGCGCTGAGCTGAAGCCGGTCATCACCGTGCCCAAGGGTACGGATCTGGCAACGGCCGACGCGATCCACCACGAGATCCACAAGGTCTGCTTCATTGCCCGCTCGGTGAATTTTCCGGTGAGCTTCGAGGCGACTTATCGTGAAGCCTGATGGCGCATGCCGAAAGGCCGCAGAAGAAGCCCATTTTCAAGCAAACCCGTAGGTTGGAAACCTATCTGTTCTGCTTTTTGTGGGCAGCGCTCTGCCTGCGTGCCTTGCCGCCACGAGGCAAGTGTTCCCGTTGTGCAAGTAGTCGCTTCACTTCTTCAAAGGCGGTTGACCAAAGTTCAGTATTCTTGAAGGCAATCAGTCCGGCTTGCTCGACCGCATTGCGCTCCTCAAGCAGCCAGTCGCTGGCTTCAAATGTGGCGTGCAAGCTTCTCAAGCGCTTCAAGCGGCTGAGAAGCCTGGCGGTATGCATCTTTTCCAATTCCTCGATTGGTACCGGCTTGAGCGTCTTCAAATGCGCAATGTTCACGTTCATGAATTTGTGCCTTCAAGACAATCAGCGGTGCAATCCGGACTTCCTGGCAGAACGATAAAAACCGTCTCGAGTTGGCTGACTGGTTGATCCCGCATTTCTATTCCGCCGTGACGCGCCGAAGGGTCAGGTTGATACGGCCGCCGTTTTTCAGAAGCGTCGAAGTTCCCTTTAACACGCGATCGATACCGTGAAAGGCAAGTCGAGCCTCGCCGCCGAGTACGACGACGTCACCGGATTGAAGGCGGAAGGATTTGGTCGGATCCTTCCTGTTCACGCCGCCAACACGGAAGGTCGCAGTGTCTCCCAGGGAAACCGAGACGACCGGGGCTTCGAACATCTGTTCATCCCTGTCCTGGTGCAGGCCCATGCGGGCACTGTGATCATAGAAATTGATCAGGCAGGCTTCGGGTGGTGGCGCCGTGCCGGTAACGTCCTTCCACAGGTGCGTCAAGGCATCAGGCATGGCCGGCCATGGCCGGCCGGTTTCGGGGTGCGCCGGCTGGTAGCGATAGCCTCGGATATCCGACACCCAGCCGAGCGGCCCGCAGTTGCTCATGCGCACCGAAAAGGGCTTTCCGGTTTTCGGCATCACCGGCTGAAACAAGGGCGCTTCGGCGACGATCGCGCGGATATGTGCCAGGAGCTGTTCCTGGCCCTCGCGGTCGAAATAACCCGGCAGATAATAAAGCCCGCTCAGGCCGTTTATGGGAATTTCCTGCATGGTCAATTGTCGCCGGTCGTCAGTCGCCCCCGCCGCAACCGCTGCAGCCGGAGCTGCCACCGCCGCCTCCGTCACCGCTGCTGCTGGTGCCGCAGCCTGAGCTGCACCCGGAAGAATTTCCACCGGTCGATTTCTTGAAGAGGATGATCAGCACCACGGCGATGATGAACAGGGAAATCAGGAATTCGGCCGTGTGCATGGTGGCCCAGTGCCAGACCATGTTGCGCAGTCGCTCGACGAGAGTATCGCCTTGCGCCTCGCCATGGGCAAAGGCCAGCCTGGTGCCCAGAAGAAGTGACATGGCGGCCAGCAGGGCGCAGTGGACGGCGGTGGGCGCATTCGCAGCCTTCCCGGCAAGTCTTGTAAGCTGGTTCGGCCAGTCCGGCTTGCGGATGATCCACACATCCTGCGCATTCACGCGGACAAAGCCCGGCGCCTTGCCGAACCGGATTTCCTCCGGTGGCCAGATGTCCACAGGCGGGGCGCCGAATTCCGACCGGTAGAGCCGGAGTGTTCTTGCATAGGCCTGCCGGAACCGGACTTCCTGTTCCGGGCCGCCTTTTGTCGGCATGTGGTGCAGCGGACCTTCGAGCGCTTCCTTGAATGGGCCCCAGTAATGTCTGGTGTAGGTCAGGTGCAGATGCCAGGCCTGGTCCACTTCATCGCTCGGCGTCACGATGCCTTCACCAAGCCGGCTGAGATAGGCAAACCGTAGATATTCGACAACGACCCGTCCCGCGAAGCTTTTGCTCCAGCCATTGTCACGGGCAAGGCGCGAGGAGAACGGGAAATCCGCTTCCACATCGTCTGGGTGGCAGGCTTGAAGCCGATTCCAGAGGCTGGGGTCTTGCAATTCGGGTCTCCTTTCCGCGTTGCCATTGCGGTGACGGGCCGATGTTAACCGTATTGTCCGCAAGGTTTGAGCAAAACCTCGCCTCCATGTGCCGATTGCATGTGGAATTCGCAAAGCTGACAATGCTGGTAACGATCTGGGAAGAAATATCGGCGAAGAACGGAAGGTCTGTGAAATGTCAGTGGACAGATGTCTTGCAGGCAAAGTTTCATCCACCTATATAGCGGTCAAGCTTCGCGCCAAATCATGAGCCTAGCGTTCTGGCGCGATGTCCGGGGGAACCCGGAACCCAACTGAGAGGAGCCGGAATGACGCCTTTTTGGGTCTATCCGGTTTGCTAGAAAGAGAGGCAGATATGGCAAAGGTCATTGGTATCGACCTCGGCACGACGAACTCGTGCGTCGCCGTCATGGACGGCAAGGATTCCAAGGTAATTGAAAACGCAGAAGGCGCCCGCACCACCCCGTCGATGGTGGCCTTCTCCGACGATGGCGAGCGTCTCGTCGGCCAGCCGGCAAAACGCCAGGCGGTCACGAACCCGACCAACACCCTTTTTGCAGTCAAGCGCCTGATCGGTCGCCGGTACAGCGATCCGACCGTCGACAAGGACAAGAAGCTTGTCCCGTTCGAAATCGTCAAGGCCGACAATGGCGACGCATGGGTGGAAGCCAACGGCGACAAATACTCCCCGTCCCAGGTGTCCGCTTTCATCCTTCAGAAGATGAAGGAAACCGCAGAGAGCTATCTCGGCGAAAAAGTGACCCAGGCGGTGATCACCGTTCCGGCATACTTCAACGACGCGCAGCGCCAGGCAACCAAGGATGCCGGCAAGATCGCGGGTCTTGAAGTCCTGCGCATCATCAACGAGCCGACGGCAGCAGCGCTTGCCTACGGTCTCGACAAGAACGACGGTAAAACCATTGCGGTCTACGACCTTGGTGGCGGTACGTTCGACGTTTCCGTCCTGGAAATCGGCGACGGTGTCTTCGAAGTGAAGTCCACCAACGGCGATACTTTCCTCGGCGGTGAAGACTTCGACATGGTTCTCGTCGATTACCTCGCGTCCGAGTTCAAGAAGGACCAGGGCATCGACCTGAAGAACGACAAGCTGGCCCTGCAGCGCCTGAAGGAAGCTGCGGAAAAGGCGAAGATCGAACTGTCGTCCTCTTCCCAGACCGAAATCAACCTGCCGTTCATCACGGCGGACGCTTCCGGTCCGAAGCACCTGACGCTGAAACTCACCCGCGCCAAGTTCGAGTCGCTGGTTGAGGATCTGGTCAAGCGCACCATCGAGCCGATGAAAGCCGCTCTGAAGGACGCAGGTCTTGCTCCCGGTGAAATCGACGAAGTGGTTCTGGTCGGCGGCATGACCCGCATGCCGAAGATCCAGGAAACCGTGAAGACCTTCTTCGGCAAGGACCCGCACAAGGGTGTGAACCCGGACGAAGTCGTGGCCATGGGCGCTGCGATCCAGGCCGGCGTTCTGCAGGGCGACGTCAAGGACGTGCTGCTGCTCGACGTGACCCCGCTGTCGCTCGGCATCGAAACGCTTGGCGGTGTCTTCACCCGTCTGATCGACCGCAACACGACGATCCCGACCAAGAAGAGCCAGGTGTTCTCGACCGCTGAAGACAATCAGACGGCCGTGACCATCCGCGTCTTCCAGGGTGAGCGCGAAATGGCTGCGGACAACAAGATCCTCGGTCAGTTCGACCTGGTCGGCCTGCCGCCGGCACCGCGCGGCGTTCCGCAGATCGAAGTCACCTTCGACATCGACGCCAACGGTATCGTCAACGTGTCCGCGAAGGACAAGGGCACCGGCAAGGAACAGCAGATCCGCATCCAGGCCTCCGGCGGCCTCAGCGACAGCGACATCGACCAGATGATCAAGGACGCTGAATCCCACGCCGATGAGGACAAGAAGCGGAAGGAACTGGTGGAAGCCAAGAACCAGGGTGAATCCCTGGTCCATTCCACCGACAAGTCCCTGAAGGACTACGGCGACAAGGTTTCCGAGGACGACAAGTCCGCGATCGAGACCGCGCTCGCCTCCCTGAAGTCTGCTCTTGAAGGTGAAGACCTGGAAGACATCAAGGCCAAGACCCAGGCTCTGGCAGAAGCTTCCATGAAACTTGGCGAAGCCATGTATCAGGCAGCTCAGGCTGACGCCCAGGCAGAAGACGGCGAGGAAGCCGATCCGAAAGCCAAGGCCGAAGACGATGTCGTTGATGCGGATTTTGAAGAAGTCAAAGAAGACGACGACAAAAAATCCGCATAACCGAAAATACCAGCCAGCCGGGTTCCGGCTGGCTGGTCCAATCCTGGCGCCGGTCGCTCGACTGCCTGATGAAAGGGCACTTGTGCGCGGCGCCTTCGCCGTAATTGGCGCCGGCATTTGCCAGGCCGCCAGCGGTGCAACAACAAGACCGGAAGATCTTGATGTCGAAACGTGATTTCTATGAGGTGCTGGGTGTTTCGCGTGAGGCGGACGAAAAAGCGCTGAAAAGCGCCTACCGCAAGATGGCCATGCAATTTCACCCGGACCGCAATCCGGGCGACGAGGCCGCCGAAGCCAAGTTCAAGGAAGTCAACGAGGCCTATGACACGCTGAAGGACAGCCAGAAGCGTGCGGCCTATGACCGTTTCGGCCATGCGGCCTTCGAAAACGGTGGTTTTGGCGGCGGCGGTGCCGGCGCTCACGACTTTTCCTCCACCATGTCCGATATCTTCGAGGAATTCTTCGGCATGGGTGGCGGCGGTGGCCGCCGGTCGGGCGGACGCGAACGTGGCGCGGACCTGCGCTACAATCTGGATATCACGCTGGAGGATGCCTTCACCGGAAAGACGGTGGAGATAGAGGTTCCCACCAGCGTTACCTGCGACGATTGCTCCGGTTCGGGCGCAAAGCCCGGAACCAGCCCGACGACCTGCCGCACCTGTGGCGGGGCAGGCCGCGTGCGTGCCGCGCAGGGCTTCTTCACGCTGGAACGCACCTGTCCAAGCTGTCAGGGACGCGGCCAGGTGATTACCGATCCGTGCGAAAGCTGTAGCGGCTCCGGACGCAAGACCCAGGAGCGCACGCTGTCGGTCAACATTCCGGCCGGTATCGAGGACGGAACCCGTATTCGGCTGGCAGGTGAAGGTGAAGCAGGCGTGCGCGGTGGCCCCGCAGGCGATCTCTATATCTTCCTCTCCATAAGGCCGCACGAGCTTTTCCAGCGCGATGGCGCCGATCTTTACTGCCGCGTGCCGATTTCCATGTCGACCGCGACCCTGGGTGGTCAGTTCGACGTGCCGACGGTAGAAGGGTCGACCAGCCGCGTGAAGGTGCCTGAAGGCACCCAGACCGGAAAGCAGTTCCGGTTGCGCGGCAAGGGCATGCCCATCATGCGTTCCAGCCAGCACGGCGACATGTATATTCAGGTCACGGTCGAAACACCGACCAATCTGACCCGGCGCCAACGTGAGCTTCTGGCGGAATTCGAGAAGGAATCCTCCGGTGAAAACCACCCGGAATCGGCTGGGTTTTTCTCCAAGGTGAAGGATTTCATCGATAATCTCGGTGCATAAGCAGTCTGCAAAGGGTGACGTATGCGTGCAATATGTGCGCTTGCCCATGGCATCTTATTGCAATCACTCCTATATTCCCCGCGTGGGGGATGTGAGTGAGGAAAGATGCTGAAACGCAATAGCTCGCGCCGGGAAGCTTTTCGGGAAAAGCTTGAGAAGGCAAGTGCCGTTCGGGCGAAGGTGCTCGATGAAGTCAAATTCATCCGTTCCTGGGCTCAGAACCCGCTTAGAACCGGTGCCGTCGCCCCTTCCGGGCCAGAGCTCGCCGCCAAGATGGCGTCCTTTCTGACACCGCGTCCCCATTCAAGGGTTGTGGAACTCGGGCCGGGTACCGGCGTCGTCACGAAGGCGATTCTGGACCGTGGATTTTCCTCCCAGCAGCTCAGGCTCATCGAGTATTGCCCGGAATTTTGCGAACTGCTGACCCGCAGATACCCCGGGTTGAAAATTGTCCAGGGTGATGCCTACGCCCTTGGCGCGACCCTTTCGCGCGCCGGCGATACACTGTCGTCGGCTGCGGAAGACCAGCGCCATTCGCTTGATGGCATCGTCTCGTCCCTGCCGCTGCTGACGCGACCGGAAACGGTCCGCAAGGCGCTGCTGGCGGAAGCTCTGGAAATTCTGAAACCGGGCGCGCCCTTCATCCAGTTTTCCTACGGGCTGGTCGCTCCGGTGAAGCCGGACAACCGCTCTGTCTCCGTCTTCAGTTCGGACTGGGTCTGGAAAAACCTGCCTCCGGCACGCGTCTGGGTTTACCGCAAGGCCCATTGAGGGCTCAGACGGCAGGGGACAGCGGGCAGGAAGCACTCCCATTTCCCGAAAAGCGCCCTAAACTTGCCCTCAGGCGGTTCACCGCGGTGCTACGCGCGAGCCGGACATTTGTAGGGTAGGTTCTGATGCGCAATCCGAAGATCCTCGTTTGCTCGGGCTCGGTCCGAAGCGGTTCCTTCAACGGCAGACTGACGGCGCTGGCCGCCAAGAAACTTGCGATCCTGGATGCTCAGGTGACGCATCTGTCGCTGAAGGACTATCCGTTGCCGATCTACGACGGCGATCTGGAAGATACGAATGGCGTTCCGGAAAATGCCAGGAAACTCAAACGCTTGTTCCTGGCGCAGGATGGTATTTTTCTGTCCTGTCCGGAATATAACGCCGGCATCTCGCCGCTGCTGAAAAACACCCTGGACTGGATCAGCCGCGTGAAGGAACCGGGCGATCCCTACAAGACCAAGGTCTTTGCACTCGGTGCAGCTTCGACCGGCGCGTTCGGCGGCATGCGCGGTCTGATCGGCATGCGCACCATTTTGGAAGTCGGCCTTGGAGCAATGGTCCTGCCGCAGATGGTGGCCGTACCGAAAGCGGCGGGCGCGTTCGACGACAAGGGCGAACTTTCCGATGAACGGGCAGGCGGCCAGCTCGACAAGCTGGTGGACGCACTTTTGCGGGCAACCCGGATCGAGATGTCGCACTGAGGCTTCGAATTGCCGGCAGAAATCGCCCTGAAAATGTGTGTCTTGAGCCGATTTCGGCCGGCTCCATAGCCGGGCTTAACAGGGCCGCATCCCATTGACTGCTTGGAAATACCGGATTTGCCGCCTACATAGGGCGGCAGACAAGATGACCATGAAGATTGCCAAGAGGATTGAATGAGCGAAACGCGCGAACCGGCCCAGTGGCACGGTACGACGATCATGATGGTGCGCAAGGGTGGCAAGGTGGTGATCGCCGGTGACGGCCAGGTCTCCCTCGGCCAGACCGTGATCAAGCACACCGCCCGCAAGGTACGCCTGCTGGCCAAGGGCGAGGTTATTGCCGGTTTTGCCGGCGCAACCGCCGATGCCTTCACCCTGTTCGAGCGCCTTGAAGCGAAGCTGGAACAGTACCCCGGCCAGCTGATGCGCGCCTGCGTGGAACTTGCCAAGGACTGGCGGACCGACCGCTATCTGCGCCGGCTGGAAGCGATGATGCTGGTGGCCGACAAGAACGTGTCGCTGGTGCTGACCGGTACCGGCGACGTTCTGGAGCCCGAAGGGGGTGTCATGGGTATCGGTTCTGGCGGCAACTATGCACTTGCGGCCGGACGTGCCCTGGCAGATACCGACTATGACGCAGAAACCATAGCCCGCAAGGCGATGGCGGTTGCAGCCGAAATCTGCGTTTACACGAACGCCAGCGTGACGGTCGAGTCGCTGGATACGGCCGAGTAAGGGCCGATGATTTCGTTTCGCCCCGTCACCGCCGACGATTTGCCCATGCTGGCGAATTGGTTGGCGCGGCCGCACTGGCGGCAATGGTGGGGCGATCCGGACGAAGAGTTGAGCAACATCCGTGACATGGTCGAAGGCAGGGATACGACCCGGCCCTTCATCTTCCAGGAAGACGGTATCGACAAGGGCTATATCCAGGTCTGGTTTGTCGGCGATCAGCAGGGAAGCGCATTTGCGGCGGATTATCCCTGGCTGGAGCGGCTGCCGGCCGAGGCCGTCGGTGTCGACCTCTCGATTGCATTCGAGGAAGATCTGTCCCGGGGACTTGGAACAAGAACTTTGCAGGCGTTTGTCCACCAGTTGCGCGAGGAGGGTCACGAGCGGATCATCATTGATCCGGATCCGGCCAATCTCAGGGCCCTGAAGGCCTATCGCAAGGCGGGCTTTCAGGAGATCGAAGCGCTTCTGGGACGCACCGGCGACTGCCTGCTGATGGAACTCGTAAGTAAAGAAGGCGTGTCTTAAACAATGTCCGATTTTTCTCCGCGTGAGATCGTTTCCGAACTCGACCGCTACATCGTCGGCCAGAAAGATGCCAAGCGCGCGGTCGCAATTGCATTGCGCAACCGCTGGCGCCGCCAGCAGCTGCAAGGCCAGATGCGCGAGGAAGTTCTGCCGAAGAACATACTGATGATCGGCCCGACCGGCGTCGGCAAGACCGAGATTTCCCGCCGTCTGGCAAAGCTCGCAAATGCCCCCTTCACCAAGGTGGAAGCCACCAAGTTCACAGAGGTCGGCTATGTCGGCCGCGACGTGGAGCAGATTGTCCGTGATCTGGTGGAAGCCGGCATCACGCTGGTGCGCGACCAGAAGCGCGAAGCGGTGAAGGCCAAGGCGCACATGCTGGCCGAGGAACGCGTGCTGGATGCGCTGGTCGGCAAGAATGCAAGCCCGGCGACCCGGGACAGCTTCCGCACCAAGCTGCGCAATGGCGAGATGGACGAGAAGGAAATCGAGGTCGAGGTCCGGGCCCAGGCACAGATGCCGAGCTTTGATCTGCCGGGCATGCCGGGTGCCAGCGTCGGGGTGATGAATGTCTCCGACCTATTGGGCAAGGCGTTCGGCGGCCAGACCAAGACCAAACGCACCACCGTTCGCGACAGCTACCAGCTCCTGATCAACGAGGAATCCGACAAACTGCTCGACGACGACAAGGTGGTGGAAGAAGCAATTTCACTTGTCGAGAATTCCGGCATCGTCTTTCTGGACGAGATCGACAAGATCTGTGCCCGTGAAGGCCGTGCGGGAGCCGATGTCTCTCGTGAAGGCGTGCAGCGTGACCTGCTGCCGCTGATCGAAGGCACGGTCGTCTCCACCAAGCACGGACCGGTCAAGACCGACCACATCCTGTTCATCGCTTCCGGTGCATTCCACGTCGCCAAGCCTTCGGACCTTTTGCCGGAGCTGCAGGGCCGCCTGCCGATCCGGGTCGAGCTGCGTGCGCTCGACAAGGACGATTTCCGCGCGATCCTGACCGAACCGGAAGCCAGCCTCATCAAGCAGTATGTGGCGCTGATGGAAACGGAAAAGGTCACACTGAACTTCACAGAGGATGCCATCGACGAGATCGCCTCGATTGCGGTTGATCTCAATGCCTCTGTCGAGAACATCGGTGCCCGCCGCCTGCAGACGGTGATGGAGCGCATTCTCGACGAGATTTCTTTCACGGCGCCGGACCGTCCGGGTGAAGAGGTGGAGATCACGGGCAAATTCGTTCGCGACAACATCGGCGACCTTGCCAAGAACGTCGACCTGTCGAAGTTCATCCTCTAGGAGGCATGCGGAAAGACACCGGTTGAGCGCTCCGTGCGCGGCGATTTCGCCGCTTGCGGAGTGCGCGGACCGGTGGCAGCATGCGGCCCATGGTAGCTATCAGAAAAAGCAACGAGGAAGGCCACCGCCGGAAGTTTCTGGTCGTGGTCGACGAGACGCCCGAATGTGACCGGGCGATCGTATATGCCGCAAAACGGGCGGCCCGGACCGGCGGCGTCGTGACGCTGGTCTTCATCATTGCGCCTGGCGACTTCCAGCATTGGCTGGGGGTTGAAGACATCATGCGGGCGGAAGCCCAGGAAGAAGCCGAGGCGGCGCTTGCGAAAGCCGCCGAGCGCGTGCGGTCCGTTGCCCGTACCGAACCGGAATCGGTGGTGCGGGAAGGGACAAAGGCCGAGGAGATCATGGAGCTGATCGAGGCGGATGCCGACATCGCGATCCTGATCCTGGCGGCCAGCACGGGCTCTGAAGGGCCGGGACCTCTGGTGTCGTCGATCGCCGGAAAATCCGCGGGAACCTTCCCCATTCCGGTGACGATCGTGCCGGGTAACCTGGATGATGATTCCATCGCCGCTCTGGCTTGACGAGCGATCGCAGGGCTGCCGGATTCAAGAAGACGGCTTGACCAGGCAGGATCTGCACCTATCTAGTTTTTAACGGTTCCAAACTGCCGAGAGATACGTTAGAAACATTCATCGGCGTTTTGCGATGGAGGTGAGGCGCAAAACGAAGCCGGCAACATGGGCGCGACCTGAAGCGCAAGGACGAGACAAGATGTTCATTCAAACCGAAGCCACTCCCAATCCGGCGACACTGAAATTCCTGCCGGGACGGGTTGTCCTGCCGGAGGGAACCTACGATTTCCGCTCCAGGACCGACGCCGGGGTGTCGCCTCTTGCACAGAAACTGTTTGACGTGCCGGGCGTGGTGGCGGTCTTCTTCGGCCACGACTTCGTGACCGTGACCAAGGACGAAACCGACTGGCAGCACATGAAACCCGCCATCCTGGGCGTGATCATGGAGCAGTTCATGTCCGGACAGCCGGTCATGGCTACCAGCGAAGCGGAAAATATCGAGGAAGGAGAATTCTTCGAGGCAGGTGACGCGGACACTGTCAGCACCATCAAGGAACTCCTGGAAACGCGGGTGCGTCCGGCTGTGGCGCAGGATGGTGGCGACATCACCTTCAAGGGCTTCAAGGAAGGCGTGGTCTATCTGTCCATGCGCGGTGCCTGCGCCGGCTGCCCGTCATCCACGGCAACACTGCAGCACGGCATCCAGAACCTGCTGCGTCACTTCGTTCCGGAAGTCGAGGAAGTCCGCCCGATCTGATCGGAGCATTCCTGAAGAATTTCAAAGGCCCGGCCTCTTGTCCGGGCCTTTAATATTTTCGACTCCCATTCTTTGTGGAAGGCAAGCCCCCCTTTGGACTTAGGTCCAAAGCCCCGCTCGACTCGCGGGCCGGGGCGGGGTAGTGGCATGTGGGACACGAAAACCATGAGCCAAACCGGAATGCGCGTCCTCGCCATCGATACAGCCCTTGCCAATTGCGCCGCCGCCGTTCTCGACGACGGTGTCGAAACCGCGTGTTTCGAGGCGTGCGGCGAGGAGATCGGCCGCGGCCATGCCGAGAAGCTGATGGACATGATCGGTGAGGTCATGGCCGAGTCGTCCACCACCTTTTCCGAGCTCGACCGCGTTGCCGTGACCATCGGACCCGGCAGCTTTACCGGCCTTCGCGTCGGACTGGCGGTTGCCCGCGGCTTTGGTCTCGTGCTCGGAAAGCCGGTTGTCGGCGTAACGACACTGGCAGCCATTGCCCGTTCCGCCGTACCAGGGGATGACGGCGGTCCCGTGCTGGTGGCACTGACGGGAAAGGCAGACGAGGTCTACTGCCAGCTTTATCATGCGTCCGGCACCGCTGCCGATGAAGCCGGTGTCCGTACCATCGCAGATCTTGCGGCGAACTTGCCCAAGGACATAAGATTGGCAGGATCGGCATCGGAAAAAATCGCGAGGGAGCTTGGACTTCCGGAAAGCGCGATATTGTCCCGCAGCACTTTCCCGGGTATTCGGGATGTCGCGGAACTGGGGATCTCCGCCGATCCTTCGAGGTCATCCCCTTCGCCACTCTATTTGCGGCCGCCCGATGCGACGCCGCAAACGAAGGGAAGGATAGAACGGCAATGAGTTTTTGGTGGTTCTGGACCCAGCCGCCGGTGATAGAAGAGGCGCTGGACGAGGATCTACCGAAGATTGCCGACATCCACGCGCTTTGTTTCAAGCACAAATGGAATACGGACGAGCTTGCACGGATGAAAGCGCACGCGGGAACGATGTTTCTGGTGGCACGCCGGGCGAGCCCCTATGGCACGCGCGCACCGCTTGGTTTCCTGATCGTGCGCACCGTTGCCGATGAAGCCGAAGTCATCACCATTGCGGTTCACCCGCGCCAGCGCGGCCGTGGCATCGGCAAGAAGCTGATGGAAGCCGGCCTGTTCCGGCTATACGGTGAACGTTGCAAACATCTTTTTCTGGAAGTGGACGCAGCCAACGAACCGGCTCTGCTGCTGTATCGGGCGCTCGGCTTCAAGGAAGTCGGCAGCCGCAAAGGCTATTACAGCGACAGTGGAGGAGACGGCACCGCGCTTGTCATGCGCGTCGATCTTGGTTAAGCGCTGTAGCGGAAACGGATACGGTATCGGAAACAGACAGCGGACGGCATCGCAATGGCGGAAGAGCGGCAATCAACGCTAGCGGACTTGTGCATCGAAAAAGGTATGCGCATGACCGAACAGCGTCGCGTCATTGCCTCCGTCATCGAAGCCGCGTCCGACGAGCACCCGGACGTCGAGGAACTCTACCGCCGCTCCGTGGCGATCGATCCCGGCATTTCCATTTCGACGGTCTATCGTACGGTGAAGCTGTTCGAGGACGCCGGCATGATCGAACGGCACGATTTTCGTGACGGCCGGTCGCGTTATGAAACCGTTCCGGACGAGCACCACGACCATCTGATCGATCTGCGCTCCGGTCAGGTCATCGAGTTCCGCAACGAGGAAATCGAGGCCTTGCAGGAATTCATCGCCAAGAAGCTGGGTTACCGTCTGGTCGATCACCGGCTGGAACTTTATGGCGTCCCGCTCGATGTCCCGAAGGATAATCAGGGCGATGGCTGAACTCAAGGCCGGGGTTATCATCTTCCTTCTGACGCTGGTCTCGCTGGTGCTGATCCCGCTTCAGTGGCTGGCGGTGAAGCTCGGGCTGAAGATGCAGCGAAAACTGCCCCAGCTCTGGCACCGGATCGCCACCCGGCTTGTGGGCATCAAGATCGAGCAGATCGGGGCCCCTGCCGTGGACCGGCCGTTGCTGATCGCTTCCAACCACGCATCCTGGGTCGATATCACCGTGGTCGGCTCGCTGATGCCTCTCTCCTTCATCGCCAAGTCCGAGGTTTCCGGCTGGCCCATTTTCGGCCTGTTCGCCAAGCTTCAGCGCACGGTGTTCGTCAATCGCACCCGGCGCACGGAAACCGCCCAGGTTGCCGATGCCATCGCCGTTCGCATGGCTGCCGGCGACGCGATGGTCCTGTTTGCCGAAGGTACCTCCAACGACGGCAATTGCGTCCTGCCGTTTCGCTCGGCCCTACTGGGCGCCGCCACCCGTGCGGTCGGCGAGGACGAAACCTCGAAAGTCTGGGTGCAGCCGCTTTCGGTCGCCTATCAGGGCTTCTACGGCCTGCCGATGGGCCGGGCCCATCGGCCGCATGTCGCCTGGTATGGCGATATGGAACTCGCCGGCCATCTGTGGGGCATCTTTTCGCGCGGTGCACTCGACGTGGTGGTGCGCTGGGGCGAGCCGGTTCTGGTTGATCGGACAACGGACCGGAAAGCCCTGACCCGCCGTCTGGAAACGGAGGTTCGGGCCATGACGATAGCCTCGCTGCTGCAAAAGCCGGTCGACACCGAAGATTTCAGCGAAATCGAGACACTCGAGTTCTTCTCAAACGCGGAAAAAACCGCTAAAGCTGGCGCCTGAATTTGCAAGGTGCCGTCCGCCGCCGGTCTCAGGCGCGGGTCCCGGGCATGAAGGACGGATCGATCCTGTGCCTGTGCCGGGTAAACTACCCGATGAAGGTACCGACATTCACGACATCCGGCCGCCTGAAAAAGGCCAGCGTATCAAGGCCATGAGGAGCCCCACGAGGAGCGAATGACAAGCCGCCCTGAACAAGACATGGAAACGAACGTCACCGTCGTTTCCGCCGCCGATATGACAGACGCCCGCAAGGGCGGAAACACCCGCAAGGTGTTCGTGCGTACCTATGGCTGCCAGATGAACGTCTACGACAGCGAGCGCATGACCGATGTGCTGGCACCGGAAGGATTCGAGGCGACGGACGATCTGGAAGACGCGGATCTTGTCATTCTGAACACCTGCCATATTCGTGAAAAGGCAGCCGAGAAAGTCTATTCGGAGCTTGGCCGCATCCGCAAGGTCAAGGAAGAGCGGGCTAAATCCGGCAAGGACATGATGGTGGGTGTCACCGGCTGCGTTGCGCAGGCGGAGGGCGAGGAAATTTCTCGCCGGGCGCCGATTGTCGATCTTGTGGTGGGCCCGCAGAGCTATCATCAGCTGCCGTCCCTTCTGGAAAAGGCCCGCGCAGGCTCCAAGGTTGTCGAGACCGAGTTCGATATCGACGCCAAGTTCAATCACTTGTCGGAACGTGCCGAAAAGCAGGTTCTCAAACGCCCGCCATCCGCCTTCCTGACCGTGCAGGAAGGCTGCGACAAGTTCTGCACCTTCTGCGTCGTTCCCTACACGCGCGGGGCCGAAGTCTCCCGCTCTGTCGAACAGATCGTCAGCGAAGCCGAACGCATGGCCGCGGCCGGGGTACGAGAGATCACGCTGCTGGGCCAGAACGTCAACGCGTATCACGGCACTTCGCCGGACGGTGCCGTCTGGGGTCTTGGCCGGTTGCTGCGTCGTCTGGCGGAAATCGACGGTCTGGACCGGCTGCGCTACACCACCAGCCATCCGCGCGACATGGATGATGACCTGATCGAGGCGCATCGGGACCTGAAAAGCCTGATGCCGTATCTGCACCTGCCGGTGCAGTCCGGGTCCGACAAGATCCTGAAGGCGATGAACCGCCGGCACACGCGCGATGAGTATTTCCGCCTGATCGACCGCATTCGCGAGGTATCTCCCGACATTGCGCTCTCAGGCGATTTCATCGTCGGTTTCCCGGGCGAGAGCGACCAGGATTTCGAAGACACGATGGATCTGATTCGACAGGTCGGCTACGGCTCGGCCTTCTCGTTCAAATACAGTTCCAGGCCCGGTACGCCCGGCGCGACCATGGACGAACAGGTGCCGGAGGACGTGAAGTCCGCACGGCTGGCCGCGCTTCAGGCGTTGGTTGCCGAGCAGCAGAAGGCGTTCAACGCCTCGCGTCTGGGCATGACCTGCGATGTACTTCTGGAGAAGACCGGCCGCAATCCCGGACAGCTGGTCGGCAAGTCGCCGTGGTTGCAGCCGGTACAACTGGATGCACCTGAAGACCTCATCGGGTCGATACAAGCGGTGGAAATCGTCGACATCGGGTCCAATTCCCTGTTCGGGCGGCTGATTGCGGGGCAAGATGATCTTGGAAGGTCCGGACGCATCCCGGCTCCGGCGGCCTAAAGGAGACGTCATTTGACGCGCGACAGCCACTCTTCATCCCGCAAGTCTTCGGTACAATCCTCTGCGGCCGGTTCGGCCTCCGACATGACCCATATTGTTCTTGCCTTTGAAGATAACCGGCTGATCGGAGATCTGTTCGGGCAATTCGACCAGAACCTTGCGCTGATCGAGCAGCGTCTCGGCATCGACGCGATTGCCCGGGGCAACCAGGTGACACTGAAAGGCAGCCAGGTAGGCTGCGCCCAGGCGCGCACGGCTCTGGAAGCCATGTATCAGCGCCTGCTGCAGGGACAGGAAATCCACCCGGGTGATGTCGATGGCGCGCTGCGCATGGCAGCGGCTGCGGAAGCGCAGCTGCCGTTGCCGACGCTGGAGCCGAAGTCCCGGCTGGCCTTCGCCCAGATCGCGACCCGCCGGAAAACGATCGTCGCCCGCACACCGACCCAGGATGCCTATATCCGGTCGATGGATCGGGCCGACCTGATTTTCGGAACCGGCCCGGCCGGTACCGGCAAGACCTTTCTGGCGGTTGCCTATGCAGCAGCTCTTCTGGAGCGCGGCGATGTGGCCCGACTGATCCTGTCCCGTCCTGCCGTGGAAGCCGGTGAGCGCCTCGGCTTCCTGCCGGGTGAAATGAAGGACAAGGTCGATCCGTACCTGCGGCCGATCTACGATGCGCTTTACGAGATGATGCCTGCCGAGAAGGTCGATCGTGGCTTGCAGTCCGGCATGATCGAAGTGGCACCGCTCGCCTTCATGCGCGGCCGCACGCTCTCCAACGCGGTGGTGCTGCTCGACGAGGCGCAGAACACGACCTCCATGCAGATGAAGATGTTCCTGACGCGTCTTGGGGAAGGCTCGAAGATGATCGTCACCGGCGATCCGAGCCAGATCGACCTGCCGTCAGGGCAGATGTCCGGTCTGCGCGAAGCGCTGGGGCTTTTGACGGACATTCCGGAAGTTGCCCATATCCGCTTCAACGAGAAGGACGTTGTCCGTCACGAGCTGGTCGGACGGATCGTGACCGCTTACGACAACGCCTCTCGGGAAGAATCGGAAGCGCGCGAGCGCCGCTTTGCCGAGCGACAACGTGGTGCGGACCGCGACGGTGCCTCTGCGCGCCCTCGTGAAGCCGCAAATTCCTGAAAAGCCCTTGCCGACGATGCCAGACCGATTGCCTGATAGTTTTCAGATAGACCTGTCGATAGAAGCAGGTGATTGGCCGGCGGAAAGCCAGTTGGAAGCGATAACTGCAAAGGCCATCACCGCTGCCTTTGCAGGGGCGGATCTGGAAGTGCTGGAGGGAACGGAAGTCTCGCTGCTGTTTACCGACGACGCGTCGATCCGGCAGCTGAACGCGAAATGGCGCGACAAGGACAAGGCAACGAACGTCCTGTCCTTTCCCGGCAGCGATCCGCAAGGCGACGTTTATGGCCCCCTTCTGGGGGACATCGTTTTCGCCTATGAAACCGTCGCGGCGGAAGCTGCAGACCTTGGAATTGAATTTTCCGATCACCTTACCCATCTGACTGTTCACGGTTTGCTTCACCTTTTCGATTATGATCATCAGGAAAGTGAAGAGGCGGAACTGATGGAAAGCCTTGAGAAGTCCATTCTGGCGTCTCTTGGCATCGATGACCCTTACGCGGACAGGCCACTTGTGGCCGACGGCGGTTAAGTGGCATCATGGGATGTGATGTTCTTGATTGATGGATGATGAACTCAATTGAACCGCAAAGTCCGGCAACCGGGCAGAAGCCTGCCAGCACCGGACAGGACCAGGACGGGGAAGACCCGCAACAGCTGAAGCCGCAGAAACCTGCGGCCTTTCTCGATCTTCTCAAACGCTTCCTGCGCTTGGGCCGCCAGTCTTCGAGCTTGCGCGAGAACCTGGAGGACGAGCTTGCTCGCGAGGGCGGTGATGCTGCCTTCTCGCCGGAGGAGCGAATGCTCCTCGGCAACATTCTGAGACTGCGTGAATTGCGCGTCGACGACGTCATGATCCCGCGTGCGGATATTGACGCGGTCGATCTGGAAACCAGCCTCAGCCGCGTCATGGAACTGTTCCAGACGAGCGGGCATTCGCGCATGCCGGTTTACGAAGAGACGCTCGACGATCCGCGCGGCATGGTCCACATCAAGGATTTGATGGCCTATATCGCAGAACGTGGCGCTTCGAACCGTCCTGCAACTTCTGTGGACAATGAAAACGATACAACCGGCTTTCAACCGTCCAATTCGAATGCGCCTGCGCGGAACGGTCACAACATGCCCGACCTGGACCTGTCCTGTGTCGACCTGTCGGTTTCGCTGAAGGACACGGATCTGCTGCGCAATCTCTTGTTCGTGCCGCCGTCGATGCCGGCGACGGACCTGATGGCGAAAATGCAGGCCGATCGTATCCAGATGGCGCTGGTGATCGACGAATACGGCGGAACCGACGGACTTGTGTCGCTGGAAGATCTTGTCGAGGAAGTTGTCGGTGATATCGAAGACGAACACGACGAGGATGAGGAAGCCATGTTGGCTGCCGCCGGCGAGGGCGTGTGGATCGCAGATCCGCGTCTGCCGCTGGAGGAACTCGACGAAGCGCTCGGCACGCAGCTGAACGACGGCGAGATTTCCGAGGACGTCGATACGCTCGGTGGTCTGCTCTATGTCTCCGTTGGCCGCGTACCGGTTCGCGGCGAGCTGCTGCTGGTGCCGGATGAAGTGCCCGGGTTCGAATTCGAGATAATGGATGCGGATCCGCGCCGCATCAAGCGCCTGAAGATCCGCCGCCGCCGCGCCGACGCGCGCCCGCCGGACCTTCGCCGCCGTCCAAAGCGGACCGATTCCGTTTCCGGCGAGAGCAGCCAGGACAGCGAAAGCACCAAGACCAAGGTTGCTGCGTCCAGCGGAAACGGATGAGCGGCCGGACGCCGAAACCAGCCAAAAGGATGCTTGCCAACGGTGCCGATGGCCCGTCGTCTCGAAGCGACTTCTTCGCGCGCCGTTGGTATTAACCCTTGACCCCACTGCGGCGAGCCGACAAATCTCCTGACCGCAAGTATGGGGAAGCTCTTTGATGCAATGGTTGTCACACCGCCTGTCGGCCCTGCCAAATACCTTTCTTCTGGCATGGGGCTGGCAGCGCCGTCTCTTGTGCGCCGCCTGCGGTGCGCTGACGGCCTTTGCGCTTCCCCCTTATGACTTCACTTTCGTGCTTCTGGTCACGTTTCCCTGTCTGGTCTGGATGCTGGACGGAGCGGTCGATCCCGCACCCGGCAAGCGGGTTCAGCGGTTTCGCACGGGTTTCGCGCTCGGCTGGTTGTTCGGCTTCGGCTATTTTCTCTCGGGCCTTTGGTGGATCGGTGCGGCGTTTCTGGTGGAAGCGGAGCGCTTTGCCTGGCTGATGCCCTTTGCCGTGCTGGCAATGCCTGTCGGACTGGCGCTGTTCACGGGCCTTGGGGTGGGACTGGCCGCGATATTCTGGAGTGACCAGTTTCGCCGCATCCTGGTGCTTGCTGCCGGCTTGACCCTGACGGACTGGCTGCGCGGCCATGTCCTGACCGGGTTTCCCTGGAATGCCTTCGGCTATGGCGTGTCCGGATCGCTGAGCGTGTCGCAGGCGGCAAGTCTTGTCGGGCTCTATGGTCTCACCTTCTTCGTGGTTGCGGTCTTTTCGACGTCGGCCGTTCTGGCCGACGCTCGCCCGTTTCGCCAGCGCGTGACGGCCGTTGTCGCTGCCGCGGTTGCCCTGGCCGCGGTTGCGGGTTATGGCGCCGTCAGGCTCTGGCAGGCGGCATTGCCCGTTGCCGATCTCGACATCCGAATCGTACAGCCATCGATCGATCAGAAAGACAAATGGCGGCCGGAGCTGCGCGACGAGATCTTTCAGACCTTCCTCGACATGACCGAAGCGCCGCTTGGCGGTGCCGCGCGCGTCGGACAGCCGCGCATGGTGGTCTGGCCGGAATCGGCTGTTCCCTTCCTGCTGACACAGGAGCCGGGAGCCTTGTTCCGGATCGGTCAGTCGCTCGGTGACAAGACCGAACTGGTGACCGGTGCGATCCGGGCCGAGCCCGGCATGAGAGGGGCTGATTACTTCAACAGCGTCTTCGTCATCGGCACCGAGGGCACCGTTCAGGGCATCTACGACAAGGTTCGGCTCGTGCCTTTCGGCGAATACGTTCCGTTTAAACCTCTGCTTGAATCACTGGGAATTTCTAACCTTGCGGGCCCCATGGATGGGTTCGAGGCCGGGTATCAACCGCGTGTACTGACCACGTCCGAAAGTTTTAGTTTTCTACCCATGATTTGCTATGAGGCAATTTTTCCGGGATCTCTGGACGGTGTTTCCAGAAGGCCGGACTTTCTGCTGAACGTTACCAACGACGCCTGGTTTGGCCGGACGCCCGGCCCTTATCAGCACCTCGCACAGGCTCGTTTACGTGCCATCGAAACCGGCCTGCCGCTGATTAGAGCTGCAAATACAGGCATTTCAGCGGTGATTGATGCCAAAGGTCAGGTGGTCGCGAAACTCGCGATATTCGAAAAAGGTCTGATCGATTCCAAGCTTCCGCAGAGACTAGACAATACTCTCTACGGCATTTTTGGCGATCTGCCCGTGCTCGTTATCTCGTTTCTTATCGTAGTATTTGCCGGGTTTTACCAATACAACCGCGATTCGCGTGTAAATTGATATTTTTTGTTTGAGTTGAGTGAAGAAACTGTGATACAACCGTGAAATAGCCGATTGAAGGCTGCTTCATGTACAAGTGAAAGGTTGCGGGCAAACTTCGGTCTCTTGAGCCTGTGGGGGGATGTCAGGAGAGCTTGTGCAAACGAAAACGAGCGGGCTTTTTCCGCGAGAAAAAGAAAGAGCGACACAGATGCCCAGTAAAAAGTCTCCGAATCCGATCGATATTCATGTTGGCAGCCGCGTCCGGCTTCGCCGCATGATGCTAGGCATGAGTCAGGAAAAGCTTGGCGAAAGTCTGGGCATCACCTTCCAGCAGATCCAGAAATACGAAAAAGGCACCAACCGTATCGGTGCTAGCCGGTTGCAACACATCGCAACCGTTTTGAAAGTCCCGGTTTCCTTTTTCTTCGAAGATGCGCCCGGTACGCCTGAAGAGGCGGAAGGCTTCGGCGAAACGCAGCCGACCTCTTATGTCGTCGACTTCCTGTCTTCTTCCGAAGGCCTGTCCCTGAACAAGGCATTCGTGCGGATTGAAGACCCGAAAGTACGCCGCCGGATCGTCGATCTGGTCCGGTCTCTGGCTGGCGACGACTGACAAAATTCACGCGCGCGCTTGACGCGGCGAAGAACTTCTAAGATTGATGCAGACGGAGCGGCGATGACAATCGCCGCTCCTGTCATATTCATTCCCAGAAGGACGATCGCCAATGGCACGTCAGAATTACCTGTTTACCTCCGAGTCCGTCTCCGAAGGGCATCCGGATAAAGTATGCGACCGTATTTCCGATGCGGTTGTAGATGCCTACCTCAAGGAAATGCCGGAAGCGCGCGTTGCCTGTGAAACCCTGGCAACGACCAACCGCATCGTGATCGCCGGCGAAACCCGCGGTCCGTCAACCATCACCAACGATTACATCGCTCATCTTGCCCGCATGGCCGTGAAAGATATCGGCTACGAGCAAGACGGTTTCCATTGGGAAAACTGCGATATCGCCGTTCACCTTCACGCGCAGTCCGCGCACATCGCCCAGGGCGTTGATGCTGCCGACAACAAGGACGAAGGTGCAGGCGATCAGGGCATCATGTTCGGTTACGCCTGCCGTGAAACCGAAGAATTGATGCCGGCTCCGATCCTGTTTTCGCACAAGATCCTACGTCTTCTGGCCGACGTCCGCAAATCCGGTCAGGAGCCTGCGCTCGGCCCGGACGCGAAGAGCCAGGTAACCGTCCGCTACGTCGACGGCAAGCCGGTCGAGGCAACCTCGATCGTTCTGTCGACCCAGCATCTGGATCCGGCCCTGACCTCCTCCGACGTACGCGCCATTGTCGAGCCTTACATCCGCACTGCACTGCCGGAAGGCTTCATCACCGGCGACACCGTCTGGCACGTCAACCCGACCGGTGCCTTCGTCATCGGCGGCCCTGACGGCGATGCCGGCCTGACCGGCCGCAAGATCATTGTCGACACCTACGGTGGTGCGGCTCCGCATGGCGGCGGCGCATTCTCCGGGAAAGACCCGACCAAGGTGGACCGTTCGGCAGCCTACGCGGCGCGCTATCTTGCCAAGAACGTTGTTGCAGCCGATCTGTCCGACCGCTGCACCATTCAGCTTTCCTACGCCATCGGCGTTCCGGAGCCGCTGTCGGTCTACGTCGACCTGCATGGCACCGGCCGTTGCGATGAAGCCAAGCTGGAAAAAGCGTTGCGCGATGTCATGGGCCTCAGTCCGCGCGGCATTCGCCAGCACCTGAAGCTGAACAACCCGATCTATGAGCGCACCGCCGCTTACGGCCACTTCGGCCGCGAACCTGAGGCCGATGGCGGCTTCAGCTGGGAAAAAACGGATCTGGTTGACGCGCTGCGCCCGCTTGCGGGATAAGCTGCGCCTAAGCTGAACATGGAAGAAGTGAAGCAGATCGCCGGTTCAGTGCCGGCGATCTGTCGTTTTGAAGTTGAATTATGACTGACCGCTACGAAGGTTCCTTTTACGGCCGCCGCAAGGGCAAGCCGTTGAGCCCGCGCCGTGAGGCGCTGATGGAAAACGAACTGCCGCGCCTGGCACTGGACCTGGCAACACCCGCTCCGGAGGATCTGAAGACCCTCTTTGACGCGGATGTCGACGAGGTGTGTCTGGAGGTCGGCTTTGGTGGCGGTGAGCATCTGCTTCACCGGGCCAGAACCAATCCGCGTGTCGGCTTCATCGGCGTCGAACCTTTCGTCGGCAGTATGGCCAAGGCCGTGAATGCCGTCGTGGGGGAGGGGTTCCGCAATATCCGCCTTTACGATGATGATGCCGTCAATGTTCTGGACTGGTTGCCCGAGGCAAGTCTCGACCTGGCCTATCAGCTCTATCCGGATCCCTGGCCGAAAAAGCGCCACTGGAAGCGCCGGTTCATCAACGAACAGAATCTCGATCGCTATGCCCGGGCCATCAAGCCCGGCCACGAGTTCCGTTTTGCCAGCGACATCGATACCTACGTCGACTGGACGCTGCGCCATTGCCGCGACCATGCGGCGTTCGAATGGGTGGCGGAAACGGCGTCCGACTGGAAAACACCCTGGGAAGGCTGGCCGAGTACACGTTACGAGGCGAAGGCCATCCGTGAGGGGCGTATCGGACGCTACCTGACTTTCCGCAGGGTGTAGCGGCACATCGCGGAGAACGGCGCGTTTGCTGCCGTTTATCGGGGGATTCCGGACTGGCGCCAACTTCTTTGAGGAATTTGGCCCGGCCTCTTGCCTTTTTGCCCCCTTTGGCGTTATACAGCCCGTGTTTCACCTCAAACGGCTTATCTGAGCACTTTGAGAGTGGGCCCGCCGGGGACCCGCTCTTTTTTGCTTACATAACCGGAAACCAACGAGTTCGAGCAGGACTGCCCTATGTAAATCGACAATCAGGTGCATCTGATGCTCAAGAGCCGGTAACGGCCGCCAACAGGAGCCAAGTGTGAGCGCACACGAACCGAGAATTGTGACGGAACAGGGTCTTGATGCCCGTGTTGCCGCAATTGTGGAGCCGGTCATCGAGGACCTCGGCTACCGACTGGTGCGTACGAAGATCAGTGCTCAGAACGGCTGCACCCTGCAGATCATGGCGGAGCGCCCGGACGGCACCATGACGGTCGAGGACTGCGAAACCATCAGCCGGGCTGTCTCGCCCGCGCTCGACGTCGAAGACCCGATCAACCGGGCATATCATCTAGAAGTTTCATCTCCAGGTATCGACCGTCCGCTCGTGCGGGCCGGCGATTTCAATCGCTGGGCCGGCCATGAGCTGAAGGTCGAGATGGCCGTCATGCTGGATGGCCGCAAGCGGTTCCGGGGCAAGCTCCTCGGCGCGGAAGACGGCAAGGCCAACCTTCGGCTGCCCGATGTGCGGGAAGGCGAGAAGGACACCGTGGCGCTGCCGCTGGAGAACATCGGCGAAGCCAAGCTGGTTCTGACCGATGACTTGATTACCGCAGCTCTTCAGGCGGAAAAGGCGGCGCTTGCCGCCCGTGGCCAGGATGACGAGCTGTCGCAGGACAACATGCCCAACTGAGCCACAGGCTCTAAGGGAAAGAAGAAGAACGCGCCCGAACCGATCCTTGGCGCAAGAGGAGTGGAATATGGCAATCAGCGCGAACCGGCTGGAACTGCTGCAAATCGCTGACGCGGTCGCACGGGAAAAATCCATCGACCGGATGATCGTCATCAATGCAATGGAAGACGCGATCCAGAAGGCAGCCCGCTCCCGCTATGGTACGGAAACGGAAGTCCGCGCCGAAATCAATCCGAAGACCGGCGAGATCCGTTTGCAGCGCCTGCTTCAGGTCGTTGACACTGTCGAGAACGTTTCCACCGACATCTCTCTTGATGACGCGCAGGCCCGCAATCCGGAAGCCAGCATCGGCGACTTCATTGCCGAGCCGCTGCCGCCGCTCGATTTCGGCCGTATCGCCGCCCAGTCCGCCAAGCAGGTTATCGTGCAGAAAGTGCGCGAAGCCGAGCGTGACCGTCAGTACGAAGAATTCAAGGACCGTGTCGGCGAAGTCGTCAACGGTGTCGTCAAGCGCGCCGAATACGGCAACGTCATCGTGGATCTTGGCCGCGGCGAAGGCATCGTCCGCCGCGACGAGCTGATCCCGCGCGAAATCTTCCGCACGGGCGACCGCATCCGCGCCATCATTTACGACGTTCGCCGCGAGCAGCGCGGCCCGCAGATCTTCCTGTCGCGCACGCATCCGCAGTTCATGGCGAAGCTGTTTGCCCAGGAAGTTCCGGAAATCTACGACGGCGTCATCGAGATCAAGTCCGTTGCCCGTGACCCGGGTTCGCGCGCGAAGATCGCCGTGATCTCCAAGGACAGCTCCATCGACCCGGTCGGCGCCTGCGTGGGTATGCGCGGCAGCCGCGTCCAGGCCGTTGTTGGCGAGCTCCAGGGCGAAAAGATCGACATCATCCCGTGGAACGAAGAAGCGGCAACCTTCATCGTCAACGCCCTGCAGCCGGCCGAAGTTGCCAAGGTTGTTCTGGACGAAGACGCCGAACGTATTGAAGTTGTCGTTCCCGATGACCAACTATCACTGGCGATCGGCCGCCGCGGCCAGAACGTGCGTCTGGCCTCACAGCTGACCGGCTGGGCCATCGACATCATGACCGAGCAGGAAGAAAGCGACCGCCGCCAGAAGGAATTCCTGGAGCGTTCGCAGCTGTTCATGGAAGCCCTCAACGTGGACGAGATGGTCGGACAGTTGCTGGCGACCGAAGGCTTTACCTCGGTTGAGGAAGTTGCCTATGTGGAGCTCGATGAGATCTCCATGATCGAAGGCTTCGACGACGACACCGCCGTCGAAATCCAGGCACGTGCCCGGGATTACCTGGCCGAACTGGAAGCAAAACTCGACGAAGAGCGTATTTCGCTCGGTGTTGCCGACGACTTGAGGTCGATTGATGGCCTGACAACGGCTATGCTGGTTGCCTTGGGCAAGGACGACATCAAGACGATGGAAGACCTCGCCGGTTGCGCTGCTGACGATCTCGTCGGCTGGACCGAACGCAAGGACGGCGAAACCAAGCGCTTCGAAGGTGCTCTTTCGGAATTCGACATGTCCCGCGCTGAAGCGGAAAACGTCGTGATGGCCGCCCGTCTGGCAGCCGGCTGGATCACCGAGGAAGAACTCGCAGCTCAGGCTGAGGCAGAAGAAGCCGAAGAAGAAGACGAGGCCGAAATGGCCGAGACCGTTGGAGAAGAGCCGCAGGGCGGCGCGATCCTGAACGGGTAACGAGAGAGGCAAAAGCCTCCTGTATGAAGCTTCCGGTATGGCCCCGGCCGATCGGCAGCTTCGAATTCGCAAGTTCGATCAACTTTTCTGCGCCGAAGGTGTTCGCACCGGAAAGCAGGTTGATCTAAAGGAGTGGCAGCGTGCCCAGGAAGAGTGAGCCGACCGAACGGCAATGTGCCGTGACCCGGGAGGTTCAGCCCGTCAGTGCGCTGATCCGGTTCGTCCTCGACCCGCAAGGCGAGGTGGTTCCGGATCTGAAGCGGGTTCTTCCAGGGCGTGGTGTTTGGATAACCGCCACGAAAGAAGTCGTGGCTGTTGCCGAAAAGGACCGGAAAAAGGTCTTCGGCAGGGGTTTTAAAGGGGAAGCCTCTGTCGAGCCGGGACTGGCGGATCGGGTTGATGCGCTCATGGAACGATCGGCGCTGCAAGCGCTCTCCATGACGCGCAAGGCCGGCGAGCTGGTAACGGGATATGCGAAAGTTGAAGCAGCTCTGCGGCAGGAAGATGTCGCCGGGCTGGTCCATGCCTCGGACGCTGCAGAAGACGGGGTAAGGAAGCTGGCGGCACTGGCTGCCGGCACTCAGGAACACGCAAACGGATGCCAAATCGTCCGTTTGTTCGATTCGGACCAATTGGATTTGGCATTGGGCCGGTCAAATGTGATACATGCTGCACTGCTTGCGGGGCAGGCGAGCGAAAACTTCCTGTCGCGGGTGCGTGACCTGGAGCGTTTTCGCAACTCCTCCGGGGCAAGCAGCGATAATGGCAACGCTTGAAAAGGCGGTTGCGCAGGACTGAAGGCAATATGAGCGATACGAAAAATCCAGGCGACAAGACAATCAGCGTTGAGCGTGGCAAAACGCTTGGCCTAAAGCGCGGCGGTGGCGATCAGGGAACTGTTCGGCAGTCCTTCTCGCATGGCCGGACCAAAGCCGTCGTCGTGGAAAAGAAGAAGCGTCGTGTTGTACTCCCGGGGCAGGAAGCGAAAGCAGAAGCTCCTGCGCCGACAACACAGCGCCTCGAGCGGCCGGCTGAAGCGCCGCGTACGCCGCCACAGCCAGATCCACAGGCGACCAAGCAGGCCCGCCGGTCTGCCTCCGGCCAGCGCCAGAAGGGCAACGGCAACGTTCTGCGCACCCTGACCAAGGAAGAAGCGGCAGCACGTGCGGCAGCCCTTCAGATGGCGAAGGTGCGCGACGAGGAAGACCGCAAGCGCCGCGAAGAAGAAGACAAGCGCCGGGCTGTTGAAGCCGCGCAGCGTCAGGCCGAAGAAGAGGCCCGCGCCAAGGTGGAAGCGGAAGAGCGCGCAAAGCGTGAAGCCGAAGAAGCTCTCCAGGCTGCGGAACAGGCCAAGGCCGAACCGAAGAGCGAACCTGTTGCCGAAGCGGCAACGGAAGCTGCTGCGCCTGTGCGCAAGGAAGCAACCGGTCGCACCGTGGTTCGCAAGCCGGCTCACGCCGACGGCGGCAAGCCGCCCAGCCTTGACGACATGGGAAAGCGCAAGGCGCCGGAAGCTCCGGCCGCACGTGCGAAACCCGAGCGCGGAGAATCCGAAGAAGACGATCGCAACAACAAGAGTGTTCGTGCGGTCAAGCGTCCGAAGCAGGCTCCGGCTCCCGCCGCGCGTCCGCGCACCGGCGACGACCGCCGCCGCTCCAAGCTGACCATCTCCGCCGCCACCGGTGGCGACGACGGTCAGCGTGCGCGGTCTCTGGCCTCCATGCGCCGTCGCCAGGAAAAGGCGAAGCGCGGGCAGCAGCAGGTCGTGCGTGAGAAGATCATGCGTGAAGTCGTTCTGCCGGAAGCCATCACGATCCAGGAACTCGCCAACCGTATGGCAGAGCGCGCTGTGGACGTGATCAAGCTTCTCATGAAGCAGGGCCAGATGCTCAAGATCAACGACGTTATCGACGCCGATACCGCCGAACTGATCGCCGAGGAAATGGGCCACACGGTCAAGCGCGTGTCTGAAGCAGACGTTGAAGAAGGTCTGTTCACCACGGAAGACGAACCGTCCACCCTGCTGCCGCGTCCTCCGGTCGTGACCATCATGGGTCACGTCGATCACGGCAAGACCTCGCTGCTCGATGCGATCCGCAAGTCGAAGGTTGTCACCGGCGAAGCCGGCGGCATTACCCAGCACATCGGCGCCTATCAGGTCGATCAGGACGGCAACAAGATCACCTTCATCGATACCCCGGGCCACGCTGCGTTCTCGCAGATGCGTGCTCGCGGTGCAAAGTCGACCGATATCGTGATCCTTGTTGTTGCTGCCGACGATGGCGTCATGCCGCAGACCAAGGAAGCCGTTGCGCACGCCAAGGCTGCCGACGTGCCGATCATCGTGGCCATCAACAAGATGGACAAGCCGGAAGCCGATCCGAACCGCGTCCGTACCGAACTTCTCAGCGAGAGCCTCGTTGTGGAATCCATGGGCGGTGACGTGATCGATGTGGAAGTCTCGGCCAAGAGTGGCCAGGGCCTCGACAAGCTTCTGGAAATGATCCTGCTGCAGTCCGAAGTTCTGGAACTCCAGGCCAATCCGGACCGCAAGGCGGAAGGTATCGTCATCGAAGCGCAGCTCGACAAGGGCCGCGGTCCGGTTGCCACCGTTCTGGTGCAGAAGGGGACCCTCAAGCCGGGCGACATTCTTGTTGCCGGTGCCGAGTGGGGCCGCGTCCGCGCCATGCTCGACGAGAATGGCAACCAGGTGAAGGAAGCCGGTCCGGCCAAACCGGTCGAGGTTCTGGGCTTCCAGGGCACGCCGGAAGCCGGTGACATGGTTGCGGTCGTCGACAACGAAGCCCGCGCCCGTGAAATTACCGACTACCGTCAGCGCCAGATCCGCGAGAAGGCCTCCGTGGTCGCCTCCGGTACGCGTGGTTCGCTCGAGCAGATGATGAACCGTCTGCAGGAAACCGGCAAAAAAGAGTTCCCGCTGGTGCTCAAGGCCGACGTGCAGGGCTCCGCGGAAGCGATTGCCCATGCGCTCAACGAACTCGGCAACGAGGAAGTCGGCGCACGCATCCTGCTGTCCGGTGTCGGTGGCATCACCGAAAGCGACGTCACGCTGGCGCTCGCTTCCAAGGCTCCGATCATCGGCTTCAACGTGCGTGCCAACAAGCAGGCCCGTGAAGCGGCAAGCCGCGAAGGCATCGAGATCCGTTACTACAACGTGATCTACGACCTGGTCGATGACATCAAGGCGGCCCTGTCGGGCATGCTGTCGCCGGAGCGCCGCGAGACCTTCCTCGGCAATGCGGAGATCAAGGAAATCTTCCACATCTCCAAGGTCGGCAAGGTTGCAGGCTGTCTGGTCACCGAAGGTGTCGTGGAACGTGGCGCCAACGTTCGCCTCATTCGCGACGACGTGGTCATCCACGAAGGCGAACTGGGCACGCTCAAGCGCTTCAAGGACGAGGTCAAGTCTGTCGAGTCCGGTCAGGAATGCGGCATGAACTTCGTCAAGTACCAGGACATGCGTCCGGGCGACGTCATCGAGTGCTTCCGCGTCGAGCAGATCGCACGGACACTCTGATCGAAGTCAGAAATCTACTTGAAACTGATGTCAGCGGCTTATTCAATTAAGCCGCTGACGTCGTATCTGGTCGCAGGTAACGCCGTCATGCCAAGGCTTCGCCGTGGCAGCCGCGCCATCCGGGCAGTCTGGCCAATGTCTGTGCTTGAGGCACGGCAAAGGCGCGGATCGCTGGGACCGGTCCGGCAACGGCACCCGAAACGTCGGGACGCATTGCGCTGCCAGAGATGCAGGAACAACAAAATGGCAAGACAACACGGACAGGACAGCCGCGGCCCCTCCCAGCGCCAGTTGCGCGTTGGCGAGACAGTTCGCAAGGAGCTGTCCGATATTCTGACCCGGGGACGGTTCTCCGACCCTGATCTCGACGGGGTGATCGTCACGATCCCCGAAGTGCGCATGACGCCGGACCTGCGCCTGGCCACCTGCCTGGTGATGCCGCTTGGTGGCGTCAACGCTGAAAATGTCGAAAAGGCCCTGAACCGCAGCGCCAAATATCTGCGCGGCCAGGTGTCCCGCCGGCTGACCATGAAATACATGCCGGACCTGCGCTTCGTTCTCGACACACGGTTCGACGACGACGACCGCATCGGCACGCTGCTGCATTCCCCGGAAGTCTCCCGCGATCTCGACGCGGACGAAGAGGACGGCGACCCAGCCAAGGACTGATTGCCGCGCTGAAACCACAATTCACGGTTCAATTTGAAATTGCGTGAATTCGAGTTCGTAGCCCTCGGTAATTGTAGCCTCGCCGGGAAATGGAAAACTGAATTTGTCTGGTCGGTCGACTTGAATGTGTGCCGTGTCTGCAAGTCACTTGATGTGAAAGAAGATGGCGCTCTTCAGAACTCTCGCAGCAATCGCACTTGGTGCAGCGACCTCTGCATGTGTCGTGTTTCCCGTTCCACGCGTCCTCGCGCCTGAGGTTTCGGGCGTGCTGTTAAACGATGGTATGCCGGTTGCAAATGCAGAGATTGAGTTGGTGGCGGCATTGGCTCCATCAGACGCATCAAAAGATAACCCGCCAGGGTCAAGGCATGCAGTCACCAGAACGGATGCAGATGGCAAATTCAAAGTGGGGCATGCGACTTGGCGAAGGCGCATAAAGTTGGAAACCAGGTGACTTACTGTGACCACAACAGACTTGAAAAACTCGAGAATGATCGCTGACGAAAGCTGATGTCTTCAGGGTCTCGCTGTTGCGCATGGATGGTGGGGCCGACAGTCAGTGTTTCTTTTGTCGCCGTAAAACAATTGCAATCGTATTGAAACGCACTCATGGCACGCCAAAAACAATTCAAAAGAAAAAAGAACGCAATCAACGGATGGCTCGTGCTGGACAAGCCATATGGCATCTCCTCCAACGAGGCGCTTGGCAAGATCAAGCGCATCTTCTCGCCGGAAAAGGTCGGCCATGCCGGAACGCTTGATCCGCGCGCGTCCGGCCTCCTGCCGGTTGCCTTCGGCGAAGCCACGAAAACCGTTCCCTTCGTCATGGATGGCCGCAAGGTCTACCGTTTCGAGGTGACCTGGGGCGTGGAAACCAATACCGACGACACCGAAGGCGAGGCGGTTGCAACGTCCGACGTGCGGCCGAGTGCGGATGAAATCTCGGCCGTCCTTGGCGAGTTTGTCGGCACGATCATGCAGGTCCCGCCGAAATTCTCCGCCATCAAGGTTGCCGGTGAACGGGCGTATGATCTGGCGCGTGACGGTGAGGAAGTCGAACTGGAAGCCCGCCCGATCGACGTGCACCGGCTGGATCTGGTTGAATGTCCGGATAAGAACCGCGCCGTCTTCGAGGCTGAATGCGGCAAGGGCACCTATGTGCGGGCCATCGCACGCGATCTCGGCCGCCGGCTCGGCAGCCGCGGTCACGTGACCGAGTTGCGCCGTTTGCTGGTCGGTCCGTTCGGCGAAGAGGACCTGATCGGGCTGGACGAAATCCAGGAAGCATCCGAGGCGCTTGAGGAAGGCGCCGGCATTGATGCTCTAGTCGAGGAGTTCGTCCTGCCGGTTCGCGAGGCGATGGACAATCTGATCGAGGTACCCGTTTCGCTCGATGACGCGGCCAAGATCCGCAAAGGCATGGCCGTGCTGCTGCGCGGCCGGGATGCTCCGCTCAACACGGAAGTCGCCTTTGCCAGCCACGCCAGCGTGCCGGTTGCCATCGGCTCAATTGACAAGGGCCGGTTCCAGCCGACCAGGGTGTTTCACCTGTAAATTCGGGTGTGGCGAAAAAACCTGAGAATCCTCTGGATTTTCGAAAGGTTTTCCGCCATATTCCGCCGCCATTGGGCACTGATGCTCAATTCGTCCGGACGGATCCTTTGCTGAACGACATCTCGGCTCTGGAAACATCCGGATCAGGCCGGTCTCCGGCATTTCAACGTGTCCGGTCAACGGACCCCACTCTTTGAAAGGAAAGAGCGATGTCGATTACTGCAGAGCGCAAAGCTGAGCTCATCAAGGAATACGCCATCAAAGAAGGCGACACCGGTTCCCCGGAAGTACAGGTCGCGATCCTCACCGAGCGGATCAACAACCTGACCGAACACTTCAAGGGTCATGGCAAGGATAACCACTCCCGCCGCGGTCTTCTGAAAATGGTTGCGCAGCGCCGGTCCCTTCTGGACTACACGCGCGGCAAGAGCGAAGAACGCTACAAGTCGCTGATCTCGCGTCTTGGCATTCGCCGCTAAGAACTCAGAACCTGAAAGCGCGGTGGGTGAGAACCCGCCGCGTTTTTGTATTGCGTGACGGCATTTGCCGGACGCAGCTCTTGCGGGCAAAACACTGATCCACTTCGGGTCTTTGTTCCGTGAAAGAGCTTTGAGTGTTTCAAATTCGAGTGGAACGCTCTATAGAGACCTCGTGACACGTCATGGGGCAGGATTGCCGGCTTCTTTCCGTCTTGAGCCGAAAGCAGCTCGTCGTCTTGCCCGTGACCTGTCCGCCGGTAACCGGCCCATACGGGGCCGACCGGGAATGTGTCTGCCATGACCGTGCTGTACCGAAAGCAGCCAAAGGCAGGCAAAGCTGTAAGGACAGATGATGTTTGATATTCATCGTGTAGAAGTCGAGTGGGGCGGACGCCCGCTCGTCCTCGAAACGGGCAAGGTTGCCCGTCAGGCCGACGGCGCCGTCATGGCGACCTATGGCGAAACGAAGGTTCTGGCGACGGTTGTTTCCGCCAAGTCTCCGAAGCCGGGCCAGGATTTTTTCCCGCTCACCGTGAACTACCAGGAAAAGGCATTTGCCGCTGGTAAGATCCCGGGTGGCTACTTCAAGCGTGAAGGCCGTCCGTCGGAGCACGAGACGCTGACGTCCCGCCTGATCGACCGTCCGATCCGCCCGCTGTTCGCGGACGGCTACAAGAACGACACCCAGGTGGTCATCACCGTTCTGTCGCACGATCTGGAAAACGCTCCGGACATCCTGGCGATGGTGGCATCTTCCGCTGCACTGACCCTTTCCGGCGTTCCGTTCATGGGGCCGATCGGCGGCGCACGCGTTGGCTACATCAACGGCGAATACGTGCTGAACCCGCTGGTCGACGACATGCCGGAATCCTCTCTGGATCTGGTTGTTGCCGGTACCAACGACGCCGTTCTGATGGTTGAATCCGAAGCCAAGGAACTGAACGAAGACATCATGCTCGGCGCTGTGATGTTCGGCCACAAGGGCTTCCAGCCGGTGATCGACGCGATCATCAAACTGGCTGAAACCGCTGCCAAGGAACCGCGCGAGCTGGTCCTGCCGGATCATTCCGAGCTGTTCGGCAAGGTCAAGGCTCTGGCCGAGGCCGAGCTTGTTGCCGCTTACAAGATCACGTCCAAGACCGACCGCAAGAACGCAGTCGACGCTGCCAAGGCGAAGGTCGTTGAAGCGCTGATCACCAACGCTGCCGAAGGCGAAGCCGTCGAAAGCACCGTTCTGGGCGAGCAGTTCAAGAAACTGGAAGCTGAAATCGTTCGTGGCGCGATCCTCGACACCGGCACCCGTATCGACGGACGTGACCTGTCGACCGTCCGTGCGATCTCGTCCGAAGTCGGCATTCTGCCGCGTGCGCACGGTTCCGCACTCTTCACCCGTGGTGAAACCCAGGGCCTGGTCGTTGCCACCCTCGGCACCGGCGAAGACGAGCAGTTCATCGATCTTCTGGAAGGCACCGTGAAGTCTCACTTCATGCTGCACTACAACTTCCCGCCTTACTCCGTCGGTGAAACCGGCCGCATGGGCTCCCCGGGACGCCGCGAAATCGGTCACGGCAAGCTGGCATGGCGTGCGATCAACCCGATGATGCCTCCGCATCACGAGTTCCCGTACACAGTCCGCGTCGTTTCCGAAGTCACCGAATCCAACGGTTCGTCTTCCATGGCAACCGTCTGCGGCACTTCGCTGTCGCTGATGGATGCCGGCGTTCCGCTGAAGGCACCGGTTGCCGGTATCGCCATGGGCCTGATCAAGGACGGCGACCGTTTTGCGGTTCTGTCCGACATCCTGGGCGATGAAGATCACCTCGGCGACATGGACTTCAAGGTCGCCGGTACCCAGGACGGTATCACGTCGCTGCAGATGGACATCAAGATCGACGGTATCACCGAAGAGATCATGAAGGTCGCTCTGGGTCAGGCCAAGGACGGCCGTATCCACATCCTCGGCGAAATGTCCAAGGCCATCACCGAGGCTCGTGCCGAGCTCGGCGAACATGCTCCGCGCATCGAAGTGATGAAGATCCCGGTCGACAAGATCCGTGAAGTCATCGGTTCGGGCGGCAAGGTCATCCGCGAAATCGTGGAAAAGACCGGGGCGAAGGTCAACATCGAAGACGACGGCACCGTCAAGATCGCATCTGCCGACGGCAAGGCGATCAAGGCTGCCGTCAACTGGATCAACTCCATCGCCGCTGAGCCGGAAGTGGGCATGATCTACGAAGGCACCGTCGTCAAATGCGTTGATTTCGGCGCATTCGTGAACTTCTTCGGTGCGAAGGACGGTCTGGTCCACATCTCCCAGCTGGCTCCGAAGAAAGTTGCCAAGGTCACCGACGTGATCAAGGAAGGCGACAAGGTCTGGGTCAAGCTCATGGGCTTCGACGAGCGCGGCAAGGTCCGCCTGTCCATGAAGGTTGTCGACCAGGAAACCGGCAAGGAAATCGAAAAGAAGGAAGAAGCTGAATAAGCTTCCGTCCGACTGACGCAAGATATGAAACGGGGACCGAAAGGTCCCCGTTTTTGTTTGTCTTGAAGCGAGAAAGCCTGGTCAGCCAGCCCGGGCGGCAACTGAATCGACGCCGTTCATCTTGGCGAGATAGCGGTGGAAGTCGACGCCGGAAAGCGGGCGCGAAAAGCTGTACCCCTGGATGAGCGAGCAGCCGAAGGAATGGATCAGCTCACATTGTTCGTGCGTTTCGGCTCCCTCGCACACGACTTCGATATGCAGCGAGCCGGCCATTGAAATGATCGCCTGAACCAGTGCCTGGCCGTCCACATCCCGCTCCAGGCCCATGATGAAGGTCCGGTCGATCTTGAGCGTGTCGATCGGCAGGCGCTTCAGGTAGCTGAGCGACGAATAGCCGGTGCCGAAATCATCCAGGGAGATCTTGATGCCGAGGTTGCTGATGGCTTCCAGAATTTCGACCGGGTTGACGCGCTGGTCGTCGAACATCACGCTTTCGGTGACTTCCAGCTGCAGGCGGGCCGGGTCCATGCCGGTCCCGTCGAGGATTTCTCTCAGCCGAGGCAGGAAATCCGCATCCCTGCACTGGCGCGGCGATATGTTGACGCTGATCCCGTCGAGCTGCAGGCCGTTGCGGTTGCAGGACTGGAAGAATTCGCAGGCCTCGCGCAGCACCTGTTCACCGAGCGGCACGATGAGCCCGCAGTCTTCGGCCACCTTGATGAATTCGGTCGGAGGGACGACACCCAACTTGGGATCGGTCCAGCGGGCCAGGGTTTCGCAGCTCACCACGCGGTTCTTTTCATAGTCCACGATCGGTTGGAAATTCAGGTGCAGCTCACCCTTGTCGATGGCTTGCCGGAGGCAGATCTCGATCTGGCTTGCTCGGGCGGCCTGTTCATTCATGCGCGTGGCAAAGAACCGGTAACTGGCACCGCTATCGGCCTTGGCCTGCAGCATGCTGGTGTCGGCCTGCATCAGCAGCGCTTCCTCGTGTGTGCCGTCGTGCGGGCAGACGGTAATGCCGAGGCTGCCGGCAAGCACGGCTTCATTGCCGTCTTCCAGTTTGATCGGGTCGCCGATCGCCTTCAGAATGTCACGGGCGGTCTGTTCGATCTGCCAGCGGTCTTCCGGGTTCGACAGGATAATGGCGAATTCGTCGCCGCCCATGCGGGCCACGGTCTGGTCCGGACCAAGGGTCCTGGTCAGACGCGCGGCTACGGTTTCGATGACCTTGTCCCCGGCCTTGGGACCATAGGTTTCGTTGACGGTCTTGAACCGGTCGAGGTCGAGGATCATCAGCGCCGTCAGGTCGCCCATATGCTTGCCGCGCTGGATCGCCTGGCGCAAACGGTCCATGAACAGGCGCCGGTTCGGCAGACCGGTCAGAATGTCGAAGTTGGCATTCTTGGTTGCCAGTTCTTCCTGGCGCTTGCGCTCGCTGATGTCCGTGATGGTAGCGTAATAGGCGCGTTCCCCGCGCCATTCCGTCAACCGGACATGCTGCTCCAGCCAGATGGTCTCTCCATCCTTGCGGATGCCCTTGACCTCATAGGCGCGCGGCGCGCCTTCGCCATTTTCACGCATGTTGTAATAGCTGCGCAACCGGCTGTGCTCTTCCGGCGCGTAGATCACCAGTGTGGGGGATTCGACAAGCTGTTCGGGTTCTCCGGGGGCGTAACCGCACATTTTCAGCAGGGCGTCGTTCACATAAAGGATGCGATGGTTGGCATGAACCAGCACGCCGTGCATCGAGCCGTCGATCATGTCCTTGAACTGGGCATCGCGGTCACGAACGGATTCAAACGCCGCCTGGAACATGGTCGCCAGTTTGTTGAATTCGAAGATCAGCCCGGGCGGCGGCGGCGACACCACCTTGTCCTGCCGCAGGCTCATCGCGTAGTTCAGCAGCCTGCCCAGGCCGGCCGTGGTGATGCGATTGACCAGAAGCGCGGCACCGATTGCCAGTATCGCCGTATAAAGCAGGAACGGCGTGAACAGCTGGCTGTAGGTTTCCTCGACCTTTTGCAGGGTGTCCACGGGCTGCTTGATCACGGTCGCAAGCATGTGGCCGTCCAGGCCCTGCATCAGCGGAGCAAAAACGAAAAGGTTCTCTCCGTTCAGCGCGTAATTGACGTCGTCAGGTGTAGCGTAGAGCCGTTCGGGAAGCACTTCCGTGGTCAGGTCACCCATGCCTGCCACAACATCCTCATGGTGATAGAAGGCGATATCTTCCACCCGTAGCGCCTTGGCGAGGACACCCGGCAGGGAGAAGGAATCGGTGATAGTCGTCCCGCCATAAATCCTGCCGAGGACTCGGCCGGTATCGGAATCCAGTACTAGAACAGAGAGCGCTGCGGTGATCTGTATGGGATCGGAATCATGGTCCGCGTAAGTTACCCAGATGTCGGGCGGCATGGCCGCACGTATCTTCACCGGCAACTGGTGGCTCAGGTCGATCAGGCCGAGACTGCCGTTTACCCAGCCGTTTTCACCTGGAAGATCGATCAGGAGAATGTCCAGAACCGCGCTGGTCATACCTTCGGAAGCGCGTTCAATGATGACCTTGGCGGTCTCCTTGTCGTTGTCCACCAGTGCCTGCCGGATATCCGGGTTGGCCGCGACCGCGCGGATCTGCGTTTCGAGTTTGTCCAGATGCTGGGTGAAGACGAGCCTTGCGAGTGTTGCCTTGGATTTTGCGCTGCGGGCAATTTCATGTTCGGCAATCGACAGGCTGCCAAGGTACGTAATCCAGAAGAGCGCGATCGCCGTTCCCATAAGGCCGAACGCAAACAGAGCCATGACAAGGCGGCTGAAGGGAATGGAAAAACTGGCCTTCAACGAAGCGCTCCTGAACCGGCGGGCATCATCTGACGGGTAAATCGAACATGACGGGAAGCAAGGCGGCGCGGGGTCCTTCTCGGTTGGAACAACAGGTTGTTGCTGGTCTTGCAAGTACAAGGCACCCGGCGGCGGGTGTGGACAGCTTCGGGAAAAGACAGGTTGTGACGAACCGATGCGTCCATAAGCACAGTATCATGAAACCTGCCTCCTGTTTTGCAATTGCAAGAAAAAACACTTACAGACTCAAACGTAACTGCTCGAGGTTTACCTTTGGTGAATTGGAATGGTGAAGATATTGCCTTTTTATTGTCAATTTAACTTGCTGTTCATCAATAAAGTTGGGATTGAGTATAGTAATATTTGACAGGAGCCATTTCTATTGAGTGCTGCTGTCCTCTCGCATGATCGGGCGTTTGCCTCCCCCGGCGAAACTGGTATACCCCCAATCGTGAAGTGAATTGGGGTCGATTGGCCTATTGCGGAAGACGGAGCCACTTGATGGGGCAGATGCGCTTGGTAGTCGTTGGAGCCGGTGGCCGAATGGGCCGGGCATTGACGCGGGCGGTCACGGAAACAACGGGTGCTACCGTCGTCGCGGCGATCGAACGCGAGGGCTCCGAGTTTCTTGGCAAGGATGTGGGCGACCTGGCTGGAACAGGTTCCTTGGGCGTTCCTGTCACCGACGATCCGTTGACAGCCTTTGCCGCCTCTGACGGCGTCCTGGATTTCACGGCTCCGGCGGCAAGTCTCTGGTTTGCCGAACTGGCCGCGCAGGCTCGCATCGTCCATGTCATCGGCACCACCGGTTGGGCTGAAGGGCAGGACGAACCTCTGAAGGCGGCTGCCCGTCATGCCCGTATCGTCAAATCCGGAAACATGAGCCTGGGTGTCAATCTGCTGGCGAGCCTGGTGCGCAAGGCTGCCGCCGCGCTTGATGCGGATTTCGACATCGAGGTTCTGGAAATGCATCACAAGCACAAGGTGGATGCCCCCTCGGGCACGGCGCTGTTGCTTGGCGAAGCGGCTGCGCAGGGCCGGGGCCTGGATCTGGCCGCCCATTCGGTCCGTTCGCGCGACGGTATCATGGACCCTCGCAAGATCGGCGACATAGGCTTTGCAACCCTGCGGGGCGGGTCGGTCATCGGGGAGCATTCAGTGATTTTTGCAGGTGAAGGCGAGCGCATCGAACTCACTCACCGGGCGGAAGACCGGCAACTGTTTGCCCGCGGAGCCGTCAAGGCGGCACTGTGGGGATTTGACCAGAAGCCCGGGTTTTATTCGATGGCCGATGTCCTCGGCCTGGATTCTTGAAGATACGCATTTAGCTTGAGGAGAATGGCATGGACCGCCTTCTTGTGCTTGTCCGTCACGGACAGAGCGACTGGAATTTGAAGAACCTGTTCACCGGCTGGAAAAACCCGGACCTGACCGAGCAGGGCGTGGCGGAGGCGCACAAGGCCGGCGAACAGCTCAGGGATCTGAAGCTGTCTTTCGACGTTGCTTTCACCTCCGATCTGTCGCGTGCACAGAAGACGCTGGACATCATCCTGGAAGAACTGGGCCAGACCGGCCTTGAAACCTTCAAGGATCAGGCTCTCAACGAGCGTGACTACGGTGACATCACCGGCATGAACAAGGACGAAGCGCGCGAGAAATTCGGCGAAGAGCAAGTCCATATCTGGCGCCGCTCCTACGACATTCCGCCTCCGGGCGGTGAAAGCCTGAAGATGACCGCAGAGCGCGTTCTGCCTTACTACAAGTCCGAAATTCTGCCGCGCGTCCTGGCTGGCAGCCGCACGATCGTTGCCGCGCATGGCAACTCGCTGCGGTCGCTGATCATGGATCTGGAAGATCTTTCACCGGAAGAAATCCTGAAGCGCGAACTGGGCACCGGAACGCCGATCATCTATCGCCTCGATGAAAACGGCGGCGTGGTCAGCGTCCAGGATCTCGCCGACTGAGGCCTGTCTGCATTGCCGAAATTCAAGTCCCGCTGCTTCCATGAGGCAGCGGGACTTGTTTTTGAAAGGCAGCTTGCAGCCCACCCTGTGCCTGCGTTGCCCGGGGCGTTATCGAATGAGCCTTTGAAGCGGGCATGTACCGTCTGCAATCCCCCGGCAATTTCTTTGCAAAAACAGTCCTGAATAGTGATTTACATTCGACGTCTCTCCCATTTGAGGGAGGGCCGATCTGCCACGCCTCTATAGGCTTCCAGCCGTCGACCACGGTTGGAGCATTTATAGATGGCCGTATGCACGAAAGTTTCTTCCCGCTTGCAGAAGCTGGTGCGCAGATCCGGGAAATCGGTACGTTCGCTATTTCAGGCAACTGCAGTTTTTCTGCTCGGCGCGGTTTCGGCGCAGGCCCAGACAAACCTGACAGCTGAAGAACAGGCCAGGCTGGCCGCAGCCGACGGCGGCCAGGCACCGACTGCCACCGCGATCGAACTTCCCTTCGAGGAGCCGTTTGACGGCAAGGATCTGGCCGGGCACTGGCAACTCCTGAATGCTGACAAGGACTCCTTCGTTGTAGAGAACGGCATCCTGCTTGCGCTCACGAGCGGCGGCAAGAACAGTCTGCGAAATGCGGATTCGAGCAACATCTTCGAGCTGCAAGGCGTGCCGCCTGAGGGAGACTTCGATCTTGCTATCAAGGGCAAGCTCGATCCGAAAACCGGTTACGACGAAGTCTGGCTGGGACTTCGGGAAAGTCCGGACAATTTTATTGCAGCCCATCTTTATGTGCTCACCAAGGGGTGCGGTCCTGCACTGTTCCTGCGGACTGTCGCCAATCAGCCGGTAATGCCGGAAGGAGAGCCGGTTTTGACCGCCGCCAACCACAGCCTGTTTGACGGTCCCATCCTCAAGTCCGTTTGCGACAAGGCCGGCCGGCCTCTCGGGGATCAGATCCTGTCGAACCTGTTTGCAGAAGGTTTTGAGCTGACCCTTTCCAGAAGAAGGTTGCGCTACCGGACCTCCCTGACATTGACCGTTCCGGACAGAGGGGCGCAAAAGCCCGCCGGTCTCGAGACCGTTCACACCAACTGGATTGCCCGCATGGCGCCTTTCGGCAAACCGGTTTTCCTGCTTGGCCAGGGCAGCCGCGCCGGCAGCGGTGAAACGCTGGCCGAGTTCGACCACTTCAGCATCCGCCGTCCGCAACAATGAGCCCGGAGTTTCCCATGTCTGCTCTTCCCTCTCGGGCGCGCGTACTGCGGCTCGTGGTTCCTTTCTCGCTCGCCCTTTGTGCAGCTTTACCTTCTCATGCTCAGCAAGGTGATGTCGCCGCCGCAGAGAACCTCGTGCGGCTGTTTTATGCCGAACATTCCAAGCGGTTCAACGACGGCGATACGCCGCTCCTGAACGACGCTCCGGCCGCTAAGGAGTTCCTCGTTGACGGTCTTGTGCAAGGGGAGCTTCAGGGGCTTTTGCAATTCGATCCGGTCTATGATGCCCAGGACGCGAGCATTTCCGATCTCAGTATCCGGCCCGATCCGGACGTACCTCTCTTGCAGGGCGCTGCCCGGATCCAGGTGACTTTTACCAACTTCGGAATGCCGATCCGGCACATCTACACGCTGATAACCGTGCCGGACGGTTCCTGGCAGATCAACGACATCTATTCCGAAACAAACGACTGGTCGCTGTCCGATCTTTTGCAGTCCGCCGGTGTGGACATCAGATCGGATCCAGGTTCCGAGATCACGCTCAAGGACGGTTCAGTGACCGGGTCCACCGTTGGGTCGGGGCAGACACAGGCTGCAAACGGCGGAGACGCGGTAATACCCGGCATGGAGGAAGGGGACCTTCCCGGAAACGGCCTGTCCTCTGAAGGGAGCGACCTTCTGTTCGTTCTGGACGGTTCAGGCTCCATGTGGGGCCAGGTTGACGGTGTTGCCAAGATCACCACCGCGAAACAGGCGCTGACAGGTCTTATCGGTGACCTGCCGGCTCAGACCAATGTCGGCCTCATGGCCTACGGACATCGCCGGGAAGGGGATTGCGGAGACACCGAGATCCTGTATCCGGTTTCCAACTTCGATACCGAACGTCTGAAGCCGGTTATCGACGCGATTACGCCTCGTGGAAAAACTCCTATCGCAGCCGCCCTGCAACAGGCGGCTTCCGCCATGCCCGCCTCCAACCGGCCGGCAAACGTGCTTCTGATTTCAGACGGGCTGGAAACCTGTGGCGGTGACCCATGCGCCGCGGCGAAGGCATTGGCCGAGCGCGGTATCAACACCCGCGTCCATGTGGTCGGGTTTGACCTGACGCAGGAGGAGAACCAGGCCCTTCAGTGCATTGCCGAGAATGGCGGCGGCAACTATTACGCCGCCAACAATGCCGAAAGCTTCACCGAGGCCGTCAAGCAGGCAGTTGCGGACGCAGGCAAGGCAGCGGAACCTCCCGCACCGGAGCCGGAAGCTGAAGAGGCCGTTCCGGCCAGCACCCTTGTGTTTGAAGAAACGTTTGACGGCCCGGAGCTGGCAGCCAGCTGGCAGACACTGAATGGAACCGACAGGCTGACCAGGTTTACCGGAAGCGGCACCCTGTTTGTCTCCGCACTGGGGGGCGATACGATCTACGACAACAAGAACGCGCTGAACCGCCTCGTTCTTGACGAGCCGCTGCCTGACGGCGATTTCGACCTGAGTCTCAAGTTCAAGTTGCATGAACAAAGCGGCCATGAAAGCGTATCGTTGTCGCTGCTGGAGGATACGAACAACCAGATTGGCGCAATGGCCTGGATTTGGACGAAAGGCTGCGGTTCTTATCTGAACCTGTCCTTGACCCGCCTCTCCGGAGATCCCGAAGGCAAGCCTGAAGTATCGCGTTTCGATGTCAATCTGTTCAGCAAGCAGATTGTCAAGACAGTGTGCGACAAGGCGGGCAGGGCTTATGGCAACAAGGTTCTGGAATCGCTTTCGACCGATGGTGCTCTGCTGCGTCTGAAACGGCGAGAACGTGCGCTTTCCGCTGCCATCGAACTGGAATTGCCCGCTGCTGACGGTCAGGAGGGCGGCCCCTACGTCCTCGAGACCGATCCGGTTACCGTGCTGCGCCTTGCCGGCAAGCCGAGCGTGCTCGCCGGTCAGTGGAACAAGGCAAAGTCGCAAGAGAGCCATTTCGAGTTCGACAGGTTTGCAATCGAGCTGGTTTCGCAATGAGGTCTCGTCCTCGCCGTGCTTATCTGGCCTTCGTAATCCCCTGGTTCCTGTCGGAAGCGGTCTTCGCGCAAGGTCCCGGGGTCCAGGCCCCAGGTGTCGAAGACCTCGCTTGTGCGGCGGGTTATGGCTGCCAAGACGTTTCGTCTTCGCAATGTGACGTCCTGGCGATGCTGGGCTTGATGACGACGGGAGAGGCCCGGGACCTGTTCGCCCAGGCTTATCCCGCACGGTTTACGGAGGTGGCAAGAAACGCAGACTTGCCACCGTCCGAATGCCTGCAGGCTGCCGGATCCGGTATAGGCATCGGCGCGGGCAGCCTTTCAAGTTCGGGTACCGAGGACACCGGCGCATCGCCGAATGGCAGCGGTGCACAAGCCTTGCCCGACTTCGCAAGTCTCGACGGGTTTTCAGAGGCACCATGCCCGGGCAATGTGTCCGTCGATCCGCTCTTCGTGCAGGGGCAACCGGACATCCGGGTGCTCGCCTGTTTCAAGGGAGCGAACAATCGCTACAGCGAATGCGGCAAGGCACCCGCCCGTGCCTATTGTCTGAAATTCGGTCAGCCGGACGTTGCCTGTTTCGGCGACATCAAGCTCGTCGGCAAGGCCGCCACTGTCGACGCCTATTGCGAAGCTGGCGGGTGTCCCGCTTTTGGTTTCATTGTCTGCAAATAAGCGCCGTCCGGTGCCGGAACCGCATCGATGCTCACCCAAATGGGAGAGGCTTCAGCCGGATCGAAACGTCAGTCTTGTGTCATCGACATGTCTCGCCAACAAGACCGGAGACTGAAAATGCAGAAGATTTGGATGATACTTTTTCTGGCACTGGGGACGAGTTTCCTGCTGCCAACCTTTTCGGCGCAGGCCAAGACGATCTGCACGATCCAGGCGGAGAGCGCTTTCAGCAAGGGTCACAAGACCCGGGCCGGTGCCGAGGCAAGAGCCTGGGTAAACTGGCAAGGCAAGATGAGGAACAGCCATGGCCGCCGGTTTGCCGTTTCCATGGCCCGGGTGACAAAAGGCTATCCCAAGTTCGATGGCACCCGGTTTAACCACAGGGTGGTGGTTCGCGCCCAGGGTTGCTACGTCAAAGGCGTTTCATGCCTCACCGGCACGGGAATCACCCCTTCCTGCGAGTGCCAGAGCGACCGTCGCGCCGCCTTGAAGCAGGGATGTTCCGTCTACGCTGCTGGCAGGTGACGGGCGGTACGAATATTTCCCGAATGGAATGCGTGCGGACGGTCTATTTCAACCAGCCGACAGGCCCGGCCATCAGCCGGGCCACAAGCTCCGACTGACTGTGCACGCCGATCTTCTGGAAACTCTTTTTGAGATGCCCGCGTGCCGTGCTGACCAGAATTCCCTGGTTGTCGGCAATCTGATCCAGCGATCTTCCTTCGGCGATCTCGAGGGCAATCTCCGCTTCCTTGCCGGTCAGGCCATAGGCCAGTTCGATCAGGGTCTTTCGGGTTTCGGAGGTGTCTTCGCCGGTCTGCACCCTCAACAACAACAAGCTGGCAGGCCCGTGCCTTTGAAGGCTGGTCTGTTTGAGGGCGGTAGGAAAAAACTGAAAGCCGACAGGCTTGCCCTCATGGACAATCAGTCTTTCCCCGTTCTGGCGAGAAATGACTGCCGCTTCGTTTTCTGCCAGAAGCGACTTTACCCGCGCCTTCGCGGTTTCGTGAATTTGACAAGCGTCGTCGTGCGGCAACAGGCCCGAGAGCGATGTTTCGAAGGCGCCGTTGCAATGCAGGAGGTCGTTTTGCCTGTCCAGCAGGGCAACACCGATCTGCAGCCGCTCGATCACGCTTTCCAGAAGAACGCCGAGCGTCGCGCTCATCATGACCTGCTTGTTCAGGTTGAACGCCCGTTCCCAGTGCGGCATCAGCCGGCTGATGCGCTCGTGCAGTTCCTCCTCGTTGACGTTCCCGGAGAGTTCTGCCTCATGGATCATCCGGTAGATGATTTCCGTCCATCGGCTGTCGTCGTCGATGGCGTTGTAACAGAGCTCGACAAGTTCATCCGGCTCCAGCTGCCGTGCGCCGGTTTCGCTGATCCGGTTGAGGATGTCCGAGGCAAGCTCTTCCACGCCGACTTCACTGATATCGGCCTCAGGGCGCCTGTTTTTCTGGACCCAGTCCAGGATCCGTCCGCTGATCGAGAATTTGTCCTCTTCCAGAAACAGCGCCGAGCGGGCTCCGTCGACACGTTCGGAGGCTACGTCCTCAATACCTATCCGCGACAGGAAGCGCTGGATGGGCGGCAGGAAACCGCCGTCGCGGAGCATTGCATCTTCGCCGCCGAAGACGACAAGGCACCGCGTGCCTGGTTTCATCTGAGCGTCACGCGGCCACGACCACGCACTGAGCATGCCTTCGAAAATCTGCTTCCAATATGCGGGTGTCGGTGTCGGCCAGCCGTGCGGGTCTTCCAGAACCTGCTGAATGACACGGTGATCCGTACTCATGACATCGGCAAGGTGCCTGCGATCCTTCAGGTGCGCGCCAAGGAAGGAATAGAGGTGGTGCAGGGTCTGCTCGTCGGGCGTATCCGCGCCTTTCAGGCGGATTCGAACCTCGGAAAAAGTCTTGCCGAACAAGGCCAGCGTCTTCTGGTTGGGCGGCGGCGAGATGAACACGATGTGCCGGGCCAGGTCCGGCCAGGTCTTCATGACTTCCAGGGTCAGCAGGGCGGTGATATTGGGAACGACGATCAACCGGTCCTGCCAGGGCGTGTCCTCAAAGCTCCTCTCCAGCAGGTGCCGCAAATCTTCTACAGCCGATTTCCAGCCGTCTCGCGGATCCAGATGCCCGGCAACCGAGGTCTTGTCGAAACTCTTGCCGTGTCCCCGGATATCACCGGAGTGGACGTCCCAGCCGGAGGCGCGGAATCCGGCTGCGAGTGGCTGCAGCATTCCTGAATGCGTTGGTTGGCTGTGGCCCAGGAAAACGGTTCTCTTTCCCGAATAGAGACGGCGCGTCATGTTGACGGGCCAATGACGGTAATAAAGCGAAGGCCCGTCAGGTCTCGGTAGGTATTTTGCTTCCATGCGCAGATCTCGTCTCAGAACCACATCTGCCCAATGTGTCAAAATTCCCCTTGCAGACGCCCGCCGCGAGACTGCAGCAGAAAGCCGCCGTTGCAAATCTATGAAAATCCATAGGGTCTGGCTGCAAAAGCGGCGTTTCATGCCGAGAGCCCCTATTCGACGGTATTCTTGAGAGAGAACTTTGCGGCCTCGAACTCGGTCAGCAGGTCGGCGAGATGTGCATCGACCCGGTCCGGGTGCGCGTTGGTACCGACAAGCTTGTCCTGTGCCAGAAAGAACAGGACATCGTCATCAACCACGAAGCCGACGGTATGATACCGCTCAAGCAGATCGAGCAGGGTGGTCTGAGTAGCAGGTGTCAGGATGCTGAGGACGGCAAGGTCTGCATCCGCTCCGGCATCGTTTGAACAGGAAACATGGAATGCCTCGTTGAAGGCGATGGACTCCGTCTTGATGTCCCGATCCAGAGGGCCCTTGTGGAAGAGGTTCTCCGGTCGCACTGCGGCCCGGACGCCTGTCTTGCGGTCAAGTTTGTAAGCGCCCAGGAGGGAGTAGAACACGCCGAAGCCCCCTCTGCCGCCACGGGCGTCACGCCTCAGGGCAGGATTCGCCGCAAGGCCGGCTTCCATTTCCATGGCACCGATTGCGACCCAGAACGGCAATCCGTCGCTGCTGCTTGTGCCCCAGAATTCGCCATCGAATTGGGCACCGACAAAGGACCCGACCTGAAGCCTGGTCAGTTCCGGGACGCGGTCTTCCACGGCAAGCGCCCTTTCGGATTTGACCAGGTGCGTTCGGCGATCCGCGCCGTCCGATGTCATGACGGTGTCGAATTCGCGCACGCGCTCCATGAGCTTGCCGGTGTAGCTCCAGCCTTTCCTGCGTGCGAGTTCGACCCGGCGCTTCAGCTGTCGGCCGTCTCTGTTTTCAAGCTCCCCCGTCAGAAACATGAGCGCGAACATCACGGTCGTGACCGCAACAGGCACAAACGGAAAGCCGTCCGTCCAGAAGCCCTGCACCATGGTCCACAGAAGGGCAAGGATCGCCCCTATCGGCAGCATGCGCCGGACCGGAGCCGGCAGAACAACACCGGATCGGATGTCGGAGACGTCGGGGGTCTCAACGGAGATTTCACCCTTGATCGGGTCCCAGTGCGTGACGCGCCCACTCATGACGGCGCTCTTGTCAGGTCGATTGGCGGTACGGCTTCAGCGGACTTCAACTGGTCTGCATCGAGTGCGAAAAACGCTGCCCGTTCGAAGCCGAGAAGCGCGCCGACCCAACACGATGGGATGGCATCCAGCAGCGTGTTGTAGCGATCCACATTGCCGTTATAGAGCCGGCGTGCGGCACTGATCTGGTCCTCGGTTTCCTCCAGTTGTTTTTGCAGCTGAAGGATGTTTTCCGTCGAAGTCACATCTGGATGATGTTCCGTGTAACCAAGGAAGGTGCTCAACCCCGCGGTCAGGTCGCCTTCGGCCCGTTCGATGTCTTCCAGGCTGCCCTGCCGGACCGCAATCGCCTTCTCCCGTACTTCCAGAAGACGGTCGAAGACATGGTTTTCCTGACGGATGGCGGAGCGGACCGCGCTCACCAACCCGGGAACAAGGTCATGCCGCCGCTTGAGTTGAACCTGAATGCCGGAACGCCCGTTCGCAACGGCATTTCTGGCCGCTGCAAGGCGGTTCTGCAGGTAGACGAACCCGCCAAGGCTCAGGATCAGTAGGATGAAAAGCGTCGTCATGCATGTCTCCGGAAAACCCATGTTCGGACGACAACAGAACAGTTGGGGTGACACGCGCCCTCTCCCATTTAAGGGAGCTTGAACACGTGAAAGGCACAGGACACCTTTTCCACATTCCTGACTAAGGGGAAATCAGCCCGTTGAGCAGCGCGATGGCAATTGCCTGTTCGCGGGTTGCGGCGCGAAGTTTTGTGCGGGCGTTCTTGAGATGAAGTTCGACGGTAACCGGCCTGAGGCCGAGCTTGTCTGCAATCTGCTTGCTGCGCAGGCCTTGCGCGACCCAAAGGAGGCATTCCTTTTCCCTCGGGCTCAGCGCGATGTCCCTGTGCTCGTTTTCCAGCGCGGCCTGCAGGCGCTGGTGCGCAAAGAAGGCTGTCAGCCGGAGCAGGTCGGCATGTTCTGAAAATATCTTCTCGATTTCGTGGCGCGGCAGGCTTGATCCGAGGTTCCAGCCACCAGCTCCACCAGGGCCCGCTTGCCGCACGATACAGGACATGCCGGCACGCATGCCGGTTTCTCCAGCTTCCTGAATGAGTTGGCGCTGGGCAGTGCACAGATACGGGTAGTCCGAAAGATAGTCGATGCCTGTCCCCATAGGAGTAGTCGAGGTGCAGCAATAGGCAAAGAAGGGGTCGATCCGCTCATAGGCGGCTGCGCGGTAATGAGAGGTCCAGCTTTCCGGAAAGGTAGTGAACATCGACAGACCCGCCATCGTGCGGTCGATGTAAATGAGCTTGTCGAAGCCAAAGGATTCGAAGAATTGTGCACTGGCTGTCCAGGCACTGTTGGAAGAAATTCCTTCAGGCAATTTCTCGATCAAACTGGGCGGCACTGCGTCTGTCCAAGCATAAACTATGGTTTTCCATATATTGGAGATCATAGGGTGCCGGGTTACATCGGACAACGGTTAGAGTTCACGGGGATTTTTACCTGACCAGGGCCCGTCGGACGGAAAACGTTTTCGAGGGGCCGCTTCTGACGTGACAGGTACGGGATCACAGACAATCGTTCTTGGAACGCTTCTGCTGGGACCGCTGGTTTACGCCTTCTGGCGCAGCCGCAAGGGAACGCGTGCAGACTACATTTTCAACTCGGGTCGCACGGGTTTACTGGCCACGGTCGCCGGTATCATCTGCGGCAATATCGGCATCGGTACATTCGTTGCACTGGTGCTGTTTTCCGCCGCAAGCCCGGTCATCGGCCTGTCGCTCGCGCTGGCTTACGGCACTGGGCTGCTGATGTGTGCCCTTGTCGCTACGGGTGTGCACAGACTGTCGCAAAAATACGGGGTGAGGGGACTGATCGACCTCATCGTGGTCACCCACAATGTGCGGCACCCGATCCTGATATGGGGGCCGGTTGCCTTTGTCTTTCTTCTGCGGGCCTCGGTACACTTGATTGCCCTGGCCGTTATCCTGACGGCTGTCCTTCCAATCCCGCCGCTTGCGGCAGTCGTGCTCGCAACATTCTTTGCAGGGGCCTATACGGCGATTGGCGGCTACAGAGTGGCAACGGAAACCGACATTCCGCAGGCCGTGGTCATTCTCGTCGGCATTGCGATCCTCGGGATGTGGAACATGGAAGCGCCTTCGCGGGAGCTCGTGTTTTTCGACCTTGGTCCCTACCGCTTTCCGATCCTGATCGGCATCTGGCTGTTCATACCGGCAAGCGCTGTTCTGGCAGTCGACAACTGGCAGCGGATGGCGACCGCACGCGAGCCGTCGGTTGCCCGGAGCGCATTCCTGCTCGGAGCCCCGATATGCCTTGCGGGATACCTCATTATCGTCTGGCTCGGGCTGCACAGCATGCCTGGCGGGGACGTGATGCAGATCCTGCACACGTCGGTGCCGCAGACCTGGACATGGCTTGTCGACCTGATGCTCATCGCCGTGGTGATGTCGACGATGGACACGTTCGTGATGCCGCTGATGGCCGGTCTGGAGCGGACGGAGCTGTCGCTGCGGAGATTGCAGCTGATCGTTGCCGCGCTGTTCACGTTGCTCGGTCTTTCAGCGGCCTTGTTCGCGGATGTCCTGAACTCGATCATTTCCGCCTTCAGTTCGCTGGCGGTGTTCTTGCCGGTTGTCTGGGCGTCGGTTCGCGGCCGACGTGTGAGTGCGCCGGCGGCAATCGTGTCCCTGAACGTCGGGATCGCGGTCACCGTGCTGCTGACAACGGTGGACCTGAATTCCGCGGCGTTGGCTGGCTTTCTTCTGTCCTGGTTGCTGTATGAGACAGTGTCACGCTTTGCACCGGGCCAGTCCCTGGCGCTTCGCAAGGTTGCTGAAAGAGACGCGAGAGTTTGATGCTTCGCCGCCTAAGTAACTGCGATTTCCGTTCAAGCTCTCCCATATGGGACATTTGCAGCCTGCAAGGATCGCCTACTCCTTCCCGAGTTTCGGCTCAAAGGAGACAATCTGATGAAATACGCCTACGCTCTTGCAGCTGGCCTTCTGCTGGGTTTGCCGGCAGAATTTGCGACAGCACAGTCGCGCTCCAATGAGGGAGTGACAGGTCAACCACAGGCCTGTCCGTTCAACCATCCTGTTGGTTGCTTCATCAAGACCGGTTCCAAAGGGCCGGTGAAGTCCGTCTACTTCTTCAACGACTACAAGCAAAACCGGTGCGGGGTTCATACGCAGGTTTGCCCGGAGGGGCGCAAATGCTTCACGCGCACGGAGAAACTGAGCCTCAACACAGCGACGGGAGAATTCTATTCAAGCCGGATCAATGGAGCGGTCACCGTGACGAACAGTTACGGGTTCTCCACCAAGACGATTGGGTCCGGTTATCCCGCCTTCATGCGGGCGAAGGTCAAATATGTCGGGAAAAACGGCAAGGCGAGAACCAGCACATTGTCCTTCAAGGCGTCGTCTGAAGGGTGCTGACCGGCCTCTGCAGCAGGCCCGGACAGTTTGCGAAACCTTTCGTCAGTTCAGCCTTTGAACCTTGCTCAGCGCACCTTCCGTCTGCAGCCGGGAGACCGCTTCCTTGATGCGGGTCCTGACCGCTCTTCCCACATCGCATTTCGGTGTCCAGGCAAATACCGACACCTTTCTGACGGGAGTTGCGTGGAAGGTCTTGTCGAGATCGACACAATTCTCGGCGTCCTGGCTTTGCAGCAAGTTGCAGTTCGGCCGGAGGCCAACGATGGCGCTTACGCTTTGCCGGGACAGCATGTCGACCATCTGGTCCGGATGCTCGACCTCGACCTTCGCAATCTTTTCGTTGGCGTTTATTTCCGGTAGGAGCTCGGAGCCGAGCAGCAGGCCGACCGAATTGCCTTCAAGCTCTTTCAAGCTGCCGACGGGATCCAGTTTGTTTGAGTAAAGAACGACTTCCATGTCCCAAAGGCGTGCGGCCTCCTCCGAGCTGGCCCGGATTTCGGGGTGATCCGGCATCACTACAAATCCCTTGAAACAGCCACTGGCCACCGTGTGCACGCGCTTGTAGGGCATGACGATGAACTCGGGTGTTGCTCCCATCTCATCTGCGATCATTGCGGCGACGTCGACGAGCAAACCGCTGGGAGGGTTCGAGTTTTTGCCCCAGGGTGGCACTTCTATCGTCGGTACCTTGATGGTGTCGGCAATGGAAACGCCCGGGAGCAGAAAAACGCTCATGGCGACCAAAAACGCCGATAGTCCCCGCATGCCGCTCCTCCTCACCCGGTTCCGAGCCGATTACAGCGAGATCATTGCGTAGTGGACCTTCCATGACAATTGTCGAAACTCTGAAGGTTTGGCAAAAAAGGCCGCCATCTCTGGCGGCCTCCGGGGAATGTTTAAGTGGATATGCCTCTTGTGAAGGGGAGGGTCCGTATGCGGGAGCCGGTGAGCTTTTTCCAGGCATTGGCGACAGCGGGAGCAACAGGCGGTACACCCGGTTCACCGACCCCGGTCGGGTCGGCCTGCGATTTGATGATCGAAACCTCGACTTCCGGCATTTCGGACAGCCGCAGCGACCGGTAAGTGTCGAAGTTCGACTGTTCCGGCTGCCCGTTCGCATCAATGGTGATTTCGTCATACATGGCAGCGCCTAGAGCGTAGCCGACCCCGCCTTCCAGCTGAGCCCGGATCAGGTCCGGGTTGATGGCAACGCCGCAGTCGATCGCGCACCAGACCTTGTGCACCTTTGGCAATCCGTCCTCGCCGCGCGAGACTTCGGCGATTTCTGCAACGTAGCTGCGGAAACATCTGGCGATTGCAACGCCCATCGCCCTGTCGCCGCCTCTGCTGGCACCGGACCAGTTTGCCATGTCGGCGACCTGCTCGAGAACTCTTCGCAACCGCGGCTCTTCTTCGGAGATCAATGCAAGGCGACCGGCAACAGGGTCGCGCCCGCCAAGTTCCAGAAGATCATCGAGGAATGTCTCGACCGCATAACACGTGTGACTGCTGCCGACAGAACGCCAGAAATTGGCGCTGACCCCGTTTTCCATCAGATGCAGCCCGACACGAAGATTTGGGATTGCATAAGGCATACCCATCGCACCTTCGACGGCGGATCTGTCGATCCCGTTGCGCACGGCTCCATCAAAGGCTGTCCCTTTCAGAAAGGACTGAACGGCGATGACCTGGTCCCAGGTCGAGATGTTGCCAGCATCGTCCACACCGCCGCGCAATTTGTGAACGCACATCGGCCTGTAGCGTCCGCCTCGGATATCGTTTTCCCTGTACCAGAGATGCTTGACCGGTCCCTGACCCCAGACCTTGGCAACGCCTACGGCTTCGGCAGCGAATTCCGCATCCGGTGTTCCAAGGCGCCCGAAGCTGCCGCCGGCAAGCATGGTATGAATTTCGACCTGTTCCGGCTTGAACGCGAGCACTTTCTCGATCTCGCGCTGGTCACGTGTGACGAGCTGGCTGGCCATCCAGATGTCGACCTTTTCCGGTGTCAGGTCGACCACCGCACCCATGGGTTCCATCGGTGCATGAGCGAGGAAAGGGAATCGGTATTCCGCTTCGATCTGCCGCGCGGCGTCCTTCAGCGGCATGTCACCTTCACCACGCTTTTCGGCTTCTGCACCGGGGGTCTGGGCAGCTGCGGCGTAGGTGGTGAACATCTCTTCGCTGCTGCGCGTTTCAGCCTTGGTCAAGTCCCATTCGACCTCCAGGGCCGCCTTGCCCTGCATGGCCGCGTAGCGCGTGCGGGCAATCACCACGACGCCGCGCCCGACCTCGTGAACGGCCAGCACCCCCGGCAGGCCGAGCGCGGCCGCGGCATCGACGCGTGATACCGTTGCGCCAAAGACCGGCGGGTGCAGGATGGAGCTGTGGACCATTCCGTCCAACGTCATGTCGATGGTGTAGATTGCCTGACCGGACGATTTTTCGAGACCATCCACACGCCTGAGATCGCTGCCGATCAGCGTGAAGTCGGCAGGATTCTTGAGAACCGGCTCAGTGACGGGCGGCATCTGCGCCGCGGTTTCGGCGAGGGCTCCGAATCCGGATGTCCGGCCACTGGGTGCGTGACGCACGATCCCGGATTTCACGTCGATTTCCTTTTCCGGTACGTTCCAGAGGCGTGCGGCAGTGGCAACAAGCATCGCCCGGGCAGCCGCGCCTGCCTTGCGCATCTGGTAATAGCTGTTGGCCATCGCCGATGAGCCGCCCGTTCCCTGCATGCCCATGTTGAGATTGGCATAAAGCTCGACATCCGCAGGCGCTGCCTCGACGCGCATCTGGTCCCAGTCCGCATCCAGTTCTTCGGCAGCGAGTGTTGCCAGACCGGTGAATGTTCCTTGTCCGAATTCGATATGCTTGGAAATCACGGTGACGGTGTTGTCGGGAGCGATTTTCAGGAAGGCATTGGGTGCTGCCGGCAAATCCCGCATCTCTGCGGGGCTCATCCGCCGGATCGCCTGACCGAAGCTTTGGGTCGGAAGCACCATGGATATGACAAGTCCGCCGCCGATGCGGGACAGGAAGGACCGTCGTGTCAGGGGTGTGTTCATCTCAGGTCCTCAGGGTTTCAGCGGCACGCTGGATTGCATGGCGAATGCGGACGTAGGACGCGCAGCGGCAGATGTTGCCGGACATGGCGTCGTCGATATCCTCATCGCTCGGGTTCGGATTGTGTTGCAGCAGATCGATGGCGGACATCACCTGACCGGACTGGCAATAGCCGCATTGGGGAACGTTGAAGTTGCTCCAGGCATCCTTGACCGCCACGGACACCTCGTCGACGAGACCTTCGATCGTCCGCACGGACTGACCGTCAATGCTTTCGACCGAAGTGATGCAGGCCCTCTGGCCCATGCCGTCAACGTGAACGGTGCAGGCGCCGCACTGGGCAATGCCGCAACCGAATTTCGTTCCGGTGAGACCGTATTCGTCCCGGATCACCCAGAGAAGAGGCGTTTCCGGGTCGCCGTCATACGTCACCTCTTTGCCGTTGAGTTCGAATGTCACAGCCATCCAACAACTCCTTTGCTCTCGTTGATGCCGACGCCTGGCCGTCGCCGGCGTGGTCATCGACAAAAACTGAGGGAGAGACGTCGCAGGGATGTGCCGGGAGAGCGAGCGTTTGTATCGTTTGTATCGCGGCGGACGCGCAGCCACCTGCGCCGACGAGGATGACCGGGCAAGCAAAGCTGCTCTCTGTTGGCACCCGGAACCGGCATCAACCGGACATGTATGCCACATTTGATACATTTGCCGACGTGGCCGGCGCTTCGATCTGGGCTATTCATGGGGTGTTCTGCCGGGATGAGCATCATGAAAGACAAGCCGCATATCGTCATCGTCGACGACCACCGGGAAATCCGCGACCTGATCGGGGACTACCTGACAGGCCATGGCTACCGGGTCAGCCTTGCCGATGGTGGGGACGCGCTCAGAAAGGTGCTGAAGTACAACGCCCCGGATCTCATACTGCTTGATGTGATGATGCCGGGCGAAGACGGACTGGAGATCTGTCGCAACTTGCGGTCTGAGACGCAGGTTCCGGTCATCTTCCTGACCGCTCTTGCCGAGGATACGGACAGGATCCTGGGTCTGGAAATGGGGGCCGACGATTATGTCGTCAAACCTTTCAACCCGCGGGAAGTTCTGGCCCGTATCAGGGCGGTGTTGCGCAGAGTGGACAATGTACCTTTCAATCGTGGCAAGTTTTCCAAGGAGACAATCCGTTTCGATCAGTGGACGCTCGACCTCGGCAGGCGTGAGCTGGAGCGGAGTGATGGTCTGACGGTTGCATTGAGCACGGTCGATTTCCGGCTTTTGAAAGTGTTTCTGGAAAATCCCAAAGCGGTGCTGACCCGGGAAAAATTGCTGGACCTTACGGTGGGCAAGGAAGCCGAACCCTTCGATCGCAGCATCGACAATCAGGTCAGCCGCCTGCGCAAGAAGATCGAGGCCAATCCAAAGAACCCGAGGATCATCCAGACCCACTGGGGCGGTGGCTACAGCCTTGGTGTGGACGTGGAAATAACATGATCAGCTGGTGGAAACGCAGTCTCGGCCGCCAGATCATCGGCCTCATGCTGATCGCGCTGGTTCTTGGTCAGTGCATCGGCTTCGCGCTTTCCTGGAACAGCCGCAGGGCGGCCCTCAAGGAAGCCGCCGAAAGTGAGTTCGTCAGTCGCACGTCAGCGCTATGCGAAGTGATCCAGACAATGACGGAGGACTTCAAGACAAATGTACTGCTTGCCAGCGCTACGACCTACACAAGGTTCTGGCGAAGCGCCGATGATCCGAGACCGGAAGGACGGAACTGGTACATCGTTGCCCGAAACGAGCTTCTGACGCCGCTCTCCGATATATTGAAGCCCCCCCCTCAGGCAGCAACGGTGAGCAATACGGCTTCCGAGGAATTCGTGCAGCGCAAATCCTTCGAGGGCTGGTCTGCCATGGAAAACCCGCTGTGGACCTGCCCGCAAGCGGCAAGCGTCCTGCCGTTCAGGGACCAGATCGGTCTTGGCATCGTCGTGGAGCTTGCCGATGGAAGCTGGCTGAACGCGGTTTTCTACAAGACCCACATCCCCAACGACGGCACTTATCAATCGCTCGTCTCGACTATTGCGACAGGGATTGCTCTTTGTCTGTTCGGCATCTTTGCGACCCGCCGCATTGCCCAGCCTCTCAGTGCGCTCGCCGATGCGGCGGAAAAAATCGGCCGCGGTGAGGAAAGCGCACCTGTGCCGGAACGCGGGCCCCGCGACATTGCAAGATTGTGCGGCACCTTCAACCAGATGCAGGAACGGCTGCGCCGGTTCGTTGAAGACCGGACACAGATGCTGGCGGCAATCGGCCATGATCTCAGGACCCCGCTCACGACGATGCGGTTGCGTGTCGAACAGATTGGAGACCCGCAACTGCGTGACCGGCTGACCGAAACCATCGACGACATGAAATCGATGACCGATGCCACGCTGTCTTTCGCCAGAGCGGATGCCGCCACCGAAAAGACAAGGCTGGTGGACATGGGCTCGCTCCTGGAGAGCCTTTGCGACGACATGAGGGAACTCGGTCTCGATATCGATTTTGAGGAAGCTGACGGGATTTCCTGCCGGTGCCGCCCGGACGGCATCAGGCGCGCCGTCCGTAATCTCGTCGAGAACGCCTGCCAATACGCAGGCAAAGCTTCCGTTTCCTGCAAAAGGACACCATCGGCAGTCGTGATCACTGTCGCCGACACCGGTCCGGGGATTCCGGACGCGGATCTGGAACAGGTCTTTCTGCCCTTTTTCCGGCTGGAACAGTCAAGAAACCGGGACACCGGAGGCACCGGCCTCGGCCTGTCGATTGCCCGCGCCGTCGCCCGCCAGCACGGCGGCGACATTCGGCTGGAACCGAACAAGCCGGGCCTGCGTGCCGTTTTGACCGTACCTTGTCAGTAGGGACCCATGCCTGGCGTTCCGTCGTCACGGTGCGTGCCTATCCACATTCTTGACGTCAACAGGCAGGGGGGGCGCCCCCCCTGCGCAAAAGCGCAGGGAGCACCATAAATCATCAGCGAGAAGCCGACGACAGGTGCAGTTCACGTGTCATCGCTTCCAGCGTCGTCAGCGGCGCGGTGAAGACGACGAGTGCAAGGAACGTCGCGAAGGCTATGATGATCAGGGCCCCGGCAGGGGGATGAGATTCAGATGTCACTGTCATTCCGGTCTCGATGGGATGTCTCCCGGATCACCTTGTGGCGGATCCAGATGGTTCCGTCGTCGAATGTGCTGGAGGAGATGAGTTCGAGCCTGCGGGCATCACACGGTTGCGTATGCTCGTAAATGGCTGGAATGCCGCTCTGTCCATCAATAACCGGGAAGACGAGTGTGCTGGTTTCATCGATCATGTCGGCTGCCAGAAACGCGCCGTTGAGAGTACTGCCGCCTTCCAGCAACAGACGCCGGCAATCGAAGGCTTCCGAAATCCTTGTCAGCGCACCGGACAGGTCGGTTCCCTCCGCACCGGCAAAGAAAACGGAAATACCGCGGGCGTTCAGGTCCTGGACATGGTCGTCTGCAACTCTTTCCGAGAGCACGATCACGAGATGATCGCCGTCGAGGTCTCCGGTTTCGGGGCGTAGACGCCCGGAGCGGTCAAAGCAGATTGCGACCTTGTTTCCAGAAGAGCCGGCTATGAGATCCGGACGCGGAACCGGACCTGTAGAGATGCAGGGTTCAGCTGAGGCAATGAAATCTTCCATTGTGCGCCGACCGACAATCCAGCCGTCACTGTCCAGACGTTCGGCAGCGCTTTCATAGGCTGTCATGACTTCTTCCTCGCTTACCGGCCAGCGACCGGGAAGGAGGCGGCCGTCGAGAGAGGTGATCATGTGGCAGATGATGAAAGGTCGTTGCATTTGATGCGTTGCTTCCGGTTTCAAGGCGCTTGGGAGGCAAGTCGAATTTGGAGCTGACACATTACCCCGCAGACCGGATGGAAAATATGCCCTGAGCCCAGCTTGCACTGATGAGAAGGACTCATGAAACAAGCTGGCTTTCGTTGACGAAATTGGCTCAACACCAGCTTCAATCAAACACGGGGTTAAATACAACCATACCGATGTATGAGCGGTAAGACCTGCCGTACAATGGTTCCACGGTGCCCTTTCCCGCAGGCTGATGACGTCACCGCAGGCACCGCCTGCATCAGCTACGGGGAACAACATGTCCATGAAATCTGTCACGCGACGCTTCGTTCTTGAAGGACTGGCATCGGCCCCCGCGATCGGCGGGGCCGTATCCATCGTTATGCAACCGACCCCCGCCACGGCGGAAGAAATCAGGGGAACAAGCCAGATGACCGCGCAATTCGTTACCACCGCAGACGGCACCGAAATCTTTTACAAGGATTGGGGTCCGAAAAACGCCCAGCCGATCCTGTTTCACCACGGCTGGCCGCTTTCTGCCGATGACTGGGACGCCCAGATGATGTTCTTTCTGGCGAAGGGGTACCGGGTGCTGGCGCACGACCGGCGCGGCCACGGCCGTTCGACCCAGACCTTCGACGGCAACGAGATGGACACTTACGCCGATGACGTGAAGGCGCTGGTGGAAGCGTTGGACCTGCAAAACGTCATCCACGTCGGCCACAGCACCGGCGGTGGCGAGGTGGCCCGCTACCTCGGCCGTCACGGCACAGCCCGTGCTTCAAAGGCAGTGTTGCTGGGTGCTGTGCCGCCGCTGATGGTCAAGACAGCGGCCAATCCGGGCGGTTTGCCGCTGGAAGTGTTCGACGGTTTCCGGGAAACCTTTCTGGCCAACCGTTCGCAGTTCTTCCACGATATTCCGGCAGGCCCGTTTTACGGTTTCAACCGGCCGGGTGCCGTTGTCAGCCAGGGCATCGTCGACAATTGGTGGCGCCAGGGCATGATGGGGGGAGCAAAGGCTCATTACGACTGCATCAAGGCGTTTTCTCAGACCGACTTCACGGAAGACCTGAAAAAAATCGATATCCCGGTTCTGGTCATGCACGGCGACGACGACCAGATCGTCCCGATCGGGGCCTCGGCGCTGGAAAGCATCAAGCTGCTGCCGAAGGGCACGCTGAAGGTCTATGAGGGGCTGCCGCACGGCCTTGCAACGACCCATCCGGATATCGTCAATCCCGATCTTCTGGAGTTCTTCGTCCAGCCGGCGTGAGGACTTGGTTTCAGCCAGATAAACGGGAGGACGGCAGCGTCCTCCCGATCATGTTTGCACCGCTGCAGAGGCAACGGGCAGCTCCACCTGGAACCGTGCCCCGCCAAGGGACGAGCCGTCCGCCAGGATCCTGCCGCCATGACCTTCCACGATATTGCGGCAGATGGACAGGCCGATGCCAAGTCCGGTCTGTTTGGTGGTGTAGAAGCTTTCGAATATGCGCTCGCGCATCTCCGCCGGAATGCCGGCACCGGTATCTTCCACGCGGATGACAACCCTGTTGTCCACCTGCGAGGTCGTGACTTCGATCAGCGGGAAGGGAATGTTCTTGCGGGCAAGTTCCTGGACGGCGTTGAGAATGAGATTGACCACCACCTGCTGGATCTGCACCCGGTCGACAAGGACATCGGGCAGGCCGTCCTTCAGCGCGGTTCGTGTATTTGTGCCGTGGGCTTGCAGCTCGTGGGAAAGAAAAACCAGAGCCTCCTCGATGATCCGATTGACCGGTGCTGCAAGCTGCTGGGTCTCCCGCTTGGTGGCCATGGAGCGGATCCTGGACACGATGTCGGCCGCGCGCCTTGCGTCGCAGACCATCGCCTCGTTGATGGCCATCAGTTCCTCAAGATCGGGGTCGGGCCGCTTCAGCCAGCGGCCGGCGGCTGACCCGTTTGCGGCGATTGCCGCCAGCGGCTGGTTGACCTCATGGGCGATGGAGGCTGCCAGTTCCCCGAGCACCGAAAGCCGGGAAGCATGCGCGAATTCGGCCTGAAGCTTTTGCAAGGCGGACTTTGCCTCGACTTCATCCGTGATGTCGACGAGCCCGACAAGCGTCATCTTCCTTGCCCGCAGGATCGGCGAGGCATTGACCAGGAACATCGTGTCGAACTCGCTTCCGTCGAGGCGGCAGTTCCGGGCGCGGACTTCGAACGGGGTTGCCGAGGCGAAGCTGTGCTGAAGCACGGCCCGGAAGGCCTCATCACCGGACGCAGGCCAGAAGCGGGATACTGTCTGGCCTACGAGGTCCTCTGTCGTTTCCGCACCAAGTATCTTGAGAGCAGCTGTATTGACCTCAACGATGACGCAGCCCTCCATGGCGCGCCTGAGATCCTCCGGATGGTCGTCAAGATGAGAGCCCATGTCGGTAATGCCTCGGGTATGCAAGTCGTCATAGAAGCCAAGCAAGCCCGCAGTGTCGAGCTGGAACAAGGCCGTGGACATGGCCTGGAAAAGATCGCGGAAACGCAGTTCCGACTGTCTCAGTTCCTCTTCCGCCTTGACGCGGTCGGTAAGGTCAATGACACCGACCAGAACCGAGCCACGACCATGATGGCCCTCCGGCCAACACACGGTGAAGAGCGCATCGATCAACTGCCCGTCGAGCGTCGACAGCCGGGTTTCAGTCTGCAGGTTCGGTTCACGCCGCAGGGCGGCCAGCAAGGATCGGGCATAGATGGTCCGGCTTTCCTGCGGCCAGAATGGCGAGATATTCCGGCCGATCATGCCGTCCCGGTCCTTGCCCCCGAACAGCCGCACGGTCGCATCGTTGACATCCAGGATCGTCGTGCGGGCAATGGCCTCATCGATAAACTCGGGATGGTTTTGAAAATAGGCCGCGAAATCGGTGACGCCGGATTGCAGCAGGCCGCCGATCATCTGGCGGACTTCGGTGAAGTCCAGTTCCCAGAACGAGGCGGCCATGGCCTGGAACACGTTCGTATACTGGTGGGTGAGTGTGCGGACGGAGATTTCCGCATCACTCAACGCGGTGATGTCGCGTCCGTATTCGATGATCCACTCGGACTGCCCGTCTGCCGCTGGCACCATCGCCCAGGTCGTTTCGACGGCGAGAGTGTTGCCGGAGGCGGTGGTGCGTTCCAGATCACCGTCCCAGGCCCGGTGCGTTGCGAAAGTTTGCTGCAGGGCCTGGACGGGTTGGGGATGCCGGCTTTGCAGCAGCGTGTTCAGCTCCTGTCCGAGTACTTGAGCCGATGTCCAGCCATAGAGCGTTTCGCTCGCCCGGTTCCAGTAGGCGATGCGCCAGCTTCCGTCGCACAGGACGACGCTTTGCGGGGCATGGTCCAGAAGGGCGGTTGCTGCCGCGTCAGGGCGCTGCAATTCAGAAAGAGGGATAGGTCCTTCCAGCATGCGGCATCTCCCGTTCAGTCGGCAAGGGCCTGCTCGATCGTGTTGAGTAAGTCGTCGGTATCGAAGGGTTTCCGGAACACCGAGTAGGCTCCCGAGGCCTCCGCCCGGTCAAGCAGATTCTGCTCGGTCTTGGCGGTGATCATGATCACGGGGACCTGGCAGTCCAGATCGTCGAGCCGGTCTTTCAACTCGATGCCGGACATGCCCGGCATGTGAATGTCTGTAATGATCAGATCGGTGTCGCCAAGCACCGCGCGGTTCAGGAAAAGGTCGGCGGTGGCAAAGGTTGAAACGCGCATTCCCACTGAACGCAGCAGCGACGAAATGGCGTTGCGCAGCGATTCATCGTCATCGATGACCGCCACGCAGGCTGCCTCAGAGGTCATGACTGTCGAGCCTCGCCAATCCGGAGGCATCCACATGAGGGTCTTTCAGACCGAGGATCTGGGCCATGCGCACAAGGTCGGCCAGGGTTCTGGCTCTCATTTTTTTCATCATCGTTCCACGGTGGATCTTTACTGTGATTTCGCTGAGGTCGAGATCCGCTGCGACCTGCTTGTTGAGGCGTCCGGCGCAGACACGCGTCATCACCTGCCGTTCGCGCCGGGTCAGGCTTTCGTACAGAGCCTGCAACTGGTCTTTTTCCCGATTGTCGGTCCGATTGCGGCTGTCGCGTTCGATTGCAATTGCCACCGCATCCAGAAGGTCCTGGTCGCGGAAAGGCTTCGGCAAAAAGTCGACTGCACCCGCCTTCATCGCGCTGACGGACATCGGGATATCTCCGTGGCCGGTCATCATGATGGCCGGCATACGGATCCCGAGATCCTCCAGTTGACGTTGAAAGTCGAGACCGCTCATGCCGGGCAAGCGCACATCGAGCAAAAGACACCCTGGAGTGTCGTTGTTGCCGGCCTCAAGAAAAGCCGCGACGGACACATAAGGCCTCGCCTCAAGACCAACTGACCGGAACAGCCGGACCAGGGCTTCTCGTAGCGAGGTGTCATCGTCGATGATGTGAACAATCGGATTGTCAGTCATGGCCAAGTCCTCGCATGGGCCTGCAGTCCGTTCAATCATACGCCAGTATGAGTGCAGCATCCCGGCAGATAATGGTTTCGGGACCCGTCTTGGCTCACCTTCTAGCCATCAGCCGGAAAGGCAAGCGATCCGGCGCTATTCGGCAAGGAGCAGAGGAGACGGACATGCTCGACAAGATTGCAGAAAATGATGCCCTGACGGCACCGACCCAATTCATCGAAACCGGTGGCAGAACTCTGGCTTACAGGTCCATCGGCAAAGGCAAGCCGATCCTGCTGGCAACGCGCTTTCGCGGCACTCTGGATCTCTGGGATCCGGCCTTCCTGAACGGGCTTGCCGAAAAAGGCTTTCGTGTCATCACCTTCGACTATTCCGGCCTTGGCCTGTCCACCGGCACACCCAGTTACAATCCCCTGGAGATGGCCGCAGATCCGCGTGATCTTATCCAGGCGCTGGGCCTGAAGGACGTGATCCTGCTCGGTTGGTCGATCGGCGGCATGGCGGTCCAGGTGGCGCTGACGCTTTATCCGCAGGAGATCAGCCACCTTGTGCTCTTGGGCTCCACACCTCCCGGCGATCTGGTGAAACCGGCAGAGCAGCTTTTTTACGACCTTGCCGGCAAGGACGTGAATGACTTCGAGGACGTGGTTGCCCTTTTCTTCGAACCGAAATCGGCTTCGAGCCGTGCGGCCGCAAGCCGGTCCCAGGCACGCATCGAAGCGCGTGAGGGCGATACCAGCCCGGCAGTTCCGATAGATTTTGCACGGGCTCGCATTGCCGGTGGTCCGGCCAATCCGGCTTTCCCGGCTCCGCCGGTGATGGAGATGCTGAAGACGACCAGCGTGCCGATCCTGCATATCGGCGGAGATCACGACATCATCTTCCCGGTCGAGAACTGGTACGCGCTGAACGGGGTCCTGCCGACAGTCACACTGGTGACTTACCCCAGCGCAGGCCATGGGCCCCAGCATCAGCATCCTGAACTGACGGCGGATATCATCGCCAGTTTTGTCCGCAACGCCTGATGAAGGTTGAAACTTCGGCGCCGGCAGATTTCGGTTCGAAATTGCCGTCGCTGGATCTCCCGGGCGCACAGATCTCATCCCGCCGCTCACGGCAGGTCGGATTGGATTGTTCAATAATCGATTACAATGTGATCCGATTTTGGTGACTTATAATCATAAAAGTAGACGATATCTTTTAACCAGGCCCGGACGAATAAGGAAAGGTCCGGCAAAACAGGAGTACTGAAAATGGCAAATCTCGATGTATCGGCTGCACCTGAAGGCGGCTCCGCACTCACCCGCAGTCTGGACGGCGCCGTGCCGCTGGCCGCACGCCTGCTGATCGCCCCTTTGTTTCTGCTTTCCGGCATTTCCAAACTTGGGTCTGCAGAAGCTACCATCGCCTGGATCGATGCAGCAGGCCTGCCCTTCGCAACGCTCGCCTATATCGGCGCAGTTGCAGTTGAAATCATCGGCAGTCTGGCGCTGATCGCGGGTTATCAGACCCGTCTCGTTGCCGCAGTCATGGCACTCTTTACAGTTGCAGCAGCTCTGGCCTTCCACAATCAGCTCGGTGATCAGAACCAGTTCATCCACTTCTTCAAGAACATATCGATCGCCGGTGGACTGTTGCAGATCGTAGCCTATGGCGCCGGCCGCTTTAGTGTCGATGCCCGGATCGGAACTCGACTGCAGTAATCGCATCCCTGTAAAAACTGAAAAACGCTTCACGGCCTCCGCTCATCCCGGAGGCCGTGCGCGTTTGTGCCGGGTGCAATGGGGTGTGAAATGAACAGCAATCGCGCCAAGGCAATACTGTGCCCCCATGCGAAGAGATGTCATACTCCTGCCCATGATGCGGCGTGGAGTTCCAAAACAAGACATCTTCTTTGTCACCGCCAAAGATGGTGCGCGCATTGCCTGCGCCTCGTCAGGGCGTGGGCCGACCATCGTTCGAGCCGCGCACTGGCTGACCCATATTTCCCGCGATCTTGACAGTCCCGTCTGGCAACACTGGCTTGCCGAGTTGACTGGCTTCGGACGTCTCGTGCGATACGACCTTCGCGGCTGTGGTCTTTCTTCGCGAAACATCTCCGAGATCAGCTTCGAGGCCTGGCTGTCGGACCTGGAAGCCGTGACCGAAGCAATCGACGAACCCTTTACCCTGATCGGCATGTCTCAGGGTGCCGCGCTTTCCATCGCTTACGCGCTTCGCCATCCGGACAAGGTGGAACGACTGGTCTTGATCGGCGGTTACGCGCGCGGACTGTTGGCTCGCGACACCAGCGACAGGGCAAGACTGGAAGCGGCCACGCTGACCAACCTGATGCGGCTGGGGTGGGGCAGGGACGATACTGCTTTCAATCAGGTTTTTACGCATCTCTTCATTCCGGACGGAACGCTTGCGCAGCACAAATGGTGGCGGTCTCTTGAACAAGACACCGCATCGGCAGACATTGCAGCCCGCACCATGGAAACGCTGCATCGTATCGACGTCCTGAATCTGGCTGCGCAATTGAAAGTGCCGACGCTGGTGCTGCATGCAAATGGCGACGCACGCGTTCCCTTCGCTCAGGGACGCGAGCTTGCCATGACCATCCCCGATGCCAAATTCGTGCCCCTGGACAGCAACAATCACGTATTGCTGGACACGGAACCTGCGTGGAACGTTCTTCTTTCTTCCTTGCAGGATTTCCTCGGAACCAGCGCCGACCTCGCGGTATCCGACACGGACTTCGGTCTCACCACCGCGGAGGAACAGGTGCTGACTTTGGTGGCGAAGGGGCTGAGCAATTCGGAAATTGCGGAGCTTCTGGACAAGAGCGAAAAGACCGTGAGAAATCAGGTCTCCTCGCTCTTCGACAAGGTCGGGGTGCACACCCGTTCCGAGTTGATCGTGCGCGTTCTGTCGGCACAGACGGGACAAACACCCTAGGCAATACGTCACTTTATCAAGCGCAGCGGGACATCGATCTCATGTGCGCCGGTCGGTTTTGGCGTCTGATCTCCACAGATCAAGCCGAAGGATGACCGGAAGATGAGACAAGCAATCCAAAAAGACACCACGGCGGCAATTGCCGCGCTCGTTTTTGCGACCCTGTTCTGGTCGGGAAACTTTATCGCCGGGCGTGCGATCCGCGGTGAGATCACGCCGCTGGAACTCAACACGATCCGATGGGGCCTTTGCCTGGCGATGATGCTGCCTTTCACGTTGCGAGGCCTGGTCTCCTATCGCCGGGAGCTTGTTGCCTCATGGCGCGTGGTCGCATTGCTTGGGATCACCGGCATCGCCGCGTTTCACACGATGGTCTACCAGGCGCTCTCGCAAACAGCCGCGGTGAACTGTCTCCTGATCCTGGCGCTGGCTCCGGTCGCGACTGTTGCCGGTGGAATGATCTGGAGCGGGTTCCGGCCGACCTTGTTCCAGATCGCCGGGCTGCTTGTGTCGCTGCTGGGTGCCTCGGTTCTGGTCCTGGCTGGCGGAACCGTCGGCGTGTCCCTTCTTCAGGTTGATACCGGCAAGGTCTGGATGCTCGGCGCGATTTTGATCTGGGCCTGGTATACGCTTTTGCTGCGCCACAAGCCGTCCGCCGTGCCGCAGAGCGTGACACTGGTGGCAAGCATTCTGGTGGCGCTTTGCGTGATGGCGGCTTTCCTCCTCGTACGCGGGGTGGAACGGCCTGAGTTCACCGAAGAATCCCTGCTGGCTGTCGCCTATATTGCGGTTTTTGCGTCGGCGATCGGGTTTCTGCTCTGGTCCTACGGCATTGGCATCATCGGCCCGGAACGCGGCGGGCAGTTTGTCCACCTGATGCCGATCTTCGGCAGCATCCTGGCAGTGCTCCTGCTGGGGGAACAGCTGACTTTTTCACTCCTTGCAGGAGCGGCATTCGTCGTCGCCGGGATCGTACTTGTCAATCGATGAGTGACCCGGAACTTGGCGAAGTCCAGCCTTTGCACGGTGATGTGGCATGCGGAAAGTGACGGATTTGAAGAAGCCGAAATTTGTCCTTGACCTCAACTTAGGTTGAGGTCTTAAGAAGGCGTCCGGGTCTGCGTCTACAGGCTCATCGGCGTGCCCAAACCTGCCGCCGGTACCTCGTACTCATTACCGGATAACCAATGCACGTCAGGCTCTTTCCCGACTTACTCCCGCTCCTTGCGGTTCTGATAATACTCAGTGGCTGCAGCCCTTCCGAAGAAACCTCGCATGCCAGTTTCCCGCCGCCGGCCGTGAAGACGATCACGGTGGCCGGCGAGGACATGCCGCTCAAGAAAGATTATCCGGGTCGACTGGTGCCCATTCGTCTGGCCGAAGTCAGGGCGCGGGTTTCCGGCATCGTACTGGAACGGCAATTCGAACAGGGTAGCGACGTCCACAAGGGCGACGTGCTGTTCGAAATCGACCCGGCCAAATTCGCGGCCGCCGTGGCTTCCGCAAAGGCGCAGCTTTCGCGGGCAGAAGCAGCGCTCAGCCTGGCGAACCAGCGGGCAGACCGGGTGAAGCGTCTGCTCGCGCGAAATGTTGCCAGCACGGAGCAGCACGATGTTGCCCTGGCGGACCGCAAGCAGGCCCAGGCGGAAGTTGCCGTTGCCAAGGCCAATCTCCAGACCGCGGAACTTGAGCTCAGCTATGCCTCGGTCCGCTCACCGATTGACGGTCATATTGGCGCTGCGCTGGTGTCCGAAGGCGCTCTGGTTCGCCAGGAGGACGGAACGCAAATGGCGATCGTGCGGGATATCAGTTCACTCTATGTGGACTTCATCGCGCCGCTCGCGGAATTGTCCAGGGTCCGCCGCGAAATCGATGCTGGCGACATGCAGCCGGTTGAAAGCAGCAATGCCATCGAGCTGATCCTTGACGACGGCAGCACCTATGAACATCCGGGCCGACTGCTGTTTTCGTCTGCCGTGGTCGATGAAACCACAGGTCAGGTGCTGCTCCGCGCCGAGTTCGAAAATCCGCAGGGCAAACTGTTGCCCGGCACCTATGTCCGCGTCCGTGTGACGGAAGGCGTCGCTCACCAGGCGGTGCTCGTTCCGCAAAGGGCCGTCCAGTGGGACACGCTGGGCCAGGCGAGCGTGATGACAGTCAGGGACGGCAAGGCGGCCGCACAGCCTATCCTGACAAGTCGTTCCGTCGGCAACCGTTGGCTCGTCACCCAGGGACTGAAGTCAGGCGATCAGGTGATCGTCGACGGTCTCGATCGTGCGATGCCCGGTCAGCCCGTCTCGGCCGCACCGGCGGAAGCGGCTGCAGAAAAGGCCGCCGAACGCGGCACGGCATCAGACTGCAGTGCCGCAGAACCGTGCGATATCCCGAGCTAGAACAGGTCCTTCCAAATGCCGCAGTATTTCATCGAACGGCCCGTTTTTGCCTGGGTCATCGCACTTGCCATTGCCCTGGCAGGTGCGATCGCAATTCCGTTCCTGCCCATCTCCCAATATCCGAACGTGGCACCAACCACGATTGCGGTGACAACCAGCTATCCCGGCGCGACGCCGGAAAATCTCTATGACAGTGTCACCAAGCTCATCGAACAGGAGATGAACGGCGCGACGGGGATGCTCTATTTCGATTCCGTCAGCGATGCGCAAGGCAGCGTGACCATCAACATCACGTTCGAAGCGGGCACTGATCCGCAGGTCGCGACCGTGGATGTGCAGAACCGGATCAGCCGTGTGGAGGCGCGCTTGCCGCCTTCGGTTCGCCAGCAAGGGGTGCGGGTCGAGGAAACCAGCAGCTCCTTTCTGCTCTTTGTCGGCCTTGTCTCGACGGATGGCCGTTTGAACGCTGTCGACCTGGGCGAGTTCGCAGCCAGGAATGTGATTGATGAATTGCGGCGTTTGCCTGGTGTCGGCAAGGCGCAACTGTTCGCAACAGAACGGGCGATGCGCGTCTGGATCGACACGAAAAAGCTCGTCGGCCTCAACCTGACAGCCAGGGACGTGACTGGTGCGATTGCTGGACAGAACGCCCAGGTGTCGTCCGGCAGCATTGGAGCCCAGCCGAGTGCGGCTGGCCAGGAAATTACGGCCACCGTCTCGACCACGGGTCAGTTGTCGACCACCGAGGAGTTTGCGGAAATCGTACTGCGGGCCAACCCCGACGGATCCGTGGTGCGCCTCGGAGACGTGGCGCGCGTGGAATTCGGCGCACAAAGTTATGCGATCTCCTCGAGTATCAATGGTCAGGAAGCCGCGATGATCGGCATCCAGTTGAATGCGAGTGGAAACGCGCTGGTGACCGCCGACGCTGTCAAGTCGAGGATGGCGGAACTGGCGGCAAACTTTCCCCAGGGCGTCAGTTTCGAGATCCCTTATGACACGACGCCCTTTGTTTCGATTTCCATCGAGAAGGTCATTCACACACTGATCGAGGCGGTGGTGCTGGTCTTCGTCATCATGTTCCTGTTCCTGCAGAACCTCCGCTACACGCTGATCCCGTCGCTTGTCGTGCCGATCGCCTTGCTGGGAACATGTGCCGCGCTGCAGCTATTCGGGTTCTCGATCAACGTGTTGACCATGTTCGCGATGGTGCTTGCGATCGGTATCCTGGTCGATGATGCGATCGTGGTTGTCGAAAACGTCGAGCGCATCATGGCCGAGGAAGGTCTTCCGCCGAAAGAGGCGACCGTCAAGGCGATGAAGCAGATCACGGGTGCCGTCATCGGCATCACGGTTGTCCTGATTGCGGTGTTTGTGCCGATGGCGTTCTTTCCCGGGGCCATCGGGATCATCTACAAGCAGTTCTCCGTGACGATCGTCATGTCGATGGTGTTTTCGGCTTTCATGGCTCTGACCCTTACACCGGCGCTGTGCGCGACGATCCTGAAACCAATCCCCGAAGGCCATGCCCATCACAAGAACTGGTTCTTCCGTGGGTTCGACTGGTTGATCGGCAAGACGACGAATGGCTACGGCCGCGTCGTCGGCGGGGCCGTGAAACGCAACTACCGCATGATGGTGATCTACATGGCGATCCTGGCGGGCCTGGGTTACACCTATGTTCGCCTGCCTTCGGGCTTTCTGCCGGTGGAAGACCAGGGATATGCTATCGCCGCGACGCAATTGCCGGCCGGGTCTACCGCGCAGCGGACCGCCGGTGTTCTTGATCAGGTCGATGACTTCTTCATGAACAGGTCAGGCGTCAGGAAAATCGTCTCGATCCTTGGCTTCGGGTTCAACGGCAACGGCCAGAACGCGGGGATCTCCTTCGCAACCTACGAGGACTGGTCGGAAAGAGGACCGGGCGATTCTTCCGAAGCCATCGTCGGTTCGGCCCTGGGAGCACTTGCCGGCATTCCGGAAGGTTCCGTGTTCACCCTGACGCCGCCGCCCATTGCTGCGCTCGGCAATGCCAGCGGGTTCAGTTTCCGTTTGCAGGACCGTGCCAATCACGGAAATGACGCGCTTGTGCAGGCTGCCAATGCCCTGTTGGGCATGGCCTGGCAAAGCCCGATCCTGCAATATCCTTACATCGAAGGTCTGCCGCCTGCTCCGCAGATCATGCTCGATATCGATCGCCGGCAGGCGAACGCCTACGGGGTCGCCTTCGATGAAATCAATGCGGTGTTGTCCACGTCGATCGGATCGAGCTATGTCGCGGACTTTCCGAACGCTGGTCGGATGCAGCGTGTCATCGTTCAGGCCGAAGCGGCCGAGCGGATGGACGTTGCGAGCCTGCTTGACCTGAACGCCCGCAACAGCCGCGGCGAGATGGTGCCGCTCTCCGCCTTCGCGAGTGCGCGCTGGGAACTGGGGCCGACGCAAGTGGTCGGGTACAACGGTCTCCAGGCGATCAAGATCAGCGGCAGCCCTGCCCCCGGCCACACCAGTGGCGAGGCGATGGCAGAAATGGAACGGCTTTTCCAGTCTTTGCCGCATGGTTTCGGCTACGAATGGACGGGCTTGTCTTACCAGGAAAAGGCTTCAGGCAACGCAGCTCCCTTCCTTCTCGGCCTGTCGCTTGTCTTCGTGTTCCTGTGCCTTGCCGCGCTCTACGAAAGCTGGTCGGTTCCAATCGCCGTCATGCTTGTCGTTCCGCTTGGCGCAGTACGGGCCATCGTTGCGGTCACCATGCGAAACCTGCCCAACGACATCTATTTCACGGTGGGGCTGATCACGATCATCGGACTATCTGCCAAGAACGCCATCCTGATCATCGAGTTCGCCCGGGATCTCAGGAACGAGGGACGTTCCCTGCTGGAAGCAACGGTCGAAGCGTCGAAACTGCGCTTCCGTCCGATCCTGATGACGTCTTTCGCCTTCATACTCGGTGTGGTTCCGCTTGCTTTTGCGACGGGCGCCAGTTCGGCCAGCCAGCGAGCAATCGGTACGGGTGTTCTTGGAGGAATGATATCGGCAACGGTGCTTGCGGTGCTTCTGGTGCCGACATTCTACGTCGTCGTTTCGAAGCTCTTCGGCCGCAAGTCCAAGGCCGCCGCTTCCACTCCCCGGAGTGCCGACGACGAGGAATTGCCTGACGGGAACAGCCGGCAATCGGCGTGAATACGTGAACGTCCTCCAACCGTTGGTGAACAGCACGGGGGACATCAGTCGCAGGCGTCGGAAAACGGACATTCTCCGAGGTATGGCAGCCGGGCCTTTGGGCCCGGCTGGCGGTCGTTCAGCCGGTGTAGTCTTCGTCCGAGACCTTCTCCATCCAGGTGACGGGGGAGCCGTCGATGCTTTCCTGAATGGCGATGTGGCTCATGGCTGTGTCGGGTGCGGCACCGTGCCAATGCTTTTCTCCGGCCGGAAACCAGACGACGTCACCCTGGGAAATCTCTTCCACGGGGCCGCCTTCGCGCTGAACCCGGCCACGGCCGAAGGTCACGATCAACGTCTGTCCGGCCGGATGGGTGTGCCAGGCCGTGCGTGCGCCGGGCCCGAAGGTGACATGGGCACCTCCGGTCCGGCCGGGTTCTTCGGCCTGGAAAAGCGGGTCGATGCGCACAGTGCCAGTGAACCAGTCGTCTGGCCCCTTGACGGACGAAGCAGTCCCGGAACGGATGATTTTCATTTTCAACTCCCTGATGCTTGTTGCGCGGTCAGCCGCGTAGCTTTTCAAAACGGTAGGTTAGGGCAGGCCCCCCGGGTTGGCTGTAAGCCAACTCGGCGGTGATCATGGCAAAGGGCTCCGCGAAGCGGGCCGTGCGAAGTGGGCCGGCTTCAAGAGGATCGAAACCGATATCCCGGATCAGGAGACCGGCAACTTCCTTCGCACCGGCATCGTCCCCATAAACCAGGACTTGCGGCCTTGGTGTCCGTTCCTTTTGCGAAAAAACCGGCATGAAAGCCTCGGAGGGAACCGTGTTGAAACAGGAAACCCAGCGGGCCTGCGGCCGCATGGCGGCCAGCTCTTCGGCTCCGGACGACTGAATGCCGACCACCAGATCCGTGTTCGTCGGATCAAGGGGCACACAGCAGTTCAGGACCACGGCTCCGGATAGATCCCCGGCTTGCGCGAGGACGTCGTTCACCCGCGACCAGTGAACGGCCAGCAGCAGCGCGTCCGCGTTCTCGACTGCATCCGCCACCGACCCGTGCGAGGCGCCTGCCGCCTGGGCGAGACGCTCGAGCTTCGAGCGGCTGCGGGAATAGGCGAAGGTCACATCATGGCCGCAACGCGCCCAGAGCTGTCCGAGCTTGGCGCCCATCAGACCCGACCCCAGAATGCCTATCTTCATGTCTCAGTTCCGATCTTTCGTGCGGCAAGGCCGGCTTCGGCGGGAACCGGTCACTGTGCGCGTTTTTCGAACACGGCCTTGGCAACCGGCAAAGCCGAAAACACTTTCGGCCAACCGGCATAGAATGCCAGGTGAGAAAGCATGGCACCGGCTTCTTCCTGTGTCAGGCCATTGTCCATGGCGCGGTTGAGGTGAAATGTCATCTGTTCGGGCTGACCGGCTGCAATCAAGGCGGCAACCGTCACGAGGCTCCGGTCGCGGGGTGCGAGATCGGGACGCAGCCAGAGATCGCGGAACAGCAGCTCACGCGTGTTGTCCACGACACCCATGCTCACATCCGCATAGTTGCCGCGTACGAGGTTTTCACGGGCAGCTTCGGCCTCTTCGTTGAGCGGCAGCAGGTCCGGGTCGGAGGCCGGCAGGTCTTCAATGGTGATCTCCCTTTCCTCGAACACCGGCGCGGCTGCTTCGGCGGCCGCGGTGGCATTGCCCCAGCCTGTATAGAAGGCGAGGTGGGTGATGGTTTCGGAGATCTCTGCCGGTGTAACGCCTGAATCGAGAGCCAACGACACATGGCTTGCAAGATTTCCGGTCTCGTGCCGCGTCATGAGGGCGGCAAAGGTGACCAGTGCCCGGTCTCTCTTGGAAAGGCCTGCCCCGTTCCATTCCGCACCGAATAGATCGTCCTTCGCATAGGCTTCAAGTGCCGGGGCAACGCGGCCAACGGCTGCAGGCAAGGTTCCTGCCGCGTCCTGAGCGGCTGCAGTCGTGGCCATCAACGCCAGACCGGCTGCGGTGAGAATGGATTTCATCGGGAGCTCCCTTTCGGCAAGTGGGCAATTACCCTGCTAATCTGGAGCGCAAAAAACGTATCTTAATAACCGGGTCTTTCAAGCCACTCATGACGTCACCTCATGAGTGGGCTCAACCGCGATCCCGCAGGGCATCCAGGACGACCTGGAAGGCGAACGAGGGCTTTTGCCGGCTGGGGTAATAAAGGTGAAAACCGGGAAACGACGGGCTGAAGTCATAAAGACATGTGCGCAAGGTTCCGGCCGCAAGATGTTCCTGCGCCAACCTTTCGGGAACCAGTGCCAGTCCATGACCGTCCACGGACGCACGCATGACCGGGTTGATCGTATTGAAGCAGGCTTGTCCCTTTACCTTCACCCGGATTTCGTTGCCGTCCTTGTCTTCGAATTCCCAGGCATAGAGTGCGCCATGGGTGGAAAGCCGCAGGTTGATGCAACTATGGTCCGCGAGATCCTGGGGTGTTTCCGGCTCGCCAACCCTGTCCAGATAGTCGGGTGATCCGACACAGACCATACGCTCGTCCGGACCGATACGCATCGAGATCATGCCCTCGCTGACCTGTTCGCCATACCGCACACCTGCGTCACATTGGGAATCGGCAAGGTCCGTGTATCCGTAGTCCATGACGAATTCGACATTGACCAGCGGATGGGCCTTGAGAACCGGAGACAGCTTCGGCCAAAGGAGGCTTTCTATGGCGTATTCCGTCGCGACGATCCTCACTGTTCCTGTGGGCTGGTCACGTGCATCGTTGAGTGCCTGAAGCCTGGCCTCGATCTTTTCAAGGCATGGTGTCAGCGTAGCCAGAAGGTCTTCGCCTTCGATCGTGGGAGCGACGGAACGGGTTGTCCGCGTCAAAAGCCTCAGGCCCAGGCGTTGCTCCAGTCCCTTGATCGTGTGGCTCAGGGCGGACTGAGACACGTTCAACCGCGCTGCGGCGCGCGTGAAACTGCGTTCCTCCGCAACAGCCGCAAGCGCGATGAGATCATTGATATTTTCTCGGAGCATGTGGGACGTCCCGTTCTGATCATCCAGAATCATCACTGTCTCTCCCACATATATGTGCCGGGCTCATGAGGTCCATCGATTATGCAATCAGGGATCAAGCCGGATCAGCCTGTCTTCAGAAGCCCCTTCCCGCCGGGGAGACCGGTTTGTGGTGATTGCATAGATCACCCCATCCGACACAAGCACGTCCCGGATACGTTCTCCCGCCTGGTAGGCTTCGGATACCCGGCCATCGGTGGTCACTTCCAGAATGCCGTTCACTCTCAAGCCCGCAAGAAGCAGCCGGTCACCATCCGAGGTCAGGCCGGAAGGCGCCCAGGTGCTCTGGCCCGAATGCGCCAGCGGTGCGAGCAGACCGTCGCGGGTTTCATCGCCCTGGATCAGCGGCCAGCCGTAGTTGCCGCCCCGCTCAATCCGGTTCACCTCGTCATGGCCGGACTGGCCGTGCTCGGCTGCGAAGAGCTGCCCGGAGGCGTCCCAGGCAAGGCCCTGGGGATTGCGATGGCCGAGCGACCAGACCGGTGAACCCGCGAACGGATTGTCCGAAGGGATTTCGCCGTCCGGCGTCACGCGCAATATCTTCCCGGCAAGGTTGCCGAGGTCTTGCGGTCGCTCCCTGTTTTCGGTCCAACCGGTGGTGATATAAAGCATGCCGTCGGGACCGAAGGCCACGCGTCCGCCGTTGTAAAGCGGGTGGCCCGGAATTGCGTCGACCAGCACCCGGGTCTCTTTCCATCGATCCCCGAGGCGTTCGGCCTCGATGACACGGTTCATCCGGGCGTCCGGGGTGCCGTAGTGCTGGTAGAGCACGATGCGGCCGGTGTCCGGGAAGTCCGGGCTGATGGCCAGACCAAGCAGGCCGCCGCCGCGGTCATCCAGGATCGGCTGACTGGTTTCGACGGGAAGGCGCGTGAAGGAACCGTCGGCAAGGATGCCGACTGTTCCGCTCTTCTCCGTCACATAAATCTTGCCGCCATGGGCTTCGATATCCCAGGGATAGTCGAGGCCGTTCAGCACGGTGTCCGCTGCAGAGGCGGACACCGGTACCAGCATCGCAAACAAGACGCCACAAAATTGGACGGCAAGCTTACTGGCCATATTCTTCGTCCGTCACATGATCGCCCCAGGCAACGGCGGACCCGTCAACCGTCGCCTGAATTGCGTAATGGGAAACGGCCGTGGTGTCGGTCGCGCCGTGCCAATGCTCGACGTCAGGCGGGCACCAGACCACATCACCGGCCTGCATGATCTGCTTTTCCTGGCCGCGCTCCTGCACCCAGCCGGTCCCCGATGTCACGACCAGCATCTGGCCCGCAGGATGCGTATGCCAGGCGGAGCGGGCTCCGGGCAGAAACGTGACGTGACCGGCGCTGACATCGTTCATGACAGGCGGGAAAACAGGGGCGACATAGGCTGTACCGGTAAAATAGTCGCCGCTTCCCAATTGGCCCGCCAGGGTTTCGGAGCGGGTTATTTCCATGGATTGTGCAAATGCAGCCGGAGCCGCAAGAACGAGTGCGAGCGTTGCAAGGGTGCGTTTCATCTCAGGTCGTCTCCATCAGTCGTGATGCGGCCTTTCGGCCTTCCTCAAGAACGTAGGCAAGACGCACGCGTGGATAATGGTGGCTCTGTCGGAAGCAGTCATGAGGATCACTCATGAACCCGGTGGGGCTGTCCGTCTGTCCACGAGCTCCACTCCTTCCGGTGTGACCTGGGTGCGGATTAATGAGTGCTGCTCATGAGAGGCAGTACCTGGAGGGGGCTTAATCCTTGTCGGTCTGACGCCTAGATTGGAAGCAACAGAACGGAGGAACCCCGCAATGCCCGCTTTCAGGTCAAGATTGCTCTCGTTGGCAATGACACTGTTTTGCGCCGGGGCGGGGGCTTCCGGAAACGCAACCGAACCATCGAACGAGGCTCGCATGATCCGCATCAAGGTGATCGTAGAAGACGTTGTGCTTCCGGCGACGCTTGACGATACGCTCGCCGGCAGGGACTTCGCGGCCCTGCTGCCACTTGACCTGACCCTGACCGACTATCACGGGACAGAAAAGGTCGCGGACCTGCCACGCAAGCTCGATATCTCCGAAGCCCCGGCAAGCTACACGCCGCGAAAGGGCGACATCACGCACTACGCGCCCTGGGGAAACATCGCGATCTTCTACAAGCCATTTCAGAATTCCCGGGGCCTCGTGAGGCTCGGCGCATTCGACGGGTCGATCGATGCCCTTCTGGGTGATGGACCGCTTTCGGTCCGCATCGAAGCGGCCGACTGATACGGCCAAAGATCGGCAAATTCTGGAACGGCCTGTCCACCCGTCGGGATTGCCCGACTGCAGGTGTCTTCATTTTCGACACCTTCGAAAACGCTTTCGCTTCGGCAGAACGGATCTGTCTGGACCCGGTGAACCGGGCCATTCCTCTGCCTGAACAAGAACTCTCAGAACCCAAGGAGACTATCATGTCCGACAACATCAAGGGAAAAGTCGTCATCATTACCGGAGCCTCCTCCGGCATCGGCGAAGCAACCGCAAAGCTGCTGGCCAGCAAGGGGGCGAAGATCGTGCTGGGTGCACGGCGCACCGACAAGCTCGAAACCATCGCGAACGAGATCAAGGCTGCTGGCGGCGAAGCCATCTATCAGGAGCTGGACGTCACCGTACCGGCTGAAAACGAGGCTATCGTCAAACTGGCGAAGGACACTTACGGAAAACTCGACGTCATTTTCCTGAACGCGGGGCTCATGCCGTCCTCGCCGATTTCCGCACTCAAGACGAACGAGTGGGAGCAGATGGTCGACGTCAACGTCAAGGGCGTGCTGAACGGTGTTGCAGCCGTCATGCCGACCTTTGCCGAACAGAAGTCCGGCCATGTCATCGCGACTTCTTCCGTTGCTGGTCTGAAGGCTTATCCTGGCGGTGCGGTCTATTGCGGCACCAAGTGGTTCGTACGCTCGTTCATGGAAGTCCTGCGGATGGAATCTGCCATGGAAGGCACCAACATCCGCACGGCAACCATCTACCCGGCGGCAATCAACACCGAACTTCTGAACACGATCAGCGACAAGGGCAGTTCCGAAGCTTTCCATGCCCTTTACGACCAGTACGGCATCTCCGCCGACCGGATCGCGGCGGTCGTCGAGTTTGCAGTGTCGCTGCCGGAGGACACGACGGTCAACGAATTCACCGTCGGTCCGGCCAATCAGCCCTGGTAAGACCCGGTGAAATGACCGGTGGCGGCGGCAAATTTACGCTGCCGTCACCGGTCTCATACGCGGTTAAAAACCATGCGCATCCAATGAGGCATCTATACGGGCACGCCATTGCGGGTCCTTGAAGGGAAAAGCCTCTAGAAACATTTGCCTGGTCGCGTCGGCACGTCGGGACCGTACATCTTTCGCCCAACGCTCGGCCCGTTCGGTTTGTCCGGCCAGGGTTGCAAATGAAACGACGATCATGCTGACAAGGTAGTGGGCTCCCGGTGTCAGCGCACTGCGTTCGGCCATTTCGGCAGCATTGGGTTGCCTGATCGATCAGAACATCTCTCAGGCCAAAGAGCTCTCGGCAAGGATCGAAAACGAACCGCGGCTGCGGCTCATGGCCCCGACCGTGATCAATATCGTGAATTTTCGGTACGACCCGGGCGGAATGGACGAAGCTCCGCTGAAAGCTCTGAATACGGAAATCATGCTTCGCCTTCAGGAGGAAGGCATTGCAGCGCTCTCGGATACCACTGTCAGGGGCCGTCACAGCCTTCGCGTCGCCATTTGCAACCACCGCACACGAAGCGAAGACCTCGAGTTGCTTGTCAGGGAAATTTTGCGCGTTACAGACGCGATTGAAGTTGCCGCCTAACCGGGTAGGCCAACTTCATTATTTTTGAGAACAGCAAGTGACAAAGGCTGCAAACCAGCGATGATACGAAGGTTCCGATGCTTGGGGTGAAACCGACATGGATTTTTGGCGGCTGACAGTTGTTGAAGCAGTGGAGATGTTTCGAGGCCGCAGAATGTCCTGCCGAGACTATGTCGAGGCGTTGATTGAAAGATCAGAACGGTTCGTTGACCTGAATGCCTTCACCCAGTTTGCCCCGGAAAATATCCGCAGCGCTGCGCGCAAGGCCGATGAGCACCAGGCGAACGGTGGGCCCTTGGGGCCGCTGCATGGCATTCCCGTTGCCATCAAGGACTGCATCGACATTGCCGGCATGGCGACGACTGCTGCAACGCCAGGCCTGAAAGATCACGTGGTCAACAGGACCGCATCGGTGGTCACGAAACTGGAAAACGCCGGGGCACTGGTCTTCGGCAAGACCAACATGTACGAGCTCGCCTTCGGCATCACCAGCAACAACGATCACACTGGCCCCGTTCGAAACCCGCACGATCCTTCTCGCTCAGCGGGGGGAAGCAGCAGTGGTTCTGCCGCTGCCGTGGCCGCGGGTCTGGTTCCGGCTGCTCTTGGCACGGACACGGCAGGCTCGGTGCGAATTCCGGCATCATTTTGCGGGGTTTTCGGCTTTCGCCCCACAAGTGGCCGCTACAAGACTGACGGTGTCATGCCCTTGTTTCCAACGCGCGATGTGCCTGGTTCATTTACGCGATCTGCAGAAGATCTGTTGCTTCTGGATGCCGTTTTGTGTGGGCAGAGTGAGCGGCCTGCCATCGACCTTCGAAGCCTGCGGCTTGGTCTTCCCGGAAAGTATTTCCTGTCCGGCCTGGAAAGCGGCGTCGCCCAGGCGTTTGAGGAAACCGTTGACCAGCTTGTCTCTTGGGGTGTCATGGTGGTTGAGGCAGAGATGCCGGAGGTTTCAAGCTGGCTTGGCGAGATGTCGGAGCCAATCCGTGCGTGGGAGCTGGAAAGAGCGCTGGAAGCGTACTTGTCGGTTTCTGGCGCTGCCGTCGATGTTCGGTCGCTCGTTGCCGGCATAGCCGGGCAATACGTTCGTGAGGAATTTGACGGGGCTTTGCGTGGTGCGGACGCCAAGGACCTGGCAGCACGATACGAGCATGTGATTTCCGTGTCGCTCCCCCGGTGTCGCAAGCAATACTGCGCGCATTTGGAGCAGTACAAACTTGACGCGATCATTTTTCCAACGACACCGATTGCGGCAACGGCACTGGGTGAAGAAGGGCGTGTCGTCGTTGACGGCAAGGAAGTGTCTGTCTGGAAGACCATGCGCAACACGGTACCGGCAACATTCTTTGGTGCCCCTGGCGTTAGTTTGCCAATGGCACGGAGTGTTCGCGGAGTACCCGCAGGCCTGGAAATCGATGGGCTGCCGGGAGCAGATCGAAAGGTGCTGGCAATCGCGGCAGCGATTGAAGCAATGCAATCGAAGGAAAACGGCATGCGTCGGTAGCAGTTGCCGGTTCCGAAAAGGGCGGCCCGAAGGCCGCCCCTGAAAAGGTTCAGATCTCGAAGCCGCTCTGGCCGGCGATGTTTTTCAAGGCCCGTTCCGGCCGGGCGCCGACGTGGCTGATGACGCTCGCGGCGCACAGGCAACCAAGCTCGGTGGCTTCCGCGAGCTTGTAGTCGCGGGCAAGTCCGAACAGGAAGCCGGAGGCAAACAGGTCGCCGGCGCCTGTCAGGTCAACCACGTTGTCGACAGTCTGCGCGGGAACCTTGACGGTTTCCTCGCGGCTGATTGCCATCGCACCGTTCTCGCCGAGGGTCAGGGCGGTCAGGGCACCGGAGTCCCGGGCCGCATTTACCGCACTGTCCAGATCCGATGTTTCGTAAAGGGCTTTCAGCTCATGCTCGTTGGCGAACATCAGGTCGACGACACCATCGGTCAGAAGGGCCTGAAATTCGCTGCGGTAGCGGTCGACACAGAATGAGTCGGACAGGGTGATCGCGACCTGACGCCCGTTTGCATGCGCGATTTCCGCAGCTTTCAGGAACGCCTTCTTGGCGTCTGCCGGGTCCCACAGATAGCCTTCCATGTAGGTGACGGCTGCGGCGGCAACGACTTCCTCGTCAACATCGGCGATGCCGAATTCGGTGCATGCACCCAGATAGGTGTTCATCGTGCGTTCGCCGTCCGGCGTGATCAGGATCATCGACCGGGCGGTCGGCTTGCCTTCCTTGAGGCGGGGCGTGTTGAAATAGACGCCGGTGCCGTTCATGTCGTGATAATAGCTGTCGCCCAGTTCGTCCTCGGCAACCTTGCCGAAATAGGCAGGGCGTCCGCCGAGCGAGGCAATGCCAGCCGCCGTGTTGCCGGCGCTGCCGCCGGAAATGCGGACGGTCTGTCCCATCTTGTCGAACAGGCGTACTGCCTCGTCGGTGTCGATCAGGCGCATGGAGCCTTTGACGAGGTTTTCCTGAAGCAGGAAATCCTCTTCGACATGGGCGAAGACGTCGCAAATGGCATTGCCGATGCACAGGGCATCAAATCTTGTTTCAGTCATAGAGTTCCTCTGGTGGTGTCGGGTAGCCGCCGTTACGAGTAGGGATTGGGCCGGAGAGCACGGTTGGATTCCGGCTCCCTGATCTTGTCCCTGAACGGGCTTGCCCGGTAGACGCCGAGCATGTTCAGCTCGGCACAGAAGAAGGCCAGCTCCTCGAGCGCCAGGGCCACCTTCGGATCTTCCGGATGGCCTTCGACGTCCGCATAGAACATCGACGCGAAAAACTGCCCTTCAAGCTGATAGGATTCCAGCTTGGTCATGTTGACCCCGTTGGTGGCAAATCCTCCCAGGGCCTTGTAGAGCGCTGCCGGGACGTTGCGAACCCGGAAGATGAAGGTCGTGATGACCGGTTGGCCGTTGTGCGCGGCCTCCATCTTGTCGCGCGAGAGAATGACGAAGCGGGTCGTGTTGTGCGCCTCATCCTCCACATCCCGGCGCAGAATGTCCAGACCGTAGATTTCGGCGGCCATTTCCGGCGCAAGAGCGCCGACGCTCGGATCACCCAGCTCGGCGATCTGCCGGGCGGAGCCCGCGGTATCGCCGCCGACGACGGCCGTCAGGCCGAGTTCACGGATCACGTTCCGGCACTGGCCAAGGGCATGCACATGGCTTTGCACCTTTTTCAGGTCTTCGATCTTTGCACCCTTGACCGCCATGAGCTGAAACCGGATCGGCATGAAATATTCGCCGATGATGTGCAGGTCCGATTTGGGCAGCAGGTGATGAATGTCCGCGACGCGGCCGGCAACGGAGTTCTCGATCGGGATCATGGCAAGGTCTGCCGACCCGTCGGCCATGGCCGAAAAGCAGTCCTCGAAGGTGGCGCAGGGGATGGCTTCGTAATCGGGATAAACGCTCCGGCAGGCCATGTGCGAGTTGGCACCGGTTTCTCCCTGGAACACGATTCTTTTTCTGTCGGTCATATGTCTTTCCGCCTTTCGGCAGTCTTTCGTCAGTTTGTCTGATAGGCCGCCCGGGCTCGTTCCAGATCTTCGGGCGTGTTCACGTCCATCGGCGCGCTGTCGATGACGGAGGCATCAATCCGCATGCCCGCTTCCAGGGCCCGCAACTGCTCCAGCTTTTCACGCTGTTCCAGCGGCGAAGGCGGCAGCTGGACGAATTTCGCCAGGGCTGCCCTGCGGTAGGCATAGATGCCGATGTGGTGGTAGTACGGGCCGTCACCGTGCGGGGCGACGGCCCTGGTAAAGTAAAGCGCGCGATGATGGCCGTGGCCGTTGGGTGTGGTGACTGCCTTGACGAAATTCGGATCGTCCCGGAAGGCGGTATTGGTGAACTCGGTCATGATGGTGCCCAGGTCGACATCGGCAATGGCGAGCGGTGCAAAGGCCGCCCGGATGGCTTCCGGTGCGATCAGCGGCACATCACCCTGCACGTTCAGGATGACATCGTGCTTTCCGTCCGGATCGATCAGTCCCGCTGCCTCGTGAATGCGATCAGATCCGGAAGCGTGGTCGGCACGCGTCATGACTGCCTTGCCGCCATGGTCCTGCACCGCTTCGAAAATGTCCTTGTCATCACAGGCAACGGCCACCGGACCGATATCCGCGTTGCGGGCCTGTTCCAGAACACGCACGATCATGGGTTTTCCGCAGATGTCGGCAAGCGGTTTGCGCGGCAGTCGGGTGGCAGCGAGGCGGGCCGGGATAATCACAAGAGCAGCGGTCAATCGGGTCTCCATGGAGCCGGACGGGCGGAAGAAATGCAAAAAAACACGTGCCGCGTCCGTTTGTCGTATCAGATGCCCTTTTAAAGCTATGGACAGCAAGGTCAAAAAATTTGTAGGTTCCGGCAAAATTCGAAAAGCTGATAGGGGTCGCAGCGACGCTGCGGGCCCGGACGCGTATGAGCTTGGAGCCGGAGAGAATGGATTCCTTCACGCTGAACAAGGCCGCTGGTGCGGTACTGATGGTTCTGATTCTGACTATGGGTGTCGGCATTGTCTCCGACATCATCTTCCATCCGACGATCCCGGGTAAACCGGGTTATGAAATCGTCGTGGCGTCTGCAGAGGATAGCACCTCGGAAGTCGGCGCGGTTCCGGAAGTGGTGCCGATCTCCGAGCGTCTGGTCGAAGCATCTGCTGAAGACGGCGCGAAGGTGGCCAAGAAATGCGCCGCCTGCCACGACTTCACGCAGGGCGGTGCCAACAAGGTTGGCCCGGGTCTTTGGGATGTCGTCGGCCGCAAGCCTGGTTCTCACGAAGGTTTCGGCTATTCTTCCGCAATGACCGCATTCGGTGAAGAAAATCCGGAGTGGACCTACGAAGAGCTGGATCACTTCCTGGAGTCCCCGAAGAACTTCATCTCCGGCACCACGATGGGTTTTGCCGGTCTGCGTAAACCGGAAGACCGGGCAGACCTGATTGCCTACCTTCGTGAACAGGCCGATTCGCCTGCACCGCTGCCGACCGAGTAAAATCTCGTCGACATCGCAGACGTGACTTGAATTGTAGAGAAGCCGGGTTAACTACCCGGCTTTTTTATTTGATTTATAAGAAAAATTAACAAATCTTACGTTACGTAGTTCTGTTGAAAGTGGGCTAAGGTCGGGCAAGGACCCTATGGGCATCAACTTGACGAGGAATGTATTTTCTAAGTCGAATGGAACGTGGATCGCTTCCATCGTTGCTGCCGTCTGTTTTCTCGCTGGTATCGCCGTCACTGCGCATGTCGGTCAACTGGTCCGCAACGAACTTGTTTCCCAGCACAAACGTCAGGCCGTCGCCTCGCTCTCCGAAGCGCGGGCGCGCCTTGAAGGCGAAATCAACCGGACAGTGGCCCACGGTCTCGGGATCCGGGCCTATGTGTCCCAGTTCGTCGAACAGCCATTCGATATGGAAGACTACCGGGAAATCGCGGTCGAACTGATCGAGGAAAATCCGTCCATCCGCTCTATCGGCCTGGCACCCAACAACATTCTTCGCGCGGTGTTTCCGCTGGAGCCAAACCAGGCGGCGCTCGGTCTGAACTACCGCATGAACACGGCGCAGTGGCCCGCAATCCAGCAGGCGATGGTGACGCGTGACGTCGTGATTGCAGGCCCACTGGAACTTGTGCAGGGGGGCAGGGCCCTCCTGATCCGAATTCCCATCTTTCCAGCCAGCTTCCTTGGGCAACCGCTCAAGGAGCGCAGTTACTGGGGTGTCGCCACCCTGGTGTTGGACGAAGAGGGCATGATGAAGACTGCCGGCATCACGGATGTCATCAACGGCATCCGTATCGGCCTTGTGAACCGGAGCGCGGTTGCCTCCAACAACATGATTTTCGGCAGCCAGTCTCTCCTTGAAAAGGACCATGTGTCCCTGCCTCTGCATCTTCCCGGCGGTCTGAACTGGGAGCTTGTCGGCCTTCCGGAGGCCGGCTGGTCGAGCACGGGCAACCAGGTCTGGATCACGCAACTCGTCGGCAGCCTGATCTCGCTTGTCTTTGGCGCCATGGCGTTTCTGTTGATCAGCGAAGTCTACAAGGTTCGCTCCATGGCGCTGCATGACCCGCTGACAGGACTGGCGAACCGGCGCCTGCTGGAAGACCGCATGCACCAGCTTGCCGCCATGTGCGAGCGCAGTGGCGCGGGCTTCGAGATTTTTTACGTCGATCTGGATGCCTTCAAGCCGGTCAACGACAACTATGGTCACGCAGTTGGCGATCAGCTTCTGATCGAGGTCGGGCAGCGGCTGCAGAACCAGATCCGGCAGACGGATACCGTCGCCAGGGTCGGTGGCGACGAGTTCATCGTGTTGACGCCAGGCAACATGCGGCGCCAGGAGAAGGACACCTTTCTCAATCGACTTGGTGAGCGTGTGACCGAGGCTTTCGAGTATTCGGGTGCCCGTATCGACGTGAAGGCCAGTATTGGTTCTGCAAGCTATCCCGGCGATGCCGCTACGGTGGAAGATTTACTTAGGGTTGCTGACGGTAGAATGTACGCGCAAAAGGCAAAGTCCAAGAGAAATTCACAGGATATTCCCGGAAACGGCCTCCCCCAGACAGGTTAAATTTCTGTCATCTCGGCAGCCAGCAGGTGACGCAGGGCCAACAGGTCCCTACACTGATTCTCTAAACCCGTGATTTGGGTTCAGGAACCGGAAGGGGACGGAGAAGCCGATGGTGTTCAAATGGCATGTAGGGAAGCGGGCCGCAGCTGGGCTTGCACTGGCAAGTGTGGTGGTGATGTCGGGGATCGGATCCGTACCGGCTTTCGCGGCTGAACCGGAATGGCATCACGCGGCCGCCCTCAACGGAACACCCAAATACGACGCTGACGCCAGGCATTTCGATTACGTCAATCCCGATGCCCCCAAGGGCGGCACGGTTCGGCTAGCCGCCAGCGGCGGTTTCGATACGTTCAACATTCTGGCGCAGAAGGGCAATATCGCCCCCGGCATCCTGAATATCTACGAAAGCCTGATGGAGCCCTCTCTGGACGAAGAGGACATCAGTGCCCAATACGGCGTCTTGGCCGAAGCGGTCCGCTTTCCCGACGACTATTCCTGGGTCGAATATAGGCTCAACCCGGATGCAAGGTGGCATGACGGCGAGCCGGTAACCGCCGACGATGTCATCTGGTCGTTCGAAAAGTCCATCGAGCTGGACCCGCAGCGCAAGTACTACTTCCAGAATGTCCAGAAGTCCGAGATTGTCGGCGATGGCACCGTGCGTTTCACCTTTGATGTCAGCGGAAACCGCGAGCTTCCCAAGATCATGGGCCAGCTGACTGTCCTGCCCAGACACTGGTGGGAAGGCACGAACAGCAAGGGAGAACAGCGTGACATCTCCCGCACCACTCTGGAGCCGCCACTCGGTTCCGGTGCCTACAAGATGAAAGAGTTCTCGCCCAACCGACAGGTGATCTACGAGCGCGTGCCGGACTATTGGGGAAAGGACCTGCCGATCCGCGTCGGCACCGATAATTTCGAGGAGATCCGTTACATCTCCTTCCTCGATGATTCCGTGCAGTTCGAAGCCTTCAAGGGTGACCAGTACGACTTCCATACCGAGCGCAGCTCGAGCCAATGGGCCAAGCGCTACGACTTCCCAGCCATCAAGGATGGCCGGGTGGTGAAGGAAATCTTCCCGGACAAGTCCAGGGGCGTCATGCAGGGGTTCTTCCTGAACCAGCGCCGTGAAAAATTCCAGAACCCTGATGTCCGTCAGGCATTGAACTATGCCTACGATTTCGAAACCACCAACGAGATCGTTTCCGCCAATCTTCTCAAGAGGGTCAATTCCTATTTCGCCGGCACGGAACTGGCATCCAGCGGTCTGCCGCAGGGCAAGGAGCTGGAGATCCTGGAGGAAGTGCGGGACATGGTGCCGCCCGAAGTCTTCACGGAAGAATTCAAGAACCCGGTTGGCGGCAATCCGCAGAACGTGCGCGCGAACCTGCGTGAAGCCGTCAAGTTGCTGCGCAAGGCCGGCTATGAGCTGAAAGACCGCAAGATGGTCGATCCGAAAACCGGCGAACAGCTCAGCATCGAATTCCTCTACCGTGACAAGGCCAGCGAACGCACTCTTCTGCCGTATTCGCAGAACCTGGAAGCCATCGGCATCAAGCCGATCCTGCGTCTGGTCGATACCTCACAGTTCGTCAATCGTGTCCGCAGCCGTGATTTCGACACCGTGGTCCTGGCGATCGGCCAGTCCCTGTCGCCCGGAAACGAGCAGCGGGAGTACTGGGGGTCTGAATCTGCTGATAACGAAAGTTCGGCCAACTATGCCGGCATCAAGAACCCCGCGATCGACAAGCTGATCGACAAGGTCATCTTTGCCGAAGACCGGGAAACGCTGGTGGCTGCCACCCGCGCGCTCGACCGCGTGTTGCTGTGGAACCATTATGTAGTGCCGCAGTTCTATTCCGACGAAACTCGCACGGCACGCTGGAACCGCTTCGGCCATCCGCAACAGATGCCGGAATACAGCACCGGGTTCCCGACCATCTGGTGGTACGACGAGGCCCTGGCCGCCAAGACGGGAGCCGCGCGATGAGTGGGGCTCTGACGACTTCCCGGCGCCGTTTCCTGCAAATGAGCAGCGCCGCGGCGTTTGCGTCGGCAGCGCCCTGGCCGGTGTCCACGGCCTTCGCGTCACAAACCGCCTATCCGGATGGCCCCGTACACGGCCTGTCCGTATTCGGCGACCTGAAATACGGACCGGACTTCACCCAGTTCGACTATGTCAACCGGCTGGCTCCGAAAGGCGGGACCTTCTCGTTTCAGGCGCCTTACTGGTACTTCAACCAGAATGTCCTGACCTACAACACTTTCAATGCCTTCATCCTGAAAGGCGATGCCCCGCCCCGCATGGAGCTGTGTTTCGACACCTTGATGGTGCGTGCTTACGATGAGCCGGACGCGGTCTACGGCCTGCTGGCGGAAACGGTAAAGGTGTCGGAGGACGGCAACGTCTTCACGTTCAGTCTGAGGCCTGAAGCCAGATTTCACGACGGCTCCAAACTGACTGCAGAGGACGTTGCCTTTTCGCTTCTGCTTCTGAAGGCCGACGGTCACCCCATGCTCAGCCAGCCGCTGTCGTCATTGAAGGACGCGGTCATTCTGGACGAACACAAGGTCGCGCTGCAGTTCGACGGCTCGCAGTCGCGCAACCTGCCGCTCGTCGTTGCGGCCGATTATCCGATCTTCTCCAAGCGGTATTACACCGCCTACGATTTCAAGCAATCGACCCTGACACCGCCCCTGTCATCCGGTCCCTACAAGGTCGGAAAACATGCCGTCGGTCACTATGTCGAATACCACCAGGTCGAAAACTACTGGGCAAAGGATCTGCCGGTCAGGGTCGGGCACTGCAATTTCGCGGTTATACGGGTGGAGTTCTACCGTGAACGCCAGACGGCATTCGAAGCCTTCAAGAAGGGCAAGACGTTCTACCGCGAGGAATTCACGTCCAAGAACTGGGCAACGGAGTACAATTTTCCGGCTGTGGAAGAAGGCAAGGTCATCCGCCGCGAGTTTCCCGATGGCCGGCCGTCAGGGGCGCAGGGCTGGTTCATCAACACCCGGCTCGACAAGTTCAAGGACCCGCGCGTGCGCGAGGCTCTTGGATACGCCTTCGATTTCGAATGGTCGAACCAGAACCTGTTCTACGGGCTTTATACGAGAACCCAGTCCTTCTTCGAAAACTCCGACATGAAGGCGGAGGGGATGCCCTCGGCCGCGGAACTTGCTTTGCTGGAGCCCTTCCGGGACCAGTTGCCGGAGGCTGTCTTCGGCGAAGCGGTTATGCAGCCCGTCAGCGATGGGTCCGGCAATGACCGCAAGCTGCTGAAACGGGCGAGCGAACTTCTGGCCGAAGCCGGGTTTACCCGGAAGGGGACCGACCTGATCGGCCCGGACGGAAATCAGCTGACGATCGAGTTCCTGAACAACACCGCCGCTTACGAACGGATCGTCAATCCGATGATCAAGAACCTGGAACGGCTCGGCATCAAGGCGAGCCTGCGGATCGTCGATCCGGCGCAATATGAGGCCAGGCTCAACGACTACGACTTTGATATCGCCAGCCGCAGGCTCAGCCTTTCGCCGACACTGTCGGATACCATTCGCGAGATGTGGGGCTCCAAGGCGGCGACAATTCCGGGCACCTACAACACATCCGGCATATCCAGCCCGGTTGTCGATGCACTGATCGACAAGGCCATCGCGGCGACAACGCGCGATGAGATGACCAACGCGGCGCGGGCCCTCGACCGCGTGTTGCGAGCCGGTCATTACTGGATCCCGCAATGGTTCAAGAACGTCCACACTGTTGCCATGTGGGATGTCTACGGCTTTCCCGAAGAAACTCCGCGCTACTTCTTCCCGGTTGAAGAACTGTGGTGGATAGACAAGGAAAAGGCGGAAAAACTCGGCAAAGCCGGGTAATATTTCCAGCGAAACCTCGGGCCCGCTCCAGAAGGCCAAGACAAAAGGGACTGCACACACTCCATGGGCGCCTACATCCTCCGCCGCTTGCTGCTGATGATACCGACGCTGGTCGGGATCATGGCAATCAACTTCGTCATCATCCAGTTTGCGCCAGGTGGTCCGGTCGAGCGGGTCATTGCCCAGTTGCAGGGAACGGACGTTTCGGCGACATCACGCATCAGCGGTGGTGGCAGCGACATGCTGGGGGGCGGCAACGACGCTTCCGGTGGCAGCGGTGGCGCAACTGCAGACTCGGCCAGTTCGAAATATCGCGGTGCCCAGGGGCTTGACCCGGAATTCATCAAGGAACTGGAAGCGCAGTTCGGTTTCGACAAGCCGCCGCTGGAACGCTTCCTGAAGATGCTGGGCGACTATGCCCGCTTCGATTTCGGCGAAAGCTATTTCCGCGACATCAAGATCATCGATCTGATTGCCGAAAAACTGCCGGTTTCAATCTCGCTCGGCCTCTGGATGACGCTGATATCCTATGCGGTGTCGATACCGCTCGGGATCCGCAAGGCCGTTTCGGACGGTTCGCGGTTCGACGTCTGGACCTCCGGTGTCATCGTCGTGGCTTACGCCATACCGGGCTTTCTCTTTGCGGTTCTCTTGATCGTGCTTTTCGCCGGTGGCTCCTTCTGGGATATCTTTCCCTTGCGGGGGCTGGTGTCTGACAATTGGGAACAGCTCTCGTGGCCTGCCCGGATCGCCGACTATTTCTGGCACCTTGCCCTGCCCTTGACGGCCATGGCCCTGTCCGCCTTTGCCACCACCACCTTGCTGACCAAGAACTCGTTCCTGGATGAAATCCGCAAGCAATACGTGATCACCGCAAGGGCAAAGGGACTGACGGAAAGCCAGGTGCTTTACGGACATGTGTTCCGCAACGCCATGCTGATCGTGGTGGCCGGTTTCCCGGGGGCCTTCATCTCGTCCTTCTTTGCCGGCTCGCTCCTCATCGAGACGATCTTCTCGCTCGATGGCCTGGGATTGCTCAGTTTTGAATCGGTGATCAACCGCGACTACGCGGTTGTTTTCGCAACCCTCTACATCTTCTCGCTCATGGGCCTTCTGGTGAACCTCATTTCCGACCTGACCTACACCTGGATCGATCCCCGGATCGACTTCGAAAGCAGGGAGGTCTGATCGATGGCGACCGATTCAGACAGTGATGCAGGAAGTGCAAACTACGAGACCGGCAGTGGCGGACATGAGGCTGGCGGATATGAAGCCGAAAGCCGCGAGCGGTCCAGGGCGGCCTACTTCGAGGCAGCTGTAACGGATGATCGCGAAGCGTTTGTCGTCCCGGCAAAGGGTTCCAAGGCACGCCTTTCGCCGATAAACCAGCGGCGGCTGGTGAACTTCAAGGCCAACAGGCGCGGATACTGGTCGCTCTGGATCTTCCTGGTGCTGTTCGTCATGGCCATGCTGGCAGAATTCCTGACCAATGATCGGCCGATCCTTGTTTCCTACAACGGCGAATTGCTGGCGCCGGTCTTCGTCGATTACCCGGAAGAAAAGTTCGGCGGCTTCCTGGCGGTGACCGACTACCGCGATCCGTTCATCCAGGAAGAGATCAGCGCCAACGGCTGGATGCTGTGGCCGCCGGTGCGTTATTCCTACCGATCGGTCAACAATGACATTCCGGTCCCGGCACCTGCACCTCCCTCCTGGACGATGGACAAGGAAAAGCGTTGCTCGCGCTATCCGCTTGGCGCGGAAGACCCCAATTGCGTCATGGGTAACTGGAACTGGCTCGGTACGGACGACCAGGGCCGGGATGTGCTTGCGCGTCTCGTCTACGGCTTCCGGATTTCCGTGCTGTTCGGCCTGGCGCTGACGCTGGCATCCTCCGTCATCGGCATCGCGGCAGGGGCCGTGCAGGGCTATTATGGCGGCTGGACCGATCTCCTGTTCCAGCGTTTCATCGAGATCTGGACGGCGGTGCCGACGCTTTACCTCATCCTGATCGTGTCGTCGTTTCTGGTGCCCGGCTTCTGGACCCTTTTCACCATTCTGCTGGCATTTTCTTGGGTGGCGCTCGTGGGTGTCGTGCGCGCGGAATTCCTGCGCGGCCGGAACCTGGAATACATATCCGCAGCCCGGGCACTCGGCGTTTCCAATCCGGTGATCATGTGGCGGCACCTGCTTCCCAACGCCATGGTGGCGACGCTTACCTTCATGCCGTTCATTCTCAACGGTTCGATTTCCACCCTGACGGCGCTGGATTTCCTTGGCTTCGGTCTGCCGCCAGGGTCGGCATCACTTGGCGAACTGCTGGCGCAGGGCAAGAACAACCTTCAGGCGCCCTGGCTCGGGATCACCGGCTTCATGGTCATTTCACTGATGTTGAGCCTGTTGATCTTTATCGGCGAGGCGGTGCGTGATGCGTTCGACCCGCGCAAGAGTCTGGGGTGAGGAACACAAGATGACAAAAGAAACGCTCCTCTCCGTAGAAGACCTGTCCGTCGCCTTTTCCCAAGGCGGCAGCAAGAACCTTGCCGTCGACCGGATCACCTTCGACATCAAGAAAGGCGAGACCGTCGCACTGGTGGGGGAAAGCGGCTCGGGTAAGTCCGTAACCGCTCAGTCGGTCCTGCGGCTTCTGCCTTATCCCGCAGCCTCGCACCCCTCCGGCAGGATCCTGATGAATGGTCAGGATCTTCTGGCGGTTGAGGAAGCCGAACTGCGCAAGGTGCGCGGCAACGGCATCTCGATGATTTTCCAGGAACCGATGACCTCGCTCAATCCGCTGCACTCGGTGGAAAAGCAGGTTTCGGAAATTCTGAAGATCCACCGGGGCATGAGCGATACAAAGGCACGTGAGCGCGTGCTGGAACTGCTCAACCAGGTGGGCATCCGCGATCCTGAAAAACGTCTCAACTCCTATCCGCACCAGCTTTCCGGTGGCCAGCGCCAGCGCGTGATGATTGCCATGTCGCTGGCCAACGAACCGGACCTGCTGATTGCCGACGAACCGACCACGGCGCTCGACGTCACAGTTCAGGCGCAGATCCTGGAGTTGCTGAAGGACCTTCAGCGTCGCCACGGCATGGCAATGCTGTTCATTACCCACGATCTCGGGATCGTGCGCAAGTTCGCCGACCGGGTCTGCGTGATGACCAAAGGCAAGATCGTCGAGCAGGGACCGGTCGCCGATATCTTCGACCGGCCGCAGCACGCCTACACCAAGCACCTTCTCACTGCTGAGCCCAAGGGCGAACCACCGGCGACGGACAAGAGCAAGCCGATTGTCGTTCAGGCAGACGATCTGAAGGTGTGGTTCCCGGTCAAGCGGGGCTTCCTGCGCAAGACCGTCGACCACATCAAGGCGGTGGACGGGATCGATGTGGAAGTGCGGCAGGGCCAGACGCTCGGGATCGTCGGCGAAAGCGGATCGGGCAAGACGACACTCGGTCTTGCGATCCTGCGCATGATTTCCTCCACCGGGCGGATTGCCTTCAACGGTGCCGAAATCCAGAAGAATTCCTGGAAGGAAATGCGCCCGCTGCGCCGGGACATGCAGATCGTGTTTCAGGATCCCTTTGGTGCGCTGAGCCCGCGCATGTCGGTGGCTGAAATCGTCGGTGAGGGCCTGCAGGTGCATTTCCCCGGTATTTCGGCCGATGAGCGCGACCGCAAGGTCGCCAAGGCCCTGGAGGAAGTCGGGCTCGATGCGTCCACCCGGCATCGCTATCCGCATGAATTCTCAGGCGGCCAGCGTCAGCGCATCTCCATCGCACGGGCCATGGTTCTTGAGCCGAAGTTCGTCATGCTGGACGAGCCGACTTCAGCCCTCGACATGAGTGTCCAGGCCCAGGTGGTCGATCTGTTGCGAGATCTGCAGAAGGCGCACGGTCTCGCCTATCTGTTCATTTCCCACGACCTGAAGGTTGTCCGCGCCCTGGCCAACGAGGTTATCGTCATGCGTCAGGGCAAGGTGGTGGAACAGGGCGCCTCCGAACAGATCTTCGATGCGCCCCGGACCGATTACACCAAAGCCCTGATGGCTGCCGCCTTCCGCCTGGAAGCAGCACCGGAAGGTGTGGTGAGCGCGTAATCCTGTTGGACCGAGCAGGGCACATGTGCTGCCTCGTCCAAAGGTGTGCCGTCTGCCGGTCTCGACGGACGGACAGTGCACTCGCTTGAGTCGTTATCCTTCAGTAGCGGCGCGGGCGTCCGTACAGCGCGGCAGGCCACCATCGACGCCGTTCTTGCCGTCAGCCATCTGTTCCTCAAGATCGACATCGCGCAGCAGTGGTATGTAGCCGCCCAGCTCATCCGCTTTCAGATAGGTGCTGACGAGGATACGCGCGGGCCGGTGCTCGAAAGCAAGGCAGCCGTCGACGCCGACTTCCATATTGCCTTCGATCTTGTCCCGTTCCGCCTTGTCCATTGTCAGAAGGTACGTCTGAAAGGCCTTGAAGGCGGGGATCTTGTCGTCCGGTAGCCGGTAGATCGCAATCCGCCGGCCTTCCTGCAGTTCGGCGCTCAGCTCCGCCCGCTCGGCCTTGGACGATACGCGGACGAAAGCAAGTTTCTCCTCCATAACCAGTTTGCCGGTCTTCTTGTCCTTCACCGTCAGCATCATGCGTGCTCCGCCTTTCGGGATGCGGATGCTGGCCGGATATCTGACGGCAACCCGCAAGCCTGCCGGGTTGGTTTTCAGAATATCGAAGTTTGCCAGTTTGACCATGGTGGCAACTGGAACATGACTGCAGGCAGTCAGCAGAAACAGGGGCAGGCAAAGCATAACCGCAAGCAGCGAGCGGCTTGAAAAAGGGGTCGACAAGGGAAGTGCGTTTCGATCCGAAGACAGGGAAGGGTGATTGTCCGTAGCAGGGGCGGGCAAGGTCTGAGGTGACCTTGCCCGGTTCCCCGGTCATGAACAGGGCGGGATCGTGTTATCGAGGTCGTTGCGGCCAGAAGCCTGCGTGTTCCGCAGGTCGAAATTTTCCGCCAGAGCCACGAAGGTCTCCAGTTCCGATGTCTTGAGATAAGTCGAAATCAACATCTCGCCGGTATCGGCAGCATCGAGTTTGCAGCCGGTGACGTCGATCGACAGGGATCCGCCAATCGTTTGCTGACGAGACTGGGGCATGGCCAGATACTTGGCCTGCAGTGCCCGCAGTTCAGCCACCTGTTTTGCCGGGATCCGGTATACAGTCACCACGTTTTCCGGTGCCTCTGCACGCACTTCAGCTGCCTGTTCGCCGGTTGTGGTCCTTTGCAGCTCGATCCGCTTTTCCTGGACAACGCGGCCGGTTTCCTTGTCGGACAGGACAACATGAACCGTTGCGGCTCCATCCGGAACCTTCATTCTGTCGGGATGACGGACCGCTAGCCGGAAGAGGTCAGGGTCGGTCGTGGCGGGATTGAACCGGTCGAGTGGGTCCGCAAATGACGGTGCTGTGCCAAAGGCCATCAGAAAAAGAGCAATAAGAAGGGTTCTCGCGCGCACCCGAGGGTTCGCGCCGCAAGACGACAAAACAGACATGCGGAGTGGCTCCAATTTAAGTTGCAGCGATTAATTATCGTAAAACAATAAAAAATAAAAGCAGAAAATATATGTCGCGCACACGGCATCAGGCCTTTGGCTGGTCGCGACCAAAGGGGAAACTGGAAATTCCAGCTGAAAACCTTGTGTTTTGAATGTCCTGCAGTCGGTGACCGGGCGTGTCAGCGTTCCGGCATCGACCAGTCGTCCGGCTGCTTCTTGCGTTCGCGCAGCCTGAGGGCAAGACCGATTGAAACGCCCACGCCGATGGCAACGGTCAGATCGATCAGGACCGTCAGGATCAGCGTGGTCAACAGCAACATGCGGTCGGCCATCGGGGCGCTCAGATAGGATTTCCACTTGTGCGGTTCGCTCATGCTCCAGGCTGTGAGAACCAGCAAGGCCGCCATGGCGGGCAAGGCAAGGTATCCGGCCAGGGGGGCCGCAACCAGCATGATCAGCAAAATGGCAAGCGCATGCACCAGCCCGGATACCGGCGTCTTGCCACCGGCACGGACGTTTGTGGCCGTGCGGGCAATGGCACCGGTGGCCGGAAGGCCGCCAAAAAGGGCAGACGCGATATTGGCGGTTCCCTGTGCCAGCATCTCGGCGTTGGGGCGGTGGCTTCCTTCGATCATCCTGTCGGCCACCATCGCGGACAGAAGTGATTCCACGCCGGCAAGGAACGCGATCACGATGGCGGAGGGAAACAGTTCCACGACCCGCTCGACAGTGACGCTTGGCAGCGCCGGAAGTGGCAGCGTGTTGGGCAGGGCACCGAAGCGCGAGGCTATGGTCTCTACCGGCAGGGTGGCCAGAACGACAGCCAGCGAGGCCAGTGACACGGCAACGATCAGCCCCGGAAAGGCCGGAGCCATCCGGCGCAGGACGACGATCATTACCAGCGTGACCAGGGCAAGTCCGCTGGCGGCCAGCGACGCGGTGTCACGTGCTTCCCAGAGAACGGGAAGCTTTTCCAGAAAGTCCGCCGGTACCTCGGAGATCTGAAGGCCGAAGAAATCCTTGATCTGGCTGGAGGCGATGATGATCGCGATGCCGATGGTGAACCCGTTGACCACGGCTTCCGGCACATAGCGGATCAGCCTGCCGATCCGGAAATACCCGCCGATCAATAGCAGTATGCCCGCCATGAAGGTTGCCAGCACCAGCCCGTCGTACCCGTGATCGGCAATGACGCCGTAAACCACCACGATGAAAGCGCCGGTCGGCCCGCCAATCTGCACCCGGCTGCCGCCGAGAAGCGAGATGAAGAACCCGCCGACAATCGCCGTTACCAGCCCTTTCGCAGGATCGGCCCCCGAAGCAATGGCGATCGCCAGGCTGAGCGGCAGGGCAACCATGGCAACGGTGATCCCGGCGACGAGGTCGGCACGGAAGAGCGGCAGGGAATAATCCTGCAATGTGGTAACGATCTTGGGGAGCCGCATGAAGGCACCGGAGAAGCAGTAAGGAAGGATGTGGAAACAGTCTTCCGCACTGCACGCCCAAAATCAACTGTTTGTTGAAACGGGCGTCCCGCGGCGCTTGGTCACGGGATACTTCTACCTGGAAACGGCAGTTTTGCGGGCACCTTGAAACACAACCCAGGAGAGCGGTCAGGGTGTGTTCTAGCCGACCCAGCAAGTCGCGAAGAAGCCGTTCTTCTCCTGGTCCTTGCCGATGGATCGACGGGTCTTGAAGCCGATCAGGCCATCGGCGCCGCCAACGTCATGCCCCAGTCCCTCAAGCCTCTGCTGAAGGTTCCGTACCGCGCCTCTGGTTGTTTCCTTCATCGGTTTCCAGTCGCCGACAAAACCGCTGTTGTTGCCATACCTGTCCGCCAGGTGACCGACGAAGAGCGCATAGGTGTCACTCTCGTTGTAGTCCTTGATGACGTAGAAGTTTTCCGTGGCAATGAAAGCTGGGCCGTAGCGGCCGGCAGGCAGCAGGATGTTGCCCGGCCGGTTGACTTCATTGGCCGGGAAAGGCTTGCCGCTGACGCGCTTGACGCCTTCACGCACGAAGTCGGAAATTTTCTGGCGGTTGTCCGGACCTTCCCGCGTGCATGAGACGTTGTCGGGAAGATGGACTTCATATCCCCAGTCGCGGTCAGCTACCCAGCCATGCGCCGAGAGATAATGGGCAATGGAGGCCATCGTGTCGATGTCGGAGGTCCAGATGTTGCGCTTGCCGTCACCGTCGAAATCGACAGCATACTTCCAGAAGGAAGACGGCAGGAACTGTGGTTGACCCATGGCTCCACCCCAGGAGCTTTTCATGCCCTGCCTGGATACATCGCCATTTTGCAGGATCTTCAATCCGGCGATCAATTCGCCTTTGAAGAAGTCCGGCCTCTGGCCCATGAAGGCCTGCGTCGCCAGAACGCGGATCGCGTCATAGGGGATCTTGGCCCCGCCATAGCCTGATTCCCTTGCCCAGATGGCCAGGATGATCCGGCTGGGCACACCGTATTTCGCTTCGATCCGCGACAGCACGGCCGCGTGTTTCTGCATCAGCGATCGCCCGCGCGGCACAAGGGCGTTGAATTGGCTGTCCCGGAAGTAGCGGCTTGGGGAACCGAACTCGGCCTGAAAGTTGATCTTGGGCGGCGTGCCCTTGCCGCCCGGCCTGACCAGCCCCGGCAGGGAGGTGTCGGGTGTCAGACCTTTCAGTTCCCGGTCGAGAGTTGCCTGGGAGATTCCTTGCTGGCGCGCCGCCGGAGCAACTTCTGAAGACAGGAACTGCCGGAATTGGGCATCATATTGGCCCGCGTTGGCGGGCAGCAAAGTAACGGCGAGGCAGCTCAGGGTCGCAAGAACAAGCTTCGGCAAACGGCAGATCACATCGGGCTCCCGGATCACGACAGGTCGGGGCAGCCTAACATGTTCCGGGTCTTCGTCCGACCGCGCTTAAAGGTCTGTCCAAGCCAAATTGCGCCCGGCCTGGCTCATCAGCCAGGATTTCTCGAAGCGGTACCAGCTGCCGCCGCGTCTCTGGTCATGATGGCGGGAAATCGGTGCGGCCATCAGATGGCACATCAGCAAGGTGCCGACGGCGCCATGACCGACGAACAGGACCGGGTCTTCCTCGGGAATGTGGCGCAGGGCGCTTTTGACACCATTGACGATCCGGTCCTGGGCGTCGATCGCACGTTCCCAGCCGCGAACGGAATGATGCGGATCGGCAAAGAAAAGATCTGCGGTCCGCTCGAACTCTTCTGGTGGCAGAAAGCCGGTCGCACTCCGGTCATTCTCGTGCAGGAACGGAAGCGACCGCTGAAAGACGCGGAGGCGGCCGGAGAAGACCTGCGCGGTATCAAGCGCCTTCTTTTCGGCACTGGAGATTACCTGTCGGATGTCCTTGGCAAACGGCAGGACGGTGGCTTTCGCCGCACGCTCCCGGCCCGTATCCGACAGGCCCCACTCGGGAACGGGAACGTCCGGATCGATCAGGACTTCCGGATGGGTCAGGTACGCGCACCAGGTCATCAGAGCGTTCCGTCGAGCCAGCCCTTGATCAGTTCAAAGGCGATGGAAATCGAAGGTGGTATCTTGTGGCCCTCGGGATGCGTATCGGCCAGCATTTGCCGCACTTCGTCCCGGTCGCACCACTTGCAGGCTTCAAGCTCGTCGTCCTCGATGGCGATGTCGAAGGAGGTTGCCTTGCCGATACAGCCGAGCATGAGGTTCGCCGGAAACGGCCAGGGTTGGTTGGCAATCAGACGGACGTCGCCAACAATGATCCCGCTTTCCTCCAGCGTTTCGCGCCGCACGGCCTGTTCGATTGTTTCTCCCGGTTCCATGAAACCGGCAAGGGTGGTGTAAATGCCCTCCGGAAGTCGGGCCGGGCGGCCCAGCAGGGCCTTGTCTCCGCTCTCGTCGGTAATCAGCATGATCACACAGGGGTCTGTGCGCGGAAAATGCTGGCCGCCGCAGGACGGGCAATCGCGACGGTATCCGGCTTCGGACAGATGGCTTTTCTCGCCGCAGCGCGAACAGAACTGATGCGTGCGATGCCAGTGGATCAGGGCGCGGGCCTGGGCAAGTGCGCCCATGTCCTGCGGTGCAAATGCGTTCTGCAGGGCAAGGGTGCGCAAGTCGACAAGCTGAAGGTCCGTGCGATCCGCAAGGTCTTCGTCTGTCGCGGGCAAGGCCGTTGCGAACAGGGCCTCGCCGTTTTCCGGGCGCAGTCCCAGGAAAATCATCTCCTCCCGCACGGCTCCGATCGAAAGGGCGACCTCCAGACGATGCCCGGCGGCAAGGTTTTCGCCCGCGGCAAAGACCAATGTCCGGTCCGTCGACAGCACGATGCGCGTATCGGGCTTTTCCAGAAGACTTGCCAGATAGGCGGTATCGCCACGCCGTGTCGATTGCCGGTCAAGGGTGTTGCCGAGGAAACTCATTTCCATGGCCAGGGAACCGGCGGGGTTGGCGTTCATGTCAAAGTCCTTGGAAGAGAAAGGGGCGGGAGGTAAATAGGTGCTGGTTCTTCACGTAGTGCATTTTCCAGCTTGGAGAAACCGCTTCCTGCCGGAGCCGCCGATCACATCTGAATGCAGATTGAAACAGCTACGAGGCAGGAAGTTGGACCGGTCCGGCAATCAGTCGTCGTCACCGGCAAGGGTATCCCGCAACTTCTCGATCAGGGTTTCCACCCTGTCGTGGGAATACTCCTGCGCCGGAACCGCACCCCAGACCGGCCCGGGCCAGGCCGGATCGTCCCGGTAACGGGCGATCACATGGACATGCAGTTGGGACACCTGATTGCCGAGCGCGCCGACATTCAGCTTCTCGCAGTCGGTCACTTCGCGCAGCACCCGGCTGGCCAGGGCGATTTCTCGCATCAACTGCATCTGGTCGGCCTCCTCCAGATCGATGATCTCGACGAGGTCCGACTGGCGCGGAATGAGCAGCAGCCAGGGATAGTTGGCATCTTTCAGCAGACGGACGGTGCACAGCGTCAGATCGCTGACGAAGTAGCTGTCGCCTTCGAGACGGGCATTGAGGGCAAAGGATGACATGAAACACTCCGGGCAGAATTTCCCGAAGGCTACACGCTTCGTGGCGGGTTTGGGAGTGTGATTTCCCGGCGAACAAAAAACCGTGTTGCCCTCTTGCCAAACCCCATCCTTCTTCTGATATAAGGCCCACGGGAGGTTGGTGGTGGACGAGCCACTCGCCAACCGGGTCAGGTCCGGAAGGAAGCAGCCCTAACGAGCCTCGGCACGGGTCGCCGTGCCAGCCTCCCACCCTATCCAAAGCATCAGCTTTACCAAAAAGCACCGCCGGTTCTCCGCGGTGCTTTTTTGTTTTTCAGGCTCGGGCTCTCCGCATCTCAAATCGAAAAGTTGACTTATCTGGTACATTGGTACCATGATAACAAGATGGAAAAATCAGTTGAGCGCGTTCAAACCGGTGTGCGCCTGGAAAAACGGTTGCTGAAGGTCCTGAAAGGGCTCGCCGAACATCTGGACATCAGTCTTGGCGACCTGATCGAGGGCATGGCGCTGCATGCTTTTGAGAACAAGCCGCCGTTTTCGAAGGAGACGCTAGACAAGATCCGGCAACTCAAGAGCGTTTACGACCTCGATCTGAGCGCGGCCGACAGCCACAAACTGAAGGATGAAACAAATGCCGAAGCTTAGGGATTACGCGCAGCTTTCCGATCGCTTCGAAGCTGGCCAGCTGGATGCAAAAGGCTTCAGCCATGTGGACCATATCGGCGTTGCCTGCCAGATGCTGCAGAAGTACGAGTTTCTGGAAGCGGCTTGCCGATATGGCAACGCCTTGCGTGGCCTCGCCTCCAGAGCAGGCGTGCCGGAGAAGTACAACACCACCATCACCCTGGCCTTCCTGGGCATCCTGTCGGAGCGGATGGCCGAGACGCCGCATGAAACCTTCGGCGAATTTCTTGCCAAGAACCCGGATCTCAGCTCAAGGGCGTTGATGGCAACGTGGTATTCGGACGCGCGGCTTGGGTCGCCAGGTGCAAGGCAACGGTTTTTGTTGCCGGACAGATATCAGGGCTGAGGAAATCGGTAACTACCGCGGTTTCCTGCTCAGGCGCTTGGCGTTTGCGCGGACACGCTTCGCATAGGGCCGTGTGCCCTTTGCCGCGATTGATTGCCCACCCAGCCAGTACCGCTGAAACGATGTTATTCCATCACGTAGCAGCGCCCTGTTCATGGCAAGCGCGCTTTCCGTCGCAGCTGCAGCCTTTTCGCTTATCATCCGATGAAGCTCCGGATTGGTCCAGGCCGTGCCCGCCGCAAGGTTTGCGGTCCAGTTCTGGCAGCGCATGGCGATGACGACAGGCGCCTGGAACCAGAGGCTGAACAGGTCGTGCGAGAGTTTTCCAGACATATCATCTCCCTAATGAAAACCGGCTGAAAATAACGGCCGGCAGTTACTCAATGCGTGGCTTGGGCAAAGGGTTCCCTGAAGGTATTGCGGCCCGGGGCAGTCCGACGCACAAAAACTTTCAAAAGCCCGTCCCACTTTTCGAAAAAATGGTTATGGTGCGGCTCATGGACGAGACAGGCTTTTCCGAAAGTGACGGCGGGCAGACGCCGGGGTTGATGGCGGATCAGGGCGCGGTGAAACCGGCGACCGACGATGGTGCTTACCGCGTTCTTGCGCGCAAGTACCGGCCGAAGACGTTTGAGGATCTGGTCGGCCAGGAGCCGATGGTGCAGACGCTGGAAAATGCGTTTGAAACCGGGCGGATTGCGCAGGCCTGGATGCTGACCGGGGTGCGCGGTGTCGGCAAGACCACCACCGCCCGCATCCTCGCGCGGGGCCTCAATTACGAAGTGCCGGGCGTTGCCGACAAGCCGACGGTGAAGCTCACCCAGGAAGGCACGCACTGCAAGGCCATCATGGAAGGCCGCCATGTCGACGTCATCGAGATGGACGCCGCCTCCCACACCGGCATCAACGACATTCGCGAAATCATCGATGCGGCTCGCTACCGCCCGGCAACGGCGCGCTACAAGGTCTACATCATCGACGAAGTGCACATGCTTTCGAACGCCGCCTTCAACGGTCTGCTGAAGACCCTGGAAGAGCCGCCGGAGCACGTGAAGTTCATCTTCGCGACGACGGAGATCCGCAAGGTGCCGATCACGGTCCTGTCGCGCTGCCAGCGTTTCGACCTGCGCCGGATCGAACAATCCAAGCTGATCGGTCTGCTGCGCCGGATCTCCGATGCCGAGGGCATCCAGATTTCCGACGAAGCCCTGATGCTGATTGCCCGTGCGGGGGAGGGGTCGGCGCGCGATTCCCTGTCCCTGCTCGATCAGGCCATGGCCCATGGCGCCGGCGCCATCGAGGCGGAAGACCTGCGTCAGATGCTGGGTCTTGCGGACCGTGCCCGGGTGATAGACCTCTTCGGCCACATCATGGCCGGCCGGATCGAGGACGCCCTGGGCGAACTGCAGGCGCAATATGAGGTCGGTGCGGATCCGGCCATCGTGCTGACGGACCTGGCGGACTTCACGCACCTTGTCACGCGCATGAAGGTTGCGCCGAAATCGGCTGACGAAGCGTCCGTGACCGAAGCTGAACGGGCGCGCGGCCGGGAGTTTGCAGAGCAGATTTCCGTTCGGCTTCTGTCCCGTGCATGGCAGATCCTCTTGAAGGGTGTCCAGGAAGTTCAGGCTGCGTCCAAGCCACTGGCCGCTGCCGACATGGTGTTGGTGCGCCTTGCCTATGCCGCGGACCTGCCGGATCCGGGCGACCTGATGGCACAGATCAAGAACGGCCAGAACCCGTTTGGCGGTGCGGCACCATCTGGTGGTGGCGGAGCACCTGCCGGTGGTGGCGGTGGTACATCCGCCATGGCTGTCGGCATGAACTACGCGCCCGGCAGTTCGGGCAGTGGCCCGACCATGCAGGCAAGCGCCCGCCCTCAGCTCTCGGCCATCCAGGGCGGCAGGCCCGCGCCTCAGGGAGTGCCGCAAGCCGCGCCCGAGCCGCAGGCTCAGCCGGCGTATAATCTCAAGAGCCTCTACGATTGCGCCGCCCTTGCTTCCGAGAAGGGCGACATTCCGTTCAAGGTCAAGATCCAGCGCCTCATGCGTCTGGTGAAATTCGAGCCCGGCAAGATCGAGATCCAGCCGACGGACGACGCCCCGGCCGATATCGCCGGCGAGTTCGGCCGCAAACTGACCGAATGGACCGGACAGCGCTGGTTTGTCGTGGTTTCCCGCACTCAGGGACGCCCGACCATCCACGAGGAGCAGGAGGCCAACCAGCAGCAACTCCTGTCCGACGCGAAGTCGCACCCAACCGTTGCTGCCCTGCTGGCGCAGTTCCCGGGTGCCCGTGTTGTCGACGTGAAGGTTCAGGTCACCGAAGAAGACGACGCTGCTCTGGCCGACCCGATGGTCAGCGATCCGCTCCTGAGCGAAGCGCTCGGGGATGACGAAGACGATTGATCCGCGCTTCTTGTTCTTCTAAATGCAGTTCCCAGATAGGTAAGGTCGCGGAAATCCGCGCCATGTGAGGGTTTGGAAGGAGTCGTTCCATGGATTTCCTCAAGATGATGAAACAGGCCAAGCAAATGCAGGAGCAGATGGGCTCGCTGCAGGAGCAGATCGTTGAGATCGAGGCCGAAGGCTCGGCCGGTGGCGGCCTGGTCACCGTGCGTCTCAACGGCAAGAGCGATCTGAAGTCGCTGTCGATCGATCCGTCTCTTCTGAAGGAAGAGGAAAAGGAGATCCTCGAGGATCTGCTGATTGCTGCCCACACCGAAGCCCGTGCCAAGGTCGAGCAGGCAATTCAGGAAAAGACCCAGGAACTGATGGGTGGTCTGGGCCTGCCCGCCGGCATGAAACTGCCGTTCTGATACCAACTGAAGTGCGTGACGGCCGTAAGGGCCTCGCGCCATGCCTCGTAAGCCGGCCTCTTGGTTGCTTCCTGGAAATCAGGGGAGCGATCCGGCCGGTTTGACGCGGCAGGTCTTTCAGGTGGTCGTCAACGCGCGCTGAAGAGAAAACCATGGCACAGAAAAGTGTGGCAGGACCGGAAATCGAACGGCTGATCCAGCTCCTGGCGAAATTGCCGGGGCTTGGCCCGCGTTCGGCGCGCCGTGCCGCGCTGCATCTGATCAAGAAAAAGGATCAGCTGCTGGTGCCGCTGGCGGACGCCATGGGCATTGCGGTTCGGGAAATCGGCATCTGCTCCACTTGTGGCACAGTCGATACGTCCGATCCCTGCACCATCTGTTCAGATCCGAAACGCGACCAGAGTGTTCTGGTGGTGGTCGAGGATGTTGCCGATCTGTGGGCGCTGGAACGTGCCGGCGCGGTCAATGCCCGGTATCACGTCCTGGGCGGTACCCTGTCGCCTCTCGACGGCATCGGCCCGGAGGATCTCAATCTCGCCTCGCTGATCGACCGTTGCGGGTCGGAAGGCTTTTCGGAAGTCATTCTGGCGATCAACGCCACCGTCGAGGGGCAGACAACGGCCCACTACATCATGGACCAGCTGTCTCATCTTGAGGTCAATGTCACCCGGCTCGCCCATGGGGTGCCCGTCGGCGGCGAACTGGACTATCTGGACGAAGGCACGCTGGCGCAGGCGCTGCGCGCCCGGACGCGGTTCTAGAAACACGCTGGAAACCAGGCACCTGGCACACTGCCGAAGCCGACAGCCTCACTTCTCATACAAAAACGCGGCGCAAAACAGATCGCCGGGAAACCGGAAGATCTCCCGGCTCGATGTAAAACCAGCTGTCTCGCCCATCGCCAACCAATCTTCCGGGGTCTCGGGAAAGTCGTGCGTGCTGATGTGTTGCCAGAGGTGGTCATATTCGGCGTCGGTAAGTGAACGAAACCGGTGGCGCAGTTCTTTCTGCCAGCGGCGTGTATAATCGGCTCGTGTTTCGCCGGGCAGGCACACAGGCTCCGCGCAGACGAAGACGCCACCCGGCTTGAGTGCGTTGCGGATCGCTGACAGCATTTTCTGTTTTTGCGCGCGCTGAAGATGATGGATGGAATAACCGCACCAGATGAAGTTGGCGCTGGCCGGACGGCTCACGATGCCTTCCACCATGTCCTCTTCGGCAAGTTCCACATCATGCGGAACGTCTTTCATCACCCGGGCGGCGCATTGCAGCGCCGGGCGTGACAGGTCGAGGCCCTCGTAGGTCGCGACCTTGCTGTCCTGAAGCACCGTCTGCGCAAGACTGGCGTCGCCGCAGGCCAGATCCAGAAAAGCGAAAGGCCTGTCAAAACGTCTGCCGATCTCGTCGCGCAAGAGCTGGCCGATTTCCCGGTGGTGCATTTCGTTGGCACGCACCAGCTTGTGATAGATGTTCCACTCGAACTGGAACATTTTCAGGGCTTCGGGTGCCAGTCCCTTGGTGATGTCGGTGTCGGGGGCGAAATGAAGATGCAGCATCGTGCGGTCCGAACCTGGGGTGTAAAGTACCGGCAACGAACAACCGTTTAACAAATGCTAGTTTCAGAAACGGGTTCGCACAACAATAAGTTTAGTTTTCAGTCGCCTATCGTCCGCGGGCTTGCACATGATCGGCGCTGCACTTATGTCGAGGCGGTCGTTCACGAGAAATTTGAAGGTGTCATGTTCCAAGCTGCTTCCCGCGCCATGTCCGAGGTGTTCGAACCGCCGTTCCGGGCAATTTTCTGGAAGATGCTTGGCTTTACACTTGGCGTGCTTGTGGTCATCTGGATCGCCCTTCAGGGCGTGATCGCGGCCTTCGTCGCGCTGCCTTATGCCTGGATGGACACGGCGATATCCGTTCTGACGGGCATTGGCGCAATATTCGTACTCGGCTTCCTGATTGCGCCTATTTCAGCGCTTTTCGCCGGCCTCTTTCAGGACGAAATCGCGGATATCGTCGACAAGAAAGACTATCCGCACGACCAGCCGGGCCGCGCACTGCCGCTGTCGCAGTCGATCGTGCAGACCATAAAGTTCACCGGCGTCGTGATTTTGGGCAACCTGTTTGCCCTGGTGCTGCTGCTTGTGCCCGGTGTCAATCTGGTCGCCTTCTTCATCGTGAACGGTTACCTGCTCGGCCGGGAATTCTTCGAATTCGCCGCCATGCGTTTCCTTCCGGCGGCCGAGGCGAAGGCATTCCGCAAGGCGCGGGGCGGAACCGTTTTTCTCGGTGGTCTCATCATCGCCGGCTTGCTTGCCGTGCCGATTCTCAACCTGGTGACGCCGATCTTTGCGACCATCTTCATGCTGCATCTTTTCAAGCTGCTGGCAGCGCAGCGGCAGAATGTGGCGCGCGCCTGAAGACTGTCTTGCTCTTGCGGGGCTGGAGACCACGCCCGGCAATTGAGGCTGCCAGGATGGCGTCACGTCACCCGACACTTGCATATCCCATGGCAATCTGACCAAGTGCCCCTCCGAACCGGAGGAGCACATGCAGGAATTGCTGACGGAAATCGCGGAAGCCGCTGCGGCCAATCCCGACAAAGGCAATGTCGCGACCTATATTCCCGAACTGGCAGGCATCGATCCCAACCAGTTCGGCATAGCCGTCGCCCTGGCCGATGGCAGGGTATTCACAGCCGGCAATGCCGATGTGCCGTTCTCCATCCAGTCCGTCTCCAAGATTTTTGCCCTTGCTCTGGCGCTCGGCCGGGTCGGAGATCAGCTCTGGTACAGGGTTGGGCGCGAACCCTCCGGGCTTTCCTTCGATTCGATCCTGCTTCTGGAGCGGGAAGATGGCATTCCCCGCAATCCGTTCATTAATGCCGGTGCGCTGGTGACGACGGATACCTATCTGGCCGGATCAACGCCACGGGAAGCTCTGGGCGAATTGCTGCGCTTTATTCGCGCCGCCTGCGACGACGACAGCATCCACATGAACGAGAAGGTCGCGAAGTCGGAACTCGCCACCGGACACCGCAATTTCTCGCTTGCCCATTATCTGGCGTCCTACGGCAACCTGCGGGCTTCCGTCGACAAGGTGCTTGGCACCTACTGCCATCAATGCGCCATTGAAATGTCCTGCCGGCAGCTTGCGCTTGCCGGCCGCTTTCTGGTGGATGCGCCCCGGATGCCGGGCCTTGTTTCGATCGAGCGCCGGAGGCGGATCAATGCCCTCATGATGACTTGTGGCCATTACGACGGTTCGGGCGATTTCGCCTTTCGTGTCGGCATGCCGGGCAAAAGTGGTGTCGGCGGCGGCATTCTCGTGATTTCGCCAAGCCGGGCGTCGATCGCCGTCTGGTCGCCGGGTCTCAACAAGTACGGCAATTCCAAGCTGGGCACGGAAGCAATGGAGCATTTTGCTCACAAAACCGGCTGGTCGGTGTTCGGCGTTCCCCACGGGGGCGAAGGGGCTCACGTTTAGGTCACTTTCTGTCACCGGATGAATTTAAACGATATAGAAGTAGTTTCCTTGCAATTAGGCCTATAGGATATTTTGACCTTTTGAAGCGTTGGCGCTATTACGCACCTAGACAACGCTTTGATTTGCTTACGTTTGCGTAAACGTAAACTGGGGTGAGGTGAGTTGAGGTTGGGTCGTTTGGCCAGAAGGCTGCGCCGGTTCGTCCGGGGTCGGAACCAGGTTCAAACGGGTCATCTTAAGCGCATTTCGCTCTAGCGTCGTACGGGAGAGGAATTCCATGTCGAACGCCGATCTGCGGGGCAACCGCCCGCTGTCGCCCCATCTTCAGATTTACAAGCTCATTCTGACGATGGTCATGTCGATTCTGCACCGCATCACTGGCGCGGCGCTCTATTTCGGCACTGTCCTGCTGGCCTGGTGGCTGATCGCCGCTGCGGCGGGCCCCAGCTACTTCGATTTCGTCAACGGCATCTACGGCTCGATCATCGGCCGTCTGATCCTGTTCGGCTTCACCTGGGCGCTTGTGCATCACATGCTCGGCGGCCTGCGCCACTTCATCTGGGACATGGGTGCGGGCTTCGGCAAGGAAGCGCGCGAGTGGCTCGCCAAGGCGACCATCATCGGGTCCGTTGCCGTCACGCTGATCCTCTGGATCATCGGCTACGCGATTCGCTAAGGAGAGTGTCATGACAGATATGCGCACACCCCTGAACAAGGTACGCGGCCTTGGATCTGCCAAGGAAGGCACCGATCACTTCTGGAAGCAGCGTCTGACCGCTGTCGCCAACGTGTTCCTGATCTCGTTCTTCGTGATCCTGGTGATCGCGATGCAGGGCTCCTCCCACGGTGACGTGGTCGAGACCCTCAAGAACCCGCTCGTTTCGATCATCCTGCTCCTGGTTATCCTCTCCGGCGTCTATCACATGAAGCTCGGCATGCAGGTGATCATCGAAGACTATGTGCATGGCGAAGGCATCAAGTTCCTCACGTTGATGGCGAACACCTTCTTCTGCGCCTTAATCGGTTTCGGCTGCGTCTTCGCAGTGCTCAAGATTGGCTTTGGAGGCTGACCCGAATGGCCAAGACCTATGAATTTGTCGACCACACCTATGATGTGGTGGTCGTCGGCGCCGGTGGCGCAGGCCTTCGGGCCACGCTCGGCATGGCCGAGCAGGGCCTGAGAACGGCCTGCATCACCAAGGTGTTCCCGACCCGCTCCCACACCGTTGCTGCCCAGGGCGGCATCGCCGCGTCGCTCAAGAACATGACGCCGGACTGCTGGGAATGGCACATGTACGACACGGTGAAGGGATCCGACTGGCTCGGTGACACCGACGCCATGGAATACCTGGCCCGTGAAGCGCCGAAGGCGGTCTACGAACTGGAACACTATGGTGTGCCGTTCTCCCGGACCGAAGACGGCCGCATCTATCAGCGCCCGTTCGGCGGCCACATGCAGAACTACGGCGAAGGTCCTCCCGTGCAACGCACTTGCGCTGCAGCCGACCGGACCGGACACGCCATCCTGCACACGCTGTACGGCCAGTCCCTGCGCAACAATGCCGAATTCTACATCGAGTATTTTGCACTCGACCTGATCATGTCCGAAGACGGCGTGTGCCAGGGCGTGATCGCGTGGAACCTTGATGACGGCACCATGCACCGCTTTGCCGCCAAGATGGTGGTTCTGGCGACCGGCGGTTACGGCCGCGCCTTCTTCTCGGCAACCTCCGCCCACACCTGCACCGGTGACGGTGGCGGCATGGTGGCCCGTGCAGGCCTGCCGCTTCAGGACATGGAATTCGTCCAGTTCCACCCGACCGGCATCTACGGCTCCGGCTGCCTGATCACCGAAGGGGCACGCGGTGAAGGCGGTTATCTGGTCAACTCCGAGGGCGAACGCTTCATGGAGCGCTACGCACCGTCGGCCAAGGACCTTGCCTCCCGTGACGTGGTCTCGCGCTGCATGACCATGGAAATCCGCGAAGGCCGCGGCGTCGGCAAGGACAAGGACCACATCTTCCTGCACCTGGATCACCTCGATCCGGCTCTGCTGGCCGAACGTCTGCCGGGCATTTCCGAAAGCGCCCGCATCTTCGCCGGCGTGGATGTGACCAAGGATCCGATCCCGGTCCTGCCGACCGTTCACTACAACATGGGCGGCATTCCGACCAACTACTGGGGCGAAGTGCTGAACGCGGACGGCAACAATCCGAACCGCATCCAGGAAGGCCTGATGGCCGTCGGTGAAGCCGGCTGTGCATCGGTGCACGGTGCCAACCGTCTCGGCTCCAACTCGCTGATCGACCTTGTGGTCTTCGGCCGCGCGGCGGCGATCAAGGCTGGTGAGGTCGTCGATCCGAAATCGGCCGTTCCGGCGCCGAGCGAAGCTTCCTGTGAAAAGATCATGGACCGCTTCAACAAGCTGCGGAACGCTTCCGGTTCCATCCCGACCGCCGATCTTCGCGACAAGATGCAGCGCGCCATGCAGGAAGACGCTGCCGTCTTCCGGACCCAGGAAAGCCTGGAGCAGGGCTGCAAGCGTCTGACCGAGATCTGGGGCGAAATGAAGGACCTCAAGGTCTCCGACCGTTCGCTGATCTGGAACTCCGATCTGGTGGAAACACTGGAGCTGGAGAACCTGATGGCCAACGCCATCACCACGGTCTACGGCGCGGAAGCCCGCAAGGAAAGCCGCGGCGCCCATGCCCGCGAGGACTACAAGGACGGTCCGTTCGCCGGCCGCGACGACGAGAACTGGCGCAAGCACACGCTCTCGTGGGTCGACGAAGCCGGCAACGTCAAGCTGGACTACCGTCCGGTGGTGCTCGATCCGCTGACCACCCTTGAAGAGGGTGGCATCGATCCGAAGAAGATCGCGCCGAAAGCGCGCGTCTACTAAGGAGACGGCACGGTGAGCCAGGTGGCAACCCTTTTGGACACGAGAAGTCCGTTCGGCACATATCCCGCCGAGCGGATGGTCCGGGCTGCCTGGCGTCTTGCCGACCGGCACGACCTTTCCAAGGGCCTGCGCAAGCGTATCCGCTCCCTGGTAGCGCGGTTCTTCAAGGGCCCCTACGACCTGGAAGCCGACGGTCTGAAGTTCCGGATCTATCCGGGTGAAAACTATGACGACCGCAAGATCCTGGCCAAGGGCCGCCTGCCGGAGCGCGAAGAACACAAGCTGATCGAACCGCATCTGGGCAAGGGCAAGGTGTTTGTCGATATCGGCGCCAACATCGGCTCCTATTCGATCTTTGCCGCCGGTCTCGGCGCGGAGGTTGTTGCGATCGAGGCCAACCCGCAGACGGCAACGAAGCTCGGTTTCAACGTACGTGCAAACGACCTGGACACCGTTACGGTGGTCAATTCAGCCGTTGGCCCGCGCGACGATACGCTGCCACTGTGGCAGGAACCGAGCAACTGCGGCTTTGCCACCTTCGTGAAGGACCTGACCACCGGCGAGTGGGCTGGCGACTGGACACCGACCTTCGTGAAGGTTCGTCCGCTGACGGCCATAGCCGACGATCAGGGCCTCACCCGGATCGATGTTTTGAAAGTTGATGTGGAAGGCTTTGAGGACCGTGTGGTCCTGCCTTTCCTGAGGCACGCGGACCGGAGCCTCTGGCCCCGCGTGATCCTGCTTGAAACCAATTGCCGGCCCTACTGGACCGAGGATTGCCTGAGTGAACTGGCAAACCGCGGCTACGGGGTAACCGGCCAGACGAATGACAACATGGTCTTTGAGCTCTCTGCCTGAGCGAAAGACGATTTGGCCCTGGACGCGAAACCAAGGGCCCAACGCGGAGCAGTAACGAGATGGTTCAGCTGACGCTTCCCCGGAACTCCCAGGTGACGGAAGGCAAGGTGTGGGACAAGCCGGAAGGCGCCACCAACCTGCGTGAATACCGCATCTATCGCTGGAACCCGGACGATGGCCGCAACCCGCGCGTCGATACCTATTTCATCAATGCGGACGATTGCGGTCCGATGGTGCTCGACGGCCTCATCTACATCAAGAACAAGATCGATCCGACACTGACCTTCCGCCGGTCCTGCCGCGAAGGTATCTGCGGGTCCTGCGCAATGAACATCGACGGCACCAATACTCTGGCCTGCACCAAGGGCATGGACGAGATTGCCGGCGACGTCGTCAAGATCTACCCGCTGCCGCACATGCCGGTGGTCAAGGACCTTGTGCCGGATCTGACCAATTTCTATGCCCAGCACCGCTCGATCGAGCCGTGGTTGAAGACAGTATCGCCAGCCCCGGAAAAGGAATGGCGCCAGTCGCATGAAGACCGGGTGAAGCTTGATGGCCTGTATGAGTGCATTCTGTGCGCCTGCTGTTCCACGTCCTGCCCGAGTTATTGGTGGAACGGCGACCGCTATCTCGGCCCGGCCGTCCTTCTGCAGGCCTATCGCTGGCTGATCGACAGCCGGGACGAGGCCACCGGCGAGCGTCTGGACAATCTGGAAGACCCCTTCCGTCTCTATCGCTGCCACACCATCATGAACTGCTCGCAAGCCTGCCCGAAGGGTCTGAACCCGGCCAAGGCGATCGCCGAGATCAAGAAGATGATGGTCGAACGCCGGGTGTAAGTTTCACGGCGCCAGAAAATCGAAAGGCCGTCCCGGGGGGCGGCCTTTTTTGTATTGGTTCCGAACGACCTTGCCACCGTCATTCCGGACAAGCGCAGTGAAGCTGCGCACCGATCCGGAATCCAGATATCAGCGTGAGCGGAGCGAACACTCTGGAAAGATAAGGCAGCGCTATTCGCGCAGCATATTTCTGGATTCCGGATCTGCGGTCGGCTGCGCCTTCCTTGTCCGGAATGACGCGGGAAAACGCTTTTGCGTTTCCCGGTGCCCTGTTCTGGTCGGGCCGAAGCTGTGCCGGGATTACCGCGTTCTCAAGAAAAGCTCCACCGGCATCACACCTTCGCCCGGCACACCAGAAGCGAGCTGTTGCACCAGCCCCTGAACCCGGGAACACGACCAAGCGTGCGGGTAAGGGCGATTTCAGCGGGTTTCAGCGGACCCCATTCGAAGGTCTTGCCGCGCAGGTGGTGGAACAGTTTCCCGTGGCGGTTGGTTTCCTCGTACCAGGGGCTGAGCATCGGCAGATAGGGCAGGCACGAGAGATAGCCGATGCCGTGCACCGACTCGATCGTGACCGCGCGGCCGATGATCTCCGACCATTCGTTCAAGGTCATGCGGACCTGGTGCTCGGCGTAGTGCAGGTGGCCCAGCTTCAGCCGGTCGAGGCGGTAAAGCTGCGGGACCACGGCTAGGATCAGTCCACCCGGCGCAATGACCTCACCACATTGACGCATCACGGATTCGATCGCCGGCCCACGGCCTGGTAGATGCTCCAGCACGTCCAGAAGGGCGATCACATCCGGTTGCCAGGGAAGGTCGTCGCGGTGTTCGGAAAGACGGGTGGCATCCAGCACGATGTCCGGTTCGAACGCCGCTTCATAATCGGCACCGCAATAGTCGAAATCCAGGCCGGTGTCGGCGAGATATTCTTTCGAAATCGAGGTCGAGCAACCGATATCGAGAATACGCGGCGGCCGACCAAGGTCTTGTGCCCAGTCCCGGATGGTGCGGGCGACAATGTCGAACTTCACCGTTCCGTACAGGTTTCTCTGGGCGTTCGCGAGCTTCTTGACCAGATACTGCGAATGGACAGTAACTTCGGATTGCTCATCATCCGCTAGGTCTGGTCTCTCTGTTCGATCCAGAGTTTGGTGCACACTGCCTCTCCTTCTGTCGCCAAGCGGTGAATGCCGGGTTCGTAGGTGTAGGTGGTCAGGTCGGCCATCAGCACGATCAGTTCGCCGAGGATCAGCTCGACCACTTCATCGGCAACGCTGCCGGAGCCGGGAATGAAATTGGCCGGGTAGCCGTCGTTGACGAGGCAGATCTGCTTGTCCGCCCCCTGTTGACCGGGAAGCTGGAAAGCCTTGATCGACGGATGAATGTCGCAGGCTGGCGACTGTTCCAGAAAATCGACGTCGATTTCGATCCGCCGGGAACTGGCGCTCGCCACCAGGCAGCCGTTGCGAAGCTGCTGCAACACGTCCCGGGTTATCGACAAGCGCCCTGCCGCCCCGACAACCAGGTCGCATTGCTCGAGATCCGTGGGATGAAGGGTCGCCGGATAACCTGACAACCTTGCTTCTGCGATTTTCAGCGGGTCGACATCGATCAGCGAGACGATGACATCCAGCCGGCGCAGGGCCTTGGCCACGCCGAACCCGATCCAGCCTGCTCCGAAGACAGCAGCGTGCCGGCCGGCCAGGGAGTTGCCGAGATCGCGCATGAGCCCATCCAGGCACCGGGCAATGGTCTCGCCGCAACGTACCGCTTCCAGGCGCTTCAGCTCGCTGTCGGCACAGTGGAGCACAGGCACCCGCAGCCGCGTCTGCCCGGCCCGCCACACGCCTTGCTTGGTGATCTCCACCACGCCTTCGACAAGGTGCAGCTGATCTTGAAACCGCTCGTGCAGCAATTCGACGGCATAACCGCCGACTTCCTGAATGACGAGCTTCTGGTCGGAGGCCAGGCAGGCATCCAGGCTCTTCTGCAAGGCGTTGGCCAGGACCTCTTTGAATTCTGGCTCGGTCTTCGGGCACTGGACCTTGTCGCCGTATACGGCCTGCCATTTCAGCCGTGTCACATCACTGCCGGAGGAATACGGGATGCCGATGATTGCATCGAAATCCATGACCCCTTCCAGCGCATCGATCATGCGCCTTGTGTCGTCAAACAGATGCGCCACCAGCAGATACCGGTGCGCTTCACTCTTGAAGAGATCGAGCCGCTTGACCAGCGCCGGCAGATAGTCCGCACGTCGGGCATAGGCGGGCGCGGCCGCGGTAGATATGTCGCTTAATGGATGCATTGTTGGTTATTCCGAGGGTTCTGCCATTCTGGCACTGCGCCGCCGGTACGCACAAGTGCGAGTTGTGAAATAGACAGGAAAAATGAGGCAGCAATCCAACAACTTTTGAGCCACTGCACAGGAACTGCACAAACAATACTGAAAAGCCGCTCGGCCACGCCCTTTTGTGTCCTGTTCTGTCTTCAATGATCGCCCTGTTGACCGGGTGCCCGTCTGACGGGACATCCTTCTGGCAGAGGGTTGATTTGCATGACAAGCGATACTGAAAACGACACCGTTGAACAACCGCAGGAGCGACCTCAATTTTCGCAGCCCCGCTCACCCCGTGAACAGCCGGTGCGCCGAACGTCTTTTCTTGGGTCTCCTGCAGTCAAGTTCGTGATCATCGGAGTGTTGACCGTGATGCTGCTAGTGCCGAGCTTGTTCGTCTGGGTGCTGGTGGAAGAACGTGCCGAAAGGGCCCGGGATGTCGCTCAGGACATCGCCCGATCTTGGGGTGGCGTCCAGGAGATCAACGGACCGTATCTGGTTGTTCCGTTCAGCGAGACCTTCACTGTTTCCACCGGAGAAAACGCCAAGACCGAAATTCGCTGGCACACTGCCATCCTGTTTCCGGAAAAGCTGGATGTGCGTGGCGACATCTCCGTTCAGGAGCGCAGGAAATCGATCTATTCGCTGCCCGTCTATCATGGCGACGTGACATTGAAGGGCCGGTTCGCCGCAACGTCGTCCGAAAACTTTCAGCCGCAGTTCGGTGGGCAAATCGACATTGCCGGGGACAAGGCGGTTCTTGTGGTCGGCATCGGCGACATCGCAGCGCTGAAAAGCGAGGTCACACTGGTCCTGAACGACAGTGGTTCCGTGCCGTTCGAGCCTGGGCTCGGGCCACTGACCATGGAGCCGATACGGCGGTCTGTTGCCACGATCAACGCGTCCGGTATCAACGCACCTGTCGCTGCGGGTTTGTGGCGAAACGGGTTTTCTTTCGACATCCCGATGCAGCTGAACGGCTCCACCGCCTTCTATGTTGCCCCGGCCGGTCAGACGACCAGCGTATCCCTTCAATCCGACTGGCCGCATCCCGGCTTCACCGGCGCATTCCTGCCGGAAGCCCGAGAAATCGGCGATGCCGGTTTCAACGCATCCTGGACCATCCCCTATCTTGCCCGCGGCATTCCCAAACTGGTGCTCGGTCCGCAAATGCCGTTGCAAAACAAGGTTCTGGGAGTGCAATTCGTTGAACCCGTCAATTTCTATCAGACCATTTCCAGGTCGTTGAAATACGCAGTCTGCTTCATCAGTCTGACCTTCCTGGCGGTCTTCGTTCTGGAAATGCGCTCCGGATGGCGGGTCCATTGGATCCAGTATGGTCTGGTCGGACTGTCCCTGATCGTCTTCTACGTCATGCTGCTCGCCTTTGCAGAGCATGTTGGCTACGGCCTGGCCTATCTTGTGGCCGCTGCCGCCGCGACGCTGCTGAATGCGCTCTATATCGGGACTTCGCTCAAAAGCCGTCTTGCCGGAAGCGTGATGCTTGCGGTCCTGGCTGCGATATTCGGCGTGCTTTATGCGCTCATGCAGGAGCAGGACTACGCGCTCCTGATCGGTTCGATGATCGGGTTCCTGTCACTTGCCGTTACCATGTTTGCCACCCAGCGGATCGACTGGTCCGGGCAACAACAGGTTGGCACGAGGCCGCAAGCCGAAGCGGTCTGACGGTCATTCTGTCATTCCGGTATGTCGCCAATCCGATCGGCGGTGTGGCATCGCTGCGCCGCCGATTTTGCTTGGCATTTGCCGGTTGAGCGCATCGCAGCTCTAAAACGAGGCTTGCAATTCCTCCTTGAATGTTCTTATTTTGTTCTATTGAGGTGAGTGGGAGGACGTGATGTCCATTCTTGATCATATCGGTTTTGCGGTCAGCGATTTTCCGGCGTCTCGTGCGTTCTACGAAAAGGTCCTGGCGCCACTTGGCATCAAGGTGTTGATGGAAGTCACCGCTGAAATGACGGGTGGACCCGCCTATTGCGGTTTCGGCAAGGACAAGCCGGACTTCTGGATTGGCGAAGGCAAAGCCCCCGGAACACCGGTGCATGTCGCCTTTGCAGCTTCGAACCGGGCGCTCGTCGATGCCTTCTACGAGGCTGCGATCGCAGCCGGCGGCAAGGACAACGGCGCACCGGGCCTGCGGCCGCAGTACCACGAAAATTACTACGGTGCTTTCGTACTCGACCCGGATGGTCTGAATATCGAGGCGGTCTGTCACCTGCCTGAATAAGTCTTTGTTTCCTGATTTCAATTTGGAGAATAAAATGCACAAGAGCCGGCTGGGAGATCTGGTGATCGACTGTGAAGGTGGCGATATCGACCGCCATGCGGAATTCTGGGCCGGTGCGCTCGGGCGCACTGTTGAAGCTGAGCCGAAAAACCCACGCTATCGCCGTCTGATCGGCACGGAAGATGAAATCGGCATCCTGCTCCAGTCGGTCGAGCATCCCTCCCGCGTGCACCTGGATATCGAAACCGGCGATCCGGAAAAGGAAGTTGCCCGGCTTGAAGGTCTGGGCGCGACCATCGTTCAGAAACTGGACGGCTGGACAGTGATGCAGGCAACCAGCGGTCACCGGTTCTGCGTCGTCAAACCGCAACTCGCCGGTTTTGAGGAGGCTGCCAAGACCTGGGAGGCCTGAGAACGGCCTGATCGGACATGGCTTTGGCGGTCCGAAACGAGGGGCCTCACGCCAGGCTCACGGGCATGTGCTGGTTTGGCGAGCGGAGTTGAGTTTGTCTCAGCCGCCGGGCGCGTTACCTCTTTCGGGTAGAATTCGAAATGCCTTCTCCGGTCTTCCAACCCATGAGGCGCATTTCAAAGTCGAAGACCACAGCTCGAAACCCAAGCGCGCTGGTCGTCTTTCCGGTCGGGGTTTCGCCATCATCATCAGGTTGGCGCCCCCTTAGGAAAGGTCGACCACAACCAGCTCCCTGGAGGACCTGACATGAAACGCCTGCTCCCGCTCACTTTCTTTGCCGCGCTCGTGGCGTCGATGCCACCGGGAACCGCACAGGCCGAAACCGCGGTGCTTGCCGGAGGATGCTTCTGGTGCGTTGAATCCGATCTTGAGAAACTTCCCGGCGTGCGCGATGTCGTTTCCGGCTATGCCGGCGGGGAGACCCAGAACCCTACCTACAAGGATTATGATCGTGGCGGTCACCGGGAGGTCGTCAAGGTCGATTTCGACGAGAACAAGATCAGTTACACCGAACTTGTCGGGATATTCCTGCGCACCGTCGATGTGACGGACGCCGGCGGTCAATTCTGCGACCGGGGACATGCCTATTCCACCGCCATCTATCCTCTGGACGAAACCCAGGCGAAACAGGCCAGGGCGGAAATCGCGAAGGCGGAAAAGGCACTCGGCGGCAAGATCGTAACGCCGGTCGAGGCTCCGGCCGTTTTCTGGCCCGCTGAGGACTACCATCAGGCCTATTACAAGAGCCAGGTTCGTACGCTTACCCGCTTCGGCTACGTCACCCGCGCCGACGCCTACAAGGGCTACCGGAAAGGGTGCGGTAGGGATGCGCAGGTCAAGGCCGTGTGGGGCAGCGAAGCCTTCAAGGGGTTGCCCAAGGCAGGGTCATAACATTCGAAAATGGGCCGTTTCCGCGGGGAACGGCCCAAAAGAACAGCATTTTCGTCGAATTTTCAGGCATCAATTTGCCGTAGGGTAAGGTGTACACTACATACTTTCAGTGGGCTTACGTCTGAAAGGACGCTAACATGCTGAGCTTGTTTGGAAGTCGCGTTACAGCAGAGCCGGAATTTATTTCTGAATTGAGAGCCGTCGAGACGGAAGACCGCCTTCGAAGATCCACCGCCGCCATGCTGGAAGCAGCAGGGTTGGAGATCTGTGACACCAACACACCGACCGAATTTGCGGCAGCTGCCACCGTGTCGATCATGAAGCTCGTGCTGAAAGTGGTCGAGCGCGACTTTGACGAACTGTGCTTCGAAAACCGATTTGTCACCGGCCTGTTCGGGTTCCTGATTGCCCATAACCTGACGCGCCGCACCAATGCTGATCTTGGTGTCGTGCTGGGTATTGCGGGTCTGGACCTCTTCTCGCATGAGGAAATCGAACAGATCTACAAGCTCGGCTCGTCCTACAGGCGTCTGCGCCAGCACCGGAACATGCATCTGGCGCTCAGGGACATCATCGACAGTTTCCTGTCCCATCCTGATGAAGAAACCTTGTCGGATCTTGCCGGGGTTTATCAACTCTGCCTGCAGCAGGACGGTTGACCGGATTTCATCGGCAACCATCGTGGCGGTCATACGCCGGCTTCAAATGCCTCGACCAGCTCGAGGAACGCCTCGCCGTATTTTTCAAGTTTGGACTGCCCGACACCGGAAACGGCCAGCAGCGCATCTTCGGTCACCGGGCGCGCAGCGGATATCCCGGCCAGCGTCGCATCCGTGAACACTACATAGGGCGGTACGCCCTGATCGCGGGCAATCTGGGTCCGCAGCCTGCGCAAGCGTTCAAACAGCAGCCTGTCTTCATGGTCCAGTTCATCGGCGATGGAGGCCGTACGTGAAGAACTCGTCCGTTTCAGGCCTGCCGCGCTCCGGTCCTTGCGCAAGGCGAGCTTCTCGTCACCGCGCAGGACGCTCCGGGCCTTTTCCGTCAGAACAAGAGCACCGAACTGGGCATGGTCGACATCGACGTAGCCTGCGGCGACAAGCTGACGGGCAATCGACTGCCAGGTCTTCTGCGGCACGTCCTGACCAATTCCGAAAACCGACAGCGTGTCATGGCCGAAGCGGGTGCTTTTCTCGTTGGTCTTGCCCAGAAGCACATCTATGACATGCGCCGTGCCGAAACGTTGACCAGTACGATAGATCGCCGACATCAGCTTTTGGGCAGCTTCCGTGCCGTCCCAGGTCTCCACCGGGGACAGGCAGGTGTCGCAGTTGCCACAGGGTTTGGGGTAGGTCTCGCCGAAATGGGCTAGCAGGGCCTGACGACGGCAACCGGCCGTTTCACAAATGCCGAGAAGCGCGTTCAGCTTGGCATTTTCCGCGCGCTTGACCTCTTCGGGCGCATCGCCCTCGGCAATCATGCGCCGGCGCTGCACCAGATCGGCCATGCCGTAAGCCATGAAGGCTTCGGAGGGAGCGCCGTCGCGGCCTGCACGGCCGGTTTCCTGGTAATAGGCCTCGACCGAAGAGGGCAGATCCAGATGCGCGACATAGCGCACATCCGGCTTGTCGATACCCATGCCGAAGGCAACCGTCGCCACCAGGCACAGCCCTTCTTCCAGCAGAAACGCATCCTGGTTGGCGGAGCGCTGTTCCGCGGGCAATCCGGCATGATAGGGCAGGGCCCTGATGCCTTTAGAGGTCAGCCATTCGGCGATATCCTCAACCTTTGCCCGCGACAGGCAATAGACGATGCCACTCTCGCCGGAGTGCTTCTTCAGGAAATCCAGCAGCTGCTGGCGCTGGTTGGTGCGCTCGACAATCTCGTAGCGGATGTTGGGCCGGTCGAAGCTGGTGGAAAAGACGGCGGCGTCTTCCAGCTGCAGGCGGGCCAGAATGTCTTTTTGGGTGTGCGGGTCGGCAGTCGCGGTCAACGCCACACGCGGGACGCCCGGATAGCGGTCGCGCAGACAGGACAGCGACATGTACTCCGGACGGAAGTCATGTCCCCACTGGCTGACGCAATGCGCTTCATCGATGGCAAAAAGGGCAATCTGCAGCGTGTCCAGGAACTTGCGGAAGCTCTCGGTGCCCAGCCGCTCCGGTGTCACGTAGAGCAGGTCGATTTCACCGCGGCGCAGGGCACTGCGAATGCCGTCCTGTTCTTCAGGTGACAGCGTGGAATTGAGAGCTGCGGCCTGAACGCCAGCGGCGCGAAGCGCACCGACCTGGTCTTTCATCAGCGCGATCAGCGGCGAGACGACAATGCCAACCCCACGCCGGCACAGTGCCGGGATCTGGTAACAGAGCGACTTGCCTGCGCCGGTGGGAAACAGAACGACAGCGTCGTTGCCGTCCACAAGCGTTTCGATCACCGCCTGCTGTTTGCCCCTGAAGCTGCTGTAGCCGAAAACCTTCTGCAGAACCGCAAGCGGCTTCGGCTCCGGACGCACGGTCGGAGCAACGGCATGCTGCACTGGAATGACTTCCTCCGCGGCAACAGCGGGCGAAACGGGCATGGGTGAGACGGGTCCTTTGATTCTCCCGCACAATGTCTTATTCGCGGAAGAAGGGCAATGAAGGCGGAACCACGCCTGTGGATGACGTGCAGGCCCTGGTCAGAGCATCAAAAAATCAGATGCTTAGGAGACGCGTGGAGGCGGTGCGTTGGCACCTAGAACTCGGCGTCCGGATCCGTCGCCAGCGTTTCGGCGCAGTGAATGCGCATCTGTTCGGTCAGATCGCCAAGGTCGCCTTCAAGTTTTTCCGGGCGGATCGGCTTGCCGAAATGCACGTTGAACTTGGCATGTTCCTTGTTGAGCAATTCGTTGAAGACCGTCATGTCGCGCAATTCGGTCGACACTCTCGCAAGGAAATAGAACAGACCGGAATTGCGCCCGCCCATGTGCATGGGAATGATCGGGGCCTTGTTCTTGCGTGCCAGCGCCAGGGCTGACGTCATCCAGGGCCGTTCTGTCAGCTTGCCGTCGTGCCAATAGGCCAGGCGCCCGGAGGGAAACAGCACCACCACCCGCTCCTTGGCAAAGGCGGAGGAGGCGAGCTTGATCGTTTCCTTGGATTTTTCGCGGGTCTTGAAGTCAGCACGCCATTCGACCGGAATGATCATGTCGGCAAGGCGCGGGTTGATGCGGATGGCATCGCGGTTGGCAAAGATCGCAAGATCGTTCCGGCGGGACTTGATCGCATCATAAAGTACGATGCCGTCGGCAATGCCGGTCGGGTGGTTGGACACCAGAACGACGGGGCCTTCCTGCGGAACCCGTTCAAGGCCAAGCGTGGTGACGTCAAGCGACAGCAATCCGCTCAAATGGGCAAAAACCTCCAGCGCTTCCATCTGCGCAATGGTGTCGGCCATTTCGACGGCGGACTTGTAGCGAAGGATCTTGTGCGCGAAGGGTCTGATGAAGGGCCACCACGGGCTGGCCATCACCAGCTTGCCCCGTTCGGCAATCAGAAGGTCGACGATATGCTGCTCAGAAATCTGCCTCTGTGCCGCGGCCTGACGGCGCGTCGGCAAGGTGTCTGTCGTCTGGTCGGTCGTCCGCACAATGCACCTCTGCCCACGAGATTACTGCCTCACTCCGATGCATCGTTAACGAAATCAGCCTCTTGGTGCAAATGATCGTTGTACGAATTTCAGGATCGGAATCCGCCCATCGGCGGCTCAGCTCCATAGGGAACTGGTGAAAATTGCCAGCGATGTCAAGAAGGAGGCTGCCCAGGCAAGCGAGCGCGGCGAGGCGCGGTCGGCCCAGTAGCAGCCGATATAAATGATCCTCAATAACACGAAAAGCACGGCGAGCCTGTCGATCCAGTGAGGGTCGCCGCCCTGGTTGAGGCCAACGAAAACGGCAACCGCAAACAGGGGAAATGCCTCGAAGCCATTCGCCTGTGCCCCCTGTGCGCGGGCGCGAAAACCGTCTCGCCAATAGTCCGGGTCACGTGGGCGGGCGTTGTCGAAGGACTTGTCCAGTTTTGCCGGAAAGACGGAAAGCAGCGGCAGGATGGCGGCGGCAAGGACACACCAGAAGGCGACGGGCATGTGGGCTCCTCAGGAACGTGTTGCAGGTCTTGCGCGCGAATACCCGGAATGAGGTTGCAGCAGAGCACCGGGCTGCACGCGAGCGTTTGTGCGCATATCTATCAGGCTCGTGGAAGATATCCTCATGATTTTCGATGTTGCCCCGGGTTTGTCATAAAGTCTTCCCGTCCCGGCGCTAGGGGGAGGCCGCCCATGACGTGATTGGCATGGGCTGCAGCCGCGAAGGAATGCCCCTTGTCGAAAACAACCGTTCTGTTCGTCTGTCCGGACAACAGCCTGCTGTCGCCCCTGGCCGAAGCCTATCTGAATTTTCGGGCAGGTGGTCTGATGCGGGCGTTCTCCGCAGGTGTGGCTCCTTCCCAGGAACTGAGCCGGCATGTGCGCCGGATACTGTCGGCACGGGGAATTGATGCCAAAGGGCTTGCGCCCAAGCCGATCGACATTTTCCTGATGCCGCATGCTGAAATTCCCGACAGGGTCGTCTATCTCGCTGACCAGGCGCCGGTGGCCTTGCCGCCGCAGTGGAAGACCACGACATCGAGCCATTGGTGGAACATTGCCGCAAAACCGCCTTTTCCGGATGGTTTTGGTGCCTGCGCCACTTATTTCGAGAAGATTGCGGAGGCGATCGACAGGCTTGTGGAGCCGCCAAAAACAGCAGGCAAGGCCGTCTCGAGCCGGGTCGCCTGAGCGATCAGAAAACGGTCGATTCTCAGGATTTTGGATTTTCGACAAATTGTGGGCTAAGAGTTGCTCCCATATTGGGACGAAGGTGAGGGATTGATTCGTCATGATGCGCGCGGGAAAGTTTGTTTTGATCGTCGGCCTGGTGGTCCTGGCAGCTGGTTGCCAGAGATTGTCCGGAGGCCGGAATTATGCCGAACCGCTGCCGGCGACCCCGACTACACCCGTAGGCTCGGGACAGCTTGCACCGCTTGATCCCAACGCGCCGGCTGGCGGTCTCAACGATCCGTCGGCTCAGCCGACCGACCTGGCCAGCAACCCGGTTGCAGCGCCTGCCGATGCCAAGGAAGTTGGCCGGACAGACCTTCTGGGTGGCTGGAAAATCACCTCCGCTGGCGACAACTGCATGGCCTTCATGACGCTGACAACATGGTCCGGCGGCTACCGTGCAAATACCAGAGGTTGTGCTTCGCCTGTACTGTCCGGGATCTCTGCATGGGACCTGAGCGGCAATCAGGTGGTTCTGAAGGACGGCGCCGGCCTGATCGTTGCACAGCTTTACTCCAGCGCTTCCGGCCAGTTCAACGGTCAGACCTCTACCGGATCGCCGATCTCGCTGTACCGTTAAGGCCCCTCCGTATTTATGCTGGACAGCTCGCGCTATAGGTGTATATTTGCATAGCTACCGGAAAGGCTGTGCAAATGTCAAAATATGAACCACTGCGGGAACACTTGGCACGACTGGAAGATGTTGTCTGGGCGGCCAAGCTGAACGAAGTCGAAGATATCATAGGCTCGTCGCTGCCCAAGAGCGCCCGGGAACACCGGACATGGTGGGCAAATTCCGGCGGCAGTCTCGTTCACCAGAACGCCTGGCTTGATGCCGGCTGGCGGGTAGAGCGAACCGATCTCATGCGCGATGTCATCGTCTTCCGCCGGTTGCGCATCGGCGGAACCGTGGCCGGGGTGTCCGCCCGTATGGATCGGACCGCCAAGAATCCGCAAAAAACTGCAGAAAAGCGGCTCACCAAGGAAATGGCGGCCCTTCGTCAGCCTGCAACCGTAACGTTGCGCTCCGAATGGACCACGCTTGGCGATGTCCAGCGCACGCCCTGTTCCAATTCCATCATTCCGCAGGAAGGCGGCGTTGTGCGCTTCGCGGCCATGGAAGGCGACGAAGTCGTCACTGCCATCGTCGCAACCTTGTCGGTTCACAAGGCCTATCGCAGCCTGCGCATGGCGATGAAGGGTCTGGACGACGATACCGGCAGCCGCGTCGGTACGGAGCTGTTCAAGAAAGCCGGTTTCGATGCCGCCGCACCAATCGAATGCGATGTCGTCAAGTCCGGCAATGCCTGGCTGCTGACCGACGGTCGTGGCCGCAAGGCCAATCTGGACGACCAGTCCGAGTGTTATCTGGTTGCCCAGCTGCTCTATCTTCAGGAAGTCCAGAACGGTCGCAAGACGGCCCTTTACCTGCGCTAAGTGTTGTCTGAGTGCTTTTTGCGCTCAGCCGGGCACAGGCATGATGGCCGGGTCCAGTCAGGCCGAGCCGTTTGGGCGTTCATGATTGCGTTCCTCCCGCACAGGACCCCTCCCTGTGCCCTGCGCCCGTAACCCTCCCACCGGTTGCGGGCGCTGTTTGTTCAGAGGGCGTGCTGCCTTCCTGTTTCGAGTTCCTCAAGGCTTGGCCTGTGTTTTTCTGCCCATTATCAGTGAATTGCGAACCGGGCTGCTGGGTGCGGTGTTCCGTCAATGGGGGCAGTGATGGCGGGGCCGGAAGGAGCGTCATCGCTGGATCAGTCGCATACCTTCCCCTGAGAGCACGCCTTCGATGAAGGATGTCTTGCCGGTATTGTATATTTCCCAGTCGGGGGTCGAACCGGCCATGAGGGCAAGGTCCCGTTTCAGGGCGGCATAGCGCCCGGCAAGGCTGGCATCGCCGCGCAAGGCGTCGCGAAACTGGCGCCGCTTATCAGGTGAGGGGCAATCGGATGCACACAGACACAGCCGATGCGCGATAATCAGCTCGTGATTTTCCCTCTCCTTCGACCGGGGACCTGGTCCGGCTGGCCGGGTCATTTGCACTTCGTCTTCCCGAAAGCGGGCGCCGAGATCATGGTAGCCATACAGCAGGAGATCGTTGCTGAGTGCAGCCGGTGAAAATCCGGAAGCCAGCGTTACATCGATATGAAGTTTGGGTTTGGCAATCAGCCCAGGGACGGCCGTGGACCCGACATGGTCCAGGCGCAGGGCCCTTGCTCCCAGAAGATGTCCGAGGTCGTCGATCAGCAGGTCAGCCTGGCGAAACCAGTCCGGATTATGTGGGAGCAACGGAATGGACATGAGGTCTGAAATCCTTAAATTTCAAACGGTTGAAAAACAAATCCGTAAGAATGTGTGATCGTATGCAACCATATCATGACTTGCATCTGCGACGTTTTGACCTTATTCCGCCGTGCAAATAGATACGTCCAAGACCCCATGAATTCTCATGGAGGGAGCAGCACCCTTGAAGATGGAACTGCCGGTCAACCGCGCCCTGAGCGCCCGCTACGACGCGCTCATCGCGTCGGGTGAGATCAAGGAAGACCCCGTGCAACGGGAGGCGGTGCGCCAGCTCGATCTCCTGAACACCCGTCTTGCCGAAACCCGCCTGGCCTCCAAGAAAAGTTCACTTGGCTGGCTGTTCGCCAACAAGAAGAACCAGCTCTGGGCCTCCGTACAGGGGCTTTACATGTGGGGCGGTGTCGGGCGCGGCAAGACGATGCTGATGGACCTCTTTTACGAGGTAACGGTCATCCGCCGCAAAAGGCGTGTGCATTTCCACGAGTTCATGACCGATGTGCACGAGCGCATTCATGCCCACCGCCAGGCGCACAAGCGCGGCGAGGTCAAGGGTGACGATCCGATCCCGCCCGTGGCGAGCCAGATTGCCGAAGAAACGCGGCTGCTGCTGTTTGATGAGTTCTCGGTGACCGACATTGCCGATGCCATGATCCTCGGCCGCCTGTTCACCCAGCTTTTCGAGCGCGGCGTCATCGTTGTCGCCACGTCCAACGTCGAGCCGTCTCTCCTCTACAAGGACGGGCTTAACCGCCAGCTGTTCCTACCCTTCATCAAGATGCTGACCTCCAAGGTGGAAGTGCTGCATCTGGACAGTCCGACGGATTACCGGCTGGAGAAGCTTGCTGGTGCGCCGGTCTATGTCACGCCTCTGGGCGAGAGTGCAAACGCCCAGATGGATGAGCTCTTTGCCAAGCTGACGCACGGCATGACACCGCATTCCGAAGAGCTGGAGAACAAAGGCCGCAAGATCGCCGTTCCCTGTGTCGCGGCTGGAGCGGCCAGATTCACCTTCGACGACCTGTGCATGCAGCCGTTGGGGGCAAGTGATTATCTGCGCATCGCTCATGCTTTCGGCACGGTGTTTCTGGACAACGTGCCCGTGCTGTCCAAGGCGCGGCGCAACGAAGCCAAGCGCTTCATCAATCTGATCGATACGCTTTACGATAACGGCATCAAGCTGGTGGTATCGGCTGAGGCCGAGCCGCAGGATCTTTACGTCGGCGAGGACGGCACGGAAGCCTTTGAATTCGACCGGACAGCCTCCCGGTTGATCGAGATGCGGTCCGAGGCGTACCTTGCGGGAGAAAGACGACAAGTACACGCATAGGTCTGCATTCCCTATAGGTGAATTATGCAGACGGGAAGATCTGAGAAAATTTGTCCGGCATCGCGCAATATTCTTTTGGCGAGGTTGCGCGGGCGGATCAAAGGGAGTAGTGCCATCCTCAGTCATCAGAGGATGGCATGGAGTTCCATCTTACGTAAAGGGAAACTTTCGAAATGGCGCGGAACAAGATTGCCTTGATCGGCTCTGGTCAGATCGGCGGCACGCTCGCACATCTGGCAGGTTTGAAGGAACTGGGAGACATCGTGCTCTTCGACATCGCGGAAGGTGTTCCGCAGGGTAAGGCACTCGACCTGGCCGAGTCCTCCCCGGTCGATGGCTTCGATGCCAAAATGGCGGGTGCCAACAGCTACGAAGCCATCGAAGGCTCGGACGTTGTCATCGTTACCGCCGGTGTTCCGCGTAAACCCGGCATGAGCCGCGACGACCTTCTGGAAATCAACCTGAAGGTTATGGAGCAGGTTGGCGCCGGCATCGCAAAGTATGCCCCGAACGCATTCGTCATCTGCATCACCAACCCGCTCGACGCGATGGTCTGGGCCCTGCAGAAGTTCTCCGGTCTGCCGAAGAACAAGGTTGTCGGCATGGCAGGCGTATTGGATAGCGCCCGTTTCCGTTACTTCCTGGCAGACGAGTTCAACGTCTCCATCGAAGATGTGACCGCATTCGTTCTCGGCGGCCACGGCGACACCATGGTGCCGCTGACCCGCTACTCCACCGTCGCCGGCATCCCGCTCACCGACCTGGTCAAGATGGGCTGGTGCACTGCCGAGCGTCTGGAAGAAATCGTCCAGCGTACCCGTGATGGCGGCGCGGAGATCGTCGGCCTCCTGAAGACCGGCTCCGCTTTCTACGCTCCGGCGGCTTCCGCCATCGCAATGGCAGAAAGCTACCTGAAGGACAAGAAGCGCGTTCTGCCGTGTGCTGCTGCTCTCGACGGCCAGTACGGCCTGAAGGACACCTATGTGGGCGTTCCGGTCGTGATCGGCGCCGATGGCGTCGAACGCATCATCGAGATCGACCTGCAGGGCGACGAAAAGGCCAACTTCGACAAGTCTGTCGCTTCCGTCGACGGTCTGGTCGAGGCCTGCAAGAAAATTCAGCCGGCGCTCGCCTGAACCGGGCCCGCCTAAGGGAATTTGCGGCCGTTCTTCCTGCCGGGAAGAACGGTCCTCCGACAACGGGGGAAACACATGAACATTCATGAATACCAGGCCAAGGCCGTTCTGAAGGAATACGGTGCACCGGTGGCCGAAGGCGTTGCCATCTTCTCCGCCGACGAAGCCGAAGCAGCCGCCAAGAGCCTTCCGGGCCCGCTCTGGGTCGTGAAGTCGCAGATCCACGCAGGTGGCCGCGGCAAGGGCAAGTTCAAGGAACTGGCCGCTGATGCCAAGGGCGGTGTCCGTCTGGCTTTCTCGCTGGACGAAGTCACGTCCAACGCCAAGGAAATGCTCGGCAACACGCTGGTCACCAAACAGACCGGTGCCGCCGGCAAGGTGGTCAACCGTCTCTACATCGAAGACGGCGCCGACATCGAGCGTGAGCTTTACCTCTCCATTCTGGTCGACCGGACCGTTGGCCGCCCGGCTTTCGTTGTCTCCACCGAAGGTGGCATGGACATTGAAGCGGTTGCCGAAGAAACCCCCGAAAAGATCGTCACCCTGCCGATCGATCCGGAAACCGGTGTGACCGAAGCCGATGCCGCCAAGCTGTGCGACGCGCTGGAACTGACCGATGCGGCACGTGAAGACGGCATGAAGCTGTTCCCGATCCTGCACACGGCTTTCGTCGAGAAGGACATGAGCCTTCTGGAAGTCAACCCGCTGATCGTCATGAAGGACGGCCGCCTGCGCGTACTGGATGCCAAGGTTTCCTTCGACGGCAACGCTCTGTTCCGTCATCCGGACATCATGGAGCTGCGCGACGTCACCGAGGAAGACGACAAGGAAATCGAGGCCTCCAAGTACGACCTCGCCTATGTCGCTCTCGACGGTGACATCGGCTGCATGGTCAACGGTGCCGGCCTTGCCATGGCGACCATGGACATCATCAAGCTCTACGGCGCCGAGCCGGCCAACTTCCTTGATGTTGGCGGTGGCGCTTCCAAGGAGAAGGTGACGGCCGCGTTCAAGATCATCACGTCCGATCCGAACGTGAAGGGCATCCTGGTCAACATCTTCGGTGGCATCATGCGCTGCGACGTGATCGCGGAAGGCGTGGTTGCAGCCGTCAAGGAAGTCGGCCTGCAGGTTCCGCTCGTTGTTCGCCTGGAAGGCACCAACGTGGAACTCGGCAAGAAGATCATCAACGAAAGCGGCCTGAACGTGATCGCCGCTGACGATCTCGACGACGCCGCCCAGAAAATCGTGAAAGCGGTTAAAGGTTAAGCCCGGAGGCGCGCAATATAGATGGTATTTGGGCTTTTGGTCCTACTGCTCCTCTATAGTCCGGCATTGATGACTTTATGGGTTGCCATTGTAGGGCGTAGAAAATGGACGGTTCGAAAGGAAGTCTTGGTTTCTAAAGTGATTATCGCCGTTTCAACAGTTTTGTGCCTTGTCGTATGGACGAGCTATTTTCTGGAGGACTTTGATATTGCTCGAGCAGCCTACATTACCGTTGCATATAATCTGACTGCTGCCTGCATTGTATCTCTGGTTATTTACATTGCAGGACCTCGGTCTAGACAGCGTGCCGCCAATACGAAGGAAACATGATAGATGTCTATCCTCGTCAATAAAGACACGAAAATCATCGTTCAGGGCCTGACCGGCAAGACCGGCACGTTCCACACCGAACAGGCGCTTGAGTATTACGGCACCAAGATGGTCGCCGGCGTGCACCCGAAAAAGGGTGGCGAGACCTGGTCTTCCGGTGTCGACAGCGCTGCATCCCTGCCGATCTATGCGACCGTAGGCGAAGCCAGGGAAGCAACCGGTGCCGACGCCTCCGTGATCTACGTTCCGCCGGCAGGCGCGGGCGCAGCGATCATCGAGGCCATCGAAGCGGAAGTTCCGTTTATCGTCTGCATCACCGAGGGCATCCCGGTTGCCGACATGGTCAAGGTCAAGGCCAAGCTGGAGAAATCCAAGTCGCGCCTCCTCGGCCCGAACTGCCCGGGCATCCTGACCCCGGAAGAATGCAAGATCGGCATCATGCCGGGCTCCATCTTCAAGAAAGGCTCCGTCGGTGTTGTTTCCCGCTCCGGCACCCTTACTTATGAAGCTGTCTTCCAGACCACAAATGCCGGCCTCGGCCAGACGACGGCTGTCGGCATCGGCGGCGACCCGGTCAAGGGCACCGAGTTCATCGACGTCCTGGAAATGTTCCTGGCCGACGACGAAACCCAGTCGATCATCATGATCGGCGAAATCGGTGGCTCCGCGGAAGAAGACGCGGCGCAGTTCCTGAAGGACGAAGCCAAGCGCGGCCGGTCCAAGCCGATGGCTGGTTTCATCGCCGGACGGACAGCGCCTCCGGGCCGTACCATGGGCCACGCCGGTGCCGTTATTTCAGGCGGCAAGGGCGGTGCAGAAGACAAGATCGCTGCGATGGAAGCTGCTGGCATCAAGGTGTCACCGTCTCCTGCGAAGCTCGGCGAGACCCTTCTCGAAGTCTTGAAGGGCTGATTCTGCAAGAATCTTTAGCGATGGGGACGGAAACTGTTTACGTTTCCTGTCGCATGATGAAAGGATGGGTTCCGGCGCGGTTGACGTGCCGTAACCATTTTTCGAGGGGTCGGTGGAAACCATCGGCCATTGTAGGGAAACCGGCCGCGGGTCAATTTTTCGGGCCCGCCTAAACAAAAGGGCGGAGGATACCTCCGCTAAAGGACATGGCACGGCAGGAAGCGAACAACGTATTCGCACTGACGTCGTTGCTTTACGGCGCCAACGCAGCCTATATCGAAGACCTCTACGCACAGTACAAGACAGATCCCAGCTCGGTCGACGCCGAGTGGCAGGACTTCTTTGCGGCCTTCCAGGACGAGAAGGAAGCAGTGCTGAAAGAGGCTCGCGGGGCGACCTGGAAACGCAAGGACTGGCCGATCGAGGCCAATGGCGACCTCGTCAATGCATTCGACGGCAACTGGGGCCCGATTGAGCAGAAGCTCGGCGACAAACTGAAAAAGAAGGCTGAAGCCAAGGGCGAGCCGGTTTCGGATCAGGAAGTTCATCAGGCGACCCGCGATTCCGTTCGCGCCCTGATGATGATCCGCGCCTATCGCATGCGCGGCCATCTTCATGCAGATCTCGACCCCCTCGGCCTGGCCGGCAAGGGCGATCACGAGGAGCTGCATCCCTCCTCCTACGGCTTCACCGAAGCCGACTGGGACCACAAGATCTTCATCGACCACGTGCTGGGTCTGGAATACGCCACCATCCGCGAGATGATGGACATCCTGAAGCGGACCTATTGCTCGACGCTGGGTGTCGAGTTCATGCATATCTCCGATCCGGCGGCCAAGGCCTGGATCCAGGAGCGCATTGAAGGTCCGGACAAGCAGGTTGCCTTCACTACGGAAGGCAAGAAGGCGATCCTGAACAAGCTGGTCGAAGCCGAAGGTTTCGAAAAGTTTCTGGACGTCAAATACACCGGCACCAAGCGCTTCGGTCTGGATGGCGGTGAAGCGCTGATCCCGGCGCTGGAACAGATCATCAAACGCGGCGGCTCCATGGGCCTGAAGGAAATCGTGTTCGGCATGGCCCACCGCGGCCGCCTGAACGTGCTTTCCCAGGTGATGGCCAAGCCGCACCGGGCAATCTTCCACGAGTTCAAGGGCGGCTCCTACGCGCCGGACGATGTGGAAGGCTCCGGCGACGTGAAGTATCACCTCGGCGCGTCTTCCGACCGGACGTTCGACGGCAACGACGTGCACCTGTCGCTGACGGCAAACCCCTCGCACCTGGAAATCGTCAACCCGGTGGTTCTGGGCAAGGCGCGCGCCAAGCAGGATCAGCTGGCTGCCGACGAGAACGGCAACTTCGTCGACACGACCGAAATCGACCGCGGCACGGTTCTGCCGCTGCTGCTGCACGGCGACGCCGCATTCGCCGGCCAGGGCGTTGTTGCGGAATGCTTTGGCCTGTCCGCGCTGCGTGGCCACCGCACCGGCGGTTCGGTCCATGTGATCATCAACAACCAGATCGGCTTCACCACCAACCCGCGCTTCTCGCGGTCTTCGCCCTATCCGTCGGATATGGCGAAGGTCATCGAGGCGCCGATCTTCCACGTCAACGCGGATGATCCGGAAGCCGTCGTCTTTGCGGCCAAGATCGCGATCGAATATCGCCAGACGTTCCATCGTCCGGTGGTCATCGACATGATCTGCTATCGCCGCTTCGGCCACAACGAGGGCGACGAGCCGGCGTTCACGCAGCCGATCATGTACCGCAAGATCCGCAAGCATGCGACGACGCTGCAGCTCTACTCGGAACGCCTGATCAAGGAAGGTGTTCTGACGCAGGACGAAGTCGAGCACATGAAAGCCGACTGGCGCAAGCATCTGGACGACGAGTTCGATGCCGGCCAGGCCTTCAAGCCGAACAAGGCCGACTGGCTGGACGGCAAGTGGGCAGGCATGAAACGGGCCGACGACGAAGACGATCCGCGTCGCGGTGAAACCGGTCTGCCGATGGATGAACTGAAGTCGATCGGCCGGGCTCTGACCCACGTGCCGGACGGTTTCAACATCCACCGCACGATCGCGCGCTTCATGAACCAGCGCGAGCGCATGATCGAGACCGGCGAAGGCATCGACTGGGCTACCGCTGAAGCGCTTGCCTTCGGTTCGCTGCTGAAGGAAGGCCACCCGGTGCGCCTGTCCGGTCAGGATTGCGAACGCGGCACGTTCTCGCAGCGCCATTCGGTTCTGTACGATCAGGAAGACGAGAGCCGGTACATTCCGCTCAACAACGTCTCTCCCGATCAGCAGCGCTACGAGGTCATCAACTCGATGCTCTCGGAAGAAGCCGTGCTCGGCTTCGAATATGGCTACTCGCTGGCAGAGCCGCGTGCTCTGACCCTTTGGGAAGCCCAGTTCGGCGATTTCGCCAACGGCGCCCAGGTGGTGTTCGACCAGTTCATCTCTTCGGGTGAGCGCAAGTGGCTGCGCATGTCCGGCCTCGTCTGCCTGCTGCCGCATGGCTACGAAGGTCAGGGACCTGAGCACTCTTCCGCCCGTCTGGAGCGTTACCTCCAGCTTTGCGCTGAAGACAACATGCAGGTTGCGAATTGTTCGACGCCGTCGAACTACTTCCACATCCTGCGTCGTCAGCTGCGCCGCGATATCCGCAAGCCGCTTATCCTCATGACGCCGAAATCCTTGCTGCGTCACAAGAAGGCGGTATCCACGCTGCAGGAACTCGGTCCGGAGTCCTCCTTCCACCGTCTGTTGTGGGACGACTGGGGGCCCAACCTGAATTCGGAAGGCAAGCTGGTTTCAGACGACAAGATCCGGCGCGTCGTGATGTGCTCGGGCAAGGTCTACTACGATCTGTTCGAAGAGCGTGAAAAGCGTGGCGTCAACGACGTCTACCTGCTCCGCGTCGAACAGCTCTATCCGTTCCCGAAAAAGGCGCTGATGCTGGAACTGGCGCGCTTCCCGCAGGCCGAAATGGTCTGGTGTCAGGAAGAGCCCAAGAACATGGGCAGCTGGTTCTTCGTCGAGTCCTACATCGAATGGGTCCTGGAGCAGATCGACGCCAAGCACAAGCGCCCGCGCTATGCTGGCCGCAATGCGATGGCATCGACCGCAACCGGCCTGATGTCCTCGCATCTGGCGCAGTTGCAGGCGTTCCTCGAAGAGGCTCTGGGAAGTTAGTCACAAGAGGGCCTTCGGGCCCTCTTTCAAAAATTTGGCCAGGTAATTTTAAGAGAAGGCGACCATGGCAACCGAAATTCGCGTCCCCACGCTGGGTGAATCCGTTTCCGAAGCGACTATTGCGCAGTGGTTCAAGAAACCGGGCGACGCCGTCAGCCAGGACGAGCCCCTTGTGGAACTGGAAACCGACAAGGTAACCGTCGAAGTTCCGGCACCGGCCGCGGGCACGCTGGAAAGCATCGTGGTCAAGGAAGGCGACACCGTTGAAGTTGGCGCCCTGCTCGGTCAGATCGCAGAAGGCGCCGGTGCTCCGGCCGCGAAGGCTGAAGCGGCTCCGGCAAAGGCTGACGCCAAGGCCGAAACCAAATCCGAAAAGGCCCAGCTGGTTGATGTCGTCACGCCGAGCGCAGGCGAATCCGTCACCGAGGCGGAAGTCGGCGAATGGAGCGTGAAGGTCGGTGATGTCGTCAAGGCCGACGACACGCTGGTGGAACTGGAAACCGACAAGGCGGCCCAGGAAGTTCCGGCCCCGGTTGCCGGCACCATCGTCAAGATCGCAGTCGAAACCGGTACGACCGTGGAACCCGGCGTTCTGCTCTGCCAGATCGATCCGTCAGGCGAAGGTGCTGCTGCTGCTCCGGCAGCCGCTGCACCGGCTGCGTCCGCTCCGGCCGCAAGCGGTGGGTCTTCCATGCCGCCGGCTCCGTCTGCTCAGAAGATGATGGCTGAAAACAACCTTTCCGCCGACCAGGTTGCCGGGTCCGGCAAGCGTGGTCAGGTACTGAAGGAAGACGTCATCAACGCGATCGCCTCCGGTGCAACCTCTTCGTCGTCAGCCCCGTCGGCTGCTCCCGTTGCCCGTGGCCCGGTTGCCGCCCAGGACGAAATTCGCGAAGAACGCGTTCGCATGACCAAGCTGCGCCAGACCATTGCGCGCCGCCTGAAGGACGCACAGAACTCCGCGGCCATGCTTACCACCTACAACGAAGTGGACATGGGCCCGGTCATGGAACTGCGCAAGCAGTACAAGGACCTGTTTGAGAAGAAACACGGCGTCAAGCTCGGCTTCATGGGCTTCTTCACCAAGGCGGTGACCCATGCGCTGAAAGAGATCCCGGCAGTCAATGCCGAGATCGACGGCACCGACATCATCTACAAGAACTTCTGCCACATCGGCGTCGCCGTTGGCACGGACAAGGGCCTTGTGGTTCCGGTTGTGCGCGACGCGGACCAGATGTCCATCGCCGAGATCGAGCAGGAAATCGGCAACCTCGGCCGCAAGGCACGCGACGGCAAGCTGGGCATGGCTGATATGTCCGGCGGCACCTTCACCATCTCCAATGGCGGGGTGTATGGTTCGCTGATGTCTTCGCCGATCCTGAACGCGCCGCAGTCCGGTATCCTGGGCATGCACAAGATCCAGGAACGTCCGATGGCTGTGAACGGCCAGGTGGTTATCCGCCCGATGATGTATCTGGCGCTCTCCTATGACCACCGGATTGTCGACGGCAAGGAAGCCGTGACCTTCCTGGTTCGCGTCAAGGAAAGCCTGGAAGATCCGCAGCGTCTGGTTCTGGATCTCTGATCCGGTTCAGTGCCTAGCTTGTGCCTTGCCGGGAACGCCCCGGCAGGGTGCCCGGACATTTTAAGGTTGCCTGGCCAGCGGCGTTCCAGCTCTCGCGGTTGAATGCCCGTCGGTCTGGCCCAGGAGGAGCCGCATTGTGAGCCTGGAATTTCTGATTACTGCTCTTGTCGTGGTGCTTGTTCCGGGCACCGGTGTTGTTTATACGGTTGCCGTCGGACTTGGCAGAGGCCGTCAGGCATCCGTTGCCGCGGCCTTCGGCTGCACCCTCGGTATCATTCCCGCAATTCTGGCGTCCGTCGTGGGCCTGGCGGCGCTGATGCACACCAGTGCCCTGGTATTCCAGGGCGTGAAATACGCCGGTGTCGCCTATCTTCTCTACCTCGCCTGGCAGACGCTGAAAGACAGCGGACCGATGGAACTGAAAGCTGACAGGGGTTCGCGCAAGAGCTTCCTTGCAACGGCGCGCACCGGCTTCCTGATCAACATCCTCAATCCCAAGCTGACGGTATTCTTCCTCGCCTTCCTGCCGCAATTCGTCAGCCATGATGCCGTCAATCCAACGCTCGACATGCTGCTGATGGGCGGCGTCTTCATGGCAATGACCTTCGTTGTCTTTGTCATCTATGGCGCGTTTGCTTCACTGGTCGGCGAGAAAGTGTTGAAGAGTGATCGCGTGATGGTCTGGATGCGCCGGACCGTGGCTGCAACCTTTGCCGGGTTCGGCTTGCGGCTGGCTCTGGCGGAGCAATAATCGGATCATCGCCGACACGGTGTGAGACGGTCAGGAGAAACAGGAATATGAACGCCATAAAGCGTTATGCCCTTTCGGTTGTTCTTGTCGTCTGGACCGTCCTCGGACTGATAGTCTCTTCGCACGCAAGCGAACAACGCACTGCGCTTGTGATCGGAAACGCGCAATATGGCTATGGCCCGCTCGCCAATCCGGTCAATGACGCTCTGGCCATCGCCCGCGCCCTCGACAAGGCCGGCTTCGAGGTCATCCTTCAGACTGACGCCAACCGTGATGCCATGGAACAGGCGATCCGGGCCTTCGGTGATCGGCTGAAAAAGGAGGGTGGCGTCGGCCTGTTCTATTACGCCGGCCACGGTATCCAGATTAAGGGCGAAAACTACCTGCTGCCTGTGGCTGGGGATGCGCCGGCGGACGAAGTCCTGCAGCAGCAGTCGGTCGCGGTCAGCGAGGCCGTGGAAGTAATGACGTCGTCCCATGACGGGCTCAACATCGTCGTACTGGACGCTTGCCGCAACAATCCCCTCGGTGGGGCATCGTCCGGCCTGTCGCGGATCGACAGCAATGCGCGCCTGTTCGTCTCGTATTCGACGTCACCTGGCTCCGTGGCTCTGGACGGGCAGGGCAGCAACAGCCCTTTCACCAAGCATCTGGCCAGCGCCATCGCGACCCCGGCGCTCAATCTGGAAGAAACCTTCAAGCGCACGCTGAAGGGTGTCTTCCAGGAAACGAACGGCCAGCAAACGCCCTGGATTTCCTCGTCCTTCTTCGGAGATTTTACCTTCGTTGACGGCAGCACTGATAATCCGGCGGGATCGGTGCCCAAGATGGCCGCTCTTGCGGCAATCGGAACCGCGCTCAAGGAGAGCACCGCGCGCACCGGTCCGGCCCGCCAGATCTCGGGTGTCTACCGGGTCGAGGGAACCAACCCGAACGGAACGACCTACGACGGCATGCTGGCAATCACGCCGGAAGACCGGAATGTGCGGCTTACCTGGTGGATCGGAACCGACGTCTTCACCGGCGTCGGCGAGTTCGCCGGCCGCATGCTGGTGGTCAACTGGGGAGACAAGCACCCTGTCGTCTATTCCTTCACTGGCGCGGAAACGCTGGACGGTGAATGGGCGGACGGCTCGGCCAGCGAAAAGCTGACGCTCTATTCGCGCACTGCACCGGTCGAGGCGGAAGGGCTGACTGGCAATTATTCGGTTGCCGGCCGAAACCCGGACGGCACGACATATGACGGTACGGTCGTGTTGACGCAGCAGGGCCGGACATTCACGCTGATCTGGACAGTCGGCACCGACAGCTATCGCGGCGTGGGTGAACTGGACGGCAACGTACTGACAGTGGACTGGGGCGACAAGACGCCGGTGGTTTACGCGGTCATGGCGGACGGGCATTTGAAAGGCCTCTGGGCTGCGGGCCGCGGCGCTGAAGAACTGACGCGCATTCAAGGGCAATAGGAACGGGAGCCGGTGGGAATTCATGACTGACACGGTTGTATTGGTAACGGGCGGGAGCCGGGGGATCGGCGCTGCCGTCAGCCGCAAGGTTGCGGCGCTCGGTCACAAGGTGATCGTCAACTACACGCACAACCAGGCTGCCGCTGATGCTCTCGTCGAGGAAATCAAGGCGGCCGGCGGCGAGGCCGTGGCAGTTCAGGGTGACGTCCAGAACGAAGCCGACGTGCTGCATCTTTTCGCCGAAGCCGACAAGCTCGGCACCCTCAAGGGCCTGGTCAACAATGCCGGTGTTGTCGACTATTCCCAGCGCGTCGATGAAATGACCCTGGAACGTCTGACACGAATGTTCTCCATCAACGTGATCGGCGCCTTCCTGTGTGCCCGCGAAGCGGTCAGGCGCATGTCGACCAAGCATGGCGGCACCGGCGGTGTGATCGTCAATCTCGGGTCTGCAGCCTCCAAGCTGGGGTCACCTTCCCAATATGTCGACTATGCAGCCTCCAAGGGGGCTATCGATACCATGACTGTCGGATTGGCGCTGGAAGTTGCCGACGAAGGTGTTCGCGTCAACGGTATTCGTCCCGGCATTATCGACACCGATATCCACGCCTCGGGCGGCCATCCTGACCGGGTGGCCCAGCTCAGGTCCAAACTGCCGTTGAAACGTGCCGGAACCGCCGACGAGGTGGCCGAAGCGATTCTGTGGCTTCTCTCCGACCAGTCCAGCTATACGACCGGTGCCATCCTCGATGTCTCCGGCGGCCGGGCAATCCTTCCCTAACCCCCATTCAAACCAGAAATGAAAGAGGCAAAGGCGACCAAAATGTCCCAATATGATCTCGTCGTCATCGGAACCGGTCCTGGCGGCTACGTCTGCGCGATCAAGGCTGCGCAGCTCGGCCTGAAAACGGCTGTCGTCGAAAAACGCGCAACGCTTGGCGGCACCTGCCTCAACATCGGCTGCATCCCGTCCAAGGCGCTGCTGCATGCCTCGGAAATGTTCGAGGAAGCCGGCCACGGTTTCGAAAAACTCGGCATCAAGGTCGCAAAGCCCAAGCTCGATCTGCCGGCGATGATGGAACACAAGACCGGTGTGGTCGATGCCAATGTGAACGGCGTTGCCTTCCTGATGAAGAAGAACAAGATCGACGTTCACACCGGTACCGGCAAGATCCTGGCCAAAGGCAAGGTCGAAGTTACCGATGCCGACGGCAAGGCAAGCGTACTGGAAACGAAGAACATCGTGATTGCCACCGGTTCCGACGTCATGCCGCTGCCGGGTGTCGAGATCGATGAGAAGCAGGTGGTCTCTTCCACCGGCGCTCTGGAACTGGACAAGGTGCCCGGCAAGCTGCTCGTCGTCGGTGGTGGTGTCATCGGCCTTGAGCTCGGCTCCGTCTGGAACCGTCTCGGGTCGGAAGTGACCGTGGTGGAGTTCATGGACAAGATCCTCGGCCCGATGGACGGTGACGTTTCCAAGAACTTCCAGCGCATGCTGAAAAAGCAGGGCATGGAATTCAAGCTGTCCTCCAAGGTCACGGGTGTCGAGAAGAAAGGCAAGGGCCTTGCCGTGACTGTAGAACCGGCAAAGGGCGGCGATGCGCAGGTTCTCGAGGCCGACATCGTTCTGGTTGCCATCGGTCGCCGTCCATACACGGAAGGCCTGGGCCTTGATGGGGCAGGTGTTGCCCTGGACGAGCGCGGCCGCGTCAAGATCGACACCCACTACAAGACCAATGTCGACGGCATCTACGCCATCGGCGATGTGGTCGTCGGTCCGATGCTGGCCCACAAGGCCGAGGACGAAGGCGTTGCCGTTGCCGAAATGCTGGCAGGCCAGGCTGGTCACGTGAACTATGATGTCATCCCGGGTGTTGTCTACACCCAGCCGGAGGTCGCTTCCGTCGGCAAGACCGAGGAAGAACTGAAGGCGGCCGGCGTCGAGTACAAGACCGGCAAATTCGTCTTCTCCGCAAACGGCCGCGCGCGCGCCATGAACAAGACCGACGGTTTTGCCAAAGTTCTGGCGGACGCAAAGACCGACCGCGTGCTTGGTGTTCACATCGTCGGCTTCGGTGCCGGTGAGATGATCCACGAAGCTGCTGTCCTGATGGAATTCGGTGGATCTTCCGAAGACCTTGCGCGCACCTGCCACGCCCACCCGACCATGTCGGAAGCGGTCAAGGAGGCGGCTCTCGGCGCATTTGCGAAGTCCATCCACGCGTAATCAACGCTTGAACGATGTCTTTTCGATATCGGTTCGGGGCATCCGGTCGCTGGGTGCCCCGTAACATTTTTGTTGGATCGGCCGTCCTGCGGACCGGCAGACGCCATTCAAGTTTGAAGTTCTGCAAGTAAACGTAAAAAATGCCGCGCATCTGCAACTAATGCGCTAGAGTGTTGTCCTGTCAGGGGTGGTGCATTTCAACAAAAGGCAGGAGATGCTTTGCTTGAAAGGCAACGGGGCAACAATCAAAATCTGAATCTCACCCGCGGCTGGCTGCCAGTCGTTGCAGGGGGCGTATTGCCGTTGGTTTGCGGCCTGGTGTTTTTCTGGCCGGAGCGAACCATTCCCTACGTGGATGACCTCTTCTTTATTCCGTGGGCATCCGAATTTGCGCAAACGGGCCGTCACTTGAATCCCCTTCTTGCGGTCCAGTTCCCGGGGCTGGAATCCTATCATCTCCAGCCAAGGCTTCATTTCATTCTGTCCGGATGGTTTTTGAAAGCCGCCGGGATCAGCACCGCGACAATCGTCCTGTTCGAATTCCTCTGTTACGTGGCAACCAGCCTGGTCTTCGTGGTGTTCTGCCTCAGATTGAACCTTCGCACCGCTGCGCTTTTCACACCGTTGATCTTTGCGCCCATGTATGTCGTTTCCGGCTTCCGGCTGGAACTGACGGGTTCATTCATCTGGATGCTCGGGCTGCTGCTGGTCCTGCCGGTTGCAGTCAGGGCAGGTACGGGTGACACGCGGCAGACCGGTCCGGAAACTGTTTCCGCCGTTGCGGGTACCGCGCTTTTGGGAATTGCTCCGCTGACTGCACTGTCCATGCTTGCCTGGAGTGTTGGCGTCATTGCCGTTCTTCAGATCTGGAGGCTCAGGACACGGCAGGCAAGCCTCGTTCGTGTGCTGAGTGAAGGCCTTGTCGCCCTCGCGATTGCCGTTGCCCTGTTTGCGGTCTCGGTGAACTTCGAGTTCGCCGAGTTCTTCCGGCAGATCGCCTATCACTCCAGCCGGTCACATGGCTCCGGCAAGTTCAATGTGGAAGCGATCTTCCGGGCTGCCATGTTTGCAGGCGTATCTTGGGTTGTTTTCCGCAAGTCCCGCACTGCCGGGATGATCGGCTTTTGCCTTGCCGCTGGACAATTCTTCGGCGCCTTCGTGCATGACCGGCCGCTGATCCGGAATCTTGCGGCCGCAATGTTGTTTCTGCTGGCGGTCGACGTGCTGTTGAAAGACCGCTGGCACAGGGTGAAGCTTGGCCTTTGCGCCGCATTGGTGCTGGCGCTTTCCTCCAACTTCATCGTTTTCTATGTGCTGTCGGAACCTTTGCCGAACAGGCAAGCTGTGGTCGAGGCCTACCGGCAGGATCTGGCGGATGGAAAGCGGGTCTTTATCGACGAAACGATGGCCCACCATTTTCTAGATCAGAAAACGTCCGGTGCCCTGTCCTGGACTTGGGGAGGCACATTTCCCAAGGGGCGGCCGACCAGTATGGGAGACCTGAAGGAAGGCGACGTCTGGTATGTCAGCGAATATACCCTGCTCGGCTACCTGAAGGGCAGGCATGACGTTGCTGAAAGGGTTTGGCCGAAGAACGACTATCCCCACGTCCTCCAGTTCTCCTGCATTCTGGGCCGTCATTCCTGTAATCTGCCTGCCAAACGCTGGACAATGATGCGCCTGGAAAGGCTAGGGGGAACGGTGATGGCAACGGAACTCGGCTCAGGCGCCGGACCAAGACCGATAGACGAAAGCTAGCAGCACATTCCCTGGCGGCTGCCACCGGAACGAACATGCGTGCCGTAGGGGAGACACGGGACTGGACAATGCTTGCCTGAAGCCGGGCAAAAAGGCGTGTCAGTGCTCCTTCAGGCAGAGGCCATGGTCGCCGAAAGCCTTCAGAACGTTGCATTCGGTCACCGTGTGGTCGCCTTCGCAGCTTTTTGCGATGCGCTTCAATTCCGCCTCCAGTTTGCGCAGGTGGGCAATCCGCTGGCGCACTGCCTTCAACTGATCTTCGGCAATCCGGTTGGCGGTTTCGCACGGTTTGTCCGGATGCTGGCTGAGGTCTATCAGATCGCGGATGGCCGGCATTGGCAGGCCGAGGTCGCGGCAATGCTTGATGAAGCCAAGCCTTTCCAGGTCGCAGGGCCGGTAGCGCCTCTGGTTGCCCTCGCTGCGGATCGGCGCTTCCAGCAGGCCTTCCTTTTCGTAATAGCGAATCGTCGGAACCTTCACGCCGGTCCGTCTTGAAAGGTCACCAATTGAAAAATCCATAAAAAGCCTCTTGAAGCTCTAGTCGCTATAGCAATTACAAGGGACAGGAACCGAAAATCAAGCGACTCGAACAAGGAGTGCGTCATGGGTGCCTGTTGCGGACATTCCCACGGAACATTTGACGGAATGTCGAAGGACTATCGCCGCCGGCTCTGGCTGGTGATCGCGTTGAACGGTGGCATGTTCATCGTCGAGATGATTGCCGGCCAGGCAGCCGGCTCAAAGGCGCTGCAGGCCGACGCCCTCGATTTCTTCGGCGACGCGGTCACCTACGGCATATCATTGGCTGTCATTGGCGCATCGCTGAAGACCCGGGCCCTGGCCGCGCTTGCAAAGGGCACAAGCCTGTTTCTGATGGGCGTCTGGGTGGCTGCCACCACGCTCTATCAGGTATTCGTGCTTGGCGTACCGCAGGCCGCGGTGATGGGCTCCATCGGCTTTCTGGCGCTGGCCGTAAACCTTGCCAGTGTCCTGCTGCTGGTCCGATACAAGGATGGTGATGCCAATGTGCGCTCCGTCTGGCTGTGTTCGCGCAACGATGCCATAGGCAACGTCGCCGTCATGCTGGCGGCTGCCGGTGTCTGGGGAACGGCAAGCGCCTGGCCGGACCTGATTGTCGCCGGTCTCATGGCGGCTCTCTTCGTCAGTTCCTCGGTCCAGATCCTGAGCCAGGCCATAAAGGAATACCGGCACAAGACGGAGCACGAAGTGGCGGCTGAATAATTCGCCCTTGCCAGAACATGACTCAAGCGGTGGTGCTTCCCAGATGCACCACCGTTATTTCCGGAGGAACACCGAATCGGACCGGCAGGATCGAGCAGCCAAGACCTCCGGAAACGATGAGGTGGCGGGGCTCCGTTTCAAGGCCCAGATGCCTTGCCAGCTTCGTCCCTTCCGTTTCAACGATGTGGCCATAGGCGTAGCTTTTGACGCTGCGTTTGGGAAAGGCCGGTTTGTAGCCGAAACAGTTGACTTGCCCGCCATGGGTGTGACCGCTGAGCGTCAGGCTGACGCGGCCCGGCACTTCGCGGATGATGTCGGGCTCATGTGCCATCAGCAGCACGGGCGCATCGTCCGTCACCTGGGCAAGCGTGCCGGTCAGGTCATCCAAACCTTTCCAGCGGTGCCGCTTGATCTTGCGGTGCGGTCTCAGCGCCAGCTGGTCGTCGACGCCGGCAAGCCAGAAAGCCTGGCCGTCCTTCTCGAACCGTTGAGCCCGGTTCTGGAAAAGGGGAATGCCGGCGTTCAGCAACGCCTGACCATATCTGGTCGGCCCACCGCCAGTCAGCTGCGCGTCCGCGTCGTCCCACCAGTCGTGATTGCCGAGAATGGCGTGGGTCCCGAGCGGGGCCGACAGATCACCGAAGAGATCAGCCCACGCCTGTGGCGGGATCGGGTCGTATTGCCATTTGTGGCTGGCCACATAGTCGCCCAGCATCAGGATGATGTCGGGCTTCAGAGCGTTGGTCTGCCGGACGATGGAGCGAACCCGCTCCAGCCCCATCCAGGGATCGCAGACATGCGGGTCGGCTATCAGCGCGGCTTTCAGTTTCAGCCCTCTGGGCCATCGTGGAGGCGTCAGGTGATAATGCTTCAGGCTGAGCCGAAAAGGCTCAACGCCAATCGCATAGGCAGGAGCGGAAACGGCACCCAGCATTGCGATGCCACAGGTTTGCAGGAAACGGCGTCTGGAAATCATGAGACTGTATCAACCGGTTCTTCAGGATAATCCCGAGTGAACCGGGTTATTGAGGCGTCGATACGGCCCGATGAAGGCAGGTTTCAGCAGATTTCGTGCAGACGGCATTCAGCCGAAAAAAAAGCCCGCTGCGTAGCAGCGGGTCTTGGTCTGGAGCTTGTTTACCGGTGGGGGTCACTCCGACACGGTTTCGCCGGTGGTCGGCTGAATTACGGTCTCGCTTACGATTGCATTGCTGAGATCGTTGGTGGCGATGGCCACATCCGAGTCGGCGTCCGGGAGGACGGGCGTTTCCGCCACTGTCATCTGTTTGGACTGGGCTGTCTTGTTCCAGCTGCATGCAGCGGCCGGTGCAATTGCAAACGCGGTTACGGCAAGGGCCGCAATGCCGGTGCTCAATAGGCGCATGTTACATCTCCGTCCGTTGGCCTGCGCTACACTTGCGCAGTCTTACGTAAGGTAAGGGAAAACGGAGGTCTGACAAGGAAAAAGCGAAAGGCGATTGTCGTCGCACTGCCCCTGACCGGTTACTCGCGCTGGAGATTGTAGGTGGTCTCGGTTCGCGGTTCGGACAGATCGTTGACGACGTTGATCACGTGAACATCCAGAAGCTCGCCAAAGGCCCGCAATGTCAGTTGCTTGCTGCTCAAGAAACCGATCAGCAGCACCTGGATGGCACCATCTGAGCGCATTTCCCCTTTGGTCCAGCCCCACTTGCAGTCACGCGGAATGCAGGAGGTGAATGCGCGTACGCGCACATGCACCGCTTCATTCTCGCAGCGGCTTTCCACCTCGACGCGCGAGATCTCCTTCGGTTTGGCATTCGCATTGACCCAGACGCCGTCTTCGGGAAGTGGACAGTAGACGCGCTGCGCCAGCGAGGGCGCTGCCGACAGTAGAAGAAGACCGGCTGCGAGTAGTATCAGACGCATTCGTTATCTCCCGGCGAAACAGGCTGTTTCAGCAACCTAACCGTTTGTGGCGGAAGCGGCTACAACGGAGTTGGAACTAACATGGGAATCGAACGAAATTCCCCGCAAACAACAGAGACTTATCATGCAATCATTCGAAACGTCGCGGTTTCGTCTGCGCTTGCCGGAAGAACCGGACTTTCCAGTCTACAAGGCGTTCTTCGAGAACGGCGAGGCCTCACACTTCTATGGTGGGCCGTTGCGCGCGGACTTTGCCTGGCGCGTGCTGGCAAGCCACCTCGGCCACTGGCAACTGCGCGGCTATGGCATGTGGGTTATCGAACCGAAAACGGGCGCAGATATCATCGGCGGTTGCGGCTTCGTTTGGCCCGAAGGCTGGCCAAGACGGGAGCTGACCTGGTGGCTGATGCCTCAGGCACGCGGCACCGGTGCAGCCGTGGAAGTCTCGCAGGCGGCAATCCGCCATGCTTACGAAGTCTATGGCTGGCCACTGGTCGAAACGCATATGAAGGATGACAACGAGGCAGCAAGGGGCCTGGTGCGCAAACTTGGCGGCGAGCCGATTGCGCGCGAGATGTTTCCTGATGGCAAGGAACGGACAGTCTACGGATTTCCGAAACCTGACGGATCCTAACGGCGCGGATGAGCCTTGTCGTAGGCGGACAGGAGATGGGCGCTGTCGATTTCCGTATAGATCTGCGTTGAGGCAAGACTGGCGTGGCCGAGCAGTTCCTGGATAGTCCTGAGATCACCGCCGCCAGCCAGCAGATGTGTGGCAAAGGAATGGCGCAGGGCATGCGGGGTCGCGCTGTCCGGCAGGCCCAATGCACCGCGCAGGCGTGCCATGGCCAGTTGGATCATGCGCGGGTTCAGCGGACCGCCGCGGGCACCGAGAAACAGGGGGCCATCGGGTGAAATTGCATAAGGGCAAAGTTTCAGATAGTGCTCCACCGCCTGGCAGACCGCCGGCAGGATCGGGACAATCCGCTCCTTGCCGCCTTTGCCGACGACACGAAGTGTCTTCGTCCCGGTTTTGGGGGCCATGGCACCGGTCAGCGACAACGCTTCCGAAATCCGCAGGCCGCAGCCGTAGAGCAGGGTCAGGACGGCGGCGTTGCGGGCTTCCAGCCACGGCTCGCGTTCCATCGCCAGGTCACCGCTGGTCACGTCGATGGCGTCCTTGGAGGAGACGGGTTTCGGCAGGGATCGGGCCTGCCGTGGTGGCCGCACGGCGGAAGACGCGGCAGCGTTCACTTCGCCCCGCCTCTCCAGGTACCTGAGGAACGACCGGATCCCGGCAAGGCCGCGGGCGAGCGATCGGCTCTGGGCACCATCACGGCGGCGGCTTGCCAGAAAGCCTCGAAAGTCGGCCGGGCGGAGCGCTGCAATTTCCTTGAGGTCCGGTGCCCCGCCCAGATGGTTGGTCAGGAACCGCAGGAACTGGCGCAGGTCGCGTTCGTAGGCAAGCAGGGTCTTGTCGGAAAGGCGTCGCTCATCGGACAGGTGGTCAAGCCACTGGTCGATGCGGCGGTTGAGTTCCGGCCGGGCGGTGACGAGCAGCGATTCGGATTTGGAGGATGCGGCACACATGGTGCCAATGTGATGCCGGATCCCCAACGGTTCCGTTAACATCGCGCCATATGGCGGCTATTTTTCGTCAAACCGGCCGACAGATGGTCCTCCCCCACCAGGAGTTGAACAGGACCGTCGAGATCTCCGAGCCTGACCGACTTGTCCCCCAACACCAGGCAAAAGGTATTGGAACGTCCTGTTGCCCTTGGCAGGCGCCAGGAACGGCAAACAAAAAACGGCCCGGAAATCCGGGCCGTTCGTTTGTCTTAAAGGTCGGTGATCAGAGAATGCTCTGGCCGGTCTTGGCCCAATCGGCCAGGAAAGCTTCAAGGCCCTTGTCGGTCAGCGGATGCTTGACCAGTGCCTTCAGCGTTGCCGGCGGTACGGTCGCGACGTCGGCGCCGATGATGGCGCAATCCTTCACGTGGTTTGGCGTGCGGATCGACGCAGCCAGAATTTCGGTGTCGAAGCCGTAGTTGTCGTAGATCACGCGGATTTCGCGGATCAGCTCAAGCCCGTCGGCATGAATATCATCCAGACGGCCGATGAACGGCGAAATGTAGGTTGCACCGGCCTTGGCTGCGAGCAGGGCCTGGTTGGCCGAGAAGCACAGGGTGACGTTGGTCTTGGTGCCTTCTTCGGTCAGCTGCTTGCACGCCTTCAGGCCATCGAACGTCAGCGGCAGCTTGATGACCACGTTGTTCGCGATCGCGCCAAGGACGTGCGCTTCCTTCATGATCGTTTCGAAATCGGTTGCGGCCACTTCGGCGGAAACATCGCCTTCGGTGATGGCGCAGATTTCTGCGATGACTTCCTTGAAGTCCCGACCGGACTTTGCGATCAGCGAGGGGTTGGTGGTGACACCGTCAAGGAGGCCGGTTGCTTCCAGTTCCTTGATTTCAGCCGTGTCGGCCGTATCGACGAAGAATTTCATCTGTCTTTACTCCCTGTAGGGCTACCGGAGCGTCGCCGGAAACCTGGTCCCGGCTAGCGGGACAAAACGATTGCGTGGTCAGCTGGGCTCTCTTTACCCTAGGATGATGACAAGAAGAACCCCTGATTCTCTGGTGGACGAAATTTTTGCGGTACGTACCTCAAGGGTGGCGAGGCTTGATCCCGGCGACCGGACGGGCAATGTCTCGCCAGGGTTCGGGCCGTGCCTGGCGCATGGTTTCGCGGCCGTTCCCGGAGCGATGAGGACCTGACACCCAGTGCTGTTCGACGATCCAGACTTCCAGGAAACCATTGCCAGCGTGCTGGTGCCGGTCGCGGTTGCGGGGGCCTATACCTACAAGGTACCTCCCGGCCAGGCCGTGGTTCCGGGCACCATCGTCAAGGTACCGCTCGGCCCGCGCGAGGTGATTGGCGCTGTCTGGGATATCCAGCCGGACGCGGCCATCAATCCAAAGAAACTGAAGACCATTTCCCATGTCTACGACAAGACGCCGCCGCTTGATGATGAACTGCGCCGGTTCGTCGACTGGGTAGCGAACTGGACACTTGGCGCACCGGGGATGGTGCTGCGCATGGTGTTGCGGTCCGAAGAAGCGCTGGAGCCGGAGGCACCCGTTCCCGGTGTCCGCCGTATCGAAGGTGCCGAGCCGGATCGTCTGACGCCGGCACGCGGGCGCGTTCTGGCGACCATGGAAGACGGCTTTGCCTGGACGAAAAGCGGCCTTGCCCATGCTGCCGGCGTGTCCGCTTCCGTCATCGACGGCCTGCTTCAGCAAGATGTCCTGGAAACCGTCCTGATGCAGGCGGCTCCTCCGCCGCCGAAACCGCAACTGGACTACGCGCAAAAACCGCTGACCCCGGCGCAGCAGGCTGCGGCAGACGGCCTGACCGCCTGTTTCGGCAAGGGTGGGGCCGTTGCCCTGATCGACGGTGTCACCGGCTCGGGCAAGACGGAAGTCTATTTCGAGGCGATTGCCGAAGCCTTGCGCCGGGGAAAGCAGGCGCTGGTGCTGCTGCCTGAAATCGCACTCACCGAACAGTTCCTGCGGCGCTTCGAACAACGCTTCGGGGTCTATCCGGCCGAATGGCATTCGCAGATCACGGTCAAGAACCGGTCGCGGGTCTGGCGCGGGGTGGCCTCCGGAGATGTGCGGGTGGTGATAGGGGCCCGCTCCTCGCTGTTTCTGCCGTTCAAGGAACTGGGCCTGATCATCGTGGACGAAGAACACGATGCAGCCTTCAAGCAGGACGATAGAGTGCCTTACAGCGCACGCGACATGGCTGTTGTCCGCGGTCATCTGTCCGGCTTCCCCGTTGTTTTGGCGTCGGCCACGCCATCCGTGGAAAGCATCGTCAACGCAGAGGTCGGCCGCTACAAGCTGTTCGAGCTGCCCGAACGGGCATCCGGTGCTGCCCTGCCGGACCTCATGGCCATCGATATGCGCCAGGACGGGCCGGAACGCGGACGCTGGCTGGCACCTGGCCTGGTCCACGGCATCGCCGGCACCTTCGCCGAAGGGGGGCAGTCGCTACTGTTTCTCAATCGGCGCGGTTATGCACCGCTGACCCTTTGCCGTACCTGCGGCCACAGGTTCCAATGCGCTCATTGCAGCGCCTGGCTGGTGGAGCATCGTTTTCAGAAAAAACTCGTCTGCCACCACTGCGGCCATCAGGAGCCGGTCCCCAAGGCCTGTCCGTCCTGCCAGTCGGTAGACAGTCTGGTTGCCTGCGGTCCCGGCGTGGAAAGAATCGCCGAGGAAGTGAGCGAGCTCTTTCCGCAGGCGCGTGTGCTCGTGCTTTCGTCGGATATTGCCGGCGGGCCGGATCGGCTGAAGCGCGAAATGAAGATTGTCGAGGAAGGCGGGGCCGACATCGTCATCGGCACGCAGCTGGTCGCCAAGGGGCATAACTTCCCGCTGATGAAACTGGTCGGCGTGGTGGATGCGGACCTTGGCCTTGCCCATGGTGATCCGAGAGCCGCGGAAAAAACCTTCCAGCTGCTTGCCCAGGTGACAGGCCGTGCGGGCCGCGTCACCGGCGGCGGCAAGGGTTTCCTGCAAACCTACAATGCGGATCATCCCGTCATCAAGGCGCTGCTTTCAAGTGACAAGAAGGCGTTCTACCAGGCCGAGATCGAGGCAAGGCGGGCAGCAGGTCTGCCGCCGTTCGGGCGTCTTGCCGCCGTGATCGTCTCCGGACCAGACAGAGGATTTGCGGAAGGCTTCTCGAGGGCCCTTGCCCGTGCCGCACCGCCGGATCAGGCCGTCACGCTCCTTGGGCCTGCGGAAGCCGCCCTTGCCATGGTGCGCGGACGCTATCGTTTCCGCCTGCTGGCAATGGCCCCCCGCCAGTACGATCTGCAGGCCTATCTGCGGCATTGGCTGAGCATCGGCCCGAAGCCCACGAAAGGGCTGCGCCTGCAAGTGGACATCGACCCGCAGCATTTTCTCTAGGTGGTTTTTGCATCCATAGGGAAAAGCGCCTGCCGTTCATACGAGTTCGGCGTGGGAGAATCGGGTGGAACCGCAGGGGCATTGTTTGCAATTGTGGCAACGTTGCTGACGGCAATAATCCCGCCTTCCGCGCAGCTGCGGCAAAAACGCCCTCCTGGCTTGCCCCTTTCAGCCCTGTGCAAAGGCCTTTTCGCCCGCTCTGCAGAAAACCGTCTAAAGGTTTATGACGGTGCGGAGACGTTGATCTGAAACGTTTTTTATCGACCTTTGACAAAAAACACCGAGGAATCGGCAATAACAGTCTTTAGGCGAAGTTGCACACTGAGAAACCCTGTGCTAATTGAGGCGCGGCTTTGGGGGCAGCGGTTTAACCGTCATACCTTCTGACCTTGAAATCATTCATTTTTTCAATGCTTTGCGAGCGCTAGCCGTTTCGTGGGCATGAAAAACGTCAGAGAGCACGGACCTGGTGACTGACAACGTATCTCTCGTATCCGGCGTGGCACAGCGTTATGCGTCCGCCCTTCTCGACCTCGCCGAAGGCGAAGGTGTAACGGCTGACGTGGAGCGGGATCTGACAGCTTTCGAAGGCATGCTTGCCGAAAGCGAAGATCTCGTCCGTCTCGTGAAAAGCCCGGTATTCAGTGTGGAGGAGCAGCTTGCAGCGCTTACCGCACTTCTCGACAAGGCAGGCATCAAAGGCCTGGCTGCTAATTTCGTGAAGCTGGCAGCCCGTAACCGGCGCCTCTTCGTTCTTCCCGGCATGATCAAGGCATTCCGCACCCTGCTTGCGCAAAAGCGTGGTGAGGAAACGGCTGAGGTAACCTCCGCAGCTGCCCTTTCCGACGATCATGTCGCTGCCCTGAAAGAAGCTCTCTCGGCTTCCACGGGCAAATCTGTAAACATCGTGGCAAAGGTTGATCCTGCCCTGATCGGTGGCCTCGTGGTCAAGGTCGGCTCCCGCATGATCGACACATCGCTGCGTACCAAGCTCAATTCACTCAAGTTCGCGATGAAAGAGGTCGGCTGATGGATATTCGGGCCGCGGAAATCTCCGCAATCCTCAAGGACCAGATCAAGAGCTTTGGCCAGGAAGCCGAAGTTTCTGAAGTCGGTCAGGTGCTCTCCGTCGGTGACGGTATCGCCCGTGTTTATGGTCTGGACAAAGTCCAGGCTGGTGAAATGGTCGAATTCCCGGGTGGTATCAAGGGCATGGCCCTGAACCTGGAAACCGACAACGTTGGTGTCGTTATCTTCGGCTCCGACCGTGACATTAAAGAAGGCGACACCGTCAAGCGGACCGGCGCCATCGTGGAAGTGCCGGTCGGCAAGGGCCTCCTGGGCCGCGTTGTTGACCCGCTCGGCAACCCGATCGACGGCAAAGGCCCGATCGAGGCAACCGAAAAGCGCCGCGTGGACGTCAAGGCGCCGGGCATTCTGCCGCGCAAGTCCGTGCATGAGCCGATGTCTACCGGCCTGAAAGCCATCGACGCCCTGATCCCGGTTGGCCGTGGTCAGCGCGAGCTGGTCATCGGTGACCGTCAGACCGGCAAGACCGCGATCATTCTCGACACCTTCCTGAACCAGAAGCCGCTGCATGCTTCTGACGACGAAGACGCCAAGCTGTACTGCATCTACGTTGCTGTCGGCCAGAAGCGCTCCACCGTCGCTCAGTTCGTGAAGACCCTGGAAGACGCCGGTGCGCTGGAATACTCCATCGTCGTCGCAGCTACCGCTTCCGACGCTGCTCCGCTGCAGTTCCTGGCACCGTTTGCCGGCTGCGCGATGGGCGAGTTCTTCCGTGACAACTCCATGCACGCCGTGATCGGCTACGACGATCTGACCAAGCAGGCTGTGGCCTACCGTCAGATGTCCCTGCTGCTCCGTCGTCCGCCGGGACGTGAAGCTTTCCCGGGTGACGTTTTCTACCTGCACTCCCGTCTGCTGGAACGTGCTGCGAAGCTGAACGAAGACCATGGCAAGGGCTCTCTGACCGCACTGCCGGTTATTGAAACCCAGGGCAACGACGTGTCCGCGTTTATTCCGACCAACGTGATCTCGATCACCGACGGTCAGATCTTCCTGGAAACGGATCTGTTCTACCAGGGTATCCGCCCGGCCGTGAACGTCGGTCTGTCGGTGTCCCGCGTGGGCTCCTCCGCTCAGATCAAGGCGATGAAACAGGTTGCCGGCCCGATTAAGGGTGAACTGGCTCAGTACCGCGAAATGGCGGCCTTTGCCCAGTTCGGCTCCGACCTCGACGCCACGACCCAGCGCCTCCTCAACCGCGGTGCACGTCTGACCGAACTTCTGAAGCAGCCGCAGTTCTCGCCGCTGAAGACCGAAGAACAGGTTGCAGTCATCTATGCCGGCGTGAACGGCTACCTGGATGCAATCCCGGTCAACCGCGTGAAGGACTTCGAAGAAGGCCTGCTTCTGTTCCTTCGTGGCGAGCACAAAGCGCTGCTCGACGCCATCTGGGAGAAGAAGGCACTCGACGACGAGCTGACTGGCAAGCTGAAAGCTGCCATCGACGCGTTCGCCAAGAACTTCGCTTAAGACCACGCCGGGATAAGGAGCAGGGGCGGCCATGCCGAGCCTGAAGGACTTACGAAACCGCATCGCTTCCGTTAAGGCGACGCAGAAAATCACCAAGGCCATGCAAATGGTGGCCGCGGCGAAGCTGCGTCGTGCTCAGGAAGCTGCGGAGGCCGCGCGCCCCTATGCGGAACGCATGGGTGCGGTGCTGGCCAACCTCGCGGTGGCCTTCGAGGGGCGCGACGACGCTCCGAAGCTCATGTCCGGCACCGGCAATGACCAGGTTCATCTCCTGCTCGTTGCCACGGCCGAACGTGGACTGTGTGGGGGCTTCAACACCAACATTGCCAAGCTTGCGCGTGAAAAAGCGCGCAGCCTGCTGAAGCAGGGCAAGACGGTCAAGATCATCTGTGTCGGCAAGAAGGGCTACGACGCTCTGAAGCGTGAGCTCGGCCAGCACATCATCAAGACCATCGACCTGCGCAGTGTTAAGAACGTTGGCTTCAGCAACGCGGACGACATCGGCCGCGAAGTGCTCTCCATGTACGACAATGGCGAGTTCGACGTTTGCACGCTGTTCTATTCGACTTTCAAATCCGTGATCGCGCAGGAACCGACTGCAACTCAGCTGATCCCGGCCCATTTCGAGGCTGGCAGCACTGATGCAGGCGCAGGTGCCAACGCGGTTTACGAATATGAACCGGAAGAGACAGAGATCCTTGCGGATCTGCTGCCGCGCAACATCTCCGTTCAGATTTTCCGGGCACTTCTGGAAAATGCTGCGTCTGAACAGGGTGCACGTATGTCCGCAATGGACAACGCGACCCGCAACGCCGGCGAGATGATCGACAAACTGACGATCAACTACAACCGCCAGCGCCAGGCTCAGATTACGACGGAACTGATTGAAATTATCTCGGGCGCGGAAGCGCTCTAACGGGATCGAGACGAGGATTAGGGATATGGCTGACAAAAAGGTCGGACGGATCACCCAGGTCATCGGCGCCGTTGTCGACGTCAAGTTCGATGACCACCTGCCGCTGATCCTGAACGCTCTTGAAGTTGACAACCAGGGCACGCGTCTTGTGCTTGAAGTTGCTCAGCACCTTGGCGAAAACACGGTACGTACCATCGCGATGGACTCCACCGAGGGTCTGGTGCGCGGTCAGGAAGTGGTCGACACCGATGCACCGATCGTGGTGCCGGTTGGCGACGGCACCCTGGGCCGTATCATGAACGTGATCGGCGAGCCGGTCGACGAAGCCGGTGAGATCCCGCACGAAAGCAAGCGTGCGATCCACCAGGACGCTCCGGAGTTCATCGAACAGTCCACCGAAGCTGAAATCCTTGTGACGGGCATCAAGGTCGTTGACCTTCTGGCTCCGTACGCAAAGGGCGGTAAGATCGGCCTGTTCGGCGGCGCCGGCGTGGGCAAGACCGTTCTCATCATGGAACTGATCAACAACGTCGCCAAGGCGCACGGCGGTTACTCCGTGTTCGCAGGTGTTGGCGAGCGTACTCGTGAAGGTAACGACCTTTACTGGGAAATGATCGAATCCGGCGTGAACAAGGAAGGCGGTGGAGAAGGCTCCAAGGCTGCTCTGGTTTACGGCCAGATGAACGAGCCCCCGGGAGCCCGTGCACGTGTTGCTCTGACCGGTCTGACCGTTGCAGAACACTTCCGTGACCAGGGCCAGGACGTGCTGTTCTTCGTGGACAACATCTTCCGCTTCACCCAGGCAGGGTCCGAAGTGTCCGCACTTCTCGGCCGTATCCCGTCCGCTGTGGGCTACCAGCCGACGCTGGCCACCGACATGGGCGGCATGCAGGAGCGCATCACCACCACGAACAAGGGCTCGATCACGTCCGTGCAGGCCGTGTACGTTCCGGCCGATGACTTGACCGACCCGGCACCGGCTTCGACCTTTGCTCACTTGGACGCAACGACGGTTCTTAACCGCTCGATCGCTGAAAAAGGCATCTACCCGGCTGTGGATCCGCTGGACTCCACTTCCCGTATGCTTGATGCCCGCATCATCGGTGAAGAGCACTACGAAACGGCTCGTGCGGTTCAGGTTACTCTGCAGCGCTACAAGGCTCTGCAGGACATCATCGCCATCCTGGGCATGGACGAACTGTCTGAAGAAGACAAACTCACCGTTGCCCGCGCCCGTAAGATCGAGCGCTTCCTGTCCCAGCCGTTCTTCGTGGCCGAAGTCTTCACCGGTTCTCCGGGCAAGCTGGTTGCCCTCGAAGACACCATCAAGGGCTTCAAGGGTCTGGTCGAAGGCGAATACGACCACCTGCCGGAAGCTGCTTTCTACATGGTTGGCTCCATCGATGAAGCCATCGAGAAAGCACAGCGCCTGGCTGCTGAAGCCGCTTGATCGGCGAATTGACCGGACGCCCGTTATCGGGCGTCCGTCTTCTTCATGCTTGATGGCTTGCCATCAGAATTAGACTGACAAGGAAGACGCCAAATGGCTGAACTTTTCCAGTTTGAGTTGGTCTCGCCGGAGCGCCAGCTCCTCTCCGAACAGGTCGCAGAGGTCGTTGTACCGGGCGCCGAAGGCGAGTTTGGCGTTCTGAAGAACCATGCCCCGTTCATCTCCACCATCCTGCCGGGCATCCTGAAGGTGCGCAGCAGCGAAAATGGTGGCTGGGACGAATATTTCGTCCGCGGTGGTTTTGCCGATGTTGCAGCAGGCGGTCTCACCGTTCTGGCCGAACAGGCCGTTCCGGTTGGCGAGATCAGCCGTGAGCAGCTCGACCAGGCAATCCAGGATGCGCAGGAAGATGTTTCCGACGCCAAGGACGATGCCTCGCGGCAGAAAGCCGAAATGACACTGGCTCAGCTCAAGGACGTCGCAGAAGCCCTCACCAAGGCCTGATACGACCCCCTCAAGCTTCATTCAATGACGCGGTCCGGCAACGGACCGCGTTTTTTGTTTTTGGGGGAAGCGATCGGTCAAGTATGCAAAGAGGCACGGTTCTGACGTATCTGGCAGGCTACCTCTCAAACATTCGGCTCTCGATCAGAAGGCCGAACGTCAGGCGCGAGCAAACCGAGCGACGTCTTCCTCTTCGAAGAACTTGAACCCGTTACGCCCGTTATGCTTGACCTCGTAAAGCGCCATATCGGCGCGCTTTATCACTGGACGAGGATCCAGTTCCGTGCCCGTTATCGGAGAAATTCCGACGCTGACGCCAACCGAAATAATGTGATCCTGGACAGCGAACGGTGCCCCGATCTTGCGGACGATACGATCGGCGATCTCGGCCGTACTGGCGTTGCCGGAACCGGTTCCGGTTAGGATGATCCCGAATTCGTCGCCGCCGAGACGAGCGACCAGATCTGAGGACCGGACACACTCGCGCAGTCGCTGTGCGACTGTTTTAAGAAGTTCGTCACCGACATCGTGACCGAAGCTGTCATTCACCGGTTTGAACTTGTCGAGATCAAGCAGCATCAGGTCGCCTGCAATGCCATTGGCCGATGCCGCATTCAGGGCTTCGTCCAGCTTTGCATTGAATAGCGTTCGGTTGGCGAGCCCGGTCAAGGTGTCATGGTGAGCGGCAAACTGGATCTTTTCAGCCGCCAGTTCACGGGACGTTACATCTTCATGCGTACCGATCCAGCCGCCCGCCGGCAAGGGCGCATGGACCGCGCTGACAATCCTGCCGTTGGGATGTTTGAACTTGGAACGGACCACTTCGCCTGCCGATAAGCGGATCATCAGATCCATGACGTGTTCCTGAACGTCGCCTTCGAATTCGCCGCGATCCTTCTCGGCCTGGATCAATTCGATGAGGCTGATACCCTCGTAAACATCGCCCTCAGGTTTGTTGAAGATTTCGATGTACTGCCGGTTCCACAATGACAGCCGGCCACGCGCGTCGAAGACGCTGACACCCTGGCGCATATTGGCGAGAATGGCTTCGAGTTCGTGCGAGCGATGCCGTGCCAACCGTTCGTTCGCGGCAAGTTGTTCTTCCAGGTTCTTGCGGTCGGTGATGTCGTAAAAATTATGGATGAGACCACCTGACGGCAGTGGCGTGCTCCGGGTTTCGATATAGGTGCCGTTCGCGGCACGCCGTTCGAACACCTGTGATTTTTTCAGGTCGTACTTCCGATACCGTTCCAGAGCGAGAGCCTCTGGGTCGCCGGGGCCGTAGTCACCTCTTCGAGCGTTGAAGAGAAAGAAGTCGTAAAGATAAGGCCGATCTTCAATCAACTCATCAGAATATTCGAGAAGGTCGCGGAACTGCTGATTGCTCGACGCGAGCCGGAGCGTTTCATCGTAGTGAACGATCCCGCCCGGAAAGTTGTCGAAGATGCTTTGCAGCGTGTCGGCCTGCTGCTTGGTCTCGGTAATGTCCGTCAGGGAGACGACGACACCGTCCAGATCGAACTCCTGATCGTCGTCGATTGGCATGGCGCTCAGGCGAAGCCACTTCCTAGGCCGCCCGTTGGTGGGGGAGAGACGGGCGATGACGTCCCTCAGTGATCCCGGGTCACGCGCAGCAAGCTCTAGCGGTGCATCGCACGGACCCTTGTCTTCAAGATCACAGCGAAGGCCAAAATCAATGTCGGTTACGTTCAACCCGACCAGCTCCCTGCCGGTCACGCCCAAGAGGTCGATCGCAGCAGGATTGGCTGACTGGATCTCGCCGGTATGTGTCAGCAGAAGAATACCTTCGCTGAGAGACTCGAGCGTTGTCCTTTGGACGGCCTCGGAATACCGCAAGATGTTCTCTGCCCGTTTGCGCTCCGAAATATCAAAGAAACTGGTGATAAGGCCCCCGCTCGGCAGAGGGATACCACGGACTTCCAGATGTGTCCCATCGGGGCTGACGCGCTCGTAAATATGCGGTTTGGGATCATTGAAATACCTGAACCGTTCTTCCAGAAGCTTGTCCGGGTCTCCCGGACCGTAGTCTCCTCGCTTTGCCAGATATGTCGCCACCTCCAGCAACGGCGCCTTGCGATCAATAAATTCCTGCGGCAGTTGCAGAAGGCGCTGAAAATCCTTGTTGCAGACCGCAAGCCGTCTGTCGGGATCATAATAGACGAGGCCACCCGGCAGGTTGTCGAAAATGGCTTGCAGAGCGATGAGCTGCCGCTTGGTCGCGGTGACGTCGGTCAGGGAAAGGACAACGCCGTCGAGGCCATACGCATTGTCGTCGCCAATCGATTTCGCATTCAGCCGCAGCCAGACGGACTGGTCGGTCCCCCGACGGGTCACGTTTGCAACGACGTTACAAACCTTGTCCGGATTGACCGCTGCCTGTTGCAGGGGATTGCAGCCGGAAACGTGGCCGTCTTCTTCGCATTCGATATCGAGGTCGAGATCCTGAAGCTTTTGACCTTTCATTTCCCCGACGGTGTAGCCGAGCAATGCAGCTGCTGCAGGATTGAAGGACTGGATCTGTCCGGCTCTGTTGACGAGGAGAATCCCTTCGCTTAGGGATTCCAGGGTGGTGCGATGGACCGCTTCGGAATGAAGCACGGCCTGTTCGGATTGCTTGCGTTCGGTAATGTCCTGGAAGGCACCGATCAAACGGGTCGCGCGACCATCTTCGATGATGGGCCTGCCCGCGGTGCGAACCCAGATCTCACGCCCCCTGGCGGTCACGAACGGGAGTTCAAGATCCCAGGCAACGCCTTCCTTGACACTTTTGATGACGGCATCCGATATCTGGCGACGGCAATCCGGTGCGTAGAAGGAAAGCGCCATATCGACAGTTGGAACGAAGTCGTCATCCACTTCATGGATTTCGCAGGTTTTTTCCGTCCAGGTTACCGTGTCGGTATCAATATCCACTTCCCAGCCGCCAACACCGGAAACGGCCGTGATCTCTTCCAGCAGATCGCTCTTGCGCATCGCAAGCCGTTGCTGTTCTTCGGCCGCCCGAAGGGCAGATTGCGTATCACTCTGGGCGCGATGAGACTTCATCAGACCGAGGACGATCGATCCCATACGCTGCAGTTGGCGGAGCTGTGTTTCGCTTGGCCGCCGTGGTTTGGTGTCGACGACGCAGAGTGTCCCAAGGATGTGCGTGCCATCCAGGCACAACGGCAAACCTGCATAAAAGCGTGTGTAGGGTGGACCGGCAACGAGGCTCGTATCGCGGAAGCGGGGGTCTTCAAGGGCGTTGGGAACGACCATCAACTCGCGCGAGAGGATTGCCTGATCGCAAAAAGTGCCTTTTCTTGGAGTGCCGTCGACGTCTATGCCGATCTTGGCCTTGAACCAGAGGTCATCCTTACCGACGATGGAAATGAAGGCCATCGGGGCATCGAAGATCGTGGCAAGGGTCTCCACGAGATCGTCATATTCCGGCAGGCGTTCAGAATTGAGAATCTGAAGGGTCGCCAGTGCGTCCAGGCGGTCCTGTTCGCTGTCTCCCTGCACAGGGGTCATGATGCACTGTGCCTCTCTGCCGAACGCGTCACTATCTCGGTTTTAGTTTGTTTACTCTTAGGTATAGAACTAAAACAAAGTATTAACTTTGCGAGATTGAATTAAATTGTCCATAAAGGCAGGGTTGTTTTGCGTGGTGAGGGTGATTGTATTTTAACGAAGAATCGCCTCTAGGTAATATTCAGTAAGAATATTTGCTTAGATCGAAAAAATCGCATGAAATCTTCTATTCACGCAGAGGTTGCTCGATGTTGACATGCCTTTCGTCCAGCCATGCAGGCTTGAAATCCAGCACGGGAAAATCCGGGCAATAAAAAACCCGGCCTGAGGGCCGGGTTTCGAGGTACGTGGTGTTCCACGGAATATCTGCTTTTTTAGTTCAAGCAGCTTGTATTCTTATGCCGCGCGGCGGAAGGACAGGCTCATGCCACCACCGGAACGGTTGCGGCGGCGCTCTTCCGGCGGGATGTAGACGATGGCGCTATGTTCGGTGCAATAGGAGACACCTGCTTCGACGCGCGTGCTGCACGGGAAGATGTAGTTACCAGAATCACCTTCTGCCCATTTGCAGCAGCCCGGGCGCGGGAGAGACAAGTCAGCCATGACGTTTTCCTTCGTTCTTCTTTTAACCAAGCGACAAAAGCGCTCGAGCATCCTCGGGAGGGAGGATCCGAACAGCTTTCGACAGGAATCGGATGTAAGCGGCGCCCGGGACGTCATCCGTTGTCCAACCCAATTGGGTGCCCTTCAGCAAGCGCAGGCATTACATAAGCGGCATGTCACAAAATTGCAATAGAATAGCTGGCAATTCCGGCCTGCACTCAGTGCATACCGGGTTAATGTAATGTTATCGTTTGGCTTTATTGCTTCGGCTTACTTTACCAGGCCAAAGGTTTAGCCTTTTGGCTCAGGCAACTTGCCTCCAGCCTGCCGAAGCGCATCGGGTGTATCAAGATCCAGTCTTGCGGCGGATCCGATCTCGACTTCGGCCACGAACCCGGGGTTTTCGCCAATGATGTGACGCGCTCCAACGTCGCCGCTCAAGGATTTCAGGGCTTCGAAGAAGCGCCGGTCCCACAAGACCGGATTGCCCCGTTTCCCATCCGCCGTTGCGGTGACGATCAGACTGTTGTCGTTTTCGCGGTAAGTGCCGATCAGCCTCTTCAGAACATCGCAGCCGATACGTGGCATGTCGCCCAGAAGAACGATCACCGCATCGGTATCTGCGGCGAGAGCATTCATGCCGGTGCGGATGGACCCGGCCATGCCGTCTGCAAAATCCGGGTTGTGCACCAGCGTAACGTCCAGATCTTCGACCTGTGCGCCGACTTCTTCAGCCAGATGCCCGGTTACCAGAACGGTCTGTGACAGACCGACGCCGGCGGCAGCTTCTGCGGCATGCCGGATCAGGGTCTTGCCGTCCAGCGTCGCAAGCAGCTTGTTCGGACCGCCCATGCGGGAAGACTTGCCTGCGCCAAGGATCAGCGCCGCGATCCTGGCAGCTTCGCCCTTGCGTTTGCCTTCGCGGGGCTGCGGCCGTGTCCCGATTTCCATCAAGAGGCCTCCAACACCCATCGCGGTAATGTCGTCAGGGTGAACTTCCAGTCCCGCAAGCAGGCGGTCCAGAACCCAGTCGAAACCGTTCTCCTTCGGGCTTCGGGCGCAGCCCGGTGCGCCCAGCACGGGAATGCCGTCGAGACTTCCGAGCATCAGCAGGTTGCCGGGGTCCACCGGCATGCCCAGGTGGTGCACCGTCCCGCCGGCAAGATCCAGAGCCGCAGGCAGCACGTCCTGCCTGTCGACAACGGCAGAAGCCCCGAACAGGATCAGAAAATCAGCGCCTTCTTCCTTCAGCGACCGCAAGGCTTCGGCGACGGCCTCCCTGCTGTGGGCGACCCTGTGCTCGTTCAGGACGGTTGATCCGCTCGGCAACAGCCTGTCTTCCAGCACGCGGCGGGTCTTGTCCATGGTCGAAGGCTTGAGATGCGGCAGTTGCGTTGCGACAAGGCCAACCTTGCGCGGACTGAAGCCGGCAACACGGACTGCGCCCCTGAGAGCGTTTTCGGCGGCTCCCAGTTGTTCTTCTGGAACGGCAAAGGAAATGATCTTCGCGGTTGCAACCATACGGCCGGCCAGAACCTTGCTGCAGTTCGGCAGTGTCGCGAAGGTGATGGCCGGATCAATCCGGTTGGCCGCGGTAACCGCATCCGCATCGACCACCAGGACGCCGTTGGTGGCGGCATAGAGGTTCATGCGCCCCGTAAAGGCGGTGTCGGTCTCAAGACCCGCACCTGCAGCAGCCGTGGCGAGCTGCTCAGCCGCGGCATCCTCGCCGATGTCGCCGGGTTCTATTCGGGCAACCATGAGGCTGTCGATACCGGCGGCGGCAATCTCGGCGCAGTCTTGTCCCGTCAGGCGGCGGCCTTTTTTCAGCACACGCTTCGGCAGGGCTGTCCGGTGCGCGAGAATACAGCCTTCGGCATCTTCCGGCGGACAAGGGCCGAATATCATGCGGCAGCTCCCGGAGCGGTCCGCAACGCCTTGATGATGGCGCCCAGCACGGCCACCGCAATTTCCTCCGGTGAAGCTGCTCCGATATCGAGACCGATCGGAGCATCGATCCGGTCAAACAGCTCAGGTGCCAGGCCGGCTTCGGTAAAGCGTTCCAGACGCTTGCCGTGGGTCTTGCGGCTGCCGAGCGCCCCGACATAGAAACATCCGGTCTTCAGCGCTTCCATCAGGGGGTAGTCGTCGATCTTCGGATCATGAGTGACAGCGGCAACGGCCGTGAAGGCATCAAGGGGCGCATCCTTCAAGACCTCTTCGGGCCAGTCCGCCTTGAGTGTGCTTCCGGGAAAGCGGTCTTCGGTGGCAAAGGCCGTGCGCGGATCAATGACGGTCACATCAAGCCCCGCAATCTCCGCCATCGGAACAAGCGCCTGGCTGATGTGCACTGCGCCGATGATGACCAGGCGCGGCGCAGGCAAGGATACGTTCAGGAAGACTTCGCCACTTTCTGCGGTGATCATGCCGGATTTACCTGAGCGGAAACGCCTTGCAAGTTCCTCAGCCAGGGGATCGCCGGAAAAATCGTCGGATTTGCGGACGAGGCGTTGCTGCCCGTCCACCATGTCGGTCACCAGGATCGCCGCACGGCGCGCGGCACGGTCCTTGTTGAGGTCACTTAGCAGGGAAAAGTCCATGGTCTATGCGCGGTCCGTTGCCAGTTTCAGTCCAAGTCCCACCAGAAGCGATCCTCCGAGCCAGCGTGTGAGGCTCTGGAACCTCGATGTCCTGGTCAGCCGCTTTTTCACTTGGCTTGCAAAAAGAACGGTGACGATATCTGCCGAGGTGAAAGCGAAGTTGACGAACGTTCCCAGGATCAGGAACTGCGCCCAGATCGGCAGGCTTGCGTCAGGGGTGACGAACTGGGGCAGGAAAGCGATGAAGAAGATGGCGACCTTGGGATTGAGAACCTCCACCAGCACGCTGTCTGCAAAGGCTCGCTTTTCGGATTTTTGGGGCAAATTGGGTGTCGGTCCGGCCACTACGCGGGTCCGGATCATCTGGATGCCGAGAAAGATCAGGTAAAGCCCGCCAACCAGCTTCAGCGCAAAATAGAGTGTCGGCACGACACTGAAGATCGCCGACAGGCCAAAGGCTGCGGCAAAGACATGCACATAACAGCCCAGGTGAATACCCGCGGCAGCCATGAAACCGGCCCGCTGTCCGCGGGCGATCGTCTGTGCGGCGGTATAAAGCAGGGCCGGGCCAGGCATATAGGCAAAAAGAGCCGTAGCGGCGACGAAGGCAAGCAGGGTTTCCGTGGTCATCGAAATCAGGTCCGGGATCAGGTGACGGGTTCGACGTAGACGCGAATGCGGCCGCCGCACGAAAGACCGACACGCCAGGCTGTCTCATCTGCAACGCCAAATTCCAGCGTGGTCGGTTTGCCGGTCTCGATGACGTCGATTGCCTCGGACACCACCGCCCCTTCGACACAACCGCCGGAGACGGAGCCTTCGAAGTTGCCCTCAGCATCAATGACCAGATGGGACCCGACCGGACGTGGCGCGGAACCCCAGGTCTCGACCACGGTCGCCAGTGCAACGGAACGTCCCGCACCGCGCCAGCTTTCGGCTGTCTTCAAAACGTCGGGAATGGAAGTCGTCTCTGTGGCCGTCATGAGGTCGCCCCTTCAAGGTAGGACCTTCAATATAGATCTTTCTGAATTTGATGAAAGAGAGCAGGCGAGGGAAAGCAAGCGCAGCATCACCCTGTGCTCCTCGCGCCGCCGCCGGACTTTCTCAGCGATCATCCATCCGGCGGGACGTCGTGATCGGGAAGCACAAGAGCGTTGTCTACCCACGAAAAAACGGCTCCTCGAGGGGGAGGAGCCGTTCAGGTTTTGCGGGGTATTATTTTCGGGCTTATTCGGCAGCCATACGCACGGCGGGAGCGGCATTCAGCACGGCACCGTCGACATGGGCTTCAAAGGTCGCGAAGTTCTTGACGAACATTTGCACCAGCTTGGCGGCCTGAACGTCATAGGCATCCTTGTCCGTCCAGGTTTCGCGCGGGGTCAGGATCGTATCGTCGACACCTTCGACGGAAACCGGCACATCGAAGCCGAAGTTCGCATCGGTGCGGAACTCGGCGTCCTTCAGGCTGCCGTTCAGTGCGGAAGTGAGCAGCGTGCGGGTTGCCTTGATCGGCATGCGCTGCCCGGTGCCATATGCACCGCCGGTCCAGCCGGTGTTGACCAGCCAGCAATCCACATTGTGCTTGGCAATGAGGTCCTTCAACAGGTTGCCGTATTCGGACGGATGCCGCGGCAGGAACGGCGCACCGAAGCAGGTCGAGAAGGTTGCCTGCGGCTCGGTAACACCCTTTTCCGTGCCGGCCACCTTGGCGGTGTACCCGGACAGGAAGTGATACATCGCCTGCGCCGGTGTCAGACGCGCGATCGGCGGCATGACGCCGAAGGCATCGGCCGTTAGCATGATGATGGTCTTCGGCATCGGTGCGCAGCCGGTGTCGCTGGCATTGGAGATGAAGTGGATCGGGTAGGCCGCGCGGGTGTTTTCGGTTTTCGAACCGTCGTCGAAATCCGGCACCCGGTTCTCGTCCAGAACCACATTTTCCAGAACCGTGCCGAAGCGCTGGGTGGTGGAGTAGATCTCCGGCTCGGCTTCCTCGGAAAGCTTGATGGTCTTGGCGTAGCAGCCGCCTTCGAAGTTGAAGACGCCGCTTTCACCCCAGCCGTGCTCGTCGTCGCCGATCAGCGTGCGGGACGGATCGGCGGAGAGCGTGGTCTTGCCGGTGCCGGAGAGGCCAAAGAACACTGCGGTATCGCCTGCATCACCCAAGTTCGCCGAGCAGTGCATGGACATGACGCCCTTTGCCGGCAGCAGGTGGTTCAGCATGGTGAAGACGGACTTCTTCATTTCGCCTGCATAGGAGGTTCCGCCGATCAGAACGATCTTGCGGGTCAGGTCGCAGGCGATCACGGTTTCTGTCCGGCAGCCGTAGCGTTCCGGATCCGCCTTGAAGCTTGGCAGATCGATGATTGTCATATCCGGCGCAAAGCCTTCCAGCTCGGAAGTCTCGGGCCTTAGAAGGAGGTTGCGGATGAACAGCGAATGCCAGGCATATTCCGTATAGACGCGCACCGGCAGGCGATGGGTCTTGTCAGCGCCGCCGTAAAGGTCCTGTGCGAACAGCTCCATGCCCTCGGCGTGGGCAAGGAAATCGGACAGCAGCAGGTCGAAATTGGCTTTCGACATCTGGGAGTTGTTGTCCCACCACACTGTGTCGCGGGTCTCGTCGTCCAGAACCACGAACTTGTCTTTCGGCGAACGGCCGGTGTGAACACCGGTTTCAGCAACAATCGCGCCGCCGGCAGCTAGCTGCGCTTCGCCGCGGGAGAGGGAATATTCATAAAGAGCAGGCTCGTTCTGGTTCCAATAGAGCGCTTTCAGGCCTTTGAAGCCGAAAGTTTCGCAACCAATTGAGGGATTCCTGACACCTACTTCTTGCATGTTCCCGCAGTCCTCGTGATGGGGGCTAGTTTTGTCACGGCCGGAGAAAGTTAAGAAAAGCTAAATCTGGCTGTGAGGGCTGCGAACGTAGTGGAATGACTAAACGGCAGCAAGACTACCAAAGGTGCTATGTAATTGTTTAATCGATTAAAAATCACCATTAAATTGCCAATGATTAATTTGGACGTCGAACTAAAATTCGAAACTTTCGGAATGTTCGAAATGTTGATTGAATCGAAAGAAAGTGCGTTCATTTCGCACTTGTAGTAGAGACTCGACTGAGCCCCGCCACCAATGTACGAGACTTGACGTTAAGTTGGTCTCTTGAAATCTTTTACAGTGATCCCCACCAATGCAGCCGGCTGGGCGGTCTTTGTGTCATGCAAGCATATCCGGAGGCGGATTGCCTTAATTTATGCGCATTTAGCAGGCCAAAGGCTGTGTGTTACATTAATGCCGATGCGCGCCATCGGTGCGTTGCCGGAAATGGAAAAACAAAGCATGCCGACAATTGCCCTGGTCGATGACGACCGCAACATTTTGACTTCGGTCTCTATCGCATTGGAAGCGGAAGGCTATCGCGTTCAAACCTACACCGACGGTACATCGGCGCTCGACGGCCTGCAGAGCGACCCGCCGGAACTCGCGATTTTCGATATCAAGATGCCACGTATGGACGGCATGGAACTGCTGCGCCGCCTGCGCCAGAACTCCGATCTGCCGGTAATCTTCCTGACCTCCAAGGATGACGAGATCGACGAACTCTTCGGCCTGAAGATGGGCGCCGACGATTTTATCCGCAAACCCTTTTCGCAGCGGCTTCTGGTCGAGCGTGTGCGCGCGGTGCTGCGCCGGGCGCAACCGCGTGACGCATCCACGCCGCGCGACGATGCCGACAAACTGCTGGAACGTGGCCAGCTTGTGATGGACCAGGAGCGTCACACCTGCACCTGGAACGGCAAACCTGTCACGCTGACCGTGACCGAATTCCTGATCCTGTCCGCGCTCGCGCAGCGGCCCGGTGTCGTCAAGAGCCGTAACGCGCTCATGGACGCGGCCTATGACGATCAGGTCTATGTGGACGACCGCACCATCGATAGCCACATCAAGCGGCTGCGCAAGAAGTTCAAGGTTGTTGATGACGACTTCGACATGATCGAAACCCTCTACGGCGTCGGGTATCGTTTCCGGGAAGTCTGAAACGGACCGGTAGAGCGACTGTCCCGGTAAAACCTGGAAACGATCTGCTTTTGGCTGTTCAGTCGGTTTCGATTGAACAGCCTTTGATCTAATGTGAGCCTGAATGGCGGTGGAAAGCGAGAGCGCGGAAGAGATTGGTGCCTCTGAACCTCAGAACGGTTCGGATCGCTCCCGTCTGCGCCGACTTGGCAACAAGCGGATCCGTCGCCGTCTGCTCAGCCAGTTGGGCCGTATCTTCGGAACCTATGTTCTCTCGTCGCTGACGCGCCGGATCATCGCCATCAACCTCGTGGGTCTGCTGGCACTGGTGATCGGTATCCTGTACCTCAACCAGTTTCGCGCGGGTCTGATCGATGCGCGGGTGCAGAGCCTTCTGACCCAGGGCGAAATCATTGCTGGCGCCATTGCCGCTTCCGCCACCGTCGATACGGGCACGATCACCGTCGATCCCGAACGCCTGTTGCAGTTGCAGGCGGGCGAAAGCATCACCCCGACCCAGGAAGATCTCGACAGTCTCGACTTTCCGATCAACCCGGAACGGGTCGGTCCCGTGCTGCGCCGCCTGATTTCGCCGACCAAGACCCGGGCGCGGATCTATGATCCGGAAGGCATTCTCATCCTCGACAGCCGCCACCTTTATACCAGCGCCCAGATCCTGCGCTTCGATCTGCCGCCTCCGACGGCGGAGGAGGAAGGCTTCTGGGATTCGACCTGGCAATGGGTCAAGCGCTGGCTGCGCCAGGGTGACCTGCCGATCTATCAGGACGTAGGCGGTGGCGATGGCCGCGCCTATCCGGAAGTGGAGGCGGCGCTTGCCGGATCCCCGGCCAGCGTGACGCGGATCTCGCAACGGGGCGAGCTGATCGTTTCCGTTGCCGTGCCGATCCAGCGGTTCCGCGCGGTCCTTGGGGCCTTGCTCCTGTCGACACAGGGCGGTGACATCGACGCCATCGTGCGGGCCGAACGTATCGCCATCATTCGCGTGTTCCTGTTTGCCGCCACAGTGACCATCCTTCTGTCGATCCTTCTGGCCGGGACGATTGCCGGCCCGGTCCGGCGCCTTGCGGCTGCCGCGGACCGCGTGCGGCGAGGCTCGACCTCTCGCGAGGAGATACCGGACTTTTCGGATCGGCAGGACGAGATCGGCCATCTGGCGCGTTCGTTCCGGGAAATGACCCACGCGCTCTATAACAAGATCGATGCGATCGAGCAGTTTGCCGCCGATGTCGCGCACGAATTGAAGAACCCGCTGACATCGCTGCGCAGCGCCGTGGAAACCCTGCCCCTGGCCAAGTCCAAGAATTCGCAGGACCGGTTGATGGAAGTGATCCAGCATGACGTGCGCCGCCTCGATCGTCTGATCAGCGACATCTCCGATGCTTCCCGCCTTGATGCGGAACTGGCCCGGATCCAGGCCGAGCCGATCGACCTGGCCGAACTGCTGCGCAACATGGCCGATGCCGCCAACCAGCGGTCCGGAGCGGAGGAGGCAAGTGTCAAGCTGGCCGTTGCAGATGCTCAGGGCAGCAAGCCTTATCAGATGCAAGGCCATGATATTCGCCTCGGACAGGTCGTCAGCAACCTTCTGGACAACGCCAGGTCCTTCTCGCCCGCCGGCGGAACGGTTCGGGTGGATCTCAGCCGGGACGGCCGTATGATCAAGATCATCGTGGATGATGACGGTCCCGGCATCCGTGCTGAAAACACCGAGCGCATTTTTGAACGCTTCTATACCGACAGGCCGGAAGGAGAAGGCTTCGGCAACAATTCCGGTCTGGGCCTGTCGATCTCCCGGCAGATCATCGAAGCCCATGGCGGGACAATTGTTGCCACCAACCGTCTGGTGCCCGGTCGGGACGGCAAGCAGAAGATTGCAGGTGCTCGTTTCACCATCTATCTGCCGGCAGGGCGGAGCAAGTGACGCCTCCGGCGGTTCATGCCAATTGCGTGGTGGTGGGCACAGCCGGCCTTCTGATCCGGGGCGGTGCCGGAAGCGGCAAGACAACCCTTTCGGATATTCTCGTCGAGGCGGCACGGGCCAAAGGCAATCTCGGCCTTCTGGTGGCTGACGACTACACGCATGTTGCTGCAGCTGATGGACGGCTTGAGGCGCGTGCGCCGCGGACGATCGAAGGCCGCATGGAAGTACGCGGTTTCGGTGTTGTCGAAACGCGCTTTCTGCCGCACGCGCAAGTGCATCTGTTGGTCGAACTGAAGCAGGCCGACGCCATCGAGAGGATGCCGGAGCAGGTTCTCGCGACGACCTGCCTGGAAGGCGTGCATTTACCGGTGGTTATGTGCCCGCAAAACGACCCTGAGCACAGCCTGCGCCTGATCCGTTGGGCGTTACGGCACCTTTTCCCCAAAGGACCGGATTATATTTGAGGCAGCAGGGGCGTTTTTTGCTTGCAACTGACGAAGCGGTTGAAGAGAGTGCATCAGACTGATAAACGCCCGGCTCTTTCCGGATCTCTTTTGGGATCCTGAGCTTAACGCACTCGATAATCAGGCTAACTGACGCATGATCGGACTTGTACTTGTTACGCACGGGCGCCTTGCTGAGGAATTCAAAGCGGCGCTGGAACATGTTGTCGGTCCACAGGAACAGGTTGAAACCATCTCCATTGGTCCGGATGACGACATGGAGCAGCGGCGCCAGGACATTCTGGCCGCTGTGGAAGCTGCCAATTCCGGCAAGGGTGTGGTGCTTCTGACGGACATGTTCGGTGGCACACCTTCCAACCTCGCAATTTCCGTGATGGACAGCAAATCCGTTGAAGTGGTGGCCGGTGTCAATCTGCCGATGCTGATCAAGCTTGCCAGCGTGCGCGCAGATCGCGAACTGGCCGATGCTGTCGACGAAGCCCGTCAGGCCGGCCAGAAATACATCTCGGTTGCCAGCCAGGTGCTGTCGGGACAGAACTAAAACAACAATGACAGCGCAGACCGTGTTGGAAAAAGACCTGACAATCGTCAACCGCCGTGGCCTGCATGCCAGGGCTTCCGCAAAGCTGGTGAAGCTGGTGGAGACGTTTGACGCAGACGTCCAGGTTTCCAAGGACGGCCAGACCGTCGGCGGAACGTCGATCATGGGTCTCATGATGCTCGCTGCCAGCCCGGGCTGCTTTATCACTGTCAGCGTCACCGGCTCTGATGCGGGAGACGCCATGGCGGCGATTGCCGAGCTCGTCGAAAGCGGCTTTGGCGAAGAAGATTGATTTTGACATTTCGTGCCGCCACCCTGCGGTGCACATTCCTGCTGCGGTCGATCGAGTGAATTCCGGGCATCGGCCACACCCTTCCAAACCGAACCGGGGGCCGACATGGCGAGCCACACTCAGGACCGACTGATTTCCGCCGCACGCACTGCACTTACCCATGTCCATGAGGCGTTGGACCTTCAATTCGCGTTCGAACTCTGGGACGGATCCCGGGTACCTGCCGATGCGCCGGCGGACGGTCTGCGGCTTGCTCTTTCCGAAGCCGCCCTGACGCGTCTTCTTCGCCGTCCGGGCATCAAGACGCTGATCGATCTCTATGCAAATGGCGACGTCGACCCGCGCGGTGGCAGCATTTTCGACTTTGCCGAAAAGCGGCCGACGCTCAAAAGCCGGGAAATTCGCAAGCGCCTCAACAAGACCCTGCTTCTGAAAACCGGATTTTCGCTCTGGCGCGGCTCTGGTCGCAAGGCTGAAGCCAACCCGGACGGGCTTGATGCCGGTCAGTCAGCGGACCGAAGCTCCGGCAGCCGCAAGGACGACATCGCGTTCCATTACGACGTTTCCAACGACTTCTATCGGCTCTTTCTCGATCCGGAGATGGTCTACACCTGCGCCTATTTCTCCGACTGGTCGAACGATCTGGCGACGGCGCAGAAAGACAAGCTCGACATGATCTGCCGCAAGCTGCGGCTGAAGCCGGGCGACCGGATGCTCGATATCGGTTGCGGCTGGGGCGCCCTGATTTGCCACGCCGCCGAACATTATGGCGTGACAGCCGTTGGGGTCACACTGGCGGAAGAACAGCTGAAGCTTGCCGAGGAGCGGATCAAGGCGCGTGGCCTTGAAGACAAGGTCTCGGTCAAGCTGATCGACTATCGCGACATGGACGGCAAGTTCGACAAGATCTCCTCCATCGGCATGTTCGAGGCGGTCGGGCTGGACAATTACGATAATTATTTCCAGAGCGTGCACCGCCTGCTGAAACCGCGGGGTGTCTACCTGCACCATGCGATCACCCGCCGCGGAAAAAAGGATCTGAAGGCGTTCCGCCGCAAGAAGCCGGAATACCAGGCGCTGGTACGCTACATCTTCCCGGGAGGGGAGGTCGACCACATTGGCTGGACGCTGACCAATCTGGAAGCGCACGGCTTCGAGGTTCACGATGTGGAAGCATGGCGCGAGCACTATGCCCGCACGACACGGCTGTGGGCGGAAAACCTGATGAAGGTAAAGGACGCGGCTGTCGCGGAAATAGGCGAGCACAAATATCGTCTGTGGCTGGCCTATCTCATTGGCGTCTCGCTTGGCTTCGAACGCGGCTCCATCGGCATCTTCCAGACGGTCGCGACGCGTCGCACCAAGGGCCCCTCAGGCATGCCGCCGTCACGTGCGGATCTCTACCGGACGTGATTGGGACATATGATATAAAGAATTCTTTATATCTTTATTGCGTGATGACCCTGCTGACGCTATAACCCCTTCCAACGATTTCCGGAGCCTTCCGGATTTCGGCTGTCGCCCGCCCCTGGTGCTGTTTTGGCACTGGTTCACGAGATGGCGGCGACACTCAAGGGGCCTTGCGCCTGAAGCTGGCTCAAAACAGCAGGACTTATTCATGACCGACTACATCGTTAAAGACATCGGGCTCGCAGACTGGGGCCGCACCGAAATCGAGATCGCCGAGCACGAAATGCCGGGCCTGATGGCCTGCCGCGCCGAATTCGGTGACTCCAAGCCGCTCAAGGGCGCCCGCATTGCCGGTTCCCTGCACATGACCATTCAGACCGCCGTTCTGATCGAAACGCTGGTTGCGCTGGGTGCGGAAGTCCGTTGGGCGTCCTGCAACATCTATTCCACGCAGGATCAGGCAGCCGCTGCGATTGCAGCTGCAGGCATTCCGGTTTTCGCAACCAAGGGCGAAACCCTGGAAGAATACTGGGATTATGCCGACAAGATCTTCGACTTCCCCGAAGGTGCGAACATGATCCTGGACGATGGCGGCGACGCCACGCTCTACATCCTGCTCGGTGCACGGGTCGAAGCCGGTGAAACCGGTCTGATCGATAACCCGAAGTCGGACGAGGAAGTGTGCCTGTTCGCGCAGATCAAGAAGCGCATGGCCGCCAACCCGGGCTGGTTCACCAAGCAGAAAGAGCTGATCCAGGGCGTTTCGGAAGAAACCACCACTGGCGTTCTGCGTCTTTATGAAATGCAGAAGAAGGGCGACCTGCCGTTCCCGGCGATCAACGTCAACGACAGCGTCACCAAGTCCAAGTTCGACAACCGTTATGGCTGCCGTGAGTCCCTGGTCGACGGTATCCGCCGCGGCACCGACGTGATGATGTCCGGCAAGGTTGCCGTTGTCTGTGGTTACGGCGACGTCGGCAAAGGCTCCGCACAGTCCCTGGCTGGTGCCGGTGCCCGCGTGATCGTCACCGAAATCGACCCGATCTGCGCCCTGCAGGCTTCCATGGACGGTTTCGAGGTCAAGACCATTGAACAGGCTCTTCCGGAAGGCGATATCTATGTCACCGCGACCGGCAACAAGGACATCATCACCTTCGACCACATGCGTGGCATGAAGGACATGGCGATCGTCTGTAACATCGGCCACTTCGACAACGAGATCCAGGTTGCTGCCCTCAAGAACACCAAGTGCCGCCCGGTCAAGGACCAGGTCGACATGTATGTGTTCCCGGATGGCAAGCGCATGATCCTGCTCTCGCAGGGCCGTCTGGTGAACCTCGGCAATGCTACCGGCCACCCGAGCTTCGTGATGTCCGCAAGCTTTACCAACCAGGTTCTGGCGCAGATCGAACTCTTCACCAAGGGTGATCAGTACAAGAACGAAGTCTACGTGCTGCCGAAGCATCTGGATGAGAAGGTTGCCCGCCTTCACCTGGAGAAGCTGGGCGTCACGTTAACCGAATTGTCGGACGAGCAATCTCAATATCTGGGGATTAATAAGGCTGGTCCGTTCAAGTCGGAACACTACAAATACTGATTCCGGCGAGGTGGCCCACTAGATGTGGTGATCGCCTCGATTCGGGTCTGTGAATAAAAAAATGCAGGACCCTTTAATTTTAAGGGTCCTGTTAACTTTTCAATAACGGACTCTTCTGCGTGATTCTCAAAAAGGTTATGGTTTAGGCGAATCAAAGGCCATGAGGCGGATGTCTTTGATTTGCTCCCAGAAACCGGGAGCTGCGGCCCGCAAGAACAGGGCAAGGCGGCACAAGGGGATCACAATATGCCGATAAGCGGCAGGAACGACGCGCGGCCACGCGCGGCGTGGCGAGATTGGAGTCTGAAATCGGTGAAGCTCGGCGGAACGGCGCTGGCAGGCTGGAGCCTGTCTTGCGGTTCAGCGGCAGCCGACATGCTCGCCGACACGACTGCTGCCATTTCCCCCGATAACATGATTCTTTTTGGTGCGTTAGGCGGAATGTGCGCCTTTGCCGTCACCGCATCTGTCGCTCTCGTGCGTCATCGCAAACAATCCGGATTGCTGACCGACGCGCTGGAAAAGGAAAAGAGCGATCTCAAATTCCGGGTCGACCGCCTGGAGGCGATGCTCAATACCGACGAGCAACGCGTCATCGTCTGGACCGGTAACGGCGCCATGCCCCAGATCTGGGGCATTCTTCCCGAAAAATCTGGTGTGCCGCGACCCCCGGCGCAGCTGCTTGCGTTCGGCAGCTGGCTGACGGCGAAATGCGCCGGCGATCTGGAACGTCATCTGGACATGCTGTTCCGCACCGGCGAAGCTTTCACCACCACCTTGAAGACCCGCACCGGAACCTATGTGGAAGCGCTGGGGCGCACCACCGGCGGTGCTGTGGTCCTGCGTCTGCGCGATCTGACCGGCGAACGTCAGATGCAGGCGGAACTTGCTGCCCGCAATGCCAAGATCTCGGGCGAACTGCATATGCTGCACGCGCTGCTGGATGCGATGCCGGCACCGGCCTGGCAGCGCGATGCGGAAGGAAATCTCATCTGGGCCAACCAGGCCTATGCAGAAGCGGTCGACATGACCGACGCTGATCTTGCGATCAAGGAAGGGGCAACCTTCCTCGACGCTGCTGCGCGCACTGCCATGGCCGTCCAGCGGAACGAAGACGGCTGTTTCAACGCACGCATTCCCATCGTGGCCTCCGGTGAACGCCGGGTGTTCGAAGTGACCGATGTCAATGCCAATGTCGGCGGAGCCGGCATTGCCGTGGACATCAGCGAACTGGAACAGGCCCAGAAGGAACTCGGCCGCGCCGAGGACTTCCACGGCCGCACGCTGGACCAGCTGGCAGCTGCGGTTGCCATCTACAGCTCCGATCGCAAGCTACAATTCTACAACGCGGCCTTCCGCCAGTTGTGGGATCTCGATCCCGCTTTCCTGGAAAGCCGGCCGGAAGACAGCGCGGTTCTGGATGCCTTGCGCGCGGCGCGCAAGATCCCGGAACAGGCGGACTATCGCGTCTGGCGTAACAAGATGATGGAGAGCTACCAGTCTCTGGAAGCTCGCGAAAGCTGGTGGCATCTTCCCGATGGCCGCACCCTGCGCGTCATTGCCAATCCGCACCCGCAAGGCGGCGTCACCTATATCTATGAAAACGTCACCGAGCAGCTCGATCTGGAAAGCCGCTACAACGCGCTGACCCGCGTCCAGGGGGAAACCCTCGACAATCTGTCGGAAGCCGTTGCCGTGTTCGGGTCCGACGGGCGCCTACGCCTTTGGAACCCCGCTTTCGGTCGTATCTGGGGTCTGGAAGAGGATCAGCTTTCAGAACTGCCGCACGTCAAGGAAGTCGTCTCCGCCTGCACGCTCAATGAAACCGAGCGCGATGCCTGGGAACAGCTTGCCGGCAATGTAACGGGACTTCTCGACAACCGCACCCAGAAGGTCAGCCGTCTGGAACGCCACAACGGCGATGTCGTCGACTATGCCACTGTTCCGCTGCCCGACGGCGGTACGCTGGTGACCTTTGTCGACGTAACGGACAGCGTCAATGTCGAGCGGGCTCTTCTGGAAAAGAACGAGGCACTGGAACAGGCCGACCAGATCAAGAACGCCTTCATCCAGCATGTTTCCTACGAGCTGCGCTCGCCGCTGACCAACATCATCGGCTTCGCCCAGTTGCTGGCAGATCCGAAGTTCGGCGAACTCTCCGACAAGCAGAGCGAATATGCGGACTACATCCAGTCGTCCTCCTCGGCGTTGCTTGCCATCATCAACGACATTCTGGATCTGGCAACGTTGGATGCCGGCATCATGGAACTGGACCTGGGTGAAGTCGACGTCGCGCCGACCGTTGCAGCCGCCGTCGAAGGGCTGAAGGACCGGATCGCCGAAGCACGCATCAACCTGCGGACCCATGTGCCGGGTGATATCGGCATGATGGTTGCCGACGAAAAACGCCTGCGCCAGGTCCTGTTCAACCTCATCTCCAATGCCGTGCGCTATTCCGAGCCCGACGGCGTGGTCGATGTCAGCTGCAGCCGCGAAGACGACAAGGTGACCTTCGTCGTTCAGGATCATGGCTATGGCATTCCCGCTGAAATCCTCACCCAGGTGTTCAACCGCTTTGTCGGGCATGACACAGGATCGCGCCGTCAGGGCGCGGGTCTCGGCCTTGCCATCGTCAAGAGCTTTGTCGAACTCCATGGCGGCACGGTCGACATTCAGTCCGCCGAAGGCAAGGGCACGACGGTGACCTGCGTTTTCCCCGCACGGCCCGAACTGGCGGACCAGGCGGCGGCCGAGTAGGACGCCGGATGGCAGACCACCAGCTGCAAGCCCTGTCGGGCGCCTTTCAGACAATCGAAATTGCCGACGAACAAGGCACGCGGCGACTTGCCAACGACATCGCGATGGTCCTGAAGCCCGGCGATGTCATTTGCCTGTCGGGCGATCTTGGTGCCGGGAAGTCCACATTCACCAGGGCGCTGATCCGGGCCTTTGCCGGTGAGCCGGAGCTGGAAGTGCCGAGCCCGACCTTCACGCTCGTGCAGACCTACGATTTCCCGCGTTTCGACCTTTCCCACTTCGATCTTTACCGGCTTGAAGAGCCCGAAGAACTGGAAGAGCTCGGGCTGGATGACCTTCTGGAAACGGGAGCCGCGCTGATCGAATGGCCGGAGAAGGCGAACGAGCTGCTGCCCGGCAATGCCCTCTGGATCCAGATCACCCAGCCGACTGACGACGATTACCATCGCCGGTTCAGCCTCTATTCGGACGCCCCCCACTGGCAGAACCGGATCGGGCAATCGCTGGCAACGCGGTCCTTTCTGGGGACCGCTGGTCTGCCGGATGCCGAGCGCCGTTTCCTGGCAGGCGATGCCTCCCTGCGAACGTTCGAGACGGTTGCAACAGGGTCTTCGACAGCTGTTCTGATGCGCTGGCCTTTCCAGGGGGACGCGGTGCCGGAAGCTGTCCGCGCCTACATGGAAAAGGTGCATCTGGCGCGCGACTGCCGGGCGATTGTCGCGGTGGGAACGGAACTCAGGAACCATGGTCTTCGCGCGCCCGATCTTATGGCGAGCGACCTGGAAAACGGACTGATCCTCTCGTCCGATCTTGGCCGGGATACCATCGTGGTAGACGGCGAACCGGTGCGCGAAAGATATTTTGCCGCCGTCGATGTCCTGGCGAAGATGCATGGGGAGGCCTGGCCAAAAACGGTCTCGCTCGCTGATGGTGGGCTGTATCAGGTCCCCGACTATTCAGCGGACGCGCTTGTTGCCGAAGCGGCGCTGTTTCTGGACTGGTATGTCCCGAAGGTCACCGGAAATCCGGCCGACGAGAGCACGCGCTCGGAATTCGAACGGCTATGGCGCGAAGCACTTGAAGACATTAGCGAGGCCCAGACAGGTTGGGTGCTGCGCGATTTTCATTCGCCGAACCTCCTTTGGCAGGCGGGTGCTGAAGGAACCGACAGGATCGGCCTGATCGATTTCCAGGATACGGTCTATGGCCCGGTTGCCTATGATGTTGCTTCCCTGCTGCTGGACGCCCGCACGGACATGGACGAAGCTCTGGAAACGGCGCTCTACGATGCTTATCTCTCGGCAAGAAAAATGCAGTCCGCAGAGTTCGATGAAGTTGGTTTTTCGAAAGCCTATGCGGTCATGGCGGCGCAGCGGATCTCCAAGATCCTCGGCATCTTCGTCCGTCTGGCCGAGCGCGATGGTAAGCCGGCTTACTTGAGCCATTTGCCGCGCATGCTAGGCTATCTCGACCGGGTGCTTGACAGGCCGTTCCTGTCAGATTTGAAAGACTGGTACGCACGCTACCGGCACTGAACGCGCCGCGTTCAACCGGTCGCACATTTGAGACAGATGATGACAGACAAGCGGTTTCGCCCTTCCAAAGCCATGATCCTGGCCGCAGGCCTCGGCAAGCGCATGCGCCCGCTGACGGCAACGACGCCCAAGCCCCTGATCGAGGTCAACGGTCAGGCCCTGATCGACCATGGCATGGACCGGCTCGCAGCAGCCGGCGTGAAGACCTGTGTGGTCAACGTGCATTACCTTGCCGATCTGGTGGAGGTTCATGTCCGCCGCCGCCCTGATATGGAAATCCTGATTTCCGACGAACGCGATCAGCTTCTGGAAACCGGGGGCGGTATCAAGAAAGCGCTGCCGCTATTGGGCGAAGAGCCATTCTTCCAGCTCAACGCCGATACCTGCTACTGGATCGAAGGCGTCAAACCCAACCTGGAACACATGATCGAAGCCTGGGACGAGAGCCGCATGGACGCCCTGCTTCTGGTTGCCGAAACCGTGAAAGCGGTCGGTTATTCCGGCCGTGGTGATTTCGACATGGCGAAGGATGGGGCGTTGACCCGGCGGCAGGAAAAGGGTGTGACGCCCTTTGCCTATGCAGGTGCAACCATTTTGCACCCGCGCCTGTTCGAAGATGCCCCGGACGGGCCGTTCTCCATGAACAGGCTTTTCGACAGGGCGATTGAAGCCGGGCGTCTCTACGGCGTTCAGATGGAAGGCCTGTGGCTGCATATCGGTACCCCGGAGGCCATCCGTGCCGCCGAATATGCCGTTCGCGAGAGTGCCGCCTGAGGATGGCCCGCAGCGCGCGCCTCTGGTCTGTCCCGCCGTCCGTCCCTTTCCTGAAAACGCTGGTCGACACACTGGTCGACGGCACGTTGATCCCCGGCTTTCGCCCGCTGGACGATCCACTGCTGCTGCCGTCGGTCACGCTGTATCTGCCGACGCGCCGCGCTGCGCGCCTGCTGCCGGAGCTTTTCCAGCAGCGGTTTGGTGGCCGGCCGGTTCTCCTGCCTGCCATCCGCCCGGTGGGCGATGCCGACGAGGATGCGCAGAGCCTGACCGCCAATGCGGATCTGGAACCTCTGCCGCCGGCAATGCCCCTTCTGGAACGTCATCTTGCGATGACGCGGCTGGTAAAGGCCTGGAAAGGCATGCTGCGCCGGGAAGCGCTCAGTCTCAGGTCCGACGAACCTCTCGGCCTTCCGGCGTCGACGGCCGATGCAGCCTGGTTGGCGGCAGACCTGCTGACGCTTATGGACGAGGTTGAGACGGAAGAAGCCGACTGGACGGAACTGTCCGGTCTGGTGCCGGAGGACCATGCCCGGTACTGGCAGATCACGCTCGATTTCCTGCAGATCGTACGGGAGGCCTGGCCCGCGCATCTGGCCGAACTGAAAATGATGGACCCGAAGGCCCGCCGCTCGGCCCTTATCCGGCGCGAGGCCGAGCGCCTGGAACGGACACCTCCTCGTGGCCCGGTCATTGTTGCGGGTGTCACCGGCTCGGTTCCGGCCACCGCCGAATTGCTGAAGGTTGTCTCCCGGCTTGAATCCGGTGTCGTCGTGCTGCCTGGGCTGGACCGCTATCTGGACAGCCGCTCCTGGGCCGTATTGGGAGAAAAGACGGGCAAGGCCTCGACCCGCAAGGGTGTGATGCAGAAAGACGCGGCAACCCTGCCTTCACATCCGCAGTATTCTCTGAAGCAGTTGCTTGATCGGCTGGGTGCCGGGCGGGAAGAGGTCGTAACACTCGGGCCGGACCCGGACCGTGGGCTCCTGCTGCGTGAGGAACTTGTCTCCGAAGCTTTGCGTCCCGCCGATACCTCCGATGGCTGGACAGCCTATCTGGATGCCCGTCCCGAAACGGACAGGGCGGAGGCATTGGATGGTGTCTCGATCATGACTGCCCGCAACGAGGCGGATGAAGCCTTGAGCGTCGCGATTGCCTTGCGCGAAGCGATCGAGCGGCAGGAAAGTGCGGCCCTCATTTCGCCGGACCGTATGTTGACGCGCCGGGTTGCGGCAGAGCTTGCCCGCTGGAACATCCAGGTGGACGACAGTGCCGGCCGCCCGCTCGACCAGACCGCACCGGCGATCCTGGCAATCCTGGCAGCAAAACTCGCCCTTGGTGGCTGCGAGCCTATCGATCTTCTGGCGCTGCTGAAGCATCCGCTGACACGGTTGGGCCTGCCGGTGAAGGACATCCGGTCTGCCGCCCGCGCGCTGGAGCGTGGCGTGGTTCGCGGACCGCGCGCCCGGCCGGGAACGGCAGGTTTGCAGCTGGCTGTCGAGGCGAGCCGGGAAGATGCGGACAAGGCACATACGCCACGCTGGAAAAAGATCCACGACGAAGACTGGGACGTGATCGCGAACCTTGTCGACCGTCTGGCGAACGCACTGAAACCGCTGGAAGAACTTGCCGCAGAAGGCGGCACGATCCTTCTGACCGACCTCGCACGGCGTCATGTCGATGTGATCGAGGCGATCTCGATCGATCACGAAGGTTCCGTGGCAGAACTTTACGTCGGTGAGGCGGGCGAGGCGCTGGCCCAGTTCCTGACCGGTCTTCTGGAAGCAAGCTCCAGCGGACTGGAAATTCCCGCCGGCGAATGGCCGTCCGTATTGCCTGCGCTGATGTCCGGTCAGGCCGTACGGCGCAGGTTGCCGGGCGACCAGCGGGTGCAGATCCTCGGCCCCATGGAAGCACGGCTTCAGGCATTTGATTTCGCGATCCTGGGTGGCCTCAATGAGGGCGTCTGGCCTCAACGCACGCGCAATGATCCGTGGCTGAACCGGCCGATGAAGCGCGACATGGGGCTGGAACCCCCGGAGCGCCGGCTCGGTGCGGCCGCACATGACTTTGCGCAAGGCATGGGTGCACGGCGGGTCCTTCTGTCGCGTGCCGCACGCTCCGACGGCGCTCCCACTGTCGCATCGCGCTGGCTGCAGCGCCTGACCACGCTTGCCGGGCCTGACCTGACGAAGAAACTGGAAGCGCAAGGGGCGGTATATTCCGCCCTTGCAGCACAGCTCGACCGGCCGGAAGGCGCGGTGCGGCCCGCGTCCCGGCCTCACCCTCGTCCGCCCTTGGCAGCGCGCCCGAAATCGCTCTCCATCACCGAAATCGAACGCCTGATCCGCGATCCCTACGCGATCTTTGCCCGTCACGTGCTCGAGCTGCAGCCGGTCGACCCGATCGGCGGCGAACCCGGTGCTGCCGACAAGGGCAACCTCATTCACGATGCGCTGGCAGATTTCCTGCTGACCTGGACCGCCGCATTCGACGACAGTGCCGTAAAGGCCCTGACAGAGATCGGCGAGGAGCTGTTTGAGCCTCTTGATGCGTTTCCGGCGATCCGGGCGCTTTGGTGGCCGCGTTTCCAGAAAATTGCGGCTGGCTTCGTTGCCTACGAAGCGAGGCGGTCGCAACACGTCAGTCAGCGGTTCCTGGAAATCGGCGGCGGTGTTGAACTGAAGTTGCCCGGCTTCGATTTCCGCCTGCGCGGCCGGGCAGACCGGATCGACCTTCTGAGTGGCGGCGGGCTGTCCGTGGTCGATTACAAGACAGGGCAGGTGCCCTCGCAAAAGCAGGTCGACGCGCTCCTGTCGCCGCAATTGCCGCTGGAGGCCGCGATGGTCCGGCGGTTCGGGTTCAAGGATGTGCCGGCTGACGCGCCCATATCCGAGCTTTTGTATCTGCAGCTGAAGGGCGGCAGCGAACCTGTGATCGAAGCGCCGCGAAACCCGAAGGACACGCCGCTGGAAGATCTGGTGGAAGACGCCTGGACGCGGCTGGAACAGTTGATCGCACATTATGTCAGGGAAGACATTGGTTACCTGTCCCGTGCCCGCGTCATGCGCGAACGGCAGATGGGCGGTGACTATGATCATCTTGCCAGAACGCAGGAATGGGCACTTGGATCGGAGGAGCCTTCATGAGCTTTCAGATCCCTGAAGTGACCAGGCAACGGCAGGACCTTGCCTCCCGCCCACGGGCTTCTGCCTGGGTGAGTGCCAATGCCGGATCGGGCAAGACCTTCGTTCTGTCCCGCAGGGTTGTGCGGCTGCTGCTGGATGGCACCGATCCCTCTCGTATTCTTGCGCTGACCTTCACCAAGGCCGCCGCTGCCGAAATGGCGACCCGCGTTTTCAAGATTCTCGGCGAATGGGTCACCAAGGATGATGCCGCACTCGCGGCCGAATTGCAGGATATTGAAGGCCGCAAACCAGACGCCGCGCGCCTGGCGATGGCGCGTCGCCTGTTTGCCCGGGCACTGGAAACACCGGGCGGGTTGAAGATCCAGACCATTCACGGTTTCTGCGAATCCCTGCTGCACCAGTTTCCGCTGGAAGCAAACGTCGCGGGCCATTTTGCCGTGCTCGACGACCGGGTGGCAGCGGAACTCATGGCGGCCTCTCGCGCGACCGTGCTGCATGTTGCCGAAACCGAGCCGGAAAGCGCCTTTGGCAGGGCACTGGCATCGGTCATTGATCTGATGAGCGACGGCGGCGCCCAGAAGGCGCTGGACGAGTTGATCCAGAGCCGTGACGCTTTCCGCCGCTGGACGGTTGATGCCGGCGATCTGGAGACCGCGCTTGCCGAGCTTGCCGGTCTTCTGGAAACCGACCCGGCTCTGAGGCTGGCGGATTTCGACGAGCAGTTTCGGTCCGCATGCCCGTTTGATCTGAACACCTGTCTTGCCTATGCCGAGGCACTGCGAACCGGCACCAAGACCGATCAGGCGCGTGCGGACGATCTGGTTACCGCCGCGAAGCTCACGGACATAACCGCTTTCCGCGAGGCCTGGCAGGCGATTTTCCTGACAGCCAAGCTTGAGCCGCGAAAGTCGCTCGCCACCAAGAAGGTCGCTGAAACGTTCCCCCAGATGCTTGAGGCGCTGGAGGCGGAACAACATCGCCTGCTGGAGCTGCTGGACCAGCGCCGGAAGGTGGCGACCTATGAGGGAACCACAGCCCTGCTGCGTCTCGCCGACGCGGTGATCGGTCATTATGAGCGCGCCAAGACCGCTCGCGGCTATCTCGATTTCGAGGATCTGGTGGTCAAGACGGCAACAATGCTGCAGAAGTCGGACGCCGCACTCTGGGTGCAATACAAGCTCGACCAGGGGCTTGATCATATCCTTGTTGATGAGGCTCAGGACACCAGCCCGCGCCAATGGGACGTGGTGACTTCGCTTGCCTCCGAGTTCTTCGCCGGGACTGGTGCAAGAGACCGGGTCCGCACGCTGTTTGCGGTGGGCGACGAAAAACAGTCGATCTACTCGTTCCAGGGCGCTGTTCCGGCCTATTTCGATGCCATGCGCCGGGCCTTTTCCGGCAAGGCCGAGGCGGCCGAGCTTGAGTTTCATTCCGTCAATCTGCAGCTCTCCTTCCGCTCCACGCCGGATGTTCTTGGAGCGGTCGACAAGGTGTTTCACGACGAAAGTGCCCACAAAGGCCTGTCGCAGGACGTGAAAGCGCCGGTCCATGAAGCCATCCGGCGCGATCCGGGGATCGTTGATCTGTGGCCACTGGAGGCCGAGGCGGAGATCGAGGAGCCGGACGACTGGCGCCAGCCGATCGACCACGTCGGTTCAGGCAGCCCGATGCTGAAGGTGGCCAGGCGTATTGCTGCCGAAATTGCCCAATGGATGCGCGATGGCACGGCAAATCCCGGCGATGTGATGATCCTCGTGCGCAAGCGCGGGCCTTTTGTCGAAGCGCTCAATCGGGAACTGAAGGAGATGGACATCCCGGCTGCGGGCAGTGACCGCCTTGTTCTGACGGACCATATCGCTGTTCAGGATCTTGCCGCTCTCGGCAGGTTCCTGTTGCTGCCGGAAGACGACCTGTCGCTTGCCTGCGTGCTGAAGAGCCCGCTGTTCGACCTGACGGACGACGACCTGCTGGAGGTTGCCCGGGAAACGCCGGAAAAGGTGCGGCCTGGAACGCTGTGGCAGATGCTGGTGAAACGGTCGGACAGTTCGGACAAATGGAAGGCCGTGCGCGCAAGGCTGGAAGACTGGCGCGCACGCGCCGACTTCGTGCCGCCTTACGAATTCTATGCCCGGCTGCTGGGGGCTGATGGTGGCCGGAAAGCTTTTCGCGCTCGCCTCGGCGTGGAAGTCGATGACGTTCTGGACGAGTTCCTGGCGCTCACCATTGCCTATGAGCAATCCGGCACGCCGGGCCTGGAAGGGTTCCTTGCCTGGATGGCAGCGGCACCGACCGAGATCAAGCGTGAGTTGACCAATACCAAGGGCATGGTCCGCATCATGACCGTGCATGGTTCCAAGGGGCTGGAAGCACGGATCGTCGTTCTGGTCGATCCGGGGGCAGCCCCCGTCAGCGCAATCCACGATCCGGCCTTCCTGCCGCGCAAGCGTCTGGAAAACGATCTTCTGCCACCGGCTCTGGTCTGGCTGCCGCCCAAGGCGGACCGGACGCCCTGGCACGACGCGGCGGTGGAAGCCCTGCGGGACGCGCAGGAGGAAGAATACCGGCGCCTTTTGTATGTGGCTCTGACCCGAGCCGAAGACCGGCTGATCGTCTGCGGCTGGGAACCGAAACGCGGTGCCCACGAGAACTGCTGGTATTCGATGGTCTCGCGGGCGTTGAAGCCTGAGGCGCGTGAACTGACAGCGACGGATGGATCCGTCTCCGCCTGGCGCTGGCAAAAGGACGGCGTCATCGCCGAGCCCGAGGCAGGTGCGGCGTCGCATACCTTCGCAGAGCCGCGCAGCGAAGAACCGCCGTTGCCGGACTGGCTCTCCAGTCCCGTCCGTCCGCTTGCCAGGAAGAAACGCCTTCAGCCCTCACGGGCATTCGAGGCGATGGAGGAAAAGGACGGCATCGAACCGGTGCCTGCGGTGTCTCGCCTGCAGGCGGGCAGGGATCTTGCGTCCTGGCCCCTGGAGCGCGGTCGCCTGATCCACCGGCTTCTGGAGCTGTTGCCGGACTTGGCTGAAGACGCCCGCATGGTAGCGTCGGAAGCCTACCTCAAGCAGACCCTCAAGCCGGAATTTGCCGAGCGCTTGCCTCACCTTCTGCGCGAAGTGGCTGCGATTCTCGAGATGCCGGAATTCGAGACGTTGTTTTGCGGTCATGCCCGCGCCGAAGTTCCGCTGGTCGGGACGATTCGGGCAAGCGACGGCACGGAAGTCGAGATATCCGGACAGATCGACCGGCTGGTGGTTGAGGATAACCGGGTGGTGATTGTGGATTACAAGACCAATTTCCATCCGCCGGCATCAGTTGCCGAAATCCCGCTCGAGTACCGCGCACAGCTTTGTGTTTACAGGGAAATGCTGAAGCAGATTTATCCGGACAGGGCGATTTCCGCCCAGCTTCTGTGGACCGCGGTGCCGAGCCTGATGGAAATCCCCGAAAAGGTGCTGGAAGAAACCTTCGCCGGACTGCGTCCTGACGGCACATCGGCTTGACGGCAGGCCCTCGGCTTCCTACGTTCTTGCCAACTGACGCGCTTACATCGGGTAGGCGCGATCCTGAGACCTACGAGATCTAGTTATGGCTACCACACAAGTTACCGACTCTTCGTTTGAAGCCGAAGTCCTGAAATCCGACGGCCCGGTCGTGGTCGACTTCTGGGCCGAATGGTGCGGTCCGTGTAAGATGATCGCTCCGGCTCTTGAAGAAATCTCCGAAGAGATGAACGGCCAGGTGAAGATCACCAAGCTCAACATCGACGAGAACCAGGACATGGCCATGAAATACGGCGTTCGGTCCATTCCGATGCTGATCCTGTTCAAGGACGGCGAGCCGATGGCAACCCAGATCGGTGCAGCGCCGAAGGGCAAACTCTCCGACTGGATCAAGAGCGCCCTTTAATTCCGAAATATATCTGCGGCTGACCGGCTGCGGTTCATATGAGCGCATCCGGCGGGTAAGCGAAAGCCTATCCGCCGATGCTCTTTGAAAAAACGCCAACCGGTCGTATAAGCACCCGCAAACAGTCTGAGCAAACGGATCATTCATGAGCGACGAAAACAAAACCCCGGAAGAGCAGCCGGCAGAAGCAACGCCGGAAACCGCAGCAGCGGAACAGCCGGAAGCTGTCGAGGCGGCCGGTGTCGATCCGATCGAAGTTCTGAAAGCCGAAAACGCGGATCTGAAGGATCGCGCGCTTCGCGTCATGGCGGAAATGGAAAACCTGCGCCGCCGCACGGAAAAGGAAGTCAAGGACGCCCGCCAGTACGCCGTGTCAGGTTTTGCCCGTGACATGCTGACGGTTTCCGACAACCTGCGCCGCGCACTTGAGGCGTTGCCGGAAGATGACCGCAAGAACGCCGATGCGGGTGTTGCTTCGCTGATCGAAGGCGTCGAGATGATCGAGCGTGATCTGCTCAACCAGCTTGAAAAGAATGGCGTCAAGAAACTGGACCCGGAAGGCCAGAAGTTCGACCCGAACTTCCACCAGGCCATGTTCGAGGTGCCGAACACCGCAGTGCCGAACAACACGGTTGTACAGGTCATGCAGGCCGGCTACGTCATTGGCGACCGCGTGCTGCGTCCGGCCATGGTCGGCGTTTCCAAGGGTGGCCCGAAGGATGTTGCGGCGTCGGCTGAAGCCGGACAGACGGTCGACAAGAACGCCTGAGTTCAACCGACCCTAGAGCTTCGAAGGGGCTGCTCCGCATCCAGCGGAGTGGCCCCTTTTCTTTGGGGCAACCCTTTCGTCAACACAGCTGACCGGAGCCAGTCCTGCCGTCGATGCGACGCGCGAGGACGACAGCCGGGAACGATCAATGTTTTTCCAGGCGGCGGTCTGGTCGAACTTCCCTAATCCCTTGAGCGAGATATGCAGGCCCTCAGACGTAGGGCCGAGCGCCGGCGTGGCATGCTACGGGATGACAAAGACCTGGACCTCAGGTACTGCCTTCGGAAAGAAAGTGGCCATGGGGGACGGAATGCTGCTGCAAATGCTGGACTATCTCGGGGTGGCGGTATTCGCCATTACCGGCGGCATCGTCGCTTCGCGCAAGCAGCTGGATATCGTTGCCCTGCTGTTCTTTGCCACGCTGACGGGGATCGGTGGTGGTACTCTGCGTGACCTTTTGCTGGGTGTACCGGTCTTCTGGGTGGAGAACGAATGGTATCTGCTGGTGTGCTTCGTCGTCAGCGCGCTGGTCTGGTATTTTGCCGAGTGGATCGAAAAGCTCAGCAAACCCTTGAGATGGGCCGATGCCATCGGTATTGCGGCCTATTCTGTCATGGGAGCTGCCAAGGCCCTGACTGTCGGTGACACGATCCTGGTGGCGATCCTGATGGGTGTCTCGACGGCAACTTTCGGCGGCATCCTGCGGGACACCATCGCCCGTGAACCTTCCTCCATCGTGAAGCCGGAAATCTATGTCGGTGCGGCCTTTGCCGGTGCGGGTGGATTTGTTGTGCTGGTGCAATTGGGCGCGCCGCAAATCCTTGCCGCGATCCTTGCCGCAAGCTGTGCGTTGATCTTGCGCGGCGGAGCGATCCTGCGTGGCTGGACCTTGCCTGGACACCGTATTGGAACAGGTTCAGATCCCGGCTAAGCCGGGATGGCTTTCCGTTCCGCGGCCTCAGCGGACAGTCCAGGAACGACAAAAGCCGGCCCACGGGGAACCGGCTTCACGATTATCGTATAACGGGTTTGGCGCGATCGGCCGAACGTGCCAAACCCTTGGAGGCAGCCGGTCTCGCCCGTAGGGTCGAACGGCCAGGGTGCCATCAAGGCACTAGTAGACAAGCCCCGAGCAGGCCGACACATAGTACATCAGCCCTATTGCGATTGCCGGAAGGCTTGCCGAATAGGCAAGCGTCGTCAGCATGATTTGCTCCTTCAAGATACCAACGAGAAACCCATGGCGGCCAAGCCGTCATCCGGGCGACCCTTCTCGGGCGCTCGCTTTCATGGATTCCCCCTGCTGTTCCGGGATATGGTGTGCGCAGGCACGAGTTCCAGAGGTCACGTCCTCAAAAAAACGTGTGCAGCCAGTGCGTAGTCTGCGAGCCCGGTGCGCGGGGCCGGCAAAAACAGCGTGCGCTGGCCGTAGTAACGCCGGCCGGCTTTCGTGCCCTGTGTGAGGTCCTTCAGGTCGGCAGCCCATTCAAGATCCGGCCGCGGCGGTTCGCTCAGGTCGGTGGTGAACAGCCGTGCTTCCTGCAGCAGTTCTGTCGGCAATTGTGCTTCCGGATCCAGCACATCTACGTGACAGCCCGCAGGAGGATCCAGGTAGGTGAGGGCGTGATGGGTGCCTGTTTCGTTTTCCGGACCGGCAATGCAGATCATGTCCGCGCCTTCTTGCGCGGCATAGATCTCGTTCGTGATGCCGACATTGACCCCCTTGAGCGCGGGCAAGGCGGCGATCCTTTTCTGGATTTCCGGCGACACGCCGGCCAGAAGGATCGACGTCAGGTTGCGCACGGCCGCATAACCGCACACAAGCCGGGGCAATCTCGGGTCGTCGCCGATGATCAGCAGGCGGGACGTGTCTTCGCGGGACAGGTAACTTGCCCCGAGCGCATGGAGACCAGCCGTGCGCCAGACTGTAAGGCGCATGCCATCCAGAAGGGCGATCGGTTGTCCGCCGGAACCGGAAAACAATAGGTAGAGACTTGAGGACAGGCCCGTTTGTTCGGGTAGATCCAGCGCCAGGGAGCAGCCGATATAGCCGCGCTTGACGTCGCCTTGTTGGGTAAAGTCAGTCCAGGCCGGCTGTACGGTGAGCGCGCCTTGCTGCTGATTCAGCCGGCCGATGGGCAAGGGGGATGCCTTGGGCGCGACTGTGCTGGAGCGATAGGCTCTGCGCAGCGTTTCAAGAACGGCCCTGTCTTCCAGGCAGGCATCGATCTCGTCGCTGGAGATAATACGCATGGTAATGTCGGCCGGTCAGGCGGCGTTGCGGTTGCCCGGTCCTGCCAGTCCCTTGAGATTGGATGCCGGCTGACCTGCGGTGTTCATTTCCCGCAGCTGGTCGGCTTCCTTGTGCCATTTCGCGGCTTCCCGGCGCTTCACGCGTGCTTCCTTGCGCCAGCGGCCCTGTTTGGCCCATGCGCCAAGTCCACCGACGATGATGCCGACGCCCAGACTTGCGAAGATGATCCAGAACAGCGGAATGTCCGGGATCGTCAGGCGCGGGTCCTGCGGGTCGAGGGGATTGAGCGACAGGGAGACCGTGTGCCGGTTCGCCACCGACAACGGGATCAGGACAACCGCGATAACGAACAAGATCACGTTCTTGAGGAAACGGGTCACTGGGTTCTCCCGGTTTTGGCCAGATCAGAAGTCGATTTTAAATGGCGTGCCGTGGCAAACGCAATCAGTCGTCGCCGTGGTCCACACCATCGTTCAACCGTATACGCATTTCCTTGCCGGTTTTGAAGAAGGGCACGAACTTTTCGTCCACTTCCACCTTTTGACCGGTGCGCGGATTGCGGCCGACGCGAGCGGGGCGGTTCTTGACGGAAAACGCGCCGAAGCCGCGCAACTCCACCCGGTCGCCGCGCATGAGCGCTTCGGTAACCTCATCCAAGATGGCGTTGACGATGTTCTCAACGTCCCGCTGATAGAGATGCGGATTTTGTTCGGCGATATGCTGAACCAGCTCAGATTTGATCATGAAGTGCCCCCTCGCTTACGGATTATTGTCTGCCGCGTCAGAAGCCTGCCAAACGGATACCAGCCCGTCAAGCGTAAGCCCTCGTGGAATCAGCCCCTTAGCTTCACTAACCGGCTCCAGAAGGGCCGATCCGATGCCTTTTCCGAACTCTCGCGAGACCCGGGAGGAAAACGGCAGCTCTTCCAGATTTTCGTTGGCGCTCCAGGTGACGACTGGAAGATCTTTCGGAACGCCCTTCTCACTTACGAGCCAGTCGATTGCGACATCTTCGCCGCCAATGGCATCGATCAGCTTTTCCGTCTGGGCATCGTGGCCCGTCAGAATGCGGCCGTCTGCAAGTTCCTTGGCCCTGGGCATGTCGAGAGATCGCCGCTCAGCGACCAGTGAAACGAACCAGTCGTAGGAATTGTCGACGAGCTTTTGCAGCATGGCGCGCGCCTCGGGGCTCGTCTGGGAATAGAAGTCGGGCTCGGCCTTCAGCGGAGCACTCTTGACCGCATCCATTTCCACGCCGACCGTTTCCATCAGTTTGCTGATATTGCCGAACTGGAACAGCACGCCGATGGAGCCGGTGATGGAATTGTATCTCGCGACGATGTGATCGGAGGCAAGGGCGATCATGTAGCCCGCGGAGGTTCCGATGGTTCGTATTTCGGCAACCACCGGCTTCTTTTCGGAAAGTTTGCGCAGCGCTTCATACAGCGCTTCGCCGCCGGTTGTGCTGCCACCGGGAGAATTGATGGAGATCACCACGCCCTTGACCGCATCGGACTTGCCGATCTTCTCGATCATCTGCAGGGTCTTGCGGCTTTCGAGGATGACGCCTTCGATCGGGATGCGCGCGATATGCGCCGTCCGCTTGGACAATTCCGAAGCCCCGGAGACGTAGATAAGCCCCCCGATCAGTGCCGCGGCGATGACGACAAAAGTCGCGATCCGCCAGAAGGTCACTTTGCGTCTGAGGCGCCGTCTGTCTACCAGCGCGTCAACATCTACCGACATGAATACGATGTCCCCGACAAGAGCTTATGAAAACCAATAACATACATAGGGTGACCGTTGTAAGAAATGCAATCGGCTTCTCTCAGTTTCACATCAGATTGCGGCGGTTTCTGGCAAGCCGGCACAGTTTCGTGTGTTCATGAGGCTCAATCGCCCAGAGGTTGAGGTCCGGTACGGCCATGGAAGGCGGTCAGGGAAGAGCGGATCCGGCGCAGGTTTTCGCTTGTGGTGGCGGCCCGGACCTGCGCGACCGTCATGGCGATGGCGTCGACAATCACCAGGTGCGCGTATCGCGAGGCGGTGGGCTTGAAGATGTCCGGGTCCTCGGGAAGATCGACCAGGATGGGGATCTTGGAAATCATCGCAAGGCGGGAGCCTTTCGGTGCGATCGCGATTGTGGTGGCTCCATATCCGCCGGCAATCTCGGCCGCGCTGACCAGTTCATCCGCTTCGCCACTGGCGGAGACACACAGCAGAACGTCGTCGGGCCCGAGCGTCGCCGCGCGCATCTGCAGAAGGTAGCTGTCGTGCAGGGCGACAGACGGGATACCGAGGCGAAAAAAGCGGCTCGCCGCTTCACCGGCCACCATCGTCGACCCACCGCCGATCCCGGCGGTGAGAAGCTGCCGGCATTTGGCGATCTTTTCGACGGCCCGCTCGATAACGGCCGGATCGACCTGCTGCCGCATGACATTGGCGGTCGCATAAAGCGCGCCCAGAACGCGGTCGATCGCCGTTTCGCTGGCAACCTGTTCGGTAGTCGATGGCGCGGAAATATACTGCAGGCTGACGGCCAGGTTCTGTGCAAGTCGCAGCTTGAATTCTCGGAAACCGTCACAGCCGAGTGTCCTGCAAAAGCGAACGACGGTCGGTGTACTGACGCCGCAGGCTTTTGCCAGTTCGGCGATCGTCATGTCCGAAATCGCGGACAGATGCTTTTGCACGTAGTCCGCAACCTTTTGTTCCCGCGCCGGAAACTGGCCGGCGTGATCGCGGAGTGCGGAAATGAGATCGATAGCGGCATGGCCGTTTGTATTGTCGCCGGTCGGGGTTCGGATCTTTGCCTGCACACATGTCTCCCTGGTTGCGGGATTTGTAATTTGATTACACAAAATCGTCAATCAGCGCCTGATCATAGCCTCATTTACGCGAGAAATGTAATTTAAAAACAAAATACGCTTGACGAAACGCAATTTCTGCTCTGAAAATGTAATTAAGGTACATTTCGGTGGAGGGATTATGCGCGAGTGGGCTGCCAGAACCAGTGCCAGGCTGAATACGGGCGTCGAGGCTGTAATAGCCTTGCTGATGGCACTGCTTGTGCTTGATGTCTGGCTCGGCGTGGTTGATCGCTACTTCTTTCATTGGCAGTTGCCCTGGCCGGAGATCCTTGCGCGCTACCTGATGATCTGGGCAGCCATGCTGGCCGTCTCATCCGGCATCGCCAGGCGGGACCATATCGGACTGACGGCTGCCATCATGCGCGTGCCGGTGTCGTTGCGCCGCATTGTGCTGATGGCGATTGATCTCTGCGTTCTCGCACTGTTTCTCTACGTGCTGTGGTACGGGCTCAGTTTCGCGCAAAGCGGCGCCAAGCGGCAGGCCATGATCTTCGGTATCAGTCTGCAGCCGTTCTATGCGGCAATCCCGGCCGCCGCAGCCCTTGCCTCGATCCAGACCGTTCTGGCGATGATCCGGGACAACGGCACGCATCTCGACAATCCTCCGTTTGCGGAGGCCGCAGCATGATCGTAGCCGCTGTCTTCATCGGATTTGTCCTGCTCGGCATGCCTATCGGCTTTGCCATTGGCGCGGCCGGCGTCATCGGCCTCATTCATATGGGCGGTGACCAGTTTCTGGCCATCGGGCCGAGCCGTATCTTCAACGGCCTGAACATCTTCCCCTTTCTGGCGATGCCGTTCTTCATTCTGGCCGGCGAAATCATGAACCAGACGGGTATCACCGACCGGCTAGTGAAGCTGGCCCAGGTGCTGGTCGGCCATTTCCGGGGTGGGCTGGCCCACACAAATATGCTCGCCTCCGTGTTCTTTGCCGGGCTAACGGGTTCGGCAACGGCGGATGCGGCGGCCTTCGGGCGCACTTTGGTGCCCGCCATGGTCAAGGAAGGCTACAAGCGCGATTACGCGTGCGCCGTAACGGCGGCCGGTTCGATCATCGGACCGACCATCCCGCCGTCCGGTCTGATGGTTGTCTACGGCTCGCTCATGGGCGTTTCCATTGGTGGGTTGTTCGCCGCAGGCATTCTGCCGGGTCTCGTCATCTGCGGTGTCTGCATGGCCGTCATTACCCTTGGTGCGGCCCGCAACAGCCTGCCCAAGGCGGAGCGCCGGGCCAATCTTAAGGAAATCTGGCAGGTCTTCGTTTCCTCAATTACCGCACTGCTGATGCCGGTGATCATCCTGGGAGGTATTCTCGGCGGTGTCGTCACGCCGACGGAAGCTGCTTCCATTGCAGTCGCCTACGCACTCTTCATCGGTGCATTCGTCTACCGCACGCTGACCTTGCCCGCGCTTTACCAGATGCTCGTGCGCACAGCGCGCATCACCGGCGTGATCTTCGTCATCATCGCCTTTGCCGGCATCCTCGGCTGGTGGATGAGCTTTGAAAAAATCCCCCAGATGCTGGCCGAGACCATCCTGGGTCTGGCCGACAACCGCTATGCGGTCATCGCCATCATCATCGGACTTCTGCTGATCGTCGGCATGGTCATGGATATCACCGCCATCCTGATCATCCTGGCACCGGTTCTTGTTCCGCTCACCGCCCAGGTGGGTCTGGAGCCGATCCATGCAGGGATCATCTTCGTTCTGGCACTCAACATCTCGCTGATGACGCCGCCTGTCGGCGCGTGCCTGTTCGTTCTCTCATCGGTCACCGGTGAGAAACTGGAACGGATTGCCATCAAGCTGGGGCCGTTCCTGGTCGCGGAAGTGGCTGTGCTGTTCCTGTTCGCCTTCTGGGAAAGCGCGGCGATGATGCTGCCGCGTGCTCTCGGGTTTGCCCAATAACAAAAAAACAACCTGACAGAGGAATGGAGAAAATCATGAAGAAGTTCGCAAAGGGACTGGCGGTCGGGCTGACCGCAGCGCTTATGGCCGGCAGCGCGCTGGCAGATGGAAAGGTGTTGAAGTTCGGACACGACAACAAGACCGATCCGTTCGAAAACCCGGCTCATGCCTGCACCGCGGTGTTCTCCAACATCGTCAATGCAGACACCAACGGTGCCGTCGAAGTGGAGGTCTTCGGTTCCAACCAGCTCGGTTCGGCTGCCGAGCATGTGCAGCATGTGCGCGACGGCATTATCCAGGCAACACTGACGTCCACCGGCGCGCTGGCAAGCTACTACCCACGCATCGACGTTTTGAACCTGCCGTTCGCCTTTGCCGACAACGCAGCCACCTACGCGGTTTTCGACGGTGATTTCGGCAAGGCTCTGGCTGCCGACATCGAGGAAGCCCTTGGAGATGTCGTGGTGCTCGGTTTCCCGGACACGGGCGGGTTCTTCGCTGTTACCAATTCCAAGCATCCGATCGCGTCGCTCGACGATTTTGACGGCATCCGCATCCGCACAATGACGCTGCCGTCTCACCAGACCATCATCCAGGCGCTAGGCGCGCAGGCCTATCCGCTATCCTGGGGCGAGGTCTATTCCGGCCTGCAGACCGGCGTCATCGACGGTCAGATGAACCCGGTGCCGATCATTTCCTTCGCGAACTTCTCCGAGGTTCAGAAGTACATGACGCTGACCAATCACCTGTTCTCGCCCTACACGTTCATGGTCAACCGGGACTTCTTCGAAGGATTGAGCGAAGAGCAGCAGAAGACCCTGCGCTATGCCGCGGAAAGCTGCGTAACCGCCAGCCGTGGCCTGTCGCGAATCATCGAAGCCTCCGACAGGGGATTGGCGGGCCTGATGGACAAGATGGAAGTGACCGCTCTCACCGCCGACCAGCGCGCGTCCATGGCTGCAGCGGCCCAGCCGGCTTTCGAAACGCACGTGGCTGAAAACCTCGACCCGAAAGCCAACGAACTGCTCGGCCTGTTCAAGACCGAGGTCCAGAAAGCCAACGACAGCGTCTATATGGACTGAAGCATGGTCTGATATTTTTCGCGCGCCGGCTTGCAGCGCCGGTGCGTGAAAAAAGAAGCCCCGCGGCGAACCGCGGGGCTTTTGTCTTTTCAGCGTTCAGACCTCATCAGGGAGCCGAAATCGGCTTCTGACTTTGCCACCGCCAGCTAAACCGGAACCGGGGGGCCTCAGTTGATCCCCGTCAGCTGGATCTCGAACGTCAGCACCTTGCCGGCCAACGGGTGGTTGGCGTCCAGAATGACTTCGTTTTCGGAAATCTCGATCACGGTCACGGTCATCATCTGGCCGTTCTCTGTCTGCGCCTGCAGCTGCATGCCGACTTCCAGCGGGATGTTGGCCGGAATGTTGGTCCGCGGAACAGCCTGGCGTGCAGCCGGATTGTGGGGACCGTAAGCGCTGTCGGGTTCGATGCGGACCGTCTTCTCGTCGCCAACCTTCATGCCGGGAATGGCCTGGTCGAGACCCGGAATGATCTGGCCGGATCCAACGGTGAATTCCAGCGGGTCGCGTCCTTCGGAGCTGTCGAAGACGGAGCCGTCGTCCAGCGTGCCCTTATAATGAAGACGAACCGTGTCGCCGCTTTTGGCTTCGGTCATGGAGCGTTTCGCAATTCTGTCTGTTGGGTGAGTTTTGAGGCCGCGTTTCGTTGGCGGGTGCTCGTCGTGAAACCAAGCCTAAAGGACGGGCAGCAAAAGTAAAGTCTGCCGGATCGTCAGCTTCTGGATAGTTTTGCGGACAAATCATGGCTGAAATGGTGCTGCCACGGCGCCGATCGTTTCAAACGATGGCCTCGGCGCCGTGGTTCTTCTTTGTCGGATGGCGATTGCGCCGCTATTTCTTGCCGAAATTCGCACCTAGCCGCATCTGGATATAGTCATGCGCCGTCATCGGCTCATACTTGCCTTCCGGCCCTGCAAGCACCGTATCCATGTTGGCCTGGGCGAAATAGGCCATCGAGTAGCGAGGACCGAGATATTCCTCCGGCTTGGGCATGCGCACCCGGTGAAGGTTTGACAGAAGCTTGTCGTCCGACCAGCGCATCAGCATGTCGCCGATGTTGCAGGTGATAACGCCTTCCAGGGGGGGCACGTCGGTCCAGGCAATCGCCCGGCCCTGGCTGTCCTTGCCCGGGCAAAGCTGTAGCCCGCCCTGGCCTGCCTTCTGGTGCAGCAGTGTCAGGCAGTCGAAGTCGGTGTGGGCACCGGCCCGCCAGAACTTGAAGTCCTCTGGCTTGGCATCTTCCATGCCCAGATAATGGATCAGCCGGAGGGTCGACTGGTATTCCGGTGTCAGCGGATCGTGTCCTTCGGTGAAGAAGTCCGGCGGAAACTTCAGCTTGTCGGCGAAGCAGGACAGAACCTTCATCGCCAGCGCCCAGTTGTGCCGCTCGAATGCCAGCATGGTCGCCTTGAAGCCGGACAGTTCTTCGCCGGTCGGCCAGAGACCTTTCATGCGCGGCAAGGTGATCTGGTAGCTTTCCTTCTGGTCGGCAGTACCGGTTGAAGGGCGGACCTGCGCCTTGAATTCCCAGCCTGCATTGGTGCCGGGCCGAAGCGGATATTGTTCTTTCGTCTCTGCCGGCAGGTCGAAGAAGCCGGCCGACAGTCGAAAAGCCTCGTCGATCAGTTCCTGCGGGATGCCGTGGTTGCTCAGCTGAAAAAAGCCGATGTCCGTCGCCGCTGCCCACAGATCCTCGGTGATCTCTGCCTTGCGCGAAAAGAAATCCGACATGTCGACCTGGGGAATTGACCGGTCGACCGTCTCACCGACGCCGCCGAAGCCTTTTTCCTTTTCCAGTTCAACGAGACCATAAGATGCAGAGGTGCTCATATTTCCGTTCTCCTTGAGAAAGAGGTCCGGGAGCAATGACCCGTGCTCATGGGCACTGACAGCTTCTACTCCACATAAGAATGTGCCTGCCCGACGCAGGCGATTTGCCATCAGGCCTGGGCGGCGCGGGCCCGGTGAGGCGCCGTCATTTCCTTTCTGCCTTCGATCAGTTGCCGGGTAACACGCCTTGCGTCCGAACCGAGCCCGGCCAGGTCCAGTCCGGGGATGGAACCGTCCCGGACGATCTGCCGCCCGCCGACAAAGCTGTGGCGCAGGCTTGCGGCACCCGTCAGCACGGGAGCAAGGGCCGGATCGTGAAGTCCCATGTTGCGAGGGGCGGAAATGTCGAAAACGGCAATGTCGGCGATCATGCCGGGACGCAGCACGCCGATCTCCTCAAAGCCGAGCACCTTGGCGCCGCCTTCTGTTGCCCAGTTGAGCAGGCTTTCGGCTTGCAATGCCTGCACGCCCTTTGTCGCTCGGTGCAGCGCGAAGGCGCTGTAGAGGGCAGCGCCCATGTCGGCGGCCTCGTTCGCGCCTGCACCATCTACCGCCAGCGAAACTCGGCCGCCGAGGTCGTGAAGGGCGTCAGCTGGAGCAATGCCTGAGCCAAGCCTTGCATTTGCTTGCGGACAGTGCGCCATCCCGGTTCCGGTTTCTGCGAGCATGCGCACCTCGTCCCGGTCGCATTCCACCAGATGGGCAAACCAGACATCCGGCCCGAGCCACTGCTGCTCGGCAAGCCAATCAACCGGTCGCTTGCCGTATTTCGCCAGGGTGAAGTCCACGTAGGTCCGGTTTTCCGAAAGATGCGTATGAAGGCGCAGGCCCTTGCCGCGGGCAAAGCGGGCGATGTCGGCAAGCTCACCCGCATCGACATTGAACGTCGGCGTGGTCGGTGCGACGGCAACCCGCCTGCTGGAACCTGGGGAGGGGTCATGCCAGCGGTTTGCAGTCCGCTCGATGCTTGCCAGGAATTTGTCCAGTGGCTCGCTTGGTGACGGCGGCAGGCTCGGATCGGGAAAAGACCGGCCTTTCGTTCCACCACCCCGGGCCAGGACGAAACGGATGCCAAGCGCTTCCGCCTCTTCAAAAAGCACGTCCGCCGGATCGTAGTCATAGTGGTCGGAATAGACGTAGTGATGATCGCAGACCGTTGTCGTTCCGGTGAGAAGCAGTTCTGCCAGTCCGATCCTGGCCGATACGCGAAGGGTTTCCTCGTCGATCAGCGGCCAGTAGCTGTAGGGAACGTTCATGAGCCAGTCGTCAAGTGGCGCATTCATGCCTTCCGGCACGGCCTTCAGGACAGACTGGAATAGATGGTGATGGGTGTTCACCAGACCCGGTGTGACCACGCATCCGCTTGCATCGACAATCCGTTCGCCTTCCAGGGGCTGCAGGTGGCCGATTTCCGCAATCCTGCCGTCGTGAACGCGGATTGCACCGCTGAGGCGCTCTCCCTCCCGGGTTCCGGTGAGGCCGTAGTCAATGTTGTTGATCAGGAAGCTCGTCATTTCTGTCCCTTCGGCAGTGACCAGGGAAAGAAGATCCGCTGTGCGAGGCTGACCAGCTGGAACAGGACCAGCGACATGATCACGAGGATGACCAGTCCGGCCCAGGCCTGGGGCAGTTTGAACATCGACGTGGAGAACTGGATGAAGTAGCCGATGCCTTTTTCGGCGGCGACGAATTCGGACACGACAGCGCCGATGACCGAAAGCGTGATCGAAATCTTCATGCCCGAGAAGATGTAAGGCGTCGCATAGGGCAGGCGGATCTGGGTGATCTCCCGGAAGGACGGTGCGCGCAGCGACCTGGACAATTCGATCAGTTCAGGCGGCGTGGCGGCCAGACCTGTCGTCATGGAAACGACCAGCGGAAAGAACGAGATCATGAAGGTGATGACGACGCGTGGAGCATCACCGGTGCCCAGCACCACGATGATGATCGGTGCGACGGCGACGACCGGGACAGACTGGATGACCACGAGCAAGGGATAGAACGCCCCCGAAAGCAGACGCGACTTTGCCAGGCCGACGGCAATCGGAAGCGAGATGACAAACGAAACGGCATAGCCGATGAGGGCGACCCGAAGTGTTGCCCAGATATGCTCCATCCAGCGTCCGGCTGTAACGCTCTCAAATCCGCCCAGAATGCGGGAAGGGGCGGGCAGCACGAAAGAGGGAACGGAAAACAGCCGTGTCCCGGCTTCCCAGATGACCAGGATCAGGAAAAAGGTGATCAAGGGAAGTACGACAGGCATCCGGAGCAGCTTTTCGGAAACCGGCAACGGCTGTTCCAGACGCTCGGGCTTTGGGGTGGTCTGCGCCGCGGCGGTGTCCTGTGTTTCGCTGACAGTCATCAGGCGGCCTCCTTTCTGATCAGCAGCGAGCGGAGTTCGGCCGAGAAGTCCTGCATCTCCGGCGTTCTCAGCGCGCTTTCGTCTCTTGGACGGGCGGTCGGCACCTGCAGGTCCGCGATGATGCGACCGGGGCGCTCGCTGAGCACAAGGATCCTGTCGGCCAGCAGCGCGGCTTCCGGAATCGAGTGGGTGATGAAAAGGACTGTCTTCGGGCTTGCCTGCCACAACCGAAGAAGTTCAAAGCCCATGGCATCGCGGGTCAGTGCATCAAGCGCTGAAAACGGTTCGTCCATCAGAAGAATGTCCGGATTGAGAAACAGAGCCCGGGCAATGCCGACCCGTTGCTGCATGCCGCCGGAAAGCTCCGACGGCAGCCGCTTTTCAAATCCTTTCAGGCCGACGGTCTCGATGATGGTGCGGGCCTGTTCGCGGTCCTTCGTCGTCACCCGTCCGTATTTGTGGCGAACCGGAAAGACGACGTTGTCCTCTACATTGGCCCAGGGAAGCAATGTCGGCTTCTGGAAGACGATGCCGACATCGTCCCTCGGCATCGTCACCTCTTTGCCGAAGACACTCACCGTTCCCTTTGAAGGTTTCATCAGTCCGGCGGTCAGCCTCAGCAAGGTCGATTTTCCGCATCCGGATGGGCCGAGCACCGCTACAAACTCATGCTGAGCAATGGTCACGGTGACCCCGTCCAGGGCGGTGACGGATCCCGAGCCGGTCAGAAACGTCTGACCGACCGAGGAAAAGCTGATCGCGTTGTTGGTGAGTGCCACTTGAGGGTTACTCCGCTGCCGGCAGGAACGAGCGGTTGACAGCGTCTTCAGGTTTCAGGGATGCCGGGTCCAGATCCTGCGCCGCGGCAACGCGGGTCCAAGTTGCCGCCAGCCTGTCGGCATCGATTGTGCCGAGCGGGAATTTTTCAGTGACATCGTTGAAGGCAAGCTTGGACGCATCCAGCCAGCTTCCCTTGACGTCTTCCGCCGAAAGCTCCGGCACCTGTGCGGAAACTGCCGCGGCTGCCTTGTCCGGGTTTTCATAGGCAAATTCGAGGGACTTCTTGAAGGCCGCAACGAAGCGCTTGGCGACGTCCGGGCGCTCCTCAAGGAACTTGTCACCCGCAACTAGCGATGCGGAATAAAGCTCAAGACCTGCATCAGCCCAGGGCAACACGACCAGTTCCTTGCCGGCCTCCGCCGCCTGGCCGGAATAGCGCGAGACGTCGGTCAGCCAGGCGATGATCGCGTCCGACTGGCCCGTCATCAGCAGCGGCCCCAAAGCGCCGGGGTCGGATTTGGTCAGGGTGATATCTTCTTCCGACAATCCGTTGTCGGCCAGAACCAGCGGCAGGAACACGTTGGAAGAGGTGAAAGGCGAGGTCGCGATCTTCTTGCCTTTGACATCCTTGATCGAGGCGATGCCGCTGTCCTTGGTGGTGTAGAAAGCGTGCGGTCCCATGTTGAAGATGGTCATGACCGCGGTCACCGGTACGCCTTCGGTCGCCTTGGCTGCCATCAGGGCACCCATGCCCGCGGAACCGATGTCCGATGCGCCCGTAGCGATCTTGGTGATGGCCTCGGAAGACCCGCGCCCCGGTTCGATCTTGATCTCGAGACCGGCTTCTTCGCAGAAGCCTTCCTGAATGCAGACATAGATCGGCGCCTTGTCACCGCCGGGCAACCAGTCAAGCTGATAGGTCACGAGATCGGCCGCAGCCGCCGGAAACGACCCAACCATTGCTGCCATGGCAACAACCAACGACTTACCGTCAAACATGCGCATCGGCACACCCTTTCGCTGTACTTTCTCTGGAAGGTTTTCGAGTGGCGGGAGCGTTTTGTTGTCTTCGGCCGGCATTCTCATCTCCTGGTCTTGGATGCGGGCGCGTTCGTGCCGGGCATCGTCGATCAACTGAAAGATGAGCAATGTCGGAACCGTTGGGCTCCACCGCTTCTACTCGACCTCTACGGGAAACCGGTGCGCGATTTTTGTCAAGAAAGCCTCAAGATGAAACCGCGAGAATAGTGATCAAGAGGCCAATATTTCAGCAGTTGCCTTTTAAATCGCCAGTCTTTTGATGTGTTTCTGTTCAACGTGACTGACTGTTTGCAAAGTCTTGCGGGGTGCGCGTGTTCATGCTCCCTTCAGGGGGAAGAAATCAAAGGAGCCTTGCGTGACTGATACTCATGACGACAAAGATATCGCGCTGTTGCGCCGGGCATTCGAAATCGCGCGACAGGCGCGGGAAACGGGCGATCATCCATTTGGCTGCCTGCTGGCAGGTCCGGACGGAGAGGTTCTGATGGAGCAGGGTAACGGTTATTCCGCTGAAGGGCAGGACATGACCGCCCACGCCGAAAGGCTGCTGGCGACACGGGCAAGCAAGCGCTGGCGCCCGGATTTTCTGGAAAGCTGCACCATGTACACATCGGCAGAGCCGTGCGCCATGTGCTCCGGCGCTGTCTACTGGGCGGGCATTGGTCGGGTCGTCTTTGGCCAGACCGAAAAGTCCCTGAAGGAACAGACGGGCGATCACGAGGAAAATCCGACACTCGACCTGCCCTGCAGGACGGTGTTTGCGGCGGGGCAACGCAAGGTGGAGGTTGTCGGTCCGCTTCTGGAAGAGGAAGCGGCCGGCCTGCAGGCGGATTTCTGGGCAGGGAAATAGTCACCGCTTGTTGCGGTCTTGATGCTGAACCTTCGCAGGCCAGTCAGTCTTTTTCCGCAGCCTTGGAACCGGAACGCAGTGGTGCGCGGCTGAGGTCGTTGACCGCCTCTGTTGCCTTTTGCAAGAGACGCATGAAATCGTCAGCCTCTTGGCGGTCGAGCCCGCTGAGCATCACCTGTTGCGCCTTTTCCACCGCAGGGCTAAGCCGCGACAGCGCATCGGTTCCGGCGTCCGTCATGTGAAGCACCTTTGCGCGCCTGTCCTTTTCGCTCACGGCGCGTGACAGGAAGCCCTTCTGCACCAGCCGGTCGACAACGCCGGCGATCGTGGTCCTGTCATAGGCAATCAGGCCTGCCAGCGTTATCTGGTCGATGCCCGGGTTTTCCGCCACCCGGACCAGCGCTGCGAATTGCACCGGCGTCATGTCGAATCCGACGGCATCCACTTCCGTATGAAACACCGCCACTGCGATCTGCTGCAAACGGCGGATCAGGTGTCCGGGCATCTGTTCAAGGTTTCGCATCGCCGCCTCCAGGGAGTCAAAAAAGGAAGTATGCTGATTATATTTGACAGCATGCTGATAATCAGTATGCTTTCTAATTAATCCGTTGTCGATGTTTGTTTGGACATCGCGGCGGAATTGTCAAACGCGAAAGACCCGCAATGCGGCAAGGAAGTCCGGGCTTGAACACCGGCAGCTTTCGCGTGGCCCCATCATGCTGGCGCCGGCCTTTCCCAAGAAGGAGGGCCGGTTGCCAAACTGCCGGAAAGTGGCGGAGGAGACGGTCTCATGCAATTTCATCTCGACGGCTTCAAGACCGGTGATCCGGTCATTCATGAACCTAATGCCGACGCCACTGCCCTGGCCAACACAGTCAGCCTGCCGGAAGAAGTCGATGTCCTCATTGTCGGTTGCGGTCCCGCGGGCCTGACACTTGCCGCTCAACTTGCGGCTTTCCCGGACATCCGAACCCGTATCGTGGAGCAGAAAGCCGGCCCCCTGAAGCTTGGCCAGGCGGATGGTGTCGCCTGTCGGACAATGGAAATGTTCGAGGCGTTCGGCTTTGCCGAGCGACTGGAAAAGGAAGCTTACTGGGTCAACGAGACCACTTTCTGGAAACCGGACCCAGCGACTCCGGACACGATCGCCCGCAGCGGCAGGGTTCAGGATGTCGAGGACGGTCTGTCCGAGTTTCCGCATGTCATTTTGAACCAGGCGCGCGTTCACGACTTCTATCTCGAGATCATGCGCAATTCGCCAAACAGGTTGGAGCCTAACTACTTCCGCCGGCTGGTCGATCTGGAAATGGCGGTCGAAGCAGGGCAGGAGAGGCCGGTTACGGTTCAGCTGGAACGGATGGACCCCGGACACGAAGGTGAAACGGAAACCGTACGCGCAAGATACGTGGTCGGTTGCGACGGCGCCCGCAGTTCCGTGCGCAGGGCGCTGGGCCGCGAGTTGAAGGGCGATAGTGCCAATCAGGCCTGGGGCGTGATGGACGTTCTTGCCGTGACGGACTTCCCGGATATCCGCTTCAAGGCGTTGGTGCAGTCGGCCAGCGAAGGCAGCATCCTGATCATTCCGCGTGAAGGCGGATATCTGGTCCGCATCTATGTCGAACTCGACAAGCTGCGGCCGGACGAGCGGGTCGCGAACCGGAACATTACGGTCGATCATCTGATCGCCGCAGCCGGACGCATCCTTCATCCCTACTCTCTCGACGTGAAGGAAGTCGCCTGGTGGTCGGTCTACGAAATCGGTCAGCGGCTTTGCGACAAGTTCGATGATGTTCCGGCAGAAGGTGCTCCGGGCCGCTTGCCTCACGTTTTTATTGCAGGTGATGCCTGCCACACGCACAGTCCTAAGGCCGGGCAGGGCATGAACGTCTCCATGCAGGACACGTTCAATCTTGGCTGGAAACTCGCCCACGTACTGAAGGGACTGAGCGAACCGGACTTGCTTGCCAGCTATTCGGCCGAACGCCAGGCAATTGCGCAGAACCTGATCGATTTCGACCGGGAATGGGCGAAGCTTGTCAGTGCGCCGGTGAAATCGGAAAGCAATCCCGATGGCGTCGAGCCGGCTGAAGTTCAGAAATACTTTGTGCAGCATGGCCGGTATACCGCTGGGACAGCCTCGCGCTATCTCCCGTCCCTGTTGACGGGTGACGGTGCGCATCAGCAATTGGCGGAAGGTTTCCAGATCGGCATGCGGTTTCATTCCGCCCCTGTCGTTCGTCTTGCCGACGCCAAGCCGGTACAGCTCGGCCATGTCGTAAAGGCGGACGGTCGCTGGCGGATCTTCGTCTTTGCCGATAAAGGCGACCCGGCAGCGGAAACGTCGGCTATCCATCGTCTTTGCAACTTTCTGCAAGACGATCAGAGCTCACCGGTTTTGCGTCATACGGCAGCGGGTGAAGATATCGATGCGGTTATCGATCTTCGCGCAGTCTTCCAGCAAAACCATCGCGATCTGACCCTTGAACGCATGCCGTCACTGCTGCTACCGGCAAAAGGCCGCTACGGGCTGAGGGACTATGAAAAGATGTTCTGCCCGGATCTCAAAAGCGGCAACGACATTTTCGAAATGCGCGGCATTGACCGGGATAAAGGCTGTTTGGTCATCGTCCGGCCCGATCAATACGTCGCCGAGGTATTGCCGCTGGATGCCCATGAAGCATTGTCGGGCTATTTCCAGGGCATTCTGAAAGAGCGGCGCTAAGTCTGCGTTGCCCAGCACAGGCGTAACGCGCCAGGCCGGATTGACGTCACCCGTCTGGAACCTGGTATCAGCGTGCGCCGATACGCCAGGCGACGGCCATGGACTTGAGCGCGGCGAGAACGGCGAAATAGGGCATGATGACCAGAGGCTCGGCAAACGAGCCCAGAGCGAAGGCCATCACGAGATAGAACAGGGAAACGATTGTCGCAAAGAGGCTGGCTGAAACAGCCTTGAACCCGCCGCCGCGGGCCTGGACGAACACGACCACCGCCCAGACAATGGCAATTGCGAAGGCAATGCCGACGAATATGCTGACGATCAGATTGTCTTCCAGGAAATTACGCAGGTCATACCAGTCGAACATGCTCTTGCTCCGGGTGATTGCATGGCCGGAAGCTAGTGCACGGTGGAGTTGGCCGCATTCCCCATTTGGGGCGTAAGTTGGAGGGCGCGTTACCTACACTAACCCCCTCGCAACGCAGAAACAAAAAAGCCCGGCATTGTTGCCGGGCTTTTCGCTTTCAACTCTCGTGAGAGAGACGAAAATCTTAGTCTTCGGACTGCTGCTTCAGAGCTGCACCGAGGATGTCGCCGAGGGACGCACCGCTGTCGGAAGAGCCGTACTGAGCGACAGCTTCCTTCTCTTCTGCGATCTCGAGAGCCTTGATCGACACGGTGACCCGACGGGTCTTCTTGTCGAACTGGGTGATGCGGGCATCGAACTTGTCGCCGACGGAGTAACGCTCCGGACGCTGTTCCTCGCGATCGCGGGACAGGTCGGCGCGACGGATGAAGGCAGTCAGGTCGCTGTCTGCGATCTTGACGTCCAGGCCGCCGTCTTTGATTTCGATGACTTCACAGGTCACGACGGAGTTCTTGCGCAGTTCGCCAGCTGCACCCGATTCCATCGGATCGCCGGAAAGCTGCTTGATGCCGAGGGAGATACGCTCCTTGTCGACGTCAACATCCAGAACGACGGCCTTGACCATGTCGCCCTTCTTGAACTCTTCGATAACCTGCTCGCCCGGGCGGTTCCAGTCGAGGTCGGAGAGGTGAACCATGCCGTCCACGTCGCCGTCGAGGCCGATGAACAGGCCGAATTCGGTCTTGTTCTTGACTTCGCCTTCGACTTCGGTGCCGATCGGGAACTGCTCGGCAAATGCATCCCACGGGTTCTGCAGGGTCTGCTTGAGGCCCAGGGAGATGCGGCGCTTGACCGGGTCGACTTCCAGGATCATCACTTCGACTTCCTGAGAAGTGGAAACGATCTTGCCCGGATGGACGTTCTTCTTGGTCCAGGACATTTCGGAAACGTGGATCAGGCCTTCGATGCCCGGCTCCAGTTCCACGAATGCGCCGTAGTCGGTGATGTTGGTCACGCGGCCAGTGAACTTGGCTTCGATCGGGTACTTGGCTTCGATGCCATCCCACGGATCGGTTTCAAGCTGCTTCATGCCGAGGCTGATGCGATGCGTGTCCTGGTTGACGCGGATGATCTGCACCTTGACGGTCTGGCCGATGGTGAGAACTTCCGACGGATGGTTGATGCGGCGCCACGCGATGTCGGTGACGTGCAGCAGGCCATCGATACCGCCGAGGTCGACGAACGCACCGTAATCGGTGATGTTCTTGACCACACCTTCCACGGTATGACCTTCTTCCAGGCTCTGGACCAGTTCCGAACGCTGTTCGGCGCGGGTTTCTTCCAGAACGACACGGCGAGACACGACGATGTTGCCGCGGCGCTTGTCCATCTTCAGGATCTGGAACGGCTGCGGGGTGTGCATCAGCGGGGTCACGTCGCGAACCGGACGGATATCGACCTGCGAACGCGGCAGGAAGGCAACTGCGCCATCCAGATCGACGGTGAAACCACCCTTGACCTGGTTGAAGATCTGGCCGTTGACCTTTTCGTTTGCTTCGAAAGCAACTTCCAGGCGGACCCAGCTTTCTTCGCGGCGAGCTTTTTCGCGCGACAGAACAGCTTCGCCAAGAGCGTTTTCAACGCGCTCCAGGTAAACCTCGACTTCGTCGCCGACCTTCATTTCGCCGTCACGGCCTTTTGCGCCGAATTCCTTCAGCGGCACGCGGCCTTCGACCTTCAGACCGACGTCGATGACTGCCAGGTCTTTTTCGATCGCGACGACGGTGCCCTTTACGACGGCACCTTCATACAGGTCGTTCTGAACGAAGGACTCTTCGAGAAGAGCGGAGAAATCCTCCATGGAGGGATTGTAATCAGACATATATGCTCCTGGCGCCTTCAGGCGCGCCGCCGGCGGGTTGGTGTTGCACTCCGGATCTGTCCTTCTCCCGGGATCGCGGTTTCCGCTGATCCTGCCGCTATCGAAAGCGGGCCGGCGGGGCGAGAGGCGGAAAATCCGGTCTCGTCACAGGTCGCCGGAAAAGGCGCCCTGCCGAAATTCTCTGGTCGTTCCGTAAAGAACTGATGGCCCGAGGCCACATGCGTTCCGGATGCACAAACAGGGGCGCACCGGTGGTGAACCCCTTGTCCTTATCAGGCACCCCTGGCGCGGGAGATGATATCCACAGCCGCCTGGAACGCGGTCTCTATATCCATTTCTGTCGTATCAAGCAAGACCGCATCGTCCGCCTGGCGCATTGGAGCCACGGTTCGCTTGGAATCGCGCTCGTCCCGACGCTTGAGATCCTCCAGAACGGCGGCATATTGCGCGTCCTGCCCCTTGGAGACCATCTCGTCGGTCCGGCGCTTTGCGCGGGCCTCGGGAGAGGCGGTCACGAACAGCTTCACTGTTGCATCGGGGCACACCACCGTGCCGATGTCGCGACCGTCGAGAACGGCGCCAGGAGGCGTCTGGGCGAAACGCCGCTGCAGCTTCACCAATTCGTCGCGAAGGCCGCCGAGAACCGCGATGCGTGACGCCGCTTCGCCGATCTCGTGAGCCGACAGGACAGACTTGTCCATCTGGGCCAGATCGAGATTATGGGCAATCTCGATGGCAACACCTTCGTCGCCAAGCGGCAGGCCATTGGCCAGAAGCGCGGCCGCAACCGCGCGATAGGTCAGCCCGGTGTCCAGGTGCCGCAGTCCGAAATGATCTGCCAGCCGGCGGGAGAGGGTCCCCTTGCCGGAAGCCGCCGGTCCGTCGATTGCGATGATCATGCGGCCTCGCTGGTGTTTGCGGAAATCTTAGCGCCAAGGCCGTCGAAGAGACCGGTGAAGGTCGGAAAGCTGGTCGCGATCACAGCGCCGTCGTCAACCGTCACCGGCTTGTGGGCAGCCATGCCCAGCACCAGGAAGGACATGGCGATGCGGTGGTCGAGATGGGTCACCACCGTGCCGCCACCGATCGCATCGGCACCACCGGTCACGGTCAGCGTGTCCGCGGTTTCAACACAAGGGATGCCGTTGGCTTCCAGCCCGCGGGCAACAGCGGCCAGGCGGTCGGATTCCTTCACGCGCAGCTCCTCGAGCCCCGGCATGAACGTATCGCCTTCGGCAAATGCGGCAGCAATGGCCAGCACCGGATATTCGTCGATCATCGACGGCGCCCGGTCGGCCGGAACAGTGATACCCTTCAGCTTGCTGGCCTTCACATGCAGATCGCCCACTTCCTCGCCGCCCGTCTCGCGGCGATTGACGATCGAGATGTCGCCGCCCATTTCAATCAGGGTGGTGATGAGACCGGTGCGGTGCTCGTTCAGGAGAACGTTTTCGATGACGACGTCCGAACCCGGCACGATCAATGCCGCCACCAGAGGGAAGCCCGCGGAGGAGGGATCGCCAGGCACGTCAATGTCCTGCGGCTTCAGTTCAGGCTGGCCCTGCAGCTTGATCACGCGCTCGCCGGCCTCGTTCACTGTTACGGAAATGTCGGCGCCGAAACCCTTCAGCATCTTTTCCGTGTGGTCGCGTGTCGGGATCGGTTCGATGACGGTGGTTTCGCCAGCGGCATTGAGGCCGGCCAGCAGAACGGCCGATTTGACCTGCGCCGAAGGCATGGGCACCCGGTAGGTGATCGGCAGTGCCTGCTCCGGGCCGCGGATGGACGCCGGCAGACGGTCGCCGTCGCGGGCAATCACGTTGGTACCCATGTCGCGCAGCGGATTGAGCACACGGCCCATCGGTCGTTTGGAAAGGGAAGCGTCGCCGACAAATGTAGCGGCGATGTTGTGGCTTCCGAAGATGCCCATCGTCAGGCGCACGCCGGTGCCGGCATTGCCGAAGTCGATGACATGCTCCGGCTCAAGCAGGCTGCCGAGGCCGATCCCGTCGACGGTATAGCTGCCGTCTTCGAGCTTGGTGATGGTTGCGCCGACAGCACGCATGGCGTCAGCCGTGGCCAGCACGTCTTCCGATTCAAGCAGACCCTTCACGGTGGTGCGGCCGACGGCAAGCGCGCCGAACATCAGGGATCTGTGGGAGATGGACTTGTCGCCGGGCACGCGGATCGTGCCGGTCAAGGGGCTGCCCAGGCTGGAAGTCAGAGGCTTGGGCGCAGAATCGTGTGACATTTTCAATGTCCGCAAATTGGATCGGTTGTCAAAAGGTGACACGTCCTATCATGTGGATGCGCCTGCGTCATCCGTTCAGACCACCCGAATCCGAACTTCGCAAAATTTCCCGGCATTGGCAGAACGACAAGCAGATTCAAACGTGTGCCGGTCTGCAGGGCGTGTGGGTAACGCGGTCAGGTGCTTGAAATTTGAGTCACAACGTGCAGAACAATAATCCGAAGAATGTTTTTCGATTGATTTGCCTTTGACACCGGAACGGCTTGAGGCTATGGGGCGGCCCACGAATTCAAGTCGATTGCATAACGAAGAAGGGTGAGCACAGTGGCAAAACCTGAACTTGGCACAAAGCGGCTCTGCCCGAGCTGCGGCGCCAAATACTACGATCTCAACCGGAACCCGGTCACCTGCCCGAAATGCGGCACGGTGTTCGAGGCGGTCATGACCTCCCGTGCCGCGAAGGCTGCGAAGGTCGAAGAGACGCCGGAAGACGATGAAGAAGAAGACGACGTCGCAGCTCCGGAAATCGTGACCTTGGAAGAGGCCGATGCGGAAGCGGAAGGCGGCGACGACGATGTGCCGGATCTGGAAGATACGGACGTCGATCTCGACGACGACGAAAATAGTGACGACGACGACGACGTCTTTATCGACGATGAGGATGAAGACGAAGAATCCGTCCCGGGCATCCGCGTCGAAATCGACGAAGATACGGATCGCTAAACTATTGTCCGGACAGGCTTTTCAGTCTGTCCGGGCTTTTCCACAAGCGGCAGAAAAGATCCTGATATTTTCTGCTTGATCTTGTGTGGAGGTGTGACTATAACCCGCCTCCATCGACGCCGGCACCCAAACCGGCTCTCATATGGAACTTGGGGCCATAGCTCAGTTGGGAGAGCGCTACAATGGCATTGTAGAGGTCAGGGGTTCGATTCCCCTTGGCTCCACCATTCCAGTCTTTCTTCGAAGAATTTGCATTTTGAGCCGACCAGGCAGTGGGCCGTGTGCGGTTTGTCTTTGCCGCGAGCGATCGCCGATTGACTGTTCTGCTGCCACCGGGAAGCTGTCCCCGAACCCTTGCATCGCGTCCCAGCGGGCGTTGGCACGGACACCTTCCACCTATCCAGACCCATTGTCAGATTCGCCGATTAACGGCATTGAAACAATTCACCGCTAGTGTTTCCCGGCATGAGATAAGGTCGTTTCGGTCAGACAGTTCGACGGAAACGGCTTCTTTGTTTTCAGGATGTGAACAGGTTTTTCCGATGCCGGCCGAGCGCAATTTCAGCATATGGATCGACCGTCTTTCCAGCGGTTGCTGACGGTGGTTTCATGAAGGACGCCGGGAGCGCATCTACCGTCGTGGAACGCGACGGCAAACAAAAGTCAGGGTCGTCTTCCTTGAACCGTTACAATGCGATCGCAAAGCGCTTCTCGGGATTTGCCCTGATCTCCGGCATAGGCTGGTGCCTGGATTTCCTGACCATGGCAACGCTCACGCAAAGTGGCCTGCCCGTGTTCTGGGCAAACTTTATCGGTGCCTTCTGCGGCGTGACCTTCGTTTTCTTCGTTGCCGGCAAGCACATCTTCGAGAAGGCCGGCAACAGGTCGACGACAGTGCTCCTGGCGCTCTACTGGATCTGGCAGCTTGTCGCGGTGACCGCCGCCTCGGCTCTGACGGCCGGGTTGAGCTGGGCTTTGATGTCGTTGCTGGTCACAGTTGACGGCACTGCCTTCGTTGCCGGTCTGGGACTGAAGCCAGTGACCTTGTGCGGGGTCACGGCCAAGATGCTGGTCACGCCTTTCACCCTTGTCGCGAATTTCTTTTTCATGCGGTTTCTGCTCGAACACCGCAAGTCAGATTGAGGTGGCCTTCATGACCGGCCGGGTTCTCGTTTTCATTCCCTGCTACAATTGCGAAGCGCAGATCCCGCGTGTGCTGAAGCAACTGGAGGCACCGGAAGTTCAGGCTGTCGTTGATGGTGTCCTGTGTGTCGACAACCGGTCGACGGACGGCACGCGCGAGGCGGCGCAGGCGGGGTTGGCGAAACTCGGATACGCCGAAACGGCCTTGCTGCACAACGACGACAATTACGGTCTCGGCGGTTCGCACAAGGTCGCGATCAATTTCGCGATGGTGAACGGCTACGACTATCTTGTGGTGCTGCATGGTGACGATCAGGGCGCGATTGCCGATCTCGTGCCGCATATCGCGGCCGGCCGTCACAAGGATCTCGATTTCCTGATGGGTGCGCGCTTCATGAAAGGCTCCAAGCTGGAGGGCTATTCCTTGCTGCGCACAGCGGCCAACCACACCTTCAACCTGATCTTTTCGGCAATCAGCGGCCAGCGTCTCTTCGACCTCGGCTCCGGACTGAACCTGTTCAAGGTAGAGGCCTTCAAGTCCGGCTTTCACCTGAAATACGCCGACGACCTGACGTTCAACTATTACCTGATCCTGGGGGTTGTCCGGAACCGGTTCCGGCTGGGGTTCTTTCCGCTCACCTGGCGTGAAGACGACCAGATATCCAATGCCAAGCTGAGCAAGATGGGTTTCCAGCTTCTGCGCATTGTCAGCTTCCGTCTGTTCAAGCCGGCCGCTTTCTTTGCGACCGATCACCGGCAGACACCGCGCGCCGCCTATCCCTCGACACGGATTGCCTGAGGTGAGGTCTGTGCGGACATCCTCACGCTTGCGGCAGGCCAGGTTGCCGGCCGGCCTAGCTCTGCATTACGCGGTCCTGTTCCTGCCGTTCGGTCTCGCAATCTGGTGGCTGGCCGAGCAGGGGCTGGGTGAGCTTGCGGGCAAGCCGTGGCAGGCGCTCTTTGTTGCAGGCGGCATCTATCTCGGCTCGCATTGTGTGCGGGCTGTTCGTCTTGCGATCATGGCCTCGCGGCTGCTCGGCATTTCCGGGCGCTCCAGCGCGCTGCTGCATCTGGTGACCAGCCCGGGTGCACTCGTCATTCCGTTCAAGCTTGGCGAGATCCTGAGGCTGCACCAGCTCTGGTATCTGGGCAAAAGCTTTCCCGGCGCGCTGATCATCATCCTTCTGGAGCGGTTTTTCGACGGGTTGATGATCTTCGTCCTGCTCGTCGTCGTTTATGCCTACCACGGTCCGCTGGCCACCGGGCCGATGGTCCTTCTGGCCGTCACCAGCCTTGCAGTGCTGGCGGGCCTTGTCGTCTTCGTGCTTGGCCCCGGCATCCTGCGGGCCGTGCAACATTATGTGGTTCTGAACCACCGGAATCCGAATTCCCTGCGGCACCTGGGTCAGCTGGACGGATTGCGTCAGATCACGACACGCGGGGCCGATCTTTTCCGCGTACAGGGACCGGTGCTGCTGGTCATGTCCATGGTCATCTGGGGCCTGGAAGCCCTGGCGGCGACTGTGCTGGCATACACCTCCGCCAATTTTGTCGAAACCAGCGGGATCGTGCTTCTGGCCGAGCGGGTGTTCGAGGGGCCGGTTGCCAGTTTCCAGGGCGCCATCGGCGCCTGGAGCAGCCTGTGTCTTCTGTCCCTTGCGCTGGTCTGGCCGCTTGCCATGTGGATCTACCTTCCGCGAGTGCGCAACGAACCGCTACGTGCCCAGAACAGGACCGGTGCCTTATGACGAAAGCACTTTCCGTAATCCTAGACGACCGGGATCCGCCGGCAGAAAGCGTGCGGGCCGCGCTTGGCGAAGTCCGGTTCTCCGACATCATGCGCCGCCGCCAGACACTGGCGAAAGAACTGACGGCCATGTCCCTGGAGGCCGGCGCGGAAACGGTGGAACACCTGATGTCGCCTGAAAGCGGTGTCGAGCTTGCAGACCGCATCCGCGACCGGGGCGACGCGGCAATCTATCTGCGCGTGCCGCTCTGTCTGCCGCCGCTCGATCCGGAAGGCTTTTCGGTGCTGGTGCGCAAGGCCGGATACGCCTTGAAGACCATGCTCGCCAGCCCGGTCATCGACGATGAGGCCGTCGCCGTTCTGTTCCATGCCGAAGCCGCGTCGCTTCTATGCGCGGAAACGCCTGAGGCCCGCCGTCTCCTGCTGCTGTCGTTGCGCGATCGTACCGAGATCATCACGGATCACGCCCGCTTCATCGATATCCGCGAGCCGCGCAACCTGATGCTGTTTCTGTCCGGTGCGACGGAACTTCGGCATTTCAATTCCGCCCGTTCGGAAGACAGCGTCTTTCACAAGCAGTCCACCGACATTGCAAAAATGCGTGCCGAGCACGGCTTCTTCCATGCCGCACCGCCTGAACTGCAACGTTTCCTGCTGCCCACGTTCGGGTTCTGGGAAGACGGCAAGAAGGCCGGCTACCAGATGGAGCATCTGGCGATCCCGGATGCGGCGTTGCAATGGGTGCATCACTCGTTCACGGAAGGTGATTTCAAGGTCCTGCTCGATCAGATCTTCAACTACCTGAACGCAAGAACGCCGGGAAAGAAAGACCGGGCCCGGGCCGAAACCCAGATCCTGGAAAAACTGGACAGGCGGCTGGCGGGGTTCCTGGAGACGGAGCGCGGCAGACAGACCAACCAGATTCTGGAAAAAGCCGGCCCGCGCGGTGGGTTGCCCGACATGCTGGAGCAGGCACGCCCCTTCATTCGAAAGGCGGTCGGAACCACGGATCAGCTGGTGTTTTCCCACGGCGATCCGTGCTTTTCCAACGTCCTGTTCGACAGGCGGATCGGGCTGATGCGGCTGATCGATCCGCGCGGAGCGTTGTCCGCGGATGATGCGATGATGCATCCGCTTTATGATGTCGCCAAGATCAGTCACTCCATTCTGGGCTGCTATGACTACGTCAACAACGGCCTGTTCCGCGTCTATCTGAACAAGGAACTGCGGTTGGAACTCGACTGGACGATCGCGCCTCCCGCGGATTGGGCCGAGCGGCACTTCTGCGACAGGCTGGAGGCGGAAGGCCTCGACATCGCCCATGTACGTGCGGTCGAACTGTCACTGTTCCTGTCGATGCTGCCGCTTCACACCGACCACCCCGACAAACTTGTCGGCTTTGCGCTGATCGCGGCCTCGATCCTCGATCAGCTTGAAAGCGGACAGAAACGGCAGAGAAAGGCCAGCTGATGAGCGGCGTAGTAGCGATTACGATGGCCGGGATGGGCAGCCGTTTCACCAAGGCGGGCTACGACCGTCCGAAGTATGAAATCGAGGCGCTCGGCCGACCCCTGTTCGACTGGTCCATGCTCTCGATGGAGGCCTACCGCGAGGCGGGCTGGTCGTTCTGCTTTGCCGTGCGCAGCGGATTGAACGCGCCGGATTTCCTGATAGCCCGCTGCAAGGCGCTCGGCATTCAGGTTGACGGCATCGTCGAGCTTGACGAACTCACCGACGGCCAGGCGACAACGGCTCTGGAACTTGTTGCCACGGCTTCGGAAAACCAGCCACTCGCCATCTTCAACATCGACACTTACGTGGCGCCGGGTGCGATGAAGCCGGCAGACCCGGCGGTTTGTGCCGGGCATGTGCCGTGTTTTCCCGGACCGGGTAACGGCTGGTCCTTCGCACGCACCGATGCGGATGGACGTGTGGTGGAGCTTCGCGAAAAGGAACGCATTTCCGATCATGCGACCGTCGGCCTCTACTGGTTCGACAGTGTCGCCCGCTACCGGGACGTCTATGCCCGCTTCTTCCGCAACAGCGGCGAGGAGAAGGGCGAGCGCTACATCGCGCCGATGTACAACCAGATCATCGCGGATGGGGCGGCTGTCTCCATCAGCCAGCTGGCGTTCGAGGATGTCGGAATGCTCGGTACGCCGGAGCAACTGGAGGCGTTCATTGCCTCTCCGCCGCCTTCCGCAGCAAAGTGGACGATTGCCAAATGATTGCCCTTTCGACTTATGCCTTTGCCATCTTGCTGTTTCCGGTGCTTGTCGCAGTCTGGTATTTGCGAAAGGACTATGCCTCCGGCTTTATCGGCTTGCTTGGCCTGTTGGCCGCCGGTGTGCTGATTGCCGTCAGCGCGACGCTGCCGCACCTGTTCTTTGATCACGAGCGTTACCTGCACGACCTTTGGACCGCCTTCGATACGGCAAACAAATCTGCCTATGGTCAGGCCTCCAGCGTCGATTATTTCAGTCCGATCGGACCGGTCTATGACTGGGTTTTCCGGATCGCTGTCGAGCTGCGCCCGCAGGATGCGACTTCGGTTCCCCTGGCAAGTGCCATATTCGGGCTTGGAACCTTCGTTCTGGCGGTTCTCACTCTGACGCGACAGGTGAGTTTCGGCACGCTTGGCCTCGTTCTGCTGGTCGCGGTTGCGACAGTCGTGACACCGCGCGAACCGGACATGATCTTTGCCCAGACCAGCATGAGCTGGCTTGCCCCCTATAACCGTTGGGCGGCGGCCCTTGCAGCTGTTGTAACCGTGGCCTTTTGCTGTCCTCCTGGACGCAGGGGTGTGCCGGAGGCTTTTCTGCTGGGCTTTTCGATTGCCGTCGTCTTTCTGATCAAGGTCACATTCGGCGCCGCCCTCGTGGGCTTGCTGGTCGCGGCAACGGTGTTCCGGAACGTCTCGATCAAGCATGCTGTTGTGGTCTTGATCGGCCTTGCGGCGTCGCTTGCGGCCGCAGAGCTGGTGACGGGCCAGGTCAGCGCGAACCTTGCGGACATAAAGACCGTCTCCGGATTTGCCAAGGAAACCTGGCGCATCATCAAGCTGATTACCCAGCTTGGGGAGGCTGCGGTCTGGGCCATCGGCAGCGCTGTGCTTTATCTCCTGCTGTGCGAAAACAGTGCTGAACCCAAACGCTTCACGCCCGTGGTCCTGATCCTGGTCGCCGCTGCCATGGCCTGCGTCATTCTCATGCAGAACCATTGGCTGTCGGAAAGCCCGGTCTATGCCATGCTTCCGATCATCGCCGCACAGTGGGCCGGACTTTTCCGCAAGGGGGAAACAGCGGCGGTCTCCGTCGAAAGACAGTCGAAGGCTCTGACGCTGAAGATCCTGTCGGTCCTCACCATTGCAATCGCCCTCATCTATCCGGCCCGTGATGGCGGTGCCATGGTCGCGCAATTCCTGCAAAGCCGGCAGTATCCGGCAGACGAACGGCTGGCCAACACCGGGCAGGCAGGCTTCGTGCTGCATCCGCGCTGGCTGGAACAGCCTGATGAGGAAGTAACCGTCGACTACAACAGGATGCTGGATGGTTTCAGCCTGCTGCAGGAAGTCGGGGCTGCAGATCCGGATGCCGGGCCGGTACTGGCACTCAACTTCGCCAATCCGTTTCCGGCCCTTCTCAACAAGCCTTCACCCGCCAGGGTGCCGATCTGGTTCCACAATGGCAGAACCTTTTCCAAAGAGATCCACCAGCCGGAAGAAGAGTTCTTCTCCGATGCGGAATTCGTGATCCTGGGTCATGGCGACCCGTCCGGAGAAGCGCTTTGGGAAATCTACCGGCCTTATGTGCAGGAGCACTACGAAGAAGCTGCCAGCAGCCCTTCCTGGACCGTCTACCGAAAGAAAGGTCAGGACGGTCAGAACCTGTAACACCGATAAATCGGCCGGCTAGAAGATAGACAGGCTTCGCGGGCAGCCGACTGCGAAGCCTGTTTAGACGTCAGTTTTTCGGTGCGTTGTCGAGCAGGTTGTCGATCTCCGATTTTGACATGCGGACGAACTCGTCCGGCCGGATGGCGCGGTCGTCTACATAAAATCCTTCATGTCCGCACCAGGGCTTGCCGACGAAGATCTCGTCGTAGGGAATGTCGTGCTTTTGCAGCCACTCTATGATGATCGGCACCGTGTGCGCCGTGATCTTGCCGACATTGTTCTCATGAGTCCGCATGTTGCGTGCGGTCTGGATCACGATCTCGAAGCCCTGTTCCTTGTACTCCCGCAGCTTCTCGATGAGGGGCAGGTTCGGTGAGACGTTCCTGTAGTCGGACGTGTCTGCCAGGGTCAGGGTTCCGTCCAAATCGATAACAAGGCGCTTTATGGGTTCAACTCCCCGCTGGTCCGGCTTCTCAGAAGCCGGAAGGTCATGAAAATTGTTGTTCGGGGTGTTGCTATAGCCAAAAATCATCAAGGCCGAGTAAAGCGCCCCACCGTCTGTCGTCTCGCCGTCGTGATCGGCTTTTATGATCAAGATGAAGCCAGGGTTGTCGCATTGTCCGGCTCCTGAAATTCGCAACGCTGTCACATGCCCGTAATACCCGCCCGCTAGAACCTGCTTTGCACACGTGTGCAAAACATGTTTATTCTTTCCACATGGCACTTCCGGGAGGGAGGTGTCGCAACACAGACAGCAGGCGAAATACGATGAGCATTCTCGTTTCCAAACTGCGCCAGTCCACAGCGGCTGCCGTCCTGGCTCTCACCACCGCGGCTTTTGCCGGAGACGCCCTGGCAAAAGACCTCACCATCACCGTCTGGGCAGGCGGTTCCAATGACAGCGACGTCTACCGTCTCGATGCAATCGAGATGGCAGCTGACATCCTGTCCCGCGAATATGCGATTGCTGGTGAAGACCTGAACATCACTGTCGAAAAGAAGCGTGACTTTGCCGGTTGGGAGGAATTCAAGCAGGCCGTGACCCTGGCCGCTGAAGCCGGCAGCGCCCCGAATATTGTTGTGACCAGCCACCTGGATATCGCTCCCTGGAGCCAGTCCGGCCTGATCGTTCCTGTCGAGGATTATGTCGACATGGACACCTGGCCGATCAACAACATCTACGAAAACCTGCTCGATATCACGACCTACAACGGCGTCGTCTACGGTCTGCCGCAGGATGCCGAAAGCCGTCCGTTCTTCTTCTGGCGCGAAACCATGAAGAAGATCGGTTACACGGATGAAGAGATCGACGCGCTTCCGGCCAAGGTCGAAGCCGGCGAATACACGCTCCAGAACGTACTGGAAGACGCCAAGAAAGCCGTCGACATGGAAATCGTCGAAGAAGGCTACGGCTTTTATCCGCGCGTTTCCAACGGTCCGGACTACGCCCAGTTCTACCAGTCCTTCGGCGGCGAACTGATGGACAGCGAAACCGGTAAACTGATCCTCGACAAACAGGCGATGACCGATTTTTACCAGTTCTTCGTGGATGCTGTCGAAGCGAAGGTGACCCGCAAGAACCACATCGGCACCGAGTGGGACCAGTGGTATGCGGAAGTGGCATCCGGCAAGGCGGCCCTGTGGCACGGCGGCACCTGGCACTATGCCCGCTACACCGGCAAGGAAGGCCTGGACGACTTCTTCGGCAACATCCAGTTCTCGCTCATTCCGGCAGGCAATGAAAACGGGCAGGCCAACACCATCACCCATCCGCTGGCCTATCTGCTCACCAAGCAGGATGATGAAGACGATATCGAGATCGCCGCACAGCTGATCAAGATCGCGTCCGAACCGCGCATCAACACGCTGCACGCGATCAAGTCTGCACACCTGGGCATCGCCCGGGAGCAATCCAACATCGAGCTTTACGCCAACGACCGTTGGGCGGCCGAAGCGACCCGTCGCCTGCTGCCGCACGCCAATGCACAGCCGAACAACCCGAACTACGGCAAGTTCTCGGAGATCATGTTCAAGGGTCTGGAAACAGCCTGGACCGGCACGAAGTCTCCGGCTGACGCAGTTGCCGAAGTGGAAGCGGAAATGACGGCCGTGCTCGGCGACGACCTGATCGTCCGCTAAGCCATCCATCCTCCATCTGCCTTGCCGGGCGGTCCGCCGCCCGGCTTACATTTCAAGGGGACAAGATGCGACGCGCGCACCTGCTCGGGCTGGGGTTCATGGCCCCTGCGCTCTTCATCATTGTGTTTCTGTTTCTGGCGCCGGTGGCGCTGACAATGATGTTTTCCTTCACCAGCATGAGTTCCGGTACCGGCATTTCTTCCGGCGGTGCCTATGAGGTTACGGAACGCACGATCCGGATGCTCAAGGACCAGGGGTTTCCGGAAGCCACGGCAGATCGTCTGGCCGAGGACACTTACAAGATCGACGCGGCCGGTATCGCAGCCGTCGAATCCGAATATGGCAAGGCTTTCGCGCAGGAGATCGAAGCCAGCTTGTCCGGCAAGAGTTTTGCCGGCCGGCGTGACCTGGAGCGCGAACTGAAGCGCCTGAAGGAACGGCCGCGCTCGACACGCGATCTGAAGAAAGCCGCCGATCTCTTCAAGCGCTCGATCCTCAACACGCGCTTTGAAACGGAAGAAGCCTTCATGACGGGCATTGGCGAGCTGGGGCTCGGCCTTCCGGAAAGCGAAACCGACCAGCTTGCCAGGACCGCCTACACCGGCTGGGTCTGGACGACGGAAAACTACAGCCTGATCGCCTCGCTGCCGTCTTCGCTCCGGGCGGCCGGCAACACGCTGATCTACGTATCGCTGACGCTGTCCTTCAACATCGGATTCGGTCTCTTCCTGGCTGTGACGACCTTCTATCTGCCGGCCGCGGCCGCAACCACTTTCCGGACGATCTGGTTCCTGCCGCGCATCCTGCCGCCGGTCATCTACGTGATGATGTGGAAATGGATGGCCTGGGACACCGGTTTCCTGTCCAGCTTTCTGGCCAATTTCGGTGTGCCGCCGCGAAACTGGATGCTGCATTCGGACATCAATGCCTGGGTGGTTGTTATCCTCATCAACGGTTTCGTCGGGGCGTCGCTCGGCATGATCCTGTTTTCCAGCGCCATCAAGGCAATTCCCGAAACCATGCTGCATGCAAGCGAAGTGGATGGCGCCAATCGTCTCCAGCAGATCCGCTACATCATTCTGCCGCAACTCAGATGGCCGATCCTGTTCACCACCGCCTACCAGACGCTCTCGTTGCTGACCTCCTTCGACTACATCTACCTGTCGACGGACGGCGGACCGGGCAAGGCAACCGAAGTGTGGGCGCTCTACACCTTCCACACCGCGCTGAACAACTATGGCGGCGTTCTGCAATACGGTCTCGGGGCTGCGCTGGCGATGGTCCTGGTCGTCATCGGTATTGCCGCATCGCTGATCTATCTGCGCCTCTTCAATTTCAACGAACTCGTGGCCAAGCCGCGTATCGAGCAATAGGGGAGAGACGGACATGAGACCCAACTTCCGCGTCTGGCCTGTCCTGGTGCTGCTCAGCATCCTGTCGCTGCCACTGGTGCTAATGTATTTCTACCTGGTGGTGGACACATTCACCGACACCACGGCAGGTTCCCTCCTGCCGGACAGCTTCACCCTCGAACACTGGAAATTCCTGTTCGAAACGCCTGAAACCGGTCGGGCAAGCATCTGGCCGGTCACGGCCAACACCTTCCTGTTTGCCGGTTCCACCAGCCTGATCGTGGTGATGGTGTCGCTGACGGCAGGCTACGCTCTGTCCCGATTGAACATGCCGTTCCGCAAGTTCTTCCTTGGCGGCGTCCTGACCCTGCACGCCTTCCCGACGGTGACCCTGATCATCGCCATCTTCCTGATGCTGCAGATGAGCGGCCTCTACAACACGCTGATCGGCGTGATCCTGGTCAAGACGGCTCTGGAGCTGCCGCTCGGCATCTGGATCATGAAGGGCTTTTACGACACCGTGCCCTGGGAAATCGAAATGGCGGGCATCACCGACGGCGCCAGCCGCTTCACCGTGTGGTGGAAACTGGTTCTGCCTCAGGTGCAGCCCGGCATCGCTGCTCTGGCGCTGTTCTCCTTCCTGGAAGCCTGGAAGGAATTCATCCTGCCGCAGGTTCTGGCGCCCAGTGGCGCGTCGCAGGTGCTGGCAACCTATCTCCAGAACATCATCGCGGACGACCGCAAGCCGGACTTCAACCTCTTCAAGTCCATCGGGCTGTTCTACGCCCTTCCGGTCATTTTCATCTACGTGGTTTTCAACCGCAAACTCATGAACATCTACGGCGGAGGCACGAAAGGCTGATGCGTATCGCACTTGAAAACTTCACCAAGAAATTTGGTGAGACCACCGTCATCGACAACATGTCCCTGACGATCGACAGCGGCGAGATGCTGGCCCTGCTCGGGCCTTCCGGCTGCGGCAAATCCACGACGCTGTTTGCCGTGTGCGGCATTCACCGCATGGACGGTGGCCGTCTTCTGTTTGGCGAAAGGGACGTCACGACCGTTCCCTCGCAGCAACGCAACGTCGGCGTCGTATTCCAGAACTATGCGCTCTACCCGCACATGACCGTCCACGAGAATATCGCGTTTCCGCTGAAGGTGCGCCGGGAGAACAAGGCCGATATTGACCGCAAGGTCCAGGAGATCGCCAGTCTCGTCCAGATCGGAGAGTTGATGGCGCGCCGCCCCGTGCAGCTGTCCGGTGGTCAGCAGCAGCGCGTGGCCCTGGCACGGGCACTGGTTCGTGAGCCCGACATTCTGTTGCTCGACGAGCCTCTGGCAAACCTCGATGCGAAACTGCGTCTGGAAATGCGCTCGGAGATCCGGCGTATTCAGCAGGAAACCGGCATTACCGCGGTACTTGTCACACACGATCAGGTCGAAGCCATGTCCATGTGCGACCGGATCGCGATCATGAAGAAGGGCGAGATCGTTCAACTGTCCAGCCCTTCGGAAATGTATGACAACCCCTCGTCGGACTTCGTCGCAGGCTTCCTCGGCAATCCGCCGATCGCGTTTCTGGACGGGGCAACGGAAGAGGGTGGTTTCCGCCTGGCAAACTCGAAGGTCAAACTGCCGATCCCGTCCGGTATTGCGGCGCCCGGTCACGGCGCGCCGATGCGTCTCGGCATTCGTCCGGAGTTCTTTCAGCCGGACCACCCGCTGAAGGTGACCGGCAAGGTCAGCTTCGTCGAGATCCAGGGCCGGGAAGAGCTTTACGACGTTACCCTGGAAAACGGTGCCGTGCTGCGGTCGATCCAGCCACATGGCGGCAATTACAAGCTGGGTGACGAGGTCACCTGGGGCATTGCGGAAGACCGCATTCTTGCCTTTGGTCCGGACGGCGGCAGGCTCTGATGGAAACAGCATTGCAAGCTTTCAAGCCGGGCCGCGCCTGGCTCGGCGAACCGAGATCCGTTCCGCTTTCCATCGCCCACCGTGGTGCCAGTGCCTACGCCTTCGACAACACGTTGCGGGCATATGAAATCGCCCATGAGCTTGGGGCGGACATGTGGGAGGTCGATGTTCGGCTGACCGTGGACAGGGTCCCGGTTGCCTTTCACGATGAAGACCTCAAGGCAATCTGCGGACTTGACCACAAGGTTGCCGACGTGACCGCCGCCCGGCTGCAGGCTCTGACCGCCGAGGCTGGCCGTGAAGCCCCCCTGTTCTCGCAGATTGCCGGGCTTGCAGCCCGTCTCGGCGCGGGTATCTATCTGGATGCCAAGGAAGGCGAGGCGGCCTCGCTGGCCATCGCGGAGCTTCTGGATCACCGGATCGAGCGGGTGATCGTTGGCGCAAACACACCTGACTATGCATCCGAACTGATCGCCGGCGGCTGTCCCTATCCCGTGTCCATTCTGGTCGGGGTGGGCAAGGATCCTTTTCCGATTGCCGATCAGTGCGGCGCCGAAATCGTCCATCCCTGCTGGGAGCGCGCGGGGCAACGGCCGGACCGTTTGCTGGATGAAGCGTTCTTCGCCAGGGCAAGAGAGCGCGGCCTGCCGGTGGTGACCTGGCATGAAGAGCGTGTCGATGTGGTCGAAGCTCTGGTGAAGATGCCGATCCTCGGTATCTGTTCGGATCAGCCGGAAATGGTCGCAAGGTTCGCCCGCTCGGCTGTCACAAGCCCGGAAATCGTCTGCCATCGGGGGGCCTGCAAGGTGGCTCCGGAAAACACTCTGGCTTCGGCAAAGGCTGCCTGGGCAGCAGGTTTCGACTATGTCGAGATCGATGTCCAGGAAACGGCGGACGGGCAGCTTGTCGTCCATCATGACGCCACGCTGGACCGAACCACCAGTGGCAGTGGTGCAATCGCGGAAAAGACGGGTGCGGAGTTGGCATTGCTGGATGCCGGCCGCAAGTTCGATCCGTTTTTCGAAGGAGAAAGCATCCCGCCCCTGTGTGCGGTTCTGGAAACGGCACTGCGAATGGGCGGCAAGCTCTATGTCGAGCTGAAACTGGCGGATCCGCACCATACGGTGTCCAAGGTACTGCGAATGATGGCGGCCGAAGACGTGTTCTTCTGGGCTCATGATGTCGGGAGACTGCGAGCCATTCACGATGCCTTTCCGCAAGCGAAACTGATGGTCCGGGCGGAGGATTTCGAATCCCTCGACACGTGTCTCTCCACCTTCCGTTCCGGGATAGTCGAATTCAATGCGACGAATGCCGGTCCGGCAGCCTTTGAGGCGGTGAGGGCGGCCGGGCGCAAGGCGATGATCGCCTACATGGGCAACGACCCTTCCGAGATCAAACGCCTGCTGGCCTTGAAGCCGGATCTCTTCAACGTGAATGAGCCCTTTCTCGTCGCCCGGATGCTCGGTAAAAGCATATAAACGGAAGAAACATGCCTGACGCTCCTGGTCACAAGAAAACAGTCAATTCCTTCGACGTCGCTCGCCTGGCGGGCGTGTCACGGTCGGCTGTTTCCAGAACCTTCACCGACGGTGCCAGCGTCTCCAAGGAAACCCGGGACAAGGTGATCGCAGCCGCGCGTGAACTCGGTTATCGGGTCAACGTGCTGGCCCGTTCGCTGCACAAGCAGAAGTCCGACCTGGTGGGCGTCGTCGCCGCCGATCTCGACAATCCGTTCCGCTCGGAGCAGATAGACCTTCTGTCCAAGGGGCTGCTGGAATGCGGGTTCAGGCCGATCCTGCTGCGGGGAGAAAAATCAACGGATGTAGCCGACCTGATCGGGTCCCTGCTGCAATACAGTGTCGCCGGGGTCATCGTCACGTCCGATACCCCACCGGAAGAGATCTGCATCGAATGTCTTGAAAACGGTGTGCCTCTGGTGGTGGTCAACAAGCGTGACCCGGGAGCACCGGTCGACCGGGTCGTGACCGCCTTCGAGGACGGTGGCCGGAAAGCGTATGAACACCTGATCGCAAGCGGTTGTCGAAAGCTGGCGGTCGTCACGCCGGAACGCTCGTCCTTCTCCATCAACGGCCGCGCGCTCGCATTCGAACAGGCGGCCAATGACGGTGGTGTGCCGGTGATACGGATCGCCTGGGGCGCACAGACCTATGACGGCGGACTGGCGGCCGCGGAATTCGTTCACCGGGTGCGCAGCGAGGTCGACGGCGTCTTTTGTACAGCTGACTACCTGGCGCTGGGGGTACTTGACGGCCTGCGCCATATCCACGGGCTGCGCGTGCCGCAGGACATTCAGGTGGTCGGCTACGACGACATTCCCCAAGCCGCGTGGAAGGCTTACGACCTGACCACTTTCTCCCAGAGCCGTCATGACCTGTGTGAAGCGACGCTCGATCTGCTGATGCAACGTCTGGAAAACCCGGATCTGCCGCAGCAGGTCAGGGTATGCGATGTACATCTTGTTCAGCGGGCAACCTCCCGGGGGCCAGCTGGCGATTGAGCGAGGTGCTTGTTCAGGGGTACCAATCGAACTGCTGCTGCCTAACAGCATGTTGGATCAGCAGCGCGGGTCAGCTGTTGGGCACCATATCCGGCCTTTCTCCGAAGGGCTATCCCGTGCCAAGCTCCGGAGAAATCTGGAGCAGATGATGAAAAGCATTCTTGCAACGATCGATATTGAAACCGGGACGGAAACCGTTTTGTACGAAACGGACCGCCATCTGGAAGCGCCCAACTGGACGCCTGACGGGGCCGCACTGATTGTCAACGGTGGTGGCCGGCTCTACCGCTTCCCGCTCGACAATCCGGCGTTGATCGAGATCGACACAGGCTTTGCCAAAGCCCTCAACAATGACCACGGCCTGTCACCGGATGGAACGATGCTGGCGGTCAGCGACGGGACAGAGACAGGGGAAAGCTGCATCTACACGTTACCGGTAACAGGCGGCGTGCCACGGCGGATTACTTCGCAGACACCATCCTACTGGCACGGCTGGTCACCGGACGGAGAGACACTTGCCTACGTCGGCAAAAGGCCGGAAACCGGCGACACCTTCCAGGTGTTCACGATTGGCCAGAACGGTGGCGCGGAAAAACAGGTCACCCGTGACTTCGACCATTGCGACGGACCGGACTATACGCCTGACGGCAAGTGGATCTGGTTCAACGGTGAAAGATCGGGATCTGTTCAGCTCTGGCGCATCAGGCTGGACGGCAGCGACTTGCAGCAGATGACAAGCGACGAGCGGGTCAACTGGTTTCCGCATCCTTCGCCCGACGGCAGGTTTGTTGCCTATCTTGCCTATGAGGCTGGCACGACGGGACACCCGGCCAATCGGCCGGTCGAGCTTCGCCTGATGTCTGTCGACGGTGGTACTCCGCGTATCCTGCGGTCACTCTTCGGCGGCCAGGGAACGCTCAATGTTCCCTCCTGGGCCCCGGACAGCAGGCGCTTTGCCTATGTGAAATACGAGCCGTGACGGGACAGATGCGCGAGCGCTAGCGGGAGGCGGGCGGTACAAGCTGTGCATCGGCGGCTGTGGTCAGTCTCCGGACGCCCCACCGCAGCGTAACCGCAAGGCTGGACAGGATGATGAGCCCCAGGCCAGCAAGTTGCAGTGCGCTGATCAGATGGCCGTAGGCAAGAGCATCCACCAGAACCGCACTGGCCGGATAAAGGAACAGCAGCACGGCAATGACTGGCGTCGTCAGTTTCGGCAAGGCCTTGTAGAGCACGACATAAACACCGCCTGTATGAACGAGGCCGATGATCGCCAGCCATCCCCATTGGTCTGCCGATAGGGTCAGTGGACCGGCCGGGCTGAAGGCTGCCAGCATCAAGGTGCCGGTGGCAAACTGAACGGTGGCAAGTTGTGGAGCGGAAATTCCTGTCAGTCCCTTGGCGATGATCGTCACGCCGGCATAAAGAAATGCGGCCGCCAGTGTCGCGGCGAGGCCAAGGAGATAGGACCGGTCTGCCGTCAGTTCCATTCCGCTCAGCCCGGTGGCGAGTGCAAGGCCGACCAGCGCGAGACCGATCCACAGGAGGGTGACCGCCTGTAGCCTTTCCCGAAAGACGAAGGCGCCCAGAACCACCACGAGAAACGGCTGGATGTGGAACGTGATGGTGGCAACGGCAATGCCGGTTCTCTGAATACCTTCGAAGAACAACACCCAATTGCCTGCCATCAGAACGCCGCTCACAACAGCCATGGCCAGGATGCGCGGCGATAGTCTGGCAAGCCGGGCAAGATCACCCCGATACCAGCAGTAGAGAGCCAGGGCCAGGCCTCCGATCGCGCATCGATAGAAGGCGACGGTAACGGGGTCCGCACCGCTTTCCAGAACACATAGTCCGATTGTACCAAGCAGGGTCTGCGCCGCGATAAGGCCGATCATGCCTTCCGTCTGTCTGGTCATGGGACGTGTCCTGACTGGCGGCGATTGCACACCGCAAACTGATACAACATCGACGCATTTCCGCCGCTGGACTGTAAATTGAGGCCTCTTTCATTGTTTGGTCAAACGATATAATCTGAAGATACTTGTTGAAAAAGTTGAAGAATAATGCAGCTCGATCACGCTCTTCTGCGAACCTTTCTCGCCTGTGTCGACGCGATGAGCTTCTCTCGCGCGGCAACGCGCGTGCACAAGTCACCTGCGACCGTGTCCATGCAGATCCAGCGGCTGGAAGACCGCATCGGCAAGCCGTTGTTTGTGCGCGATACACGCAACCTCGCGCTCACGCGCGCTGGAGAGGAGCTGGAAGGTTACGCCAGACGGATCCTGCGCCTGCATGATGAGGCGGTGGAAGCCTTTCGCAGGCCCGATATGGAAGGCACGGTCACCATCGGTGCGCCGGACGATTACATTGCCGCCATGCTGCCGGATGTTTTGCGACGGTTCGCAAGTCTGTTTCCACGTGTGGAGCTGAATGTCGTCTGTGCCCAGTCGACGGCACTGCTGCCGCAGGTCGATGACGGCAAGATCGACCTGGCGATCGTTACGCGTACGGGCGGCACGGAAGGGCGTCTGATCCGCCGGGAGCCGATGGTCTGGATCAGCTCTCGCGATGGTCAGGCGCTGGAGCGAGACCCGCTCCCCGTAGCCCTTTACGAGCCTGGCAGCCAGGCTCGGACAGTGACCCTGGCGGCGCTGGGCCGCAGCGGCCTGCGATACCGCTCCGCCTATTCCAGTTTCAGCCATTCAGCGCTGGTCACGCTTGTAGAGGCGGGCCTTGCCGTTGCCGCCGTCGTGCAGATGGCGGTTCCCCCAACAGTGGAACGTGTAGATCAGGACCGAGGTCTGCCGCCACTGGAGCCGCTGGACATCATCCTGGTACGCAGCAAACGGGCTGAATCCAGAGCTTGTGAAGCCCTTGCAACAGCCCTCCTGGAAGGGGAAGTGAAAACGAGATGAACGGATGTCCTGAACGCACAGGACAGGCATCGTTCAGTCGTCGTCCTTCAGCCCGTCAAAAGCCGCCAGTGCTTCAGCGCCGTAGATCATGGACGGACCTCCGCCCATATAGACCGAGACGCCGATCACTTCGAGGATCTCGTCCCTGTTCGCGCCGAGGCGTGCTGCGGCACGAGCGTGGTAGGCAAGGCAGCCGTCGCAGCGCGCGGTAATGCCGATGGCCAGCGCGATCAGTTCCTTGGTTTTTGCGTCGAGCGCGCCGGGAGCAGTCGCGGCTTTCGCCAGGGATCCGAAGCCTTTTGCGACCTCCGGAATGCCTTTGCGCACGGCGGCCATGCGTTCATCGGTTTGTGCAACGAATTCGTTCCAGTCGGAAACGGCCATACATCATCTCCATGTTGCCGGAAATCACGTCAGGCAGCCTAGGCGCGGACCGCAATACAGGCGTTGATGTGGCTCAAGCTTTGGTTGGCAGAGGATGACTTTGTCAGCCAGACAGCAAACGCCGCCCGAAACCGGGACGAAGCGATGGGCGCGGAGCCGATGTTGGTGACCAGACGGCGCCCATCGTCAATTTCAGCTCATGCGCAGTCTCAGTGAGCCGTCATTTCATGGACGATCTCGTCTCCGTTCAATGCCGCCGGATAATAGGTCGGCCAGTTGGTCAGTTCCTTGAGGATTTCCTGCCGGTCTTCACCCCAGTAAAGATGATAGTGATCGGACTTCGACGGTGCGATCCGGTGATCGCTGAACTGGATGAAGGTCGGGGCACTATCATCACCTGCGGTTTTCCTGAAAATGAAGCGGACGCCGCGATTGCCTTTTTCGTAGTTCAGGATCTCGAAGCCATCGGCAATGTACTGCCCTTCGAAGGCGCCGGCTTCGGTCTGGAAGGTCACGCTGTCCGCGCCGATCACGATCCGTTCGACATCGGTGCGATAGCCCGTCTCGTAGTAGGCTTTGTACTCTTCAGCCGACTTGCTGCCATGTTCGGCCTTGTGCGCCATGACTGGATCGAGCGTTCCATCCTGAAGGTATGGATAGACGGATTGCCATTCGCCTTGCCAATCGGTGAGCTGACGCGGCTGGATCTGGCTGTCCTCGAAGTAACCCTTGTAAATCTGCCGCTCGGCATCACTCGAGTGATCATGTGAATGCTTGTGCGAATGGTCGTGTTTAGCCGAGTTGTCCTTGGCTTCCTGCGCCTGGATGGGAGCTGCCACGAGAAACGACGCTATGAGCGCACATGCGCCCGCCAGCCTGCCAAACCGTGATTGCATGGATCTGATCCTCTGCTGATTGGGGGAGGGAAAGTATCAAATTGATTCGTAATGTTATTACATTACTAAAACTGCCTAACGCAATCCACGTGGCCAGGCAATGTCAAAGTTACAATTTCCAGCCAGCCAGCCAGACACGCAGCCACGCCGCGGAGTGGGAGATAATCAGAAGGGATAAAGAGCGGGGTGTTCTTCTTGGGAAGACGCGCCTTCTGAAGGACAGCCGTCCGCAAGAGGGCGTACACGCCTGATAGCGAGTTGTTCGCTTCGTTTGAAAAGGTGCTGTTGATCGCTTCCAGGGATCAGGATCAGGATCCGGGCAGGGCCTTCTCGATCGCGGCGGTCACGTCCGATGAAGTCGGCGGCACAGGCGTCGGGAACCAGGCAAGGATGCTGCCGTCTGGCCCGACGAGATACTTGTGGAAGTTCCAGTAGGGGCGTGCCGTGGGGCCAAGCTCGCTTGCGGCCCATCGATAAAAAGGATGGGCCTTTTCGCCCTTCACGACCGTCTTGGCGGCAAGTGGAAATTCGGCACCGTACTTGGCTTCGCAGAATTTTGCGATGTCGCCGTCGGCGCGCGGTTCCTGGCCGCCGAAATCGTTGGACGGAACCCCGAGCACAAGCAAGCCGCGGTCCGAATAGGTTTCATGCAGCTTCTGCAAGCCGGCCAGTTGTCCGCTGAAGCCGCATTCCGTTGCCGTGTTGACGATCAGAATTGCCTTGCCGGCATAATCCTTGAGCGCAATCGGTTCGCCATAGGGCATTTCGAAGGTGAAGGCATGGGCCGACTGAGCTGCTTCGCTTTGGCCCTCAAGGTCCTTGGCTTGAGCAACGGCACAAAGGCACGTTGCCGCCAGACACCAGACGAAAGAAAGAAGCCGGTACATTTCAACACCCTCACGCTTTGGCAATGGTACGCGCCGGGGTTGGCAACAGATCACCGCGTGTGTGCTGCAGTACCTGAATGCCGGTTACCTTCTGTCGGCCGTTACCCGCCGCGGAACCCGGAACTCGACCGGCTGCCGAACCCGCCACGTGAAGCGACGGAAGTCCTTGTCTGGACTTTTGCCGGCTTGGGTGGCGTCTTCACCGCATCGTCATAGGTACGCCAGCTGCCGCCGCCATAACTGCCGACGTAATAGCCGCCGGATGTGTAGTAGCGTTTGCTGCCGCGTTCCGGATAGACCGGGCGCACGTTGCTCTGGATCAGTTGGTTGGTAACGGCGCCGGTCAATGCCCCTGCCAGGAAATAACCTGCCGGAAACGGCGTGTAGTAGGAAGATCCGTCGGTGGCACTGTCGTAGGCGCAAACGTTGTTGCCGTGTTGCTCGTTACACAGGTTGACGGTGTCATAGCGTGGTCCGGAGGCCTTGTGGATTGACTTGCCGGCGGTAATTGCCTCGACACAAACCTCGTCCGGGACGTAGCTGTCGGCGACACATTCCGCCTCGGTCTTGTAGACCCGGCCATCCAGCGTCGGTTCGTCCGAGCAGCCTGCAATGGTCACGGTCGTCGTTGCCATGACCACCAGCTTGATCGACTTGGAGCGTTTCATGAATTTTCTCCCGACCTTCAAACGGTCTGATGAAATGCTTTGCGTGATACGGTTCGGGGCATCAGCGCAGGGCGGCCCGTACCGCCTCGGTCAGTAGGTGATGCAGGCGGCGTTCAGCAGGCCGACTGTCAGCGAAATGGCAGCAAGATTGGTGCTGATCGCCATTTCACCACCCTTGATCCGGTCCGTGACCTTCGGGAAGAACCGGCGGAAGACCTGGTAGACCACAAGCTGTGCGGCACAGGCGATGATGCCCCAGATGATGAAGTCGATGATGCTCACGGAATTCGCCGCGGCGCTGGCCAGAGGCAGCGAAAAGCCGAGGAAGGCCGCGCTGAAGACCACCGAAGCGGCAACGTTGTTTTCCTTGATCAACGCCATTTCGTCATGCGGGGTCATGACGGTATAGATTTTCATGAAAATCAGCAGCATGACGATGGCTGTAATGAAATAGGCAATAAAAGGAACGATGCCTGAAAGGGACGCCTGAAGGTCTGCCATATTGGTCTCCACTATTCAGTTCAGACAGAAAAATTGTGCCGCTCAAGCGGGAAGCCTAGCATGAACGCGACGCTGCGTTCCGCATTTTCCGGCTCTTCCATGTTGACGAGCAGCATTTCGTCCCGGCCGTCCTGCAGGGGGCGGGCAAAAAGCATGGCGGTCTGGAAGATCTTGCGCCTTCCGCGGCCTTCGCGGTCGTCGCACACTTCCTCCCAGTAGGTCATCGGATCTTCCGGCGCAGTCGACGTATCGAACCAGGCCCGCTCGAAACGGTAGTCGCGATCTTCGCCCGGCAGTGAAAAGCTCGTCTGGCGGATCGCGGATTTCACCCGGTTCCACTCGGTGTCGCCGGTCGGGTACTGCACGTCATAGAAGTACCACAGCATGATCTCGTCGACCCGCTCGTCGTTCTTGCCGTCGCCGCCCTGAAACTGGATCAGGAAGCGGTCGTCGTCAGGATAGAAACGATGCATGTGCGATTGTTCGCCAAGGTCGCAATGCCCCTGGGCGGTGATCATCAGCGTGGTGTCGGGACGTTCGATCAGACTGTCGGCAGGCAGCAGGCGAAGCGCGATCGGATCGAAGGAAATGCCTCTGCCGATGGTCAGACCGAGAACTTCCGGCGGCTGCCAGCCTTTGTCCTTCTTGTTAAACAGTGATCCGAACATCAGCTCCCCCCAGACCGGCCGTGATCTCGCCCGCCGCGAGACGTTTGTTGGCGAGATAATAGATCGAGCCGCCTGTCTTCAACGTCTTGGGGAAAGGTCTGAACAGGAAATCCGGATCGTCCGGCTGGGAAACCGCAATCAGCGTACCTTCGGCGCCTGAAAGGGCCTGTTCCAGTTTGCCGGTTTCGGTGCCGCCACCGCTTTGGACGATGGCCGAATAAATGGTCGCGCCGAGGCCCGCTGTGGACAGGGCCATCAGGATCTGACCCGCGCCGGGGTCCTGCGCAGCGCGTACCAGTGCTTCGCAGGCGTTCGACACCACCGGTTCGATTCGCGCAAGGTTGCCTGCGCGCCGGGCGGTGTCACGGTCCTCGAAATAGGCCGCAATGTGAACGGTCTCGTTAAGTTCGCGAATGGCAAGGCAGGTGTTGAAGGTTTCCGCATCCGAGCCGGCGTAGACCAGCACTTTCTGCGCGCCTGGAATGGCCGCACGGCGCAGCGACTGCAGGGCGTCCATGCGTTCTGCCCGGATCAGCCGTACGCCCTCCGGCACTTCCACGTTCTTGGAGTCCGCAAGCAAAATGATCTTGTCGTCTCCGTCCTGGCCGGCAACCAGGTTCTCCACCATCAAGGGTGTCTTGTCCCGGTGATAGCCGACAATCACCGTGGCGTTCTGCACGCGCTCATAGTTTCCGTTGCCGTCAGCCATACGCCTCACTCCTTCCACAAGGACACCCGTCAACCGGCCCAGGACGGCCGAGAAAATCAGCAACGCACCCGGAAAGAACCAGAAGGCGGCCACCATCCGGCCTGCTTCCGTCGACGGAGACAGGTCGCCGTAACCGACCGTCGAGGCGGTTGTCGCGGCAAAATAGATGAAGGTCAGCGGATTGCCCGTCAGGCCTGTTTCACCAGCCAGGAAAAACAGGATCCACGAGATCACCATATAGGCGCATATCAGCGTCGCAAGCAGCCAGAGCTTGAGCTCGAGGACGTGTTGGTAGAGCCGAGAAATGATGAGTTGCAGGATTGGCACCGCTGAAATTTGCCCCCTGTTTCGGTCGCCGGCTACTCTGACCAGAGCCCGCCCTATTGTCAATTCGGCATAGCTTTCCGAATAATCGCTTGAAACGGCTAGACGGGGCTTCTACTTGTTCGAGGCCGGATCCCGGCACCGGATTTGAAATGGAGGGCTTTGGATGAGTACGCGGCAATCTCCCTGGACACTTGCGGAGCTGAAGGAAGCTCTGGAGCAATCGGATTCCTTCGCGGCAGGTGAAATCAGCTGCACGGTCAGTTCCGATCAGGCCGGCGTGCTGGAAGTCCAGCTTCACTCGGCCGGTGAAATCACCCTGTTCATGGTTGTCGGCGAAACCCAGATCCTGACGTCCACGGTTCTGTGGCCTTGCGATGCCCAGGAGGACCCGGCCTCCTTCGAGGCGATGATGCTGCGCAATCACAAGAAGCTGCTGCCGCTCTGCGCCCTGTCCATCGATATGATCGACGGACGCGAATATTACGAGCTCTTCGGCGCCATGTCCGTGCGCTCGACACTGGATTCGGTCGAGACGGAATTGCGCACCATCGCCAACAGCGCTCTGGAGCTGGCCGCCGACGTCGGTCCCAAGGCCGCTGCCTGATCCCGCCGCCAATTTGAAGAAGGACATTTGAAAATGAGTGTTTGGGGCAAATTGATTACGGCGTTCAAGGGCCACGCCCACAATGCCGCGGAATCCGTTCAGGACGCCAACCTGATGACGATCCTGGAACAGGAAATCCGCGAAGCAAAACAGGCGATCGGTGCAGCCAAGGACGAGAAGGCGCGCATGGCGGCCAACCGCAAGCTGAAGGAAAAATCCGTCGCCGAACTGATGACCGAAATCGAGCGGCGCACGGAAGCAGCCCGCAGTGCCAAGGCACAGGGCGACGAGCCGCTGGCCATAGAGATCATCGAGAGCGTGCTGAAACTGCGGGACAAGGCGGAAGCCGACCAGGCTCTGTTCGATCAGTACAAGTCCACCGAAGAGCGCATGGACAGCACCATTCGCCAGTCGATGAACAAGATCGAGACCCTGCAGCGCAAGATGGAAAGCGCAAAGGCCAACGAAGCGTTGATCAAGGCCCAGAAGGCGGCCTCCACCAACACCACGGCTTCCGACGGCCGGCTGGCCAGTGCGGTCGACAGCCTCGCACGCCTGGAACAGCGCCAGGCGGAACAGCAGGCCATGCTGGAAGCGGCTGAGGAAGACGCTCGCCTGGAAAGCGGCGCCGATCTGGAAGCCAAGATCAAGGCCCTGGAAAATCCGGCCCGCAACGACGTGCAGGCTCTTCTGGCGAAGCTCTGACGCCCCGCTTGCACCATGAAGCGGATCGCAGTTCCTGAAAGACCGGGGTGGAAGGACGAAGCCGAGCGCCTCGGCTTCGGCTTTCATACCATGTACGGCGCACCGTACTGGGACGAGACCCACGCCTATCAGTTCACTCTGCGCGAGATCGAGGACGACTTGGAGGATCCCTCGCAGGAGCTCTACGGCATGTGCCTCGATCTGGTCGATCGGGCTGTCCGTGACGACAGTCTCATGGACAAGATGGCGATCCCGGAAAAGTACCGCTCCTGGATCCGCAATTCCTGGGAGCAGCAACAGCCCTCGCTTTATGGCCGCTTCGATTTCTTCTACGACGGCAGCGGGCCAGCAAAGCTTCTCGAATTCAATGCCGACACGCCAACGGCGCTTTACGAAACCGGCTTCTTTCAGTGGATCTGGCTGGAGCAGCAGATGGCGGCTGGCGTTCTGCCGACCGACAGCGATCAGTTCAACTCCGTTCAGGATCGCCTGATCGAGCGGTTCGCCGCCATGTTCGCGCCCGGCTATCACATCCACTTCGCGTCATCGAAGGATCACGACGAAGATCGTGCAACCGTGCGCTATCTGGAAGACTGCGCGCGGCAGGCGGGGCTGATACCGCATTTTGTTGCTGTGGAAGAGATCGGGCTCGACGGCGAGGGCCGGTTTGCCGACGCCGACAGTTTCGTGATCGACGCCCTGTTCAAGCTTTATCCCTACGAAGACATGCTGCGCGAGGATTACGGCCCCTATCTGCCCGATGCGCCGATACAGTTGCTTGAGCCACCCTGGAAGGCCGTGCTGTCGAACAAGGCAATCCTGCCGCTGCTCTGGCAGATGTTTCCGGACCACCCGAACCTGCTGCCGTCCTACTTCGAGGGGGAGGCGGATGAGGCATTCCTGAAGGGCCCGCATGTGCGCAAACCTTTCTTCAGTCGGGAGGGTGCCAACATCACGGTGCGCGGTCTCGGATCCGAAGAACTCAGCACACCCGGCGGGTATGGCGCGGAAGGCCACATCCTGCAGGCCTATGCGGAACCGCCGAAATTTGGCGACGACTACGTCATGATCGGTTCATGGATTATTGGCGGCCAGGCATCGGGCATCTGCCTGCGCGAGGACAAGGCACCGGTGACGCAAGACCTGTCGCGGTTTGTGCCGCATGTCATTCTGGAAAGCTGATTGCCGAAAACGCGCTGGTTGACGGGGTATGGTTGGATGTGAAACCGACCCGGCGGCCGGGCGCGACTGTTATTATGGGTCGTTCTTGTTTTCGTGCGCCTCACGGCCGCCTGTCGGTTCACAGGCAGGCTGTGTCAGCCCGCCCTGAAGTGAAACCCGGTATCAGGACCGGCCGGCTGCAACTGATCTCGGCGGTGCCATGCCGTCATCCTGTTCCTGTCCGAAAAACGTTCCACCAAGCTGTCCGCCGGCGTTGGACTTGTCAGCGACCCGCTTGATCTTTTCTGCCTCCTGTTCGGCTTCCTTGCGAAGCTTCGGGCTGAGATCGTTCATGGAAAGGTCCATCTGGTCCTCCTGTGTTAGTTATGGGTCCATGGAATAAACGGAGCGCGCACAGGATGGTTCCTTGTCCGGCCTGGAGAGGGGGACGGCGGAACGGATTTCTGGACGGACAGAAACTCTGTAAATCGCGAAAAAGCGGGCTATCTGGACGGTTCATGTTCCAGGCAGATTTTTTGCGGAAAATTTAAGTCGCGGGATGGAGAGACGCAGCTCCTCAAGAAGCTGCGTCTCTCGGCAAAAGGCCGTTTACAACGGTTGGAACGCTCCGTTCCAGTAAACCAGCGCGCCCGATGACTGGCTTTGCCGGATTGCACGCACCTTGCCGATGACAATCGAATGGGTCGCCCGGTCGATCATCTCCTCGACCTCGCAATCGAAAGCGGCCGGAGCATCTTCCAGCAGAAGAGCCCCGGTTTCCGCCGTGCGCCATGTGGCTCCGGCATAACGTTCCGCTCCCTTGACGCCGCCGAACCCCGAAAAGTTTTCGGCAACCTTGCGGTGCTCGGGCCCAAGCGAAGACCAGCCGAATTTCGGATACTTCTTCAGCAAGGGCCAACTGGAGGAAGCCTTGTTGACGCAGGCAAGCACCAGCGGCGGATCGGCGCTGAGAGACATTGCCGATGTGACGAGGAGGCCTGAAATGTCCTCTCCCTCACCGACCGTGATGATGGAACAATTGCCCACCAACGCCCGCATGGCGTTGGTGAATTCTCTGGACGGCACGGGGTCCATCACCGGATACCGGCTTCCGCAAGCAGCGGCAGAACATTGTCACGGAAATACGGGAACTCCTCGACATAGTCGACAAAGGAGAGCGTCGTTCCGGCAAAGCCTGTTTCGTGCAGTTTTAGGATGCCGTCGGCCACCTGCCGCGGAGTTCCAACCAGCGGGAACCCGCCGTGGCCCATGGCGAACAGGTTCTTGATCTGGGCCAGCAGGTCGTGCGGAAACGACTGCGCATGCGCGAACTGCAGATTGACCAGATTGTCCACCGCTTCCCAGTCTGCCAGATCGCCCATCAGCCGGTCTCGGAGGGCGGTCGCCTCTTCCTCAGTTTCCCGGCAGATGACGTGGCTGAAGGTCAGAACACCCACATCGCGCCCCTTCTCCGCCGCCTGCGCTTTCAGTTCCTTGATTTCATCGACGGACCGGTTGAGATCGATGGCAGGCGTGAACAGGTAGTCGGCATTGTCGGTGGCAAAGGTCCGTCCGGTTGCTGATCCTGCCGCGTTCAGGATCGGTGGCCGGCCGTTGACGGGCTTGGGGTCGCCAGCAACGTGCTTCAGGTTGAAGTATTTGCCCTCCCAGTCGAAATACTCCTTCGAGGTCCAGAGCTTCTCGACCACATCGAACCATTCCTGGGCGTAGCCGTAGCGGGTTTCGTGATCGTCGGGCAGGGTCAGGCCCAGGGCTTCGTATTCCGGCTTGTTCCAGCCCGCGACAATGTTCAGTCCCGCGCGGCCATTGCCCACCTGATCCATCGTGGCAATCTGCTTGGCGACGACCACCGGATTGTTTGCAGCTGTATGCACCGTGGCGAACACAGTGATGTTTTTCGTTGAGGCCAGCAGCGCGGTTGCCCAGGTGACCGTTTCCAGCACGCTGCCGTGAAAGTCCGTCTCGCCGCCGTAACCGATCCAGCGGGCGATCGGCAGCATGAAGTCGATGCCGGCATCATCCAGCATCTGGCCGAGTTTCAGGTTGTTTTCCCAGCTATTGACCCATCTGGACGGCGATTTGGTGACCGTCATCCCGGACGAGCAATTGGACGAAAAGGTCCCGAGTTTGAAGCCGTTCTTGTCTTGCATCATGTTGGTAGGCATGGATCCCCTCCATTTAGGATAGATTTTCAATTGTATTTTTTATTTGAAACTATGTGCAAAAACGCCCTTACGTCAAACTGAATCGCAGCTATATTCGATCTGAAAAAACGAAGAGGGACCGATGACCGGCAAGTCGGACGATCAGAAGCTCAACTATCACTGGCACCTTTCGGAGAACGATGCGGAGGTCGTCTGCACCGAGCTGGAATTCGCGTTGATGCGCTGTTTCGAGGCGTTCGGGCGATGGCAGACAGAATGCCTGGCGTCTGTCAGCGACGTTGGGGCGACCGGCCCGGAAAACGCACTGCTGCATATCGTGCGCATGAACGACCGGGCAAAAAGCATCAAGGAACTGGCCCGGCTTACCAACCGCGACGACATTCCGAACATCCAGTATTCGATGCGAAAACTCGTGGCGGCGGGGCTGATTGAAAAGCAGGGCTCGGGCCGCACGGGTGTGACCTATCAGGCGACACCGGAAGGCAAGAAGATCACCGATGATTACGGCGCTGTGCGCAAACGGCTGCTGATTGAGCAGATCTCAAGTCTGCCCGAATTCGACAAGCGCCTGAAAGAGGCAGGGCAAAGCCTCAATATCCTGGCGGGCATCTACGAAGAGATATCCCGCATCGCCGCGACCTACCGCCGGTAACGGTGGTTCCATACCATTGACGTGTATGGCCAGGCTTATCGCGCTGTTCCAGCGAGGAGCCGTCTCGCTGCGGCTCTGCTGCGGTTGGTGAGGTAAGTTTGCGCACTGTTGCGTTGCGGCTCTGGCAAGCGGGAGGAACTGTGATATGAGCGGGCCAGACGGCCTGGTCGAGACGGGCCACACCTTCAGCGCGGGTTAATTTTCAAAAATGTTGTCAGGGGTTTGTATCGGCGCCAACGATCTTTCGGCTGCCGGCCGGTTTTACGACGAAGTGCTTGCGACTATTGGCATGAAGCGGGTTTTTTCCGATCCCCGCGAGCTTGGCTATGCAGGTGCCGATGGCCGTATATCGCTGTTTGTCTTGTTGCCGTTTGACGGGCGGGCAGCCACATCGGGCAATGGTACGCAGGTCATGTTCTATGCGCCGGATGCGGAGGCCGTCAGGGCGTTTCATGCTGCTGCACTGCGGTGCGGTGGACGTGATGAAGGGGCACCCGGCCCTCGTTCCTATCACCCGGATTATTTCGGCGCTTATGTGCGTGATCTCGACGGTAACAAGCTGAATGTCTCCGTCAGCCTGGAAAACGGCACCACCGCCTGAACACGCAGTGTTGATCATCAGGCAAAGGAGTTGTCTTGATCGGGCCGGCCATTTTGGGTGCAAGAGGCGCTGGCCAGTTTCAGGAGATGCCAGCCCATGCCCAGATCAAGTCAGTCGATAATCGAGTTTGTGCGCCTGCCGGACATTCCGCTGGAAGAGCTGGTCGCGCATATGTCCGACCCGCGTGTCGGCACCCACATGCCGCTTCTGACCTTCTCATGGGATCTCGAGATGGCTGCGAAGTTCGTAGCGGCCAAGGAAGCCTGCTGGCAACGCGACGGACTTGGTCACTGGGCCTTTCTGGCAGACGGCCGCTATGTCGGCTGGGGTGGTTTTCAGAAAGAAGGCGAGGAGTGGGATTTCGGGCTGGTGCTGCACCCGGCAGCCTTTGGCCTCGGCATGCCGATCACCAGAAAGGCGCTGGCCTTTGCCAGTGAAGACCCGCGCATTCCATTCGTCACCTTCCTGCTGCCGCCGTCCCGACGGAACCTCGGTGCACTGCGTCGGATGGGGGCACGTTTCATCGGCGAGACCGATTATGACGGCACGCGTTTCCTGAAATACCGGCTGGAAACATCAGGCCCCGTTGGCGCGGTCAGCCGGACAGCTTGACCGTCTCCACATTGACGTGACTTGCCTTTCCGGCGAACCAGCCGTTGATGGCGGCGCCAAGGCCAAGCGCCACGAACAGCACCGCACTCCAGGCAAAGCTTCCCGTCCAGCTTCGGATGAGGCCGACGATCAGTGGGCCGATGGCGGCAAGCGTATAGCCGACGCATTGGGCCATGCCCGAAAGCTGCGCAGCGGAATGGGAATCCTGTGTCCGCAACACGATGACCGTAAGCGCCACCGCAATCAGTCCGCCCTGGCCGATGCCCTGCAGCACCGCCCAGATCCAGACGGTGGACAGTGGCGCGAATTGCAGGCCGAGCAGGGCTATAACCGCTATGGCGCAAAGTGCGACGTTGATCAGCCGCTGGTCCTTGCCGCGAACGGCAAGATGCGGTGCTATCAGGCAGGCGGCAGCCTGCACCATCACCGACACCGACACGATTGCGCCGGCAGTGACGCCGTCCAGCCCGCGGGCGCGGAGGATCGGTACCAGCCAGCCGAAGACGCAATAGGCAAGTGCGGATTGCAGACCCATGAACAGGGTCACGTGCCAGGCCAGCCTGTCACCCCACATGCCCTTCACCACATAAGTCGGACCCTTGGGGCGCTTGCGCGTCGCCATGACCTGCGGAAACCACAGGACGGCCACCACGAGTGCCGGCACGGCCCAGATCGCAAGCGCGCCCTCGATCGAACCACCGAGGGCCGCTTCAAACGGAATGGTCAATCCTGCGCCGGCGGCAGCGCCCGCGCAAAGTGCCATGGTGTACCACCCGGTCACCAGTGCGGCCTTGTCGGGGAAATCGCGCTTGACGAGCCCGGGCAGAAGTACGTTGCCAACCGCGATACAGGCACCCGCCAACGCCGTTCCAAGAAACAGCAACGGCACGGAGGACGTTCCTCGTGCTGCCGTTCCAATGGCCAGCAAAACCACGACAGCAAGCAATGTGCGTTCCGTGCCGATGCGGCGGGCAAGGCGTGGAGCCAGCGGTGAGAACAGGCCGAGACACACAACGGGCAGTGTCGTCAGAAGGCTTGCGCCCGTTGGCGACAGGCCAAAATTTTCGCGGATTTCCAGAAGCAGCGCCGACGCGCTGGAAAAGACCGGACGCAGGTTGAAGGCGATCAGTACCAGACTTGCGCCCAGCAGAAACCGCACCAGTCCGCTCTGCGTCGCCGGCTGGGATTGCTCAGCGGAAACGTCAATGTCTTCGGCATCGATCAGTTCGATCGAGCCGGGATCGATTTCAGATGCCTGTGTCATGAGCCGAGCAGTCGCTCCAGGTCTCTCAGGACAGGGGCCATGAACCGGCGGACGGCGGCCTCGGCCAGTTCCGGGTCGCCTGTCTCGATGGCATCGACAATGGCCGCGTGGGCCGCCATATCGGGTTCCTGCAGGTCTTTTCCAAGCGTAGCCTCGATGGTCTCGCCGATCAGACTGGAGAAGAATTCGTACATGTTGACCAGAACGAAGTTTTGCGAGGCCGCGACAACAGCCCGGTGAAAGGCAAGGTCGCGCTCCACGAAACCGGCCTTGTCGTGACCATCATAGTTTCCGCGCTCCGTGAGCAAGCGGCGCAGCTCCGAAATCACCTCTGGTGTCTGGCGATGAGCGGCCAGCCTGGCGGCCTCCGCATCCAGCGCCAGCCTGGCCTCGAACTGGTCACGCAGGGTCGCGCGACGCGCCATGGTCAATGGCCCGATGGCATCGACGACCGACAGCACATAGGTGCCCGAGCCCTGCCGTGTTTCCAGGTAGCCTTGCGAAACAAGCACGCGCACGGCTTCGCGCACGGTGCCACGGCTGATGGAAAGCTGCGCCGAGAGCTGAGCCTCGTTGGGCAGCTTTTCCCCCACGGACCAGCGATTGCCCACGATTTCCGCCCGGATCGCCTCGGCTGCGCTGTCAACCAGGCTCGTTTTTGCCAGAGATTGCATTTGAAGTCACCAAATCATCAGATGACTTGATCATAGGGGTGATGACGCGGCTTGTCCATCGGCGAAATCGCGTGACGGAAAGACGCCTTTTCAGGTGTTGTCCCTGTCGAACAGCTCATGTGTCCGGTCGCGGGGATGTCGAGGCTTCAGTTGCCTCGCAAGGGCGCATCGCCTTGATCGCATCTTGCTGGCCGAGATCCCTCAAAAGGTGTGATGCTGCGCATTGCAACAATGACAAATAATGTGACGTGGAAGACAGACGCATTCGCGGGGGACGTGGCTATTTGGCTGCACCGGCAAGCCTACGAAAGACGCCGATTACGCATACAGCTTCAGGGGCCATTGAGGGGGCCTAACCAAGGGAGAGTGAATGTGGCCGAGTCTTTTTTTCTGCCTTACGAATACGTCGACGTTCTGACAAATCCTGGCCTGCAGACCAGCGCCGGCCGGGTCAAGCTTACGCAGTATCTTTGCAAGGACCGTGGTAACGGCGGCAACGACAGCGCAACCAGTTTTTTCAAGAATTTCCGTTGGATCAAGGATCCCCACGGCATCACGCTGAACCAGCATGTCGGCGGCCGCGAGATCGACCTGGCGCTGAAAGGCCAGGGAAACGACAAGACATTCGTCAAGATCTGGAACTTCATGCTGAAGAACAAGGATCTTTTGGACAAGTACAAGGTTGAGGTCTGCGGCCGCGCGAACAAGGACGGCTCCAAGGATGTCGAGCAGACCGGCAAGATCAAGAAACTCTACTTCGACAAGATGTCCGATCAGGCGGCACTGCAACAGATGGTGCAAGACCGCTTTTTCGGTATGGATTGCATAGGTTTTATCGCCAATTTCCTGATATTCACTGGTGAGTGGGACAAGTATTACGGTGTTTCACCCCGGCGGTATCCGGATCATGTCGCCAAGACCAACATCGACGACATCAACGAGGTCAAGCCACTCGATTTCATGGTCTGGAACGGACATGTGGCGATGATCGACTGGGTCTGGGAAGTTCTGGACGAGAAACGCGCGCGTATCGACATGTGCCAGAGCTCCAGCGGTGGTCCGCAATGCAACGAATACGTGATCCTGCGCCGTACCGGTGGCAAGGGTCTAAAGGGCGGTTGCGAATTCACGATCGACGGCGGCACCCCGGCCCCACCTGTGCGTGGCCATTTCACCATCTGGCGGCGGGAAGGGTTCTGGTATTGAGCACCAAGGTCCATTGGCGCGACAGGTTCATGTTGTCACTTGCCGCGCCGTTCAGGATTGCCCGTCAGACCAGGGTTGGGTTGAGCTGTGCGAAAGCCTCCTGCCTCTGATAGGGAAAATGCGGATAGGGAGCAGTCCGCGCGCTCGAGGCATCAAGACGGGCAATCTGCTCGTCCGTCAGCGCCCAACCCGTTGCTCCCAGATTGTCGCGAAGTTGCGCTTCGTTGCGCGCCCCGATGATGACCGACGCGACAGTGGGGCGTTGAAGCAGCCAGTTGATCGCCACTTGCGGGACTGTCTTGCCGGTTTCTTCTGCAATCGCATCCAGAACGTCGACGACCGAATAGAGCAGATCGTCTTCCACGGGAGGTCCGAAACTTGCGGTCTCATGCAGTCGGCTGCCCTCGGGGATCGGATTGTTCCTGCGGATCTTGCCGGTCAGCCGACCCCAGCCAAGCGGGCTCCATACCATGGCGCCCAGGCCCTGGTCTGCGCCGAGAGGCATCAGGTCCCACTCGTAGTCCCGTCCGACGAGAGAATAATAGACCTGGTTTGCGACATAGCGCGGCCAGCCGTGTTTTTCCGCAACGGCCAGTGATTTCATGATCTGCCATCCGGAGAAGTTGGAAACGCCGATATAGCGGATTTTCCCGTCGCGGACGAGCTGGTCGAGCGTCGACAGCACCTCTTCCACCGGGGTGAACGCGTCGAATGCATGCAGTTGCAGAAGATCGATATGGTCCGTTCCAAGGCGCTTGAGTGCGGCCTCGACACCCCTGATCAGCCTGAAGCGTGAAGACCCTGCCTCATTGGGGCCGTCCCCCAGGGGGAGGCTCATTTTCGTGGAGAGCAGCACCGCGTCGCGGCGGCCCTTGATTGCTTCACCGAGCACTTCTTCCGAAGCACCTTCGGAGTAGTTGTCCGCGGTGTCGAACAGGTTGACGCCGGCCTCGAGGCAGATGTCGACGAGGCGGCGCGCTTCTGCGACGTCCGTTGTGCCCCAATGACTGAAGAGTGGGCCGGAGCCGCCGAATGTGCCGGCGCCGAAGCTGAGGGCGGGAACCTTGAGCCCGGAGTTTCCAAGATTGCGATAGTCCATGTCGGTGATATCCTTTCTAGCTGGCAGTCTGGTGAGTGGAGATCGGGGAGGGTATGCGCCGCTCGATCGCGAAGGAGGTAAGCGCGACCACGATTGCGAGGAGGGGGAAACCCGCGGCGACCAAAGGCAGGTTTTCAAGTCCCGGCCCACGGGAGATGGCCAGGCCGCCGGCCCAGGCCCCAAGTGCGTTGCCGAGATTGAAGGCGGCAATGTTCAGGCTGGACGCAAGGCTTTCTCCGGCGCCAACGGCCTTCGACAGAACCCAGGACTGAAGCGGAGGAACCGTTGCAAAACCCGCCACGCCGAGCAGTCCCGTCAGCACCACGGCCGCGGTCTGGTTTCCAAAGGCGGCGGACATGACCGCTAGCACGAGTGCAAGGGCTGCCATGCTGCCGATGAGCGCGGTCTTCAGTCTGATGTCGGCAAGTTTTCCGCCCAGGAGATTTCCGGCGACCAGCCCCCCACCGAAGATCAACAGGATCGGGGATACCGCCGTGTCGGCAAATCCACTGACCTGCGTCAGCAACGGGGCGATGTAGGTGAACAGGGTGAAAACGCCTGCAAACCCCAGGACCGTGGTCAGGAAACCGAGAAGGACGGAGGCGCGCGACACGGCCTTCAGATCGGCCCGCCAGCCGGATTGTGCGGCGCGCGAACGATCGGTCGGAACGAGCAGAATGAGCACGGCCAGTGCGGCCAGGCCGATCAGCGTCACGGCCCAGAAGGTCATGCGCCAGCTGAATTGCTGGCCAAGCCAGGTTCCGGCAGGCACGCCGAGGATGTTGGCAAGCGTCAGCCCTGTAAACATGATGGCAATTGCGGACGCCTGCTTGTCCTTGCCGACCATGGAGGCGGCAAGGACCGAGCCGACACCGAAATAGGTTCCGTGGGCGAGGGCCGTGAGGATACGGGCTGCCATCAGCAGGTCGTAGCTAGGCGCAAGCGCGCAGGCAGCGTTCCCGATGATGAAGGTCACCATCAGGCCGATCAGCACGCGCTTCCGGTTCCAGGTCGCGGTGAAGACGGTCAGGATGGGCGCGCCGACCACGACCCCGAGGGCGTAGCCGGAGATGAGCATTCCTGCTGCAGCGACCGAGACACCAAGATCGCGGCTGACCTCTAGCAGAAGGCCCATGATGACGAATTCTGTGACGCCGATGCCAAAGGCTCCGGCCGCCAGTGCATAAAGAGCAAGGGGCATTTTGGATCCGGTCCATGAAATTTCGATGGACGGAACCTAGGCAGTGCTCATATCATGAACTATACGCCCGAAATGAATATAATAAGTGAATTGAAGTCATATGTCGCGCGCCAGCATAAACCGCAGCGGTGAGATGGAGGTCTTTGTTCAGGTTGTTGAACTGGGCGGGTTTTCCCACGCGGCCAGGCACCTGGGGATGACCCAGTCTGCAGTCAGCAAGCTGATTTCCCGGCTCGAGACACGGCTTGGCGCACGGCTTTTCAACCGGTCCACCCGGCGTCTGGATCTGACGGCCGAAGGATGTGTCTTTTACGAGCGTGCGCGAGAAATTCTCTCAAGCATCGATGAAGCGGAACGGCAGGCAGGGTTGGGCGAGCAGCCGGTCGGCCGCATTCGGCTGAACACCAGCGCCTCCTATGCGACCCACATTCTTGAGCCCGTCCTGCCTGTGTTCCTCGAGCAGTACCCCGACATCTCTCTCGAAATCGTTCTGACCGACGCCTTGATCGACCTTCTCGCGGAGCGGACGGATGTTGTGGTGCGGGCAGGGCCGCTCAAGGACTCCAGCCTGGTAGCACGCAAGCTCGGCGAAACACCGATGCTGATCGTCGCCTCACCTGACTATCTTCAGCGTGTCGGGGAACCTGCCTCCATCGCGGATCTGGAGGGGCACAGGAAAATCGGGTTCAACTATCCGCGGGAAGTCGATACCTGGCGCTTTCTGCGCGACGACGAACCGATAGCAGTCTGCCCGCCCGGGCGCGTTCAGGCGAGCGACGGCGAGGCCATCCGCCGGCTGGCGATCAACGGCCTTGGGTTGGCGCGTCTGGCCGCCTTTACCGTACGTGCTGACATCGCCGCGGGACGTCTGAAGCCGGTTCTTGAAAAGTGTTATGCAGACGACAGCGAAGCCTTCCACGCGGTCTACACCGGCCAGGGCGGTCCTTTGCCTGCACGTGTCCGCGTGCTGCTGAATTTTCTCGCTGAACATGGCGCCGTGTCCTAATGGTCACAATTGCATTTGTGCGGCCGTGATTGAGAAACGGCGACGATACTGAGGTGCGTTTTCGCGAAAGTCAGCAAGATGAAACACCTATGGGAGGCAGCCCGTAAGTCCTTGAAGTTTCAAGAATGACACAACTGCCCTGGTAGACTAATCTGCCAAATATGAGGTTGGATGACTGGTCAGACACGGAGAATGACGCCGTTGTGGCGTCGTATTTTGCAATGCTTAGCGATGAGCTTGCTGGCCAATCTTATGTCAAAGCTTCCCACAATCGCCTGCTGCAAGAGCAAATTGGCCGTACTCGCGGTTCGATCGAGTTCAAGTATTGCAACGTGTCAGCGGCAGCCAAGGGATTCGGGCTCCCAATCATCAAGGGATACCAACCACGCTTCAATTTTCAGATGACGCTGGCCGAGGCGATTTCACGATGGTTGGCAAAACATCCAGAGTGGGAAACAGCGCTTCATAATCCTCTTCACTCTGAATTCGCTGAAGCAACAACACTGTTTGTCGGAGTGGCGCCCACGCTTAGAAACACTCCGCCTCCAGAAGAAACGGAAAAATTGCGTGCAGTCGCTATGCGCTTTGATATCGCTGGGCGCGACGAACGTAACCGGAAACTGGGTCGTGCCGGTGAAGAGGTTGTTTTTCACCGAGAGCGTGCTCAGCTGAAAGAACTTGGCCTTCACGACTTGGCAAGACGAGTCCGCTGGACATCGCAAGAAGACGGAGACGGCGCAGGATACGACATCCTCAGTTTTTTGCCAGATGGAGGAGAGCGCCTCATTGAGGTAAAAACCACAAATGGCTGGGAACGCACGCCGTTTCATATTTCCCGGAACGAGTTGGAGGTTGCCAATGCCCGTCGCGATGACTGGTACCTTTTCCGCCTCTATGATTTTGCAAGGGCTCCCAAAGCTTTTGAGATCCGGCCGCCTTTAGAGGCGCACGTGGCGCTGACCGCCACGAGTTTTCAGGCCAGTTTCGGGTGAGTGAAGCGGACAGGAATGGCGAGTTGTCAAATGATTTTGGCTTTGCTTGGACTGTAGAAACCAGAACGGATCAATGAACCTGTTAAACCCGTCACGCCAATTAGTTCCTTACTTGAAACACTCCAGATGAACGCCTTCGAAATCGCTTGAGCAGGCCACCAGGCTCATGAGGGATTTCTGGGCGTTGGTGAGGCCTGCTGCCGGTACGGGCGCTTCAACGCGAATGGTGGCGGCCCGGTTGCCGGTGCGAAGGGCGAGCCAGTAGTAGGAGGTGCCGGTTTCGGTGTCTTCGCCGGACCGTACCAGAGTGTCCGGCTTGTCCTGGCTATAGAGAATGCTGGTTCCTTCCGCCTGCTCGGCCAGCTCTTCAAAGAGCTTCGCCGGGCCGGTCTGTTCGACAATCGTCAGCCCTTCGCCAAGGTAGCTGCGCGACCATTGTGTGGCGGCCATGGTTTCCACGGGCCAGGGGCGGCTGTGGCTCGGCAGGTGCGGGTTGGCGACCCGGCCTTTGGCGGCTTCTATTTCTTCCCAAACCGCGCGTGGCATGTCGTTCAGCTTTTCGTCCGGAGCCATCAGCACATGGTTGAGCGGCCCCAGCTTGATGAAAGCGTCCGTTGCCCGTCCTCCCCGATAACCAAGCGACGACCAGCCGCCGTCTTTCGAATTGTGAAACGACAACAGCGGCTCGAAGATTTCGCCGTCGCTGACCAGCCGGTAGAGTGACATGGTATCGATAGTGCCGGACTGCTTGTCACGCGGAACGCCGCAGCCAGCAACGTTGAGCGGCCGGTCGGCAAGGTCGTAGAGCCTGATCCTGTCGCCCTCCGGTGTGCGGCCGTCGTTGGTATTTTCCAGTAGCGACGCATCGAGCAGGCCCAGGGGTTGCTCGTAGTGCAGCGCGGCCAGACGGCTGCACACGTTCAGGATCTGGTTCTCGAACGGGATGTTCAAAAGGGCCGGGTCGAAGCTGGGCAGTTGCGCCCTGATCGCAAAGAGCGCGGCGGGCGTATCGACTTCATAAAATCCTTCCGGGCCCATGCTGATGATCCGGTCCAGCACATGCTGACTGACCGAATAGCGCGTCAGGTTCTTGACGATGTCGGCAATCGCAAGCCGGGTCAGCTCGAGCAACTGACCCAATTGACCGCTGCGGACGGCGGCAACCGCAGTCTCTTCGGTAAAATAGGGCGAGTGGAAACCGATCCTTGCACCTGGTTCGATGGTGCGGTCGATGAAGGTGCCGATGCCGCCGGTCGGCCAGAAGGACGAGCCGCCCAGAAACGCCATGGCACAGGCCGAGACGCAGCTGTCTCCGGCTTCGACCACTGTTGCGATGGTGTTGTTTCTGAAGAAGTCCGCCAGCTTTACCCCGGCTGAATAGGAACCGCCGGGGCTCGACAGCGAGACGACGGCACGCGGCCCGCCAAAATCGTTGTTGCAGGCCTCACCCGAACAGCGCGCCAGTTGCGCGAAGGCCTCCTCCACGCGCTCGCCGTCCTCCGCCCGTATTTCCCCTCCCAGCCGCAGATGCACCACCGGCGCAGCATTGCTGTAGCGGAAGGAGACAAGCGTCAACTCAGCGGATGAGGCGCTCTGGGCGCACAGCAGCAGTGTGGCAAGAAAGAAAAAGGGCCGGGTAGGAAAACGGAAGGGCATGGCAAATCAGGCTTTCGAAAAGGGCGCAGCAGCTGCACTGTTTCTCAGGACGAAATTCCTCAGGCGAGACAACAGGTGGGCTGCTCTTTCATTTGCAGCAGAATTCCGCAAAAACATAGCACGGGAACGGCCGTTCACACACAGCTTGAGACGCGGCGCTCCGGCGCAAAATTTACATTAGAAATTGCGGAAAAAGGCAGACAAGCGATGTGCGGCGCTGCCATTTCGAACTGAGTACTTACGCCACGTGAAATGATGTACCTCGACGTATCCTCTCTTCGCCAGAGGCCCTTCCGGTGTGGTCGTCAACGAACTTTTACGTGTTGATTTGCGAAAGACTTCGGGACTATTTTCTTCAACGAGAAGTTTTTTCGATGGTTGTATTTGATACTTTTTGTTGGGGGGTAAAATGGCCGGTAACCTGAATTCAGTTGACGACCCAAACAGCGTGTCTTTGTTTGATTTGTCGTGCAAAGGCCTCGGAGCTGCTATCTCCGAAGTTCCCTTTGCGGAGTATGCCGTTGATGTCATTTGCGGTCGCGTACTAGCGCGTGAAGACTATTTAAAAATCTATCCGCTCCTGATGGAAAACGTGGATTTAAAAACTCCAAGCACAAGAACGGTTCTGTATCTTTGCGAACAGATTATCCGCACGGCGGAATTCGGTGCGTGCAGGCAGAATTTTCGGCGCCATTACATCGATGGAAAGAACAGCGGCCCTCTGACGAACCCGCAAACAGCGTTGATCAAGAAATTGCCACAGGATCCGAAAAACATAACCTTCGGCTACTGGGCATCCCAGTTCTAGGGTTCATGAGCTGATAAATTGAAGCCTGGCCCGCTGCGCGAGGGAGTTTCAGCTTTCCCCGCGTGAACGCCTCGCCCAGATCTTCAGGTCAAAAATCACCTTCACCGTCGCGGCTACGGCCAGCGCGCAAAGTGCTGCTTTGGAGTATGTCTCCATGGTGCCCTCGATCAACAGCGCATGAACCACGCTGCCGGCGACGATCACCATGGCCAGCAGGGTGTGCAGACGGCGCCAGAGGCGGGGGGAAAGGGCAAGGCTCCGCCGGAAGGCGGCAAGAAAGGCTGCGGCAAAGACCGCCCACATGGCGATGACACCCCAGACAGAAAAGGGTGTCGGTGATCTGAAGAGAAGGGCGTCGATCACGTCCGGCGGGCTGGTGAGCCAGAGCCCACCGACGTGGAGAATGATCGCCCCTACCAGCAAAAGACCGGTCCAGCGGTGGACGCGCCGTCCGCGCAGGCCGGAAACGCCGGGCATATATCCTCCAGCCAGCAAGGGCTGCAACAAGAGCAGCGCCATCGCTGTGATGCCTGCAAAGCCTGCCGCGATATAGACCGGCTGGCGCCATTGCAGCAGCGGGCTTGCCGCCGCCGCGAGCAGGGGCACAGCAAGGATCGTTGCCAGGATGGCCCATATCAGAAGAGCACGAAGGCGGTTCATGCCGTCGGGCAAGTCCGGGTCAAGCAGGCTGCAGCACGAAATGTGCTTCCAGGCTGGTATCGGCCGAGCTTCTCATCACCGGTCGCAGAAAGACGGTTTCGAACTCCCCGCTGTCATAGGCCAGATGCCCGTGGGGCTGGCCGAAGGCCGGAACGATCTGCGGCATTTCCAGGCGGAAGACGCCATTGGCATCGGTGAGCGTCGCGCCATGGCTGCGCTGGTCGCGTTCGTTCCCCTCGGTCGTATGTGCCCAGATTTGGATGCGCTGGCCTGCCAGAGGGGCACCGTCACCTGCGCGCCGCACGGTTCCGCTCATCCAGAAACCGCCACCGCCAATCCTGTCGACAATGGGCGCACCGGGCCGATAGTTGTTGGACCCGCCCCGCATCGACGCTGTCGGCGCCACGCCTTTGGCCTGTGCGGGAACACTCAACCCGGATGCTCCCGACACCAGCAGGGCGGTTCCGGTGACAAGCAGGTTTCGACGGGTAATGAGACCGGATGTCATGAGTAATCTCCTGTCGGGCGTTTGGGCCCGGCTCCTTGTGGGCACCGGGCGCGTCCGATGTTCAAGTATAGGGTGTTTCCGGGCATTTCCGAGGCATCGGGACGTTTCATTCGGCCGATCGTGCTCACACCTGCGTGAGCAAACGGCATCGCATTCGGGTGGTTGGACTGTTGCAATTTTTCAATCGCTTGAAATTTTCTCGGGATTTCGCGTCTGCTTGGGATTTTTCCGGATTTTCTTCACCGGCAATGTGACGTAACGTTCAGTGCAGATGCAAGAAGCCGGGAGTTGCCTTGGTGTTGGCTCTTGGATGCAGGCCTGAGGGCCTTCGCAAGGCGCGGTAAAGCTGCCGCATTGTAAACTGATCCAGGACGCGGCCTTGGCGTTACGGTCAGCAGTCTTACCCGACCCTTGAACGACCAAAGAGTGAGACATTGAAGACCGGCTTCATTTTCCTCATCGCTGCAATTGTGACTTTTTGTTCATTGGTTCCTTCACTGGCAGGCAACGCCGCAGGTTTTGCCCCGCTCAAGCTGGAAGGACATCTCGTGAAATGGGGAAAGGCGGAGCTCGGCACGCCGGCTCACGTCACCTACGCCTTCGTGCAGCAGCCCATCGTGCAGGAGAAAGCACGAAATTGCGGGGCGATGGACAGCCTTGCGCGCCTTGCGCGCTTGAGTTCCCTGGGCCTTGAGGACGTGCGGCGCCAGGCGTCGCTCGCTTTCCAGCTTTGGCAAAATGTCAGCGGGCTCACCTTCGAAGAGATCGCGGACGTGAACGCGGCAGATATTCTGCTGGGCGTGCAGTCCATTCCAAGGGGATTTGCGTTCACCAACGTCAGGTTTCAGTCCGACTTTGCAGATCGTCCGAAGTCGAATGTGACCGACGTTTCGGACCGGGGTCTCGGAAAACCCGGCCGGCAACCGGAAGCACGGTCAGGTGCCACGGCGGCGGCCAAGCTTGCCCGCATCACCCGGTCTGCCGTTTGTCTCAATCCGGTTCACAAATGGAAAATCGGTTTCGACGGCGATTTGAAGACCTACGATTTGCAGTACACCTTTGCCCATGAAATCGGTCATGCGATCGGCCTCGATCACTACCTTCGCAAGAGCTCGATCATGCACTTCAAGTACCGGGAAACCTTCGAGGGTCTGCAGCCGAGCGATATCGAGGGAGTTCGGTGGCTGTACGGTGCCCGTATAGATTGAATCGATCATCAAATTGACACGTTTTGCGGGTATGTCCCGTCACGTATCAATGGGTAACCTGCTGATATTTAAAAGCTAATTTTATCCGGCCTTTGCCCGAAAAGGCCAATTTTGCTTCCTATCTGTTTGTCTACGCATCGGTGAGGGCGAACGGGTTGTCTGCTCTGCCGGCGCGGCAACAAGGGAGTGAATCATGAAACGCAACATCGTTCCGGCCACAATCGCCGCCCTGGCGCTGTCGCTCAGTCCCGCGCTGGCGCAGGAGACCTCTCAACCCCGCGAAGCAGACCCGATGATCCAGGAAACAATGCCCGAGGGCGATGCGCCTGAAATCGCGTTCGAAGGCGTGACCCCGTTCCTTGCCCAGCAGGAATCCGGCCATTGGCTTTCCAGCAACCTGATCGGGCAGGAAGTCACCAATCCGGCTGGCGACACGATTGGCGAGGTGGCCGCGCTTGAAATCGATAGCGAAGGCAAGGTCGTTGGTGTCGTGATCGAGGCAGGAGGGTTTCTGGGCCTCGGCACCAAGCTGATCGGCGTTCCCTATGATGCGGTCGAGCACAGCAAGGTGGAGCCGGGTGACCAGAAGCTTGTGATCAAGGCCTCTCTGGACGAGGTTGATGCAGCTCCTGCGTTTCTGACGTCACTGCAGATACGCCAGGCGGAAGAAGCCGCAAAGGCACGGCAGGAGGCCGAGCAGTTGAATGCCCCTGCAGTGGGCGAACCTCAGACGGCGCAGTAACCATGGCTGCCTGCGTTCTCATCTGGAGCGCGCAAGGACGGATCGGACCGGGTCACGCAATGTGGTCCGGTCTTTTTTGAAAGAGCCAGCTTTCGGCTCCGACCCCTCAAGCGCCACACCTGGTCAATTCGTTGGATTTCGCGCAGCTGCCCTGGCCGGAAGATTGCCCGCCCATGGCTTCGCACGTAGGATGCCGCCATGGGGCGCATTCTGGAAACCGAGCTCTATCCGCCGGTCAAAGCTTTTCTTGTTGAGCAGGGATATGAGGTGAAGGCCGAAGTCGGTTCGGCCGATATCGTCGCGTGCCGTGAGGGTACAGATCCGGTGATTGTCGAACTCAAGACAGGGTTCACCTTGAGCCTGTTTCATCAGGCGGTCGTGCGCCAGTCGGTGACCGACGCAGTCTATGTCGCGGTCGTCCGGGGCAAGGGGCGGCAGTTCCTCCAGTCCCTGAAGAAGAACCTGCAGCTTGCCCGAAGGCTGGGCCTTGGCGTGATCACCGTCAGGCTGCCGGATGGCGTTGTCGAGGTGCACCTGGACCCGGCGCCTTTCACCCCGCGCAAGTCCAGGGCGCGCAAGGATCGGCTCCTGCGGGAGTTCGCCCGCCGGGTCGGTGACCCGAACACCGGCGGTTCGACGCGCACCACGCTCGTGACAGCCTACCGACAGGACGCGATCCGCTGCGCAGAACATCTTTCCACCAACGGCCCCAGCCGCGGCGCGGATGTCGCCAGGGCAACCGGCGTTGCCACCGCAACCCGCATGATGGCCGACGATCACTACGGCTGGTTCGAGCGGGTGGAAAGAGGCATCTACGCCCTGACGCCCAAGGGACTGGCGTCTCTGGGCACACCGGACGAAACCGCCGAATAGCAGTTCTAAAGCCCGTCGATCGGGGTGTTGAGCGCATAATACTCGAGGATGTTGCCATCCGGATCGGTGACCTTGAACAGGCTGATCGGCCCTTCGCTGATCAGGCCGGGGGCCTTCAGCGCATTGGGGGCGACTGTCTCGACATGCTGCAGGGCCGCCTGAATGTCGTCGACCTTCAGATAGGGCACGGTGTTGCCGCCAAGCTTGGCGTCCGGCGCAAAGGTCTGTTTTGAAATGACGGCAAACAGGCCCCCCGCCACATCAAAACCTATGAACACGTCCGTCTCCACTTTTGGCGCTGTGCCGAAGATCGCTCCATAGAACTCACGTGAACGGCTCAGGTCGCTGGACAGCACATAGACGCCAAGTCTTTGAACGGCTGCTGCTTGTGAATTTGTCATGTCTGTCTCCTGCGCGCGAAGCGCTGTTCCGCTGGTCAGAAAAAGGATCGCGAGGATCCAATAAAGGTGTTTTGTCAGGTTTCGGGTCATGGTCTTCCGGACGCTTTCAACTCTGGTGTCCGGGTCCTATAAAGGCCCCCTGCTGACACCGTGTTGGCAGCATCGTGCCGGGGAGACGGGCCATGCGGCGCGCGGACAGACTGTTTGAAATCATCCAGATCCTGCGCAGGGTGCGCCGGCCGGTGTCGGCGCAGGCGATCGCGGACGAGCTGGAGGTTTCCAAGCGCTCGGTCTATCGCGACATCGCCACCTTGACGGCGCAGCGCGTGCCGATCCGGGGGGAGGCCGGTGTCGGCTATGTTCTGGAAGAGGGCTTCGACATGCCGCCCCTGATGCTGACGGCCGAGGAAATCGATGCCGCGGTTCTGGGCGCCTTGTGGGTTTCCACCCGCGCCGAGCCGGAGCTCGCCAGGGCAGCGGAGAACCTGATCGCCAAGATAGAGGCCATCACGCCCGGGCCCTTGCGCCGCCACATTGCGGCAGCCGCGATGAGCGTGCGGCCTGTCAGCCCGGCATCAGAGGACAAGGTCGATGCGGCCATGCTGCGGCGGGCCATTCTGGAAGGCAGGAAGGTGTCGCTGGGGTACCGCGACGGTGATGGCAAGGAGAGTAAGCGCGTGGTCTGGCCCGTGTTGCTGGGCTACCGGGACGAAGGCCGCATCCTTGCGGCCTGGTGCGAGCTGCGCCAGGGCTTCCGCTATTTCCGCACCGACCGCATGACCTTCGCCGAGGCGCTGGATCAACGCTATCCGGAAAGCCGCGGCTCTTTAAAGGACCGCTGGCGGAAGGCCATGGATGCCGAGCGGGAAAGCTATTTCCCGCGCGCCTGAGCGCAAGCAACTCACCCCTTGCGCCCCAGATAGACCGCCTGGGTCACCTCGCGCCCGTCCTGCAGGGGGTTTGCGAACACCACCGGTTCGGCCCAGGCCGCGTCAAACGCCTGGCCAAGCAAGGTCGTGATGGCCTCGTCCGGGGCCTCGTCCGACCACAACCCGACGATCCCGCCCGGCTTCACGAAACGCTGGACGGCGCGCAGGCCCTCGGGCGTGTAAAAGCCTTTGGATCCGCCGTGCAGCAGACGTTCCGGAGTGTGGTCGATGTCGATCAGCAGCGCGTCATACTGGCGGCCGGGCCTGTCGGCATCGAAGCCGTCTTCCGAGGCTGCCATGGCGAAGAAATCGCCCTGCACCAGCCGGCAGCGTGGGTTGTCGGCAAGCTCGGTTTTCATCGGCACGAGACCTTCCTCATGCCAGCGAATGACGGGTGCCAAGAGGTCAACCACGGTAAGGTCGGCAACGCTCTCATGGGCCAGGACGGCCTGCGCTGTATAACCAAGCCCAAGTCCGCCCACCAGCACGTCCAGCTTGTCGCCGCTAAGGGCCGCAAGCCCCTTGTCCGCCAGCGCGATTTCCGACGCGGTAAAAAGGCTCGACATCAGGTGTTCCTCGCCAAGGAGGATTTCGAAGACGTCGGTCTTCAGCGCCAGGATATGCCGGCGGCGCAGGGAAATCGCGCCGATCGGTGTCGGCGCGTAGTCCAGTTCTTCAAACAGCTTGCTCATCTCAGCAATAGCGCTCCGGCCCGATGCTTTGCACGTCCGAGTAACGGTCGCCGTGGGCCCAGCCAACGGGCAGCACGGCCTCGATACGCTCCAGATCCGCTGCCGTCAGGTTCAGCGCCGCGCCCGAGATGCATTCCCGCAGGTGCTCCACGGAGCGCGTTCCCGGGATCGGGATCACATGCGGCCCGCGGGTCAGCAGCCAGGCATTCGCAAGCCCCGCCGCCGTCGTGCCCATGTCCGCCGCAAGCTTGCGGAAGCCTTCCATGATGCGCAGGTTCTCCGTCAGGTTCGGCTCCATGAACCGCGGGTTGGTGCTGAGGAACGGCAGCTCGGCGATCCGCTCGCGCGGGATCGGATGGTCCGTCAGCAGCGAGCGGCCGACGGGCGAGAACGCCACCATGGCAACACCAAGCTCGGCGCAGGCCTGCACCAGCCCGAGATCGGGCGCGCGCGTGGAAAGCGAATATTCCGATTGAACGGCCGCGACAGGAAACACCTTCATGGCGCGCCGCAGGGTAGATGGCGCGATTTCCGACAGGCCGATGGCGCGGGTCTTGCCCTTTTCAACCAGCCGGCCGAGATTGGCCGCCGTTTCTTCCGGCGTGAAGCGCGGGTCGCGGCGATGGGCGTAGAACAGGTCCACACACTCCACGCCGAGCCGCTGCAGAGACTTGTCCAGCTCGGCTTCAAGGTGCTCCGCCGAATTGTCGAAGCTGCGGTTGCCGTCCGCATCGGTGGTGATCGTGGCCTTTGTCGCGATCACGAATTCGTCCCGCGCACCCGGATTGGCTTTCAGATAGGTGCCGAGGGCGCTTTCCGATTTGCCCATGCCGTAGACATTGGCCGTGTCCAGATGCGTGACTCCCAGATCGCGGCAGGCATTCAAAATGGCGTGGCTTTCCGTTTCGTTCGTCGGCCCGTACATGTCGGAGAAGGACATCGCCCCATAGCCGATGGCACCCACTTCCGGCCCGTTGGCGCCCAATCTGCGTTGTTCCATGTGTTCCCTCTAAGCGCTGGAAAAGCTGAAGAGTTCTTTTCTTAAGCCATTGTCCCGGGCGCTGAAAGGGCGGAAGTGGCAGCTCAGCCGGTGTTGATTTGCTGGGTAAGCGTGGACTGGTCTTTCAGGGCGGTCTTGTGCACTCGGTGCGGAGCCGACATGGGCCGTGGTCTCAATCAATGGCTGCTTCATCTACCATTCCGGCCATAAAGACAGTCGTTACCAAGCTCAGGAATCAGACATCGTTCTCACCCAGACGCTACTGCGTATCCAGCGTTGCAAGAGATGGGTCTAGGCGGACAAATTCCAAATCTCGCGCCCCTTCTGCGTCGAAGGTCGCCACTAATTCTGCTACTGCCGGATGTAATGGTACGGGGCGGTCACCTTCGCCGACATTGTACAGAAAGAATACGTTCTCAAGCGCCTTTGGCGGAACTTTTAGAAAGTTAGCCTGAACAAGTCGTAGAACTTGCCACGTTGGCATGAAAGACCAGTGGGTTGTGTAAACTAACAGATGCTTGGGACGCCCAGCTGGAGGGTAGTGGTCGTCTTTTCTCCGAACGAGGTCTTCGATTGTGTCGGCCACCATGCCAAATGTACGGCTGCGATTAGGCTGATCAAATGGCGCCCCTCTGGCGGCGGGCAAGATCAACTCAGTTAAATCTAAATCGACGCAGTCACCGCCTTCAAAAGTGAGGGTAAAGTCCAGATCATTCTCTTCGTTTTGGACCCATGTGAAACTAGAGCCCATCGCCTTCATAGCGGCCGCGAAACGTTCCATGATGTTGCGTTCGATCTCTGCCTTGTCATCGCCGAGACTGACACGCTCGAATGACAACTCCGCTGAGCCATCCTTCTTGATCTCTAGCCGGTTGGATCCTTCATTACCTGTAGGTTTCTTCGCCATAGCAGTTCTCCTAGGCCCATTAACCAAATGTAGTATAGACCGCATCAATGCGTGAAGTGACTGGTTGCGGCTTTGACTCTTCGAAAATTTTGTTTGATAGGATGGACCGAGGGCGGTTGGCGGTGTGCAAATGAAGGCTGCGCAGCGGCAGCTTAAAAATTTCGCTTCTTCAAAGTCAGAATATCAGGAATTTGCCCCAAGCAAAAACAGGTCCTGCTGTGTGCTGCCAGTCTACGCTTTCACTTCGATAGTTCGCAGGATTCAGCCTGATCTGTAAAGCTGCCATTGATTGCGCAGGCTGTGAAGTTTCATATAGACGGAAAGTGATTTTTCTCTGCACCGAAGACCAATATCGAGCAATAAGGATAACGTTTACCTCAGGCCGCTTGGATATTCCTGCTTCCAATACAGAGAGCACTTCCAACCTATTTGACTGTAGAGGAGTGGGGTCGCTACCATAAATAGAAATCAATTCAATTTCGGAATGCTAACGGCACCGTGAGGCACACTGAGGAACACCGAATACATGTTGCTTGGAACGAATTTTGACAACATTGATCTTACAACCATGCAAGGTTTGTTGGATGCGGGTGCAACGGAATCAGTCCACCTTGAGTTTAAGCGCGAAACCTACGGCAATTCCGATAATGATAAGAAAGAGTTTCTAAAAGACATTTCATCCTTGGCCAACAGCCTTGGTGGACATTTAATTATCGGTATTAACGAAGAAAACGGAGTGGCAAGGGAGTTGATGCCTCTCTCCGGAATTGATGTAGACAGCGAACTACTACGCCTAGAGAATATTGCCCGCACGGGGTTAGAGCCGTCGATCATAGGCTTGCGCATGAAACGTGTACAAGTTGACGATGGAGACTGCATTGTCATTCACGTTCCTCACAGTTACAATCCCCCTCACAGAGTAATTTTTAAGAACAGAAATCGTTACTATTCTAGGAATTCTTCAGGCGCGTATGAGCTTTCTTTGGAGGAGTTGCGTGCCCTTTTTGGTCAGCAGCGCTCTATTGAGGAACGAGCCAGAAGTTTTGTTAATGAAAGGTTTTTGCGGATTCAAGCAAACGATGGTGCCTTAACTCTGCCATCGGACAGAGCTGTCCTGGTTGTGCATTTAATTCCTTTGCCAGATTTTGGTGCGGATCGTCGGCTTGATGTCACGACGCTTGGTCGGCAAAGAGCAGCGTTTCGCCCCCTAGGATCGTCTGGGGACTCGTTTCGAATTAATTTGGACGGCTTTGTTGTATTCCGGCCAGGCGAAGTTTGTCATGGATATACCCAGATTTTCCGTAACGGAAGTGTCGAGGCAACAAGCGCAAGCGTTATTTCGAACAGAAACGAGGGACAGTACTTCGCTGGTGGTGTGCAACCTCGGAGAATTTTCGAAGCTGTTTCATCATATATGGGCGGACTTCAGGCTCTGGAAACGTCAACGCCTGTTTTGCTGCAACTGTCATTCTTTAGGATGAACGGCGTGCAGCTGGCTGTTCCTCAAGAGTATTTCGATACACCTCCACCTTACGAACGTGAGGAGTTACACCTACCGTCTACTATCATTGCTAACCATCGAGATGATGGCAACTATCAGAACGTTGTCGCCGAACAGATGAATTATCTTTGGAACGCCTTTGATTTTGAGAGATGCCCTTATTTCGATGAGGAAGGAAATTGGACTGGCCGTTAGTCACCACAAACAGAGTGTGTACGCATGAATTGGTTAGATTTCATAGCCTCGGTTGTTAGTTCATTGGCTTGGCCTGTTGTTGTCGTAGTTACTCTTTTGGTTCTCAAAGAGCCAATAGAAAGAGCGATCCCCCGTCTTCACAAGCTCAAATATAAAGAATTGGAGGCAGAGTTTGATCGCGAGCTGGTTAGAATTGAAAAAGAAGCCAAGGAAGCAGGATTTGAGAACATTCAAGACGATGAAGTAATTGAGGACTTTCAAGAGAACTTAAAACAAATTTCAAGAATCTCTCCAAATGCGGCAATAGTAGAAGCATTTCGAGAAATTGAGAGGTCAGCGAAAAAGCTTCTTGAAGTGAAAGGGGTCACACCAGACTATAAGGTGGCAGCGCCGTACAGGTTAATCGAGCGTGTACTCGAGAAGACTAAAGCCCTGGGAACGAGAGAGCTGAAAATATTCCGTGATCTACGTCAACTTAGAAACAAAATTACCCACTCTGAATTTACCGCTACAGAAGCTCAGGCAATTGAATACATCGAACTGGCCGCACAATTGATCGCCAAAATGGAAGCAGAAATCTCAGTTTTTGCAGCTCCGATTAAGTAGGTTGAGACGCGAGATCTCCATTCGTTGCTACGCTATGAACACTCGCTCAGGGCCGATATTTATGATCGGCCCGCGAAAGGCGAACAGGTCAGCAGCTTTGCCTATCCATGTGCAAGAGCCGCCAGTCCCCTCCTGGCTAAATTGAAAGGTGTCGCTGATGCCTGCCCAAGGCGGTAAAATTCCTAAGAACATGGCACGGCTTAATGAAGGCGAGGAGTACATCCGCAAACAGTCAATTGCCGTGATTGAGGCCGATGTAGAACTTCTGAACCATGTCGAATTAATTGAAGCGGTGATGGATCATATAGATTTCTTTGCAAAGCGCGATGCAGTCGATCTCGATCAGGAAACCATACAGCTGCTCGGCGCTCGGATATTCAATGACCTCGGATCGGCGTTTGGCCAGCTCACCCGAGGTTACTATCAGCTTGCAGCAGCGACTTTGCGCGACATTATGGAGATTGTATATTTGTGGGGCTGGTTCGATCGCGATCCAAGCAAGATAACTGAGTGGCGGGAATCTGACGATAAAAAGCGCCGACAGATTTTTGCGCCGGTAAAGGTTCGTGAGTTCCTCGATAACTTTGATAATTTCAAGGAACGCAAGCGCGGCGCGGCATACAAGTTATTCTGCGAGTATGCTGCACATGCGACTTTGCATGGCTTCGCGCTGATGCGACCGACCGGTGGCGGCCAAGTCGTCATGGGACCTTTTTTTGATGCACCACTGATGAAGGCCGTACTCCAAGAGATGGCTCAGCTCGCTGCACAGGCTGGCAACTATTTCTCGGGTTTACTGGACAAGAACGCCGAGGATGTGCCAGCACTTGAAGTCTGGCTGCGTCGTTATGTGGTTACGGGTGAATGGGCCGAGAAATACCTTGGCCGGTCGCACGACAGGCAGTTCGTCGCAGAGATGGAGACGAGGCTGCTTCAGCTGAAAACGAAAGGCTAGGCTGTCCTGCCACGGTGCCTGCGATCAAGTAGCCGCGATCAATATCGCGCTCGGTGTGGCGGGTGAAAGAGTGGTGGTGACACGGTCAGTTTTTAAACTAATTTTGTTGGCCGTGAGCTGATTGAGTTACGATAGGATTCTGAACGGCAAGCCAATGCTTTTAATGATTGAAAGCAGTCAGTCTGTTTTCTGCGCTTTTCGGTCTGTCCGCTTCTCGCGCAGCAAACGTCCGCTCCCCGCCCATCCAAGACACCACTCCTCAATGAAAATCCCGGCTCGGGAACAGCCGCTTGGCCTGTTCGCGCGGGTGCATGGCGCGGGTGCGTTGTGCGTCTGATTTCAGGTGCACCGGCACGTCGTCGGTCTTGGTGGTCGTCTGGCCCAGAACGTCGTCGTTCGGGTGGCCGAGAAGCGACAGGTCGCGGGAGCGGTCTTCGATGTGGTCGGCGATCAGGTGAACGACCATGCCTTCGCGCTCCAGCCGCCCGGTGACCTTGAGGAGCCGTCCGCCGAGAACGGCGGGCCGGAATTTTTCGTACATCTTCGGCCAGACGACCACGTTGGAAACGCCGGTCTCGTCCTCCAGCGTCAGGAAGATCACGCCCGAGGCCGTGCCCGGGCGCTGGCGGGTGATCACCAGCCCGCAGACGGAAACGCGGCGCGCCTCGCGCGGGGTCAGCGCCGCCAGCCGGTCATGCGGGGTCAGATGCGCGATATGCGGGCGCAGCAGCTCCATCGGGTGGGCGCGCAAGGTCAGCCGGGTGGACAGGTAATCCTCCACCACTTCCTGCCCCAGATGCATGGTGGGCAGGAGGACATCCGGCTCGAAGATCGCCTCGCCGTCGATGGGGTCGTTGAAGAGCGGCAGCGGCTTGGGGCTGCGGATGGTCTTCACCTGCCAGAGCGCGGCCCGGCGGCTGAGCCCCATGCCGGCAAAGGCATCGGCTTCGGCCAGCCGCTCCAGCGTGGCCGGCATGACGCCGGTGCGCAGCCACAGGGTTTCCGTATCCGGATAGCCGTTGCCGCGGGCCGCGACGATCCAGGCCGCGTCCTCCTCGCGCAGGCCCTTGATCTGGCGAAACCCCAGGCGCAGCGCCAGCGCGCCGTCGCTGCGCCGCTCCAGGGTGTTGTCCCACAGGCTGGTGTTGACGCACACCGGGCGCACCTCCACCTGGTGCTCGCGGGCATCGCGCACGATCTGCGCCGGGGCATAGAAGCCCATCGGCTGGGCGTTCAGCAGCGCGCAGGCGAACTCTGCCGGGAAGTGGCATTTCAGATAGGCCGAGACATAGGCCAGCATGGCAAAGGCGGCGGCATGGCTTTCCGGAAAGCCGTATTCGCCGAACCCTTCGATCTGGCCGAAGCAGTTCTGGGCGAATTCCAGCTCGTAGCCGCGCTCCAGCATGCCGGAGATGAACTTGTCCTTCAGCTGCCCGATGGTGCCCATGCGCCGAAAGGTGGCCATGGAGCGGCGCAGCTTGTCGGCTTCCGACGGTGTGAACCCGGCGGCAACCACGGCAATCTGCATCGCCTGTTCCTGGAACAGCGGCACGCCAAGCGTCTTGCCCAGCACCTCCTCCAGCGCCTTTGAGGGGAAGGTGACCTTCTCCCGGCCCTGGCGGCGGTTGATGTAAGGGTGCACCATGCCGCCCTGGATCGGGCCGGGGCGCACGATCGCCACCTCGATGACGAGGTCGTAGAACTGGCGCGGGCGCATGCGCGGCAGGAAGTTCATCTGCGCCCGGCTTTCCACCTGAAAGACGCCGATGGCATCGGCTACGCACAGCATGTCATAGGTCTTCCTGTCGGCCTGGGGCACGGTGCCGAGTGTCAGTTCCTGGCCATGGTGGGTGTCGATCAGCTCGAAGCACTTGCGGATGCAGGTCAGCATGCCGAGGCTGAGCAGATCCACCTTCAGGATGCCGAGCGCGTCGATATCGTCCTTGTCCCATTCGATCACCGTGCGGTTTTCCATGGCCGCGTTCTCGATCGGGCAGAGCGCGTCGAGCCGCCCCTGCGTGATCACGAACCCGCCGACATGCTGGCTGAGATGGCGCGGAAAGCCGATGATTTCGCGGATCAGCTCGATGGTCTGGCGAACGCGCGAATTGTCGAGATCGAGCCCGATCTCCCGCATCCGCGTTTCTTCCGGCCCCTTGCTGGAACTGCCCCAGATCTGCCCGGCCAGCGCGGCGGTGACATCCGCATTCAGGCCCATCACCTTGCCGACCTCGCGGATCGCCGCGCGGGTGCGGAAGTGGATCACCGTGGCGCAGAGCCCGGCGCGGTGGCGGCCGTATTTTTCATAGACATACTGGATCACCTCCTCGCGGCGTTCATGCTCGAAATCGACATCGATGTCCGGCGGCTCGCCCCGGTGCTCGGAGATGAAGCGCTCCGACACCATGGTGATGGTTTCCGGCCCCACATCGGTGATGCCGAGCGCATAGCAGATGATGGAATTGGCCGCCGAGCCGCGCCCCTGGCACAGGATGTTCTTGCTGCGGGCAAAGCGGATGATGTCATGCACGGTCAGGAAATAGGCGGCAAAGGCAAGTTTGCGGATCAGCTTCAGTTCCTTTTCCGCCAGCGCCAGCGCATGGTCCGGCACGCCCGCGGGATACCGTCTTTCCAGCCCCTCGTAGGTCAGCCGTTCCAACCGCTCCTGGGGCGGTTCGTTGCCCGTGATCTCGTCCGGATATTGGTAGGAAAGTTCGGAAAGATCGAAGCTGCAGCGGGTGGCGATCTCAAGCGTCCGGCGCAGGGCTGCCGGATGGTGGCGGAACAGCCTGGCCATATCCTCCGGCGCCTTCAGCCGGCGTTCGCCATTGGGCAGGGCCCGTGTGCCGATATCGTCGATGGTACAGCCTTCGCGCAGGCACGTCAGCACATCGGCCAGCCGGCGCCGGCCGGCATGGTGCATCATCACGTCGCCGACGGCGACCATCGGCGCGGCAAGCGAATGCGCCGCGCGGGCGCAGGTGCGGAACCAGGCCTGGTCGGTGCCGTCATAGCGGGGCGCCGCGCCCAGAAACACATGTCCCGGCGCTTCCTGGCGCAGGCGGCGAATGTGATCCTTAGCCGTCTCACAAATCGTCTCGCGCGCCATCTCCGGCTGCGGCAGGGCAATCAGGATCATGCCCTTGCAGGCGTTCATCAGGTCGGTGAAATTCAGGTGACACTCGCCCTTTTCCGCACGCCGCTTGCCGAGGGTAAGCAACTGGCTCAGCCGCTCATAGGCGGCGCGGTCGGTCGGCAGCGCCACCCAGTGCAGCGGGCTGTCCTGCAGGCAAAGCCGCGCGCCGACGATCAGCCGCGGCAGCTTCAGCGTCTGCGGGGCAGGCAGGGGCGGGCTCGTGTTCGTCTCCTTGCGGGAGGAGGTGTCGATCTGCGAATGCGAGCGGATCTGAACGCCTTCCTCGGCCGCCGCCCGCTTGATCTCTTTCAGCGCCGAATAGGCCCGGACAACCCCGGCCAGCGAATTGCGGTCGGTAATGGCAACCGCATCGAGATTGAGCATGGCGGCACGGGTCACCAGCTCCTCCGGATGGGAGGCCCCCCGCAGGAACGAAAAATTCGACGTCACGGCCAGCTCCGCATAACGGACCGGCTCGGGCTGGAACTCGTCAGGCGACGGAAGCACGCTCACCGAAGGGCCTCCCTGTTCTTTCCAAAGCTGTCCTTGCAGGACAGATGCGCGGGATCCCCGTGTCCCCGCGTGCCGTCCTGGCAAAGCAAAAGCGCAAAGCCCGGTCCCAATCGCCGGTCCGCTTGCCCTTCAGGCACCGGAAGCCCCTGCCGGCACCGCTCTGCAAACGAGTGGGCCCCGGATCTCGCGATGCCCGTCTGGAGTGACACCGGGCAAGGGGTGGCGAGGGCCGGAACAACAACCGTCCTCTCCGCCGTCATCCCGGACGCAGCGCAGCGGAGATCCGGGACCGGGGAGACCAGGATCTGCGAGCCCAGGATCTGCGAGCCCGGGACCGGGAAGGCGATAGAGGCGGGGCGCAAACTGCGGAAACCCATCAGCCGAACTCCCCTTGTACGAACCAGGCCGGGTGCTGGGGCGTGTGGAACAGCCACAGGCGCTGGCCCTGGTGGGTGGCGATGCGCCAGTAGTCGCGCAGGCCCTTGGCCCAGCTGTCGTCCAGGTCCCACCAGGCGGGGGTGATCCGTTCCGGCCCTTCGGCCTCGAACACGGTCAGGGCCCGGCCGCGCCAGCGAAAGCGCCGGGGCGGTTCGAAGCCGGTGCCGGAAATCGGCTCGGGCGCGAACAGGCGGATCGGCCGCGGCCGGTTGGCGGGCCAGGCTTGCGCCGGGCGGCTGTAGGCGGCGGGCACCAGCTTGAAGCTGCGCTCGGGAATGTGGCTGTCGACCGGCTGGAACCGCAGGATGTTGTCGAGGCCCACCCGGTTGCCGAGCTGGGTGATGAGATCATCTAACCCGTCTTTCTCCAGGCCTTCGGTGCGGTCCAGCTGGCGCATGCCGAGCGGTTCCACCTCTGTTGCCTCCAGGCGGATCATGTCGATGCCATAGCCCGCATCGACCGCGCTGACCCCGCGCTCGAAAAGGGCCAGGATCCGTTCCGGGTCGCGCATCGGCCGGGCGAGTTTCAGTTCCACCGCCTGGTTTTCCTGATCGACCCGGCGAAAGGTCAGCTTCAGGCTGCGGGCGCCTTTCTGCGCGGTGTCGAGCCGCTGGCACAGATGCGCGGTCAGCCGGCGTGCCGCAGCCATGACATCGTCCAGAAGGCCGATGGGGTCGGGCAGGGTCATGCGCACGGCAAAGCCCGGCTCCTCGCCAAGGGGAGAAATCTGCTCGGGCAGCGCCCCCAGCGCCTGGTCGAGGCGGCGCAGGACATCAGGCTCGTATCGCCGGGCAACAGTGGCGCGCGGCAGATTGTAGAGCTGCGAAACCGTGGCGATGCCGAGCCGTTCCAGACTGGTGCAGGTCTGGTCGGACAGCCGCAGGGCCGACAAGGGCAGCGGGCCGATGCGGGCAAGGGTCTCGCCGGTCCCGGCAATGCCTTCCGCAAACCGGGACAGCGCCCAGGCCGTTCCCGGGGTATCGGCAAGGCCGAGCCGGGCGGTCAGCCCCGCCCGGGCGAGCCGGGCACGGATATCGTCCAGCAGCGGCTCCTCGCCGCCAAGCAGGTGAGCCGAGCCGGTGATGTCGAGAAAGAGGCCGTTGCGCCCGTCAAGGCCGACCCAGGGGCAGTAGCGGGTTGCCCACCGGGCCAGCAGCCTCAAAAAACGCTGGTCGGCGGCCGGGTCCGCCGGGCGGGTCAGCAGACCGGGGCAGAAGCTGCGCGCGTGAACCAGCGTCATGCCGCGGTTGAGACCGAAGCTTTCGGCACGCGGGCACAGGTCGTAAAGGCGTTCGGAATTGCGGTCGAAGAGGCTCAGCGCAAAGGGTGCGTCGACGGGCCGGGCACGCAGGGAGCGCTCAGCCGCCAGCCTCGGAAACCACAATGACACGATGCGCCGCTGCATCCCAACGTACTACCCATTCCGACAATGTTCCTATTTTGTTCTTTATAAGCGACCAGCGCCAATGAGTCGAGTCGTGACCATTTTGACGAGGCTCCGGTGCAAGACCGGAAGAGGGGGCGGATTGGGCCGGAAGACAGGTGCTGCGCCAGCGGGTTTCGGCGGCATTGCTGCCCGCGCCTTCCGGGATCAGCAGGATGGCCGTGGTGCGTCCGGCCTCGGCCGCCAGCTGCAGCCGGCGGCCCTCCGTCAGTCCGACGGTGCCGGAAAGTTCAGCCACCACCAGCCCGGCGGCGCCGGACCTGAGCGCGGTTTCCGCACTTGCCAGAGCAGTCAGCTGGTTGCCGGCGCGGGTCAGAAGCAGCCGGCCCGGATCGCAGTACGCCGCAAGGCCTTCCGGGTTCACCGTCGGGCGCCAGTCTTCCGAAATCCACACGACGGCCCCCTTTGCCATTCCGGCGGCGATCGCGGCAAAGCTCAACGCGCTGTCGCCGCACACTTCGTGCGCGCGGGCGTGTTTCAACGGAAAGACGGAGGAAAATTTCAAGGACATGCAAGGATCGTTTGTAGCAATCGGTTGAGCAAAGCCTAACTCATGGAAGCTGTTTGCGGAACCGGATACGGTCAGTATCCATTCCAAACAGCCGTTGCCGGGCGCGACCCGGGTTGCTATACGCCCGGCACAACAGGCAGGAAAGCACCAATGACCAGCAGCCTTCTGGACGGCCGGAAGATCAGGACGATTTCCATCGTCGGCAACGGACCGATTTCCGAGGCCGATGCGCCGGAAATCGACAAGGCGGACCTGGTGCTGCGCTTCAACAGTGCGCCGGCCCTCGGGGTTGCGGGCCAGCGGGTCGACGTTCTGATGCTCAACCGGGCCAGGGTCTATATGTCGAAGCGGATCAACCCGCTTGCCCTTGAACGCGCGCCGGAAGTCTGGGTGAACGACATAAAGGAAAACGGCGAGGTCGACTGGCTGTTCGCGCACGAATGCAAGCCGCGCTATCTGGGCTTCGGCCCAACGAACAAGGCGCGGGAACACCTGAAGAGATTCGATCCGTTCGACCGCAGCAACCCGACATCGGGCGCGTCCATCATCGCCGAATTCCTGGATGTTCTGCCGGACGCCGAAATTCACCTCTTCGGCTTCACCCATCAGGGCAAGCAGCACACCCACGACTGGGATGCGGAAAAGCAGTGGGTCCAGCAGCTCAGCGACGAGGGACGGATCCACAAACACCTGACACCAGGGCCGAAGCCCCGGCGGAGCCTCAAGGGCAAGCTGGAATACGCCTTCCGGTTTCTGGAGAAGCGGGCCAAGCATTATCTCCACAACAAGATCCTGCATTCCTCCGAAAGCACGAAACGCCGGATCTTCGGACAGGACGCCTGAGGCGCCAAAAGCATCATAAAGGTATCTGACAAGCACCCGCAAAGTGCCTTGCCGTGTCCGCAGCTCCAGCTTCGGGCCTGCAGGCGATTGAAAAAATCTGCACTTTCCACAGGCCGGTGAATGTCACCAAGAGTTCATATGAACGACGGAACAGTTTCATATGAGCCAACTAAATTCTGCAAAAAGTCCAGCATTAGCCGGGATTGCGGCAAGGGTGGAGCCGTGTCCGGGGGCACGCTTTTACTGTCGGACGAGAACTTGGCTTCCGTAGGAAATGCAGCCCTGGATCCCATCAAGGGTCGGGATTCTTCAAATTTCCTGCGTTCCCTCTTGCGGACGCGGTCAAGGCGTCTTTTAATGTTCATATGAGCGTCATATAACGTTCATATGAAAACAATACGAAACGCAGGCGTTATCGTTTCGGGTGCCGATGAAGCCATTTCGGCACCGAGAGAGAACCAACTGCTGACCGGGGCAAAGACGCCCTGCTAGATGGGAGCAAATGAACATGGCTTATCGCAAGACCGTCGCCAGCCTCGTGGCTGCGGCCGCCCTCCTGGGCACGTCCTCCGCTTCTTATGCGGCCACTGACATCACCTGGTGGCACGCCATGGGCGGCAAGCTCGGCGAAGTGGTTGTCGAAATTTCCAACGGCTACAACGGATCCCAGGACGCCTGCCAGATCACGCCGGTATTCAAGGGCACCTACGAAGAAACCCTGACCGCCGGTATCGCAGCGTTCCGCGCTGGCGAACAGCCGAACATCCTGCAGGTGTTCGACGCTGGCGCCGCCACCATCATCGGTGCCAAGGGTGCTGTCGTTCCGGTTGAAGACCTGCTCAACGAGAGCGGTGCCGAGTTCAACATCGAAGATTACATCGCCGGTGTCCGTTATTTCTATGCCGACAGCAACGGCAAGATGATCGGCATGCCGTTCAACTCCTCCGCTCCGATCCTCTACATCAACGACGATGCGATGAAGAAGGCCGGTGTCGAAGCTCCGAAGACCTACGAAGAGTTCGAAGCAATCGCTCCGAAGCTGAAGGAAGCCGGTTACGTGCCGCTCGTTCAGTCGCACCTGCCGTGGGAATTCGTCGAGAACTTCAAGTCCCGTCATAACCTGCAGTTCGCAACCAACAACAACGGTTACGACGGCGCAGAAGGCACCGAGCTGGTCTTCGGCGAGCCGATCAAGAACCACTTCAAGGCTGCCAAGAAGTGGCTCGACGAAGGTCTGTTCGGCTACTACGGCACCGGCTGGGGTGACAACCAGACCCCGTTCAACGAAGGCAAAGTGGCTCTGTGGATCGGTTCTTCCGGGTCCTTCGGCGGCATCGCCGACACGGTCGACTTCCCGTTCTCCGCAACCTACCTGCCTTACTGGGAAGCAGTTGAAGGCGCCAACAAGGCTTCCTTCATCGGTGGCGCGGCTCTGTTTGCAATGTCCGGCAAGCCGGCTGAAGAAAACAACTGCGTTGCATCTTTCTTCGAATACCTGACCTCTCCGGAAGTCCAGTACATGTGGCACAAGGAAACCGGTTACGTGCCGGTCACCGAAGCTGCCTATGAGCTGGCCAAGAAGGACGGCCACTACGAGCGCACCCCGGCAGCTGAAGTTGGCATCCAGCAGCTTTCCCTGGAAGGCGGCGAGTGGACCAAGGGCTACCGCATGGGCTTCTACGTCCAGATCCGCGACGTCATGAACCGCGAACTCGGCAAGGTCTTCTCCGGTGAGACCAGCGTTGACGACGCATTCGCGACCATCAAGGCCGACGGCGACAAGCTCCTTGAGCGTTTCGCCAAGACCACCAGCAACTAAGCTCGACTTAGTCGCCAGACCGATAGGGGCGCCTTGCGCCCCTATCGACCTTTGAGCGTGGCTGTATACGCATACCAATTCAGCCGAATATCATGCGTTTATGGCCCGGATCGACCGACATTCAGCCAGAGGGGTCTGGGTGGTCGGATGTCGATCCGCAGCGAAATGAATGAAGCCTCCGGCATTAGATCCAATGCCTGATGTTTCGGGCAGGTCGTCCCACAAGGGGAGGCCGGCGCCAATCGTTCCCGGTGGTCGAGAAACGAAATAATGAAAAAAGTCCAGTTTCAGTCTCCGTGGCTGCCTTACCTGCTGCTTCTGCCGCAGCTCGGCATCGTGACGGTTTTCTTCCTGTGGCCGGCCGCGCAAGCGATCCAGTCCTCCTTCTATCTCGAAGATCCGTTCGGTTTCGGCTCGACCTACGTCGGGCTCGATAATTTCAAGGACATGATCACCTCGACCGACTACGGCCGGGTGGCGCGGTTCACGGCGGTCTTCACCTTCTTCGTGACATTCCTGTCGCTAGGGCTTGCTCTTCTGCTGGCGGTCAAGGCAGACAAGGTTCTGCGCGGTGCGTCTTCCTACAAGACCCTGCTGATGTGGGTCTACGCGGTTGCGCCGCCCGTCGCCGGCCTGATCGGCGTGCTTCTGTTCGACCAGCATGTCGGCCCCATCGTTGACTTGTTCGCCCTGTTCGGCTGGAAGATGCAGATAGGCGTAAGCTATTTCGACACCAGCTTTGCCATGATCGTCACCGCCGTCTGGAAGCAGATCCCGGTGAACTTCATCTTCTTCCTGTCCGGTCTGCAGGGCATTTCCAAATCTGTTCAGGAAGCCGCCAGCATCGACTGCCGGTCCGGCTTCAGGCGTTTCTGGACCGTTACCTTCCCGCTGCTGGCTCCCACCGGCTTCTTCCTACTGATCATCAACATCACCTACGCCTTCTTCGACACGTTCGGCATCATCGACGTCATCGTGAAGAATGAGCCCGGCAACAACCCGGTGACACTTGTTTACAAGGTCTACCTGGACGGCTTCCGCGGCAACGACCTCGGCGGGTCCTCGGCCCAGTCCGTGATCCTGATGCTGATGGTGTTCATCCTGACAATCATCCAGTTCCGCCTGATCGAGCGGCGCGTGCACTACACGTAAGGGAGGCGACGATGAAAAAATTGCAGATCTCGGATCACGTCATTCTTCTTCTCGGCGTCTTCTTCATGGTCACTCCGGTCGTGCTGGCGTTTCTGACCAGCACGCACGATGCGATCACCATCTACAAGGAAGGCATCCAGTTCACGCCGGGTGGCAAGTTCTTCGAGAACTATCAGACGGTCCTGTTCGAGGCCGGTGGCTTCACCAAGGAAGTCGACGGCTTCGTCATGCTCAAGAACTCGATGATCCTCGGCCTTGGCTTTGCCATCGGCAAGATCGTCATCTCCATGCTTGCGGCCTATGCCATCGTCTATTTCCGCTTTCCGATGGCAACCCTCTGCTTCTGGGTGATCTTCGCAACGCTCCTGCTGCCGCTGGAAGTGCGCATTTTGCCGTCTTACGAAATCGTCCAGTCCCTCGGCATGGTGAACACCTATTCCGGCCTGATCGTGCCGCTCATCGCTTCGGCAACCGGCACCTTCTTCTTCCGGCAGTTTTTCATGTCGGTACCGGACGAACTTCTGGAAGCCGCCCGCATCGACGGAGCCGGTCCCTGGAAGTTCTTCAAGGACATCCTGGTACCGCTGTCGCAGACCATGATCGCGGCAATCTTCATCATCATGTTCGTCTATGGCTGGAACCAGTACCTCTGGCCGACGCTGATCACCACCGACGAGAGCCTGTTTACCCTGGTTCGCGGCATCAAGCAGATCCTGCAGGTCTGGGTCGGAGCCCAGATCCCGGACTTCAACGAGGCCATGGCACTGGCGATCCTCGCCATCGTGCCGCCGGTGCTCATCGTGGTGATTTTCCAGAGCTGGTTCGTCAAAGGGCTCGTCGAGAGCGACAAGTGAGGTTTTTAGATAAATGGCAACGATAACTCTCGACAAGGTCCGCAAGGTCTACGGCGGCAGTGTGGAAGCGGTCAAAGGCGTTTCCATCGACATCGCGGACGGTGAATTCATCGTCCTGGTCGGTCCGTCCGGCTGCGGCAAGTCCACACTGCTGCGCATGATGGCAGGCCTTGAGGAAATCACCACCGGTGACATCAAGATCGGCGACCGCGTCGTCAACAATGTCGATCCGGCGGATCGCGATATCGCGATGGTGTTCCAGAACTACGCGCTCTATCCGCACATGTCGGTCTACAACAACCTTGCCTACGGCCTCAAAAACCGCGGCATGGCCAAGGACGAGATCGACCGCCGGGTCAAGGAAGCCGCGCGCATCCTGGAAATCGGCGACTACCTGGAACGCAAGCCGCGCGCACTTTCCGGCGGCCAGCGCCAGCGCGTTGCCATGGGCCGCGCCATCGTGCGCGAACCGGCGGCCTTTCTCTTCGATGAACCGCTGTCCAACCTTGATGCCAAGCTGCGTGTGCAGATGCGCGTCGAGATCAAGCGCCTGCAGCGCTCGCTCGGCACCACCAGCGTCTACGTCACCCACGACCAGCTGGAAGCGATGACACTGGCAGACCGGCTCGTGGTTCTGAATGGCGGCAACATCGAGCAGATCGGCGCGCCGATCGATGTCTACGACAAGCCGGCCTCAACCTTTGTGGCCAGCTTCATCGGTTCACCCGCCATGAACCTTCTGAAGGTCAAGGCGGATGGGAACGGTCTTGCTCTTGCAACCGGCACCGGCCTCAAGGGCGCCAATGCAAAGGGCCGTGATGCCTACACCATCGGTATTCGGCCGGAGCATCTCGAAGTGGTGACTGCACCCGGTGAAGGCGAAGGCCTTCATCTGGAAGCCAGCGTCAACGTGCTCGAGCCGGTCGGCGCGGAAAGCTATCTCTATTCCAGCTTTGCCGATGGCGGCGACGAGATCCTGGTTCGCGTATCGAGCCATGCCCGTCATGAGCCGGGCGAGAAGCTTTATCTGCGGGCGGCTCCGGAAAACGTTCACTACTTCGACGCTGAAACCGGACGGCGGATCGACTGATCAGGAAACGTCAGGCGAGGCGGTTTAACGAGGGCCGCCGGACCAGGACAGAGCCACCCCGGGCAACCGGGGTGGCTTTTTGTTTTTGGCCATTCGAACATCCTCCTGACGGTGCTTGTCAGGAGAGCGGCAGGAGATGTCTGGAACTCCTTCGGAAGCTCTGGCAAACACCTCGAAACCGCTTCAGGGAGAAACCTTTGGAACCCTTCAAGAACAACATTTCACCGGATCTGGTGCGCTGCATCGGTGGCCATGTCGCGCAACATCATGCCGATTTTGACCGGTTGGGTTTTGAAGCGGATATCCTGGAAGAGCTGGACAGTCTGGAACTCAAGCAGCGTGCCGCCCTGATCGCAAGGCATCTGGATCATCATCTGCCACGGGAACTGTCTGCCCGCTTTGCCATCATGCAGGCTATGCTGCATCCGATGACGGAAGTCGCCTTCGACAGGGGCAGCGACGAGCAGGGTATCCGAGGATGGGGCATGATGCCGCTCGGCATGGTCGTCGCGGCCAGCGGACTGGAGGATTTCGACGCCTCGTTCGCACTGCTGAAGGAAATGACCAAGCGGGCGACGGCCGAATTCGATGTGCGCCCCTTCCTGGCCAGCGACCAGGACCAGGCACTCGCCATCATGGCGCCCTGGGTGAAGGACGAAAGTGTCCATGTCCGCCGGCTGGTTTCCGAAGGAACCCGGCCGCGCCTGCCGTGGGGCATGCGGCTCCAGGCTCTGGTGGCAGACCCCACACCCACTCTGCCGCTTCTGGAAGCCCTGAAGGACGACCCGGAGGACTATGTTCGCCGGTCCGTAGCCAATCACCTCAACGATATCGCCAAGGACCATCCTGAACTGGTGGCCGATATCGCGAAACGTTGGCTGAAGGGGGCGGACAGGAACCGTGAAAAACTCGTACGTCACGCCTGCCGGTCGCTGATCAAGCAGGGCCACACGGCAACACTGGAAGCCTTCGGGCTCAATCCGCCGGAGATCCGGGTCGAAGGCCCGCATGTCCTGACGTCAGAGGTTGCTTATGGAGGCGCCCTCGGCTTCAACATCGAGCTGGTTTCGACCAGCAGTAAAACGCAGGATCTGGTGATCGACTACCTGATCCATTTCAAGAAGGCCAACGGCACACTGGCGCCCAAGGTGTTCAAATGGACCAAGCTGACACTGGCTCCGGGGGAGCGGCTGACGCTGTCCCGCAGCCACGCCATCCGGCCGATCACAACGCGGGTCTATTACGGAGGCACGCAGGCGGTCAGCCTCAGGATCAACGGTCAGGATTTCGGATTTTCGGAGTTCGAGCTGGTGATGCCGACGGCAATGAACTGATCGCGGTTCAGGAAAGCCGCTTAAGCCTGAGCATCCCCAAAATTCCGAGCGCCGGGCCGATGGCCATCAGGACAAACACGCCGGGCCAGCCGATCAGTTCTGCGCCAAGCGGCGTCAGTTGCACCGTGAAGAAAGTCAGCGCGAAGCCGAGGGCGGTCTGGAAGCTCATCAGGCTGCCGGCCTGGTCGGGCGGAGCGTAGTCGGCGACAAGGGCCGAGAACTGGGCCGAATCCGGCAGGATGGAGGCACCCCAGATGAGGACGCACAGGATTGTCAGCCAGACGGGACCGCCGAAGGTGAGGGCCGAGGCGAGCGCGGCCGTGCCACTGATGACCATGGCGGCAATCGCGATATTCGCCTTGCCGACGCGGTCGGCCATGATCCCCGCGACAACGCAGGCAGCACCACCCGCTGCAATGGTCAGAAACGCGATCAGGCGAGACAGCGGGATCGCGGTTTCTGCGGGCATATGGGCGGAGAAGGAAACGGCAAGGGCAACGCCGATCCAGGCCCACATGGCGTAAAGCTCCCACATGTGGCCGAGATAGCCTGCATAGGCGTAGCGGATCTTTGGGTTTGTCCACGCGGTGAAGATGGCCTTCATCTTCATGCGGGGCGCCTTGGCATGGAACGGCCCGAGGCCGGCAAAAAGGCACAGCACGCCTCCTGCAGCGGACGCAAGAGAGGCAACGCTCAGGCTCCAGCGCCAGTCGGTGCCACCAAGCAAGGCCAGAAGATGAGGGGCGGCGGAACCGAAGGTGAGCGCGCCGACAAGCGTACCGACCAGAAACCCGCGATCCTTCTGGCCCCAGCCGACGGCGATCTTCATGCCGACCGGATAGACGCCAGCCAGCAGGACGCCGGTTGCAAAACGCGCAAGGATAGAGGCCAGGCCACCCGGCTCGACCACCAGCAGGCTTGCGTTGAACAGGGCAGCGGTGATCGCGCTGAAAGCGAAGAACCGCCGAGGGTCGATCCTGTCGGCGAGGCCAAGAAAGGCCGACGCGACGGCGCCGAACACGAAGCCGATCTGGACGGCGCTGGAGAGAGCGGCCTGGGCAAAGTCGGATATGGGAAATTCACGGGTCAGATCGGGCAGGATCGCTGCGGACATGAACCACAGGCTCATGGCGGCGATCTCGGCCAGCATCAGCAGGCCGAGTGATCGCCATTTGCCCGCCATCTCACCCGGCAAGACCCAGTTCCTTCTGCTGCTTCCTGGTCAGCTTGGCCGCGATGATCTTGTGCGCGGCTTCGATATAGGCCTTCAGGTCCGCATCGGACAGCGCGCCTTCTTCTTCCATCTGCACCCATTTGGCACGGGCAAGATAAGGCGCGGGGATCATTCCTACCTGCTGGATGAGCAGGGAATAGGAAATATCGGAGCATTTGAAGCTGAACCGCGGAAAATCGCCTTCGCCCCAACCAGAGCAGATGGCGAAAATCTTGCCGCCAACCTTCCAGACCGATGCATTGCCCCATTGGATCACATGCGTGGTTGCCGGAAGCTTTTTGCAGAAGGCGTCAAACTCGTCGCGGGTCATTGGCGTGCTCGTAAAGTCGTGGGACCGGAAACGGGGTCCGTCGGCAGGAGCGGCAGAGTGGCTTTTCCAGCTGAATCACGCAAGCTGCATCGCAATGAAAAAAACGTGTCACACATTCCAGCCCCGCGCTCTCTAACATTACAAGACACCAAGAGACGGAACACGACATGACGGCAATCAGCGTAAAAACGGAAACGGTCCAGGCGGCCCAGGAAGGTGACAGGATTGCTCTGGAACGGGTTCTGGAGGGCGTACAGGACCAGATCCATCATCTGGCCCGCCGCATTCTGGTCAATCCGGAAGATGCACGCGAGGCGACGCAGGAAATTCTCATCCTGATCCTGACCAAACTTTCAACCTTCAAGGGCGAGAGCCGGTTTTCGACCTGGGTTTACCGCGTAGCCGTTCGCTACCTGGTGAGCGCCAAGAAGGTTCGCGACCGGGATCTCGGACTGACATTCGATGCCTTTGCCGCCGATCTGGAAGACGGCCTGGTGTCTGAGCCGCCCAAGGCGCCGGACGATGTGCTTCTGCTGAATGAACTCAGGATTTCCTGCACCATGGCCATGCTGCTTTGTCTGACCATGGACCTGAGACTGGCCTATGTGCTGGGCGATATCCTGGAACTGGAACACGGCGAAGCTTCCAGCATTCTGGAAATTGCTCCTGCGGCCTACCGCAAGCGGTTGTCGCGGGCGCGGGAAGAAGTGATGGCGTTTACCTCGCGCCACTGCGGCATCGTTTCGGCAAAGGCGAAATGCATTTGTCCGAAGCGGCTTCCTGCAGCCGTCGCTTCCGGCCGAATTCAACCCGGATCCTATCCCAATTCCGCCGGAGGGGCGCAAACCTATCACGACGCCCGGCGGCAGGTCGCATCGGTGATCGACGGTCTGAAGGCCTTTGAACTTCAGAATGCGGTTCCCCGGCAACGTTGCCCTGAAGACATCCGCGTTCAGCTGACCGAGATCCTGTCCCCCGGCCACTGACGCAACCAGACCCGCCAGTAATCGCACAATGCATCAACCAGCCCGGCAACGGGCGGGACTGGCACCGCCTTGCCGATCGAAAGGAAGACCTCCGTGACCCAGTTGAAACAGCTCGCAGCCATGGCGGCCACCGTTGCCGTCGTCACCTTTTCCCAACCCAGCCTCGCAGAAGGAACGAAAGACATGAGCCCGGAACAACAGAACGTCATCACCCTTATCGAAAAAATGACGACCTCCTTTGAAAAGGGAGACATCGATACGGTGATGCAGACCTATGAACCAAGCCAGAGCATTGCGTTCGAGCCCGGAAATCCGGTGTCCGACAGCACCCTGGCGCGCGAACTGTTTCACCAGTTCCGCTCCGTTTCGCCGAAATTCACCTATTCCGGCCACGAAGTGATCGTGGAAGGCGATCTTGCTGTCCACATTGCGCCCTGGACGATGACCGGCACCGATCCGGAAGGAAAACCGGTGGCCGGCGAAGGCCTTTCCATCGCCGTGTTGCGGCGGCAGCCCGATGGCAGCTGGAAGATGGTGATCGACAATCCTTATGGCAGCCGCCTGATCCCGGTCGCGAACTGAGCCGCGTCAGTTAGCCGGTACTGCCGGAGAAACGGTGACACGGGCCTGGCCTGCGCAGCCACGATCTGTTGCGCGCTTGCCAGGCGGGTCGCCGCAAGGGGCCTCGGAGATACTCCGGGGCCTCTTCCGTCTGCGGGGATGACCAAGGCACATCCTCAGGAATTTCATCACGGCCAGCCGGCGTCGTTTACGGGCCAGCCTCTTTCCGAGTTTGAGCAGCCGGACATGCTCCGGGATCTGCTGCGGCCAGAATTCCGCATGATGCGGATAGAGCGATCTGACAGGATCGTCCCAGGCGGGCAGGCGGCTCACACAGTGTTTTTTTCGCAATGGCAAGGAATAGGGAATGAGCATCTGCTGCTCCCTTCAATTTTGATTTTGTTGAAGAGGTATTTGCAGATAGTCTCACGAGACGCGTCTATTCCCATGTTTTCTAATTGAAAACGAGATTTCAAAAATGAAACGAAATATCGATTGGGAAGATCTTCGACTGTTCCTGGCTGTCGCGAAAGCAGGCGGCCTTGCCGGAGCGGCTGACAAGACCGGCGTCAGCTCCGCAACGCTCGGCCGCCGGGTTGCCGCTCTGGAGAAAAGCCTCGACGTTCGCCTTGTGGAGCGCGAGGCGCGAGGTTACCAGCTGACCGCTGCCGCACATGATCTCCTGCGCTACCTGGAAGACATGGACCAGACCGCCCGCAGCATCGATGCGTGGAAAGAAGGAGAAGGCCTGCGCCGGAGGATCCGGATATCGGCGGGAGACTGGACCGCGCGGCTGCTCATCGACAACCTGTCGTCCTTCTGGACCCCAGACGCGGGCTGGCTGCCGGAAATCCTTGCGGATCTCAGAAACCGGGACATTGCCCGCCGGCAGATCGATATCGGTATCCGCAACAGCCGGCCCAAACAGGCCTGGTTGGCCGGACAGAAGGTTGGAAAGGTCCAATATGCCGCCTATCAGGCTGCAAAGGTTTCGAACGCTGCGGAGCTTGGTTGGGTCGGGCTGGTGGAAGACGATGCCCATTCGCCGACGGGTCTCTGGCTGAAGGAGAACCATGGCACTGATGCGGTAATCACCGTCAACAAGGCCTCGCTTGCTCTTTCACTCGTACGAAAAGGCAATGCCCGCATGCTGTTGCCGACCTTTGTCGGCGATGCATATCCCGATCTGATGCGCATCGACGGCCCGTTCGACACCATGGAAACCGAGCGGTGGCTGGTCATGCATCAGGACGAGCGCCATGTACCAACAGTTCGCCAAGCGGTATCCGCTCTGACGAAGTTCTTGAAAGAGAACCCGATTTTGTCTTCATTCTCCTGAAAAATTCACAGAACAGTGAAAGCAAAAATGGGTGAAAGCATGGCTCCTTGAATCAATTTTAACGAAGCTCCATATTTAATCATGAAAGGAACCGGTTGGTTCCGGTCCGGATGCCTTGAAAGGGTCCGGGCGCAAGGTCGCTTCGACAAGGACTTTGAGGATGTCACGCATGTCAGCGTTTTCTAGCCCGTTCATGCTCGGGTTCGACGATATCGAGCGCGTGCTCGATCGCGTCTCCAAGGCCGCCAACGACGGTTATCCGCCCTATAACATCGAGAGACTTCCGAAAACAGAAGATCAAGGCGATGTCATTCGGATCACCCTGGCGGTGGCAGGGTTCACACGAGAGCAGCTTGAAGTCTCGGTAGAAGAGAGTCAGCTGGTCATCCGGGGGCGTCAGGTAGACGACAAGACCCGGCAGTATCTGCATCGCGGCATTGCCGCCCGTCAGTTCCAGCGGGCCTTTGTCCTGGCCGAGGGGATCGAGATCCTCGGAGCCGACTTGAAAGATGGGCTCCTGTCCATCGACCTGGCACGCCCGGAACCGGAGCGTGTCATCAGAAAAATAGAAATCTCCAGCGGCGAATGAACGCTCGTCGGCCAACATATGGAGAATGACTGATGCAAAACCCCAATAGCCCGTCATGGGCAGACCGCACGCTACTTTCCGAATTCATGTCGGTCGATGAACTGACCGAACTGGGCACCGGAGATGTCGCCTACATCAAGCCGATCAAGGCCCGGGATCTGAAGGAAATGTTTCCGGATGTCCCGCCGCTGCACGACAACATGACGCTTTACGCGCTTCTCAATGCGGACGGTACGCCGATCCTGCTGGCAGACAGCCGCGAAGCTGCCGTTGCCAATGCCTTTGAAGCAGAACTGGAAATGGCGTCACTGCACTGACGTCAACTGACAAGACTGCGTAACGAATGCGACACCGGCCATCTGGCCGGTGTTTTTGTTTTTGAGGCCCTGTATTGAGTGGGGCCGGGTCTTACTGCTTCACAGGTGAGCGCTTCCAAATGGTGAAGCTCGGGGCCTTTGGTTATCGAATGAAGGTATTCCCCACAAACGAAACGCCCGCAGGAGCAGGACTTCTGCGGGCGTTCTTGTGTCGGGCGGGAGGCCGGCCTGATCAGGTGAGGGCCGGTTCCCGGGTTTCGGCCTTTGCCTTGGCAGCAGGTTCACCGCCATCTGCCGGAGGTGTCTTCGGTCGTTCGGACGGTCCGGTGGAGGAAGTCGCAGGCGGTTTGCGCCAGGGCTGGCTCTTGTACCAGCCAGCCACATAGGCAACGGCAATCAGCGCCACGAAACCGAGCAGGTTCGACAGGATCTGCGGAAGCCATTCGCCGCGGCCCCAGACCATGTCGCGCAGGATGCCCGCAGCCTGGGCAATGACCAGGCTTGCCATGAACACGGGCAGTGACTGCTGTCCGACCTTCTGGACAACACGCACGAACCGGCCCCAGATCTCGCCATGTCCGAGCAGGCGTCTGCCGTGCTCACCGGCAGCAACCCAGGCCAGATAGGCTAGGGCCAGGAAGTGCAGGTAGCGGAACAGGCCGAATTCCGTCTTGATCCAGAGCGGCTTGATGATCTCGCGGATTTCGCGGGCCCAGACCAGGTTCAGGTGATTTTCCTGATAGGCGCGGAAGTAGGCGAAGGGAACCGTGGCGACAAGCACCACCGCGCAAAGCACGATCAACGTCTTGCTGACGGGAGGTGCCGGTATCCAGCCACGCATGAACGCAAAGCCGGTGAAGAACAGCATCTGCCAGGCGAAGGGATTGAAGAACCATTCCCGGTCCGACCAGGGCTCGGCCGGCAGGCTCAGAAGGTCGAACTGGGCAGCCAGCCACAGGCCGATCGACAATGCGAAAGCGCCCGGTACGGAATAGCGGGCGACAAGCATGATCGCCGGGATCAGCGACAGGATCACCACATACATCGGCAGAATGTCGAAGTAGTTGGGCACCCAGGTCATCGTCAGCAACCCGGGCAGGGCCATTTCGGCGTTGTCATAGAGATGCAGGAGGTTGAGCGAGGCGACATAATTTTCTTCCAGGCCGCAGCACTCAGCCAGGTAACCGCTGTTCTGAAGCATGACAAGGCCGACGGCGAGGACCAGGAACTGGCCGATATGCGCCCAGTACACCTGCCACATGCGGTGCAGGATGCGTGCTGCCCCCATGCCCCAGCCATGAACGTCGAAGATCTTGCCGAAGGCGAGCGCGGAGGCCATGCCCGAACAGAAGACGAAGATTTCAGTCGCATCGGAAAACCCGAACCGGGCGGGAATCCAGAGCGTCCACCAGTTCCAGGGCAGGTGGGCAACGTAGATAATGAACATTCCAAGGCCGCGGAAGAAATCTAGCCGCGGATCGCGTGGGCGTTTCGTTTGTGTGTGAGCGTTCACGTTGGGTCCAGAGATAATTGGTCAGTCGAGTGCCGGCAGTGGGTCAGACCGAGCCGGTAGCCCTGAGTTTTTGGTCTTCCATCACTCGGTGGGCGCGGTGCATTTTGTCGCATATTTCAAGACGTTGTTCGGCGAATCTGTCCAGTGCACCGCGTTTGTGCGTCCGGCTGTTGAGCAGCCGTTCCGCATCTTCCGGCATGCCTGCCCGCAGGGCTGCATCGATTGTGATTCGCTCGAAGACATCGCGCTGAGCGTGCGAGCCGCCGACCATGTATAGATTGTCTCTCGCCGAGTCCAGCAGGGCAAAGGCGGAGGCATAATTGCCCTTCCGGTACTGTTCCAGGCCGAGGCCGGTCGGCAGTCCGGTTTCCGCGGTAATTCGGCCAAGATCCGTTTCGGTTTGCGCCCGTTCCTTCAGTCCGGTCAGCAACCGCTCGGCACCCATGCGGCGACCACCGTTCAACAGGGCCAGCAGGTAATGCAGGTCGGCGAAGACATTGCAGCCGTCTTCGGCGCGCTTGTCGGACAAAAGTGCCAGCTCGTCCCAGCGGGGGCCAGTATCGACCCCTTCAAGCTCCAGGCGGACAAGCAGCGAGGCCGCATTGGAAATGTCCCGGTAGTCGTCGGTCTTGTCCTTGCGGATGTCGGTGTCATAGAGCGCAAGCGCCTTGTCGGCCTGGCCCTGGTCCAGATACATCAACGCCAGGTGCCACCAAACGTGATAGCCGAAGTTGTTGCAGTGGGCCCAGCCTTCCGGCTGTGTTTCCAGCCAGCCAGCCCCTTCTTCGGAGCGGCCGGTCATGTCGTGCACATGGGCGACGGCGTGAAGGCCCCAGGCATCATCGCGGGCAAATTCCAGTCCCTTGCGGCCGGCAGCTTCTGCCAGGCGGTAGTCGCCGGTTTCTTCCAGAGAAAACGCCCGGCAGCCAAGCATGTAGCCATAGGCCGGGTGGGTTTCGCCATAGGCCGCATGCACCCGCTCGATCGACTGGCGCATACCCGTGGCATCGCCCAGCACGAAGCGGATAGCGTGAACCAGTTTCATGATCAGGGCATCTTCGGGAACCGTTACCAGCACGGTATCTAGAAGGTCGGCAGATCTTGTGGGATATCCCTGCAACCAGGACCCGAGGGCGTCGACCACGGCAAGTTCGCGTGCCGTGACCGGCGTATGCTGGACCGAGGTTCTGGCAATCGCCAGGCATTCCTGTGCCGTCGCTGTCAGTTCCTTTCGGCCGAGCAGCAGGCAGAAAATCCCGCGTGCTGCATGCCCAAGCGCGAAGTCCGGCGCCAGGGCGAGGCATGTCTCGAGATGTTGGGGAGTAGTCCTGCCATGCGCCAGAAAGGCTTTCACGGTCTCGTTCCAGGCGGTCAAGGCTTCCTTGTCCGACAGGGTAAGCTCATATCCGAATTGATCAGTTAGACGCATAACAGGCCTTTTTGTTTCTCATTCCGGTCCTCTGAAACCGGGTCCCGCCAACTGCGGCTGTAAATGGCCGGATGGCTGAATATTCCTATCCAAAATCCGCAGGCGGCACTTGAACTGCAAAACACAAAAAGGTGTTGGCAATGTGTAGGTGAAGAAAAGATACCTTCGTTGCGAAATTAAGGCGGGAAGTGCAAGTCTTCGTATCGAGGTTTTAAAGTCGGATCTGCGCGGGAGCAGGAACACATGGCCTTGGCCATCGGGAAAACTCAAGCAGCTGTTGTCGCCATTGCGGGCGGCCTTCTGGCCATGGTCGCACTGGGGGCCTATGGCGAAGCCGGACCGCGCCAGGCAGTGGCGGTCCTGATCGGCGGTCTCGCAGGCCTGTCGCTCTATCATGCAAGCTTTGGTTTCACGGCCGCATGGCGACGGATCGTCACGGAAAAACGCGGCGGGGGGCTCAGGGCGCAATTCGTTCTCATTCTTCTGACCAGCGCGGTTTCCTTTCCCCTGATTGCCTGGGGACACGCGCTTGGCTGGCCCACGGGCGGCTTCGTCTTTCCCTTCGGGGTGGCAGCTGCCTTCGGTGCCTTCCTGTTCGGTCTCGGCATGCAACTGGGCGGCGGCTGCGGATCCGGCACGCTGTTTACCGCCGGTGGCGGTTCCACCCGCATGATGATTACCCTGGCGTGCTTTGTCCTCGGGTCAGTGGCTGCCACGGCGCATCTGCATCTCTGGGGCCGCTTGCCCAAATTGCCGCCGAAGTCCCTCATCCGGGAATTCGGCCCGCATGGCGCTTTTCTTCTGACCGCGCTCATCCTCGGCCTGTTGGCAATTGCAACCATCATCATAGAGCGGCGCGCTCATGGCTCGATTGCCCAACCGAAGCCGACAGTTTCGTTTCTCAGCGGTCCCTGGTCCCCCATGCTGGGTGCGGTGATGCTGGCGATCGTCGGCATTGCCACATTCGTGGTGATTGGACGCCCCTGGGGCATCACCTCTGCCTTTGCGCTTTGGGGCGGCAAGCTTTTTCACGCGGCAGGCGTGCCGGTGGACAGCTGGCCCTACTGGACCTGGCAGCGCGGAGCTTTGGAAAACCCCGTGCTGCGCGACACGACCTCCGTCATGGACTTCGGCATCATTCTGGGTGCAATGGCGGCGGCGGGCCTCGCCGGACGCTTTGCTCCGGTCTGGCGTCTGAACCGCCGCGACGTGCTGACGGCAATCGCGGGCGGGTTGATGATGGGCTACGGCGCCCGCCTGGCGTATGGCTGCAATATCGGTGCTTACCTGGGCGGTCTGGCGTCGGGCTCGCTGCACGGCTGGCTGTGGCTGGTCTTTGGCTTCCTCGGCAGTCTTGCCGGAACCCGCTTGCGCTTGCGGCTTGGCATGGACTGAAGACGTCCTGAAGCACACCGCATTGTGACGCGTTCGTGAGGCAGGCCCCGCTAGAGTGCGCGGCATTGCAACATCGCCTGCGGGAGAAAGAAAATGCGTCTGTTTGCCCTGGTTGTCGTCACAAGCCTGTTTGCCGTCGGATTGGCCAGAGCGGACAGCCTGACCGATCGCGAAGGCTGGCAGGTCCTGCCCACGACCAAAAGTTACCCTGCGCTGGTTTATGATCTCAAAAGTGCGATCGAGGGAGAAGGCATGTTGCTGGTAACCCAGGCCAGTGCCTCGGACGGTGCGAAGGGCAGGGGAATTACCATTCCCGGCAACCGCATCATTGGCGTCTATCGCAATGATTATGCCGTCCGGATGCTGGAAGCCTCCGTTGCCGCGGGTATCGAAGCACCGATCCGGTTCTATGTCACCGAAAACACCGACGGCACCGCAACGCTTTCCTGGAAAACGCCCGGTTTTGTCTTCGCACCCTACATGGACGAGGGCGGCCCGGCCTTGCAAGAACTTGCAAGGGAACTCGATCAGGTCTTCACCTCTATCGCCGACAAGGCTGTTGCCGCACAGTGACAGTCCTGTGAATTGCGTAATCGATTGGCAACCACGCCTTGTTTTTGGGCTTGTGAAACTGTCTGGGCGACCCCACACTCTTAGTGTGTTCAACAACTGAAAGGAGGTGTGCCCATGTCTAATGAGTATCGGTGCGTGGCCCAAGTGTCTGGGCGGAATCGAACGGTGCTGGAGCAGCCTCTGGTAGTGAGAGATTTCGCTGGGATCTGATCCGGGACCTGTGTCACGTCGATCTCATGGGAGGGCCGCTAGCGCGGCCCTCTTTTGTTTTTGAAGCCTCGTTGGCCTGTTGAGGGCCTACCTCGTTCCATATTTCAGACGGTCATCCCGGACGCAGCGCAGCGGAGATCCGGGATCTTGGGGGCTGGACAGCCGACCGGCGTGCTGACGGAACTCAGATCAGGCCGACAGACTTGCGTACATCCTCGTCGCGCAGCGAGCAATCCACACCACGGTAGGCATCGCCCGCGGGCGTGCACAGCCAGCAGATGGCTTCACCGACCCAACTGGCCGGAATATGCACCGACGGATCCAGCTGGCTGACCGGGTTCAGTCCGGAGGCCTTGATATCGACCTGCATCTGCGTTGCGACCGTGCCCGGGCTGAGGCCGACGATGCGCAGGCCCTTGTCACCGAATTCCTTGTCCGCACAGCGGGTGAGGGAAAGCGCAGCCGCCTTGGAAGCACAGTAATGGCTCCAGCCTTCCAGCGCACTGACCGCAGCTCCCGAGCTGATGTTGACAACGGTACCGGCGCCCTTGGCCAGCATATGCGGCGCCACGGCACGCAGGCCGTAGTAGACGCCCTTCACATTGATATCGATGACCTTGCCCCACTCCGCCGGATCGCTGTCCTCGATCCGGGAGATCGGTTCGATCACGCCGGCATTGTTCACCAGGATGTCGAGGCCACCATAGGTGTCGATGGCCGTCTGTACTGCCTTGACCACCTCGTCATAATCCGCGACGTCGCAAACGACTGCCGTCGCATCGCGACCTTCCGCGCGGATTTCGCTGGCGATGCGTTCGATATCCGTGCCGGAGCGTGCCGCCAGAAGGACCTTGGCACCATATTTCGCCAGGCTGCGGGCGGCAGCTTCTCCAATGCCTCGGCTCGCGCCCGTCACCAGGGCAACTTGTCCCGACAAATCAAACATGTAACGTTCCCGTTCTGGATGGGCCTTTACGGCCTCTGGACCTGCCGGTATTCGCGGACGTTTGCACAAACGTCGGAATGCGGGCGGGTTCTGACAAAGGTTCGAGCGTCCTGCATTCAGCGGAATTCAGGAGGCTCTGGTTGATCGACAGCGGACATTAGTGCGGTCGGCCGCGAGAATAAACAGCTTGTTTGCAACAGCATCGTGCGGCATCTGCACGAATGATCCAGCCAGCGCGCAAAGCGTATGCCGGTCAGTTCGCAAGGAAACAGGGGAAGCCGATGGCGGACACGAAGCGGAGTTTGCAGACGATCCTGCGCCAGCTCTATTTTGGCGACACGGTCGGGTCGCGGGCGTTCCGGTATGCGCTTTTGCTGTTCGACCTGGTCACCATCGGCTATTTCATCGTCTCGTCGATGATCGACAAGGACCGCATCCATCATGAGCTGGATTATGCGATCGCCGCGGTTCTTGCTCTCGACTATGTTGCGCGTCTGATCGCCGAAAGACGGCGGACCAAATACGTCTTCAGCTTCACATCGCTTGCTGATCTTGTCGTGATCGTCTCTCTGGTCGCTCCGGCCTTCTTCGAGAATTTCGCCTTCCTGCGCGTTGTGCGCATGCTGCGGCTAATGCGCTCCTATCACCTGCTGAAGGAGCTGCGCCAGGCGTCGAAGTGGTTCCGCCGCAACGAGGAGATTTTTCAGTCGGGCATCAACCTGATCGTCTTCATTTTTGTCGTGACGGCCCTCGTCTTCGTGGTCGAGAACGACCGCAACGCCAACATCAACAACTATCTCGACGCGCTCTATTTCACCGTAACCACGCTGACGACAACCGGCTTCGGCGACATCACCATGACCGACAGCGTCGGCCGGCTGATGACGGTGGTGATCATGATCTTCGGCGTCGCCCTGTTCCTGCGACTGGTGCAGACGATCTTCCGCCCGGCAAAGGTCAATCTGTCGTGCCCCGATTGCGGTCTCAACAGGCACGATCCGGATGCGGTGCACTGCAAGCATTGTGGCCGAATTCTCAATATTCCGACTGAAGGCACGTGGGACTAGCCACCTTGCAGGCCTTAAGCCCTCTCGCCGATTTGTGAAGACGAACCGCTGGACAAACGCCGTCCGGGAGCCATCCTTACCGGCGGAGCGGGGCAATGGTTTTTACCGTGCAAGGAGCACTTCATGTCATTGGCGACAGTTACCGGGTTTTCCAGACGCCTCGGCCTGCTGGCGGGCGCCGTGGTTCTGGCTCTGGGCGCATTCGGCGCACCATCGCACGCGGCAGGCACCGCAGCCTGCGGCGAGGAAAAACCCTGCGACGTCACGAACGGCGAATATTTCATCCACCTGCCGGAGAACCGGCCGGTCGACAAGCCTCTGGGTGCAATCTTCTTCCTGCATGGCCATCGCGGCAAGGCCATCAACGAGATCCGCAACCAGAGCTTCCGCAAGATGGCGGACGATCTGGGTGTTGCCTTCGTTGCTGTTCAGGGCATGAACGGCACTTGGTCTTTCCCGACAGCGCCGCGCAACCTGCGGAACGAACCGGCGTTCTTCGACAGCGTCCTTCAGGATCTATCCGACCGCTTCGGCATCGACCGAAGCCGCACCATGCTGTCCGGCTTTTCCTCCGGCGGTTTCATGACCTGGTACATGGCCTGCGAGGATTCCGGCATGTTTGCAGGATATGCACCGATCGCGGGCGCCTTCTGGGAACCTTTGCCGCAGTCCTGCGTGACGGAGACCCCCTATCTTTTCCACGTGCATGGCACGTCGGACACCGTTGTGCCGCTCGAGGGACGCTGGCTTGGCGGGGGCAAGTGGAAACAGGGGGACGTTTTCAAGAGTTTCGACGTCTGGCGCCGCAAGGACGGTCTCTCTGAAACCGCGCCGAAGACCCATACCGAAGGCAACCTCACCTGTGAAACCTGGCAGCCGAAACACGGCTTCCTGGAGCTTTGCCTCCACGACGGCGGCCACAGCGTGAGCGCCAGCTGGATCAAACGCGCCTGGAACGAGCTTGCCGAGATGAAGGGCTGGACGACCTAGGCAAGAACGAGGCGTGCGCTGAGCCAAGTTGGATTTCAAGGCATGACGAACTGGATGGGGGCACCAAAGATGGTTGGATATTCATAGGGTTGGAAACTGACCTGCCGCAAGAAAACCCTCTCCGTCGTCCTCCCGGGCGAGCACCGCGAGACCCGGGGCCTACTCGGTTCCAGGGCATCAATTGTCTCGCAACCGCTTCTCCTGGCACTTAGGTGTGTTGATCCCGACAATCCCTTTGCCCGGTCTGGGCCATTCCTCTGCCTGCCAGACGTTCTTTTCCGAACGCCCCTCCTTCTCGTTTTCTAACGAGAAAGTGAGGCGGCTTGTCCGGGGGGCTGATGCTGGCTTGTTGACGGCGCCCATCAGCCTGTGGCCTTTACCGGGAAACGTCATTTTGAAGGTGAGCCTTGTCCCAGCCGTCTCCTGCCGCATCCGGCGCCTTGTCCGGCCTTGTTGTCCTCGACCTTTCCCGCATTCTCGCCGGACCGACCTGCACCCAGATCCTGGGCGATCTCGGTGCGGAGGTGATCAAGATCGAACGGCCGGGCCGGGGGGACGACACGCGCGGTTGGGGACCGCCCTTCCTGAAAGATGGTGAGGGCAGGGAGACCGGCGAAAGCGCCTACTACCTTTCCTCCAATCGCAACAAGGCGTCCGTCGCCATTGATCTCGCCAGCCCCGAAGGGCAGCGGCTAATTGCCGATCTGGCGGCAAAGGCCGACATTCTGGTGGAGAACTTCAAGGTCGGTGACCTGAAGCGGCGTGGGCTTGATTATGACACGCTGAAGGTCCGCAACCCGCGCCTGATATACTGTTCCATAACCGGCTTCGGGCAAACCGGCCCCTACGCACAGCGGGCAGGATATGATTTCCTGATCCAGGGCATGGGCGGGATCATGTCGCTGACAGGCTTTGCGGATGAGGACGGCGGCACGGAAACCAAATGCGGTGTCGGCATCGCCGACGTCATGTGCGGGATGTATGCGACCGTCTCCATCCTCGCCGCACTCAACCACCGCAACAGCACCGGAGAAGGTCAGTCCATCGATATCTCGCTGCTGGATGCTCAGGTCTCCTGGCTGATCAACCAGGGTGTGGCCTATCTTACCTCCGGCAAGGTGCCGGGCCGCCTCGGCAACGGCCATCCCACCATCGTGCCCTACGAGACGTTTCCGGCGAGCGATCAGTCCTTCATTCTGGCAGTTGGCAATGACAGCCAGTTCGGCAAGTTCTGCAAGGTTGCCGGTGCGCCGGAACTGGCCGAAGATCCGCGTTATGCCAGGAATGCCGACCGGGTGCGCAACCGTGCGGAGCTGGTCCCGAAGATCCGGCGTCTGACAATCGAGAAGGCCGCGGCAGAGTGGATTGCCGAGCTTGAAGCTGCAGGCGTTCCCTGCGGCCCGGTGAACGATCTGGAACAGGTTTTTGCCGATCCGCAGGTGCTGGCGCGCCAGATGCGGATCACCCTGCCGCATCCGCTTGGCGGCGAAGTCGATCTGATCGGCTCGCCCATCAACCTGGAAAAGACGCCGGTTGCCTACCGCAGCGCGCCACCGCTTGTGGGAGCGGATACTGCGGATGTTCTGACCCGTCTGCTTGGACTTGGTGCAGACACCCTTTCCGATCTTGCCGGCAGAGGCATTCTCGACCTCGGCCCAACCCCGCCAGACACGGCGACTGAAGGACACAGCAGCAAATGACCACCGGTGCGGATATCATCGCAGGCAAACTTCACGCGGCAGGCTGCCGTCACGCCTTCGGCATTCCGGGCGGCGAGGTGCTAGCCCTCATGCAGGCGCTGGACGAGGCGGGCCTCAACTTCGTGCTGGTGAAGCACGAGAATGCGGGTGGCTTCATGGCCGAAGGCGGCTGGCATGCCGACGGCGCGCCAGGCGTGCTTCTGGCAACGCTCGGGCCGGGGGCGGCCAATGCGGTCAACGTCGTTGCCAATGCCTGGCAGGACCGGGTGCCGCTGATCTTCCTCACCGGGTGTGTCGACCAGGGAGAGGCGGAAAGCTACACCCACCAGGTGTTCGATCATCAACAGTTGCTGCGCCCCATCGTCAAGGCCAGCTTCTCTGCTCGCCTGGGCGCTCTGGACGTGATGATGGAAAAGGCGCTGGCCATTGCGCTCGACGGCCAGCCTGGCCCGGTGCACATCGACGTACCGATCCGTGTTGCCGAGGGGGAAACACAGGAAGCCTGGAGCCGTGTGTTCCAGTCTTCACCGGTCGCAACCGCACCGGTGCCCGGCCCGGATCTCGACACTGCGCTGGACCTTTTCAGAAAGGCCGAACGGCCGATTGCGATCGCCGGTGTCGATGCCGTCAACGAGGCAGCTTCGGCTGCAATTTCCGAATTCTGCGAAGCGTTCCAAATCCCGCTTGTCACCAGCTACAAGGGCAAGGGCCTGCTCGACGAAAACAATTCGCTTGCCCTTGGCGGAGCCGGCCTCTCACCCAAGGCCGATGGCCTGCTGCTGCCGCTCATCAACAAGAGCGACTGCATTCTACTGCTCGGCTACGACCCCATCGAGATGCGTATCAACTGGCGCAATCCGTGGGATGCCGACGCGCCTGTGGTCGACATCACTCCGGTGCTGCGCACCCATGGCATGCACAGTGTACGGTCAACGCTGCGCAGCGCAGTGCAGCCGGCGCTTGATCTATTGGGCGCCGCGCGCCAGCCGGCAAAGCCCTCCTGGCCGGAAGGGGAACCTGCCGCCGTCCGGGCCGAGCTGGACAAGGCCTTCGCACCGGAAGCGTCCGGCTGGGGCCCGGGCACGGTCTTCCACACGCTGCGCGCGGCCTTGCCGGCCGACACGGTGGCAACCGCCGACAGCGGTGCTCACCGCATTCTTGTCAGCCAGATCTGGCGCTGTCCGATGCCTCGTCAGATGCTGCAGTCTTCCGCGCTCTGCACCATGGGCTGCGCCGTGCCGCTGGCTATGGGCCATCGCGTTGTCGAAGGCGCGTCCCCTGTGATTGCCTTTGTCGGCGACGCAGGTCTGGAAATGTGCCTCGGTGAACTTTCCACCCTGCGTGACCTCAAGATCCCCGTCATCATCTGTGTGCTGGTCGACACAAGCCTGTCGCTGATCGAGTTGAAACAGCGCTCCAGCCAGCGCCCGAATGTGGGTGTGGATTTCGGCGAAACGGATTTCCCGGCCGTCGCCAGGGCCTATGGCGGCCACGGTGTGTGGGTGGAGGATGCAGAAACTTTGCACCGTGAGGCCGAGGACGCGCTCGCCCGCGAAGGTTTCACCCTGCTGGCCTGCCGGATTGAGCGGCGGGCATATGACGGGACGTTTTAGAGAAGGCTAGACCTAGCTGAGATTTGCGCAATGTCTCTGGACGTCACGATTTGATTAGCCAGTGGAAGGCATCCCGGAGAAAGGCCTGGCCGTTTTCGGACACCGGGGTGCCGTGCGCGATCAGAACCCTCTTGCTGGGCCAGTCCAAGATTTGCCGCACGGCAAACCGGGCGGCATCCCGGTTCGTGAAAGCGAGCCGGAATTTCCGTGGAACAGAAGGCGTTTGCCTTGTCATCAGGTCGAGGCGGGCTACCAGGGCACGCCATCCCTTGAACCAGCCCGGTGAAAACTGCTGCAGCAGATCCGCGAAGATAGCCGTGCCGCTGGCCCGGTGGAACAATACGGCTTCGCTGGTAATCCGGTTTCCTGGAACCACCACGACATCAATCTCTGCCTGCCAGCCGGGCACCGTGATGCCAGCGAGCTCGCCAGCGAAGACAAGATCCGGGCGCTTTTTACGCAGACCCGGTGGTGCGAGAATTTCGGCGTCGGGATAGGCCTGCTGCCATTCGGCAAGGAAGGTGTCATGCAGACTGTTCGGCGGAACGATGTATCGGACCGTGCCGAGCGCATCGACGGCACAACCGAGCTCCGGAGAAAAGGCAACGGGCGACCAGACGACTAACCCTTCGTTGGAAAGGCGGATGATCGCCATGCGCGTGGGATAGTGAAATCCGGCAGCGGCTCTCACTGTCGGGCCTTCCGCAATCCAGATTTCCGGTCCGAATTCCTCGAGCATCGCTTGGTTCCATTTGTTTACACGAGTGTAAAATTACACTAGAGTATAAAAATGACAAGTCTGAAACGCACCGAGCGCTCGCGCGCACTCATCCTCGATGCTGCGGAAATCGCGTTTCGCGAACTTGGGTTCGAAGGGGCTACGGTTCATGTGATTGCCGAGCGAGCAGGTCTGACGCGCAAGACCGTCTATAATCTCTTCGGGTCGAAGGAAGACATTGCTCTCAGCCTCATAGCGCGGGTGGAAGCCCGGGACACAGACTATCGTGACCGCATGGCCGAGGGGCAGCATGCGGTAACGTTGCTCGAAGCGGTGCTGATAGACAGTGCCCATTGGTGCATGGCCAACCCCGCAGTGGCGCGGCTTGCACTGGTGCCGGTTCAAAGACCTTCCCTCGAGCCACCGTCAGACCGCCCCTCGTTTCAGGGGCTCGTGCGGGACATCCTGGCTCTCGGCCAGGCCCAGGGGTTGATCCGCAAGGATGAAGGACCGGAATTCATGGCCCTGATCGTACTGGGTGTCTATGGACAGGCCATGCTGAACGGTTTGCAGGCTGGCGTGGTTCCAGAGGCAGACATTCGCAAGATTGTGCGACTTGTGGTGGAAGGCATTGGCGGAGTGACTGCCTGATGCATCCATGTGTAGCGACGCTGCCATTATTACCTAGTTCGCTAGCCTCCACGACGGGGTGAATTTTAATCAGTCTGGCAAGAAACCCTTAACCATCGAGCCTGAAACCGCCTGCCAAGCATTGTTACCCACTATCGGTGGTCGTGGGTGTCACACAATTTCCCCTATTCGCTGTGTCTGATTCACTTTCCGTGGGATGAGGAGTGATTGATGACGGAGAAGCGTGCCAGAACTGGCTACCCCTCTTTGGTGGTGGCCATATGTGGTTTTGTTGCACTTGGAGGTGTGATCGCGGTGCTCAGTGCCTGGTCGTTCGTCGGCCAGCGGCTGAAGGAAAGCCGCGACGCTGCACTTGCGGAAGCCGTCTCGGTCAGGGCCAGGGGTGTTGGGCTGGATTTTGCCCGGGAACTTCACCAGGATTGGCGCAATCTTCGGCTTGTTGCGGTTGAGATGACAGGGCGCGGCGAGCCTGCCGTCAGAACAGCATTGGATCTGATCGTCGCCGAAAAGGAGCGAATCTCCTGGGCCGGTCTTGCGTCGGTCGATGGAAAGGTCCTGACGGCCTCATCAGGCATGCTGGAAGGGGCCGATGTTTCCTCGCGCCCCTGGTTCACGAATGGACTTGGAGGAGATTTCGCCGGGGATGTTCATCCAGCCGTTCTTCTGGCGGAGCTGCTGCCACCCATTGGAAACGAGCCTCGCCGCTTTCTCGATATGGCAACGCCTGTAACGGATGAGTTCGGGTCGGTCGAAGGGGTGTTAGCCTTCCATATCAATCACCACTGGGTCGAGCAATATCTGACTGAAACCGCCCATTCCATGGGGCTGGATGTCTATGTGATCGACCGGACAGGGAACATTGTTGCACGAACAGATGGCCTTTCCGAGCCGATCGACAAGCTGCAGAGTTTTCGGTCCGCAATGACCGGTGCCCGGCAAACCGGGGTGGAGAAATGGCCGGATGGCGCAACTTACTTTACGACAGTGATCCCGGTGCTCGGCTATGCGGACCTGCCCGCATTCGGCTGGAGCATGATCGCGCGCATCAACAACACTGCGCACCCCATCGGCGAATTCACGAACCTTTTCATCGTCTACTTCGTGACCCTCGGCATCGTCCTTGCCGCTCTTACGGCCTTGTTCATCCTGATTTTCGTTCGACCTTTTCGCAAACTGGCAAAAACCGCCAGGGCTGTCATGCGCGGTGAGGACATCTACCCCTATGAAGCAAGGACCACGGCGGAAGCGAGCGTGCTGAGTGCGGCTGTCGCACGGTTACAAAACAAGATGCAGCCGTAAGATCTTGTGCTGTCAGCGCTGTGGCGCTGACAGCCTTTGTGCAAGGTCACCAAGCAACGCGCGGTACCGGGTTTTGGTTACGCCCGGGGCTTCTCCCGTTGTGTAGAAGCGGCGTAGCAGGGCTTCATGCTGTTCCGGTTGCGGCTCCAGCAGGAGGCGGGCGCCGTCGTCGTCCGGCATCGTCACAATGGCATTGACGATGCCAACACCGTCGATTTCGATCCGGACCGGGGTATCGTCGTGTATGGACGCACCTCGGATCCTGACGGAGTTCTGCGTCAATCCCACGATCCAGACCCGGGTTCTGCCAGTGTCTGAATGAAGAATGGCCCGTTCGGGTTTGTCCTGGAAATGGATCTCGCGCCTGGGAAGTTCCACGCAGACAATCATCGTCACGCCGAGGACAATCAGGTTGTAGAACGTCCAGAACATGATCACGAGCTTGCCATCGCCCGCGTCATTATACGCAAAGTGATCGGAGATGATGCCGAGCAGCAAGCCGAGAATGGTCAGCAGGAAGAACGTGCCGAAGAGGCCAATCAAGCGCCACTGAACGACCACACGGCTTCTGTCGCCGCCTTTTGCGGTCACCGAGAAGGGATGTCCCTTCGGAAAGAACAGTCCCGTGAAGGCGGCCCTGGTAATCGGCACTGCGCCGAGCAGCTGGCTGATGTCGTTGACGATCGGAACGACCAGGCCTCCGGACACAAAGTTCAAGGTGATCAGGATCCAGAGGTAATAGGTGCCGAAATAGCGCAGCACTTCCTGCAAGGTCGCATCGACGACCATGATGTTGAAGTACCAGTAGAGCAGCGGGTAGACGAGGATTGCGATCCGGAACGGAAAGTTGGTCGTCCAGTAAAGCACGCTGTCGATCACGCTCCACCGATCGGCAAGTCCCAAGCGATTGTTGGAAAAGGGGCCGAACCGGCTGCGGGCGATCTGCATCATGCCGAGGCACCATCTGGCGCGCTGGCTGATGTATTCCTTGAGACCTTCCGGTGCGAGGCCCTCGGAAAGGGCTTCATTCAGGTAGACCGTGTTGTAACCGGCATCCTTCAGGCAAAGCGTCAGAAGGAAATCCTCTGTAATGCTTTCCGTCGAAAACCATCCGATCTTCTGAAGCGCGTTCCAGCGGATGACGGAAGAGGTTCCGCAACAAAAGGCAATGCCCCAGGCATCACGCGACGGCTGCAGGTAGTCGAAGAAAAAGCGCTGTTCGTCCGGATAGGACCGGCTGAGGCCGAGATTGTGCTGGATCGGATCCGAGTTGAAGAAATGTTGCGGCGTTTGAACCAGTCCAACCTTTTCATCCTTGAGAAGAGCGACCGTTCTTTTCAGGAAATTGCTGTGTGGAACGAAGTCTGCATCGAGGACGGCAATGTAACTGGGCGCTGTATCTTCTTCGGCCATTTGGCGAAGCGCATGGTTCATGTTGCCTGCCTTGGCCCCTGTGTTTTCAGGCCGGCTGACGTAGGTAACCCCTTGCGCAACACAATAGTCCTTCAGCCAGTCGCGCCTGCTGTCATCAAGCACATGGACGCTGAAATCCGGATAATCGAGGGCAAGTGCTCCAACGATCGTCCGTTCCAGAACGTCCCGCTCTTCGTTGTAGGTGGGAATGAGAACGGCCACCTTTGGAGCGGGCTCCGGTTCCCACCAGTCTTGCTGCCGGTCTGCCTCCTGCTTGCGGTCGCGGTGCCTCGACAGGATAAGAAATGCACTGAGCGAGGACAGGCACGCTGCGCATTCGATCGCGAAGAAGGACCAGCTTGCGAGGCAGTCGAAGGTCAGGTCCAGCGGTGCGAGCGTGTAGGCGGCGCGCCAATACAGATATCGCGCTGTCAGCACGGCGCAGACTGCAAAGAGCAGGGCCCTGTGCCAGGTTTTTTCCCGGGACAGAAGCAAAGGAACAAGCATTCCAAGCGCCAGCACAAGGTTGAGCTGCACGATGCTGGAAACGGTGTCGCTTAGGTAAAGGACCGGGAACATCTCAGAGCCAGAGGGTGCGCAGGAAATCGAGAGGTCTTGCTTCGAAGAAAACCCGGCCCGTCCTTCCGATCGCACAGGCGAGTGCCGGATCTTCGCGGATTGCGGGTACGACAAGCGTCACGTCGAAGCGCTGCAGGTGTCTTTCGCTGGGCGCAACGGCAAGGTTTCGGTAAATCGTCTCTGCCCCGGAACCGGCCAGACGCGTGATTGTACCTTCCAGAACCTTCTGGTCGTTGCTCACGCGAAACTTGGCAAGGTCTCCGATCTTGAGGCGGTTATAGACGGATTCCGCGACACTCAAGGTGATGATCGTGGAGGTGCAATTCACCAGGCGCATCAACGGCTCGCCTCGTTCAACCGTCTCGCCGTTTGCCGTCAGCACTTCCCAAACGGTTCCGTCGACGTTCGAAATGAGTTTCGAGGAGGCCAGCCGGTTCACTCTCAGCCGCTCGACATTGATGCGATTGTCCAAGGCCTTTGCCTTTTCCTTTTCCGCATTGAGCAAGGCCTGGTTTTCGGATTGTTCCAGTGTCAGTTCCGAAATGCGTTGTTCGGAGTAGGGAGCATCATTGTAACCATCGCCCAGAAACGTTCCGTCTTGAGCCGCCTGCAGTTCGATTTCGACAACGGCCGCCCGTTGGCGTGCACTTTCCAGATCCTGCGCTGCAACCCTTTGCGTCGCTCTGATCCGCTCGAAGGAGGCTGAGGCCTCCAGGCCGCGATCTGTCAGCTGTTTGGAGCGCTGGAAAGCCGCCTCCGCCTCATCCCCCCTGGCTTCAGCAGCACCGATTTCGAAGGTCAAGGCACGCAGCTCCGCTTGAAGCTGCAGGATCCGCTGCTGCTGATAGCGCTCCGATCTCGCCTGCAAATCACTGACGGACTGTTCGATCGCGGCTATCACGGTCGACAGTCGGTCGACCTCGGCTGTCGCAAACGCCTTTTCGCGGATCATGTCGTTGAGGTAGATGTTGTCGACAAGGGGATCATCAATCGACCCCAGTTGTTCACCCTCTGTAACAGACGATCCGAGCAGCCGGTGCTCCAGCGTCAGTTGTCCGGCTGTCGGCGCCCGTACCGTTGTGAGCCTTGCATTGATAACCGCATCTGCGCTGGTGCCTGACAACTGCTCCCCTGCAATCACAAACCCCGCGGCGACGATGACCAGGCCTGCAAGCAACAATCTCAGAATCCGCATCGGACCTCTCAAATGAGTCTGTCGAGAATGAATGCCCCCAGCGCAAACTCCCGTATCGCGTGAAGCGTGTAAAGGGAGCTTCTTTGCATTAGTTAATATCCCGGGCCTGTGGAAAGAAATCCAATCTATTCAATCGACAAGGAGGCTTGGGCGAATTCGATCAAAGGTTGTGGAGGGAGGGAAATCGAAGCATTCCTGCATCCCGTGGCGCATGAGCGAGGCACGTCCTGATCCCGAAGGACAGTTTTGCAGACCCTTCAAGCCGACCTGACTCCACAGATTTTCTGGCAATTGCAGCGGTTTAAGACGCAGGGCAGTTCAAGCGTCAATTCATTGAGTATCGTCTTCTTGTAATCAGCCCGCCCGTGCGGCGTTCCAATCCGCAAGGTGCCGCAGGATTGGCACCAGGGCGAGGCCATCGCGTGTCAATGAATAGCCGGTTGCAACATGTGCCGATCGGGACACCAACCCATCTTTTTCAAGTTCGCGCAATGCCCGGACGAGGACGCGGCGGCTTGCAAATTCTAGGCGGCGCTGAATGTCCGGTAGGCCGCTATCCTTCTCGGACAGCACAATCAGGATCGACGCTTTCCATTGTCCGCTCACGGTCTGGAGGCCGGCTGCAAGATCACACCATCCGTGGAGGTTCCCTCGGTTTCGCTCCTGGATCGTCGACCAGGTCCGGCGGGCTGTGTCAAAATTGTCAGACTGGTCCATGCGCGGGAAACTCCGATAGGTGTCTCCCGAAACATGGAGACCACGCGATGTCAGTACAAGTTTTCACCGGATTTCATCACTCTGCGATCCGCTCGCCGGACCTTCAGCGCTCCGTTTCCTTTTATGAGGAAATCGGTTTCCACCAGGTGCACGACTGGAGACTGCCGAGCTACGGCATCGATCGCGCGATAATGATGCAGGCACCCGACAGGAAAAGCTGGATCGAATTGTTCGACCTGAGGGCCGAGATCCCGATGCAAGGTGTTGGTGCGCAGCAAGGGCAAAAGGTTTCGACAGGTGCGCTCGCACATCTCTGCTTGAGCGTGACGGATCTTGATCAGGCTTGCGTGCGGATTGTCGAAGCCGGTGCGAGGCATCTGCACGGCCCGGAAGCACTGACACTTGGCCAACCCGAAGTGCGGGTTCGCAACGCAATTTTTGAAGGGCCGGCCGGCGAGATCATCGAACTCTTGCAGACCGTTAGCTTCCCCGGTGATCGCTAGGTTTGGATAGCTCTCGGGAGATCGCGTCGCCCACTAATCCCGCCCGTTGTCCCAGGCCTTGAGCTGGTCCACGGCCCGTTTGGGGCCAAGGGTCAGGCGGTAGAAGTCGAAGAGACCCGGACGCACCGAGGCGAAAAAGTAATTGAAGTGAAGCGCAAAGAAGCGAAAGCGCAGGTAGCGAAACCTCTTTGCGGTCATTCGGTCCGGAATGCACACGCTGTACCGTCTGGGTTCCGGCAACGTCTCGCCCGATTTGTTCGGCTGCGCATAACGCGCCACAGGCGTGGTGCGGCCACCGCAAAGCGGGTCATGCGGGCCGTAAAGATCCGTCCAGTCGACACCGGACCGTGCCACCGCCGTCATGGCATCACCAAAGCCGTCTTGCGCCCCGAACCCGCCGAGGCAATCGAACGCCGGTCCCATCGTGACAAAAGAGAAGCCGCCGGGGCGTCGAACGATATCCGGCTGCCGGCGCAGGACAGCGGCAAGAATGTAGATCGCCACGAACGTGCCGCAGCTGTGCGACACGAACACCAGGTCCGTATCTTCGTCCGCTTCCGCGGCCGCGGCAACGATGAGGTCGGCGCTTTCTTCGATACGGGCAAGCATCTCGGGGTGGTCGTTACGGGCAAGCCGGGCCATGAAGTGCCAGCTGTTGACCAGGTACCGGAAGTAGGACCTGGGTTCCAGCCAGGTCATGAGCAGGTAAACCGCGAGCATCCACGCCGCGCTGCCTCCCAGCAACACGGACCAGGCGATTTCTTCGGCATGGCCTTGCCGAACCGCCGCGCCCACATTGCGCAGAATGACCGGTGCCAGAAGAATGGGTGGCAACAGGCTGGCCAGGAAATAGAGAAGCAGTCCAACGGGGGGATAAAGACAGAAGACCCCATGCGCCCAGTTGCTTTTCAATGCAGCCCGATATCCGCCCGCCTGGGCGATCATCATGAAGGACCGGATGGCATCTGCAATCGTGCGTGGCCAGGAGCGCCGAAAATCGGCCTTGATGACGTCCCGCCAGCCAAGCTGCACAAACGTTGTCTCGACACGGCTGTCCGGCCAGTCGACATGCCCGCTCCAACTGGCCGTGGTGCCGCCGGGATCAAGACCTTCGGTGAGCTGGGAAAGGGCACCGTTCACCTTCCGGATCTTCAGGAGGGTGTCGAACTCCTTGCGGAGCAACGGGAAGCAGTAACGGGCCGGACGCAAATCATAGCCAGGAAAATAGATCACCAGTCGGTTCAGGCGGTTCTTTATTTTTCTCTCCTGACAATACTGCTCGTTTAACCGGTCTTTGCGAGCCGGCTATTATTCTTGTTCGGACAGGTTCCATCGACTTCCCCAGCCTGCGGATCCAGCATGCACCAAACGACATGGAGGCGGCACCTGGCAAGGTCTGTTCCCCTCTTTGCCCACTGGACTTTCGTTTCGCCGTCACTATGCTGCACCTGCGAAAAGAAACCCCGGGCGGGAAACGGGGTCGCGGGAGGATGAAACAGATGATCATCTGCCGGACGAAGGCGGAGATGCGCGAAGCTGTGCGAGGCTGGAAACGCGCGGGTGAAACCGTCGGGGTGGTGCCGACAATGGGCTATCTGCATGAGGGCCATCTCGGCCTCGTGCGCATGGCGCGGCAAAAGGCAGGCCGCGTGGTTGCCACCATTTTCGTCAACCCCACCCAGTTTGGCGCCAATGAGGATCTGTCGACCTATCCGCGTGATGAAGCGCGTGATCTGGCGCTTCTGGAGGCGGAAGGCACCGACGCCGTGTTTCTGCCGAGCGTTGAGGAAATGTACGGCGTCGGCGGAGATACCTTCGTCGAGGTTCCGGGCCTCTCCGCCATTTTGCAGGGCGCTCTCAGGCCTGGTCATTTCCGGGGTGTCTCTACGGTCGTCACCAAGCTCTTCAACATTGTCACGCCGGATTTCGCTGTCTTCGGCGAAAAGGACTATCAGCAGCTGACCTTGATCCGGCAGATGGTCCGTGATCTCGACATGCCGCTGGAAATCGTGCCGCACAAGACGGTGCGTGAGGCAGATGGGCTCGCGATGTCGTCGCGCAACGTTCGCCTGACGGCGGCGCACCGGGCCGACGCTGTCCAGCTCAGCCGGTCGCTCAGCGCTGCGGAGGAACTCGCGAAATCGGCCCCGGCAATTTCGGTGCTGGAAGCTGCTGTCCGCAAAAGCCTTGCCGAAGCGCCCTCGGGAAAGGTGGAAAGCGTCGACATTCGCGATGCGGAAACCCTTGAAGAGCTTTCCGGCATGCTTGACCGCCCGGCCGTGGTGCTGCTGGCCGTGCGCTTCGGCACTGTTCTCCTGATCGACCAGCGGGTGATTGCACCTGCCGCCTGACAATCCGTCTCAAGCCCCTTATCGAAAGGACGCCGCATGAGCACCCAGAAACCCGTTCGCCGCATCACGGCCCCGCAGATCACCCGCCGCAAGGGCGGTGATCCCATCGTCTCGCTGACCTCCTATCACGCGCATACGGCGGCCATCGTCGACAAATACGCCGATTTCATCCTGGTGGGTGACAGCCTCGGCATGGTCATGCACGGCATGGAATCCACCGTCGGTGTCTCGCTGGAACTGATGATCATGCACGGCAAGGCCGTGGTACGCGGCACCAGCCGGGCGCTGGTGGTGGTCGACATGCCGTTTGGCACCTATGAGGAAAGCCCGTCGGTGGCCTTCCGCAACGCTGCCCGCGTGATGAAGGAAACCCAGTGCGGGGCCGTCAAGCTTGAAGGGGGTGCGCGCATGGCCGAAACCATCCGCTTCCTGAGCGAGCGAGGCATTCCGGTGATGGCCCACATCGGTCTGACGCCGCAATCGGTCAACGTCATGGGCGGTTTCAAGACGCAAGGGCGCGACGAGGACAGCTGGGCCAGCCACGAGGAAGACGCAAAGGCCGTTGCCGAGGCCGGTGCTTTCGCGCTGGTTCTGGAAGGTATGGTCGAGCCGCTGGCGGCGAGGATCACCAAACAGATCGCGATACCGACCATCGGAATCGGAGCGTCCGCGGAGTGCGACGGTCAGATCCTGGTGCTGGAGGACATGCTCGGCCTTAATCCGACGCCACCGAAATTCGTCAAGGTCTACGGCAATCTTGGCGGCCAGATCGAGGCAGCGGTGAAAGCCTATTCGGAAGAGGTCAAGGACCGCAGCTTCCCCGGTGAGAGCGAGGTTTACCGGTAAGACCAGTTTTTTACCTCTCGGTTGGTCATCCCGGACGCAGTGAAACGGAGATCCGGGATCGGGGCGCCCGTGCCTTGCCTTTTGCACGTGTGCTCACACCGACCGCCGGTGGCTCTCCGATCCCGGCTCGCGCTGCGCTTGGCCGGGATGACGATGGAGTGGGTTTGCCATGGTGTTTCACGAAATATCTGGCCGCGTGACTTCTCTCCTCTCAGTTGGTCATCCCGGACGCAGTGAAACGGAGATCCGGGATCGGGGCGCCCGTGCCTTGCCTTTTGCACGTGTGCTCACACCGACCGCCGGTGGCTCTCCGATCCCGGCTCGCGCTGCGCTTGGCCGGGATGACGATGGAGTGGGTTTGCCATGGTGTTTCACGAAATATCTGGCCGCGTGACTTCTCTCCTCTCAGTTGGTCATCCCGGACGCAGTGAAACGGAGATCCGGGATCGGAGCGCCCGCGCCTTGCCTTTTGAACGCGTGCCCACGCCGACCGCCGGTGGCTCTCCGATCCCGGCTCGCGCTGACGCTTGCCAGGATGACGACGGAAAGGTTGGTTTTCCGGCGCTAACCGATGGAATGAAATTAACGCCCGATTTCCGGCTGCAGTGAATTCTCGCCGGGCGTAAGGTCGGGTCATGCTTATGACCCGACCCAGTTTCGACATGCTCTATGAAGCGCTTCTGAACCGTGATCCGTCCTACGACGGACGCGTTTTTGTCTGTGTAGCTTCTACCGGGATTTTCTGCCGGCTAACCTGTCCGGCGCGCAAGCCGAAGCGGGAGAACTGCACCTTCTATGACACCGTGTCCGAATGTTTTGACGCCGGTTTCCGCCCTTGCAAGCGCTGCCGTCCAACCACGCCGGAGGCCACTGCCGACCCGGTGGTGAAGCCGTTGATCGAGGCACTGGAAAAGCGTCCATCCTACCGCTGGGGCGAACCGGATCTCGTGCGCATGGGGTTCGACACCTCAACGGTGCGCCGGGCCTTCAAGCGGCATTTCGGCATGACCTTTCTGGAAATGGCGCGCCAGCGGCGCCTGCAGGAAGGGTTCTCGACACTTGCCGACGGCGGCAAGGTGATCGATGCGCAGATCACGGCCGGGTTCGACTCGCCGAGCGCGTTTCGCGAAGCCTTTGCCAGGATTCTTGGCCAGTCTCCTGGGGTCTTTTCCGCCAAGCCCCTGCTTTTCGCCGACTGGGTGGCATCGCCGCTCGGTCCGCTGATTGCCGTCACCGACAGGACCCAGCTGCATCTGTTGGAATTTCTCGACCGAAAGGCCTTTCCGACAGAGTTCAGGAAGCTGCAGACCTACGCCAAGGGTGAGATCGGCTTTGGGCGAACGGAGGTCACCGACCAGATCCAGGGAGAACTCGATCGTTTCTTTGCCGGAACCGGCGGCCAATTCCAGACAAGGCTTGCCCTTCACGGTTCTGCCTTCACGCGGGATGTCTGGCGCGAGCTGCTGACCATTCCGCCTGGCGAGACCCGCAGCTATTCCGAACTGGCAAGGGCGCTGGGGAGGCCGGAAGCTGTGCGGGCGGTTGCCCGGGCCAACGGGGCCAACCAACTGGCTCTCGTCGTGCCGTGCCACAGGGTGATCGGCGCGGACGGCTCCCTCACCGGGTATGGTGGGGGGCTCTGGCGCAAGCAACGCCTGATCGAACTGGAGCAGAGCTACCGGCAGACCCCTGCTGCTTGACGGTGCTCGCCTTGCCCTCGTTTTGGTTCGGCGTGTTAGTGGTCGAAGCGGACTGGCACCTGCATGTTCATGCGCGCAACACGAATATCACCCGGAAACTTGGGCATGGGCGAAGCCCTGCGCACCATGTCGAGCGCGGCCTGGTCCAGCACCGGGTGCCCGGAAGACCGGGTCACGCGAATACCGGAAACAGCACCGTTGGATGAAATCGTGAAGCCGACACTCACCGTTCCCTCCAGTCTCTGACGTTTCGCTTCACGGGGATAACGTTTTGCGCGGCGCAGTTTGGCCACCACCTTGCCCTGATAGTTGGACGTTGCTCTGGTGCCGCCATCATTGGTACGGGCATTCGCCCGGCCATTGGTGTTGGATTTTGCGTTCTGGCTGGTGACGCGTTCACCACCCTTTCGGGCGCTGGTTTCCACACCCTTCCTCTGCGCTTTCACAACCTTCCTGGCTTTTTCCCGCTCTTCGGTCTTGGGGGCTTCCGCATTTCGCACGGGCGGCTTGGGTTTGCGGTTCGGTGTCTGCGTGACCTCGGCCAGCGGATCGGCAACAGGCTGTTGCACTTCGGTTTGCAGGTCCACCGGCTGAACAGTCTCGACCGGTGCGGCTGGCTCCACCCGTGCAATTTCGACAGGTTTTTGCTCCGGTGCCGGCTCGACTGGCTCTACTGGCGGCTTGACCGGTTCCGGTGTGACACTGCCCTGCAACGTTTCGGACGCCGTCGCCACCTCCGGCGTTGTCGCCGGCGCTTTCACCGGTTCCAATGAAGTAACGCTTGCGACCATCGGAACGGACGGAGCAGGTTCTGAAGCTGGCGTGTCAGGCACTGCCTCGGCAACGGCCGGGCTTGGCTGCACTTCTACCGGTCTCACCGGCGTGCCGGACCGCACCTCGGGCTTTGCGGTGTCCACCTGTACTTCTTCGATTGGCTCTACGTCCGGCTTCACGTCCTCGACAGGCTGAGGATCGGCTACGGCATCCACTTGTGCTCCGGCTACAAGATCCTCGATGGACCCGATCACCGAAACGCCGCCGCCTTCAGAAGCTGCAATGGAGATCTCATTCGGATCTTTCGCGAAAAAGGCGGCGCCGGTGCCGTGCAGCACCAGAGAAAGGATGGCCCCGGCAGCCAGGAAACGCGCGAAACTCACTTAGAGCCTCTTCTTGTTATGAGCACGATGTCGGTGCGTCCGGCATCCTTCAGCTCGCGCAACACCTTTTCCAGGGCGTCCGCCTTCAGCGTGCCGTCCGCAGCCACCTTGATCGGGCCGTCAGTGCCGCCTGGCTCTTCCTGCTGCGCAAGCCAGTCGGCAACGTCGACTTCAGCCTCTCCGGCAAAGGTGCGGCCTTGCGGGTCAACAATGAGTGCGCCGGTGGACCGGATGGTCTCGTCTTCCAGTATGTTCAGCGGCGGTTCGATTTTCCTGGCATCGTCCCGGGCAACCGACCCTGCAAACAGGAAGAAGATCAGCATCAGGAAAACGACGTTGATCAGCGGAATGGTGTTTTCCGGCGGTTCGCGGCGCTGTGGGGATTTCGTGCGCATGAGGTCACCTATTGTCCCGTCACCAGAACGCTCTTCAGCCCGCTTCTGCGAACCTCGGACATGACATCAACCACGTCCTGGACGTTTGCATCCGGGCCGGACCAGATCGCGACGACACTGTTTTCCTTGAGCGCGGAAAACAGTTCCGCCATGTCCGCCTTCATCAGGGGGCGGCCATTCAGGTCCAGCTTTTCCGACGTGTGAATACGCAGATAGGCGGGCCTTTCCGCCGCGCCGCCACCTTCAGCACCGCTGGAAATGTCCAGCGACTGGTACCGTGTGAAGCTGGACGCCAGCATGAAGAACAGCAGCAGCAGGAAGATGACGTCGATCAGCGAGGTCAGGCCGACGGGCTTGCGCCGCACTCTTGCTTTAAACTGCATGCCTCGTCTCCGAAGCCTCCAGGGCCACGATCCGGGCCGCACCGCGTTCGGCGATCGCCCCGGTGAAGAACGCCGTGACCAGCGCTTCCATCTCGGATTGCTCCGCCTCGATACGGCTGTCGAACCAGCCGACAATGGCCGACACGGGTATTGCGACCGAAAGGCCGACGGCGGTCGTCAGCAAGGCTACCCAAATACCGCCGGCGAGAACGGAAGGGTCCACCGCCGCGCCGGCGCCCTGCATGGCCTGAAAGGCCTCGATCATGCCGAGTACGGTCCCCAGAAGGCCGATCAGCGGTGCAGTCTGCGCGATCATGTCGAGCGGGCGAAGGTATGCCCTCAGCGTGTTGATCCGCTGAATGCAGATCCGCTCGACGTCCTCTTTCAGAAGCTCGGTCCTGGTGTCGCTGCGAGCGCTGCCCTGCACGAGCTTCAGCATGATGTCGGCAACCACGGATTTTCCGCCGGACGCTATCGTTTTCGCTTCCTGAGGCCGGCCGTCCAGCCAAAGGTCCAGCGCCTTGCGGGCAGTACCGAAACGGCCGACACCCAGATACAGGAACTGCAGCAGCTTGGCGGCAATCAGCGCTGCCGCCACCAGGGAAAGGGCAAGCAGGAACAACACCACCGGGCCGCCCTGATCGACGAGGCCGGTCAACGGAGACAGGAAGTGCGGCAGGGCCGCGGTAGGGACATCAGGCATTTTGATCACGCTTGGGTTTTCATCAGAGGATCAGGTCGATTTCCGACCGCGAGTCGATCCGCAGCAGCGGCAGGCAGTCCTGTTGGGCGGTGTCCTGAAGGTCACAGGCGCGCACCTCGTTCACAAGGACGCGAGAGATGCCGGTACAGTCTCCCTTGGCAACGTCATATTGCCGGACACGCGTCTTGCCGGTGGGGAGATCGCCGAAGTCGATCGCCGCATAGCCGGAAACGCCGTCGGACGTGTCGAACATCACCAGGTCGAGGCCAAGGGCGTTGACGGGTGTTGGCAAGGTGTTGCGGATGACGAAGGTCAACCGGCAGGACCCGTCGACCGTCTCCGCATCGTTCAACTGGACGGAGATTGCTTCGCTTGTCTTGGAGGCGGTTTGGGACGCTGCCTGAGACGCCGATTGCGCGTTGGCTGCGGCAGCAAACTGACTGCTCAGCATCAAGGCGAGCGCAACCGCCCGAACCGGCGCCGAAACCAAAGATCTCTTCATCCCTTCGCTCTCCCGTAGCGGCTCGCGGCCTGGTTCCGGAAAAGAACTCCGACCGCGCGCCATTCGAGTTAAAGACTTGTCTCCAGGGCAGCACGTGGGTGGCATCGGCGAAGCCGGATGGGGGTATCAATCCGCGAAAAGGGCTGTCCTGTCGGGACGCACGAAACGCACGATTGGCTTTCAGAACTGCTGGAGTTTTTTGAAGGCTGAGGCGGTCTGCGCGATCCTCATCAAGACCGTCGCTGCCCTGGCTAATCGATCTTTACACCGAAAGCAGCGGGTGAGGGAACCGGTCCGGATTAAAAAAGTTGAATTTTTAGTTCAGAATTTAAACGGGTCACCGGCGATGCCGGGACACAGACCATTTCAGCGCCTGCCAGGCGAGCCCACGGGCCGCAGACTTGCCGTCCTGAAGTACCTTTCAGAGCACTCGTCAGAAGACAGGTAAGATGAAGGTCGTTGGAATGGAGAGCGCTTGTGGACGCAGCTAAACCCGATCGAAGCACGCAAGCCGCCAGTTCGCTGCTGACCCTTGGCGGATAAGCCGTTGCCAGTCATCCGTTGTCTTCGATCGCCGAAATGACTGAAAGCAAACCAAGTCTGTCTCTCTCGAGAGAGACGGCATTGCGGGAAGCGTCAATTCTCTTCTCGTTATACCCGAATTGAAAGAGAGTGGATTTACAGGTCACATTTAGAGTTTATCTTGCGGCGAACCAAAAATATTCGCCCAAATGGCTAGCCTTCAATCCGGATCGGTTTCCATTGGGCATATCAGCAAAGGGAGCGGCATGCCTCTGATCAATTACGTAACCCGGGTCCAGTTCGGTTTTGGCGAGCTTGCCACGTTGAAGGAGGAACTGGCGCTCGCCGGAATTTCGCGCCCGCTCGTAGTGACGGACAAGGGCGTGCGCGGGCTCGGATTTCTCGACAAGATTGAAGCCGTCCTCGGCAAGGAGCTGGCAGGCGTCTACGACGAGACCCCCGGAAATCCGAATGAGGCGGCCGTTCGTGTCGCGACTGACTTGTTCAAAGAGGTTGAAGCCGACGGAATTATCGCCATTGGTGGCGGATCGGCGATCGATCTTGCAAAGGCGGTTGCCATCCTCGCCGCACATGGTGGCGCCCTGAAGACCTATGCGGTCATCGAGGGTGGCCTGCAAAAAATCACGGCCAAGACCTGGCCGACCATCGCTATTCCGACAACGTCAGGCACAGGTAGCGAAGTTGGACGCGGGGCGATTGTGATACTGGATGATGGCCGAAAAGTCGGCTTGTTGTCTCCATTCCTTGTTCCGAAAGCCGCGATTGTCGATCCGGAATTGACCATGACGCTGCCGCCCGTTTTGACTGCAGCCACCGGAATGGACGCTATCTCGCACTGCATCGAGACCTATCTTGCCCCGTCCTTCAATCCTCCGGCAGACGGCATCGCACTTGAAGGACTGCGCCGCGCCTGGGCGAATATCCGCAAGGCGACGGAAACACCGGATGACAAGGACGCCCGCGCCAACATGGCAATCGCCGCAACCATGGGCGCCATGGCCTTCCAAAAAGGGCTGGGCTGTGTGCACAGTCTCAGTCATGCGCTCGGCGGGCTCAATCCGAAACTGCACCACGGCACCTTGAACGCGGTGTTCATGCCTGCGGTTCTGGAATTCAACAAGGCGGCCCCGACATCCGTCAGCGAGAACAAGTATGCCCGGATGGCCGGTGCCATGGGGCTGGCAACCGGAACGGATATCGGCGCGGCCATCAAGGAGATGACGGCGGCCATCGGGTTGCCCGTCAGCCTGTCGGAGCTGGGTGTTTCGGAAGATCTCTTCGACCGCATCATTCAGGGTGCATTGGCCGACCACAGCCACAAGACCAACCCCATTGACGCAACCGCCGACGACTATCTCAGGATGCTGCAAGCTTCTTATTGACGGGACCGTCTCTGAAACTCCCTTGAGCGCTCTCCGGACCACAGCACCACCCAGAATCGCCCAGAAACGCGGTGTCGGTATTTATGGAAGCTGGTGGTCCGGAATGCGTCCCCATTTTGGTCGTTCGTCGGCTTTCCGTTTGCTCCCAAAAGCCATCATTCATCGCATACGGATTGACCGTTCATTTCGCGTCGGGTGAAGGTGCTATGGGTAGGACCTTCTAAACCTTACCAGGTGCGCTATTTTCAAAGGCAGGGAGTTACCGACAATGCGCGGATCACATATATTGGTCTGAAGCATGAGCGACCAGAAAGAGACCGGAGACTGATGTGTCACCAAGTAAGGGCCGCGTTGAAAGACTGATTGATAGGATAGGCGCAGAATTTCAGTCTCATCTCATCGACTTGCGGAACACCTCCACAGTCTTTGATATTCAAGACGGCGCCGTTCAAAAGATGATCTCACGCGAAGCGCCATTTGGTGTCATTGGGATCAAGATCCTGGTGCACAATCCCGGAGACGTAAATCGTCTTTTTGAGCACCAATGGAATTTCAGTATTGGGATCACCGGATGTGAATTCACGCTTTTGGATGTCGATTACCAGAACGACGTTTTGGTTGGTGATGCGAATTCAGCCGAATTCGTTGGGCACGAACACATTGCCTACAAGTCGGTTGAACACATGATAGCCTTTCATGGCGATGAGTTTGGCATAGGAAAGGTCTTCATCGAAAAAATTGGCACTTTCTGCCCCAGCCTGCTTGAAAAGCCACCATTGTTTTTTCGAATGCCGCGCAGGGCACCACCCGCCTACAGATACACAGAAGCACCCCAGGCCATTCGCGAGGAGGTGGGCCTATCGCCTGATGGCGGCATGCTTCTGATTGAGGCGATGATCAAAGAACATGGGATTGCCCCTTATACGATCCTTCTGTCCTTCCATTCTGACGAAAACTTCTGGCTGGTTGACCTCCCAGAAACGCTTGTCGACCGTTACCAGCATGGCCTGATTGATCCGAGCCTTGGTGAACACCATTCAAATCTTGAGGTTGGGGTATCCATTACAGCGGAAGCCCTGAGGAACAGGGTTCGGCAGAAGCCAAACAGCGCTGAGCGTGATAGCGGCGTCTTTTTCTCCATGTCCGGAAGCGGTTCTGCGTCAGGCTATTTGAACGGATTGAATTGACTTTCTGTTGGCTGGGGTCATCTCAGTTGCAGTGAGAAGGCGCGCAATTCCCGACAACCTACTCTCTGACACGATCCGGACCTTGGCTGCGTGGCGCACCAATGTCCGCATTGTTAATCGCTGCGGGCATTATCCGACGGTCCGCTGCCGTTCATCGGTGGAACTGCATGCTGCGCGCCGGCCCGCCATACCACCCATCCGCTGCTGCGTTATCTACCTCACTGCCAAGGCCCACTTAGGGGACTTAGCTGACATTTGAAATCCGCCCAGATACTCTTGTCGAACGTTTTTCAGCAAGGGTTCGAATGCATGAGCAATGGATACGCGCTACTTGCCGCTGAGATATCCAGATGGCCTTCAATGAATGAACTGGCGAGCATTTTTAGGTCTGATGGCTACGCCGTCATTGAAGGAAAGTTCTCGTTAAGGTTGGCGGACTTCAATCACTTTGTTTTCAGAGAATTAGGTGGCGATCTGAGTCTTGGTTCTGTAAGCGCCGATCACAGGTCGACCGAAGAACTTGTGGCCTTCTCTCACCGTGTGTCGAGGACACTTGCGAACTCGGGTATTAGACACCGTTTCGAAGTGTATTCGGAAAAGGAAGAACTGGCAGCTTACATGCACCATAATTGGCCGAAAGACCGGTAGGTTTGGGCTCAAAGCTGCCTTTCGCCGTCGTGACGCGCGTATCCCTATCTCGTGGTGCTGGTCGACACAAACGGCCTATTCCGGACATTCACCTTCGATTGGTTCAATGGCGGCTTCGCGGCCCCACATAGGTCGTTTAGTTCCGTATGCAAGTTTCCCTGAAGCAGACATAGGCAGCGCAACTCCTGTCGGGAATTGATTTGAATTCCAGCAGCTAACATTCGATGTCTTTTAAGAGGTAAGCCACTTAGGAAGTGATTGACCGCGAACTGTTGAACAACACTCCGTTCGTGTATTTGAGGCCGCTGTCACAAGCGACTGTAACGACGGTCGCGGTCGGTCCGAGTTCTTTGGCGAGCTCGATTGCTTCCAGCACGTTTATTCCAGTCGATGTTCCGGCGAAGATGCCTTCTTCGCTCGCCAGGCGCTGACATACAACGCGGGCCTCGGTCTCCAGCACGCTGCGTGCGTCTTGGTTGCCACCTACGCCTCAAGCGATAAGCAGCGATGCTTCAGGTTGCAGCTGAAATAGTGCGGCATGAGCATAATTTGGACAGATTGTGGAAAGACCGGGCCTGCCACGGCCAGAATGATGGGTTGATCGATAGGCCAACCTTAAAAACAAAAAATTTCAATGTCTTGGAAAGAGAAATGGCGGACAGAGAGGGATTCGAACCCTCGATACGGTTGCCCGTATACACGCGTTCCAGGCGTGCGCCTTCAACCACTCGGCCACCTGTCCGTCGCAAGCGTCACCCGCTTGAGTGGGGCGCAATATACCCATGGCGCGATCAAGTGCAAGCACTTGAACAAGTTTTTTTTTCGGTGCCTCGCCGCTGTGGATTGTCGAGGGGTTGCGGGGCTCGGACGAGCTGCAAAAAACGGCTGTAACGTGCCAAGCAGCCGGCAATGCCTGGACCGAAAAAATCTTTCCTGTCGTGGCAGTACCAAGGCGGTTTGTCTGCGGCTGGAGGCTGGCCGGGCGCATGTATGGCCGCGCAGAATCAGCGTCTGGTGTTTTCGAAGGTCGAGAGACGTCTCGCAGGCAAGGTCATGGCATGGCTCAGTCTCTGTGCGGGAAGATAACCTCGCTTGGGGTTCGGCATTGCGATAGGCCGGGGAGACGAGGTGGCCACGGTGTGACACAGGTCTGAGCAGGCGGCTTTGTGCTTGCGTATTCGAGAAATGCTGCACTGCAACTAACGCGCTGCCTGAATTAATTTCGAAGCATTTGAAACGAAAACACTTGCGAAAGCCGGGAACCAAAGTCACAAGAATGTGTTGAATATCAAATCTTGTTCCTGCGCGGGGTGATATTACCCTAAAGGAATGCTCAACATCCGGCGGCTACTATTTGAAGGCCTGACTGGAACGAGCGCTCCGTTTAATATTTTGGCGAAGCTGAAAGCAAAGCGATGATCAGTGTTTTGAAGTTTTTATTCCGCATCCTCGGCTACGGCTTTGTCGCCGTCGCCATTATTGCCGGCATTTCCGATGCCAGTTCTTCCATTGCCCTGTCCGAAATCCGTCTGGCCCAGCTTGGCCAGGTCTGGCAGAACCTGTCGCCTGTCTCTCTCGAAATGGCGGAAGCCCACATCGTGGCGTCTTTTGACCCGACGGTCTGGCAGACCTTGAAAGAGACTGTTCTGACCTGGCCGGTCTGGGCGGTCTTCGCTCCGATCGGCCTGGCGCTGCTTTGGCTGGGAGCCAAGCGCCGCAGCCAGCGTGCGCTTTACGCCTGACGCTGCTTCTTGCAGAACCAGACGAGGTGTCGCAAAACGGCAGTTTCCGCTCACACGCGAACACCGTTGCGTGACGGGCCTCTTGGAAAGCGGGCGCAGCTGCGCCACATTAGCTCCTGAATTAAGCCGACTGCTTCCCGGGATCCTCGATAGGCTTTGTTGGCATGTGTGGGAGAAAGCCATGTCGTTCATGACGATGCTGACCAAGAAATTTTCGCTGCCGGCCAAGGACGAGGCCCTGCCGGGGCGTTCCGAAGCGATCCGGCCGGCTGAGCCGCATTTCGTCAACGGACGGCCGCTCGCAGGCCCCTATCCGGACAACATGAAAACCCTTGTTGTCGGAATGGGCTGCTTCTGGGGCGCTGAACGCCTGTTCTGGCAGCTACCCGGTGTCTATGTCACCGCGGTCGGCTACGCGGGCGGATATACGCCCAACCCGACCTACCATGAAACCTGCACCGGGCGCACGGGCCACACGGAAGTGGTCCTGGTCGTTTATGACCCGGCAGAGATTTCCCTCGGAGATCTTCTGAAAGTCTTCTGGGAAAATCACGACCCGACCCAAGGCATGCGCCAGGGCAATGATACCGGTACCCAGTATCGCTCGGCCGTCTACGTGAGCGAAGGAGACGACCTTGCCGGTGCCGAACAGTCGAGGCAAGCCTATCAGGCCGCCCTGAAGGCCGGCGGCGTGGCAAGCACCATCACGACGGAAATCCGGGAGCTGGATACATTCTATTTCGCCGAGGATTACCATCAGCAGTATCTGGCCAAGAACCCGGCCGGCTATTGCGGGATCGGCGGCACGGGCATCTCGTGCCCGGCCGGGCTGGGCCAGACCGCCTGAAGGCTGTCCGATCGCTAGCTTGGTTCCGGTTGAGTTCAAGACGGGGCAGTGCCAGTGACGGCGCTGCCCCGTCTTTTTGAATTCTCCGGCTCTTGAGGCTGGCAGTGTCTCAGTCTTTTCCTTGCCAGGATCGCCCATATTGAAAGCCAGCTGTCGCGGGTCAAGAAAGTCAGGATCTATATAAGTACAATTTCGTAGATAGCTTATATCTTTCAGTACTCTAGGGAAGTTTCAGGCTTTTTTAAATTTGCGCTGCGAGGATTGACCTGACGCATGGGCGTTTAAGGATCGACTTCGTGAGCCGTTCGGCAAAAATTTTTGCAACCGGATACTTCCTGGCCAGCTGCCTGTTGATGCTGGTCGGCTCGTTGATGCCAGCGCGCGAAGGGCCGGTCGCGGTATTCGCATGGCCCTGGGGTGAAAGCGCGGTCAGTGTCATCGCCAGATCGGGTGGCCCGGTACTGTTCGTCGGGGACAGAAGCTGGGTGGCGCTCACCGAAGCCGGTGAACAACAGTCCATCGCAAATCTTTACCGGTCAGGCGCCGGTTTTGTGGCGTCTTCCTTCATCGCGCAAGCCTGTGCGCGATTGAGCGGTGTCTCCCTGGAGCAGTTGAAATGAACGGTGTGGAAATGTCTCAAGCGGATCAGATGTCGGGTCAGCTTTCCGGTCTGGACCAGTTCCGGCAGAAGTTTGCGCGGATGCTGATCCATTTTATCTGGGTGAATGTCTTCCTGGTCATGGGAACGGCCTGGTGGGTTGGCTATGTTTCGCTCGTGGCGGTTTGCGGGGCAGCCTTGCTCCTGGGTGTTGCGGCCACCGGTACATGGATCAAGTTCGGAGCCGGCGTCGAAACGCGCCTTGCCACCTCCATGTCCCTTGCCGGGCTGGTTGCCCTGTTCGTGGCCGCTCTGGCGACGCCGGATGGGCAGATCACCTATCAGCTCGACGCACATATGTATTTCTTCGCCGTTCTGGCGATCCTGGCCAGCTGGGTCGACTGGCGGGCGCTGGTTGCCTATGCAGCCGTCGTCGCCGTGCACCACCTTGTGTTGAATTTCGCGATGCCCTGGGCCGTGTTTCCCGGTGGGGCGGATTTCAGCCGCGTGGTCTTTCATGCGCTTGTCGTGGTTGCGGAAGTCGGGGCACTCTGGTGGATGACCGACAGCCTGGCACGAGCGTTTGCCGCTTCCGACAAGGCACGCGAGGAGGCCGAGGCCGCTCGGGCCCAGGCAATGGTGCTGCAGCACCGGACCGCTGAAAATGACGAAATGGAGCGCGCCAAGCAGAAGGTCATCAACGAACGCATCATGGCGTTTGAAAGTGATATCGCTGCCAAGCTGGACGGTGTCGGCCTGAAGGTGCGCGAAATGCGGGATGCCGCAACCGAGCTGGGCACAGTTGCCGAAAACACCTCGTCGCGTGCAGGCTCCGTATCGGATGCGTCCGAAACGGCGTCCTCAAACGTGCAGATGGTTGCTTCCGCCGCAGAAGAGCTGTCGTCCTCGATCGCGGAGATTTCGCGCCAGGTCGAACAGACCACCGGCATCGTCAACCGGGCGACGGAAAATGCGCAAACCAGCAACAGCAAGGTCGCGGGCCTTGCGAATGCGGCCAATCGGATCGGCGAGGTCGTCACGCTGATTCAGGCGATCGCCGAACAGACCAACCTTCTGGCTCTCAATGCCACCATCGAGGCGGCCCGCGCGGGCGAAGCTGGCAGGGGCTTTGCGGTTGTTGCTGCCGAAGTGAAGGAACTGGCGACACAGACGTCCAAGGCAACGGAAGAAATCGGCGCCCAGATCGCGGCGATCCAGGCGGAAACCAAGGACGCGGTGGAATCCATCGGAGTGATTGCGACGACGATGGACGAGGTCAACAGCTATACGGCCGCCATTGCTGCCGCCGTTGGTGAACAAGGCGCGGCGACCCAGGAAATCTCGCGCAATGTGGCGGAAGCCGCGGACGGCACGGGACGGGTTGCCAACAACATCGACGGTGTGCGGGAATCTGTCGAACGCACCAGCCACTCGGTCGGCTCCATGGTCGAGGCGGCCGAGACCCTCGATCTGGAGACCCAGGACATGCGCCGGGCAATCACTGCCTTCCTGAAGGATGTCGCGGCCTGAGAGTACGGCCGCAACAGATCGTGATCTTCTGAAACCGGCGGCCAGTCCGCCGGTTTTTTCGTTCTTGGGGTGCTCTCCTGTCCTGCATGCTTGACCTGATGTCGCTTGAATGCCATGAGCCGCCCCTAACGAACCAGCGTTGCGAATGAAAACGTGCCACGCTGGCAGCATTCTTCACCCTTGCGGACACTGACGCCAAACGATGCCTGCATCCTCCTTCGCGCCCGGAACGGTCCTGCTGCTGGACCTGTTGAAGCAGCGGTCTGCGCTGTTGTTTCAGGCGCCGGATGAGGTGATCACCTGCTCCCGGCTCGAGGAGGTTCAGGGCTGCCTCGAACAGCTTGAGGCCGCCCAAGCGGACGGGCGCCATGCGGCAGGCTACCTTGCCTATGAACTGGGTTTTGCCTTCGAGGAAAAGCTGCGGAAACGGTTTCATCAAACAGAAGAGCCGTTGCTCTGGTTCGGGCTGTATGGCGCGCCGGCGGAACTGGGTCTCGACGAAGCCAAAGCTATGCTGGAAAGCGTGACTGGCGATGGCGAGGCTGCCATCGGCAAGCCGGAGTTCGATATGGACAGGGCCGCTTACGATACGGCCTTTGCCCGCGTCCGCGACCATCTGGCGAAGGGCGACATCTATCAGGTCAACCTGACCATGCGCGCGCGGTTCCGGCACCAGGGGGCTCCTGAACGGATCTTCCAGACCCTTCTGCGTCGCCAGCCGGTGGAATTTGCCGCTTTCCTGCGCCTTGAAGACCGGACGATCCTGTCTCTCTCGCCGGAACTCTTCCTGGAGCGCCGGGGCACCTGCCTGCGGACCAAACCCATGAAGGGCACCGCGCCCCGAGGGCGTTACGCTTCCGAGGACGCCAAGATTGCGCGCACGCTCTCAAGCGATCCCAAGCAGCGGTCCGAAAACACCATGATCGTCGACCTGATGCGCAACGACCTTTCACGCATCGCCGACACCGGCACGGTCAAGGTGACCAAACTGTGCGAGGTGGAGCGCTACCAAAGCCTTCACCAGATGACCTCGACGGTCGAAGCTGAAGTTCCCGATGACGTCGGCTTTGCACGCATCGCCGAACATCTCTTCCCCTGCGGTTCGATTACGGGAGCGCCGAAACTCAGCGCCATGCAGATTGCCCAGGATCTGGAAACCGGCCCGCGTGGCGTCTACACCGGTTCGATCGGCTATCTCGCGCCTGGAGGCGATTTCCGGTTGAATGTCGCCATCCGGACGCTGGTGCTGCGAAACGACGGCAGCGGCGAAGCCGGAAGCGGGTCCGGTGTGATCTTCGACAGTGGCGCGTCTCCCGAATACGACGAATGCGCCCTGAAACTGAGGTTCATGAGCGAGGACACGCCCGGCTTCGATCTGATCGAGACGCTGGCTTATCACCCGGGCGACGGCTATTTGCTTCTGGAACGGCACATGCAGCGCCTGCAGGCCTCAGCGGCCTATTTCGGCTTTCCTTTCCGCGAAGAAGATGTGCGTGAGGAGCTTCTGCAGCATGTTCGCACCTTTGCCGCTTCCAGGCGTGTGCGGCTGTTGCTGTCGGCGGATGGCGGCATTTCGGTCACGTCGACGGATCTTCCGCCGGCCGGTCAGGAGGCCGTTTTCAATCTGGTGATTGCGCAAGAAACCACGTGGTCAACCGACAGGTTCCTGTTCCACAAGACCACCAACCGGGCCTTCTACGATGACACGCGCCAGCGGTATCAGGCGGAAACCGGTTGCCAGGAGGTGCTGTTCCTGAACGAGAACGGCTATCTCACCGAGGGCAGCTACACCACTCTTTTCGTGAAACGGAACGGCAGCTTGCAGACGCCTGCGCTTCGTCACGGGCTTCTCCCCGGCACCTTCCGGGCGGGGCTTCTGGAACGTGGTCTGGCAAGCGAGGCAGACCTTACGCTTCAGGATCTGCAAGAGGCCGAAGAAGTCTACGTCGGCAATTCCGTGCGCGGTCTGATACGCGCTCGCCTGCTTTCGGAACAAGCGAGTCGTTCGTGGCACATGGAAGCCGGGCAACACAATGAAGCCACCCGCAAGGCAGGGTGATAACCGGTACGCTAACAGAGCAGCGCTGACGTCTCAGGCATTGTCCCAGGGAATGACTGTCAGCTCCGGCCAGAGGGCCATCATCCGCGCCGCCTTTTCCGCATAGGTTTCCGGGTTCGGCTGTGTGTAATTGGGCACCAGCCGCATGCCGAACAGGTTGGCAAGGCCGAAAGGCGCATGCAACACCATGCGCCCGTCTTCTTCGAGCCGTGCCGCCACCGAATGGGTGCGCGAGGCATAGGTCGTCAGCGAATCCATGGCACAGTCGAGAGGGCGGTATGGCCTGCCGAAACGGCTCTCGTACCACAGGTGGACGCGAGCCTGATTTCTCACTTCCAGAAGGCTCGCCAAGTCGGGCAGGGCCTGGTTGACCTTGCCGATAACAGCGTCCTCGGCCTCATAGGATAGATCGGTTCCGTCGAAATAGATGATGTCGAAATCCTTGATGCCGTGCAGCAGGGGGCGGTTGGTGAGGACGTTCCAGACAGTCTGGTAGATACCGCCCGACACCAGCCAGGCATCAGGAAGGGCAAGGTTGCGGACGGTGGTCAGGATTTCCATCACATGAGGCACGGTCCTGAGGATCTGCTCAAGACCTGCCAGCCGCGTCTCCTCACTGGCGGCATAGGGATCGCCCAGCCTTGCGTCGCGTACATCCATCTGCAAATCGGCGGTCATTTCCGGATCCTCTTTTCGCGAAGGGGCAACCTATCCGATTCTCAACGTATCGCGCGCCGTGCATGATGAGGACCATGCACGCGAATGTGTCCTTCGCAGATAAGTGCCGCCAGCGGATGAGAGGGGCACCGTCTTGACATGAAGCGGGTAGGCGCCATCTCCTTCGGAGACGTTTGGTCTTTTCAGGAATTGCCGATGTACCTCTTGCCACGCACACAAATGATCGCCGCACTGGCCGCTTGCGGGGCGGTGCTTGTCACCGCTCTGCCATCCGCGGCCCAATCCGGACGGCCGAATTCTACCGCCATGTCCTGCGGACAGGTTCAGTCCATGATCAATCAGCGTGGGGCTGTCGTGCTCAGCACCGGGCGCTATACGTTCGACCGGTATGTGGCCAACCGGAGCTACTGCCAGCATGGCGAGGTCACGCGCCGGGACTACATTCCAACGAAGGACAATGCGAAATGCTACGTGCTTCGCTGTATCAATCCCCAACCCTGGCGGTATGACTGAGCCGTATCCGGGCCGGTTGCCCTCCCGGACTTCAACAGGAGACGTCATGTGAACCGACTTTCCAGAAGCGCATGTTTCGGCTTCCTGGCGTTTACCTGGCTCGGGGGCACTGCCGCCGTAGAACCGGCCATGGCCCAGGCCGGGCGTCCGGACACGCGTTCAATGACATGTGCCCAGGCTCAGGAACTGGTCAGGAAAAGTGGCAGCATCGTCCTGACGACCGGCCAGTCGACCTTTGACCGCTTCGTTGCAAACGGTAGCTATTGCCGGCCGCAAACGGGGCAGGTCCGTGCGAAATTTGCTCCCACGCGCGACAATCCGCAGTGCTCCGTCGGCTACAGGTGTTTCCAGAACCGGACGCAGCGGTAAACGGGATCCTTCTGCAAAAACAGGATAAAGAGGCACAAGTCTTAACCGCCTTGCAGGCTTTTCTTGCTATTTCATGCGCGGACGGGGCAACGCTGTGTTGCATTTGGAAACCGTTTCACAAATATGAAATACGGATTGCCTACTGCTGGAAATCATAGCCATTTAATACATGACTTCGCCTGAATACTCAGGAAAGGCCTTGCGATGAACGAGAATAATACAAGAAAACAACTGTTAATTGCGAAGTCCGCACTTCAGGCAGGCCTGTTTATGTGTGCGGCTCTTGTCCCTGTGCTGCAGGCGGAAGCGCAAACCCGGCGTCAGCCCGATACCACGCAACTGACCTGTGACCAGACGCAGGACCTGATCAAGAGATTCGGGGGCATCAATCTGAAATCAGGCCCTTACAAGTTCGACCGGTTTGTCGTCGGTCGGAACCAGTGTTTCTCGGGCCAGACGGTGCGGCCGACATTCGTGCCGACCAAGGACAACCCGAAATGTTCCGTCCTTGTCTGTGCAGAGATGGGGCAGGCCCGCCAGTAAAAAAGGCCGCGCGATGGTGTTCGCGCAGCCTTTTTTCCAGTCTTGTGAAACGCCGGCTCAGCCTCTCAGCGTGCCACCGGTTGCCTTCTCGACATTGGCAATGATCTTCTTTGCCACGGCGTCGATTTCCTCGTCCGTAAGGGTCTTCTGACGCGGCTGCAGTGTCACGTCGATGGCGACTGACTTCTGGCCCTCCGGCACACCCTGACCTTCGTAAATGTCGAATAGCGTGACATCGCTGATCAGCGTCTTTTCCGCGCCACGAGCCGCTTTGAGCAAGGCCTCGGCCGAAATGTCCTTGCCGACAAGGAACGCGAAGTCGCGTTGAACCGGCATAAGGCCACTGACATTGAGGGCACCCTTGGAACGGCCACCCTTGCCTTTGGGTTCGGGCAACGCATCAAGGAAGATCTCGAAGGCGACCAGCGGTCCTTCGATGTCGAGCAGCTGCAGCGTGCGCGGATGAACTTCACCGAACACCGCCAGAACGTTTTTCGGGCCAAGCTTGAGACAGCCGGACCGGCCCGGGTGGAACGTCGCCGGGGCATCTGCAGACACCATCAGTTTGTCTACCGGTGCGCCGATGGCCGCCAACGCTGCTTCGGCGTCCGCCTTGGCGTCGAACACGTCAACGGCCTGGGAAACACCCGACCAGTGCCGGCCGGAACCCTGAAGCTTGGCAGACCCGCGGCGCACGCCGGTTGCGACCATCTTCTGGCCTTCCGGAGTATCGTTCTCGAACACCTGACCGACTTCGAACAGGGCGACGTTGCCATAGCCCCGGTCGGCATTGCGCTGTGCCGCCAACAAAAGGCCCGGAAGCAGGCTCGGGCGCATGTCGGACATCTCGCTGGAAATCGGATTGGCCAGCGCAAGCGCAGCGCTGCCGCCACCGAAGAGTTCAGCGTGATCCTTGGCAATGAACGACCAGGTAACCGCTTCATTGAAGCCACGGGCGGCCAGTGCCCGGCGCGCCTTGTTGCGGCGGATCTGTCCGGTGGTCAGCACCTTCTGGCCGACGGTACCGGTGCGCGGCAGTGGTGTGAACGGAACACGCTCCAGACCGATGATGCGCACCACCTCTTCCACGAGGTCGGCCTTGCCTTCGATGTCCGGTCGCCAGCTGGGCGCGGCCACCTTGACCGTGTCACCGGCGCCTGAGATCCAGAAACCGAGCGACTTCAGGGTGACGTTTGCTTCAGCAGGCAGAACATCGACGCCGGACAGGCGCCTGATTTCCGAATAGGGGAAATCGATGATGTTGCTGGTATCCGGCACGGAGCCGGCCTGCACCGTTTCGGACGGCTCGCCGCCGCACAGGTCCATGACCATGCGCGTGGCATATTCCAGACCCGGCATCATGTAGTTGGGATCGACACCACGTTCGAAGCGATAGCGTGCATCCGTATTGACGCCGAGCTTGCGCCCGGTGGCGGCAATGTCGTCCTCGTCCCAAAGGGCGGATTCGATCAGCACATTGACAGTCTCTTCCGTGCAGCCGGAAGGCTCGCCACCCAGGATGCCGCCGAGACTTTCAACGCCGTTGTCGTCGGAAATGACGCAGATCGTGTCATCGAGTTCGTAGCTCTTGCCGTTGAGGCCGTCGATCTTCTCGCCCTGCTTTCCGCGGCGGACAACCAGATTGCCGTGAACCTTGTCGGCGTCGAACACGTGCAGCGGCCGGCCCTGATCGAAGGTGATGTAGTTGGTCATATCGACGAGGGCGTTGATCGGACGCAAGCCGATGGCGGTCAGGCGGTCCTGCAGCCATTTCGGCGAGGGGCCGTTCTTCACGCCCTTGACCAGGCGCAGGCCGAAGGCCTTGCACATCGGCTTGGTGTCGCCGAAATCGAGCGTCACGTCGACCGGGCAGGGGAAACTGCCGCGAACCTGTTCGTTGCTGCGTTCCTTCAGCTTGCCGAGGCCGGCTGCGGCAAGATCACGGGCAATGCCGTATACGCCGGTGCAGTCCGGGCGGTTCGGCGTCAGGCCGATTTCGATGACCGGCTCATCCAGGCCGGCCCATTCGGCATAGGCCATGCCGACCGGTGCATCCGCCGGCAGGTCAATGATGCCGTCATGTTCGTTGGAAAGTTCCAGCTCGCGCTCCGAGCACATCATGCCGAAGCTTTCCACGTCGCGGATCTTGCCGACGGAAAGCGTGACATCAAGGCCGGGAACATAGTCGCCCGGCTTGCCGAGCACGCCGACAAGGCCGGCGCGGGCATTCGGCGCACCGCACACAACCTGCACCGGGTCGCCCTCGCCGGTGTCAACCTTCAGGACGCGCAGCCGGTCGGCATTCGGGTGCTGTTCGGCTTCCAGAACCTTTGCGATTCTGAACGGCTTCAGGCGGTCGGCGCGGTTGGTGACTTCCTCGACTTCCAGTCCGATCAGGGTGAGACGTTCAACGATCTCTTCCAGGCTGGCGTCGGTTTCCAGATGCTCCTTGAGCCAGGAAAGGGTGAATTTCATCTTTCGATCTCTTCAAACTTGGTGCGGTCTCAGGACCGCGAAACGGGACGTGGAGGCCTCAGTTGCCGAGCCGGTCCACTTCGGGAATGATGGTCGCAGCGCCGTAGTTTTCGGCAAAGCGGCGGCCGATGTCGGAAAAGTCGCGGGTCCAGCCGCGCACGATCTCGGGCGTGATCTGCTGTTTGGTGGCAATCGCCTGGGCAGCTTCCGTCTCGATCCGGTCCCGCAGGATGCCGAGTTCGACCTGGGCGGCATATTCGGCCCGGTACTTTCCGAGCCAGCCCATGGCGACAATCAAAACCATCACCAGAAGGGCCGCGGTGCTGGTCAAGCCGGCCCACTTGGCGGTACCGCCGATCCGCCGGTCGCTGGCGATCAGAACGATCGAAGCAATGGTCAGGAACGCCACGATATAGATTGCCTGCAGGAAGCTCTGGTACTTTTCGGCCGAGCTTGCCTCGTGGCCGGCACGCAGACGCGTGATCCGGTCACGGAGATAAAGCAGCGCATCGGCTTCGGTGCCCAGCTTCTCCCGGAAATAGGTATCGCAGAACCGCAGCCGGCCCCGGTTCTCGATCTTGTCCGCGCAGGCCTCGAGGAACGAGGTCGGCGTCGCGACGCGTGTTTCCTGGTCGCTGGTCTGCGCGGCTGCCGGCAACAGGGCGGCAACGGTCAGCATGGCGGCAAGAACGATGCGGATCAGCAATGACATGATGGCGCCCCCAAATTCAGGCGGTTAACTGGACAGACCGCCGAACAGTGTCGGCAGGTCGAGTGGGCGGAAGCCGTAATGCTGGATCCAGCGGACGTCGGCGTCGAAGAAGGCGCGCAGGTCCGGCATGCCGTATTTCAGCATCGCGATGCGGTCGATCCCCATGCCCCAGGCAAAACCCTGGTAGACATCCGGGTCGAGGCCGCAGTTGCGGATGACGTTCGGATGAACCATGCCGCAGCCGAGAATTTCCAGCCAGTCTTCGCCCTGGCCGATCTTCACTTCGCCGCCGGACCGGTCACACTGGATGTCGACTTCCATGGACGGTTCGGTGAACGGGAAGAAGCTCGGACGGAAGCGCATCTTGATGTCGTCGACTTCGAAGAAGGCCTTGCAGAATTCCCGCAGCACCCATTTCAGATGACCGAAATGGCTGTCCTTGTCGATCACGAGGCCTTCCACCTGGTGGAACATCGGCGTGTGGGTCTGGTCACTGTCGCAGCGATAGGTCCGGCCCGGAATGATGACGCGGATCGGTGGTTCCTGATTGCGCATGGTGCGGATCTGCACCGGCGAGGTGTGCGTGCGCAGCAGCAGCCGTTCGCCGTCTTCCTTCGGATTGAAGAAGAACGTGTCGTGCATCTCGCGCGCCGGGTGGCCTTCTGGAAAGTTCAGCGCGGTGAAGTTCAGCTCGTCGGTCTCGATGTCCGGGCCTTCCGCAATGGAAAAGCCCATGTCGGCGAAGATCGCCGTCAGTTCGTCGATGACCTGGCTGACCGGGTGAATACGGCCGGTCTCCGCCGATGTTGCGCGCAGCGGCAGGGTGATATCCACCTTCTCGCTGGCCAGCCGTGCTTCCAGGGCCGCTTCCGCCAGCACATCCTTGCGGGCGGCGATGGCGTCGGTGACCTTCGCCTTGAGGCCGTTGAGGGCAGGGCCCATCACCTGGCGCTCTTCAGGCGTCATCTTGCCGAGCGTTTTCATCTGCTCGGAAATTGAGCCCTTCTTGCCAAGGGCGGCAACGCGGATGTCTTCCAGGGCGGCTTCGGTCCCGGCGCCTTCGATGGCGGCCAGAAGATCGGATTCAAGTGTGTCGAGGTTGGACATGCGTACTCGGTCGTCGGTTCGCGCGGTGCGCGCGGAGGTGTCGAAACAGAAAGTCGGGGTCTTTTAGCGAATAATGGCGGTGATTGCCACGGCCTCATGCGCATTATTGCGTGAGTTCCCGAAGAGAAGAAAAGCGCCGGAATTAAAGCGCGTTAGCGCGTAAATCGACCGCAGGCGGGGCCCTGCAGCTCGATGAGGCGCACGTCGATCCCGGAGAGAGGCTGAGAGCCACTGCAAAGGCCGGAACGGCGGATATGTGCGGTAAGGTCGCTCATGGGGCGTCAATGTAGCGAAAGGCGAGGCGTTGGCAAGCGGAAAAGGAGAGGCAGCCTTGCGCCTCAATCTGGCCAACACGTAGCGGCGAGCCCCTAGGCACCGGAACTCAATCCCCACCTGGGCGTTTACCCTTGAACTCCCTGCTGTTTGCCAACGTCCGTGGACAGAAGGGCGTGGGCAGGCAACTGAGGGGGTAACATGGCACGTGGAAGAGATGCGGGCAGTCCGGAAAAGATCCCGCCAATGGGCTGGTTGGATATCAGCTACCGGGTGTGGAACGCGGTCCAGCGCGACCACATCGACCTGATTGCCGCCGGCGTTGCCTTCTACGGTCTTCTTGCGATCTTCCCGACCATAACTGCGTTCACGGCACTGTCAGGGCTTGTGGTTGAACCAGTTGAGGTCAGTCGTCAGCTTGAAATGATCGAGAACTTTCTGCCGAAGGAGGCGTCGCAAATCATTCTGGCGCAGGCCGCAGATGTAGCGGGCAGCGAGAATGCGGGGCTCGGCTTCGCCTTCGTTATCGGTCTGGGCATCGCGCTCTATTCCACCTCCAAGGGCATGGCCAGCCTCATGGAAGGACTTAACATCGCCTATGACGAGGTTGAGAAGCGGGGCTTCATTGCGCTGAAAGCCCGAACCTTCGTGATGACGATCCTGCTTGTTTTCGCTCTGGTGCTGGGGTTGGTGTCCGCCCTTCTGCTGCCGGTTGTCTTCAGTTATCTCGCCTTGCCGGACTGGTTGGAGAAGGTCCTGTCATCGGCCCGCTGGATCATCCTGGGATTTCTGACCGTCACCGGTCTTTCCTTCGTTTACAGGTTCGGGCCGTCTCGAACCGATGCCAAATGGAAATGGATCACGCCCGGGGCAGTCATCGCCTGCCTCCTGTGGCTTGCCGCGTCCTACGGGTTCTCGGTCTATGTGGCGAACTTTGCCAGCTACAACAAAACGTTCGGCAGCCTTGCCGGCGTCATCATCCTGCTGATGTGGCTCTGGATTTCGGCGTATATCATCTTGCTCGGGGCCGAGTTGAATGGCGAGATGGAAGCGCAGACCCGCCGCGACAGCACCGTTGGTCCGGACCGGCCAATGGGCACACGTGGTGCCGTGAAGGCCGACATACTGGGCAAATCCATTGCAGGTGCCGAGTAGATGTGCGCGATGAGCGAAAAACGCTCACGCCTCTACCATATCGGCTCCTTTCGGTCTGCCGATGGAGCCTTGCAGCTCTTCCCGCAGCCAGTCGCCGAAAGCCTTCTTGGCCTTTGTCTGAGGGGCGTTTTTACCGCTGACCAGCCAGTAGGCGCTGCCCGTGGCGGGGCGCTCGGGGAAGGGGGCAATCACCTGGCCGGACTTCACTGCATAAACCGCAAGCGTTTCCCAGGCCAGAAACACCCCGTGGCCGGCGATTGCCGCATCCAGGCACAGTGAACCGTCTGAAAAGGTCGGGCCGTCCTGCAGGATGCTCTCATCGAGGCCGAAGAGATCAAGCCACGTTTTCCAGGTAAACATTTGTCCGGGGTCACGGATGATCGGCAGCTTGCCGATGTCCTTCGGCACCTTGATCTGTCTGGCCAGCGCCGGGCTGCAGACGGGAAACACCCGCTGGTGCAGCAATTGCTCTGCCTTGACGCCCGGATAGGGTCCCTTGCCGACACGGATACACAGATCGACATCGCTCATGTCCGGATCGACCAGATCCACCGTCGCTTCTACCCGAACCCGGATGCCTGGATGCATCTTGTTGAAGTTCTTGAGATGCCAAACCAGCCATTTTCCGGCGAAGACCGGGGCAACCGAAATCGTCAACGCATCTTCCCGTCCGCGCTGGGTGGTGGCGATCGCGGTCGAGAGCGAGGACATGGCGCTGGTCAGATGTGGCTGCATTGCAAGCACATGAGCAGTTGGCAACAGCATACGGTTCTGCCGCTCGAACAGCTGCACGCCAAGCTGGGCCTCGGTCTTGTGAACCTGCTGGCTGACGGCGCCCACGGTAACGCCAAGTTCGTCCGCGGCCGCCTTGACAGAGCCCAACCGGGCGACGGCTTCCACGGCGCGAAGGCCGGAGAGGTGAATGCGATTGAGGTTTTTCATTTTAGAAAAGCTAAACTGAAAATCAGAATAAGTCGATTTTTTTAGCGAGTAGTGGCGTCTATATAAGGAGCATAGCTAAATTCAAAGAAGGAATTTGGCCATGCAAAAAACAATAATAAGGAGAATGAAACTCATGATGAAACTGTTTATGCGCCGACACCTGACGGCTCGTCCGGCTTCCGCATATGACCGCACCGACCCGATGTCCCATCCGGCAATCGTGCGCATGTCCCAGCGTGAACTGGCCGACCTTCCGCTCAACCGGCGCTAAGGCTGAAGACCGGCTGAAAGGCCGGTCCCCAAACCTTCCTATCGACCCTCCGCAAGGACAGGCCGGTTGGACAAGACTTCCAAACCAGAAAACGGCGCCTGGGCGGCAAGCCCGGCGCCGTTTCTGTCTTTGGGAGGCAATCCCGCATTTTAGTGCGTTCGCTATCTTGCCTGGTGATCAGGTCGACCGGCTTCCTGTCCGGTTCGGATCAAATGGCGACCGGTTGCCTGTCGGCATATTGCGCGACGCCATGGCCGAACGACCAGTTCTCAAGCCTTGTCTCGACCAGGTTGATGAAGATGTCTTCGGAACGGATGCCGACTTCGCGGGCCAGGCCCTTTGCGATCCGGGCAAACAGCGCTTTCTTCTGGTCGACGCTGCGGGTATCGCTGACCGTCAGCTGGATGATGATCAGGTCGTCCGACCGGTCGATATTCATGAAGTGGCGGCCGAACAGGAAATCTTCGCGTGGATGTTCGGTGATCATCATGAACTTGTCGTCCTGCGGCACGCCGAAGGTCTCGCGCATTGCCTGATAGATCTCGTCCAGGATTGCTGATTTCTGTGCAGCGGTCCTGGAGCCTTTCAGCAGGGAAACATTGGTAAGCGGCATCTTGTCCTCCGTCATTCGGTGATGCTGCCAACCTTATTGTGGCATCAAAGATAACAGAAACAAATCTTTGATATTTCAAAAATCATAAATTAGAATGATTGCATGACCGATCTCGACATGGATCTCTTGCGCGCTTTTGTTCGAGTTGCCGAAACAGGCAGCTTTACCCGGGCAGGACAGATGACGGGGGCAAGCCAGTCTGCTGTCAGCGTCAAGATCAAGAAACTGGAAGACCGTCTCGGCAGCGCCTTGCTCAGCCGATCGCCCCGGTCCGTCCGATTGACGAGCTTCGGTGCTCGTTTTTTAAGTGACGCCCGCAGTCTGATCGATCTGCATGACAGGGTGACGGCCCGCGTTTCAGGTCCTTCCGTTCAAAAGCGGCTTCGGTGCGGTATCAGCGATCACGCGGCGGGTGGCCGCCTCCCGGAGATTATCGCCTCCCTCAGCAAGGCCTTGCCGGAACATCGTCTCCATGTTGCGGTCGGTTATTCGGATACGCTGTACAACGACTTCAAGGCAGGTCTGTTCAGCGCGATCATGGTGCGCTCTGAGGACGTCGAGGGCACGGGTCACATGGCTTTCGAGGAAAATCTCGTCTGGACAGCCGCCAGGGATTTCACCTGGGAAACCGGTACGCCGTTCCCCTTGGTGGCGCTTTCGGAAACCTGCGCCCTCCGGCGCCTGGCAACTGGCACGCTCAAGGATGCGGGGATCGTTTTTGAAGACGCCTTCACCGGCACCGGTGTCGGCGCAATACAGGGGGCGGTCAGCGCAGGGCTCGGCATTGCCTGTCTCGACCGGCGAAATATTCCGGAGGGATGCCGCGAAGTCGGGGAACTCTATCGGCTGCCAGAATTGCCGAAAACAAGGATGACGCTCTTCTGCCGGGAAGACCCGACAATTGTTTCGGCTATCCTTCAGGTCTTCCGGGATGCGGCGTAAGCGCTCTCCCGGGGCGTGTTGATCAGCTCAGAAACGAACTGATCAGGCCTTCTTCACGAACTCTGTCAGGATGACGATCCGCTGATCGTTCACGCGGCCTTCGATCTGGGAGGCATTGTCCGCAACAAGGGAGATGTTGCGCACGGCGGTGCCGCGCTTGGCGGTGAAGTTGGCGCCCTTGACCTTGAGATCCTTGATCAATGTCACCGTGTCGCCCGCGGCAAGAACAGCACCGTGCGTATCCTTGTGGACCACGCCGTCGTCACCTTCGCCCGCGCTGCCGCCAAGGCCGGCCTTGGCCCAGGCAAGCGTTTCGTCGTCCAGATACAGCACGTCCAGAAGATCACGCGCCCAGCTCTCGTCGCGCATTCTGGAAAGCATGCGGTAGGCGACAACCTGAACCGGGGGAACCTGGCTCCAGGCGGCTTCGTTGAGGCAGAGCCAATGCTTCGGGTCGATATCGGCGGCACCTGAAATCTGGTCGGCACATGTGGTGCAAGCCAGAACCGCCATTTCGGCCGTGCCATCCGTATCGGGGCCGACATCCAGCGGCCGCAGCGCCTCGGTAGCGCCGCAGAACTCGCAAACGTCGCCGGCGCGGTCGGAAAGGGTCTGTTCAATACTCATGGCAAGGCCTTGCTGGGATTGGCGCGGCGCGCCAATCGGTTTCTCACTCGTCCATCTTCAGGGCCTGGATAAAGGCTTCCTGCGGGATCTCGACCTTGCCGAACTGACGCATCTTCTTCTTGCCGGCCTTCTGCTTCTCAAGCAGCTTGCGCTTACGGGTGGCGTCGCCGCCATAACACTTGGCAGTCACGTCCTTGCGCAGGGCGGAGATGGTCTCGCGGGCGATCACGCGGCCACCGATGGCAGCCTGGATCGGTATCTTGAACATGTGCCGCGGGATCAGCTCTTTCAGCTTTTCGCACATGGCGCGGCCACGGCGTTCCGCCTGGCTGCGGTGCACGAGCACGGAAAGCGCATCCACCGGCTCTTCGTTGACCAGGATCGACATCCTGACCAGATCGCCGGCCCGGTAGTCCGAAATCTGATAGTCGAACGACGCGTAGCCCTTGGAGATCGACTTCAGGCGATCGTAGAAGTCGAACACGACTTCGTTGAGCGGCAGGTCGTAGGTTACCATCGCGCGGGAGCCGACATAGGACAGGTCGATCTGAAGACCGCGCCGTTCCTGGCACAGTTTCAGGATGCCGCCCAGATACTCGTCCGGCGTCATGATGGTTGCGCGGATCCAGGGCTCGCGGATTTCGGAAATCTTCACCACATCCGGCATGTCAGCCGGGTTGTGAAGTTCGACTTCCGCACCGTCCGTCAGGGACATCTGGTAGACCACCGACGGCGCGGTCGCGATCAGGTCGAGGTCGAATTCGCGGTAGAGACGTTCCTGGATGATTTCCAGGTGCAGCAGACCGAGGAAGCCACAGCGGAAGCCGAAGCCAAGAGCTGCGGATGTTTCCATTTCAAACGAGAACGAGGCATCGTTGAGGCGCAGCTTGCCCATGGCAGCGCGCAGATCCTCGAAGTCGTTCGCGTCGACCGGGAAGAGACCGCAGAACACGACCGGCTGAGCCGGCTTGAAGCCCGGAAGGGCTTCCGTGCAGGGTTTCTTTTCCAGGGTGATGGTATCACCGACACGGGTGTCGGCCACTTCCTTGATGGACCCGGTGATGACGCCGATCTCGCCGGCCTTCAGCTCGTCCACTTGCAGGAATTTCGGGGTCATGACGCCGACGCGGTCGACATCATAGGCAGCGCCCGTACCCATCATCTTGATCTTCTGGCCCCGCTTCAGGGAGCCGTCGATGACACGGACGAGCACCATCACGCCGAGATAGGTGTCGTACCAGCTGTCGACCAGCATCGCCTTCAGTGTCGCTTCCGGGTCACCTTCCGGAGGCGGCAGCTTGGAAACGATCGCTTCCAGCACGTCGTCGACACCAAGGCCGGTCTTGGCGGAGATCATGCAGGCTTCTGACGCATCAATGCCGATCACGTCCTCGATCTGTTCCTTGATGCGGTCCGGTTCGGCCGCAGGCAGGTCGATCTTGTTGAGGACGGTGACGATCTCATGATCGTTGTCGATGGCCTGATACACGTTGGCGAGCGTCTGGGCTTCCACACCCTGAGAGGCGTCGACCACCAGCAGCGAGCCTTCACAGGCCGCCAGCGAGCGGGACACTTCATAGGCAAAGTCCACGTGGCCCGGCGTGTCGATCAGGTTCAGCGTATATTGTTCGCCGTCCTTGGCATTGTAGATCAGTCGCACTGTTTGCGCCTTGATCGTGATGCCGCGCTCGCGTTCGATGTCCATCGAATCGAGCACCTGCTCGGTCATTTCGCGGTCGGTCAGCGTGCCGGTCATCTGGATCAGGCGGTCGGCCAGCGTCGACTTGCCGTGATCGATATGAGCCACGATGGAAAAGTTGCGGATGTTGGAAAGCTTCTTCGTCGTCATGGCCGCCCCTTTACCATTGCAATTCGATTTCGCCTAGTAGATTGAAGCCTTCGGGCGTTGAATTCCGGTGCTTTTTTGCACCCTCGGGCGAATGCCGGGTTTCACCGCTCCGACAGGGATATGGCGCCTCCGGCAAATGACGTAGCCCGCAGGTGACATTTGTCGTGGCAAATCAACCTCAAAGTGTGATCTAGATTGCAGCGGCACTGATGTGTCGAGCAGCCTGACAAGAGAGCATGATGTTGATCCGTAATGCAGAACCGAAGGATGTCCCGTCGATCCTGGCGCTTTATAACCAGGCTGTGCGCGAGACGACGGCTGCCTGGACAAATCGTGAGGAAACGCTGGACGACAGGCTGACCTGGTACGAAGGCCGGGTAAAGCAGGGGCTGCCGGTTCTGGTGGCCGTGGACGATGCAGATACTGTTCTCGGGTTCGCCAGCTTCGGGCCGTTCCGGCCTCGCGAAGGGTACCGTCTGACGGCGGAACATTCCGTCTATGTCGACCCGGCGGCACAGCGGCGCGGCATTGGGAAGGCGCTTCTGGAGCGGTTGGTCGACATTGCCACCGACATGAAATTACATGTGCTGGTCGGCGTCATCGACGGGGACAATTCTGCCTCCATCGCCCTTCACGAGAAACTTGGTTTTCATGTTGCCGGCCGTCTGCCGGAAGCCGGCACCAAGTTCGGCCGCTGGCTGGATCTGGTCTTCGTTGCCAGGGTTCTGGGGCCGATGCAATCGCCGAACGCCTAGGCGTCACCCAGCCGGTCTCAATTGGCCGTCAGCACCGACCGGCAGTCATTCGGCAGGGCTGCCAGAGCCATGGGCCGTTTCTTGACCACCTTCGGAGGTTCTCCAGGCTTGGGGGGATTTTTGGGAACCCAGGGTTCGTCGGACAGCCAATAGGCAAGGTCCGCGCCACAGCCATCGCCCGGGGGCGGCGGGTTCTGGTTCTTGCAGCCGGCACTGCCTGCAGGGCAGGAAAGGCGTACGTGGAAGTGATAGTGGTGCCCCCACCACGGCCGTACCTTGCGCAACCAGGCGCGGTTGCCGCCCTTCTCGAAATCGCACAGAGCTTTCTTGATCGTCGGGCTGACGAAGATGCGTGCAACACGCTGGTCCGATGCGGCGCGCCGGATCAGCCGAGCATGGTCATCCGACCATTTCCTGGGGTCGACACGCCGGTCTGCACCCTTGACGTCCATCGGACCGATCAGCATCGAAATAGCGGAGATGTCTTCGCGTTCCTGGGCGGTCAGGCGCCGGTTCGGCATTTCCGTCAGCCAGATATCGGCATCGAGGCCAATCTGGTGGCTGGCATGGCCGGATGTCATCGGCCCGCCGCGCGGCTGCGCGATATCGCCGACAAGCAAACCGTTCCAGCCGACCTTGGGGGCATCGCTCGCCAGATCCTTGAGATAATCGATCAGGACAGGGTGGCCCCAATTGCGATTGCGCGACAGGCGCATTGCCTGCCAGGTCGGGCCGTCCGTCGGCAGTTCCGCTCCGCCTGCGAGGCAACCCTTGGCGTAGGATCCGATCGAGCGGGCTTTCAGTTGAGCGGGGCCGGTGGCGGCGCCGAAATAGTCTCGTGCCGGCTGGTCCCCATAAAGCACCAGCTTGGGCTTGTTCGCGACATAGCCTTCCGGCACATCGCGCTTCTTTACCGGGACAGGCACACCTGCAACCAGTTCGACGGTCGGCGAATAGTCCTCGGAGACAGGATCGGCCGGTTTGGCTGTCGGCACCGGCGCGGCTGACGCAACGAGACAGGATACCTGGAACGCGGCTGCAAATGCCATGAAGCCGGACACCGAGGGTGCCCAGCGATTTCGCTTGCCTGTTTTCCCCGTTCTCACGTCGAAACCTCGTGCGCCAGTCTGGGTGTTCCGCCGTCGTTGCTCCCGCCGCGACGATCACCTCACTCGTCAGGCAGCATGCACTAAATCGGGTGCTTCCGCATCCGATTCGCTATTATCCACATGCGCCGCGATCATGTCGGCGAACGCGTCGAGGAAAACAGTGTTGTCGCGGATCACCCTGTCTGCAGCACCATTCAGCGTGATGATGTTGCCGGGACGGGCATTGTCGATGTCTTCGGCTTCCGGTGGAAGATCGGCGTCGAGCCTGTGATAGGTCACGTTCGGCAGTTCTGCAAAGAGCTGCCGTGCCTGATCGGAGGTCGTCTGGCTTTGCGCGTCGGCCAGGATCGACATCAGCGGCGCGCCCTTGGAGGGCTGCAGCCAGCCGAGGGCACCCCAGCCAACGGCGTCCTTGTAAAGGAACGACCGTGCCGGTGCCCTGCCGGTGCCAAGCGACAGGATGACGATCTCGTCGTCGCCCCAGCCAAGATTGCGGGCTTCCAGATACGCTGCCACTGTCGGGTCTTTCATGAAGACCGTTCCATCGATCAGGGCTTCCTCGCGCCGGCGACTGAGATTTTCAACGCGTGCCGGTTCGAAATACGAGGGGGTGGCGGTGGTCGCACGCACAGCCTGCCAGAAGTAGTAGTCATCCGGCCGGCCGCTGCTTGCTTCAAGGCCGTTTGTCAGGAACACAGGCTTGCGCTGTTCCAGATCGTAGGCGGTCAGGACAAGATGGGTCAGGCCACTGGCCATGGAGGTCCAGCCGAAGCGTTCCTTCAGCAGCTTTTCAAGCGGCCGCGGATCGTAGGTTTCATCGAACAGGCCAAGCGAACTGGTGACGGTTCTGGCCAGTCGTGCCGAGATTGATGATTTGAAGATTTCCCGCGCGTCGCGTTCGAAGAAGCTGCGCAGCTCATCAATGGTCGCGGCAGGTGCGCCAGCGGTGCCGCCTGGGCGCGGGGCGGATAGGCCTGCAGCAATGAGGCCGCCGGTAGAAGAACCGGCCATCAGATCGAAAACCTGGTGCAGCGGCTCGCTAACGCCGCGCTGGCTCAATCGGCTTTCAAGTGTCTCAAGCAGCCGAAGCGGAATGAGGCCACGAATGCCGCCGCCGTCAATGGAAAGAATAAAACGTTTTTTCTGGGTCATGGGATTCCCCGGGATCGTCGCAATGGAAGGCGCTACATCTCTCCGAGAAGACGGGAGACGCTTTTTGCTTACCTTTAGAATGTTGTCATCAATTGCGACACTGCAATGGCAAAGCGAAAAACAGGTGGACGATTTTTCGAAATTGGCGAGCAAGAAGTTAAACCGACTTCGCTAATCTGCGAAGACCGACCGCAGTTTTCCTTTTCTTGCGACGGCAAGCAGCCTGCCCGGGTGCCGGATCACGAAATATTCACCAGGAAACTGGAAATGGTTTCAACCAGCAGGTCCGGGCATTCCCTGTGAGGCGTGTGCCCTCTTCCTTCCAGGATGACCTTTTGTCCGCCGGTGCTATTGGCGATGTGTTCCGGGTGGCGGATTGATCCGTATTCGTCCATTGCGCCGTGGATCGCAAGGGTGCTGCAGCGGACACCGGCAAGCGCATCGTCAAGGGACCAATGGGCGAAGGCGGGCGAAAGCCATGATTCCGTCCAGGCATCCAGCACCCAGCGCGCCTTGTCGCCGTGATAGAGCGCAAGTCTGTCGAACGCGCCTGGATCGGCAAATGCGGTGCGGGCTTCGCGGACACCTTCCAGGGTGCGGTCCTCGATAAGCGCTTGAGCGGCAATCGTGACCAGGGCCGTGACCTTCTCGGGATGCTGTGCGGCCGTATGCACCGCCATGCCACCACCGACGCTATGCCCACAGACAACAAATCGCGTGAGGTCCAGCTGCTCGCACAGCGCGGGCACAACCGTTCTGCCTTCATCCGCAATGAAGCTTGCGGGCAGGATGTCTTCGCGCACCGACGACTGGCCGAAGCCGGGCCTGTCATAGGCAATCACGACCCGTCCGCTGGCCACGGCAAGGCGCTCGGGAAAATCGCGCCAGAGGGCGATACAGCCAAGAGAATCGTGAAACAGAAGCACCGGCACCTTGCCGGGCAAACGAACTTCAGGTGTCCAGCAGCGAACGTGAACGGTGTAGTTGCCGACCGTGACGGCGCGCGTTTCGACATGGACGGTGCCGGACAAGAGAGTGGTCAAAGAAGAAAACCTTTCCATTCGCATTGAAGGGCTGTGCCGGAAAACGGCGGAACGGTCTGTCAGGATTCGCATGGGGGATGCGGTTTCCTGCCGAGGCTTATCGCAGGCCATGCACCTGCAACAAGCCTCTCTTTTCGAACTAATCTGTCTTGGCTCTTTATCCCGCGCGGTCTTTCGGACTAGGATCGTGCCGATTTTCCAACCTTCACAGGAAGTTCCATGAATATCGATCTGCTTCGCCGACTTTGCGAAACGCCGGGTGTACCGGGTCACGAACACCGGGTCCGCGACCTGATTCAGGCGGAAATCAAGGGCTTGTTCGACGAGGTTACCGTCGATCCGATGGGTTCGCTGCTTTGCCGCCGCGACAGCCGCAAGGCTTCCAAGAAGGGAACCCCGAAGAAGGTCATGCTTCTGTGCCACATGGATGAGATCGGCTTCCTGGTGTCACATGTCACGGACAAGGGCTTCGTTCACGTGCAGCCGGTTGGTGGCTTCGATGCCCGTAACCTGTTCTCCCGCCGCGTGCTGGTGTCTACCGATGAAGGCGACTTCAAGGGGGTGATGAACCCGGGCGGCAAGCCGATCCACATCTCTTCTCCGGAAGAGCGCAAGAAGGTGCCGGAGCCCAAGGAATTCGTCATCGACATGGGCCTTGGCGAAAAGACCAAGGAGATCGTCAAGGTCGGCGACATGGTGACCATGGACGAGCCGCTGATCGAGGTCGGCGACAAGGTCGTCTCCAAGGCGCTCGACAACCGCATCGCCTGCTGGCTCGGCATCGAGGCGATCAGGGGTCTGGGCAAGGCCAAGCATGATTGCGAAATTCACGTCGCCTTCACCTGCCAGGAAGAAGTCGGCCTGCGCGGCGCGCGCACCGCGTCCTTCGCCATTGCGCCGGATATCGGGCTTGGCATCGATACCACGCTTGCCTGCGACACGCCGGGCGTTCCCGAGCAGGACCGCACCACGGTGCAGGGCGAAGGCTTCGGTCTGCACGTCAAGGATTCCAGCTTCATCGCGGACCGCGATCTGGTGAAGGAAATCGAAGCCATTGCGGTCAAGGAAAAGATCCCGTTCCAGCGCACCATGCTGGCGGCTGGTGGCCAGGACGGCGCGGCTGCCCAGCAGGCGGCTGCCGGTGCCAAGGCAATCGGCATCGTCGTCGGCACCCGCTACATCCACACGGTCACTGAAATGATCGACAAGGGTGACCTTCAGGCGGCTCTGGACATCATCGTCGCCTACCTGAAAAAGGCGTAAGGCATGGAAAAGGGGAGCTCGGCTCCCCTTTTTAAGTCAGGTGTCAGATCTGGCTTTTTCCAACGTGCGTCATTGCCGGACTTGATCCGGCAGTCCGGTCCAGCCCACGTCCCAACCGGAGCGTACGCGGAAGGGCTGCCTGCTCAGGCTACCAGGCCGAGGAGGTTCGAAACCTGGTCGCCGGTGCCTGCATAAAGCTCGCTGACGGCAGCGCTCTGGTAGCTGAAGGAGCCGTTGTCGAAGTTGCCTTCGATGGAAGAGGCGTTTGCGGAGCGGACGGACAGCCCGGTTTCGCTGTCGTAGGACACCCGCTCGAAGGATACGAACTGCGCTGAAACGGTTTCACCACCGATTTCAGCTTCAATAGTGGTCGTTGAAATCGTCGCGCTTTCATAGGCGACATTCGCCGAAGCGCCGCTTTCCTCTTCACCAAGAGCCACCTTCAGTTTGCCGGCGGTCTTCTGATAGTCCTCGACGGTCGCCAGCGCGCCGTCCTTTTCCTTGTCGTCGTCCTTGCCTTTGCCTTTTTCGACCGCATCCTGAAGGGCGGCGATCACGACCGCGTCTTCCTCGGCCTGTTTGCTGGCTGCTTCCAGAGCATTGACGGCGGGGGACTTGTCGTGGCCATTCCGCTGGCCGATCTCGTGGCCGTAGGCGTTGCCCTTGGGATCGTTCTTCGGGCCTTCAGCGCCGCCATTCGAAAAGGAAGCCGTAAAAAGGCTCGCGCTTTGCGTAGTGGTTTCGATGGAAATCTGCATGGCTTCGGATCCCGGCTTGTCCGGCCCTTTCTGGTCCGGCACAGTTGCAGAAAGCATCCTGCAAAACCGTTAACAGGCTATTAACCAATGCAAGACCGTCTTCAGACCGGCATTGCCGGGCCAAATGCCTTTTCCAGAAACCGCCCGCCCAGCACCATGCCGCGCTCGTCGATCGAATGGCCGAGGCCGGCCAAAAGGTGCAGGCTTGAGGAAACCCCGGCATCGTCAAGCGCCTTTTGTGCTGCCTGGGCATGATAGCTGGCAACGACATCGTCTTCCTCGCCATGAACAATCAGCACCGGGCTTTGCGTGTTGACCGGACCCAGCTGGCCGGCTCCCGGCAACAGTCCGGAAAAACCGATCAGGGCCGCTGGCGGAGACGGGCGGCGCAGGCCGCATTGAAAGGTCATCATGGCTCCCTGGCTGAAGCCGACCAATGCCAACGCGCTGCCGTCCAGCGAATGGCGGGCCAGTTCGTCGTCCAGAAACCGGTCGAGCACCGGTTGGGCGGCCTGCGCGCCGAGGCGGTATTCATTGGGATCGCGCTCTTCGAGCGCAAACCATTGCCGTCCGCCGAGCGCTTCGAAGGGAAGGTGTTCAGGAGCGTTCGGCGCAACGAAAGCCGCATCGGGAAGCTGTCCCTGCCAGGCGCGCCCGAGGTCGATCAGGTCAAGGCCATCCGCGCCGTAGCCATGCAGGATCACAACCAGCTGACGAGCGGGTTTGCCGGAGGCCGGTGCAAGACGTGGACCGTCGAGAAGGGGAGGAAAGGTGCCTGTCACTTTTGGGGAAACCTGATTATTCGGCTGGTGTCTTCCGGTCTGCCGCCTCGGAAGGTGACGGCAGTCTTTCCTGAAGACGCATGAAGGGAAGGGCGATCAGCATGGCGGCGAGGATCAGCACGCCTGCCAGGGCAAACGGCGCGCCGGGAAAAGAAATCGCCGCATCAGGACCTGAAAACGTGGCAAAGACCTGGGTCATCACCAGCGGGCTCACCACCATGGAAAGGCCGGCGGCACTGGCAATCAGGCCCTGCAATTCGCCTTGCGCATTGTCCGGGACACGGACCGACATCAGACCGGTGAAGGCAGGCGTTGCCATCGCACCAAGCGCCGCGAACGAGATCAGCAGATAGGCCATCCAGCCGGTATCGGCGACGGCGAGACCGGCAAAGGCCACGAGATTGGCGGCCAGCCCGATGAAGAGTGTCCGGCCGGGCCCGAGCTTTGGTTCCAGGACACGGATCAGGTATCCCTGAACGAAGGCAAACCCGACACCGACGGCCGCAAGTGACAGACCGATGTCTCCGGGGCTCCAGGCGAAGACCTCCTCCGCATAGTAGCTCCAGACGGACGGGTAGACGTAATGGGCGATGTCGAACAGGAAGATGGCCAGAAGCAGCGTGCGCACCGCCGGATAGGCGGCGATCTGCTTGAAGGCCCCGAATGGATTGGCCCGTTTCCAGTCAAAATCTCTTCTGTTTTCGTCCTTCAGCGTTTCCGGCAGCATGAAATAGCCGAAGAGGAAATTGACGAAGGAAAGGCCTGCGGCGGCATAAAAGGGCGCACGCGGTCCGTATTCGCCGAGGTAACCGCCGATCATCGGCCCGAGTACGAAGCCGACACCAAATCCGGCCCCGACAAGGCCGAAGTTCTTGGCCCTATCTTCCTTGGACGACACGTCGGCAATGAAGGCTGATGCGGCCGAGAAGGTTGCTCCGGCAACACCTGACAGGGTTCTGCCGATGAACAGCACGGCCAGATGCCAGGAGAAGGCCATGATCAGGTAGTCGACAGCCATGGCGAACATGGACACCAGCAGCACCGGACGGCGGCCAAAGCGGTCGGACAGATTGCCGAGCGTCGGACCGAAGGCGAACTGCATCAAGGCGTAGACGACGCTCAGTGCACCGCCCCAGCGGGCGGCTTCGCTCACAGGCAGCGAGGTGAGTTCGGTCAGGAGCGAGGGCATGACCGGCATCATCAGGCCGATGCCCATGGAATTGAGAACCAGCGTGACCAGGATGAACCCCAGCGCGCTGCGTTTGGAGATACCGGACCGCAACTCTTTTCCCGCCAATCCCGTCAGCTGAAGGAGGGTGACCTTATCCGATTACTCGGCGGCCACCAGCGCCGGCTGTTCCCAGTTGCCCTTTTCGATATCGGCAATCTGCTTGTCGATCTGGGCAACCACGAACCGGGAGAACGGCCCCAGATGCACATAGAGCGCAAGCATCATCATGACCGGCTTGATCGCCCTGAAATTGGTGAAGGCGGTCTTGATCAGGGTTTTCCAGAAGGGCCCGCGATAGGTGGTTTCCTTGAAGGTCATTGCCAGGATAAGACGGCCGAACAGCTTGATATCGTGGAAGAACCCGGCGCCAAAGATCGAGCCGTTAGCGCCGCTCATGTCGAGCATGGAAGCCACCTTCTGAACGCGGCCGAAGTAGGCTTCCGGACCATAGACCCGGTCGATGACCTGCTTGAAGTCTTCCAGGATCTGCGCGCGCGGGCGCACTGTGGTGAAGTTGAGCCCGGCGGTGCACTGATCGCCATGTTCCGTATCCGGATCATCGGTGGCGAAATCCGCATGCAGACGGCCTTCCTTGGCGAGCCGGCGCGTCAGCTGGGTGTTCGGCAGGGCATAGAGCAGACCGGTCATCGCGACAGGGATTGCGGCCTCCTCGATCAGTGCCGAGATCTCGTCCGCCACCTTGTCGCTTTCCTCGTCGAAGCCGACAATGAAGCCGGCCAGCACGAAGATGCCGGCATCGTAAATCTTGTGCACGCTCTTGGCGATGTCGCGGCGTGTGTTCTGTTTCTTGCGTGTCGCGACCAGAACGTCCGGGTCCGGGCTTTCGATGCCGATGAAGACCGAGAAATATCCGGCCTGCTGCATCATCTTCAACAAGGCTTCGTCATCCGCCAGGTTGAGGGAAGCCTCGGTCGACATTTCGAACGGGTAGCTGCGTTCCTTCTGCCATTTCGCCAGTTCGGGCAGGAAGCCCTTCACGGCCTTCTTGTTGCCGATGAGGTTGTCATCGACGAAGTCGACGTGACCCCGGTAGCCAAGTTCGTACAGCCGGTCGAGTTCGGCCAGCATCTGGTCGTTGGTCTTGGTGCGCGGCACCCGGCCATACAGCTCGATGATGTCGCAGAATTCGCAGGTAAACGGGCAGCCGCGCGAATATTGCACGCCGATCTGGACATAATCGTCGAATCTCAGAAGGTCAAAGCGCGGTACGGGGCTGGAGGAAACGTCTGCCTTGAATTTCTCGGCCGAGAAACGGCCGTTGCGGACACCTTCCTTCCAGGCGTCGACAAAGGTGGTGAGAATGCCTTCGGCTTCCCCAAGGACCAGGAAGTCGGCCGCTTCATAAACTTCCGGAGAAGAGGTTGCGTCCGGACCGCCGACCACGACGGGAACATTCTTTTCCTGCGAACGGCGGATGACGGCGAGGCAATCGGCCTGCTGGGGCAGCATGCCGCCGGTCATCACCATGTCGGCCCAGGCGAGATCGTCGTTCGTCAGGGCGCCGGTGTTGCGGTCGATCAGCCGGACATTCCAGTTTTCCGGCAGCATTGCCGCAACTGTGATCAGGCCGAGAGGAGGAGCGGGATATTTGGCGCCGACCATTTCGCAGGTCGCACCATAGTTCCAGAATGACCCGGCATTGAAGCGCGGATACACCAGCAGAACATTGCATTCCGACATTAACGGTCCCTCCAAACGGACACTCGTTCCCAACGGCGACACCGTAACAACTTTACGCCCCGGCACAACCGCTTTGAATGTCCTTGCACGAATTCACTTGCCGTCCGCGCGGACAGACTGTCACGTTTGGCTGGCGCCTGGCTTGCGGATGTGAAAAACGAGCCCTTGCACATCCTTGCCGAGTTCTTTGCGCAGAATATCCCGTTTCTCCAGCGCATAGAGAAGGCCCGCGGCCTCCGCGCAGCGCTTTAGATATTCGGGCCGGTGGGCGTAGCGCCCCGTAGCATCCACGCGGTAGTCCGGCCCGTCTGACGTGTCGAGATGCTCGACGCTCGCGACGAGCATGCCACCCGGGGCAAGGGCTCCTGCAAGCGCCCGCATGAAAGGCTCCAGCTCGCCGAGATAACACAGCGTGTCGACACAGACTGCCAGATCGAATTGGGCCGGCAGGTCGGAGGACAGAAATCCAACGAGCTCCCCCTCGACCAGGAAGTCGTAGACCTTCAGTGCCGCGGCCTTGCGCAGCATGCCCGGTGACAGGTCGATGCCGGTGAGCCGGGCACAGTGGTCGCGGATCAGTGGTCCACAAAGGCCGGTCCCGCAGCCAAGGTCGACCACATGGGCAAACGGCAAGTCGCGCTCCCTGGCCAGCTCCGCGACTTCCTCGGCAACAAGCTTCGGCGCCTGGTAGCCGAGCCCGTTCAGGACGTCGTCAAAGCTTTCCGAAAAGCTGTCGAAATGATCCCGGACATAGTCCGCGGGGGCAAGCGACAGGTCTTCTCCGCGGATCGCAGCAAACTGATAGCGGATGACCGGGTCGTCGGGGTAGGTTGCGACAAGCATCTCCATATGCCGTGTGGCGACTTCGGCCCGTCCAAGCGCGCACAGTACGCGCGGATGCCAGCCCTTGTCGCTCCAGACGTCTGGCGGGAACTGCAGACACCGTTCGAAAGCGTCTGCCGCTTCCTCTCTTTTGCCGGCAAGCATCAGCGATATGCCGAAGTTGTGCCAGCCGCTGTGATTGTTCGGGTCGAGGCGCACGACTTCTCGCAGCATGGGCAGAAGCTCGTCGTTGTTGCTGGCTTCCTGCAGCATCATCGAGATGTTCTTCCAGGCTTCCTCGTGGCGGACTTCAATTTCAACTGCGCGCAAATAGGCCTTCAAGGCTTCGTCCTTGTCGCCTGAAAGCTTCAGGATGTTGCCGAGGTTGTTCCAGGCGGAGAAATTGCGCGGGTTCCTTTCCAGGGAAGCATGGATAAGCGCAACCGCATTGTCCGCCTTGCCGGCATCGAAATGGAGCAGCCCCAGGAAATGCAGGCCGTCCGCATGGTCGGGATCTTCCGATAGCACATCCTTGTAGGCGCTGAGGGCGGCTTCCAGATTGCCGCTGCGGTGGGCGGAGATGCCCTGTTGTAATCTCTCGTCAATTTGCATCTGAAAAAAATCCAATAAAAAAGGGCGGTCGAACCGCCCTTGTACCCGGTAATGACCTGTAAGTGACCTTACAGGACTTTCAGGTCTTCAGCCACCATTTGACCGCGGCGCCACTCCAGGTCGAATGCCACAAGCTGGCCTTCCTTCAGAGTGTCAATACCGGACCGGCGCAGGGCCGAGATGTCGACAAGGATGTCCTCGCCGTCCTGCGGTTCGATCGTGCCGATACCTCGGCGCTGATCAAACCATTTCACGTTTCCATGTAGCATGGAGTCTTCTTTCCAATTCTTGGCATCTTGGCATACGACGGCTTCCATAGCTGCCTTTTTCAACGCCTTGATGACAGTGTTGATGATAATACTAAAGTACTTTTCAGACCCTGCTCGGAACTGGACATCGACGTGCGCAGTCTTTTCGCGACTGCCTCACTTCAAGAAGCCGTTCCATTTGGCGGAGGTCTGGTTGCCCGGTAAAAACACCCGGGCTTTTCCATAGTGTCTATTAGTATGGTAATGAAATTGTTAATTTCAAGACCTGCTCACCGATCGAGCTTCCCAAGTATAACATATTTGAGGATATCGACGACTTGTTCGGAGGTCTCGGCGACCGCAAGAGCAGCTGCGTCAACTTCCTTGAGCGGGTGGGTCAGCGACGGGTCATGAACGACAATCAGAGACTTGCCGAGCGCGGCAGCATAGCCGGCATCGAAGGCTGCGTTCCATTGCTTGTATTTATCGCCGAAGCGGACCACGACGATGTCGGCTTTTTCCAGCAGCGTCCGTGTGCGGATCGCGTTCACCTTTGCGCCCTTGTGGTCGTACCAGAACTTGTTGTCCTCACCACCCAGGATGGTCGCGCCGCAATCGTCGCTGGCATCGTGATCCGTTACGGGAGAGGAAAATTCCACCGGCAACTTGAGTGCGGATGTGCCTTCCATGATCCTGTCACGCCAGTCGGTATGGATTTCGCCGGATAAGTAGACGCGCCAGGTGGTCATAAGGTTCTCCCATGCAAGCTTTTGAATTATGTGGCGAAAATCCCCGCCTTGTTGTGATCCGAAACTGGGGGCTGAACCAGGCAACGTCAACCCCTGCGTTCATTTGCCCCTTGGTGGAAGGGGCCGGGAGACTCGACAAGTCTGCGCAAAAACTGAAGGGTAAACCGCCGCAAAACTGAGATTGCGGTCCGTAATTTTAAGGAGCTCATTCATGTCTGCACTTTTGCTCGGAGACGAGGCACCGGATTTCGAAGCCGACAGCACGGATGGTCCGATCCGTTTTCATGAGGCGATCGAAGGGTCCTGGGCGGTTCTGTTTTCCCACCCCAAGGATTTCACGCCGGTCTGCACCACCGAACTGGGAATGACCGCCAAGCTCAAGGACAAGTTCGCAGCCCGTGGCGTCAAGGTTTTCGGCGTTTCGGTCGATCCCATCGAGGATCACCACGCCTGGGTTGGTGACATCGCGGATACGCAAGGCGTTGCCCTGAACTTCCCGCTGATTGCCGATCCGGATCGTAAGGTGGCCACCGCATACGGCATGATCCATCCCAATGCCAATGACACGCTGACCGTGCGGTCGCTGTTCGTTATCGGCCCGGACAAGAAGATCAAGCTCAAGATCGAATACCCGGCCTCCACGGGCAGAAACTTCGATGAAGTCATCCGCGTGATCGACAGTCTGCAGCTCACCTCCGCCCACAAGGTCGCCACCCCGGCCAACTGGGTGTCCGGTGAGGATGTCATCATCGTCCCGGCGGTGAGCGATGAAGAGGCGAAGGAGAAATTCCCTGAAGGCTGGAAGACTCTGAAGCCTTATCTGCGCGTCGTGCCGCAGCCCAAATAACGGCTGAAATGAATGGATGAAACGGCTGGCGGCGCATGAAAAAAGGCGCCGCCGTGTCAGGGGCTGGTCAGGGCAGGGACCTGCGACGGGATCACACCGTCTCCAACAAGGCCTTCAGGGCAACACGGTAGTCCGGATAGCGGAATGTAAACCCAAGCTCGTCCTTGACGCGCTGGTTGGAAACCCGCTTGTTTTCGCCGTAGAAGGACCTGGCCATCGGTGTGAGATCCGCGGTTTCGAACGGGATCTCGGGCGGGGCTTCGACGCCGAGCAGCTCCGCGGCAAAGGCCACCACATCCTGCGGCGGGGCCGGTTCATCGTCCGTGACGTTGAAAACCCGCGTCGACGGCTTTGCCATGGCAGCCTTCAATGCGCCCGCAATATCGGCAACGTGAATGCGGTTGAAGACCTGACCCGGCTTCACCAGCCGCCGCGCCGTGCCCTTCCTGAAATTCTCGAATGCATTCCGGCCCGGGCCATAAATGCCCGAAAGGCGGAAAATCTGCACCGGCAGGTCATTCTGTTCGGCAAATGCCAACCAGGCCTCTTCTGCCGCGACACGCTGGACGGAGCGTTTGGAAACGGGGTTGAGCGGAGTTTCCTCATCGACCCAGGCACCGTCGTGATTGCCGTAGACACCGACTGTGGAGAGGTATCCTATCCAGCGCGGTTTCGCACCGACAATCTCATTGGCGTACTGGTTCAGCACCGGGTCGCCGGCCTCATTCGGAGCAATCGAGACCAGTATATGCGTCGCTTGCTTCAGTGCTTCGGCAACGCCGTCGCCTTGAGAATTGCCGTCGAAGAGAAACGGTTCGACACCCAGTGTCCGGAGCGCCTCCATTTTGTCCGAAGAACGCGTTGTGCCGCCGATCCAGTCGAACTGGTCACGCACTTCTTCCACGAACGCCTTGGAGGAAAACCCGGTGCCAAAGATAAACAGACGCATAGGTTCTAAAGCTCCAGATGCTTGCGGCGGATTTCATAAAGCGCAACGCCCGTGGCAACGGCCAGGTTCAGGCTGTCGGCCTGTCCGACCTGCGGAATACGGATCAAGGTACGGCAGGCAGCTGCCATGTCGTCTTCCAGGCCCTTCTGCTCGTTGCCCATGACCAGCAGCACCGGCTCGGCATAGTCGGGCGTGCGATAGTCGACCGATCCCTTCAGGTGGGTGGCCGCAACGGTGCCGGGCCACTTTTCGGCCAGTGACTTGAATTCGTCCTTGCCGAGTTTGGCCAGCGGCACATGAAACAGCGAGCCCATGGTGGCGCGCACCGCTTCAACCGCGAAGGGATCCGTGCAATCGCCGACCAGCATGACACCTGCGCCACCGACCGCATCGACCGTGCGGATGATCGTGCCAAGGTTGCCCGGATCGCGCACCCGGTCGAGAGCGACCCAGAGCGTGGTACCGGCGGGATCAATGTCGCGGGCTCCCAGAAGCTTCTGCTCGTAAACACCGACAACCATCTGCGGATTGTCCTTGCGCGTCATGGCGGACATGACGGCGGTCGATGCTTCCAGGATCAGGGCGCCGCGCGCCTTCGCGGCAGCAGCAGCCTTCTGCGCGACAGGATTGTCCCGCGCTTCCGGGCCGAGCGCGAGATAACGCACGCCCCAGCCGGCTTCCAGGGCATCGGTGGCCAGCTTCAGGCCTTCGGCCACGAACAGGCCCGACTGGCTGCGGTGCTTGCGCTGCGCGACGAGCCCCTTGATCTCCTTGACGATCGGGTTGGAATGGCTGGTGATCTGTTTCACCGCCCCCTGGCGTTTTTCGATCATCTGCTGCTCCAGCGCGAAAAGAGCGACGTGGACAGCGCGCGCTTGCCGTCCTCCTCGCGGATGACCAGTTCGCCGGATTCCAGCAGGCCGCCTTCGGTGTCCAGGGTTTCGGCCATGAGTTCGTGAATGGACACGAAACTGGAGCGGATCGCATAGGCGGTCAGGATCATGAACAATGCGTCCTTGTCCAGAAGCTGCTTCAGGTCCGCAAGCATGCCGGGCAGGCTGGTGTAGATGTCCCAGACTTCCCCCTTCGGGCCGCGGCCGTATTTCGGTGGGTCGAGAATGATGCCGTCATAGGTGTTGCCGCGCCGCACTTCGCGGGCAACAAATTTCGAGGCGTCCTCGCAGATCCATCGGATCGGCAGGTCTTCGAGACCTGACATTTCCTGGTTCTCGCGGGCATAACCAATCGCCTTCTTGGAGGCGTCCACATGGGTCACCTGCGCCCCTTCCGTCGCCGGCAGCAACGAGGCAAGGCCGGTGTAGCCGAAAAGGTTCAGGATCTTCAGCGGCTTTTCCGGTGCGCGCTCGCGTTCAGCGCGGATCTTGCCGTTGACCCAGTCCCAATGGGCGGCCTGCTCGGGGAAGACGCCGACGTGGCGGAACGACATGAAGCGACCTTTGTAGCGAACAGGGCCATATGACATCGGCCAGGTTTCCGGCACGCTTCCGGAAAACTTCCAGCGGCCCGGGCCTTCTTCTTCCGTGTCGCCGGAAAAGACGGCATCGGCACGGTTCCAGACACTTTCCTTCTGCCGCCGAGCCCCCATGGCCTGCGGTTCCGGACGCACGATGGTGAACCGGCCATAACGCTCCAGCTTTTCGCCCTGGCCCATGTCCAGCAGCCGATAGTCCTTCCAGCCCTTGGTTTCAAGGATCACCGGCCAGCTCTGGTGTGCAGGCTCGCCGGACGGGGCATAGGTGGAGGCACTGGTCTGATCCGCCACGGGTCTCACTCGTTTTCTGTCAGGTTTGAAGTTGTTCCGCCATAGAACATCCTGCCTTCATTTGAAAGTAGATTAGACGTTCCTGTGTGGTCGAAAAGGTTTGCTGGCCGGCTTTTGAACCCCTCCGGTCCAAAGGTTTCGTGACCGGCCACAACAGCACCGCAAAGGCAATTTCCCACTGCGGTCGGCAATCCTGTCGAGCGCAAAAGAAAAGGGCGGGGAGCCGAAGCTCACCCGCCCTCTTTGGTCAGATGTGTGCGATCAGGCCGCGGCAACCTCGGAGAGGAACTGCTCGACTTCACGCTTCAGTTCGTGGGTCTTCTGGGTCAGTTCTCCGGAAGCCGACAGCACCATGTCCGCAGACGAGGAGGTCTGGTCAACGGCCTGCGAAAGCTGCGACATGGAAGAGGACACGGCACCGGTTCCTTCCGCCGCGCGCTGCACGTTCTGCGAAATCTCCGCGGTGGCGGCACCCTGCTGTTCGACAGCCGATGCGATGGCTGTGGTGTAGGTGTTCACCTCGGTCATGGTCTCCGCGATCTCGCCAATGGCAACGACGGATTCCTTGGTCGCGTTCTGGATCTCGGTGATCTGGCTGGAGATCTCCTCCGTTGCCTTGGACGTCTGTGTCGCCAGTTCCTTCACCTCGGCAGCAACAACCGCGAAACCTCTTCCGGCTTCACCGGCGCGTGCCGCTTCGATGGTGGCGTTGAGGGCCAGAAGGTTGGTCTGTTCGGCAATCGCCTGGATGAGGGTCACCACTTCGCCGATCTTTGTGGCGGCTTCTGCCAGCCCTTCGACCTTCTGGTTGGTGATCCGTGTTCCGGTGGTGGCCCGGTCGACGATTTCTGTCGTCTGGGCAACCTGGCGGGAGATCTCGCCGATCGAAGCCGCCAGTTCTTCGGCGGCGCTTGCCACGGTCTGAACGTTGTTGGTGGTCTCGTTGGACGATGCCTGGGTTTCGCTGGCGTAACCGGCGCTGTCCCGGGCGATTTCCGTCAGGGCCTGTGCGGTGTTGTCGAGGCCGCCCGCGGTGGTTTCCACGGAGCCGAGCGCTTCTTCCGCCTTGGTGCGGAATGAATGGATCAGACTGTCGATACGGGCCTGGCGTTCCTGGCGGGAGGCTTCCTCGCGGGCATTCTGCCCCTGCAGCTGAGCGCGTTCGACAGCGTTGTCGCGGAACACCTGCACCGTGCGGCTCATGTCGCCGATCTCGTCGCCGCGATCGATACCCGGGATCACAACTTCATTGTTGCCGTTTGCCAGGCGGTCCATGACGCCGGTGATCGTGCGGATCGGACGCGTGATGGCCAGGTTGAGAATGAAGGCAAGACCGATGCCGCCCAGGATGGCGAGCAGGATCGTGACGGCAATCTGGACCTTTGCAGCCGTGGCGGCGGAATTGGCGGCCTGCGACTGGGCAGCGGAGATGGACGTGATGTCGGCGCTGACCTTGCGGGTCAGATCGTCAAGTTCCACTCGTTTGGCGGCCAGATCAGCCTTGGTGACAAGCATCTCGCGGAAAGACTTGTCGAGCGTTGCAACGGATTCAGGGATGGCGTTGATCGCGTCTGCGGCGGAGGGAAGGATCATGGCGTATTTGACCATGTCCTTTTCCAGGCCCTGCAGATTGGCGATCTGTTCTTCCACGGCCGACTGGTCGCTGACACCAAAGGCGCCGAAGAGGTAGAGTGTTTCCGCACGGGCAGCCAGCGCCATCTCATTCAGGCTGGTAGCTTTTTCGGCAATGGAGCGCACCGTTGCAAGGCGGGTGGAGGCGGTCAGTGCGTCGGTTTTTGCCTTGGAAACGACCGGGTGGACTTGCCCGAGAATTTCTTCTGTAAAGCCGTTCATCCCGTCGATTGCATTGCCGACGGCCTGGCGTGCTTCATAGGCTTCGGAAAAGCCGAGATCCTTGGTGAGGTTCTCCAGAGCCGCGTTGAGCTTGTTCGCCTGCGAGGCCAGCTTGCTCACGGTCTTGCGGTCGATACCGTCGATCTGCTTGTACTTCATCTGCTTCGTGGAAGAGACGAGGTTGCGTGCGGTGTCGATGGCTGAGGTAAGATCTTCACCGTCAATATTGCCACTGCCCTGCAGGTAAAGCATGTGAACCTTGACGACTTCGTCTTTCAGTTCGAACACGGTTCTCTGAAGCTGATTGGCATCGTCCAGCTGGCTGTTCGCCGCGAAGGCTTCGGCGCTGATGCGTTTTTCTTCCGTCAGAACGGCGTCACTGATGTTGGTCGCCAGTGCTTCCAGATCATTGGTGCTTTTCTGAAGTGTCGCGATACGCTCGGCCTGCTGCACCGTCTGCTCGGCGACCTGATCGAAAGTGGTCGAGAAACTGGAGACCGCGCCCTTGGCCCCCGCAACCTGAGCTTCAGAGGCGGTGTCGCCCGCAATCTCGTTGGTCAGGAGGTCCAGTTCGCCTTGCAGCGTCGCCACGCCTTCAAGCACGGAATTGCGAAGGTCTGCCGAAGGATTGTTGAGATAGTCTTCACGAAGCAGGGACGTTGCCTGGACCTGTCCGGCAACCTTGGCCGCCTGATCGGCAACGACGAACCGCGCGGACAGACCATGGATGGCCAGAAATCCCACGCCACCTACGACTGCCGTCAGCAGCAAGACAGCCAGAAAACCGCCGCCGACCTTGAAGCCAAATTTCAGGTCGGTCAGAACTTTCAATATTCGTTTCATTTTATCCCCGCACAGCCGGAACAACTGCATTGTCGTTCTGTCAGTATTGCGGAGCGCAATGAACATTAGGTAAATCACGCATTTTTAGCTTCAGGTAATATTTAGCTGAAGAATAAATGCGTCATTTTGAAAGTCAGGTTTAGGTGCCGCAAATATATCGGCAAGCTAGACGAAGGGCAGGTTGTATAAATGATTTATACATGCTGACCGCCGTTGATGTGAATTTCTGATCCACTGACGTAGGAAGACTTCTCGGAGCACAAGTAATAGATCGTGTCGGCAACTTCATTCGGTAGGCCAAGGCGGCGGAGCGGAATGTCTTCGATCATCTTTTCGGTGCCAGGTGACAGGATGGATGTATCGATTTCGCCCGGTGCGATTGCATTGACGCGAATGCCGTGCGGACCGAAGTCGGCCGCCATCTCCCGCGTAAGCGATGCGAGGGCTGCCTTCGAGGTGGAATAGGCGGTACCGGCGAAGGGATGCACCTTCATGCCGGCGATCGACGTCACGTTGACGACCGAACCCTTGGCATTCTTCAGTTCCTTGAAAAGGCCCCGGCCGAGAAGGATGGGGGCAAAGAAGTTGACCTGAAAAACGGTTCGCCATTCGTGCATGGCCGTTGTCAGCGAATCCAGTCGTTCCCCGTCGGGCCCCTTGGGGCTTATCCCCGCATTGTTGACCAGCGCATGAAGGCGCGAACCGTTGGGCTCCAGACGCTTGCGGATTTCCTGGGTGGCAAACCCGAGGTTTTCCGGATCGGAAAGATCCACCTGGATATGGTCCTCAGGCCCCATCGGCCATGGACACTTGTCCGAAAACGCCTGCCGGGAGCAGGTGATCACCCGCCAGCCTTCCGCGGAAAACCGCTTGACGGTGGCATGTCCGATGCCGCGGCTCGCGCCTGTCAGCACGAGTGTCGGACGCTCGTCGGGGATACCCTGGCCGGTCATGTTATTTCCCTGCTGGCGTGCAAAAGTCGTGGAAAAAGTTGACTCTTGCAGTCGAGTTTCGTTATTGCGCTGGAATTCGTCAATGCCAATATGTTCGCATATGAGGACGCGCGCCGGATCCTACAATGATCATTTGCTCCTGTAACGTACTGTCTGACAAGCAACTTCGCGAAGCCGCGGAAGAAATGCGTGCAGACCCGAATGGCAAGGTGCCAACGCCCGGAGCGGTGTTCCGTCATCTGGGGTGCAGGCCGCGTTGCGGAAGCTGTTTTCCGTCGGTCATTGACATCATTCACGAAAAAAGTTCTGAAGAGCAACCAAAGTCGGAAGAGTCGCCTGCAGAATTGAAGCAGGCTTCAAACCGCTAGGACTTACCGGCCCCTGCCAGAGAAATGGCTTGGTCCGGAACATGGATTTCGATCAACATCCGGGCACATGTCCAAGTGACAGAGCACCCCGGGGGGATCTCGCAGGGAGAGGGTCATGAAGGGCGAAGCGCGCGTAATCGAGTATCTCAACAAGGCCCTGCGGCACGAGTTGACGGCAGTGAACCAATATTGGGTCCATGCCCGGCTGCTGGCCGACTGGGGCTTCGGCAAGCTGGCCGACAAGGAACTGGCGGAAGCTGAAGAAGAGCGTCAGCATGCACAGGATCTGATGGACCGGATCATCTTCCTGGAAGGTCTGCCCAATCTTCAGACCCTGGACCCGCTGCGGATCGGCCAGTCGGTCAAGGAATGCCTTGAAGGCGACCTTGCAGCGGAATACGTCGCCCGGGCCCTTTACCACGAAGCCCGCGAAGTCTGCCGCGAGCTCGGCGACTATGTTTCCATGGCGCTGTTTGAACAGCTTCTGAGCGACGAGGAAAGCCACATCGATTTCCTCGAAACGCAGCTCGAACTGATCGAACGGATCGGCATCGACAACTATTCCCTGCTGCAGGCCAAGTCTGCGGACACCGCCGAATAAGCACCAAGGTTCACAAACCTGATTTCCGTCTGCCGTCGTCGGAGCTAACCCGGCAACGGCAGACATCTTCTGTCTGCCATCAGAAGACTATTTAGGCGGCTCAGTTCTTCCGCGCGTTTTGGCCGTACGCCCTGTTCGCCGACAATTGCACCTATGTGACCCCTTCTCAGGCGCAGCCGTTGCTTGATCCGCTTTCATCAAGAAAATGCACCTTGCCGCCGGCTGCCACAGCGTCTTCCTCGTCGTGCGTGACAAGCAGGACGGGCAAGCCCTTTTGTCTGGCTGCGTCGAAGACCAATGCCCGGATGTCGGCTCGCCGGGCCTTGTCGAGACTTGAGAAAGGTTCGTCCAGCAGCAGCGCATGCGGCTCGGCAAGAAGCGTTCGCATCAGGGCGACGCGGGTCTGCTGACCGCCGGACAGCGTCGCAGGGTCCCGGCTGCCGAAACCGGAAAGCCCGACATCGGCGAGTGCCTGTTGAGCCATGTCCCGCCGGAGGGATCTTTTGCGGATTGCAGCGGGAATGGCGAACATCAGGTTCTGCAGCACGGACATATGCGGGAACAACAGCGGCGTCTGGAACATCAGGCCGATATGCCGCTCCTGTGCAGGCAGAGGTGTCAGGTCCTTGCCATCAAGCATCACCTTGCCGCTCGCCTTGAAATCCGGCCGGAGGAAACCGGCAATGAAGTCGAGCAGGCTGGATTTGCCGCTGCCGCTTTCGCCCATCACGGTGAGTACTGTTCCCGGTTCTATCCGGCAGTCGATCCCAAGCAGGGGCGCTCCGTCCAGGTGGAGGGTGACGTCCTGAAGAACCAGGCCCAATGGCTCGTTTGGGGTTTGCATTGCTTGCCTCACCTTTCCAGCCGCATGGCGGCCCGGTTGCGATGAAGCAACGCCGGTAACAGTGCGGCCAGCGTAAATCCGGCCAGTGGTATGCCAAGTTGCAGCAGGGCCAGCAGCGCAGTTGCCTGCCGGCTGCCGCCGCTGGCCAGGGCGACACTCTCGGTCGTGACCGTGGCGACCCGTCCGGCACCGATCATCAAGGTCGGCAGATACTGGCCGACGGAAACCGCGGCTGCCACTGCAAGCGTTACCAGAACAGGCCGCAGCAGCAATGGCAAACGGATCTGCCAGAAGATGCGGGCACGCGACGCGCCGATGGAGGCTGCGGCCTTGGCAAAGCGCGGATCGAGCCGGGCCCAGGGATCGCTCAAGGCAAGGAAGGCGTAGGGCAGGACGAAAACCAGGTGGGCCAGCAAAACAGCGGAGAATGTGCCGCTGAAATCCGCTGACAGGAAAAGCAGCTGCAGACCGAACAGAAAGCTGATCTGCGGCAGCAGCAGCGGCAGGAAGACGAGTGTCTTGAGGCGGCGCGAAGAGGCTGACTTGCGGTGATCACGCGCTTCCAGAACCCAAAGTGTCAGCGCTGTTGCAACAAGCGCGGAGGCACAGGCCAGAGCGACGGTTGTTCCGAGTAGCCCGAGGCTCATGCCAAGCGTGTCGGTCATTTGCATGACATTCCAGACCTGCGGCAGAACGGAGGGAAACCACCATGAGCGGGCGGCAGACCAGATCCCGAGCAGCAGAAGCGAGAGGATCATGGCCACGATGATGATTACCATCACCAGAAGTCCGCCATATCTTGCCGCACGCTCGCGCAAGTGACGATGCCCTGTAACGAGGCGACGCCTGGAGGCCGAGGCGACCAGCCGTTCGCCTGCCAGATAGGTGGCCAGAGCAGTCGCGCTGACGGCAAGTTGCAGCAACGCCCCGGCAGATGCCATCAGACGTTTGGTCAGATCCGGGTCGTTCATCCAGCTGACGAGACGCGGGGCGAGCGGAGCCGGTGTCGTTGGCCCAAGGATAGCGGCGACATCAACGACGGATGTGGCATAGGCGACCACTGCCAGCACCGGCAGGCGGATGAGCGGGTAGATCTGCGGCAGAACGATCTTGAAGAAGGTTGCGACACGGCCATAGCCAAGGCTGGCACCTGCCTTGAAATACTCCTGAACGTGAGGGCGGTTTAGCGCGGCGAGCGTCATCAGGAACAGAAAAGGCACTTCCTTGGCGACAAGACCAACCGTCATGGCGATGCCGAACGGATCGTTGAGGATCAGAACGTCGGGTGGCCTGGTCCAGCCAGTCGCCCAGGGCGAAACGAGGCGAACCAGAAATCCCGATGGCGCAATCAGAAAAGCAAGACCGATGGCCGCCGCCGCGTGTGGTACCGAAAGCAGTGGCGACAGAAACCGGGTCAGGCGCCGGAACGCCGCCGTTCCGGACCAGCCTGCCACGAACAGGAGCACGATCGCCAGCGACGCGACGGAGGCCGTCAGGCCGGTGGCAATACTGAGCCAAACGGAAGTTAGCAGACCGGGTTGTTGGAACAGGTGCCGGACGGGTTCAAGGGAGAAGCTGTTGTGGCCCAGCGCGGGCAGGTAACCGATGGCAGGCAGGATCGTACCCGCCAGGCCGGCAAGAACCGGCCCGGCCAGAAGAACCGACACAAGGATGATCGGTATGGCCGGGACGGCTTTCGGCTGGGTTGCCACGTACTCCGGCTCACTCGGCGCCGTAGCGGGTGGTCCAGGCCTCTTCAAGCGCACTGACCCAGCTCGGATGCGGTTCCGGCAGGACCGGGCCGAGCTGTTCGGGCGTCAAGGTCGCAGGCCCAAGGTCGAGTGTATCGAAGAGAACCTTTTCGGTTTCAGGCAGTCCGGCAACGTTCAGAACTGTCGGGTCGCCCCAGATACCGGGATCCTGCTTGCGAGCCTGTGCCGCGGGTGACAACAGGAAGTTGGCGAAGACCTTGGCGCCTGCCTGGCTGGAACTGTTGAACGGAATTGCAACGAAGTGGGTGTTGCCGATGGTGCCGCCATCCAGAACGAAGGTGCGCACGCTGGGCGGCTGTTCGCCGTTGGCAATTGCGCTCGAGGCATCGGACGGATTGAAGGAAAATGCAATATCCAGTTCTCCGTCGGCAAGCAGCTGGCGCATATGCGCTGCATCCTTCGGGAAAGCGCGGCCCTGGCGCCAGAGCGAGCCGTTCAATGCGTCCAGATAGGCAAACAACGGTGCAGTCATTTCTTCGAAGCGGGCTTCATCCACCGGTTTCGTCAGAGCGGCCTTGTCCGGAACCGTGCTGACGAGAACCTGTTTCAGAAAGGTCGTGCCATAGAAATTGGGCGGTTGCGGATAGGCAAATCGGCCCGGGTTCGCCTTGGCGTAGCTCAGCAGCGCATCGAGCGTCGCAGGTGGGGTGTCCAGGCGGGCACTGTCATACATGAACACGAGCTTGGCCATCCCCCACGGGCTTTCCTGGCCATCCGTAGGCACGGTGAAATCCTGGACGACCGTCGGCTTGTTTTCCACGTCGACGTAATCCCAGTTCGGCAACGTCTGCGCCCATCCAGGTGCTGCCAGCAGCCCCTGTTCCTTCATGGCCGCGAAATTTTCGCCGTTGATCCAGACCAGATCGACCGCGCCGCCAGAGACCTTGCCAACCGATTTTTCGGCAAGCACCTGTGAGACCACAGATGCGGTGTCACTGACCTTCACCTGAAGCACGCGAACGTCAAATTCATTTGCCACTTCCCGGGCAGCCCAGGCGATATAGGCGTTGATGCGCGGCTCGCCGCCCCAGGCGTGGAAATAAACGGTCTCGCCTCTGGCCTCATCCAGCACTGCCTGCCACGCCGGATCATTGGCCGCTTCCTGTGCAGAAGCAGCCACCGGTGCCATCAGTGATCCGAGAAGACCAAGCGTTGCGGCAAGCATGCGTTTCATCAGAATTTCCCCTGTTGCGGATCGTGTCCGGTCCTCGTTCCCTCGCGCAAGGCGCATGGCATGGTCAAGACAAGGCTTTGTGAACGATGAGTGTTCGTGTCCGTTAGGTTCCAGCGCAAATCAGACCGGCAAGATATGGGTGTCCTTGATCTCTTCCATGACGGCGTAAGTATGTGTTTCACGCACGCCTGGCAGCGCCAAAACCACATCAGACAGGAAGGCCCGATAGGCTTCCATGTCCTTGACGCGGCTTTTCATGAGGTAGTCGAAGCCGCCTGCCACCATGTGACATTCCATGATGTCGGTCGAACGTTCGACGGCAATCTTGAAGGCGTCGAAAATTTCCGGTGAGGTGCGGTCAAGCCGGATTTCGACGAAGACCAGCAAACCCCGGTCCACCATCTTCGGATTGAGGCTGGCGGAGAAGTGCTCGATGTACCCTTCGCGCACCAGCCGCTTCATGCGTTCGGCGGTCGCGGTTGCCGAAAGATGCACCCGTTCGGCAAGGTCCGTATTGGTAATGCGGCCGTCCTGTTGGAGAACCTTCAGAATCCTCCGGTCTGTTGCATCAAGCATGGCGAATTTCCCTAGAAAAAAGAAATTTGCAGAGAAATACACGGAGATTGGCTTCAAAAACAGCGAAAAGCGGACTTCGATTCAAGATATTTTGGAGGCATCTAGTGACCTGGCCCCGCGGGGCCCCTTTGGGAGGCTCTCATGACCGCAACTGTTGCAGCCATGAAGACAATCAATTCGACCGAACTCGAGCCATTTCGCCCGGCTTACGCCCCCGATGACAAGACGCTTGTCGAAGCGCTTCTAAAGGAAGCCAACACCGACCCCGTGGTGGAGAAACTGATCGACCAGCGCACCCGCGGTTATATTCAGGACATGCGCTCGGTCCAGGTCGGTCTCGGCGGCGTGGAAGACTTCATGCGCGAATTCGGTCTGACCACCCGTGAAGGCCTGGCCATGATGGTGCTGGCAGAAGCGCTGCTGCGCGTTCCTGACGCAAAGACCGCGGACAAGCTGATCGAAGACAAGCTGGCGGCAGCCCGCTTCGATGATCTCTCAGGCCCGAAATCCGACACCTGGCTTGTCTCCGCCTCTTCCTGGGCGCTGGGCGTCACCTCTCGTCTGCTGCATCCGGGCGACACGCCCCAGTCGATCCTGTCGAGCCTCGTCAAGCGCATGGGCATGCCGACCGTGCGCATGGCAACCCGCAAGGCGATGCGCCTGCTCGGTCATCAGTTCGTGCTTGGCGAAACCATCCAAAAGGCTCTGGAACGCGCCAGGACCCAGGAAGCGAAGGGCTATCGCTATTCCTATGACATGCTGGGCGAGGGAGCGCGTACCCAGAAGGATGCAGAGCGTTACTTCCAGTCCTATGCCAAGGCGATTGCCGCCATCGGCAAGGCCGCCGGTGACAAGCAGCTGCCGGACCGTCCGGGTATTTCGGTGAAGCTTTCCGCGCTGCATCCGCGCTATCAGGCCGTCAACGGCGAACGCGTGCGCGACGAACTCCTGCCGAAGTTGCGCGAACTGGCGCAGATGGCCAAGGACCACAACCTGAACTTCACCGTCGACGCTGAAGAAGCCGACCGGCTGGAGATCTCTCTGGATATCATCGCGGCCATGCTGACCGATCCGGTCACCGAGGGCTGGGATGGCTTTGGACTGGCGGTTCAGGCCTATCAGAAGCGCGGCATTCACGTGATCGACTGGCTGGTCAACGCAGCCCGCAAGACCAACCGCAAACTGATGGTGCGTCTCGTAAAGGGCGCCTATTGGGATACGGAAATCAAGCACGCTCAGGAAGGCGGCGCGGAAGGCTATCCGGTGTTCTCGCGCAAGGCGGCGACGGATCTGTCCTATCTGTGCTGCGCCAAGCGGATGCTGGCGGCACGGGATGTGCTCTACCCGCAGTTCGCCACCCACAACGCACTGACAGTTGCCCAGATCATCGAACTCTCCGGTGGCAAGGCGGAAGGGTACGAGTTCCAGCGCCTGCACGGCATGGGCGAAAGCCTTTACAAATCCGTTGTCGAACGCGACGGCTTCCCGTGCCGGATCTATGCCCCGGTCGGTGGTCACAAGGACCTCTTGGCCTATCTCGTCCGCCGCCTTCTGGAAAACGGTGCCAACTCCTCCTTCGTCACCATCGTGGGCGATGCCTCCGTGCCGGTTGAAAAGATGCTCAAGCGGCCGAAGGAACTGCTGGATAGCGGCCACCATTCCATCAACCGTTCGATCCCGCTGCCGAAGGACCTTTACGGTGATAGCCGGCAAAATTCCGACGGCGTGGAATTCGGCTGTGCGGCAGAACGCAATTTGCTGACGTCCGGCATGGCGAAAACCACAGCACCGTTCACCGAAGCCGCCCCGCTTGGAGCGGGGCTGAAACCGTCGGGCGACGCCAATCCGGTGTTTGCCCCGATGGACGGCTCGACCAAGGTCGGCACGGTGCGCTTCGCGGACAGCGAAACGGCCCGCCTTGCTGTCGAAAATGCCCAGAAGGGGTTCGAGAAATGGTCGCGCAGACCGGTTGAAGAGCGGGCAGCTGCCATCGACAAGGTTGGCGACCTGCTGGAGGCCAACCGGGACCGTCTGATGACGATCCTCTCATTGGAAGCCGGCAAGTGCCTGACCGATGGCATTGCCGAAATCCGCGAGGCAGTCGACTTCTGCCGATACTACGCGGCCGAAGCCAGAAACCTTTTCGGTGAAGGCAAGCTGATGCCCGGACCGACAGGCGAGGAAAACCGCTACCGCTATCGTGGCCGCGGCGTCTTCGTCTGCATTTCTCCCTGGAACTTCCCGCTGGCGATCTTCCTCGGTCAGGTCAGCGCAGCTTTGATGGCGGGCAACGCCGTCATCGCCAAGCCCGCGGAACAGACACCGCTGATCGCTTATGAAACGGCCAAGCTGATGTATCAGGCCGGTGTCCCGGAAGATGTCTTTTACCTGCTCCCGGGAGAAGGCGATGTCGGTGCGGCGCTGACGTCCCATCCGGCTGTTGCCGGGGTGGCCTTTACCGGATCGACCGAAACCGCCTGGCTGATCAACGGCACGCTGGCCGCAAAACGCGGCCCGATCGTTCCGCTCGTTGCCGAAACGGGCGGGATCAACGCGATGATCGTCGACGCGACGGCTCTGCCGGAACAGGTCTGCGATGACGTCATGATGTCCGCCTTTCGCTCCGCCGGTCAGCGCTGCTCGGCACTGCGTTTGCTTTATGTGCAGGAAGACGTCGCCGATCATCTGCTGGACATGCTGGAAGGCGCAGCGAAAGAACTCAGCCTGGGCGACCCGCGGCTGCCGTCGACAGACATCGGTCCGGTGATTGATGAGGAAGCACGCGACAACATTCTCTCCCATGTCGACGACATGAAGGAGAGCCAGAAACTGCGCTATGCCGGCAAGACGCCGCACGGGAAGCTGGCCAATGGCTCCTGGGTTGCCCCGCACATCATCGAGCTGGACAAGGCCGAGGCCCTGACCCGGGAAGTCTTCGGACCTGTCCTGCATGTGGTTCGATACAAGGCGGGCGACCTGGACAAGGTGCTGAACCAGATTGCCGGTACCGGCTACGGTCTGACACTCGGTGTTCACAGCCGTATTGATGCAACGGTGAAGAAGGTGGTTGACCGGCTCTCTGTCGGCAATGTCTATGTCAACCGCAACACCATCGGCGCGGTTGTCGGCACCCAGCCCTTCGGCGGCTCCGGCCTGTCCGGCACCGGCCCCAAGGCCGGCGGCCCGGCCTACCTGACCCGGTTTGCCCTGGAACAGGTGGTCTCCATCAACACGGCCGCTGCCGGCGGTAACGCCAGCCTGGTGGCAGCCTCGGACGATTGAGGGCCAAGGCCTTCTCGGAGCTAAGCATAGTCCGATTTGCAACCTGGGTTTCGCCCATATACGGACCGGTTCCCTTCCCCCTTGTGGGGAAGGGGTAGGGATGGGGGTGAACCGCAAAGCGGTAACTAGGGCCGGGGCTTCATACCCCCACCCCTAACCCCTCCCCACAAGGGGGAGGAGGACTCGGCTGCGGCAGGTCGCGGGACAGGGGACTTCTGAAGCGTCAGTCCCTCCTGTGTCTTCCCATAGTTCGACCACGGGATTCATGCCGTTTTCTCTCCTGAAGGGAAGGCCGTGCGAGGCTGAAATGCGGAGCTAGGTTCCCCGCGGCTTCGCCCTGCGCGTTGCCTCGGCTGCGGTCGGGTCGTCCGGCCAGGGGTGCCTGGGGTAGCGGCCTTTCATGTCGGCTTTCACATCCGCCCAGGAACCCTGCCAGAAGCCGGGGAGATCCTTCGTGATCTGGATCGGGCGCTGTGCCGGGGAGAGTAGTTCCAGGATCAGCGGCAGTCTGCCGTCACAGACGCTCGGATGATCCTTGAGGCCGAAGAGTTCCTGCACGCGAATGGAAAGCGTCGGACCTGCGGCCGCACCATAGTCGATCGGCACCTTGCTGCCTGTCGGGGCCGTGAAGTGCGAGGGGGCAAGGTTGTCCAGCCGTGCAGATGCATCATAGGGCAGGAGCGCCGCAAGCGCGTTGCCCAGCACGGCGGTATCGATTGCGGCAAGGCTCGTGCAGCCGGCGAGATAGGGCTGCAGCCAGGTTTCCAGGGTTTCCGTCAAGGTGCCGTCGGAAAGGTCCGGCAGATCCTGCGCGCCGTTCTCCCGGGCATAGGCGACACGTTTCTTCAGCCGTTCCTGTTCCTTGCTCCAGGGCAGGCGGGAGACGCCGCGCCGGCGGATCTCGGCAATCAGGGCCCGTTCGACAGCTGCCGGATCTGCTGACTGGATCTGGACGGACTTCAGTTCAACCGCCTTGTAGCGGGTGACACGCCGCGCCTTCAGCGCACCATCTCCTGTCAACTGGACTTCATCCTGCTCGACGATGTCTGCAGCAAACAGGTCTTCGATATCGGATTTGGAAATTGGCGCGCAGAGCTGGATACGCCCGCTTGCCGCCTTGCCCTGAGTATCGGCAACAGTCAGGAAGGCTTGCCGGGAAAGGGCATGTTCCGCCTCCAATTCTGCGCCACGGCCGTTCGCAAGGCGGAAGCGTCCTGTCTGCCCGCGCTGCTGGGCCACCCGGTCAGGATAGGCAAGGGCGAGCAGAAGTCCGGCGCTTTCCGGATCTATCTCCCTGCCTGTGCCGCCTGCCTGCTTCAGCCAGCGCTCGGCAAGTTGGCGGCCGTCTTTTACACGTTGGCTCTTGTCGTGGCGCAAAGCCTGCAAACGCGCACGCAGGTCGGGATCCCGGCCGCCAAGACCCGGTTCGGACAGCACCAGCGCGATCATCGCGGCGGTAAAGCCGAGATCGCGGGCAACACCTTCGATCACCATGTGGGCCAGGCGTGGATGCAGCGGGAGTTTCGCCAGTGCCTTGCCGTCATTGGTCAGACGTCCGTGGTCATCCAGAGCGTGCAGATCCTGAAGCAGAAGCTTCGCTTCGCTCCAGGCCGCAAGTGGGGGCTGGTCGGCAAAGGCGAGGGCTGCCGGATCGAGCGTCCCCCAGGCCGCCAGGTCCAGCACCAGGCCGGTGAGATCCGCTTCCAGGATTTCCGGAGCCTCTGCCTGTGGCAGGGCCACGGTCTGGGCTTCGTCCCAGAGCCTGTAGCAGACACCGGGCTCGGTACGTCCGGCGCGGCCTCGTCGCTGATCAGCGGAAGCGCGGGAGACGCGCACGGTTTCCAGCCGGGTCAGTCCGGTCTGCGGTTCATATTTCGGCACCCGTGCCAGACCGCTGTCGATAACGACACGCACACCTTCGATGGTCAGCGAGGTCTGTGCGATGGCACTGGCCAGCACGATCTTGCGGCTGCCGGCATCGGCCGGCCGAATGGCTGCGTCCTGGGCTTTGGCGTCCAGTCCGCCGTAAAGTGGTGCCACCTGGCAGCCGGCAGGGAGCTTGCCCTCCAGCATCTCAGCGGTGCGGCGGATTTCGCCCTGGCCGGGCAGAAACACCAGCATGGAACCTGTTTCTTCAGAAAGAGCCTGCCGGATCGCCCTCACCATCTGCGGTTCGATGCGCTCGTTGGGTGTTCGCCCCAGGTAACGCGTTTCAACCGGGTAGCTGCGCCCCGTGCTTTCGATAACCGGCGCGTCGCCAAGCAGGGCTGAAATTCCTGCAGCATCGAGCGTTGCGGACATCGGCAGCAGACGCAGGTCGTCGCGCAGTGCAGCCTGCACATCCAGCGCCAGCGCCAGCCCGAGGTCGCCGTCAAGCGAGCGTTCGTGAAATTCGTCAAAGAGAATGGCGGCAACGCCCGTCAGTTCCGGATCGTCCAGGATCAGTCGAGTGAATACACCTTCCGTGATGACCTCGATCCGGGTACGGGCGCTGACTTTCGTTTCCATGCGCACACGGTAGCCGACGGTCTCGCCGGGCTTTTCGCCAAGTTCGGCTGCCATCCGGCGTGCAGCGGCACGGGCAGCAAGACGTCTCGGTTCCAGCACCAGGATCTTGCCGTCGCCGCGCCAGGTCGCGTTCAAAAGAGCCAGCGGCACGCGGGTCGTCTTGCCCGCGCCCGGTTCGGCAACAAGAACCGCGTTCAGCCCTGTATCAAGCGTTGCCAGAAGCTCCGGCAGGACACCGTCGATCGGCAGTGGTGCCGCGAAGGCTGGGGCAGAGGACATGACGGGCCCGGGTCAGCTCGCGCCCGATGCGGCGCCTGCGGTCCATTGCCGTCCTTGCATGTCGACGGCAAAGGCTTCCGGCGCGCGTGCGAAGGAGGCAAGGCCTTCCAGGGCCGGATCGGGATGCCGGACGATGAAGGTCGGTATCTTGGCCATCAGGGCCTCGTGGGGCGCCTTTGCCTCAAAGGCGGCGCGGAAGCCGCCGTCCGTGAGGAAGCGTGTGATCCGCGATGTGACACCGCCAGTCAGATAGACGCCGCCCCGTGCCAGGACCGCGAGGGCAAAATCACCAGCCACACGGCCAAGGGCCCTGGCAAAGACCTCCAGCGTCTTTACCGCTACCGGATCGTTTTCCTCTGCGGCCGTTGTGATGCTTGCCGCCGTTGTGAAGTCGCGGTCCGCGCTCATATAGGCGGCAACGCCCCGGGCAAGGCGGGGCAGGCCGGTGCCGCTAAGGATCTGTTCGGCGCCAAGCCGTCCACCGACGAGTTCGATATGCGGCCAGATGGCAACGTCTTCCGGGCTTACCGGCCCGAGTTCCACATGGCCACCTTCGCCCGGAACGGGAACCCAGGTCTGGGCGGCATAGATCATCGCGGCGGCGCCGAGGCCCGTGCCCGGACCGAGGACGAACTTGGCACTCTCTTCGCGGATCGTGCCGGAGCCGACCTGTTCGATATCGCTGCCGCTATATCCTGGCAAGGCCAGGGCCTGCGCTTCGAAATCGTTGAGCACGATGACTTCGTCCAGACCGAGGTCGGCGATCATCTTCAGCGGCTCGATCACCCAGGCCGCGTTGGTGAGGGGGATCCTGTCACCGGTGACGGGACCGGCAACCGCGATGATTGCCGTGCGTGGTTTCGGATCGGTTTCCGGCAGCACCACTTCGCGGATCGCGGAAGAAATGTCGGGATGATCCGCGGTCGCCGTCTTGCCGCACATGCGGGTGGGCGCCTCAGCGTCGTCAACCAGAGCGAAACGGGCGTTGGTGCCGCCGATATCGGCAACCAGAACCGGATAGGCAAAGGATTTGGTGTTCTTGGAAAAACTCATGAGGACAAGGAGCCAACTTCAGGTGTCGCGGATGTGGTCTTGAGGCCCTGCAGACGGGCGGAGCGCAGCAGGATATCCGCGGTCGACGGATTGAGCGCCATCGGCATGTCATAGACCACTGCAAGGCGCATCAGGGCTTTCACATCAACATCATGCGGCATGGGCGACAGCGGATCGACGAAGAAGAACAGGCCCTGGAGCTTGCCTTCGGCAATCATCGCGCCGATCTGCTGGTCGCCGCCAAGCGGGCCGCTTTTCAGCCTTGTGACCTTGAGATCCGGACAGGCTTCCAGAATGCGGCCGCCCGTGGTGCCTGTGCTGACAAGTTCGAAAACCGCGAGTTTGTCCTGGTGCCGTCTGGCGAACTCGACCATGGCGTCTTTTTTGGCGTCATGCGCGACAAGCGCAAGAGTGGGCGTGGCAGGCATCAGCGGTCCTCTGGGGTCTATGCAATCCGGATCGATTGAATAGCCGAAAGCTGATCGAAACCAAAGTCCCGGGAGACCAGTTCGTCCCCGGAGGGAACCGGACGAAAAGGCACCCTGGCAGGAAGCGACAGCGGCGGGGAAGTGTTTAGCCGTTCAAAGCGCTTTAGGCAAAGGAAGATGAACGGGCGGGCGCAGAACCTGTTCCCGGTGGGCAGATCATTGGCAGGGAGCAAAAGAAAATGCCGCGTCCCGGCCCGGAACGCGGCAGGCAATAAGGAGAATGCAGACGTGGCGATCAGTCGAACAGATTACAGCGGATCGGTTCGCGGCCGGCAACGCGCTGGAAGTAGGGATCGGGTTCCGGCAGATGCAGCCCGGCGATCTCCATCACCAGCTTCATCCGGATCGCGTCTGCAAAGCCTTCCTGACTGCGAACGGGGATGGCGAAGGAGCCCGGGCCGCCGATCACACAATCCTCGTAATAGTGGTCGAGGTTGAGCATCGCCTGCCAGGTGTTCTTGTTCGACTTCATCATCAGAGGCAAACCGTTGATGGTCACCCCAGAGGCAACCATGCGATCACGCATGGCAGTCACGGAGCCGCCCTGGTTGTTCGGGCCGTCACCGGAAATGTCGATTACGCGGCGCAGGCCTTCATACTGGTTGTTCTGAACCAGAAAGACCGACTTTTCGAGCGCCGAGGCGATGGAGGTGCGCTGGACCTGCCGAAGTGGGGCCTCGGCAATCTTGGAAGCGAAGTGTGCTGCCGAGCTTGCATCCTGGATCACCGTCCAGTCGGCGACGATGAAATGCTCATCGACCCCGCCCCATTCCATGTAGGTCACGGCAACGCGGCCGATCGGACCGACCTGAATGGCGTCAAGAAATTCCCTGGAGGTGAGAGCGGCAACATACCCGGCGCGCTGCACTTCCTGTTCTTCTGTATCCATGGATTGGGAGATGTCGACGGCCAGGACAAGTTCGACGTCCACTTCGTTGGCCGGATCAAAGCTGTATTGTGAAGAAGCCATCAGAGCCGGACGGTAGTCTCGGGCTGCGGCTGGGGCGGCGAAAAGAAGTGCCGCACAAATAAGTGACAGTAAACTTGTAACCGTCAGTGCACAGTCTGTTTTGGTTATGTCGAGACGCATGGTTTTTCTCCTTACTTCAGCCTTGCGGCTGGGTGGCCACGTCTCCCCTGTTTATTTTGTCGTTGAATTCCTTATCTTTCCGTTTCTCGTGATTCCTAACAAGGCATTGGCTGAATGCCTTGGATGAGCTTGGAAATTTACTTAGCAAGCTACATGCCAAACGTAGCGTAATATTCCTTGGCTGGCAAAAGTAATGTGCACGGAGTGCATGTTCTATCCACAGGCGCGGGATATCTTCCGGATTTGCTAGGCAAATTTTTCATCCGTGGATACGCGTTAAGCTTTACGTATAGGTAAGGTGGGTATTTCTTGAGTTATTTCAATCCGCCTTGTCGGTCACATTTTTGCGCGAAACTGTGAGAAACTCGGGCGAGAGAACCTGGTTGAGACCCAAAACAGCCGACGTTTCAGCAACTTCTGAAGCGCCTGACATGCGCGTTCCGATTAGCTGTTTTTCGGTCGGAAAGACGCAGGTTTTCAAAGTGGGGGACAAATCCACCGGCAATTATTGCCGTGCAGCTAGGCAAATTTTGCCGGGTTGTTTCTGAAAATCGGCAGCTTTGGGCAGAATTTGCCGCCGTTCAGAAGTGGTACTCGGCGCTGATTGCTGCCCAGAAATGCAGCAATCAGCCAGAAAATTGGCAGTTTTTTTAGTTGACGGCAAAGGCAAGGCTGGTCATGATCTGAAGAAATTCTCACTTGGTGAAGAATTTTTCGGCCGGCCTTCGCGGCCCCGGAAAACAAAAGCTCCGAAGAGAGCAGGGCATAGCCGGACCGTTGCGGTCAACCGCTTCGCATGGCTGGACAGGCGGGTGTTTCATCTTGCGGGATGCAATTCCATCAAGCCGGGCGTTTTGAGAGTGGTTGAGTATCCTGTCCGCCGGAAGGCGTGCGCAAGGGCTCTGGAGGGGAAGGTTTCGACGCGGAATGCAGACACGCGACGACGACTGGACATCATATATGGCCATCCGGGCGGCCTGGCTGTCTTTTGTTGGCGGCCGTACGCAGGGTGAAATCGCCTCGCAGCTCGGCGTTTCGCCTGCCAAGGTGCATCGCCTGATCGCTCATGCGCAGAAAGCCGGTTTCGTCAAATTCCAGGTCGATGGTCGCCCGATGGAATGCCTCCAGCTTGAAAAGGAGCTGACGGAGCATTTCGGCCTGACGAACTGCATCATTGCTCCCGATCTTGGTGGCGGCGACGACGACAGCGCCCTCAGGGCCGTCGCCGTGTCCGCGGCACAGTTCCTGTCTGGAATGCTCGGTGGGTCAAACGTCACGCGTCTGGGCGTTGGCATGGGCCGCACGCTGACCGCGGCTGTCGAAGCGTTGCCGAAAGTCGCGAGAACCGATCTCGAAATCATGTCGATCTGCGGATCCCTGACGCGCACGCTTGCTGCCAACCCCTATGACATCGTCCAGAAGATGCAGGAGCGCACAGGCGGCATCGGCTATTATCTGCCGGTTCCCTATTTTGCCGAAAACCAGGACGAAAAGGCGATGTTCCTGACCCAGCGCAGCGTGCAGGACCTGATGGATCGCGCGCGCCAGTCGGATGCCTTTCTCATCGGCATCGGTTCGGTCGAGAACGAGGGCCATCTTGTCCAGCGCGGCATGATTTCCAAAAAAGAACAGGAAGATTTGCTGTCGGGCGGCGCCGTCTGTGATTTGATGGGGCGCTTTCTGACGATCGAGGGAAAATTGGCCCCGGATCCGCTCGGCGATTGTGCCGTGGGTCTGCATTTCGACGAAGTGCGCGGGCGCCGCGTGATTGCGCTGGTAGGTGGGGAGAGCAAGGTGGATGCCACGCTCGCGGCCCTGCGTACCGGTGTCATTACCGACCTTGTGGCAGACGAGACCCTTGCGAGGGCTCTGACGGCACGGGCCGGATTGCAGCTGGCACAGTCCGCATGATGCGGCTGGGTCACGAGGGGAAACGGGCCGGCCAAAAGGCAGGCCCCCGCATGTCGGAGGACATATAAGTGAAAAAGCTTCTTACCATCGGCACCGCGCTTGCCGGCCTGGCCTTTACTGCCGTGGGCGCATTGGCAGCCGATATCAAGCCGGCAGTGCTTTACGATCTGGGCGGCCGTTTCGACAAGTCGTTCAACGAAGGCGCATACAACGGTGCTGAAAAGTTCAAGGAAGACACCGGCGTCGAATACCGCGATTTCGAAATCCAGAACGACAGCCAGCGCGAGCAGGCTCTGCGCAACTTTGCCAAGCGCGGCATGAACCCGATCGTTGCCATCGGCTTCTCCCAGGCCAACGCCGTGGAAAAGGTTGCCAAGGAATTCCCGGATACGCAGTTCGCGATCGTTGACATGGTCGTCGACCTGCCGAACGTGCGCTCCATCCTGTTCAAGGAGCAGGAAGGCTCCTACATCGTCGGCATGCTGGCTGCGATGGCGTCCGAAACCGGCAAGGTCGGCTTTGTCGGCGGCATGGACATTCCGCTTATCCGCAAGTTCTCCTGTGGTTACAAGCAGGGCGTAATGGCTGCAAACCCGAAGGCGGAAGTCTTCGAGAACATGACCGGCACCACCGGTGCGGCCTGGAACGATCCGGTCAAGGGTGGCGAACTCGCCAAGTCCCAGTTCGACCGTGGCGCTGACGTTGTCTATCACGCTGCCGGCGGCACCGGCATCGGTGTTCTGCAGGCCGCTGCTGACGCCGGCAAGCTCGGCATCGGCGTCGACAGCAACCAGAACAACCTGCATCCGGGTTCCGTCCTGACCTCCATGCTGAAGCGCGTCGACATTGCCGTCTACCAGGCGTTCGAAGACGCGGCCAACGACAGCTGGTCCTCCGGCTTCGAAGTCCTCGGCCTCAAGGAAGGCGGCGTCGACTGGGCGCTGGACGACAACAACGCCGAACTCGTCAACGACGAGATGAAAGCAAAGGTCGAAGAAGCGACCCAGAAGATCATCTCCGGCGAGATCGAAGTTCACGACTACATGGCCGATCAGTCCTGCCCGATGTAAGGCAGTCGTTTTTGGACCTCCGCGCGATACCGTGCGGAGGTCTACCTGTATTTCTAGCGTGCCCAACCCGTTTTTTCGGAGGACAGGATGCTCCGTCTCACATCAGACGTCATTGCTGCGGCCTGCGCTGTCTTCATGACAACAACCGCAACTCTGGCCGAACCGGCCATCGTTTATTCCGTCGGCGGGAAGTTCGACGGGTCTTTCAACGAAAGCGCCTTTGCCGGCGTGAAACGGTTTCAGGACCAGGGCGGCGACGTCAGGGAATTCGAGTTGGAGCGTGATGCGCAAAGCCTGCAGGCACTGCGGAACTTTGCCAGCCGGGGCGCGTCCCCCGTTGTCGCAATCGGTTTCAACCAGGCCAACGCGCTTGGCCAGGTGGCGCCCAATTTTCCAAAGACGGATTTTGCCATCGTCGACATGGTGGTCGATCAGCCGAACGTGCGCTCCTATGTGTTCAAGGAACATGAGGGTGCCTATATCGGCGGTCTGCTGGCCGGCATGGCCTCCAAGAGCGGCACCATCGGTTTTGTCGGCGGCATGGATATCCCGATCATCCAGCGGTTTCTGTGCGGCTACAAGCAGGGCGGCCAGGCCGCAAGGGCGGATATCAGGGTTCTGTCCAACATGACGGGCGATACGCCGGCCGCTTTCGCGGATCCTGTTCGCGGCGGCGAACTTGCCATCGGCCAGATCAATCAGGGCGCCGATGTGATCATTCAGGCAGCGGGCGGAACCGGTATTGGTGTGCTGCAGGCAGCTGCCGACAAGGGCGTGCTCGGCATGGGCACCGACAGCAACCAGAACGGCCTGCATCCGGGCAAGGTCCTGACGTCCATCCGCAAGCGCGTGGACAACGCCGTCTACGACAGCTTTCAGGCGGCGAAGGACGGCACCTTCGAACCCGGCATCAAGGTGCTGGGCGTCGCGGATGGCGGCATGGACTGGGTGCTGGACGAAAACAACAAGGACCTGATCACGCCGGACATGAAAGCGGCGGCGGATGCCGCCGTTGCGGCCATCTCCGACGGCACCGTCAAGGTTCATGACGTCGTCACCGACGGAGCATGTCCTTTCTGATCGGGACACCGCGAGGCAGCGGCGAGGGGCAATAACAATGACAAAGAAAAAGAAAAACAGTCAGGCCTGGGGGAACGCATGAGCGATACGCCGGCAATCGAACTGCGCAAGATCAACAAGCGCTTTGGCCCGGTTCACGCCAACAAGGACATTGACCTTGTGGTGAAGAAGGGCTCCATCCACGGTATCATCGGAGAGAACGGGGCGGGCAAGTCGACGCTCATGTCCATTCTCTACGGTTTCTACCAGGCCGATGACGGCGACATCCTGGTGGACGGCAAGAAGGTCACGATCTCGGACTCGAAAGCCGCCATCGGCATGGGCATCGGCATGGTGCATCAGCATTTCATGCTGGTCGACAATTTCTCGGTCCTGGAAAACGTGGTTCTGGGCGCCGAGGACAGCGCGCTCCTGTCCGGCGGCATCAATCGCGCCAAGACAGAACTCAAGCGGCTGGAAGAAGAATACGAACTGCGGGTCGATCCGGACGCCCTGATTCAGGATCTGCCGGTTGGTCTGCAGCAGCGGGTGGAGATCCTGAAGGCGCTCTACCGCAGCGCGGAGGTTCTGATCCTTGACGAGCCGACCGGTGTCCTGACGCCGGCCGAAGCCGATCACCTGTTCAAGATCCTCGAAGTTCTGAAGAACGAAGGCAAGACGGTTCTCCTGATCACGCACAAGCTGCGCGAGATCATGGCGGCGACCGATACTGTTTCGGTGATGCGCCGCGGCGAGATGGTGGCAACGCGCGAAACCGCGAACACCTCGATGGAAGAACTCGCCGAGCTTATGGTCGGCCGCAGCGTGCTGCTGCGTGTCGACAAGAAACCGGCGCAACCCAAAGCTCCGGTGATGGAGGTCGAGAACCTCACGGTGACGGACAGCCGCGGCGTGCAGGTGGTAAAGGACGTTTCCTTCAATGTGCGTGCGGGAGAGATTGTCGGCATCGCCGGTGTCTCCGGCAACGGCCAGTCGGAACTGCTGGAAACGCTCGCGGGCATTCGCCGCGCCACCAGAGGTACGCTGAAGATCAACGGCGAGACGATCGATCTGGGAACGAGCACGCTCGACGCTGCCGACATGCGCGCCAAGAACATGGGCCACGTGCCGGAAGACCGGCACCGGATGGGCCTGATCAATTCCTTCTCCGAATACGAGAATTCGATCCTTGGCTACCACCGCGACCCAGCCTACTCCCGGGGCCTTCTGATGGATCTTGCCGCCATCAAGAAGAACGCCGTGGCCGAAATCGAGAAATACGACATCCGCCCGCCGAACCCGATGCTGAAGACCGCCAATTTCTCGGGCGGCAACCAGCAGAAGATCGTGCTGGCGCGCGAGATCGAGCGCGATCCGGAAGTGCTTCTGGTCGGTCAGCCGACGCGCGGCGTCGATATCGGCGCCATCGAGTTCATCCACCGCCGGATCGTGGAAATGCGCGATGCCGGCAAGGGCATTTTGCTGGTGTCGGTGGAACTCGACGAAATCCGGGCGCTGTCCGACCGGGTGCTGGTGATGTTCGACGGCAAGATCGTCGGTGAACGCGGCGGCGATGCGGAAGAAGGCGAACTTGGCCTGCTGATGGCCGGTGTGGAAGATAACAACAAGATGGCTGTTGAAGGAGGCGCCCGATGAGTGCCGGTCAGCTCCCGCGCTGGGTCGATTACGGCCTGATCCCGTTCCTGAACCTGGCCGCCGCCTTCCTGGTGTCCGGCCTCGTCGTTGTCCTGATCGGGGAAAACCCGCTGGACGCGGTGCAGCTCCTGGTCTGGGGCTCCATTGGCTATGGCGAAGGCATCGGCTTCACGCTGTTTTATGCCACCAACTTCATCTTCACCGGCCTGGCCGTGGCCGTTGCCTTTCATGCCGGGTTGTTCAACATCGGCGGTGAGGGCCAGGCCTATATCGGTGGTCTCGGGGTCGCCATAGCCTGTCTGGCGCTGGACCACATCGTGCCGTGGTACATCACCTTGCCGTTTGCCATCATCGGCTCGGCGCTGATGGGGGCCGCCTGGGCGTTCATTCCGGCCTGGCTGCAGGCCACCCGCGGCAGCCACGTGGTGATCACCACCATCATGTTCAACTTCATCGCCTCGTCGCTGATGGTCTATCTGCTCAACAACGCGTTGAAGAAGCCAGGCTCGATGCAGCCGGAAACACGAACCTTCGAGGACGGCGGCCGTCTGCCGTTCCTGAACGACATATTCCCGTCCTTCGGCTTCGGCTATGCGCCGGTCAACCTGTCGCTCTTCGTGGCGCTGGCGGCTTGTGTTCTGGTCTGGTTCCTGATCTGGCGCACAAAGCTCGGTTTCGAGATCCGGTCCTTCGGTGCCAACGCCACAGCCGCGGTCTATGCCGGCATCTCGCCGGTGCGCACCATCGTCATCACCATGCTCATATCCGGTGGTCTTGCAGGCATGATGGCGATCAACGAGATCATGGGGTCACAGCACCGTCTGCTGATCGATTTCGTGACCGGCTACGGCTTCGTCGGCATCGCGGTTGCCCTCATGGGGCGGGCGCATCCGGTCGGCATCGTTCTGGCATCGATCCTGTTCGGCATGCTCTATCAGGGCGGCGCGGAACTTTCGTTCGAAATGCCCAACATCACGCGAGACATGATCATCGTCATCCAGGGCCTTGTGATCCTGTTTGCCGGTGCGCTTGAGCACATGTTCCGCCCGGCCATCATCAAGCTGTTCACGCCCTCCCGGGCTCTTGCCGAGAAGGAGGCGTGATCATGTTCGAGATCGTGATCCTGACACTTGATTCCACAGTCCGCCTGTCGACACCGCTTCTGCTGGCCTGTCTGGCAGGGCTTTACTCTGAACGCTCCGGCGTGGTCGATATCGGCCTGGAAGGAAAGATGCTCGGCGCAGCCTTTGGGGCGGGTGCGGTCGCCTACATGACCGGAAACGCCTGGATCGGCCTTCTGGCGGGCATGGCGGTTTCGATCGGCCTGGCGCTGATCCACGGCTTTGCCTCCATTACCAACCGCGGCAACCAGATCGTTTCCGGCGTCGCCATCAACTTCCTGGCAGCGGGCCTGACCGCGCTGCTCGGGCAGACATGGTTCCGCCAGGGCGGTCGTACACCCTCACTGCCGGAAGGCGGACGGTTTAGGGACATCGTCTGGCCCTACGCGGAAGAACTGCGCGATGTTCCAATCATTGGCGGCATCTACAGCGAACTGCTGTCAGGCCACAACATCCTGGTCTATGCGGCTTTCGTGGCCGTGCCGCTGACCTGGTGGGTGCTGTTCCGCACTCGTTTCGGGCTGCGCCTGCGTGCGGTCGGGGAAAACCCGGCGGCCGTTGACACGGCCGGCATCTCTGTCACCTGGCTGCGCTACCGGGCGGTCATCGCTTGCGGTGCCCTGTGCGGTGTAGCCGGAGCATATCTTTCCATCGCCCAGTCCTCCGGCTTCATCAAGGACATGACGGCTGGCAAGGGCTTCATCGCGCTGGCGGCCCTGATTTTCGCCAAGTGGAAACCGGCCAACGCGATGTTGGCCTGCCTGTTGTTCGGCTTCCTCGATGCTGTCGCCATCCGGATGCAGGGTCAGAAATTACCCGGTATCGGCGAAATTCCGGTGCAGTTCTTCCAGGCACTGCCCTATATTCTGACCGTGATCCTGCTTGCAGGTTTCATCGGCAAGGCAATCCCGCCGAAGGCGGCTGGCATTCCGTATCTCAAGGAGCGTTCATGAGCGATCTGGACGCGTTGTTCGAGGCCGCAAAAGCGGTTCGTGAAAACGCATATGCACCCTATTCAAACTTCCTGGTCGGCGCGGCCTTGCGTGCACCGGACGGCACTGTTTTCATCGGCTGCAATGTGGAGAACGCTTCCTACCCGGTGAGCGTTTGTGCAGAAGGTGGGGCGGTCAGCGCCATGATTGCCGCCGGTTACCGCGAAATTGCGGAAGCCGTCGTCATTGGCGATGCGGCCCTGTGCACGCCGTGCGGCATGTGCCGCCAGCGTCTGAAGGAATTCGGCACGGACGATCTGGTTGTCCATGTCGCGGATCTCGACGGTATCCGGCGCAGCTTCACGATGGATGAGCTGCTGCCTGCCGCCTTCGAACTGGAATACACGTCAAAATAAGAAGGACTGACCCACAATGAGTGGTTTCGGCCGTGAATGCGCGGAGATCGTCCGCGCAGCCCGGGAGGGCTCGTACAAGATTGGCATGATCCTCGGCTCCGGCCTCGGCGCGCTCGCCGAGGAAGTCGAGGACGCTGTTCGCATTCCCTATTCGCATCTGACCGAATTTCCGGTCTCCACCGTCACGTCCCATTCCAGCGAGCTGGTTGCCGGCACGCTGTCCGGTGTACCGGTGGTGATCCTGTCGGGCCGGGCCCATTATTACGAGGGCGGTGATCCGACGGTCATGCGCACGCCGGTGGAAACGCTGAAGGAGCTCGGCTGCGAGATCCTGCTGGCAACCAATGCGGCTGGTTCCCTGCGCCAGGAAGTTGCTCCCGGCTCGCCCATGCTGATTTCCGACCACATCAACTGGTCGGGCATGAACCCGCTGATCGGTGAAGAGGACGAAAAGCGCTTCCTCGACATGAGCACCGCCTACGATGCGGACTTGCGTGCGGCGATGAAGAAAGTCGCCGAGGAAACCGGCGATCCGGTCGCCGAGGGCGTTTACATGTGGTTCTCCGGCCCATCTTTCGAGACGCCTGCCGAAATCCGCATGGCCAAGACACTGGGTGCGGATGCGGTTGGCATGTCAACCGTGCCGGAAGTCATCATGGCCAGGTTTCTGGGTATGCGCGTCGCGGCCATGTCGATTATCACCAATTACGGCGCAGGCATGCAGACGCACGCGCTGTCTCACGACGAAACCAAGTCCGTTGCCTTGCAGGGCATGGAACGCATGAAACAGCTGGTGCGGGCATTCGTGAAGGAGATCGGCCAATGACTGACATGATCGAACACGCCAAACGGGCCCTCGGGCTCGTCGACCTGACCAACCTCAACGACGACTGCACGGCGGCGGATATTTCCAAGCTGACCGGACGGACCGTGACGGATCACGGGTCGGTTGCGGCTGTCTGTGTCTGGCCGCGGTTCGTGGCGCAGGCCGCGCAGGAACTGACCGGCACGGGCGTGAAAGTGGCGACCGTGGTCAACTTCCCTGAAGGTGGCGAAGATACGGAAGCCGTCCTGGCCGAGACGAAGCAGGCACTTGCCGATGGAGCCGACGAGATCGATCTGGTCATGCCCTACAAGGCTTTCTGCGCTGGCCGCAAGGGCTTTGCGGAAGAGCAGATCATCCGCGTGAAGGCGGCCATTCCGGAACCGGCACTGCTCAAGGTCATCCTGGAAACGGGTGAAATCAAGGATCCGTTGCTGATCCACGCGGCCTCCAACATTGCCATTGGGGCTGGTGCGGATTTCATCAAGACTTCGACCGGCAAGGTTGCCGTCAACGCAACGCTGGAAGCAGCCGAAATCATGCTGACCGCGATCGAGGAGGCCCGCCGCGACAACGCCGAGCGTGTGATCGGCTTCAAGCCGGCCGGTGGTATCCGCACCGCCGAGGACGCGGCTGCCTACCTGGCGCTTGCCGACAAGATCATGGGCCAGAACTGGGTATCGGCACACACGTTCCGCTTTGGTGCCAGTGGTCTTCTGGATGCCCTGATCTCGACGATCGAGGGCCAGGAAATCGTGGACCACTCCCACCACGGCTATTGAGACGGCTTCAAGAAGGACAACAAATGCTGCCGCAAGAACTCATCAGAAAGAAGCGGGACGGTGGAACGCTGGACGCGGCGGAGATCCAGTTCTTCGTCAAGGGCCTGGCAGACGGCTCGGTCACGGAAGGCCAGGTGGCCGCGCTCGCCATGGCTGTCTTCTTCAAGGGGCTGACCGTCGACGAACGGGTGGCTCTGACGCTCGCCATGCGCGACAGTGGCGATGTCATGGACTGGTCGGGCATCGACGCGCCGATCCTGGACAAGCATTCCACCGGCGGCGTTGGCGACAACGTCTCCTTGATGCTGGCGCCGGCGCTTGCCGCCTGTGGCGCTGCAGTACCGATGATCTCCGGTCGTGGCCTGGGTCACACGGGCGGCACGCTGGACAAGTTCGACAGCATCCCGGGCTATCAGACGCAACCGGACAATCTGCTGTTCAAGAAGGTGGTCAAGGAGATCGGGTGTGCCGTCATCGGCCAGACCGGCAACCTTGCTCCGGCCGACAAGCGTTTTTATGCCATCCGCGATGTGACCGGCACGGTGGAGAGCATCGACCTGATCACCGCGTCGATCCTGTCCAAGAAGCTGGCAGCCGGTCTGCAGGGACTGGTGCTGGATGTGAAGTGGGGCACGGGCGCTTTCATGGCAACACTTGAAGATGCTCGTGCTCTTGCCGAAAGCCTGGTGCTGGTCGCGAACGGGGCGGGTTTGAAAACGACGGCTCTCCTGACCGACATGAACGAGCCGCTGGCGTCCGCCGCCGGCAACGCGGTTGAAATGCAGAACGCTGTCGACTTTCTGAAAGGCACGGCCATCGACAACCGCCTTTGGGATGTCACCGTGGCACAAGGCGGCGAACTGCTTGCCTCCGGCGGCATCGCCGCTGATGCGGAGGCCGGTGCCGGCATGATGCGTGAAGCGTTTCAGAGCGGCAAGGCGGCTGAGAAGTTCGCCCAGATGGTTCATGCGCTTGGCGGACCTGCCGACTTCATGGAAAAGGCGGAACTTTATCTTGCCAAGGCGTCGGTGGAAGCGCCGGTCTACGCCGAACAAGACGGCGTCGTTACGGGTGTGGATGCCCGGGCAGTGGGCGTTGCGGTCGTCGCGCTTGGCGGTGGACGCCGGGCGGCGGCAGACGTGATCGATCCGTCCGTCGGCCTGACCAGTCTTGCCGGTGTCGGCAACACGGTGGACGCGGATGCGCCCTTGGCGATTGTCCATGCCAGAACCGAGGCAGAGGCCGAAGAAGCAGCCGTCGCGGTGCGCAAAGCCTACACCATCGGCTCCGCAGCCGATGTCATCGACAGGCCGAGCGTCGTCGAGCGCATCGCGCCCTGACCGGGAAAATGCGTGCCGGGCGAATGGTCGCCCGGAACCTCTCCGGCCGAACCGGCCGGCAATGATAAATTTGAGGAGATGTCCATGCCTCGTGCAATTCTGTGCGTTCTGGACAGTTTCGGTATCGGCGGTGCCGCGGATGCGGAAGCCTTTGGTGATGCCGGGGCCGACACTTTGGGCCACATCGCGGCGCGTTGTGCAGCCGGTGAGGGCGACAAGGACGGTCTGCGCTCCGGCCCCTTGAACGTTCCTAACATGGACCGGCTCGGCCTGGGCGCGGCAGGGCGCCTGTCCACCGGCAAGGACGTGCCGGGCCTGGATTTCGATGGCGAGCCGGAAGGCCTGTGGGGCTATGCTGCCGAAGTTTCCAACGGCAAGGACACGCCGTCCGGCCATTGGGAAATCGCCGGTGTGCCTGTGCGCTTCGACTGGGGCTATTTTCCGGAAACGATCCCGACCTTCCCGGAAGAGCTGATTGCAAAGATCAGCGAGAAGGCAGGCCTCAACGGCATCCTGGGTGACAAACACGCCTCCGGCACGGTGATCATTGCCGAACTTGGCGAAGAGCACATTCGCACGGGCAAGCCGATTTTCTATACGTCGGCGGATTCCGTCATCCAGATCGCCGCCCACGAAGAACACTATGGTTTGGAGAAGCTGTACGAACTTTGCGAGATCGCGCGTGAATTTGCCGATCCCTACAACATCGGCCGGGTGATCGCGCGGCCCTTCGTCGGCGAAACTTCGGACACTTTCCAGCGCACCGCCAACCGGCGTGACTATTCGGTGCTACCGCCGGAGCCGACCTTGCTCGACCGTCTGACAGAGGCAGGACGCACGGTCTATGGCGTCGGCAAGATATCCGACATCTTCGCCCATCAGGGCGTTGCCAGGGTGCTGAAGGGCGCAGGCAATGACCAGCTGTTCGACAAGACGCTGGAGGCCATGGACCAGGCTGCCGATGGCGACCTGATCTTCGCCAATTTCATCGATTTCGACTCCCTCTACGGTCACCGCCGGGATGTTCCGGGATATGCAGCCGCACTGGAGCATTTCGACCGCCGCTTGCCGGAAATGATTGCCAGGATGAAGGACGGTGATCTCCTGATCCTCACGGCAGATCACGGCTGCGATCCGACCTGGCGTGGCACGGACCACACCCGCGAACATGTCCCGGTGATCGCAACCGGTCCGGGTCTCGAAGGCAGAAGCGTCGGTGGTCGCAAGACCTATGCCGATATCGGTGAAAGTATCGCCGATCATCTGGGCATTGCGGTGGGGCCGAACGGCACGAGTTTTCTGTAGCCGCATCCGCATTCCGGCAATCCGGTGAATCGGGCACAATAACCGCGGGCCACTCGTCCGTCCTTTCTGCGGAAAGACGGAAAACCGGCCCGCCACACACTCGAATGAGGACCCGCGGGACATGAGCGACGCCATCACGGTACCGAAGGCGGAATTGCATTGTCATATCGAAGGCGCGGCGCCACCGACCCTGGTCAAGCGCCTTGCCGACAAGCGCGGCGAGGATGTTTCGGCCGTCCTCGACGGTAACGGCAAATACATCTGGTCCGACTTCACCACCTTCCTGAAAGCCTATGACGTTGCAAGTTCGGTGTTCAGGACACCGGCGGACTATGCCCTGCTTGCGGAAACCTATTTCCGCATGCTGGCGGCGGAAGGGGCAATTTATGGCGAGGTCTTCATCTCGCCAGACCACGCTCAGGCCGCCGGCCTGTCCTACCGCTCCTATGTCGAGGGACTGGCCGCCGGGATCGAGCGCGCCAAGACAGACACTGCCATCGAAGGCCGAATGATCGCGATCGGTGTACGCCATTTCGGTTCGGCCTCCGTCGAACGGGTCATCAAGGAAGTGATCGGCAATCCGCATCCTCTGGTCACGGGCTTCGGCCTGGCCGGGGATGAACGCTCCGGCCACCCGGCCAATTTCGCGAAGGCCTTCCGCATGGCGGCGGATGCCGGACTGGGCACGACGGCACATGCGGGCGAGTTCGGCGGTCCGGACAGTGTGACCGCGGCACTCGAATTCCTGCGTGTGAAACGTCTCGGCCATGGTGTGCGGGCAATCGAGGACAAGGATCTGGTCAAGCGCCTTGTCGACGAGGAGATCGTGCTGGAGGTCTGCCCCGGGTCGAACATCGCTCTGGGCGTCTACACTCACCTGCGCTTCCACCCGGTCAACATGCTGCGCAAGGAGGGCGTGAAGATCACGCTCAACTCCGACGATCCGCCCTTTTTCGGCACCACGCTCGGCAAGGAATATTCATCGGTCACCGAAACCTTCGGATGGAGTTTCGATGATCAGATGGAAGTCACCCGCACGGCCATCGAAGCCGCCTTCTGTGATGAGCCCACACGCAAAAGGCTCCTTGTACGACTGGAAAGCGCAAAGCAGGCGCCGACGGGTTGAGGCAGGTCTTCTGCAACATGCCGGATGCGCCGCACGCTGAATGCACGCCAGATTTTTTTCAGGCGAGGTCGCTTCGCATTGGCTTGGTTCAGCGAGAACTCTAGTGAGCTTTCTCGCCTCTCGCCCTCTCATCCCCAAAACCTCATCCTGAGACGCCGCTGAAGCGGTTCCTCATAATGAGGGGAGAAGGGCGATGAATGCCGAAGGTAATGGCGTCAAGCCCCCTCAGATTTCCCCGCCGGTTTCGTCCACTTCCGTGCGCGGATCGAGGCTTACCGTTTCCGGGGTCGTAATCTGCGCGGTCGAGACCGCCATCACGAAATCGGACTTGTCTTCCTGCGGAAGCGAAGCACGCTGACGCATGCGCCAGAGGGCAAAGAGCATCATGGAAAGATGCGCTGCCGCCGTCACCTGGAAGAGTGCGCCCGGATAAGTGAAGGTCATCAAGCCCGAAGCGAGCAACGGTCCAAGCATTGTACCCGCCCCGAAGATAAGCAGAAGACCGCCGCTGATCCTGAGAAAGTCACCTGGCTCTGCGTGGTCGCTCGCGTGGGCGACGATCACCGGATACATGGAATAGACCACGCCGCCGAAACCTGCGATCAGAAGAACCGTGAGGGTCGGATCGGTGCCGCCGAAGAATGACAGGCTGGACCCGAAACTCATGGCGGTTACGGCGAGACCGACCAGCACAAGGCGCCGGTCAAGCCTGTCGGACAGCATGCCGACCGGGATCTGCACCACTGCGCCGGCCAAAAGCGCCAAACTCATCATGATGGCAATCTCCGGTACGTCCAACCCGATGCGAAGTCCATAAACCGCACCCAAGGTGCCGAAGGACCCGTTTGAAATGCCGACCATGAAAACCGCGACCACTGCGATCGGTGAATTGCGCCAGAGTTTTTTCGGGTCCAGCCGCGCCTGTGTCAGGGGCTGGGGCGATGCGGCGGTGGACAGCGCTGTCGGCAGCAGTGAGAGCGAGTAGATGATCGAACCGAGAACGAAGAAGAAGAAGCCGGTCGGATCGCCAAGCGTCAGCAACATCTGTCCGGCGGTCGTTGCCCCCAGGTTGATCATCGTATAGATGCCGAAGATCCGCCCGCGCGTTTCGCTGGTCGAGCGTTCGTTCAGCCAGCTTTCCACGATCATGGCAGCGCCGGAAAAGCAGAAGCCGGTGATCGCCCGCAGCACGATCCAGACAGCGGCATCCATGAACAGGAGGTTCAGGAGAACCGAGATGCCCGCCAGCGAGGCAAGCGCACCGAAGGCCCGCACATGGCCCACACGCTTCACGATGACCGGCACGGCCAGACAGCCGCTGACGTAGCCGACTGCCCAGCCGGTGCCGAGCAGACCGAGCGAGGCATCGGAAAAGCCGTTGGCGAGACCGGCGAGCGGCAACAGGAGGCCGTGAAGGCCGCCGGCGAGCAAAAGCAGTCCGGATCCGACGAGAAGGGCAGCGATTGAGACAACGGCAGACATGAAACTTCCGGTGTGGGATGGTTGAAAGGCTTGGGTTCAAATCACACAGATGATGACCAATGACGAACCGGTTTGACAAGGTTATGGTGGGCAGATAGGCGAGGGCAGCGTCTTTTCACACAATCCTTTCCAGATCCGGCGATTTCCATGACCGATACCCAACCAGCCTTGTCCCTGTTCCGGCCGCAGCATGTTCGGGAAAAAGCCTATGAGCTTTTAAAGCTCGCCACAGATGGCAAACTCGCCCATGTCGAAGCGGTTCCGGACCTGCTCGAAACAGCCCTGGCCAAGGTGCTTGAAACAACTCGGGAAAATTATCCGGATTTTCACATTCCACCCTATGGCATCTGGCGGAATTACGAGGCCGGCGGCATCGACCGCTGGGGTGCGCTGGCAAATGCGCGCGGGTTTGAAACCGCCGAAGAAATGCTTGCCGCTGCAGCCGACCTTGCCATCCTGGGTACCTACATGAAAACCCGCCACCCCGAGGGCTGGGTTTTCGAGGACAGGATGACTGAGACCGAGGCGACCGGCCAGGAGGCTTCGGCACTGGCCGCCTTTCACATGTTCGCGGCAGGTTCCTTTTCCGGTGAAATGACCGATCCCTATCGCGTCGATGCGCAGACGCTCGTGCAGATGGACCGGATGGAACTCTCCGAAGGCCTGCAGTGGGACGCAAGGGAGGATGACGACCTGCTCGAGGCGATGCAGCGCCATCTGAAACGCTTCGGTGAAGCGCTTGCCCTGCGGCCGGATCTTTTCGGAGAAGGGGACGAGACCCGTCCAGGCCGTCTTGCAGTTCGGATGGCAAAGGAAAGCGATGGCGTGGTTTCGGCAAGGGATCTGCTCGACCGCGTGCTGGAATCGCTTTGTCCGCTGTGGGACGGCGGCGCTGGCGACGGCAACATGGTCTATGGCGACAGCTTCGAGCATTACCAGCGGGGTGCGGTTTCGGAGAGAACTGTTGTGCCGTTCCATCTGGCTGCCCAGGAGATGGTTTATTCACTGATCGAACCTCTTGCCTGGGCCGGGTTTGAAGTCTCCGGACTGGAGGCACTGACGCCGCCGGCCGATCCTGCCCACGCGGCCCTGTTCCTCGACGCCGGTGTCCTGAAAATTCTCGAGCCGGACACGGTGCTGTCAGCAGAGGCCGAACGCGACCGGATGGTCGAAATCCGCGCTGTGGCGCTTGCGCTCACCGACAGGCTGGCCGAACTGCTGCGGCACGAGCTCAAGGTTCATCAGGATCAATTGCCGCTCACCTGCATCCTGGAAGGCGGAACCAGCCGGGCTGGCGGCATTTATTTGCAAGGACACCCGCAGGAAGCGAAAAAACTCGGGCACTTCATGAACCCGGGGTCTGTTTTTTGGTTGCCGTTCGGGGCATAGGTCCCGAACATAAAAAATCATGAGACCGGGCCGGTGTTATGGCCCCATTGAGAAGAGAGGCAGATATGTCCGGAGCCACTGTCATCAGCCACCCGCTGGTTCAGCACAAACTGAGCATCATGCGCGACAAGGGAACGTCCACCCAGGGGTTCCGGCGCTTGCTGCGGGAAATCTCCACGCTGCTCTGCTATGAGGTCACCCGCGACCTGCCGCTCGTCTACCAGACCATCGAGACGCCGCTTGCTGAAATGCAGGCACCGACCCTGGCCGGCAAGAAGCTGGTATTCGCTTCCGTTCTGCGTGCGGGCAACGGACTTCTGGAAGGTATGTTGGATCTGGTTCCGTCGGCGCGCGTGGCGCACATCGGCCTTTACCGCGATCCGCAGACCCTTCAGCCGGTGGAGTATTACTTCAAGGCTCCGGAAGACCTGAACGAGCGTCTGGTGATCGTGGTCGATCCGATGCTGGCTACCGCCAATTCGGCGATTGCAGCGGTTCAGAAGCTCAAGGAGCGCGGCGCCAACAACATCCGCTTCCTCTGCCTGCTCGCGGCACCTGAGGGCGTCAAGAATTTCACCGAGAACCACCCGGACGTGCCGGTCTACACCGCCTCCATCGACGAAAAGCTGAACGAGAAGGGCTATATCGTCCCGGGCCTTGGCGACGCCGGCGACCGCATGTACGGCACGAAGTAATCGGCCAACAGAACAGACGGCTGAAAGCGCGGAGGGAAACTTCCGCGCTTTTTTGTTGCGCTTGGGCGTGCGGTGTCTAACCTTTTGTAAAAAAAGGGAGGCGACATGATTACGGTCTTTGGTTCCATCAATCTGGATCTGGTCGTTGCCGTGCCCCGCTTGCCGACTGCCGGCGAAACGGTGAGCGGTCGCGATCACCAGACATTTCCAGGTGGGAAAGGCGCCAACCAGGCGCTGGCTGCCAGGCGGGCAGGGGCCGACGTTCGTTTCATCGGCGCGGTCGGACAGGACAGCTTTGCCGAACTCGCGCTGCTTAATCTGCGCGAAGCCGGCGTCGATCTTTCAGGCGTTCGCACCATGACCGGGTCGACTGGCCTTGCCCTGATCGGCATCGATCCGGCAGGGGAAAATCAGATCATCGTCGCCAGCGGCACCAATGCGCGTGTCGAAGCCTCCTGGTTGGAAGGCGGTTTTGGGCCTGGTCAGACACTGCTCGTTCAGGGAGAGGTGCCTCTGGTTGAGGTGATCGAAGGTGCCAGGCTTGCCCGGGATGCGGCAGGCACGGTCATCTGGAACCCGGCTCCTGTGCCTGAGGGTGACCTGAGTGCCTGTCTGGATGTTGCCGGTACGGTTGTGGTCAATGTGAGCGAGGCGGCAGAGATCGGAGGTCGTCTCGGCATTGCCGGTGACACGGAAACATTCGCGCTGAAGCTGGCGGAAGGTGGCCGGAACGTCATCGTCACCCTTGGTGCGGACGGTGTTCTCGCCCGCACGCCAACCGCGCGCTATCGCTTCGCTTCTCCTGCCGTCAACGCGGTGGATACGACCGGTGCGGGCGATGCCTTTTGCGGCGCCCTGGCTGCCGCTCTCGATCGCAAGACGTCCTTCGAACGTGCCTTGAAGGAAGGTGCCGCCGCCGGTGCGCTTGCCTGCACCGTGACAGGGGCCCAGTCCAGTGCACCGCATCTGGAGGATATTGCCCGGCTGGCCGACACGATTGCCTGATGCTGTTTTACAGGCCGCTAAGGAAACCGTGATAATCAGGGGGCTCACGCAACGTCGAGACCCTGCATGTCGCGCTTTGTCATCATCTTTCTGGCCTGCATGGCAATCGTCCCGCTTGCGGCGTATCTGCTGGAAAACAGGCTTGAAGTGCTGGTGAGCAGCGACCCGGTTGCTGAAGATCAGGACGTGGACGAGGCCGGCGAGCGAAGCCACCGAATATCAGCCAACAGGCAGGGGCATTTCGTGGCGGATGCCTATCTGAACGGCCGTGCGGTGGACATGCTGGTCGACACCGGTGCAACCGTCACCGTTTTGCCGGAATCGCTTGCCGAGAGCATCGGAATCTTCCTGAATTCAGCCGACTACAAATACGCAATCCAGACGGCAAACGGCACAGTTCGTGGCGCCAGGGCGACCATTGACAATTTGCGCATTGGAAAGATCCGGCTACGCAATGTCGACACACTTGTGTTGAAAGATCAAAGCCTCGGGGAACCCCTGCTCGGCATGTCCGTTCTCAACCAAATGAAGCGGTTTGACATCTCCGATGGCACGCTTGTACTGGTGCAGTGAATTGTCATACCGTGTTTAGGTAATTACCCAGTTCCGTTCTTCTTCCTTGCTTTGAGAGGCATTGATGTTTCCGAAACCGCGTCCGAAATTGGTTCCGAACACTTTTGAATATGAATCCTTTCCAATGGTGAAGCCCACGGGTTTCCGTGAATACGATGCGCGTTGGCTTTTCGAAAAGGAAATCAATCTGATGGGCATGCAGGCGCTCGGTATGGGCATCGGCACGCTCATTCACGAACGTGGCGTGCGCCCGGACATCGTGGTGGGTCATGATTTCCGGGGTTATTCCTCCTCCATCAAGATGGCGGTGATCAACGGCCTTCTGGCAGCCGGCATCAACGTGCACGACATTGGCCTGGCCTTGTCGCCGATGGCCTATTTTGCGCAGTTCGCGCTCGATGTTCCGGCGGTCGCCATGATTACGGCGTCGCACAACGACAACGGCTGGACCGGCGTCAAGATGGGCATCGACCGTCCGCTGACCTTTGGTCCCGATGAAATGGGTCGGCTGAAGGACATCGTTCTGGAAGCGGCCTTCGACCTGAAGGGCGGCGGCAGCTACCGCTTCGTCGACGGTTTCCCGGATGTCTATTTCAAGGATCTCACCGACCGGGCCAAGCTGAAGCGCCCGATCAAGGTGGTCGCGGCATGCGGCAACGGCACTGCCGGTGCCTTCGCACCGAAGATCCTGGAGGCGATCGGCGCCGAAGTCATCCCGCTTGATGCCGAGCTGGATCACACCTTCCCGCGCTACAACCCGAACCCGGAAGACATGAAGATGCTCCACGCGCTTCGTGACAAGGTTCTGGAAGTCGGTGCGGACGTCGGACTTGGTTTCGATGGCGACGGCGATCGCTGCGGTGTCGTCGACAATGAAGGCGAGGAAATCTTCGCCGACAAGGTCGGCGTGATGCTTGCGCGCGATATCTCCGCGCTTCATCCCGGTGCTCAGTTCGTGGTCGATGTAAAATCTACCGGCCTGTTCCACACGGATCCGGTGCTGAAAGCCAACGGCGTCAAGACCGACTATTTCAAGACCGGTCACTCCTATATCAAGCGCCGTGTCACCGAACTGAATGCCATGGTCGGGTTCGAGAAATCCGGCCACTATTTCTTCAACAAACCGATTGGCCGCGGCTATGATGACGGTCTCGTTTCGGCCATTGCCATCCTCGACATGCTTGACCGTAACCCGGACAAGACGATGGCAGACCTGCGCCGGGATCTTCCCAAGACCTGGGGGTCGCCAACCATGGCTCCCAAGTGCGACGACGAAATCAAGTACGACGTCGTCGACCGGGTTGTCGCCCGTTTCCAGGATATGAAAGCCAAGGGCGAAACGGTTGCCGGACAGTCGATCACCGACCTGATCACCGTCAACGGCGTTCGCGTCGTCAGTGAAGACGGAACCTGGGGTCTTGTGCGTGCCTCCTCCAACAAACCGGAGCTGGTGGTCGTGGTCGAGAGCCCGGTTTCGGAAGACCGGCTCCACGCCATGTTCAAGGCTGTCGACGGCGTCCTGCGCGAGAACTCGGAAGTGGGCGACTACAACCAAACGCTCTGACCACTTGACCGATTGACGAAAGGCGGCGGATAGTTCCGCCGCCTTTTGCGCATCCTGCCGCCTTCTCGCCGGAGACTTTCATGATCAAGGAATTTGGGGTTCTGCCAGACGGGACCGTTGTCCAGGAAATTACGCTGGCAAAAGGGTCTCTGGCTGCCTCCATTCTCACCCTTGGAGCGATTATCCGCGACCTCAAGGTCGATGGTGAGACGGTGGTGCTGGGCTTTGACGATCTCCAGAGCTATCTGGATCATTCGCCCTATTTCGGCGTGATTGCCGGGCGCTGCGCCAACCGGATCGGCGGTGGCCGGATGACGATAGACGGGGTCACCTATCAACTCGACCAGAACGAACGCGGTATCAACCACCTTCATGGCGGCTCGCTCGGCTTCTCCAGCAGGGTCTGGCAGGTAGAGCAGCACGACAAGGCCAGTGTCCTGCTGAAGCTTGTCTCCGAAGATGGCGACATGGGGTATCCGGGCCGGGTGGAGGTGCTTGCCCGCTATACATTGACCGGCACCGGTGCGCTGCGTCTGAAAATCACCGCAACCACCGACAAGACGACGCCGGTCAATCTCACTCAGCACGCCTATTTCAATCTGGATGGCAGCAGCAATATTCTGGACCATACGCTGGAAATCGCTGCGGAGACCTATCTGCCCGTGGACGAGGCGCTGATCCCGACCGGTGAGATCCGCAACGTGGCCTGGACGCCATACGACTTCCGCGACGGACGCAAACTGCGGCGCAAGGCGGGTGAGGAGAACGTGGTCTTCGATCACAACTTCTGCCTTGCGGATGCACCACGCGAGGGCGTGGAATTCGCTGCTGCCCTCGAAGACGGTTCCGGCAATCGCCGCATGGAAGTCTGGACGAGCGAACCCGGCCTGCAGCTTTATGATGCGCAGCGGATCTCGGTGACGGTTCCCGGGCTGGACGGCAGACACTATGGGGCCCATGCCGGGCTGTGTCTTGAAGCGCAGCGATGGCCGGACAGCGTCAATCACGACGGGTTCACACCGGTTTTGTTACAGCCCTCAGAGACTTATACTCATGTTACGGAATTCCGTTTTTCCTGAAATGGGTTACATTAGCGCTGCTGTGTGAGACAACAGGGGACTTGGGGGCAACTCGTGAAGACGGTTTTTTCAAACACCCAGCTCGCGCATGCACCGGCGCAGGAAATATCAGACGGCGAACTGAAGCCTGCTGTCGAGATCCCGAGCCGCGCCGAAATCGTGCTCAAGACCGTCCGGGAGCGCAATGTCGGTGAAATCGTTGCGCCGGAGGAATTTCCCGTCCGTCCGCTGCACCGGGTGCACGCCCCCGAATACGTTTCGTTTCTGGAAAGCTTCTGGGCAAAATGGACGGCCGCAGGGCGGTCGCGCGAAGCCTTTCCCTTTGTCTGGCCCATCCGCAGCCTGCGTCAGGATGTTCAGGTCGAACATATCGACGGCCTGCTCGGACGGTACTCGATGGATGCCGGTACGCCGCTCGGCGAAAACACCTACAAGGCGGCGCGGGCGTCAGCCGACACGGCCCTGACTGCGGCCCGCCTGCTTCTCGATGGCGAGAAATCGGCTTTCGCGCTTTGCCGGCCACCGGGACACCACGCGGGCTATGACTTCTTCGGTGGATACTGCTTTTTCAACAACGCTGCTGTCGCGGCGCAGTATCTTAGGGACTACGGACTGCATCGCATCGCGATCCTGGATGTCGACTACCACCATGGCAATGGCACCCAGGCGCTGTTCTATGACCGGCCGGACATCCTGTTCCTGTCGATCCATGCCGACCCTAAACACGAATATCCCTATTTTCTCGGGTTTGCGGACGAAACCGGTGAACATGCCGGTACTGGGTTCACCCGTAACTGGCCTTTGCCGCTCGGCACCGATTGGGACCGCTACACACCGGCACTCGAGGAAGCCTGCCGTTGGCTGCTGGTTTACAAGCCAGAAGCGTTGATCGTCTCACTTGGCATGGATTGCTACGAGAACGATCCGATCTCCGGCTTCAAGTTCAAGAGTGAAGACTACATCCGGCTTGGCCAGAGGCTCGCCAAGGTCGGCGTTCCGACCATCTTCCTGATGGAAGGCGGCTATGCGGTCGACGCACTGGGCACCAATTGCGTCAATGTGCTTGAAGGCTTCGAGGGGTAAGACCTCTTCGCCGGGACTTGAGTGCGACGGATCCTGAGAGGCGGCCTTGCTGCCTCCCTGATATTGGCCGCTTCCTCGTGGCAATTACCCGTTCAGCAGACCAAGCTGTTTCAGTTCCGCGCGCAGACCCTCAGCCCCCTTGAAGTGATGGGCTGACATGCCGGCTTCTCTGGCAGCCTCGACATTGCGCTCGCTGTCATCGATGAAAAGGCATTGCGCGGCGGTCAGTCCGTTTCGCTCCAGCAGGATTTCGTAGATGCGCAGGCCGGGCTTGATTTCCTTTTCAGCGCCGGAGACGACGATGTCACGGAAGCTGGTCTTCAGAAACGGAAACCGTTCCTGGGCCTGGACAAACTTGTCTTCTGAAAAATTGGTAATTGCATAAAGGGGCGTCCCCTGAGCCTTGAGCTCTGCAAGCATGTCAGGCGTACCGGGAATTTCGCCGGGCACCATGTCGTGCCAACGTTCGCTGTAGGCGGCAATAAGCTCGGCCTTGTCCGGATGCTGGCGGGACAGAACATCAACGGCTTCCGCCCAGGGTCGGCCAAGATCCTGCTGCAGGTTCCACTCCATTGTGCAGACCGTCGTCAGGAAGTCTTCGCGTGCATCGTCATCGGGAATGAGCTCGCGATAGAGATATTCGGGATTCCATTCGATCAGGACATTCCCTATATCGAAGACGACGGTCGTGATAGCATCGTTCATGTGGTCGATCCGGTTTTCTGGCGGAAGTTGTTCAAAAGGCGAGATAAAATTTTGCAATTTTCATCAGAAGGTTATGTCGGCAATATGGCACTTGTAAATCTCCTGTTCCGCTGGCTGGCCCCCATTCTCGCGGCAGTCTTTCTCACCGCTGCCACCGCCAGTGCACAGGATCCGGAGACCATGCCCGATCGGCTGCGCCTCGGTGTTGTCGTAGCGGCAGATGAAGGAGCACGCGACCGGGTGGAGCCTTTCCGCCTTGCTCTTGAGGAAATTGCCGACCTGCCGGTGGACCTCTTTCTGATGGATACCATGGCCGATGCTGTTGAGGCGCTTGCTTCCGGAAAGATCGACTATGCTCGCCTTTCACCATCTGCTTATGCTGCCGTGCATCAGCTCTGCAGTTGCGTTGAGCCGTTGGTCACCGCCGCTCCGGATGATTTTCCGGCGCGCTTTTACGCCATTCTGATCGCGAAGCGCGGCGCAGAGCAGGGAACCCTGACAGACCTCAAGGGGAAGCGCCTTGCTGTCGGTGGTACCGACTCCGTGACCGGTTATCGTGTTCCGCTCGCCAATCTGGCGGCTGACGGTGTTGACGCCCGAGCGCATTTTACCGCTCTTGTTGAGGTGAAGGACCCTGTTGAGGGCCTCCGCGCCGTTCTGGAAGGCCGTGTCGATGCGACCCTTGGCTGGTCGTCATTGGCGGGGGAGGCAAAGAATGGCTATACGGCCGGAACACTCAATGATTTTTATGTTTCGGGAGAGCGCGGTTTCAAGGATCTGGAAATCGTCTGGCGCTCGCCGCCGATCCCCTATTCCGCTCACAGTGTGCGCAAGGATTTACCTGACGCGTTGAAACGGCGTCTCAGGGCCGGGTTGATGGACATGCGCCGGGAAGCACCCGACGCCTATCTGGCTATCGAACCAGACCTGCCGGGCGGTTTCGAGCCTGTGGTGCATGCCGACTACCGTCCGGTGCTGCGCACTTACGAGGACGATTACGCCACGCTGCTGGATCCAGCAGGCCGCTGAAGGAACCCTGCAGCGGTTGAACGATCGTCAGGCACCAGCGGCGGCGCTGCCCAGAAGCCGTTCGGTGTGGCGCCGGATCATTGCCTCTTCGTCGGTCGGAATGACCAGTACATTGATACTGGAGGTATCGGTGGAGATCATTTCCACTCCTGCCTCGTTCCGGACCGGGTCGATTTCAAGACCGAGCCATTCCTGACCGGCACAGACCTTCTCACGGACCAGGGCAGCGTTCTCGCCGATCCCACCGGTAAAGACCACTGTGTCGAGACCGCTCAGAACGGCGGCCATGCCTCCGAGTTCCCGCCGGATGCGGAAGACGAAATAATCGATGGCTTCGGCGGCTTTCGGATCGTCGCTCTGCGTCAAGGTGCGCATGTCCTGGCTGATGCCGGAAAGCCCCTTGAGCCCGGACTGCTTGTACAGCAGGTCGGAGACCTCATCTGGGCTCATGCCCTTTGTCGTCAGCAGATACAGCACCACGCCCGGATCGAGCTGGCCGCAGCGCGTGCCCATCGGCAAGCCGTCAAGCGCGGTGAAACCCATCGTCGAGCCGATGCTCTGGCCTTCTCGAATAGCGCACATGGAGGCGCCGTTGCCGAGGTGGGCGACGACTAACCGGCCTTTATAGATTTCAGGATGAGCCTGCTTCAGATAGGAGCATATGTACTCGTAGGACAGGCCGTGAAAGCCGTAGCGGCGTACACCTTCGTCATAGAGAGGCCGGGGCAGGGCGAAGGTATCGTTGACCCATGGGTGGCTGCGATGGAAGGCGGTATCGAAACAGGCGACCTGCATGGCCTCTGGAAAGGCTTCCCTGGCTGCAGTGATCCCTGCCAGGTTATGCGGCTGATGCAGGGGCGCAAGTGGTTCGAGCGCCTTTAGGTCCTCAAGGATCTCAGCCGTCAGGCGAACCGGTTCGGTGTGGGTGACACCGCCGTGGACGACCCGATGACCTACTGCATCGACACTGCGTCCAGCAAGTTCCTGTTCCAGAACCGGCAGGAGCGCTGCGAGAGAAGCCCCGTGGCTTTTGCCTTCGTCCGCCGAGAGCTGCCGGTCCACCCTTGTGTCGGAAACCCGTGAGGCAAGGGAGATATGCGGCTGGGCACCCAGTCCGGAAATCTGCCCCTTGAGTTGAACGGTGTCACCCGAATAGAGAGTGAACTTGATCGAGGATGAGCCCGAATTAAGGACAAGAATGACCGGGTCCATGGTCACTCGCCGTCCCGGTCGAGGATACCTGCCGGATTGCCGGTTGCCTGCCAGTGCATGTAGAGCAGGGCGAGGGCACAGGAGGCGAGGCGGGCCCGGCTGTCGTCTGCTCTGCTCGTCAGCATGATGGGGACCTTCGCTCCGATCACCAGCCCGGCCGCTTCCGCGTGGGCGATAAAGGTCAATTCCTTCGCGAGCATGTTGCCCGATTCCAGGTTCGGTACGATCAGGACCTCTGCATGTCCGGCAACCAGCGAGGTGATGCCCTTGGTCCGGGCTGCCTGCACATCGACCGCATTGTCCATTGCCAGGGGACCGTCGACGATCGCACCGGTGATCTGCCCACGTTCGGCCATCTTGGAAAGAACCGCCGCATCGAGACTGGACGGGATCGCGGGGTTTACGGTTTCGATGGCGGACAGGACCCCGACACGCGGCATTTCCAGGCCTAGAGACAGGGCGGCGTCAATTGCGTTCTGGGTGATGTCGACCTTGGTGTTGAGGTCGGGCGTGATGTTGATTGCAGCATCCGAAATCAGGACCGGGGTCTTGCGGCCCGGGATGTCCATCACGAAGACATGGCTGATACGCCGCTTGGTTCTGAGCCCGCCATCGCGTTTGACCACGTGGTGCAAAAGATGGTCGGTGTGAAGGTGGCCCTTCATCACGGCCTTGACCCGACCTTCATGGACCAGCGCAACGGCACGGCCGGCTGCTTCCATTTCATCTTCGATATCGATCAGCTCATACGGACCGAGATCTTCGTCGAGTTCTTTGGCTGCAGCTTCAATCCGGCTCTTCGCGCCAATCAGAATCGGCATGATCAACCCCTCGCGGGCGGCCATCAAGGCACCTTCCAGCGAGTTGGGATCGTCCGGCGCTGCCACCGCGGTCGGCAAGGCAGGCAGTGTCTTTGCCAGTTCGATCATCCGGTTGAAGTGCCGGTGGCGCTGCACCAGGATCGCTGGAATGTCGCTGGAATCGAATTCGATAAGCTCTGTCGGCGCGGCGACTTCGGCAACGCCTTCAACAAGGCGGGTACCGTCTCCCCGTGTTACCGACATGTCGAACAGGACAATGTTGTCCGGACGTTTTTCGGTTGCCGTGACCCTGACATGCAGTTTGTCGCCGACCGCAGCTCCGCCCAGGAAGCGGAACGACTGCGCCTTGTAGATCGTGCCGGGCCCGGGAAGAATGTTGCCGAGCACCGCGGAGGCAAGCCCCCCGACCCACATGGCCGGTGCTACCGGTTTGTCGACCAGGCCATCGCCGGTCCAGTCCGTGTCGGGCAGATGTATCGGATTGTGATTGCCGGAAGCGTGCGCGAAAACCAGAAGGTCGTTGGAGGAGCATTCGCGGACGATTTCTGCGGTATCGCCGACCTTGATCTGATCGTAAGTCTTGTTTGTCGCCATCGGTTCAAAAATCCCATACTTAAAAGTGCATATTGCGACGCAGCATTCCGGAGCAGATTAGCCGGAATGTGCGACGTTACAAATACGGGAGTTAGCGTAGGCGCGTGGCCGGCCGATTGAAACGGGATCAGGTAACGTGAAACAGACACGTTCTGGCGCCGCAGTTCCCGTTTCCAAGACGTTGCGGGTTTATCTTCAGCAGGCCGGGCACTTGACGGTATCGGTCAATCGCGGGCGCAGATAATAGGTATCGCTCAGGTCGATCGAGGACGCCCTGGAAAAATACTCGGTAAAAAGACCGGAGAACGTTGGCACATAGTTCAGGTTGGTCTGCGTCACGACGATGGAAGTGTTCGCTGCGGCCACCGTGGCAGGCAGTTCGATCGGCGGTGTCGACCCTTCTGCCCACGGGCTGCCGCCTTTGGACGAATAGCTCCAGTCGACAGCGGGATCACCGTCCTCGTCGAAGGTTACACTGGCGACAATCGTTTCCAGATTGGTATCCGGATAAGGATCCAGGATCTTTCCACCCAGAGCCATCATGGCGCTCAGGTCGGCAGGGGTAATGGTTTGCGCCTGGGCCACAAGGTCGGCGACCGAGTTGGCTATGCGGCTGACCTTGCGGTCATAGTTCAAGGTGCCGGTGACCTCTTCCATGCCGATCAGCAGGATCAGCAGAAAAGGCAGGATCATCGAAAACTCGATTGCGGACACGGCGCGCTTGTCGGCGTGGAAGCTCCTCAGTCCGGCAAGCCGGCGCAGGAAGTGGCCGAAATGACGAGGCATCTTAGTTCCAGGGTTCATTTCGAAACACCAAGGTAGAGGTGAGATAGCGTTCGCTGCCATGATCGGCGAGGTTGAGCGACAGAAGCGACGTGATCATCGGCCACCTGTAGATGACGTTGACCACGACGATCTCGCCCGCACCGGCGTCTTCGTAGTTGGACTCTTCCTTCAGGTTGCCGTCTTCATCGTAAAGACTTTCGCCGGCGGATTTGGCCAAGGCAAAAGCATCGACCTTGTCGACGTCGACCACCAGGCGATCCAGTGAACAGAGGAAGTCTGGCAGGTTACCGCAAATCCGGGTCTTGAAGGTGGCAGCGTCATAACCGCCATCATGTGCCTGGCCGGTGCGGATTTCGCGGGACGCATTGATCACGGCATTGTCGACCATCCGGTTGACGAAATGGGACAGGCCCACCTCGATGATCCCGAAAACGACTGTAAAGAAGGGCAGGGCGATCAGTGCGAATTCGACGGCTGTAGCGCCACTGTCGTTCTTGCCGAAGGACGCACGCCCTCTTTTCCGTCTCGAGACGAGGAGCCGTTTCAACAAGCGCATTCGGTGACTACTCCGTTAGGGGACCCGTTACTGCTGCCCGCCGGCTGCCTTGGTCGCCAAATCATTGCGTGCGCTTGCCTGATCTGCGGTTTCCTTGAAGGCTTCAATCGAGTCCCCAAGGCGCAGGACCGGTTCGCATGCCGGATTGCAGGACAGCGATTCCCGCGAGGCCTTCCTGTATACGGAGACGACGTCATCATCCGACGCCTTCACCGTAATGACTTCGTCGACGATCGGCTTGTTGTCACCATCAAGGATCACGAGGTTTGTTGTGCCGTAGCTCTTGCCGGTAATGACGACGGTGTTCTGATCGAACATCGCGACATCCGCGATAAAGGGGTTGCCGACAATAACCGCTGCGGCGCCGTCCTCGATCCGAAAGACCTTGGCGCGATCGACCGTAACAAGCACAGGGCCGTCCTGTGCGACCGCAACGGTCGCGCCAAAGACAACGGCGAAAAGGCTTGTCCATCTGATTAGCTGCGCAAACATGCCTATGGATACTCCAATTGTGCATTTCCATAGAAGATCATGCGTCAAACGTGGTGAACGATCTGCTAACGACCCTGCGAAGGAAGTGTAAATGGATGTTCTTTTGCTTTTTCAGGGACAATTCTACGTTTGTTTTGCCTTTATTCGTGGGTACGTGGATATTTTTCTCCCTCGGTAAAATTTCAGAGGCGGGAAGAAAAATAGAAGTTCGGGGAATTAGCGTATAAGGCTGATCAATCCCAAAATAAAAACTAAGAAACAAACTGGACAAATCGTACAAGTGTGTAGATAATTCTATATGAGATCGAATTACACGTGTTTATATTAAAGTTTTTTGATCGTATTAACGAATTTTTATCTATACGTCTTGTTAACTATAGTGATAATTGCCAGCATTCTTTTTGTCTGGGATGGTAAATTTAACTGCTTGGAAAGCTCTCTGTCCTAGGGTGAGCCTATGTCCAATCGGACACAAAAGATCCGACGGACTTGAAGCTGTCAATTCAGTGGTACTTGGAGCAAAACACATGAAATCTCTTATCAACCGTTTCGTAAAAGACGAATCTGGCGCAACTGCAATCGAATACGGCCTCATCGCTGGCCTGCTGTCCATCGTCATCATCGGCGCACTGGCAGCAACCGGTACGTCCCTGAGCGCGATCTTCACCCGCATTCAGACACAGCTCGGCGTTGCAGCTACCGACATCGCTTCCTAAGCGTCGTCTGGCGGCTCAAGCTGCCAAACAGGTTGAACAAGAACGGGCGGTTTTTCCGCCCGTTTTTTGTTCTGCCGGGCCGTACTTCCGCGAAATGTTAACCTCTGCCCCCTAGCCTTGAGGGATCAGGTTTTCAACGAGACGAATGTTCCATGGTTCAGGCCGCAATTCTCGTCATTTTTCCGATGCTGGTCGCCTTTGGCGGCGCATCCGATCTGCTGACAATGACTATCCAGAACCGGGTTTCCCTGCTGCTGATTGCAGGATTTGCCATCCTGGCGGTCGCGACAGGCTTGCCGTTGCAAGCCTGGGGAATGCATGCACTCGCCTTTGCGGTCGTTTTTGCCCCTTGTTTCCTGTTCTTCGCGTTCGGATGGATGGGCGGAGGCGATGTCAAGTTCATCAGTGCGATTGCGCTCTGGATTGGTTTTTCGCACGAACTGCTGATGTTCGTTCTCTTTGTTGCTGTCTACGGCATGTTTCTGACACTGGGGCTTTTGGCCTTGCGGCAGAATGCGGTGGTGCCTTCCGTGCTTTATCGGCAGGAATGGTTCGCTCGTCTGCACGACAGCAAAAGCGGCATCCCCTATGGCATCGCAATCGCGATTGCCGGTCTTCAGGTATATTCCTCCACTTATTGGTTCGACCTCATTCGTTGAGGTCTTGTCCTGATGGGCTTTGGCAGGCGGGTCGAATCGCGCCTGGCCGATGACCCGTGGGTGTTCGATTCCCGGTATGGATCATCACTTTGAGGTGAGCCATTTGCCCCTGGTTGGCAAATGCTAGCCGGCGAACGGATTTTTCTGCTTCAGGGCGCCGTTATCCAATTTGTCTGCCCGCGTTTCTGACAAGCAAAAACAGTGTCTTTGAAGCTGTGAGACGGTGTTGTAGCTCAGTATTCGTTGCAGAATGCATCAATTTAATAAAGTGTTTAGTAAAGTTAACGAATATTAACCGAAAACATCCATATCTGATTAACCATGTTTTGACCAATTACCCCTCATCCTAGTCGGGAACAGCGCATGTGCGCATTGGAATATTGGGTTTTGGTCATGAAAATCGCGCGAATTTTCGTCCTGGCAATTGCTGTAGCGGCAGGCATCATCGCTTTCCGCATGGTCATGATGTCGGGCAACAAGCCAGCAGAGCCTCAGATCGTACAGGCACCTGCCGCCGAGCAGACCAAAACGCAGGTTTTGGTTGCCCAAAGGGATATTCCGCTCGGTGCCAAACTCACGGCGGACGACATGAGCTGGGCGAAATGGCCTGAAGATGCCGTTCCCTTCGGAGCCGTGACGAAAGAGGCATCGCCTCTGGCCAACGAGGAGTATGAAGGCCGAATCGCCCGGGCACCGATTTTTGCCGGTGAGCCCGTTCGCCCCGAGCGTCTTATTAATACCGACAAGGGCTTCATGGCGGCGATCCTGCCCAAAGGCAAACGCGCAATCGCCGTCAGTGTGGAAGCGGAAACAACGGCAGGCGGTTTCATTCTGCCGGGCGACAAGGTCGACCTGATCCTGACCCGCAAGTCGGATACGGGCGCTCTCAGCGAAACGATCCTGGAAAACGTCCGCGTCCTGGCAATCGACAGTACGACCGCAGGCGAGCAGGACCAAAAGAACCTGTCACCAAAGCGCACGGCCACACTGGAACTGACCCTGCCTCAGTCCGAGGTGGTCGCTCAGTCGCAGCAGATCGGCACAATCGCGCTTGCCTTGCGCAGTGCCCAGGATTCCGCAGATGACGCGGACGATGAGGGCGGTCGCCGCCGAGGTGTCAGCTACGTGAAATATGGCGTGACGAGCCAGGCAGGTGCGCAATGAGCCCGGTTGAAAACAGAACGTCCAGCAAGAGGGGCGCGATGAAAAACTATCTTCACAAGCTGGCTGCCACGGCTGTTTTGCTCGGAGGACTGATGGGCGTGTCGGCTCCGGCAGCACAGGCGGAAGGCAACTTCCCGAGCCAGGTCCATATCGCCGCCGGTGAACGGGCAACGGGCCGCATCCTGAACGTTGGGGTCGGCCGGTCGGTGGTGGTCAATCTCGCGGAAGACGCAGCCGATGTGCTGGTTTCCAACCCGGAAATCGCGGATGCCGTCCTCAGAACACCGCGCCGCATCTTCGTGATCGGCAATACCGCGGGTCAGTCTCGACTGGTTCTTTTCAGTCGCAGCGGCCGGGAGCTGGCCAGCTTCGACGTCCGTGTCGAAAAGGATACGTCCGATATTACCCGGATCATCCGGAAGCTTATTCCCGGTTCCAACATTTCCGCAGAATCGATCAACGGCAGTGTTGTGCTCAGCGGGACGACCAAAAGCACGCTGGAAGCCCAGCAGGCAGCGGATATCGCGGCGAAATTTCAAGGTGCCAAGGGCGCAAGCGAAGTCATCAACCTGATTTCCGTCGCCGGCAAGGATCAGGTTCACCTGAAGGTCACGGTCGCGGAAGTCGAGCGCTCGATCATCAAGCAGCTCGGAGTCCAGTTCCAGGGCACGATCGGCGTTGGCAATTTCACGCCCTTCATGTCCAGCCTGCCGAACTTTACCGTGAACCCTTCCATCGTGAACCAGGCAGTTGGCGGTACGCAGTTGTCTGCGGGAGCGACGAGCATCACCGCACAGGTGGAAGCCCTGCAACGCGAAGGGGTTATCCGCACACTGGCTGAACCGACCCTGACGGCAATTTCCGGCGAAAACGCAAGTTTCCTCGCAGGTGGCGAATTCCCGATCCCGATTTCCCAGCAGGATGGCGAGATCAGCGTCGAGTTCAAGAAGTTCGGTGTTGGTCTCGACTTTACACCCGTGGTTCTGTCCGAAGGTCGGATCAGTCTGCGCGTGAAGACCGAAGTCAGCGAACTGAGCAACGATGGCGCGGTCTCCGCAGGTGGGATCACCATTTCCGCCTTGAAGGTACGCCGTGCGGAATCAACCATGGAACTGCCGTCCGGCGGCACGCTGGTGATGGCCGGTCTTCTGCAGGAATCCTATCAGCAGGCGATCGAAGGTGTCCCGGGTCTGATGCAGATCCCGATCCTGGGCGCGCTGTTCAAGAGCCGCGACTTCCTGCGTGAGCAGACGGAACTGGCGGTCTTCGTGACGCCCTATGTGGTTCAGCCGGTTGCGGTCAGCAAGCTGCAGCGCCCGGACAAGAACCTGATGGCGCCGTCGGATGCCGAGACGATTTTCCTGAACCGGCTGAACAAGATCTACAACCCGACCGGAGCCGCCGCCGAAGGCATCTATCACGGTCAGGTTGGCTTTATCTACAAGTGAGAACGGACGGATGAACATGTCAAACACGGTCCGCAGCAAGACGCTCTCGCAAACCGCACTTGTGGTCTTTGGGTGCCTGATCGCAGCCGGCTGCCAGAACCAGTCGCAGAGCCAGCTTCTGGCGTCTCACGACTACAGGCTGATGCACCCGATCGTGATCACCGAAGAGCCGGAAACGCTGGATCTCCCTGTTGGACGCAACACGCGTAACATCAACGGGCCGATCGAAAGCACCATTGCCGCCTTTGGCCAGCAGTCCCGGCAAAAGGGCGATGGATCCGTCGAGATCCTGGTGCCGTCTGGTGGGGCCAACGAGGCAGCGGTTCATTCCATCACGCCAAAGATCCGTCAGGCATTGCAGCGCGGGGGCGTTTCAAGGAACAGGATCAGCACCCGAACCTACTCGGTGGGTGATCCCGGAGCGGATGCGCCGATCCGCCTGTCCTATGCGCGCATGCAGGCGACTGCGGGCGAGTGTGGGGCCTGGCCGAAAAACATCGGTGGTGGCTTCGGCGAAAACTTCAACTACGAGAACTTCGGATGTGCCAGCCAAGCGAACCTGGCGGCAATGGTCGACAATCCGTCCGACCTGATCACGCCGAGAGCATCCGATCCTTCCGATCAGGGCCGGCGTGCTGTGGTCATAGAAAAATACCGGAAGGGCGAAGTCACCGCGGGTGACTTCACCGAAGGTGTCGGCGCCGAAGTTGCCGAGGACTAGGGGATAGCTATGAGTGCCAACCCAGACTTGAAAGATATGTCCGGCTACATGGATCCCATTTCCGAGCCTGCGGATCACAACTACGCGGGCAGCGACGATGGTCTCCATATCGGCTCCATCCCGCGCATCACGGTGCACGGTTTCTGCCTGACCGATGCCACCATGCGGGTGGCCGAGGCCTCCATGGAAGATCGCCGCATGGCAAAGGCGCACCTGAAGCTGGATATGGGCGGTATCCCGGCGGCGATCGAAACCTTCGAACAGGCTCCGACACCGAACCTGATCATCGTTGAAACGTCCGGCAGGCGGGAAGACCTTCTGTCGAGCCTCGATCATCTGGCGGAATACTGCGACGCCGGTACAAAGGTGATCGTCATCGGCGATGTCAACGATGTCATGCTGTATCGCGATCTGATTTCCCGCGGCGTCAGCGAGTATTTGATCACGCCTGTCAGCGTGTTCCAGCTGATCGGCTCAATTGCCAACCTTTATGCCGATCCGGCGGCTGAGCCACTTGGCCGCACCATCGCGTTCTTCGGCGTAAAGGGGGGCTGCGGTGCTTCGACTATCGCTCACAACGGGGCCTGGGCACTTGGTCGCGTGTTCCAAAGCGAGGTCGTGGTGGCAGATCTGGATCTGCCATTCGGCACGGCCGGGCTGGATTACAATCAGGATCCTCTCCAGGGCGTTTTCGAGGCCGTGTCTTCTCCGGAGCGCCTGGACGAAACGTATCTCGATCGCATTCTGTCCAAGTGCAATGAGCACCTGAGCCTGCTGGCCGCACCGGCAACGCTCGAACGCACCTACGACTACAGCGAGAAGTCCTTCGACCTGCTGGTCGAGACAATGCGCGCCGGGGTGCCGAGCGTCGTGCTGGACGTGCCGCATTCCTGGAATGCCTGGGTCAAGAACACACTGCTTGGCGTCGACGAGATCGTGCTTGTCGCGGAGCCGGACCTTGCCAACCTTCGCAATGCCAAGAACGTTGTCGACATGTTGAAGCAGCTGCGGCCGAACGACCGCCCGCCGCATCTCATCATGAACAAGGTCAACGTTCCCAAACGCCCCGAGATCAAGCCGGAAGAATTTGCCGGAGCACTCGGCCTGTCGGTTCACGCGATAATCCCGTTCGAACCGCAGCTGTTTGGAACGGCAGCCAACAACGGACAGATGATTGGTGAGATTGACGGCAAGCACGCGATTGCGCGCGTGTTCGACGACCTGGCACACACCATCTCCGGCAAGGCCCAGCCCGTCAGGGCGTCCAGGTCGAGCCTCGGTGGTTTGCTTTCGAAACTGAAGCGGAAGGCCGGCTAGGCCGGCCTGAGAGCGGAGCAGATAGTTCGTTATGTTTGGTAGACGTGGCAGCTCATCGTCTGGACCCCAGACCCTTCGGCCAGGTGGCATACCCGGGTTGCAGGACACGCCTGCGCCGGCGGAACAGGCTAAACAGCCGGAACAACCGGCGCCGCAGAAGATCCAGACCGAGCCTTCCCAGCCGGCGGCCGCGCCGACACCTCCACCACCGCCTCCGCCGCCCGAGCCTCAGCCGGCTGCCCCGGCAGCGCGGAAAAAGAACAGCGAATATTACGAAACCAAGGCCCAGATCTTCAATGCGCTGGTCGAGGCGATCGACCTGTCACAGCTGGCTCGTCTCGATGCCGAAGATGCTCGCGACGAGATCCGCGATGTCGTGAATGACATCATCGCGCTTAAAAACGTGGTGATGTCCATTTCAGAGCAGGAAGACCTGCTGGAAGACATCTGCAACGACGTACTTGGTTATGGTCCGCTTGAGCCTCTGCTGGCTCGCGACGACATCGCCGACATCATGGTCAATGGCGCGCACACGGTCTATATCGAAACCTCCGGCAAGGTTGAGCAGACCGGTGTGACGTTCCGCGACAACGCGCAGTTGATGAACATCTGCCAGCGCATCGTGAGCCAGGTCGGCCGCCGCGTTGATGACAGCAGCCCGATCTGTGACGCCCGTCTTCCCGACGGCTCCCGTGTCAACGTTATCGCGCCACCGCTCGCCATCGACGGGCCGGCCCTCACCATTCGTAAGTTCAAACGTGACAAGCTGACGCTTGACCAGTTGACCAAGTTCGGCTCGATCACGCCGGAAGGGGCGACGATCCTGCAGATCATCGGCCGTTCACGCTGTAACGTGCTGATTTCCGGCGGTACCGGTTCGGGCAAGACGACGCTGCTCAACTGTCTGACTGCCTATATCGAGAGCACCGAGCGCATCATTACCTGCGAAGATTCGGCCGAACTGCAGCTGCAGCAGCCGCATGTGGTGCGCCTTGAGACGCGTCCGCCCAACCTGGAAGGGGAAGGCGAGATCACCATGCGCGATCTCGTCAAGAACTGCCTGCGTATGCGTCCTGAGCGGATCATCGTGGGCGAAGTGCGTGGCCCGGAGGCATTCGATCTCCTGCAGGCCATGAACACCGGTCACGACGGCTCCATGGGAACCCTGCACGCCAACTCCCCGCGTGAAGCCCTGTCCCGTCTGGAATCCATGATCACCATGGGCGGTTTCTCGCTTCCGTCCAGAACCCTGCGCGAGATGATCGTCTCGTCCATCGATGTGGTGGTCCAGGCGGCGCGTCTTCGCGACGGTTCCCGCCGCATCACCCATGTGACGGAAGTAATGGGCATGGAAGGCGACATCATCACCACCCAGGATGTCTTCCTCTACGACATTGTCGGCGAAGACCCGAACGGCAAGATCATCGGCCGCCACCGCTCCACCGGAATCGGTCGTCCGAAATTCTGGGAGCGGGCAAGATACTTTGGCGAAGAAGCCCGTCTGGCACAGGCACTGGATGCTGCCGAGATGCCTGAATATGTAGCTGATTGAGGACCCCATGTCCGGACTTGAAGAGTTTCTCACGCCTGAGATCACCGGCCTGGCCGTCGCCGCCCTGGTGATGCTTGCCGTTGGCGGCATCATCTACAGCCTGTTTCAGCCTGCTCTGTCCGGCTCCAAGCGGCGCGATCAGCGCGTGAACGCGGTCGCAGCGCGGCCCCAGAGCGAAAATCAGCGCAAGGCCCTTCGTGATGTCGACCGGCGCAAACGGTCGATCCAGGATCAGCTGAAGGAATTCGAGGTTCGGCAAAAGGCCAAGCAGGACAAGCAGCAGAAGGTCTCGCTGAAGGTCAAGATCGAGCAGGCCGGCCTGGCCTGGGAGACCCATCATTTCGTGATCTTCAGTATCGTTGCCGGTCTGGTCTTCCTGATCCTTGGATTGATTTTCAGCGGAAATCTGCTCATTGCGGCAGCCTTCGGTTTCGCCGGCACGCTGGGTTTCCCCCGCTGGTACGTTTCCAGCAAGCGCAAGCGCCGCTTCAACGCGTTTCTCGACGAGTTGCCGAACGGCGTCGACATCATCGTGCGCGGCGTCAAGGCCGGTCTGCCGCTCAGCGACTGCATCAAGGTGGTTGCCCGCGAAGCCCGCGAACCTGTCGCGACCGAGTTCCGCAAGATCACCGAAACCCAGATCATGGGGATTTCGCTTGCCGAAGCAGTCGGCAAGTTGCCCGAACGAGTTCCGCTGGCAGAAGCCAACTTCTTTGCCATCGTGGTTGCCATTCAGCAGAAGGCAGGTGGTGGCCTGGCCGAGGCATTGAACAACCTGTCCAAGGTGCTGCGCGGCCGCAAGGCCATGAAGCGCAAGATCAAGGCACTCAGCGCCGAAGCGAAATCCTCCGCCGGGATCATCGGTTCATTGCCGTTTTTCGTCGGTGGGATCATGTACCTCATTTCGCCGAACTACATTCTGGTTCTTTTCGAGACCACGGCCGGAAACATCATCATCGCTGGCTGCCTGTTCTGGATGTTCTGCGGCATCATGGTGATGCGCGCGATGATCAACTTCGACTTCTAGGAGACGACATGGATATCGATACCATCGCATCCAGTCAGTTTCTGGCAGCTGTTCTGGCCATGGTGGCGGTCACGGGAACCATCTTTTCCCTGGTGATGCCACTTCTGTCCCGCGACACGTTGAAATCGCGGATGAAATCGGTCGCGATCGAGCGCAACAAGCTGCGCGCCAAGGAGAGGGCCCGTCTTCAGGCAGCCCAGGCAGACGCAAAGGCTTCCCTGCGAAACCAGCCCAAGGCGCAGATGAAAAGCCTTGTCGACCGGCTGAATCTCAAGGAAGCGCTTTCCGATGAGAGCACGGTCGAAAATCTCAGAATGGCCGGCTACCGCGGTTCCGCACCGCTTTACTACTTTCTGGTTGCGCGCATAGCGTTACCTGTCGGTATCTTCGCCTTCACGGTGGCCTACGCATTTCTCGTGCTGCCCGACGACTTCCCGGCATTGTCGAAGCTCTGCTTCTGTCTGGGTCTTGCCGGCCTCGGCGCTTTCATGCCGAACATCTATCTGAAGAACAAGATCGACAAGCGCAAGCTGACCATCCAGCGGGCCTGGCCGGATGCGCTGGATCTCATGCTGATCTGCGTGGAATCGGGCATGTCCATCGAAGAAGGCTTCAAGCGCGTTGCGGAAGAAGTCGGTGTGCAGTCGGTTGAGCTGGCAGAAGAATTATCGCTCACGACGGCCGAACTGTCTTACCTGAGCGACCGCCGTATCGCGTATGAAAACCTGGCGAAACGCACTGGTGTCGAAGGTGTGAAGAACGTCATGATGGCGCTTATCCAGGCCGAGCGTTACGGTACACCTGTCGGCACGGCCTTGCGCACGATGGCGGACGACACCCGCGAGCAGCGCATGCAAATGGCCGAACAGAAGGCTGCATCCCTGCCGCCGAAGCTGACGGTGCCGATGATCATGTTCTTCCTGCCTGTGCTGTTCTTCATCATCATGGGGCCGGCAGTGATTCAGGTGATCAACACCTTCCAGTAGGCAGCAGGTTTGCTCTCCGGTGGGCTTATCGCCGGAGGCCCAGGGGTCTCTCAGCGACAACCGAAAACCGGATGCGTCAAACGCGCAAAAGGAGTGCCGATGTTGAGCAGCACTCCTTTGGTCGTTTTTCCAAATTTTCTGGATTTAATTCTGGCCCGACGCGGGCAGTTCAAGGCCGTACAGTTATTTAGAAAAGCGGAATTTATTGAAACCGCGCTGTTGCCTCAGCCCTGCTGGCGCTTCTGCATCATGGTGCGCAGATAGGCGATGTTGGCCTGGGCCTGCTGCGGATCGATCTCGGACTGGGCCACCTGGATGGCTTCGTCAAACTTGCCCTGGATGCCAAGCACCAGGGCCAGGTTCTGGCGAACGCGGCTGTCTGCGCCGGGCAGGGTGGCTGCCTTGCGCAGGGTATATTCCGCGTCGGGCAGATCATTGGACAGCAGATATGACAGACCCAGGTTGTTCAGGAGACTGGGATCGTTTGGCGCGATGATCAGTGCCTGCTTGTAGAGGCTGCGGGCCTTGTCGTGGTTGCCGGTCTGATCATAGATCGCTGCTTCAGCGGACATCAGCCTCCAGTCCGGCGTGTCCGGCCTCTGGGCACCACGAATGACGTTCAGCGCTTCGTCGAAACGGCCGTTCATCGCCAGAACCTTGCCATAGGCGGAAGAGATTTCCCGGTCCTTGGGATGTGCGATCACACCGGACCGAAGAACGGCCATGGCCTGCGGTATTTGTCCGTTCTGGCTGAGAGCGCTTGAATAGCCAAGAATGGCGCTGCGGTCCTTGCGGTCGCGCTCATAGGCCTTGGACCACTTGGACACCTGTGCCAGCGCCTGTGAGGAACCTGGCGAAGTGTAGCCGGAGGCAGGGGAGTGCGTGCCGGTGTTGGCGCGGTTGGAAGCACAGCCAGTGACAACGACAAGCGCCGACATGGCCAGCAGCGTCGTAGCGAGACGAGTGCGACGGCGAACGGAACCGGTTCTGGGCGATTGCATTTCCAACATCCTTGTTGTCGGCGGCTTTCAGGTTTCCTTATGAGAAATAGATAATTAACCCTAATGCTTGGTTAAGCACCGTTGCGAAATGCGAGAAGCGGTGCGCATCGACGCGCACCATATTGCGTCCGAACGCCGGGCATCCTAGGTCTTGAAGATCGAATGCAATCTCCAACGGAGGTCCTCCCGTGCGCGAAAGCCTAGTCCGCAAGAGCGATGTTTCCAGCTCCACGCCCATCCACGCCGTCACCGAGGCAAGCCTGCCCCAAGTTCTGGACGGGCTCGGATCAGCAGCATTGAACTGGTGCAAGGTCAACGATTTTGCAGGCAAGCCCGCAACATCCCTGCTTGTCCCGGGAACAGACGGTGCCGCGGTGCTGTTCGGTGTAGAGGATGGCGGTCTGTCGCATCCGCTGGCACTAGGCGGCCTGGTCGCGGGACTGCCGGAAGGCGATTACCATCTTGCCGAGGGGTTTCCGGATCCCGAACAGGCAGCGCTCGGCTTTGCCCTCTCCACCTATTCCTTTACCCGCTACCTGAAAAACGAAGGCAAGACCCGCCGTCTTGCCGTTGACGAGACCGTCGACCTGGATCGACTCGGAACGATTCTCGACGGGGTCCAGCTGGCGCGTGATCTCATCAATACGCCCGCGAACGATCTTGGACCGGGGGAACTATCCCAGGCCGTTGTCGCCCTGTTCAAGCAGCATGGCGGCACCGGGCGTATCGTCATCGGGGAAGACCTTCTGGAAGAAAACTTCCCGATGGTGCACGCAGTCGGCAAGGCCAGCAGCCGGGCGCCGCGCCTGGCAGACTTCACCTGGGGTGACGAAGCCGCGCCCAAGGTCACTTTGGTGGGCAAGGGCGTCATCTTCGATACCGGCGGTCTCAACCTGAAACCGGGCTCTTCCATGGCGCTGATGAAAAAGGACATGGGTGGGGCGGCCAATGTGCTGGGCCTTGCGTCCATGGTCATGGCGTCAAAGCTTCCTGTTCGCCTGCGAGTCATCGTTCCCTGTGTCGAAAACGCTGTTGCCGGAAACGCCTTCCGGCCGGGAGACATCTTGCCGAGCCGCAAGGGGCTGACCGTCGAAATCGGCAACACCGATGCCGAAGGCCGGTTGATCCTGGCCGACGCCCTGGCGCTTGCAGACGAGGAGAGCCCGGAAATCCTGATCGATATGGCAACGCTCACCGGTGCAGCCCGTGTTGCTCTGGGGCCGGATCTGCCGCCTTACTATACTGACGACGAGGAACTTGCCGAGGACATCGCGGTCATGGCCGAGGCTGCGGCCGACCCGCTGTGGCGCATGCCGCTGTGGCAGCCCTATCTGAAATACCTCGACAGCAAGGTTGCCGATATCAATCACATCAATACATCCGGCGCTGGATTCGCTGGGTCGATCACGGCGGCGCTGTTCCTGTCCCGCTTTGTCGAGAACACCGGCAGCTGGGTTCACTTCGATATTTTCGGCTGGACCCCGATGGAAAAGCCCGGAAAACCGATGGGTGGGGAAGCCCAGGGCATTCGTGGTCTGTTCGATGTCCTCTCGGAGCGTTTTGCGGGCGCACAATAACGGCTCCGAAACGTTTTCGTGCTTCGATGGTCATGGAGATGGATGGGGGAAAAGGATGGGACCCTGTAACTCATGGCCGTCGAATTGCGCGCCTCGCAGGCGCTGAAACTGATGCACGAGGTCAATCTGGCGCTTGTTCGCGATAGCGAACAGGATCTTTCCGCGCGCCAGTTGACGATCCTGATGACAGTCTATCTGGAGCCGCCGCCGCATACGGTGCGCGGGTTGGCTGCCAAGTTGAATGTCACCAAACCTGCCATCACCCGGGCGCTTGACACTCTGGGCGGTATGCGGCTTTTGTCGCGCAAGCGCGACGAAGCCGACAAACGCAATGTGATCATCACTCGCACGGTGGAAGGCGCGCTTTATCTGGAGCAGCTTGGCGATCTCGTGGTGGAAAAGGCCCGGGAATTGCCGCGCTGACAGTCCAATCCAATTCGGGATCGACTATCGACCATGACCGAGACCTTCGACCGCCGCCGCCATCCGGTCCGTGCCGACCTCGCCGCCATCGACTATGAAGGCCGGGCAACCGCTAGCTGTTTCGCCGAGGGCGAGGTGTTTCAGGTCATTGCCGACCAGCTGCCGATCCGGCCTGAACCGCGCCCGGACCGGCCGATCGACACCGAAGCCCTCAGCGGCGAGTGGGTGACCGTTTACGAACAGACACCGGAAGGCTGGGCCTGGGGACAGCTCGACACGGACGGTTACGTCGGCTGGTTCTCCGCCGACGACCTTGGGCCGGTGAAGCCGGCAACCCACCGGGTGCGCGCCCTTCGGACCTACCGTTACCCGGTTGCCGACCTCAAGTTTCCGCCACTCGGGCTCTTGTCCATTGGCTCGCTGGTGACGGTTATCGGTGAAACCGAAACGCGTGGGCTGGCCTATGCACTCCTCAGCGATGGTTCGGCGGTTGTTGCCAAACATCTTGTGCCGCTGGACGCCGTTGAGGATGACTGGGTGGCTGTCGCCGAAGAACTGATCGGCACGCCCTACCGCTGGGGTGGACGCTCGAGCCTGGGTCTCGATTGCTCAGCGTTGGTGCAACTTGCGGCGCAGACAGGCGGACACGACCTGCCGCGCGACAGCGACATGCAGGAAGCGGAAGCCGGCGAAGCCGTTCCGCACGACGATCCGGCCGCATTGAAACGTGGTGATCTGCTGTTCTGGAAAGGCCATGTCGGCATCATCGCGGGCGAGAACCGCCTTTTGCATGCCAACGGCTTCACGATGACCGTCGCCTATGAGCCACTGGACAGGGCAATTGATCGCATCGCGGCAACGGAATGGGGCGCGATCACGAAGGCGCGGCGCCTGCCAGAGTTGTAAGTGGATTGAAGGTAGCAGTGCCCCGGGCATTCAAGTGCTCGCCCGGGGTCTTGTCGGCTGTGGTCTTGTGTTTGTCTAATCTACGCGAATTTCTCAGCCGGGGAACGTCTGGACGCCAATGGATTCGAGTGCGCCGGACTTCGGGTTCTTGACCAGGCAAAGCTGGCTTTCAGTTCCCTGAATGAAGCAGACCATGGGACGCTCTTCCTGGCGGGCCCGCTCATAGATCTCCCGTGTCACGCCTTCTTCTGCATAAAACGGAAATTCGCCGGCCTGCGGGCCTTCAGCACCTTCAGGCCAAACCGGCAGCTTGGCGGATGTTGCGACATCGGTATAGCCGCTGATCCAGTCCAGCAGGGCTGCCTGCATGTCGGTGAGGGTTTCGATGCCGTAAAAACCGAACAGGTCGTTCTGATCAAAGGTAGCCTGATATTCAATGCCACCGGACTGATTGAAGACCGCGAGCGAGACTTCCGCAGACCCGCATTCGCCCTGTGCATCTGCTTCAACCGAATAGGTGTCCAGCCAGACCGCTTCAACGGACTGTGAGCACTCTTCCGCTGCTGCATTCTGGCTCAGCGGGAACGCGAGCCCCCCAAGCACCACGCCGGTGATTGCGATGTTAAGTGTCTTGGAAAAAAGGAAATTCCGGAACGACATACCTGCCTCCAAATCGACTCGGATCGAGCCGGCCGGACTGTAGACCCGAGGTAGAACAGCAGCAACAGATTTGCTGCGTCACCCCTTCGGTGTCATCGCCAGCTGGGGTTCGGCACTGGAAGTGTCCTTTGCCACGCTTTCGAGTTCTCCCAGCTCGAGATCCTCGATCCGGCGGCTTCGCTTGGAGATCTTGTCGGAGGAAATCAGGATCTGGTCGATATCCTTGTTCGCCTGGGCGAAATGGGCCTGAAGCTTGCCGACGCGGTCGTTCAACCGGCTGACATCGGCAACCAGGTGGCCGACTTCCGCCTGGATCAGATGGGCCTGCTCGCGCATCTTGGCATCGCGCAGCACCGACTGGATCACCTGGATCGACAACATCAGCAGCGAGGGCGAGACGATCACCACCCGGGTGCGGTGCGCCTTCTGGATAAGGTCCTCGAAGCTCTCGTTGAGTTCTGCAAACACGCTTTCCGATGGCACGAACAGGAACGCGGTATCCTGCGTCTCGCCGGGCAGAAGGTATTTCTCGCCGATGTCCTGAATGTGTTTGGTGAAGTCGCGGCGAAACTGGGCCTGGGCATATTTCAGCTGGTCGTCGGTTTCCGCATTGCGCAGCAGGTTGAAGGCTTCCAGCGGAAACTTGGCGTCGATGGCCAGGGGCGGCGCACCGTTCGGCATGTGGATCAGGCAGTCCGGGCGGCTGTTGTTCGACAGCGTTGCCTGGAAGGAATAGGTGCTGGGCGCCATCTGGTCCTGGACAATCGCTTCCATCCGGCCCTGACCGAAGGCGCCGCGGGTCTGCTTGTTGGACAGGATAGCCTGCAACTGGCCAACCTGGCCGGAGAGATCGGTAATCGTGCGCTGCGCCCGGTCGATCACCGCCAGCCGCTCGTGCAGGTGCCTGAGGCCGTCCTGCGTTCGCTTGCTGGTGTCGGCCATCGAAAGGTTCAGCTTGTGACCCATGCCGTCCAGACGCTCGTTGACGGCGCGCATCATGTCGGACTGCCGCGAGCCGAACACTTCCGCCATGGTCTGCATGCGGCCGGTCATTTCCCCCTGAGATTTCAGAAGTTGCGAGAGATGGCTTTCCAGCTCGTGAATGCGCTCGCCGGCTACTGCGTCCGATTCGGCACGCAAACGGATCTCCCGCATGGTCTTCAGGACCAGCCAGACAATCAACGCCAGAAGAAACAGGCCGCCGGCGATGGCAGCTTCCAGAACCGTCACCGGACGGCCACTCAAATCGAACAGGATCTCATTCATGAAACAAACATAGAACGATTCGGGGCGAAGGCCCATCCGCGCGGCAGGAGAGAGCTGTGGTCTTCTACCAGGTAGCCGGTCCGGCCGAAGGCGTTGAAAACGGGAGGCTGCCGCGCTATTTCCGCGTTGACCGGAGCGCTCCGATTTCTTATGTCAGGCGCATGACAATACGCCCGATCATCACCATTCCCGATCCGGTCCTGCGCGAGGTGTGTGCACCTATCGTGACCGTCGACGACGACGTCCGCAAACTGGCCGACGATATGCTGGAAACCATGTACGATGCCCCCGGTATCGGACTTGCCGCCAGCCAGATCGGGCTGCTGCAACGCATCTTCGTGCTGGACGTCGCCAAGGAAGACGCGCCGAAAGAGCCGATGGTGTTCATCAATCCGAAGATCGTCTGGTCGAGCGAGGACCTGTCCGTCTATCAGGAAGGTTGCCTGTCGATCCCCGATTACTACGAGGAGGTCGAGCGGCCTGCCGAAGTAACGGTCCAGTTTCTCAACCGGGAAGGCGCCGAACAGGAGATCAAGGCCGACGGGCTACTGGCAACCTGTATTCAGCACGAGCTTGACCATCTCAACGGGAAGCTGTTCATTGACTACCTATCGAAGCTGAAGCGCGAACGCGTTGTCAAGAAATTCACCAAGCAGGCAAAGCTGGCCGGAAAACTCTGATCCGCTGCTGCCTGGCTGAAACCGGGGGCGGCATAAATGGATCAGGTCCTGTTCCTGAAACTCTTCGCTGCGCTTTTTGCAATCATGAACCCGATTGCAAACCTGCCGGTGTTCTTGTCGCTCACCGCCGACAAAGGGCCGGGGTTTGAGCGCAAGGTTGCCCTGACGGTGCTGGTTGGCCTTGCCCTTGGCTCCGCATTCATCGGCCTCACGGGCGACGCCATTCTCAAGGTCTTCGGCATCAGCCTGGATGCATTTCGGCTTGCCGGTGGTTTCCTCATTCTCCTGATCGCGCTCAATCTCATCTCCGGTGAGAAGAGCAAGGCGCATCATGGGACGGACGAGGAACAGGAACATCATTCCGAACAGGACAATCCTGCAATCTATCCGCTGACCGTACCGATCCTGCTCGGACCGGGAACGATCTCGACCATGATTATCTACCGTGGCCAGGTCACGGATCTTTCCCACGAAATTGCGTATATCGCTGCCATCGCCGCCTCCATCGCCGTTCTCGTAGGCACGTTCTTCGCCGCCCCGTTCCTGTCGAAGTTCCTCGGCCAGACCGCAACCAGCGTCATGAGCCGCCTGATGGGGATGATCCTGGCGGCTATTGCGATGGAAATGATGATCGGAAGCCTAAAGGTCCTGCTACCTGGCCTGGCTTGAAGCGAGCTGAGGCCACGCGGCAGGCCTGATCGATTTCGCACTTCCGGGAAGGAGTAGCCCTGGGTGCAGAGGCGCCAAACAACGCACGCTGCCCCCTTGCAACACCCGCTGTGAGACGCAATAAGGGCGCAGATCTTCAAAACCCCTCAGGAGCCTCATGTCCTTACGCGTCATCTTCATGGGCACCCCGGATTTCTCGGTGCCGACCCTTATGGAAATCGTCGGCCAGGGCCACGACGTGGTCGCCTGCTATTCGCAGCCGCCGCGTCCTGCGGGCCGGGGCATGGACCTGAAGAAATCGCCGGTTCATGAGGCCGCTGAATCGTTCGGTATTCCGGTTTTCACGCCGCAGAGCCTCAAAGGGGCAGAAGAGCAGGAGGCCTTTGCGGCCTTGAATGCAGATGTCGCGGTGGTGGTTGCCTACGGCCTTCTCCTGCCGAAACCGATCCTGGAAGCGCCGGAATACGGTTGTCTCAACCTTCATGCTTCCATGTTGCCACGCTGGCGCGGCGCAGCGCCCATCAACAGGGCGATCATGGCAGGTGACAAAGAAACAGCCGTTCAGGTGATGCGCATGGAAGAGGGGCTCGATACCGGCCCCGTCTGCATGTCGGAAACCGTTGCCATCGGCGAGAACATGACGGCCGGAGACCTTCACGACAAGCTGTCTTCGCTCGGCGGGGATCTGATGGTTCGGGCGCTGGCGGCCTTGTCGCGCGGGGCGCTTGGCGACCAGCCCCAGGCAGAGGACGGTGTCACCTACGCGGCCAAGCTCTCCAAGCAGGAAACCCGGATCGACTGGTCGAAACCGGCTGCGGAGGTTCACAACCACATTCGCGGCCTGTCACCCTTTCCCGGTGCCTGGTGCGAAATGCCGCTCGGCGGCAAGATGGAACGGGTCAAGGTCCTGCGCAGCACGCTTGGCGAAGGCTCCGGCACGCCGGGATCCGTCCAGACCGGTGGGGATGTGCCGGTGATTTCCTGCGGTGCGGGTGCCGTACGTCTGGAACAGGTTCAGCGGGCCGGCAAGAAGCCGATGAGCGGCGCGGAATTCCTGCGCGGAGCATCGCTTTCTGACGGCACGGTTCTGGACTAATCTGAGGTTCGAGGAGACCGACATGACCCAAGCTGCCGAAGCTGCCGGCCTTGCCATCAGAAACGTGACTTCTGACGATGAAGCTTCCGTCAGGGAGCTGGTCACCGCTGCCTTTCCATCCGACATGGAAGCCCGCCTCGTGCACACGCTGCGTCATTGCGGCGCTCTGGTGCTGGAACAGGTCGCGGTCGATGCCGGCGGCCGGATCGTCGGACATATCGCCTACAGCCGTGTCACCCCGGCTGCCATCGGTCCGGGGCAGGGCATGCAGGTTGTTTGCCTTGCGCCTGTTTCTGTCTGGCCGGACCTGCAGAAGACCGGCATCGGTTCGGCGCTGATCAAGGCCTCTCTGGAAAGCCTGAAGGATCTGGGAGAGGACCTTGTTCTGGTGCTCGGCCCGCCGTCCTATTATCCGCGCTTCGGTTTCGATCCCGTGCTGGCACGCAAGGTGCAGGGACCTTATGCGGGCGATGCCTTCATGGCGCTTGCGCTGACGGAAGCCGGATCGCGGGACCTGCCAATCGAGGTGGCCTTCGCCACACCCTTTGAAGAATTCGAGTAATGCCCCGCTACAAACTGACGGTGGAATATGACGGCAGGCCGTTCAGCGGCTGGCAGCGCCAGGCGAACGCGCCGTCCGTCCAGGCGGTGATCGAACGTGCCGTAAAGGCATTCTCCGGTGAGGAGGTGACCATCGGCGGCGCCGGTCGCACAGACACCGGCGTCCACGCCACCGGGCAGGTCTGCCATGTGGATCTTTCGAAGGACTGGGACGCAAGAACGGTCATGGGGGCGCTGAATTTCCATTGCCAGCCCCATCCGGTGGTGATTCTGGATGCTGCGGAAATGCACGAGGGCTTCGACGCGCGCTTTTCCGCGATCCGCCGCTCCTACCGCTATCGCATTCAAAACCGACTGCCGCCACTCACCCACCAGCTTGGGCTTGCCTGGCATGTGAAGGTGCATCTCGATGCGGACGCCATGCACGCGGCTGCGCAGGAATTCGTCGGTCATCACGACTTCACCACCTTCCGTCACACGCGCTGCCAGGCAAAAAGCCCGGAAAAGACGCTGGAGGAGTTCCGGGTCTACCGCGAGGGCGAGTTCGTCATTGCCGAATGCGCCTCACGGTCCTTCCTCCACAATCAGGTGCGCTCGATGGTCGGCTCCCTGCGCCTGGTCGGTGAGGGCAAATGGGGGCCGGGTGATGTCACCAGGGCCCTGCAAGCCCGCGACCGGAACGCCTGCGGCCCGGTGGCGCCGGCAGACGGGCTTTACCTGACCCGTGTCGACTACCGCTCGGCGGAAATGGACATCGAACTCAAGAAGGACTGGCAGTCCCGCAAAGCCGTGTTGGCTGCCGGAGAAGGCGAAGAAGACGGCGACGCGTGAGAGGACCCCCGTTAGCCCGTCACAACGTCTCCTCGGGTATCTCCACGCATTTCTTGTAGAGATGCCAGGTCGTATGACCGAGGATCGGCAGGGACACGACCAGACCTAGGAACGCCGGTGCCATCGACACGATCAGAACCGCGGTTACGACAAAGGCCCAGCCGATCATCGGGGCGGGCGATGTGAACACGGCCCGCACGCTGGTGATCATGGCTGTGATGAAGTCCCGGTCCTCCTCCATCAGCAACGGGAAGGACACCACGGTCAGCGAGAACAGGATCAGCGACAGGATTGCGCCCACCACGTGGCCAACGGCGAGGAACATCAGGCCTTCCGGGGTGGAGATGACCTGGGTCAGAAACTCGTCGAACGAGGCAAACGACCGGAAGCCGAGGAACAGCGCGAGCAGCAGGCGCACCTGATACATCCACATGATCTGGATGAACAGAACCACGAAGGCCATCCAGGAAAGTTCCCGCCCCTTTTGGGCCCACATGGTGCCGAAGATACGCGACCAGGAAAGCTCCTCACCATTTTGGAGACGCCGGCTGACCTCGTAGAGACCAACCGCAGCGAATGGCCCGATCAAGACGAAACCGGCCGCTGCCGGATAGGACAGGTAACTCATGTTGAGGGCGGCCGCGCTCAAAACGACGAACAGGCCTCCAAGAGCGAAAAACGCGCCGATCGCCAGGCCGTAGACCGGCGCCCTGCGGAAATCGGCCAGGCCCGCAGCGAACGCGTCGATCACGTCGTTGACGGTAATCTTGTTGACCTTTGGCATGGGCCGCAATCCAGCTGTTGCGGATGCCCCGCTACCTTGCGGGGTTGACGTGTTGTCACTCATCAGGCGGCTTCCTCCCAAAAGCATATTGCCCGCCCGCCTCCCGCGGACAGGCAATCTTAGGCACGGAACGGTGTCCGGCTCAATCGGGAGAAGGGCTTATGCGCCGGTTAAATCCGACGTGAAGCGCGGGCAGACCTGCGTGCCATGTTATCCAGTCGTGAAAATGCGGAGCAGGGCTTTGGGCCCATCCTTCGAGACGGCCTGGCGGCCTCTTCAGGATGCTGCTGCGGTTTGCTGAAGCCTTTCTTCCCCGTATCGCCTCATCTTGAGGAGCCGCGGTAGCGGCGTCTCGAAGGATGGGCAAAAAACGCTGTGCCCACCGCTCTCACAGGCGAAGCGGCAGGCCCGTCTGTTGCAGGCGAAGCAAGGCAGGGCCTCACTCGGTCGCCGGTTTCTTGTCCATGTCGGCGGCTGCGGCAGCCGCAGCTGCTGTGACGGCTTCCTTTTGCTTGTCGTCCAGCTTCGCGGTGTCGGGAATGTTGACCCGCACCTCCTTGCGCGCGAATTGGATGTCGTTCTCCTCGAACGCCTGCTGAACGCGCTTGTAGATTTCCTTGCGGATGCCGAACTGCTTGCCGGGTTTGGTGGTGTACTTGCCGCGCACCACGATGCCGACGTCGTCGACATCGGCAACGCCCTGTCCCTTGAACGGGGCCAGAATGTCGTCCTTGAACTCTTCCATCTCCATGATTTCCTGGCCGATCCGCTTGAAGAGCTTGCGAACCTTCTCGACATCCGTGTCGAATGGAACGGTGAACTTCAGCTTCATGATCACCCAGTCTCGGGACAGGTTGGTGAGCTTCGGGATTTCGCCATAGGGGACGATATGAACGGCACCACGCGTGCCGCGCAGCTGCAGGGACCTTATCGAGATTTTCTCGATAGTGCCCTGTGTACCGCCCGCATCGATGAATTCACCCAGACGGAAGGCATCGTCCATCAGGAAGAAGATGCCTGAGACCACGTCGCGCACCAGGGTCTGCGCCCCGAAGCCGACTGCCAGGCCAACGACACCGGCACCGGCCAGAAGCGGCGTGATGTTGATGCCCAGCTGGCTGAGGGCGAGCAGCGTGGTCAGGGTCAGGATCGTGATCTGCACGACGACGCGGATCAGCGGCAGGATCGTTGCCAGGCGCGACTTGCCGGCCCCGCCCATCTCCGCGTCTTCATCTTCGTTGGAAGGCGGCGGCGAATCCTTGGCGAGCTGGTGGGCAACCCAGAGATTGGTGATTTCCCAGGCAAGGTAACCGGCGGCCAGAATAAGCAGGAAGATAACCGTATGCCGGGCGACCGAGGACCCGTCTTCCGCGCCGAGCGCGAGCAGATTGAGACCATAGATCCTGCCGACCATCAGCACCAGGAAGGCAAGCAGGGCCACGCGGGCAATGCGCACGTAGCTGTGCCGGGTCTGCATATGGGCAGCTTCCGCAACCGGACCTTCCCCGCGCATGGGCGGAACGATGTGGGAGACGATGCCGCGTACCATCGTGTCGAGAAACGGCGCGAACACGACCAACGCGATCACGGCGAGAGAGCGTCCCGCAGTCAGCGCTTCGATGCCCATGCTGGTTGTTATCTGAACCAGCAGCCAGTTGAAGCCGATGAAGGCAATCGAGAAATAGGGCCAGAACCGGGCCATGCGTTCCAGGCCGCTGGTTGGCTGGTGCTCATCACCCAGAATGATGCTCGTCAGGCCATGACGGGCGTTCCAGATGACCATGGCGATCCAGAGATTGACGCCAAAGCCGATGAAGAAGCGGAAGGTTTCGGCAACATCTCCGTCGCCGGCCTCGATCATGATGTTACGCAGGAAGAAGGTGACGCCAACAAAGGCGAAGAGGCTCGTGAAGCTGCGGTAAAGCGACTTGGCGGTGGTGTCGTCCGCGGTGACGAGGCGCAGCTCGCTACGATGCGGCGCCAGGGCAAAGCGCAGTAGGGCTGCGACGATGCGTGGCAGGAAAACGATCCAGTATACCGCCTGAAAGGCAAATGCTCTGGCGACAGGATCGAAAATCGCGATCTTGCCGACAGCGAAGGCGACGATTGCAAAAACAATCAGCCCGCCTAGATCAAGCGCGGCACGTGTGGAGACCAGTTTGACAGTTTCAAAGAGGCTGTGGGGCGCATGGCTCTGGATTTTCTCCCGGCGGGAGGCGAATAGCCGGTTGACCAGGAACTCGGCGGCAAAACCGGCGGCCAGGATAAGTGCAATCGCACCAATGAAGATATGCACCGGTCCTGCGACCGTTCCCGCAAACAGCGCGCCGATACTGGAGAAAAGGCTGCTGAAGAGCTCCGGCAAGGTTCTGAAATTGTTCGCAATCAGCGCGCCGAACTGATCGGCTGCAGTCTGCACCTTCTCGATCAGTTCGACTTCTTCTGACGGAGGCGGGGTCTGCGCGCCCTTGGCTGCGGCACCTTGCTGCAGCAGGGTCATCAGGTCGGTCAGCGCCTTCACCTGTTCCGGATCGAGATCGGAGACAAGCTTTTCCATGGCTTCGGGCTGAAGTTGCGACGGAAGGTTTTTTCCGGTGTCCTGTGCGTTGGCCGGCAGTGCCATAGTGGACAAGAACGCCAGAAATACTGAGAATGCACAGGCAGTTAGTCTAGTCTTCCAGGCACCGGTCATCAGCGAGCCCCCTCGTCGGCAGTGAACCTTCAAAATTAGGATTGGCACGCCGAACGTGCAAAATCCATTAAAATTACCCAAGGTAATAGGGGTGCAAACTATACGACTGGCACAATTCGCATGATTACGCACTGGCTAAGGCCGGTGCGACTGTGTAACAGACCTTGATCCGGCCCGCGTATGCGTCTACCTCCTTGCCAGATCAATCGAACCTGAGCTGGATGGAATGACAACGCCCCCACAGAGCGCGAATACTGCCCCGGGGCCGATCTGGGCCCTTTTGAGCCCTATCGGTCGTATGGGCCGGGAACCCTATTGGCTGTGTTTCCTTGTCAGCTGGATCATCTTCGGCATTGCGCTGCGGATATGGTGGCTTTCCTCCGCTGAAACGCCGACGCCTGAATCCATGATTTCCGGCGACTATATCGGCACGAATCCGCTGTTTCCGGTTCTGTTTTTCGTTCTGCAGTGGGTGGAACTGGCACTGGTCGTCAAGCGGCTGCAGGACATCGGCCAGAGCGGGTTCCTCGCACTTTTGATCTTCGTTCCGATCCTGAATGTGATCATGCTGATCTTTCTCGGCGTTGTGCCGAGCCAGGGCCAGCCGAACCGCCATGGCCCGATGCCAAACAGCTACTGGCGCAAGCGCTGAACGCGCGTGAGCCTTGCATACGACTAACCAAAGAGACTGTTTCATGCCCACTTCCGCCGTCGCAATCGCACAGGACCTGATCCGTTGCCCGTCCGTGACCCCTGCCGAAGGCGGCGCGCTGGCATCGCTGGAAGCGTTGCTCGGCAAGGCCGGGTTTGCCGTGTCGCGCGTCACGTTCCAGGACGAGGACACGCCGGACGTGGAGAACCTGTTTGCTTCCATCGGCAGCGGTGCACCGCATTTCGTCTTTGCAGGCCACACGGATGTGGTTCCGGCCGGTGCCGAGAGCGACTGGCGGCACGGCCCGTTTGAGGGGGCCATCGACAACGGCATGCTGTTTGGCCGTGGCGCAGTCGACATGAAAGGCGGCATCGCGGCCTTTGCAGCAGCAGCGCTTGATTACGTTGCCGAAAAGAGCCCGGATTTTGGCGGCACGATTTCCTTTCTCATCACCGGCGACGAGGAAGGCCCGGCAGTCAACGGCACCGTCAAGCTGCTTCAGTGGGCCAGGGAACAAGGGCATGTGTTCGATGCCTGCATCGTCGGTGAGCCGACCAATCCGGATGTGCTCGGCGATGCCATCAAGGTCGGGCGGCGCGGATCGCTGTCCGGCACCATCACGGTCCGGGGTGTCCAGGGCCATGCCGCCTATCCGCATCTGGCTGACAACCCGATCCCGGGCCTGATCCGCCTTCTGGCCGCGCTTGATGCGCTGGAACTGGACAAGGGCAACGAACGCTTTCAGCCGTCCAATCTGGAGATTGTCTCCGCCGACGTCGGTAATCCGGCCTTCAACGTCATTCCGGCGCGGGCAGAAGCCCGTTTCAACATTCGCTACAATGACGAATGGACGCTGGAGAGCCTCAAGGCCCGCATCACCGAGACGCTCGAAGCGGTAGACCTTGGAAACCTGGCGCTTGGGCTGGAGTTCAAGCGCGATGCCAGCGAATCCTTCCTGACGCGGGACGAAGTCCTGATCGAAGCCCTGAGCAAGGCTGTGGAAGCGGAAACCGGCCGGGTTCCGGAGCTTTCAACGGGCGGAGGAACATCAGACGCCCGCTTCATAAAGAACTACTGCCCCGTCGTGGAATTTGGCCTTGTCGGCCAGACGATGCACAAGGTGGACGAATGTGTCGCGGTTGAGGACCTTGACCGGCTGGCAGCAATCTACAAAAAATTCCTCTTCAGCTATTTTTCCGGAGCAGACGGGAATTGATCAGCAAGGTCGAAATTCGCGCGGCATTGGACGGGTCCTGGTTGCTTCTGCGCAACCGTCCGGAAGGAATGGCGTTTTTCGACCAGTCCATTCAGGGGTTCTGGCGTTCGTTCTCCGTCATCTTTCTGCTGGTGCCGGTTTACGTGGTCAGTTGCCTTGCGGAAAAGCGGCTCTTTTTCGCCGAGAACCTCTACCATCCCGATGCCTTTCCGAACGGTAGCTACTGGTTTGCCCAGTTCCTGGGAATGGGCGTCGACTGGCTGGCACTACCGTTGTTGCTGGCGTTGCTGGCAGCGCCGATAGGCATTTCGAACCGCTACGTGTCATTCATTGTCGTACGCAACTGGACAAGCCTGCTCGCGTCGGTGCCGTATCTGTTTACCTACATCCTGTTTCTTCTGGACGTTATCTCGCCTGGCATCGTTGTCTTGTTGTCGCTGACCTGCCTCTTTGTCGTGATCTGGTATCGCTATCAGGTCGCCCGCATCGCGCTTCAGACAACTGTGAGCCTGACCATCGGCGTCGTCGTCCTGGATGTGTTGCTCACGCTCGTGATTTCCCAGGTGGTCGGGCTTTTGTGGGGCGCATGAAAAACCCCGCCGGGTTAGGGCGGGGCTTTCCGGATTTCCAGATATCAAGGCGCTCGTTGCGCTCCCTGGTCTGCGTCAGTCGCGCAGAAGTTCGTTGATGCCGGTCTTGGAGCGGGTCTTTTCGTCAACCGTCTTCACGATTACGGCGCAGTAAAGGTTCGGAGCGGCTTCGCCGTTGCCCATCACGCTGGACGTCGGCATGGAGCCTGCGACAACTACGGAGTAGGGCGGTACTTCGCCGTAGGTGATCTCGCCGGTCATGCGGTTGACGATGCGGGTGGACTGGCCAATGAAGACACCCATGCCGAGCACGGAACCTTCGCGCACGATGCAGCCTTCGACCACTTCGGAGCGTGCGCCGATAAAGCAATTGTCTTCGATGATCACCGGACCGGCCTGGAGCGGTTCCAGAACGCCGCCGATGCCGACGCCGCCGGACAGGTGGACGTTCTTGCCGATCTGGGCGCAGGAGCCGACGGTCGCCCATGTGTCGACCATTGTGCCTTCGTCAACAAAAGCACCGAGATTGACGAAGGACGGCATCAGGACCACGCCCTTGCCGATAAAGGCAGAGCGGCGAACGATGCAGTTCGGCACGGCGCGGAAACCGGCGTTTTCAAAATCCATGCCGCGCCAGCCGTCGAACTTGGACGGCACCTTGTCCCACCAGGTGGCGTCGCCGGGGCCGCCCTTGATGATGTCCATCGGGTTCAGGCGGAACGACAGCAGAACAGCCTTCTTGGCCCACTGGTTGACCGCCCAGTCGCCATCCTTTTTCTCTGCAACGCGCAGCTTGCCACGGTCGAGCAGGTTCAAAGTTTCCTCGACCGCGTCCCGGACTTCACCGGTGGTCGTGGTGTCGATGGCGGCACGGTCTTCGAAGGCGGCGACGATGATCTTGGACAGGGAAGCGAGATCGTGGGTCATCAGGCAGATGGTCTCCGGGCGTTAACATTTCTGGCGCGGACCTAAGCCGCCCGGCAAGGCGCTGTCAAGCACGGGAGGGTCGGCAGATGTCCTGTAGCCGTCAAACAAGCCGCCATTCTCGGGGGAATGCTGGTTGGATTACACCTGTCGTCCAGGTCGATGAGTTGAGAAAAAATAAAATGTTGGTTGCGATCACGGCAGTTTAAAGCGGTGACCAAATCGCTAGGGTGAAATCAATTCAACAAAATCGACAAGAGTACGTTCCGTGGAATTATGGATCCCGATCACCATTGCAGCAGCGTTCTGCCAGAACCTACGCACGGCCCTTCAGAAACACCTGAAAGGTCAGCTTGGCACCACCGGGGCAACATTTGTGCGGTTCGGCTACGGCGTGCCTTTCGCGATCGCCTATGCCGCCGTGCTGCACGTCGTGTTCAAGTTCCCGCTGCCTGAACCGACACCAACGCTTTTGATTGCCGGTGCCCTGGGTGGTCTGGCGCAGATCCTCGGCACGTTTCTGCTGATCCACCTGTTCTCCTTCCGCAACTTTGCCGTCGGGACCGCCTATTCCAAGACAGAACCGATCCAGGCTGCGCTCTTCGGCTTCGTCGTTCTCGGCGAACACATTTCCCTGGCGGCTGGGCTGTGCATTCTGGTCGGCGTCATCGGTGTGGTGGTCATTTCCCTGGCACGGGTTCCGTTGACACTGGCTGCCATCCGCACGTCGCTAGTCGGACGTCCGGCGTTGATCGGTCTTGCCTCGGCTGCCTTTTTCGGAGCGTCCGCCGTCGCCTACCGCACGGCTTCACTGTCGCTGGAGGGCACCGGGGTGCCGATGCAGGCCGCCTACGCGCTGGTTTATGCAACGGCTTTCCAGACAATCGTCATGGCAAGCTGGATGGTGCTGCGTGAACCCGACCAGTTGCGCGCCAGCCTTCGCGCCTGGCGAGCAGCCGTCTGGGTTGGCGCTTCCGGCGTGGCCGGGTCTGTCGGCTGGTTCACGGCAATGACGCTGCAAAATGTCGCCTATGTGCGCGCACTTGCCCAGGTCGAACTCGTGTTCACCTTTCTGGTGTCATGGCTGGTATTCAAGGAAGCGATCGCCCGGTCCGAGATTTTCGGCTGCATGCTCATCGTTGCGGCGGTCGTGGGGGTTATCCTGCTACGTTAGAACAGCCCAAAAGCTCTGAAGCAATATCGCTCAATCCCTTCAGTCAAACTGTAAAGTGACCTTTAGGCATTTGTTTCGTTTTTAAGGTTATTCTGAGATAAGCTCCAAGACTGCGGTGTCCTGATCGTTGGCCATTGGAGATTTCTCGACCTAACGAGATGAGATGCCGAAGACATTTTTTTCCCGAATTGGAGCCAGTCATATTCTGACACGGCCCAGCCTGGCCAGCGTTGCGGCGATCGGCATTGCCCTTGCCGTGACAATTGCTGCTGGAATATTCGCGGAAGTTCAGAACCGGTCCGTGCATCTGCAGAGTGCGCGCGCGAATGTCGCCGAACAACTCGGCATTGTCCGTGCACGGCTGGAAGGCAACATCAACAGCAACCTGCAGCTTGTCCGGGGGCTTGTTGCGCTGATTGCGACACAGCCTGATATAGATCAGGACCAGTTCGGCCGGATTTCCAGCGGTCTCATCGGCAATCACTCGCAGCTTCGCAATGTCGCCGGCGCACCGGATCTTGTCGTCAGGCTGATGTATCCGATGACCGGTAACGAAAAGGCCATCGGGCTCGATTACCGGAAAAACGAGCAGCAGCGTGATGCGGCCCTTCGGGCGGTGAATTCAGGCGAGATGGTGCTCGCCGGGCCCGTCGATCTTTTGCAGGGGGGCAAGGGGTTCGTCGGACGCTTCCCTGTCTTTATCGAAAATGATGATGGCACAAGGCGCCTTTGGGGGCTGGTTGCTGCTGTCGTCGACGCCGACAGGCTTTATGCCGACAGCGGCTTGCTGGACGCCACGCTCCCGGTGGATATCGCGATCATGGGCCGCGATGCGACCATGGCGGACAAGTCGGTTTTCTTCGGGGACGAGAACATTCTGTCCCAGAACCCGGTGTTGTCCGAAGTGGTTCTGCCGACCGGGCGTTGGCGGATTGCGGCGATCCCGCGTGGCGGTTGGTCGGCAATGCCGGACAACGCCTGGAAAGTCCGGTTGCTGATGCTGGCCGGAGGGCTGCTGGTCCTGTTGCCGATCTTCATCGCCGGACAGCTTTACGACCAGCGGCGCGGGCATATCCGCGAACTGAGACGCCGGCAGGTGCAGATGGAAGGCCTGTCTCAGCGCCTGAAGCTGGCCCTCGATACCTCCAAGATAGGCATCTGGGAACTGAACCTGGACACAGGTGTGTTGACCTGGGACAGCCGGATGCGGGAACTTTACGATATTCCGGAGTGGCGCGACACGTCGCAATACGATGTCTGGTCCGAGTGCCTGCACCCGGAGGATCTGAAACGGGCCGAAAAGGAATATTGGGATGCGATCGACACCGGCGGAACTTATCATTCCGACTTCCGTGTGATCCTTCAGGACGGCTCCACCCGCTGGATCCGGGCCATCGGCGCCGTTCACACCAACACTCGCGGCCAACGTTACATTCTGGGCGTCAACTGGGATGTTTCCCGGGACTTCCAGCTCAAGACCCGGTTGCTCAACGCCAAGCAGAATGCCGAAGACCGGAACCGCGAACTGGAAGATGCCCGTGCGCTGATGGAGCATCATTCGCTGCACGACAGTCTGACCGGCCTCCCGAACCGCAGGTTCCTGGACCGGCAGCTGTTGGACGAGCAGGCCCCGCACAAGCCGACGGCGCTGCTGCATATCGATCTCGATCGCTTCAAGCATATCAACGATACGCTTGGCCACGCTGCCGGCGACTCGATGCTTACCCATGCCGCGTCGGTGCTGATGGAAAACGTCAGTTCCAGCGAGTTCGTCGCCCGCATCGGCGGTGACGAGTTCGTCATTGCCATCACCGAGCCGACCGACGAGAAAAGCCTGGCTGCCCTTGCTGAAAAGATCATCGAGCAGATGCGTCAGCCGGTGACTTTCGAAAATCATCAATGCCGCTTCGGCGTGTCCATCGGCATTGCCATGGCCGACACGACCTTGAGCGACTACGGCCGGCACCTGCTGGTCGATGCCGACATTGCCCTCTACCGGGCCAAGAGCAACGGCCGCAACCGGTTCGAATTCTTCTCCGACACGCTGAAGTCGGAAATCGTCCGCAACAAACAGGTTGCCGACGACATCCTGTGTGCATTGGAACGTCAGGAATTCCTGCCGTACTTCCAGCCGCAGTTCGATGCGAGAACGCTGGCGATCACCGGTGTCGAGGCACTGGCGCGCTGGAACCATCCCACCGAAGGCATTCTGACACCGGACATATTTCTGAAAACGGCGGACGAGCTCAATGTGGTGCCCCTGATCGACCGGATTATTCTGGAACAGACCCTGTGGCAGTCCGCGCGCTGGAAAGCGGCCGGGATCCACATTCCGAAAATGTCGGTCAACGTGTCGGCTGGCAGGCTCAACGATGCCAATCTGATGCAGAGCCTCGACGGTCTTGCCTTCGAACCCGGTTCACTGTCGTTCGAACTTCTGGAATCCATCTTCCTGGACGACAAGAACGATCTTATCGCCGCCAATTTCGAACACCTGCGGGACATGGGCATCGACATCGAGATCGATGATTTCGGCACGGGCTATGCCTCCATCGTCAGCCTCATTCACCTGCGTCCGAAACGGCTGAAAATCGATCGTCAGCTGGTCATCCCGATCACCCATTCGGAAGGCCAGCGCCGCCTGGTGGCATCGATCATCGAAATCGGGCAGTCGCTCGGCATCAAGGTTGTCGCCGAAGGCGTGGAAACCATGGAGCATGCCAGGATCCTGCGCGACCTCGGCTGCGATGCCTTGCAGGGCTATGCCTTTGCACCGGCGATGCCCTCGGACAGGCTGATCGAATTCGTTCGCGAGGAGCGCTGGCGCGAGGCGTCCTGAGACGCCCCGTCAGGGTTCATTCAAGGTGGTTCAAGTCACCACTCGGCGAGACTTCCGTCTTCATGACGCCATATGGGATTGCGCCAGCGGTGACCTTCCTTGGCGCGCTCGATGACATAATCCTCGTTCACCTCGATGCCGAGGCCTGGTCCCTGCGGGATGGCGGCAAAGCCGTCCGCATAGGCGAAGACATCGGCATTGGTAATGTAGTCCAGCAGGTCGTTGGACTTGTTGTAATGGATGCCGAGGCTCTGTTCCTGAATGAAGGCATTGTAGGACACCGCATCGACCTGGAGGCAGGCGGCAAGGGCGATGGGGCCAAGCGGGCAATGAGGCGCGAGCGCAACATCGTAAGCCTCGGCCATCGCGGCGATCTTCCGGCATTCCGTGATCCCGCCCGCGTGTGACAGATCCGGCTGGATGATGTCCACATAGCCGTCGGACAAAACCGACTTGAAGTCCCAGCGGGAATAAAGCCTTTCGCCAAGGGCAATCGGCGTCGAGGTGTGATTGACGATATCGCGCAGGGCTTCCTTGTTTTCGGAAAGCACCGGTTCTTCAATGAACATCAGCTTGTAGGGATCAAGTTCCCGCGCCAGAACCTTGGCCATGGGCTTGTGCACCCGCCCGTGGAAGTCCACCGCAATGCCGATGTCCGGACCAACGGCTTCGCGCACGCTCGCGATCGCCTCCACAGCCTTGTCCAGCCGTGAGTTGCTGTCGACGATCTGGAGCTCGGCGCAACCATTCATTTTCAGCGCCTTGAAGCCGCGCTCGACCACCTGCCTGGCGTTGTGTGCCAGCTCCGAAGGCCTGTCGCCACCGATCCAGGAATAGACCTTGATCCTGTCCCGCACCTGGCCGCCAAGCAGCGAGTGAACCGGCTGGCCGAGAGCCTTTCCCTTGATGTCCCACAAGGCCTGGTCGATGCCCGCAAGGGCGCTCATGTGTATCGCGCCGCCCCGGTAAAATCCGCCTCGATAAAGCACCGTCCAATGGTCCTCGATCAAAAAGGGATCCTTGCCGATGAGATAGTCGGCAAGTTCATGGACAGCCGCTTCCGTGGTCAGGGCACGGCCTTCGACCACGGGTTCGCCCCAGCCGATGACGCCTTCATCGGTTTCGATCTTCAGGAAAAGCCAGCGCGGCGGCACGATATAGGTCGTGAGTTTGGTGATCTTCATTCTGTAAGCTTCCGGCAAAGGCGCAGTCATCGGGCGGCAGGCGAAGGGGTGGTCAGAGATCGACACGCCCTGCAGCAGCCTGGGCCGCAGTCAGGTCATGCTCGGCCAGGTCAAGCATCCGGTTCGAGGCTTCCCGGGCTCGCGGTGCATCGCGCAGACGCAGGGCATCCACAAGTTCGCCATGCAGTTCGATGGCAAGGTCCCGGCTCTCCACCGCGGTGTTGGACGCATGCAGCGTATAATGCAGGGCCGTATGAATGGCACTGGAAAGACGCCGAAACACCTGATTGTGGCTGGCGGCCATAAGCACGCTATGGAAATCGACGTCCGCCTCGGTGAAGGCTTCAGGGTCGGAATTTGAGTCGCGCATCCGCAACCAGGCCGCTTCCAGCGCCGCAATTTCCTGCAAGGTGGCGCGTTTGGCCGCAAATTCCGCTGCTGCCGGCTCAATCGTGCGCCGGGCTTCCAGGATGCATCCAAGCAGGTCGAACTCATGGATGAAGGGGCCGATCCAATCGAGCACTTCCCCATCCAGTATGTTCCAGTCCTCCCGGTCGGTCACCACGGTTCCCACGCGAGGCTTCACCCGCAGCATGCCTTTGGATTCCAGAACCTTGATGGATTCGCGAATGACCGTGCGGCTGACGCCATAGATTTCGCACAGGTCGTTTTCGCGGGGGAGCTGAGCGCCGACCGGATATTTTTCAGAGCAGATGTCTTCCGCCAGAGCAGCCGTCACATTCTTTCGCACGCGAGGGCGCTTGCCACTGTTCTGATCAGCGGTCGCTGTCTCCTCCCTCAACGTTTCCAATGGCCTGCTCCCTGTTTGTGGCGGAATGAGATCCCGCATTTTTAGCGGATTTTTTGCTCTGCGCGAACTGCGCGTTTCACTGTCCGTCTTCGAATGTCGGGCAATCTTATCCGATACATCATACAAAGGCAATTGACTGGTATGATGATTCACAGTAGGTCTGTTGAAGCGCCCCGGGAGGCTGGGCGCCTCGAAATGAATTGGGAGGTTCTGCAATGCGTGTGTTGAAGAAAGCCGTTCTGACCGGAGTGATGGCCCTTGCCCTCGTCGGTTCTGCCCATGCCGCTGACGTGAAAATCGGGTTCGTCGTCAAGCAGCCGGAGGAGCCCTGGTTCCAGGACGAGTGGAAGTTTGCCCAGAAGGCTGCCGAGGAAAAGGGGTTCACCCTTGTTGAAATCGGCGCACCGGATGGAGAGAAGGTTCAGGCAGCGATCGATAACCTGGGTGCGCAGGGCGCGCAGGGCTTCATCATCTGCGTGCCGGATGTGAAGCTCGGACCGGGGATCGTGGCCAAGGCAGCCGCCAACGACCTGAAGCTGATGACCGTGGATGACCGACTTGTCGGCGCTGATGGCGAACCCATCGAAAGCGTGCCGCACATGGGCATTTCCGCGGTAAAGATCGGCGAGACCGTTGGTCAGTCCATTGCGGCCGAGATCGAGGCGCGCGGCTGGGACATGTCCGAAGTGGGCGCGATCCGCGTTTCCTACGACCAGCTTCCGACGGCCGTCGATCGGGTCGAAGGCGCTATCGCAGCTCTGACGGCTGCCGGCTTCCCCGCGGAAAACATCTATGACGCGCCCCAGGCCAAGACCGATACCGAAGCGGCCCTGAACGCTGCCACCACCGTGCTCAACCAGCACGCGGACGTGAAGAAGTGGATTGCCTTCGGCCTGAACGACGAAGCCGTTCTCGGCGCGGTCCGGGCCACAGAATCGGTCGGCATCCCGGCTGAGAACGTCATTGGCGTTGGCATCGGCGGTGCTGAATCGGCCATCAACGAGTTCAAGAAACCGAGCGCGACCGGTTTCTACGGTACGGTCATTATCTCGCCGAAGCGCCACGGTTATGAAACCGCACTCAACATGTACGAGTGGATTGCCAACAACAAGGCACCGGAGCCGCTCATCCTGACGTCCGGCTCGCTGGCCCTGCGCGACACTTATGTGGACGTGCGCAAGGACCTGGGCATCGAGTGATCCGTCCCGACTGACACCTGATCCGGCGACCGGTCTTGCGGTCGCCGGGGAACTGTTGCGCGAGCGTCATGTCTTATCTGTCAGTACAAAACATATACAAGAGCTACCCGGGCGTTCAGGCCCTGTCGGACATCTCCTTCTCGGTGGAGAAGGGAGCCGTACATGGGTTGATGGGCGAGAACGGTGCCGGAAAGTCCACCCTGATCCGGGTGCTTTCCGGCGACCAGTCCGCGGACAGCGGATCCATCTCCATCGACGGGATCGAGCAGAACTACGGGTCTGTGCGCGATGCCTTCGAGGCCGGAGTGATCGTGATCCACCAGGAACTTCAGCTGGTGCCGGAGCTGACGGTGGCGGAAAATCTCTGGCTGGGCCGGTTTCCCAACCGGGGTGGCGTCCTCGAAGGCCGGCGATTGGTCGAGACCGTGCGCAACCGGCTTGAGGAGATCGGCGTCGATGTCGATCCCAATGCCAAGGTCGCTTCACTGTCCATCGGTGCGCGCCAGATGGTGGAAATCGCCAAGGCCGTGATGATGGAGGCCCGGGTCATCGCACTGGACGAGCCGACGTCGTCCCTGTCCTCCAGGGAAAGCGAGATCCTGTTCAATCTGATCGCCCGGTTGAAGGCCAAGGGCACGGTGATCCTCTATGTGTCTCACCGGCTGGAGGAAATCTTCCACCTCTGCGACAGCCTGACGGTTTTGCGGGATGGCCGTCTTGCAGCCCATCACCCCGACATTGCCAATGTGACCCGCGACCAGATCATCGCCGAGATGGTCGGGCGTGAAATCGGCAACATCTGGGGCTGGCGTGAGCGGTCGTTCGGGCCGGTGCGGCTGGAAGTGTCCGGCATGTGCGGTGAAAAGCTTCCCGGACCGGCCGAATTCACGGTTCGGCAGGGCGAAATCCTGGGCTTCTTCGGCCTGATTGGCGCCGGACGCAGCGAGTTGATGCGCCTTGTCTATGGTGCGGACACGCGGCGCGGCGGCACGGTCACCATCGACGGCAAGGAAGTGCCTGCGGACAATCCGCGCGGTGCCATCAATGCAGGACTCGTGTTGTGTCCGGAAGACCGGAAACACGACGGCATTATCCAGGGGCGGTCCATCGAGGAAAACATAGCCATTTCCTCACGCAGGCACATGTCCTCCTTCGGCATTCTCCAGCTTGGCAAGGAAGCAGCTCTTGCGGATCGCTTCATCGCCCGGCTCAAGGTGCGCACGCCATCGCGGAAGCAGGACATCGTCAATCTCTCGGGCGGCAATCAGCAGAAGGTCATTCTGGGTCGCTGGCTGTCGGAACAGGGTGTGAAGGTGCTGATTGTCGACGAGCCGACGCGCGGCATCGACGTCGGCGCCAAGTCGGAGATCTACGACATCCTCTACGAGCTTGCGGAAGGCGGTATGGCCATCGTGGTCGTTTCCAGCGAGCTGCCCGAAGTGATGGGTATTTCCGACCGCATCATCGTCATGTGCGAAGGCCGCATGGTCGGCCAATTCGCGCGGGAAACCTTTGAAGAGCGCAACATTCTGACCCTGGCCTTGCCGGACAGAAATGCTGCCCACACGGTGTGAACGGGGCCGTTTCAGATGAATTCTCTCAAGAAAATTTTGCTCGGAGACCAGGGCCTGGTCGTCATCTTCGCGGTGGCCTTCGCAATCGTTTCCCTGACCGTTCCCAACTTTCTCACCGAGCGCAACATCCTCGGCCTGCTGCAGTCGGTGGTGACAATCGGCATTGTCGCCTGCACGATGATGTTCTGCCTCGCTTCGCGCGATTTCGACCTTTCGGTCGGATCGACGGTCGCTTTCACCGGCATGATCGCCGTCATTGCTTCCAACATGACCGGCTCCATCGTGATGGGGCTCATCATAGCCTTGCTTAGCGGCGCGTTGGTGGGGGCGGTCAACGGCTTCGTCATCGCTTGTTTCCGCATCAACGCGCTGATCACAACCCTGGCCACCATGCAGATCGTCCGGGGACTGGCGCTGATTGTGTCCGACGGCCGGGCCGTCGGCATCAACGACCCCGGATTCTACCAGCTCGCCCTGTCCCGTTTCCTGGGCATCCCGACGCCGATCTGGGTCATGGGTGCGCTTTTCATCGCTTTCGGCTTTCTGCTGAACCGCACGGTCTTCGGCAAGAACACGCTGGCGATTGGCGGTAATCCGGAAGCGGCCCGTCTTGCCGGGGTGAATGTGGTGTCCATGCGGATCTGGATCTTTGCCTTGCAGGGCCTGATCTGCGCTGTTGCAGGCATCATGCTTGCCTCGCGCATCACATCCGGCCAACCGAATGCAGCCACCGGCCTTGAACTCTCGGTGATTTCCGCCTGTGTCCTCGGCGGAGTCTCCCTGGCCGGTGGCCGCGCCGCCATGACGGGTGTCATTGTCGGCGTCATGATCATGGGCATTGCCGAAAATGTTATGAACCTCCTGAACATTCAGGCCTTCTACCAGTATGTCGTGCGTGGCCTGATCCTGCTCATCGCAGTTCTTCTCGACAACCTGCGCTCCACAGCAAGCCGCTGATGTTCGTGGAGGCCGGGCATGACTGGACGCTCGCGCAAGGGGATCTGGTGGTCTCCGCCAGCCCGGAGGGAGGTTCAATTGTCCAGGCCGCGTGGCGAGGCACGCCGATCCTGCAAGCTGCCGGTGGACCGGAGGGGAAGGCAGCCTGTTTTCCCCTGGTGCCCTTCGGAAATCGGATCGCCGGCAATTGCTTCACCTTCCGGGAGGAGAGCTTTACGCTTCAGCCCAACACCAACGAACCGCTTGTTCTGCATGGTGACGGCTGGCTGGATACCTGGAACCTGACGGAAAAGACCGACAATTCGCTTGAGCTGGACCTGGTCAGGGAGCAACCCTCCCATAGTCCCTACGCCTTCAAGGCGCACCAGAAGGTTCATCTGGAAGAGGACTGCCTGTCCCTGAGCCTTCGCGTGACGAACCTCGGCAAAAAGGCCCTGCCGTTCGGCATCGGGTTTCATCCGTTTTTCCGGCGAGCGCCCGACATGACCTTGCAGACGAAGGTGCAAAACATGTGGCGGGAAGGCGAGGGACATCTTCCGGACGGTCTGCAGCACATTCCTTCCGAACTCGATTTTTCGATGCCACGTATCGTGCCGCCGCGCTGGATCAACAATGCCTTCGACGGTTTTTCCGGCAAGGCCCGGCTGCACTGGCCGGATATTGAGCTCGCTCTTGATCTCAGCTGCGATCCGGTGTTCGACGTGGTGATGATCTTTGCCCCGCAGGCACCTGCAGACTTTGTCTGTCTGGAACCCATGAGCCATCTGCCGAACGGTCACAATCTGCCGGATCTCGGTGGGTTGAGCGTTCTGGAGCCGGGGGAGGAACTGGCGGGAACGATAAAGATGACATTTCTGCATGTGTCGGAGACCAGGGAGAAGAACAATGGCTGATCGGCTTTCAGGAAAGCGTATCCTGATCACTGGCGCCGCACAGGGCATTGGTCTTGCCATCGTCCGAGCCTGCCTCGGCGAAGGCGCTGCCGTGGTTCTGATGGACCGGGACGCAGCGCTGCTTGCCCGTAGCGTTGCGGATCTGGGCGGGGAGGCAGAGTATCTGACGGCTCTTGCCGGAGACATCACGAACACGGATGACGTTGCCGCTGTGGTCGCTCGCGCGCAGCAGACCATCGGTCCGTTAAACGCGCTCATCAACAATGCCGGGGTAAATGTCTTCGACGAGCCTTTGTCCCTGAGCGATGAAGACTGGAACCGCTGCTTCGACGTCAACCTGAAGGGGGCGTGGAATTGCGCCCGAGCCGTGTTGCCGGGTCTGCTTGAACAGGATGGCGGGGTCATTCTCAACATTGCCTCCACGCATGCTTTCACCATCATCCCGCACACCTTTCCCTACCCGCTTGCCAAACACGCCCTACTGGGGCTTACCAAGTCTCTTGCGCTGGAATATGCCGCACGGAATGTCCGGGTGAATGCCCTGGCGCCGGGCTATGTCCAGACCCAGAAGGTGGTCGATTACTGGAACAGTTTTCCCGATCCCGAGGCGGCCCGGCAGGAGACCTTGCGACTGCATCCGGGCGGGCGTATCGCCACGCCGGAAGAAATCGCCAGGGCGGCTGTCTTCATGATTTCCGACGAATGCCCCTTCATGAACGCCGCCTGCCTGACTGTCGATGGCGGCCTCAGCGTCCAGCAGCACCCAGCCTGACGCGGGTATTTTTTCAATAAATCGGGCTTGACCCTGACACTAACGTCAACCGGCTAACACCGGCTTGGCGCGCAATGCGCAGGTGTTAATTCAGGAAAGCAAGCCAAGATGAATGAACGGACAAACTGGCAGGGCAAGGTTGCCATCGTAACAGGCGGAAGCTCCGGAATTGGAGAGGCCACCGCGCTGGCATTGACCGGGCAGGGGGCGAATGTTGTCATCACCGGACGTAATGCGTCAAAGCTTGCCGGTGTTGCCGGCAAGAGCGAGGCAATCGAGGCCGTGCAAGCCGACAGTGCCGACCCGGCAGGCAGCCGGCGCGCTGTCGAGGCAGCACTGGGGCGATGGGGCCGCCTGGATCTTGTCGTCAACAATGCGGGCGCGGGCAAACCGCTGCCCATCGAGTCCTATGATGCCGAAACGCTTTCGGAAATCTGTGCGGTGAATATCGTTGCGCCGTCCCTTCTGTTGAAGGAGGCCCAGTCGGCCTTGCGGGACAGCAAGGGGGCTGTCGTCAACATCGGTACGGCTGTTTCCCAGAATGCGGCGCCGGGCCTGGCGCACTATGCGGCCACAAAGGCGGCGCTTGAGCATCTGACGCGGTCCTGGGCCATCGAGCTTGCAGGCGACGGAGTACGGGTGAACGCCGTCTCTCCCGGTCCCGTCAAGAGCGGCGCTCTCACGGGCATGATGGGCCTGCCGCCGGAAGTCGCGCAAACCATCGAGGAAACAGAAGCAGCTCAGGTTCCGATGGGACGGCGCGGACTGACCTCCGATCTTGTGCCGTGGATCTTGCAGCTCGGCAGTTCCGCCAACGAGTGGCTCACCGCACAGGTGATCACGATTGACGGTGGCTGGTCGCTTCGGGGCCAGGCAGGCTGAGCATTTGCGACCAAGGGCAAATATGGGCATCCTCCCCTTGATGGGGAGGGGGCCCCTCGCCACTTGAAGGCCTGAAGCGAGCACTTCCGGGAAAACAGGGCTTGACCCTGACACTAGTGTCAAGGTGCTAGGGTCCACACCCTAGTCCGGTGTTGAAAGGGGGCGACATGCAGATCAAGGAAGCAGCCGAACGGCTTGGCATTACGGAACGGATGCTGCGACACTATGAAAAGTCGGGCCTGATGGAAGCTCGCCGTTCGGAAAACGGCTATCGCAGCTATAGTGCCGCGGACTTGCGCCGTGCCGCCCGGATCCGCGATTTCATTGCCACGGGTTTTTCGACGCGCGAAGTTCGTGCGATGGCCGCCTGTCTGTCGGACGAAGGATCCGGGCCTTGCGAAGGCGGTATTCCGCAGCTTCTGAAAAAGCTTGAGCACATCGACCGGCTCAGCGCCGATCTTGAAGCGAAACGCGAAGCCATTCTCGACCGCCTGACCGTGCTGGAAGAAGCTCTATCGGTGAGCGCAGACGAGAAAGGTGGCGCCGGATCCGGGATGAATGCCCCTGTTCCAGGCCGGGGTTCTGGCACGCCCGGCAGAGGCCGTGTCGATCTGGAGCCTCACGCAAGCGGGCGCTGACGGACAGTCTTGCTGAGTTTTTGACACGCGCCGCATCCCCTGGCGAACTTCGCCATTGACATCAATCGATTTTCGTCACAAATTTCTGTCATGACAGAAATTACCGACAAGGCCGATCCGTCGGCAAAAGAGAAGTTCATCCTCTATTGGGGGGACATGGGCAGCCAGTGGAGCGTCAACCGTTCGGTAGCGCAGATCCATGCATTGCTGTTCCTGAGCCCGGTGCCGATGAATGCGGAGCAGATTTCCGAGGAACTCGGCATTGCCCGGTCCAATGTCTCCAACTCCCTGAAGGAACTTGTCGGATGGCGGCTGATCCAGAGAGTGCCTGTCGCGGGGGATCGCCGGGAGCACTTCGTGGCCGAGACCGACGTCTGGGAAATGGCGCTGCTGATTGCGAAGGGCCGCAAGGAACGGGAGATCGATCCGGCGATCCGCGCTATCGATGTCTGTGTGCGCCAGGCGGAAAAGGAAAAGACGCTTGACCCCGTTGCTCTGGAGCGGATGCAGGAGATGCACCAGTTTCTGACCACCGCCGATCGCTGGTCGGAGCAGATGCTGAGCGTGCCGAAGTCGAAACTCGCCAGCTTGATGAAGATGGGCGACAAGGTTCTCTCGCTGCTCAAGATCGGCGGCAAGAAGGGCTGACAGCTGGGGCGAGTCAGGTTTTCGCCTTACCAGCAGCTCCCATGGAAGTGCCGGACAGCGAGATAAGATCGGGTGAGAGGCCAGTAGGCTTGCCGCCCGATTTCAGGCTCAAAATTTTTTGCCAAGTAATTTCTCTTTATACAGAAATAACCGACATAACAGGAGGGATTGGAAATGCGAAACGCAAGCGCCACTCTGGAGCGGCCCGAAGCTGGCGATCGCCGTTTTCGCGATCTTCTGGGAGAAGCCGCCTGGCATGGCCTGCCAGCGGCCGTCCGCCGCCGGTTCGGCAAACGTCTGAGCGGCGGGGCAAGTGTCGTCTATCAAGGCCTGGTCGTGACCATGCGGATGAACCTTGCCGGAAGCATTCTGGCGCAGCTCGCGCGGCTTGTCGGCGGTCCACTCCCCTTTGACAGATCCTCTTTCAACCAGCCTGCCGTTGTCACCGTCACAGAAGATATTGCGAGCGATGGCCAGTTCTGGATCCGCCAATACGGGCGTAGCTCTGGCTTTCCGCAAGTGATCCACAGTTCCAAGCGGTTCGAGGGCCCGACCGGCATTGAGGAATATATCGGTGCGGGGATTGGCATGGCACTGCGGGTGAATGCCCTCACAGACGGTCTCAGTTTCGAAAGCGACCACTATTTTCTGCAGGCCGGACGGTGGCGGTTGCGGCTGCCCGCCTGGCTCCGGCCCGGAGCTTTGACGATCACGCACCGGGATCTCGGCAAGGACCGTTTCCTGTTCACCCTTTCCCTCAAGAGCCGCGTCTTCGGTGAACTGGTTCACCAGGATGCACTCTTTCATGACATGGAGACTTGATCATGGATAATCCCGTTCTCTGGACGTTGATCTCCATCCAGATATTGATGGGCGCATTCGATACGCTCGTGCACCATGAAGGCAGCGAGCGCCTGGCTTGGCGTCCGTCGCAGAAAACCGAACTGCGGCTGCACGGTGTGCGAAATTTCTTCTACGCGGTGATCTTCCTCTGCTTCGGCTGGCTGGAACCGCATGGGGTCTTCACCATGCTGTTGACGGCAATCCTTGTCGCCGAGGTGCTGATCACGCTTTGGGATTTTGTCGAGGAAGACATGACCCGAAAGCTGCCATGGACCGAAAGGATCAACCACACGCTGCTGGCCTTGAACTATGGTGCGATCCTGGTCCTGGCCGCGCCGGTTCTGTGGCAATGGTCGTTCCTCCCCAGCGCGCTGGTGCCCGTCAGCTACGGCTGGTGGAGTGTGCTTTCCACGGTTTCGGCACTTGGTGTCGGGCTCTTCAGCGCGCGGGATCTGCTTGCGGCCGCGCGCAGCGACAGGCTTGGTGGTCCAGATCCGGCGGGACTGGTTGCAGCCCTGCCACCGCGCCGGCATATCCTTGTGACGGGCGGCACCGGGTTCATAGGTCGGCGGTTGGTGGAAGCGCTGGTGCGAGGGGGGCATTTCGTCACGGTTCTCACGCGAGACCTGCGCAAGGCGGATGACCTGGAACACCCTGTTCGTGTGATCACCAGTCTTGACCGGATCCACAATGCCGAGCGCTTCGATGCCATCGTCAACCTGGCAGGAGACCCGATCGCGAATGGCTTGTGGACCAGCCGTAAACGCGCAAGGATCATCGACTCCCGTGTTCAAATGACCGAAGCATTGCAGGAACTGGTCGGACGTCTTGACAACAAACCGGCTTGCCTGATCAACGGCTCCGCCATCGGCTGGTACGGTTTGCGCGGTGATGAAACACTGACCGAAGACGCCTACTTCGACCCTGCCTTCGTCCACGAAGTCTGCGAGCGCTGGGAACAGGCGGCCCAAAAGCTGGAGCGGGACGGAGTGCGTGTCGTGCTCTTGCGGATCGGTCTCGTTCTCGGTGTCGAGGGCGGCATTCTGGCAAAGCTGCTGACGCCGTTTGAATTCGGTGGCGGCGGGGTGATGGGGTCTGGCCGCCAGTGGATGTCCTGGATCGAGCGGGACGACTTGGTCCGTATCATTGCCCGCACGGTGGCCGATGAAAATTTGTCCGGCCCCGTCAACGCTACGGCACCCGTGCCGGTTCGAAATGCGGAATTCACGAGCGCTCTGGCCAAGGCGCTTCACCGCCCGGCATTCCTGCGCCTGCCTGCCTGGCTATTGTCGACGGCGCTCGGTGACATGGGCCGGGAAACGATGCTGGCCGGCCAGCGTGTGGTGCCGGCGAAACTGGTCGCCGCAGGTTTCAGGTTTCGCCACCCGGAACTTGCCCCGATGCTGCAGGCGATCACGGGCACGAAGACAGGCTCGGTTCGGGCTGAGGAACAAGAGGTCCGGTCATTGGCTTGAATGGGGCTGAAATGACAAAGTGGTCATGCGCTGTGATCAAAAAGGGGGCGGCGGCAGACGCCGGCTTCCTCAGCTCACGATTCCCTCTCCATCGTCATCCCGGACGAAGCGCAGCGAAGATCCGGGATCGGGGCGCGGAGACCGTTCGTTTTGCGTACAAAGAAGTAATTTCCGGGGCTCCCCGATCCCGGCTCGCGCTTCGCTTGGCCGGGATGACGACGGAGAGGGTGAGAGAGAAGGTTAATTGCCAACCTCGGGGGAAGTCCGACCTGGCGGGAGAGGTTTCGCAAGCAGATCCATCTGCTCCTCATTCAAATACAGCTCACGTCAGCAGCGGGCTCAACTCCGTCTGGATGTTCAGCAGGGCTGGGAGGAACTTTGTTTTTGCCGTTTCCGGCGCGGCGGATGTGCTGGCGTAACCGACATTGAGCGCGGCAATCGTGTGGCCGTGGGAATTTTGAACCGGGACCGCGATGGAACACAGTCCGGGTTCGACTTCCTGATCGATCATCGCGAAGCCCTGGCTGCGGATACTGGCAAGTTCGGCCAGAATGGCGTCCACCCGGGTGAGAGTTTTTGGTGTCAGCGCAGTCAGGGTCATGGCCTCCAGCCGCGCCTTGGCCTCGTTCTCCGGCAGAGCGGCCAGCATGACGCGGCCCATCGACGAGCAATGGGCCGGCAACCGCGAACCCGGCATCAGCGCAATCGACATGACCTTCGTTCGGGCGGCGCGGGCCACATAGACGATCTCGTCGCCGTCAAGGATCGACACCGACGAGCTTTCGCCGATCTGCTCCGATAGGTGATCGAGCAGAGGCTGCACCACACGGGGCAAGGGCATGGTGGCAAGGCAGGCGGTCCCCAGCCGCAGCACCTGCGGGGTCAGCGTGAAGAACTTGCCGTCCCAGTTGGCATATCCCAGGTGCGCCAGTGTCAGCAGGCAGCGGCGGGAGGTTGCCCGGTCAAGGCCGGATGCATTCGCAACCTCGGAGATCGACTGGCGAGGACTGTCTGCGGTGAAGGTTTCGATAACCTGCAAGCCCTTGGCCAGGCCCCCCATGATGTCCCGTTCCGCAATCATGTGATTTGTCTCATCTGATGTCGATTTGTGCGATATGTAAACAAATGAAGCATATCGCACAAATCAGTTGGACGAAAGACACCTGCCGTCGCTATCTCCTTTGGCACTGCAAAGCCTGTTGGCGGGCTGGCCCAGAGTTCAGGAGACAGCCTGTCCTCTTGCAAGCGCCGGCCGCTTCAGGTGATGCGCGAGAAGGAGACAATGATGGACAAGACGGTTTCCGACCTTGCCACCGCCGTGGCGGGGATCGAGGACGGCATGACGGTGATGATCGGCGGCTTCGGCGGCTCCGGATCTCCCATCGAGCTGATCCACGCGCTGATCGACCGCTATCGCGAGACGGGGCATCCGAAGGACCTCGTGGTCATCAACAACAATGCCGGCAACGGTCATGTGGGCCTGGCCGCGCTCATCGAGGCGGGCATGGTGCGCAAGCTGATCTGCTCCTTCCCGCGCTCTGCCGATCCGGTGGTCTTCACCGAGATGTACCTGGCAGGCGGCATCGAGCTGGAACTAGTGCCCCAGGGCACGCTGGCGGAAAGGATCCGCGCGGGCGGTGCGGGTATTCCCGCCTTCTACACACCGTCTTCCTACGGAACGGATCTGGCAAAGGACAAGCCGGTCGCCGAATTCGACGGCCGGATGTATGTGCAGGAACGCTGGCTGAAGGCGGATGTTGCGCTGGTGAAAGCCGAAACAGCGGATACCTTTGGAAACCTGACCTATCGCATGGCAGCCCGTAACTTCAATCCGCTGATGTGCATGGCTGCCGCGGAGGCCATCGTGCAGGCAAGCCGGATCGTCGAAGCGGGCGGGATCGATCCCGAGGTCGTCGTCACGCCGGGTATCTTCGTTCAAAAGGTCGTTGAGGTGGCCAATCCGCTGCAGGAAGAAGACCTCAACCGCGCCAATGCCGCCTATCCGCTGGAGGCCTGAGATGGAAAAGCTTTCAAACAACCAGATCGCCTGGCGTGCGGCACAGGATATTGCCGACGGCGCCTATGTGAACCTCGGCATCGGCTTCCCGGAAAAGGTCGCCCAGTTTCAGCCAGAGGGACGCGAGGCGATCTTTCACACCGAGAACGGACTTCTGGGTTTCGGCCAGGCCCCGGAGCCTGGTTCGGAGGACTGGGACCTGATCAATGCCGGCAAGAAAGCCGTCACGTTGAAGCCAGGCGCGGCCTTTTTCCACCATGCCGACAGCTTCGCGATGGTTCGCGGCGGTCATCTGGATGTGGCCATTCTGGGCGCTTATGAAATTGCCGAAAACGGCGACCTCGCCAACTGGTCGACCGGCCCCAAGGGTGTGCCTGCCGTCGGCGGGGCGATGGATCTCGTGCATGGTGCCAAGCGGGTTGCCGTTATCACCGACCACGTCACCAAGAACGGCCAGCCGAAACTGGTCAAGCGCTGTTCGCTGCCGCTCACCGGTGTTGGCTGCGTCACTCGTGTCTATACCAGCCTTGCGGTGATCGATATCGAGAACGGCCGCTTCGTGCTGCGTGAAAAACTGCCCGGACTGTCGCTTGAAGATCTTCAGGCGGTGACCGGTGCTGAGCTTCTTGTTCCCGGCGCTGTCGCCGATCTTGTTGTTCCCGAGGTGTGAAATGGCTGAAGCCTTTATCTGCGACTATATCCGTACGCCCATCGGCCGCTTCGGCGGGGCGCTGTCCTCCGTCCGCGCCGATGACCTTGGCGCCATTCCGCTGAAAGCGCTGATGGAGCGTAATCAGGACATGGACTGGGCGGCGGTTGAGGAAGTCTTTTTCGGCTGCGCCAACCAGGCTGGTGAAGACAACCGCAACGTGGCGCGCATGAGCCTGCTGCTTGCCGGGCTGCCGGAAACCGTGCCCGGCACCACGTTGAACCGCCTGTGCGGTTCGGGCATGGATGCGGTCATCAGCGCGGCTCGGGCCATCAAGGCGGGTGAAATGGAGCTGGCGATTGCCGGCGGCGTGGAATCCATGTCCCGCGCTCCCTTCGTCATGCCCAAGGCGGAAACAGCGTTTTCACGCCAGAACGAGATTTTCGACACCACCATCGGCTGGCGTTTCGTCAACCCGCTGATGAAGAAGCAATACGGCATCGATTCCATGCCCGAAACCGGCGAGAATGTTGCCGAAGACTATGCCGTCTCCCGCGAAGACCAGGACGCCTTTGCCCTGCGCTCGCAAGAAAAGGCGGCGGCAGCACAGGAAAACGGACGTCTGGCAGGGGAAATCACGCCGGTGACCATCCCCCAGCGCAAGGGCGATCCGATTGTCGTCGACAGGGACGAACATCCGCGCGCAACCTCGCTGGAAGCTCTGGCCAAACTGCGGGCACCCTTCCGCGAAGGCGGCAGCGTCACCGCGGGCAACGCGTCCGGCGTCAATGACGGTGCGGCAGCCCTGATCGTTGCGTCCGAGGCAGCGATCCGCAAGTACGGTCTGACGCCGATCGCCCGCATTTCCGGCGGTGCGACGGCAGGCGTCGAACCGCGCATCATGGGTATCGGCCCGGCACCGGCAACCAAAAAGCTGTGCGAACGGCTCGGCATCAAGCCGACTGATTTCGATGTCGTCGAACTCAACGAAGCCTTCGCAAGCCAGGGCATTGCCGTCCTGCGCCAGCTTGGAATTGCCGAGGATGCACCCCACGTCAATCCGAATGGCGGCGCCATCGCACTCGGGCACCCGCTCGGCATGTCGGGCGCACGCATTGCCGGCACGGCTGCTCTGGAGCTGCAGCAGCGCGGCGAAAAGCGCGCCCTTGCAACCATGTGCATCGGTGTCGGCCAGGGTATCGCGATCGCGCTCGAAGGCGTCTGATCGTCGGTCGGTAATTGTCAGGTGGAACGGCCGGGCATCACGCCTGGCCGTTTCGCTTTCAGTTCCTCAAGGATTGAGGACGATCACCTTGGTCTGGCCGCCATTGCAGGTGTAGCAGCAGTTGGAACAGCGATTGCGGTTCTTGTAGCCCACGCCCCAGTAGAGATTGTTGCGATTGCGCACCCAGGCGCCATAGCAGACCTTTTCGCCGCGCTGGCAGGATATGTTGATCGTCTTCGTCGAAAAGTCGTCGAGCACGTAGATCTTCTTGTTGCCCGGCCAGACGTGTCCGCGGCGGGTATCAGAATAGAGTTCCACATCGACAATGTTCGGATGTTTGCTTTCGAACCGCCAGTGCAGTGTTTCCGCTGATGCCGGCAAGGCAGCGGCGGCAAAATAAACAAATGAGAACGCCAACAAGACGGCGCTCAAAAGCCCCTTACGCATAATACTTCCCCCAAAGTATCCCCATGAAAAGCTGCGCCGGACCATTGTGTTGAATGGTTATCTGGCAGCTCGCGCAAATAATGGGGCCTTTTTGAAGAGGATGGCAAGCAGGTGTCGCCAATTGCAGTGTTCAGACAGTGGTTTGCAGCCAGTCCCGAAAGGCGGCCACGGGGCGGGTCAAGGTGCGGGCGGGCGAGCGCACAAACCAGTATCCGGTCTCCAGTTCAACCAGTTTCCAGTCCGGCATGATCAGGTGTCCTGCCTCCAGTTCCTGGGAGACGAAGCGTCTGTCGATCACGATCGCGCCCATCCCTGCTATGGCAGCCTGGATGGCAAGGTCCCGGCTCTGCAGCACGGTTCCCGATTTCGTGTCGGAATGGCTGAGCCCGGCCTCCTCCAGCCAGCGCACCCAGTCGCCACGCCGCGAGGCGCTGTGCAGAAGCCTGAGGCCGCTCAGAACGGATGTGTCGGTGGCATCCTTGCCACGCAGCAGGCCGGGTGCCAGGGCCACCGCCAGGTGTTCCTTCCACAAGAGGTGGCTCTCGACACTCGGCCAGTTGCCGGTGCCCAGCCGTATGGCGCAATCGTAGTTTTCGCGATCGAGATCAACCATGCGAGTGGACGCGGACAACAGCAGTTCCACATCCGGCTGGCTCGCCTGGAAATCCGGCAAGCGGGGGATCAGCCAGCGGGTGGCAAAGGTCGAGACGGTGCTGATCCTCAGCTCCGTCCGGCCGCGCCGACGGAAGCTGTCGACAGCCTCTTCGATGCGGTCGAAGGCATCGCCCATGCTCAGGGCCAGGCGCTGTCCTTCTTCTGTCAGGGTGAGCCCGCGCCCATCCCGGTTGACCAGCGTCGCACCAAGCTCGTTTTCCAGCTTGCGCATCAGGTGGGACAGCGCCGAAGGCGAAACCCCGAGCTTTTCGGCCGCAAGCGACGCACGCCCGTGGTGGGCCAGCAGGGAAAAGGCATGTAGCGCACGCAGGGACGCCATGGTCGATCTCCGGAAAGTTGAATATTCTTCAATAATGAACCCCGGAGACCCTGTCGAGATGGGTCAGGCTTTTTCGGCGGAACTTTCCCTTTTCGGCCTGTTCACAAGCGTGACCAGTACAAAGGAAATGATCATCAGAAGCACCCATGCATTCAACTTTGCGATTGAAACCAGTGTCCATGCATCGGCCTGGTCGGGGTACTGCCAGGCGCGGGCGAAAGTGCCGATATTTTCCGCAATCCAGATGAACAGGGCGACCAGAAAAAAGCCCAGCACCAGCGGCATCTTGTGCCTGTAGCGGAACACCGAATAATGGACCCAGGTTCGTCCAAAGAGCAAAAACAAGAAGACGAAAAGGCCAACCCGCAGGTCGATGATGAAATGGTGGCTGAAGAAATTCACGTAGATCGCGAGCGCGAACAGCCATGTGGTCCACAAGGGCGGATAGCCGCTATAGGCGAAGTGGAAGATCCGGGAAACGCGGGCGAGATAGCTGCCGACGGAGGCATACATGAACCCGGTGAACAGGGGCACGTCACCGATGCGGAACAGGCTTTCCTCCGGATAGATCCAGGACCCGGCGGAGGTCTTGAAAATCTCCATGACCGTGCCGACCACATGAAAGATCAGGATGATCCTGGCTTCGTCCAGCGTTTCCAGACGCGTGGCCAGCATTGCGATCTGAAGACCGAGGGCCGCGAGAAACAGGAAGTCGTAGCGACTGAGTGCGGCGTCTTCCGGATAGACGAACCGCGTCAGAAGGATGATTGCGAGCAACAGGCCGCCGAAGATGCAGGCATAGGCCTGCTTCAGGCCGAAGGCGAGAAACTCCGTCGCCGCCAGACCGAACAGGCCCTTGCCGAAGATCGGACGCAGCCTGTGCAGGAGGTGATTTATGAGCCTTTCCGTTCCGGAGCCTGGACGGGAGGGGGTTTGTAGAGGTTGGACGATCCCGGTGGGTAACATGTAACGCCTCAGCTGAAGATACCGGCCGGTCCGCAAGCGGCCGGCAGGTCTTCTATGCATCTGGCGATGTGCAGGAACTGTGCAGTGCCTTCACAGTTTTCTGCAATATTGCGGGCTGACCTGCGGTCGGGCGCTAGCTGATGGCGCCAAGCACGGCCTTCAGGAAACCGGTCAGTTCGTCGGTGACGAAATCCACATGCGGATAGGGTTCGCCTTCCATGTCCCAGGTTTCCTGGAACACGTCCCGCGTGCCGGTCGGCAGGATCAACGTCGTGCACATGCCAAGCGCATGCGGCACGCTCAGGTTCTTGGCCAGGTCTTCAAACATGGCAGCACGTGCCGGCGCGACGCCGGTATGTGCCAGGAAACGTTCGTAGGTGACCTTGTTGGGCTTGGGCACAAGATCCGCCGAGACGATGTCGAAGATATCCTCGAAATGATCCGCGATGCCGAGCGCAGCCGCCGTGCGTTCCGCATGTGGGCGGTCGCCGTTGGTGAAGATGAACTTCCGGCCCGGCAAGGCCTCGATCGCGGCTGCAAGGTCCGGATCGGGTTTCAGGGTCGAATAGTCGATATCATGGACGAAACGCAGGTAATCGTCCGGGTCGATGGCGTGGTTGGTCATCAGCCCGCGCAGGGTCGTGCCGAACTCGTGATAGAGTTCCTTCTGATGCGCCATTGCCTCATCGGGCGGCAGGTTCAGGATCTTCTGCACATAGCGCGAGATCTGCTCGTTGATCTGCGGGAACAGGTCGCTCTCGTGCGGGTAGAGCGTATTGTCCAGATCGAAGACCCAGGCTTCGACGCCTTTGAAGATCCTCAGGTCGCGGCGATGAGCCTGCGGGCCCTCGTAGGGCAGGGGGCGTTTTCCTGTCACGGGCGGATCAACGTCCCTGCGCCGCCGTCGGTGAACAGTTCCAGCAGCACCGCGTGCGGTACCTTGCCGTTCAGGATGACAACGCCTTCAACGCCGCGGTCCAAAGCTTCGATACAGGTTTCGACCTTGGGGATCATGCCGCCGGAAATGGTGCCGTCGGCAATCAGCTCATGCGCCTTGGCAACAGTGAGCTGCTTGATCAGGTTGCCGTCCTTGTCCAGAACGCCGGGCACGTCCGTCAGGAACAGCAGCCGTTTGGCGTTGAGCGAGCCCGCAATGGCGCCGGCAGCGGTGTCGGCGTTGATGTTGTAGGTCTCGCCGTCTTCGCCCGGGGCGACCGGGGCGACAACCGGAATGATGTCTTCCTTGAGCACCAGCTTCAAAACGGTCGGGTCGACCTTGTCCGGTTCGCCGACGAAGCCGAGATCGAGAACGCTTTCGATGTTGCTGTCCGGATCAACCACGGTCCGGGTCAGCTTGCGGGCGGTCACCAGGTTGCCGTCCTTGCCGCACAGTCCGACCGCGCGGCCGCCTTCGGCATTGATCAGCTGGACGATTTCCTTGTTGATCGAACCGGCAAGAACCATCTCGACCACTTCCACCGTGGCCCTGTCGGTGACGCGCAGACCGCCCTTGAACTCGCTGACGATGTTCAGCCGCTGCAGCATCTTGCCGATCTGCGGCCCGCCGCCATGAACCACCACCGGATTGACCCCGGACTGGCGCAGCAGCGTGATGTCGCGCGCAAAGGCCTGGCCGAGTTCCGGATCGCCCATGGCATGGCCACCGTATTTCACGACAACGGTCTTGTTGTCGTAGCGCTGCATGTAAGGCAGGGCATGGGCAATGATGTTGGCGCGTGTGGCGGTGTCAGGCGTGGTCATGGAACGGAAATACTCACCGTGGCTGGGAAATGTCTCGCGAAAGTCCCCTGCTATAGCCGGTTTGAAGTGGCTTCACAATCGGCGCAGGAGTGACGGGTCACTGGGTGGCCAGAAGAAACAGCTCCGCCCGCAGTTCGTCGACACCGCGGTTCTTTTCCGAGGACGTGGCCAGAATCTCCGGATGGGCGGCGACCCGCTTGCGCAGGATTGCCTTCGTGTCCTCGATGAGGCGAACGAGTTGCGGCGGTTTGATCTTGTCGGCTTTGGTCAGCACGACCTGATAGACGACGGCTGCCTTGTCGAGCAGTTCCATCGCTTCGAGATCGTTCTTCTTGATGCCGTGACGGCTGTCGATCAGAAGGATCACGCGGCGCAGGTTCGGCCGACCGCGCAGATAGGAAAACACAAGCTGGGTCCAGGCTTCCACCAGTTCCTTGGGCGCCTGCGCATAGCCGTATCCCGGCATGTCGACGATCGTCAGCGGCGTCTCGGGAGCAATGAAGAAGTTCAGCATCTGTGTCCGGCCCGGGGTTGCCGAAGTCCGGGCAAGGTCCTTGCGTCCGGTCAGCGCGTTGATCAGGCTGGACTTGCCGACGTTCGACCGTCCCGCAAAGGCGATCTCCGCTCCGGCCGCTTCCGGCAGGTTGGCCATGTCGGTGACGCTGGTGAGAAAATCCCACGGACGGCAGAACATCAGCCGGCCGGCTTCGAGGTCTTCATCGGAATATTTTTGTTCTTCGCTCATAAGCGCCTTCTACCCTGCCTGAAAGCAACCGTCACTAGTTTTGGCGTGCCGGCTCAAGCCTGCAACCCCGCAAGGCGCACCCATTTGAAAGGGACGCCTTGCAGGTCTTTTGGTCCGCACGGCCTGACTGTTCGGATCAGGCGCGGTTTCGTTTGGCATCACACTCACTGCCCAACCCTGTCGCGGCCGCCTCCAGGGCCTCGATATCCGCGCCGCGGATCGCATCGAGGTTCCGGGAGATCGTCTCGGCCGGCCAATCCCACCAGGCGATTTCAAGCAGCCGTTCGATAGTGGCTTCATCAAACCGGAGTTTTACCACCCGGGCAGGATTGCCGACCACCACCGCATAGGGCGGGACGTCGGACGCGACCACCGCGTGCGCGCCGATGATTGCCCCGGAGCAGATGGTGACACCGGGCATCACTGTTGCATTGGTTCCGAACCAGACATCATGACCGACAATGGTATCTCCCTTCAGGTGGTCGAAAATGGTCGCAGGATCGAAGCCCTGTTCCCAACCGTTTTGGAAGATGTTGAAAGGGTAGGTCGAAAAACCCGTCATGGCATGGTTGGCACCACTCATGATGAACGTCGTTCCCTGCGCCAGCGCGCAGAACTTCCCGATCTTCAGCCGGTCGCCGACAAAGTCGAAGTGATAGCGCACATTGCGGCTTTCAAACTCGGCCGCGTGGTTTTCATCGTTGTAATAGGTGAAGTCGCCCACTTCGATGGTAGGGCGGGTGATCACGTTTTTCAGGTAAACCGTGTGCGGTTCGCCATTGAAGGGATGGAGCGTGTCGGGGGACGGGCCGTGCATGGGGCCTCCTTAAAAGCAAGAAAACAAGGGAAACTGGAAAACGCGTGTCGGACGCGGTTGACCTGCCGGTGAGCGGCTTCGCCTTGCGGATCAGGTCTTGCTTTATCGGATCATTGGTCCAGGCACTCCAAACGGGATCGGTTGAAAGACGCGAGAGCCTCGCGTCAAGGTGCCGGATAAAAACACGAGGTTCCGGCGCCGGTCAAGGTGGAACGTTTTAGGGCTTGTCTATTTGTCCCTGCAGCCTTCCAGCCAGACGTCGCCATTGTCCAGCGGTGTGCAACTGCCGGCAATCAGGCGTTCGATCCGCGCAACTCGGTCTTCAAGTTTCGGATCGTCTTTTCCAAGATGGTATGTGGACGGGGCGATAAGGACCGCGACAAGGGAGAGAAATTCCCTCTCGGAAAGCTCTGCCGGAGCTTTCCCGTAAATGGCATTGCTTGCCCTGAAGAACCCGGTCATCCAACCGTCAGGCCCATGGCCCATTTCCAGGGTGTCGAGCCAGAGAGCCAGAATTTCCTGCTTTGTAAGCTCATGTTCCAGCCCGATTGCGTAACCAGTCTGCCGGATCTTGGCGATACCGGGCTGGAATGTTTCGAAACCGACGCGTTTGGCAAGCGATTGGGTAATTGTGGTGAGACCGCCTCCGGCACTGGATAGATCAACACCGGAATGGTCCACAAAGCCGGGATCCTCGACCTGCAGCAATTTCGCAAGTTGCCTTTGCCCAAGATCGACACCGCCTCGGCCGCCGGCAATCAGCCTGTCGGCGCGCGCGGACAGGCGAAAGGCATCGGCTCGGGCATCGAGATAACCGGCAAATCCGTAAACAAAGGCGGCGGCAGTCAGAAGCAGGACGAGGGCGGAAAGGATTTTGAGCACGCGCAAGGGACACCTCCGGAAACATATCTCGAACCGTGTCGGGCAAAGCGGGCACTGTCATGATGGAAACGAGGCCTAAAGACGGCACTTGCCTGCGTTTTTCACATCGAGGGCTGCGGGGATGTGTGGTAGGCGACGACTTGAAAAGACCTGCTTGAGTGGGGTTCTTCGGGTCGGTCAAGAACCCCGTCGAAAGTGGACCGGACAGGTGGTGCCGGTTTCTGGAGTCGTGTTCAGGTGGGAATGCGAACCCGGGCGTCGACACGCCTTTCACCAAAAGCCCTGTCCTGCGGCATTTGGACTGCCCTCGGGTCGTTGAACAGGAATTCGGAGATTCTCGACATCAACCTGATGCGTGTGTGTCTGTTGCCTTCGTGAAATCCGATATCATTAAGCCCTCTCACATAGGCTTGGAATGTCGGGTCCGGGGCGTTGTCCTGCGGTGGCTTGAAATAGAGCTCACCTTGTCCGAACGCAGGCTGATAGCCGAAAAACGCCAGGCCAAGCAGTTCGCGCGCCAGCACACGCGGGTTCTGGAATGATGCTTTCCTGTTGGTGTGTCTGTCCGTGTACTGTCCGAAGGTCCAGAACATGCCGGCGTTCCGGTTCATGAACTCCTTCCAGTGGTTCTTTTGATAGTCCACGGTTCCCTTCACAAGGTGCTCTGCAGCTTTCCGGTTGGTCACATGCGGCAGAATCTTCTGCAGTTTCGGGACCTCTTCGTCCAGCAAATCCTCGCCGCACTGGCGAAAAAGCCCGGCCTCAGCGGTTTCCAGCGTCAGACTGAAGGTCTTGTGGGCAGTGATCGCACCGATGATGAGTGCATCGTTGAGAAGAGGCGTCCACTTCTTTTCACTCAGGATGGCGCCGCCTATGACGGGCACGGAAGGGATGATATTCCTGTCCGCGTCCGTGTGCGTGCCCTTGCCTACGTTGCGGGCTCTTTGTTCCGTCTGGACATGCTTCCTGGTTACGTCTTCCTGGATGCCGCTGGCAGCGGTGACACCGAAGTTTGCGATCAGGTTTTTGCACATCCGGATACCGGTGCCGCCAAGCAAGGTGTATGGCAATCGGTTATTTGCGGCAGCCCTGTAGAGATTGTAAGCAGCCTGGCAAAACTGGTCCATTTTGTCCCGATCCTGCCAGTTGGACCAGCTTTGAACCCACGCGTTGTCGTCCCAGTAACGCTGCCAGTGAGGTTCAACCGCTGCTTTGAAGGCGTCGTAGTCTGCGTACATGTTCACGTTCTCCACGATGTGGCCATGCTTGCGGCCGCACAAAAGGGATCAGGCGCACGCTTTGCTGTGTGCCGGTTTCTGTTTCAGGTGTTGGCTGGCTTGCTTGTGTCACCGGGTATTGAGCAGGCGCTTTCGGCTGCGAGCACCCGGCCGCACAAGCTGTTGCGTCTCTGGCAGACAATTTGATGGAAGAAGAGCCAAATGGCCAGTGACGCCCGTCACTGCGCTCGCATGGGCCTTGAAGTGGTCAACGCTGGGTCTTGTCGAGAAATGGCGAACTCTTGCCGGTCATTTCCATACCGAACATTCACTCGACAGGCGGAGCGGGACAAAGTCGGCAATGTCCTGCCGACGGAAGCCAGGGGGGCATCATAAGAACATCAAAAGGTTCGATGACCGGCCTCTCAATGAATAAGCCCCGCCGGTTGGCGGGGCTTATTGTTTTCAGGCAACTGCCAGAGGACTAACTCTTGTCGTCGGGAGCTGGCTTCTTGCGTTTGAAGAGCGCCCCCAGATTGTCCCAGAGCTCCACCTTGGCTCCCTGACGGCGCATGATCACATACTGCTGCGTCACGGACAGGGTGTTGTTCCATGCCCAGTAGATCACCAGACCGGCCGGGAAAGAGGCCAGCATGAAGGTGAAGATCACGGGCATCCAGGTGAAGATCATCTGCTGGGTCGGATCGGGCGGAGCCGGGTTCATCTTCATCTGGATGAACATGGTGATCCCCATGATCAGCGGCCAGACGCCCAGCATCAGCATCTGCGGCGGATCCCAGGGGATCAGGCCGAACAGGTTGAAGATGGTGGTCGGGTCCGGTGCCGAAAGATCCTGGATCCAGCCGAAGAACGGCGCGTGGCGCATTTCGATGGTGACGTACAGCACCTTGTAGAGTGCGAAGAACACCGGGATCTGCACCAGGATCGGCAGACAGCCGGCCAGCGGGTTGATCTTCTCTTTCTTGTAGAGCTCCATCAACGCCTGCTGCTGCTTCTGCCGGTCGTCGGAATATTTCTCCCGAATTTCCGTCATTTGCGGCTGCACGAGCTTCATCTTGCTCATGGAGACGTAGGACTTGTTGGCCAGCGGGAAGAAGATCAGCTTGACGATAACGGTGACGACCAGGATGGCGACACCGAAGTTGCCGAACAGGTGGAAGAACCAGTCGATCGCGAAGAACATCGGTTTGGTAAGGAAGTAGAACCAGCCCCAGTCGATGAGGAGTTCGAACCGTTCGATGCCGAGCGCTTCCTCGTAACCGTCGAGAACCTTGGTTTCCTTGGCGCCGGCAAACAGATACGAGCTGCTTTCGCCGGTCGAACCGCCTGCAATGGTCACACCGTTGCCGAGATAGTCGGCCTGAAAGACGTCGGTGGTGGCGGAGTGGCTGAAGCCCGGCTGGAATTCCTGACCCGGGGTCGGGATGAGCGTCGCGGCCCAGTACTTGTCGGTGATGCCGAGCCAGCCCTGATCGACCTTGGCCGGCCGGATGGAGCTTTCTTCCATCAGATCGTCGTAATCGACTTCCTTGAGGCCTTCCGCGCCGAAGACGCCGAGCAGACCTTCATGGAGAATGTAGATACCCTTGGTTTCCGGCATGCCCTTTCGAGCGATCAGGCCGTAGGGATAGAGCGTTACCGCGTCGGCGCCAGTGTTTTCGACCGCCTGATTGACGGTGAACATGTAGTTGTCGTCGACAGAGAAGGTGCGCTTGAAAGTGAGGCCCGCACCATTGTCCCAGGACAGTGTCACGGGTGTCGACGGGGTCAGTGTCGTCTCGCCGTCGATGGACCAGATGGTATCCGGGCCGGGCAGGGCGATGTTCGAACCCGGATCGCCGACCCAGCCGTAATCAGCGTAGTAGGGCTTGGGGCTGCCGGACGGTGAGAACAGCACGATGGTTGGGCTGCTCTTGTCGACGGTCTCGTGATAGTCCTTCAGCCGGATATCGTCGAGGCGGCCGCCTTTCAGATTGAGCGACCCTTCAAGGCTGGGCGTATCGATGGTCACGCGCTGGGAAGCGGCAAGCGCAGTATCCCGGTTGGCAAAGGCGGCCTGTTGCTCGGCCGCCGGTGCCGCGGTGTTGGCGCCCTGCGAACCGGTCGGTTGCGGTGCATCCGGGTTTGTTGTGCCGGTCGCGGCCTTTTGAGCGGCCTCCTGCTGGGCCTGAAGTTCGGCCTGCTGGCGTTCCAACTGAGGCGCGGCAACGAAATATTGCCAGCCGAGCAGAACAATCAGGGACAGAACGATCGCGAGAATCGTGTTGCGGTTTTCAGAAATCAACTGGATTTACCCCTGTTTCCTGCGCTGTTTCGATTGGGCTGCGAGCCCTGCCGGCGCGGTTTTCCCCGTCCGCGCGGCGTTTGCGGATCCAGCACCTGGCTCAGGCCAGACTTAAGGTCTGCAACGATTTTTTCAAAGGGAAGAGTGAGTGCGCTGTCGCGAGCGACAAGCACGAAATCCGCCTTTTGCGGGATATCTTCGGGCGCAAGTTCGGCCACGGCGGCTCGAAGCCTCCGCTTTATGCGGCTGCGCATAACCGAATTGCCGGTTTTCTTGGTAACCGTGTAGCCAACCCGCGACGCGTCGTCGCTGTCGCGGTTCAAGCCCTGAACGACAAAAGCGCGCCGGCCCAGCCGGCCGCCTTTGGCGACCGCCAGGAATTCGGAGCGCTTTTTCAAAGTGTCCATAGCGGCGGATTGGTGTTGGCAGTCGCCGCCAACCCGGCGCACTGCGGGCTGGTCGCCGATTAGGCGCTGAGGCTCTTGCGACCCTTCGCGCGGCGACGAGCAAGCACCTGACGGCCATTCTTGGTGGCCATACGTGCGCGGAAGCCGTGGCGACGCTTGCGGACAAGACGGCTCGGTTGATACGTACGCTTCATTGTTCTTCCCCGCGCGGCTAAGAGCGCGGCCCTTGTTCATTTTTTAAATTCTTTGGAGGAAGCACCCGAAGCGCCATGAAGAGCGCGGCTTTTCCAGCCTTGGGTCCGAATGCATGTCCCGGTCGAGCGCGCTTATAAGGGCCATGCCGCCTCAAGTCAACTTTGCACGCCTAAGATTCTGCGTTTTCCTTTCGATCACGCACAGGTGAACCTGAAACGGGCAAGCGTCACTTATCAGTGAAGCACAGTTCTTTTTACGAGGTTTAAGGTACATCTGCCTATCAGAACAAAAAAGCAGGGCGCCCCTGCGACAAGAAGCGAGCTGATGGAAGAGTGGATGCTGGGTGACGAGGCCAACAGGATGACGCCGCCGAAGGACACGGGGCAGACTGGCGGAAAGACGCAGGAACGCACGGCAGCCGAAAGGTTCAGAAAGTGGCTGCCACTGGCGGTTCTCGCAGGCCTGATGGTGCTCGGATTCGCGCTTGGCCTGCACAAGCAGCTGACCTTGTCGAACCTCATCATGCAGCGGCAGGACCTTGCCGGTTATGTCGAGCAGAACCTGGTGCTCGCCATTCTCGCCTATGTGGCCATCTATACCGTGGCGGTCGCTCTGTCGTTTCCCGGGGCATCCTTGCTGACCATTGCGGGCGGTTTTCTGTTTGGCTGGGTAATTGGCGGTGTCGCAACGGTTCTGGGCGCGACGATCGGCGCCTGCGCCGTCTTTCTTGTTGCAAGATCCTCCTTTGGTGAGGTGCTCACCAATCGGGCCGGCCCCTTCCTTGCCCGTCTGGCCGAAGGGTTTCGCAAGGATGCGTTTCACTACCTCCTGTTCCTGAGGCTGACGCCGGTATTCCCTTTCTGGCTGGTCAACATCGCCCCGGCAATCTTCAAGATGCCGTTGCCTTCCTACACGCTCGCCACGTTTGTCGGCATCATTCCGGGCACCTTTGCCTTCACCTTCATCGGTTCCGGCCTCGACAGTGTCATCGCGGCACAGGAAGCCGCCAACCCCGGCTGCGCGGCGTCAGGAACCTGCCAGATCGACGTTGCTGCCCTGGTAACACCACAGCTGCTGGCGGCGTTTTTTGCGCTCGGAATCGCCAGCCTCATTCCGGTGATATTGAAAAAAGTCCGCAATCGTTAAACTTTCCGCCAGTTTCCTGCCGAATCGGAGCCCGTCATGGCCAATTTGCTGACCCCGGACATTTGCGTGATTGGCGCAGGCTCCGCCGGCCTGTCCGTTGCCGCAGCCGCGGCGGCCTTTGGCGTCGAGGTGGTGCTGATCGAAAAGGGGCTCATGGGCGGCGATTGCCTCAACTACGGCTGTGTGCCCTCCAAGGCGCTTCTGGCCGCCGCCAAGGCCGCGCACACGCAGGAAGCTGCGAGCCGGTTCGGAGTGCATGGCGACAAGCCGGAAGTCGATTTTGCCGAAGCGAACGATCATGTCCGCAAGGTCATCGCCGCCATCGAGCCGCATGATTCCCAGGAACGCTTCGAAGGCCTCGGCGTCACCGTCCTGCGCGAGACGGCAAGGTTCACCGGATCCGATGAGGTGTTGGCCGGTGCGGTCCGTATCAAGGCCCGGCGTTTTGTCATCGCAACGGGGTCCTCCGCTTTCGTTCCGCCTATTCCGGGCCTCGAGGACGTTCCCTATCTGACCAATGAAACCCTGTTCCAGCTACGCGATCGTCCGGAGCATCTGGCGATTATCGGCGGCGGACCAATCGGTCTTGAAATGGCGCAGGCCCACCGACGTCTTGGTTCGAAAGTCACCGTGTTCGAAGCCCAGAAGGCTCTTGGTAAGGACGATCCGGAACTGGCGGCGTTGGTGCTGGATACCCTGCGTGCCGAAGGCATCGACATTCTGGAACAGACGGCTGTCGAAAAAGTCGGGCGATCCGGTGCGGGATTGGCGATCAGCGCGAAGGAGGCGGACGGAAAGCCGGTCACGGTGGAGGCCTCTCATCTGCTGGTGGCGACCGGCCGTGCGCCCAACGTCGACGGGCTCGGCCTGGAAGAAGCCGGCATCGATTATGACCGGAAAGGCATTGCGATCGACAAGGGTTTGCGAACGAGCAACCGGCGCGTCTATGCCATTGGCGACGTTGCCGGCGGTCTGCAGTTTACGCATGTCGCCGGCTATCAGGCAGGCCTTGCGATTCGCTCCATCCTGTTCCGGCTGCCGGTCTCCATGACCAGCGACATTGTGCCCTGGGTTACCTACACATCGCCGGAACTTGGTCATGTCGGCCTGAGCGAAGCCGAGGCCCGCTCGCGCTATGGCCACAAGGTCAAGGTGCTGACGGCGGACTATTCCAGCAATGACAGAGCGCAGGCAGAAGGCCTCACGAAGGGGCGCCTGAAGCTGATTGCCGGGCCGCGCGGCAGGTTGCTTGGCGCGGATATCGCGGGTGCCCAGGCCGGGGAGGTCATCAATCTTCTGTCGCTCGCCCTGTCGAAGAAGATGACCATGAAGGACCTTGCCGGGTTCATTGCGCCCTATCCGACACTGGGTGAACTCGTACGCCGTGCGGCAATTTCTTACTATGCGGAAGCGCCCAAAAATGCTTGGCTGCGCAAAGCGATCGGTTTCCTGCGTCTGTTCGGGTGACCGCTGGTGCCGTCTGTTTTAGAGAAGCTGTGGTACCATCGCTGATGCGGGGCCGGGGCCTTGGGATTTGGAAAGACGTGACATGAAACATGAGGGCGCGCCGCAAGGATCGGCTGTCCCGCAAGAACCCGCCGCCACGCCCGCTTCTCCCGGCGATGGCTTCGGGCATTATCGATTTGGTGGCCTGTCGGGCAAACTCCTGTTGATGACGGTGCTTTTCGTGATGCTCGCGGAAATCCTCATCTATGTGCCCTCGATCGCCAACTTTCGAAACACCTGGCTTACCGATCGGCTGACCACGGCAGGTGTCGCGGCCTCTGTGCTTGCAGAAACCAACACCATCGCCCCGCGTCTTCAGGAAGAATTGCTGCGCACGACCGGTGCGCTCGCGATTTCCCTCGACGAAGGCTCGCGGCGCAGCCTGATCGCCATGAGCAATGTGCCGGGCGAGATGGACTTCGTTGTCGACATGGCCGAAGTCACCCCCTGGTCGGCCATCCTGCACAGTTTCGAGATCCTCACCTATCGCGGCGACGGCGCCATGCGCATCATCGGTGTCGGCCAGATGGGCCATACCGAGCATGTCGATGTGGTCCTGCCCGTACGCCTTCTGCAACAGGACATGCTGGCCTTCTCCGGCCGCATTCTTGCACTGTCGCTGGTGATCTCGATCATCACCGCCAGCCTTGTCTACATCACCCTCAGGGCATTGTTCATCCGGCCGTTGCGCCGCCTGACGCGCTCCATGGAGCGGTTTGCCGAAAGCCCGGAAGATACCTCGCGTATCATGTCGATTTCCGGCCGCCGCGACGAGCTCGGCGACGCCGAAATCCGTCTGGCCGGAATGGAGGAGGCTCTTTCAAGGGCGCTTCATCAAAAGCAGAGGCTTGCTGACCTCGGTCTGGCCGTTTCCAAGATCAATCACGACCTCCGCAACCTGCTGGCCTCTGCACAGCTGTTTCTGGAGCGCCTGGAGCATGTGCCGGACCCGACGGTCAAGCGCCTTGCCCCCAAGATCCTGGCAACGCTCGACAGGGCGGTCGGTTACACGCAGGCTGTGATGTCCTACGGCAAGGCCCAGGAACGGGCACCACAACGCCGTCTGTTGGCGCTGAAGCGTGTCGGTGACGACGTGGCGGACGTGCTGGGTCTCGTGGATCATGCCACGGTGCGTTTCGACAACAAGGTCCCGGTGGAAATCGAGATCGACGCCGATCCGGAACAGATCTTCCGTGTGATGCTCAATCTCGTCCGCAATGCCTTTCAGGCACTGGAGGCGGAAAAGGACGAAACGCTGGTCCGCCGGATCACCATCGAGGCCGAGCGTGAGGGCACTTGCGTCCGCGTCCGGGTTTCCGACACGGGGCCGGGCATTCCGGAGAATATCCGCAAGGCACTGTTCAGGGCTTTTCACAGCGGTTCGAAAAACGGCGGCGTCGGTCTCGGGCTGGCGATTGTCGCCGAATTGCTCAAGGCGCATGGCGGATCGGTGCGGCTGGAAGACAACCGGACCGGCACGTGTTTCTGTTTCGAGGTTCCCGACCGCAAGCCATGAGCGGGAAGGGCGATCTTATTCACCGCTAAGTCTCGAGGAGTTCTGCGGCTTTCCGAACTGTGTGACAGTTCTTTGAAAAAAAGTTCAAAAAGGTTCTTGCAATCCCCATCGGACCGCAGTAGGTAAGCGCCCTGTCCGGGGCACACGACACGCCCCACAGCGCCAAGACCGGTCATCTCCAGGTTCAACCGAGATGACAAGATCTTCGCAAATACGCACCGGTAGCTCAGCTGGATAGAGCACCAGACTACGAATCTGGGGGTCGGGGGTTCGAATCCTCCCCGGTGCGCCACTTTTCCCGCACCATCAGTATTTGATCTGCTTGCACCTGTGTGTGTTGCGCTGAAGCGTTGTCGGTCTGTCTGGACAGTTTCCAGGAAGCAATTTCAGCATTTGCCGTTTCCGCAATAGCTACATTCGTGCTTTGGATTCCCGCTTTCCATGCGATGGACCGGACAGGTTCTCGTGGGGGCTAATGTCGTTTAAAGGCCAGGTCGTCAGCGGGTGATTTGCCGAATCCCAACGTGCCTGATCCGGAAAATCGGATCTTGGTTCCGATGACACATGCCGCATGTTCTTGGGCAGGTGATTACGGTCGCCCGGCTTGGATGGTCCCCATTACTAGGGGCCGTTTGGGGTCTTTTCATAAGAATTGGAAGAAATAAAAATCTCAAAATATTTTGATGTTTGATTATTATTGTAAAATGTGTATGCTGAAAATTAAGAAAATAAGCGCGGCATAAAATATAAATCATTCTTACCGCCTGTTTTGTCATAAAAACTCAAAGTACATAAGTGTATTTTTTCCTTGTCAGGGTGCTGCTTAGGCCTGCGCCCTCCCTAGACAACTGTGCCCGCGAAACCGGTCATGACACGTTTGGCGGCGCAGATGTTTGCCGCTTGCCGTCACGCATTTGGCCTCGTTGGATCAAGAGCAGTTCACGGAAGTGGCCACCGTTTGCCGGTTGAAAAGGCCGATACACGTATCTGTCGATAGCATAGCGTCACTTGGCGGATCTCAGCCGGCAAATTCTTCAAATCAAAGGATACCCAGTTATCATGACCAGGAAAACGGTCACAAATACCAGCCAGGGCAGAGCCTCGGGTGGCTCTTCGGACCACAGTTTCAGGATAGGGCAGGCCGTGCGCCTGAAAAACGTATTCGGTGGCAAGGGCATGTCCGGCCTGACGTATCGTGTGACAGGCAGGTTGCCTGCTCGCGATGGCATGCCGCAGTATCGCATACAGTCCGATGGGGAAGCGTACGAGCGCATGACCACGCAGGATCAACTTGAAGCGGTTGGCGAAGCTGCTTCTGGTTCCAACTCGACGCTGCTTGAAAAAACATTCGGTTCAAGCCACCGTTAGGCTGCTGGAGAACCGGTTCTGCCCGTGCGCGAGAAGAGGTGTTCCTCATCTGTGATTGCCTGATGAACCAGGAACAGGAAACGTGGTGGAACTGGTCGAATTTGCGTCTGATGGCGAACTATCAGACGGCCTGCCCAGATCCCGTCTCAGGGCTTTTCTTGCGACGTGTTGGCGGGAAACCTACCAGGAACAATTGGGTAGCGACACTGCCACCGCGATGGTCGAATCCCTTGCCGGAGAAGATCTGGGTGGCATTCTGCCTGCGACGGATGAACGGGTGGTCCTCGCGTTTCATGACGATCGGATCGTCGGAAGCTGCGTCTACGCAGCTCGAGGGGAAACTGTCTATGTCTGAGGCTGTTACATCAGGCGAGCGTTTCAGAGATCGGAGGCTGGACGCAGATTGATCCGGCATGTTCATCGTGAAGGTTTGAGCGCAAGGCGGCTTCAGGTCACGGTGCTATGCGCCAGCGTGGGTGCAGTCGCCTTTTACGGATCTTTGGGATTTGCAGTTGTAGAACGCGTAGAATACGAGCCCTTGCCCGGTTGCAGGGAGCCGGCGCTGGTCATGGAACTGGTGACCGCCTGAGGGTGGGCCATGGTTCCGGGGCTTTGGCCGGAGAAGCAGAAGCGATCGCCGAACGGCAATCGGGGCGATCCATTTTGAATGCCCGTTTCACTCACCTCGCCGACAGTGCCCGCAAGAAGCCCACGGAACTCGCAAGAAGCCCTAGGAAAAAGAGGAATGAAACCTGGTGTCAGGTCTTGGGCACAATGGGTTTGCGGGGTTTTGCCGGGGCTGACTTGCCCTTGGCGGTATTCGTGGCGGCGGCTGCCTGCTTGTCCTGGTTCGCCAGTCTTGCAGCTTTCAGCCGGGCCGTCTTGGCGTCGCGGGCAGATGTCTCGGCCTCATTGATTTCACGCGCGACCCGACGCGTTGTTTCCGCCTTGCTTTCCGCAGTTTCCCGTCGTGTGCGAAGCGGGCTTTCATTATCCTTGGACGAAGTCATCTGCACGTCTCCAACCGTTCACTGGTGGTAGTTGCAAAAAAGGCCGGGAGTTACCCCGGCCTTTTCCATTCATCCTGCTGCCCGGTGCCAGTACATCCGTGGTCACCGAACAGAGTTGGATGCAGAATTAGACTTCCTGAAGGTTGTCAGCAGCGGACTTGCCGGAACGGCGGTCCTGGACAACTTCAAAGCTGACCTTCTGGCCTTCGACCAGGCTGCGCATGCCTGCGCGCTCTACAGCGGAGATGTGCACGAACACGTCGGCAGCGCCATCTTCCGGCTGAATGAAGCCAAAGCCTTTGGTGGTGTTGAAGAATTTTACGGTACCTACTGGCATAACGATTTCCTTTCAATCGGTCATGGTAGTTTGCGCGCCTCACGGTATGCGGGGCAGCGCGGTTAGGTCGACGTTGATGGGAAGATCGTTCAGAACACGGAAAACCGCGCAGTCACAAAGTTCGACAAACAATATCGATGCCCGTTACCTAAGTTGAAACCGTGTCCAAAACAAGGCGCATTTCCTGTTTCTTTGAAAAGAATTTTTGCGGCGATGAAACTTAGCAATAATAATTCGTTTTGATCCGATTTCAGGATCGTTTTGGCGGGTGATGGGTCATCTCGGCTGGGTGCAGGCCCAGGGGTAATAACGGAATTCCGGTTAATGGACGTAGCACCTGGCAATCGGCGAAGGCGCAGGCGGTAGTTCTGACAGGTTTGTTTTACCAGCCTTCTTTTAGGTGCTACAAAGACGCGAAGTGTTTTTCCAAAGTGAGTTCAGAGACATACATGTCCCAGGCGCTGGAAATTTCGCTCCTTGGGGAACTGCGCGTCAGGGCCATGGGGCAGGAAATTGTTCTGCCGGCCTCCAAGAAGGCACGGGCGCTTCTGGCGTTTCTGGTTGCGACGGGGCGGCCGCATCGGCGTGAGCGATTGTGTGAGCTGTTCTGGGACCTTCCGGACGATCCGAAAGCGGCGCTGCGCTGGGCACTCAGCAAGCTGCGGCGGGCGGTCGATACGCCGGACCGGTTGCGCATCATCGCCGACCGCGAACGCGTCCAGTTCGATGCTGAAGGCATCGGTATCGACATTCTCGATATTCACGCAAGGCTTCGGAACCAGGCAGGGATGCTTGGCGTCATCGAGCTTGAGGACATGGCCACGCGGCTCGGGAACATGTTGCTGGACGGCCTGGACGGTGCCGGGGACGAGGCTTTCGATGCCTGGCTGACGGCTGAACGTGAAGACGTCCATCTGGCACAGGTGGAAGTTTACAGGCGTCTGGCGACCCACAGGGATATTGGCCCGGCTGCCAGTCGGAAGTGGCAGCGACTGTGGCTGGAAGCCGACCCGGAAGGCGCAGAGGTGCACCAGCGGATGCAAAGTGATCCGTCGCCGGCAGGCCTTCAGCGGGGCACATCACCCCCGGGTCTTTTGTCAGACCACGTCGTGCTTGCCGAGACGAGTTCGGCCGACCCCGCAGACAGGGTTCGCAAGGCCCGTGCCCATGCGCTCAGGGCGCAGAATATCGGATTTTGCGACGTGGCAGATGGCACCAGGATCGCCTATGCCAGCATCGGGTCCGGCCCACCTATTCTGAAGGCGGCCAATTGGCTGAACCACCTGGAGTTCGACTGGTCGAGCCCGATCTGGGGCAGAAGCTTTGCAGAGCTTTCCCGCGGCCGCACGTTGATCCGCTACGACGAGAGAGGCTGCGGTCTGTCAGATTGGGACGTGGACGATCTCGGGTTCGACGCCTTTGTCGAGGATCTTGAGGTCGTTGCCGATACCCTGGGGCTGGAGCGGTTTCCGCTGGTGGGTATTTCTCAGGGCTGTGCCGTGTCGGTTGAATACGCCGTGCGTCATCCCGAGCGCGTTTCCGGACTGATCCTGATCAGCGGGTATGCTGCCGGCTGGCGATATCTCGCCTCTTCGGAGGAGCAGGCCCGGCGCGAAGCGGTGATCACGCTGACGGAACTTGGCTGGGGAACGGATAATCCGGCCTACCGGCATATTTTCACGCAAACCTTCATGCCGGATGCCAGCGCGGAAACCCTGGACTGGTTCGATGATTTTCAGCGTCAGACAACCTCGCCGAAAAACGCGGCGCGGTTTCAGGAAGCCTTCGGCCGTATCGATGTCCGCCACCGCCTTGGGCAGGTAAAGGCGCCGACAATCGTTTTGCACTCCAGATACGATCAGCGCATTCCGCTGGAACTCGGCCAGGCTGTTGCGGCAGGTATCCCGGGGGCGCAATTCGTGGCACTGGAAAGCCGAAATCACATTCTGGTCGATCAGGAACCTGCCTGGCAGGTGTGCCTTGGTGCCATCCATCGCTTTCTTGAAGAAAACGGCATCTGATTTTGGCTCTTGTCGGAAGCGTATTCCGGCGGGGCAGAGCCGGGATATGATCTCCGTGCTCTGCCCGCTTTGCCGGCAAATGTCTCCTGTCAGGCGAATGGTCAGCGGCTAATGAACGGAGACGAGCACTGCAGGCGCGAGCCTTGCCCGGACTGGAACGTGTTGTCGGAAACACGATAGGAGTTGTAGCGGCCAAAGCACCAGTCGATATGCCGTGTCACAACCGCATCGCGAGCGCCAAACGCCCATTGGTGCTGATAGCCCTTGTGGTTGCTTTTTCCATAGCCCCCGGCAAAGGCGGCAGGGGCGAAGGTCGTTGTTGCCAGGGCTGCGGCGGCAACGGCGGTGAAGATGGTTTTCCTGAACATCTGGATCTTCCTTTGGCTTGGTGAAGGCGATGTGATGTTCGCCTGTCCCTCTTACCTAGGAGAGATTATTCGCCGGGGCCTGTGACGCGCGACACTGCCCCGACATCGGCTGTCTGATGACAGCCAGCGCGTCCCGAGTTCTGGCCAAAACGGCTCTCGTGTTCCTCACACGAAGTCCGCGACGTCCTCCAGGCCTTCCCGGTTTCGGATGATCAGCCAGCCTTCCTTGAGGTCGATCAGGTCTGCTTTCTGGAACTTGCGCAGGCACCGGTTCACTGTCTCTCGCGTATTGCCGATCATCTCTGCGATTTCCGACTGGGAGAGCGACAGTTTGGTCAGCGGCTTCTCTTCAGTGCCGGGAGCGGTCACGGTGATGCGGAGCAGCAGGCGGGCGAGACGTTCCGGCAGACCGAGAAAACCGATTTCCATCATCCGTTCGTCCGACCGGCGAACGCGCTGGCAAAGCAGCTCGATCAGCCGGATGGAAAGAGCCGGATCGCGATTGAGCACTTCAAGCAGAGACCTCCGTTCGACCACGACCAGCTTGCAGTTGGTCAAGGCGCGCACGTTTGCTGACCTCTCGCCGCCATCGAGCAGGGCAATTTCGCCGAAGATGTCGCCGGGATGCAGTTCCGACAAGGTCACATCGCGGGCGCTGGGCGTCGGCATGCTGACGCGCACCGAGCCTTCCGCAATTGCCATCATGCTTTGCCCCGGCGTTCCCATGTCGAAAATGATATCGCCTGCGGTGTAGCGTTTGACATGTGCGAAAGCGGCCAGATCCTTGCGGCTCTCGTCATCCAGCGCTTCGAAAATAAAGCTCTGTCCCAGGAGCTTTTCCTTATTCAAACTCTCTTCGGTAGCCATATTCTCTCTTTGTCGTGTGATGCGAGCACCAGTACAACGGTGGTTACAACGGTTGTTGTGTCATACCATGGTGGTATCTCACGGCGATGCCTTACCTAAAATTGACAAGCCTATCGGGATTGCAATGTCAACAAGACGATTGAAATTGGCCGGAACCCTGATCGGGTTGATGCTCGCAGCTTCTTCCACGGCCATGGCGCAAAATGTGAACGGCTGCGAACGCACACAGGTCCAGGATCCGCCCAGGACTGTGTATCAGTGCGCGAACGGTCTCGTGATCGAAGCAGAAGCAGCCAGTGCTTTCAACATCGACACCGCCGCAGGCGCCACGCGCCCGGAAGACGTCGATCTCGAAACCGATGCGATGCTGATCGAGGTCGAGCCGGGCAGTGGCCCGTTCCAGGTGCGAACCCCTCACGCCATTGCCGCCGTTCGTGGCACGATCTACGCGGTGGATGTCGGGCCGGAGCGCACGTCAGTCTTCGTTTTGCGCGGTCACGTGTCGGTGTCCCGGCCGGATGGCAGCGATACGGTGCTGCTCGCAGCCGGTGAAGGAGCGGACGTCGCCCCGGGCCTTCCCTTCGCACCGGCCACATGGTCAGCGGAAAGGGCCGCAGGGCTTATGTCCCGTTTCGGTCAATGAAACTGAAGCTCTACGTCTGTCTCGTGGTCCTGGCGATGATCGTCGGGGCCGTCTGGGCAGGCTCCCTGGCGTTGGGCCATGTTGCCGGACGGGCAAGCGTGCTTGACCGGCTGGAAACGGTGCTTCTCGATCTTCGTATCCATATCAAGGGACCGCGCGAAGCGCCGCAGGATGTGGTGATCGTGGCCATCGACGATCAGACGGTGGCCGCAGCCGGTCACTATCCGGTCGACAGGGTGTTTCTGACCGAGCTGGTTGACCGGATCCGGGACGCAGGCGCAAAGGCCCTGGCCATCGATATTCTGCTGATGGGAAAATCGAACGAGGCAGCAGACACCGGCCTTGCGACGGCGCTTGCTTCTCTGCCTACGGTGATTGCGGCCGGTGGCCAGTTCCCGCTTGAAAGGGCTGCGGCGGTACTGGTGCCGGCTCCCGAAACCGAGTTGCGCCCGTTTGAAGCCTTTGCGGAAGCAGCCAGCGTCGGCCTCGTCAATGTCTCGACCGATGCCGGCGGCACGCCGCGCCATATCCCTCTTATTTTCAAGACCGACCAGGGGCTGGCTCCCTCGTTTGGCATGCTGGCTGTTGCCGGGTTCCTGGGTGCACCTCCATCGGTGACCGCAGAAGGCATCCGGATTTCCGGGCGAGTGCAGTCGCTGGACCTGCAGTGGCAGCAACCGCTGAACTATTATGGCAAGGGCGGCACCATCAGAACCGTCAGCGCGCAATCGCTTCTTCAGGATGCCGCAGCCGCCAAGGCAGCTCTTGGCGGTCGTCTGGTGCTTCTTGGTGTCACCGCGTCGGCTGTTGGTGACCGGTTTTCATCTCCGTTCGACCCTATCCTGCCTGGGGTGGAGGTCCTGTCGACGGGGATTGCCAACCTGCTGGACGGATCGGTTCTGCTACGCGACAGCCGGGTCCGCAGCTTCGATGCACTCGCTGCCGTTTCCATTACGCTACTGGGCATGGCCGTTGTCGTGTTCCTGCCGCTGGCCAGCGCAACCATCGTTTACCTACTGCTATTGCTGGGTTGGCTGACTGTCGTCGTCATCTGTTTCAACCAGGGCATCTGGCTCAACGCGGCATTGCCGATTGCGGCAAGCGTGCCGCCGGTTGTCGCGCTTGCTGTGCTGAGGGAAGGTTTCGAATGGTTCAGGGTGCGCCGGCTGGTGGCGGCCCGGGAGGCTCTCAGCCGGTTTCAGGCGCCGGATCTTGCCCGGCGTATTGCCGATGATCCCGGCTTTCTGCTGGTCCCGCGGGAGCAGCCGGTTGCGATCCTGTTCATTGATCTGGCCGGATACACCGCCCTTTCGGAAAAACTGGGTCCTGCCCGAACCCGGGATGTTCTGAAAGCCTTTCATACGCTGGTCGTCAATGAGGCCGCGCGCAACAAGGGGCTGGTACTGGATTTCATGGGAGACGGGGCGATGATCGGATTCGGCATTCCGGACGCCGGACCAAAGGATGCCGCTGACGCCTGTCGCTGTGCCTTTGATCTCGTTGTTGCCGTGCGTGGCTGGATCCTTGCCTCCGGGCTCGACGCCGAAATTCGCGACGTACGCCTTGGCGGCCATTTCGGTCCGGTGGTGCTGTCGCGTCTGGGGCATGAGAACCAGCAGCAGATCGCGGCAACCGGCGACTGCGTGAATGTGGCCAGCAGGCTGATGGAAGTCGGCAAGTCACGTGGCGCTTCGATCGTCCTTTCCACCGCCCTGACGAAAGCCGCCGAGGCAGGTGGTGAGATGTTGGGAATGCCGCCACGCAGGGAAGCCGTCGCAATCAGGGGGCGCGTGCAGGAGCTCGAAGTTGCGCTCTGGACAGCGGACGAAGCCATGCCGGAGCGGCGCGCGCTTTCTGCGACAAACTGAATGTGCGGTAGGCGATCCCGGGTTGGCCGAAAAGCGGACGGGCGGAAGCTTTCTGCCTCCGCCCGTTTGCTCCACCGGCCATCTGCTTGAGGGTTGCTCCTGCCAGTGGTGTGTCCGTTTCTGCGGACAAGATGTAAGTAGCCCGGCTGAGCCCCGAAGACATGTGACGGCCCTCACAGGCAAAACGGTCTGCAGCCAAAGATCGCGACTTGCGATACCTCGCACGTGGCTCCGGCCTTTCGAAGCTCGTTTGCAGGAAAAATCGTCCCAAGCAATCTCTTCAATTTTGTCAGGCTATGGCCTACCGTGTGCCCCACCGCGCAGGGACCTTTGAGTCGCCTGCGGCCGGATCTTTCCAACCGCATTTGAGACGAGACCCTTCATGGCACAGCTGCCGAATTCCCTTGAAGCCCGCGACACGGCATTCCAGCTCCATTCATACGCCGACGCCCGCCGTCAGGAAGAGACAGGCGCATTGGTGATCGAGAAGGGCGAGGGCATCTATGTGGAGGATATCAACGGCAAGCGTTACATCGAAGGCATGGCCGGTCTCTGGAGCGTTGCCGTCGGCTTCGGTGAAAAGCGCCTGGTCGATGCGGCCGCCCGGCAGATGGAGAAGCTGCCCTACTACCACACCTTCACCTACAAGAGCCATGGACCGTCGATCGAGCTGGCGGAAAAGTTGGTCGAGATGGCACCCGTGCCGATGTCGAAGGCCTATTTCACCAACTCCGGGTCTGAGGCCAACGACACGGCAATCAAGCTGATCTGGTACCGGTCGAATGCGCTTGGCCAGCCGGAGCGCAAGAAGATCATTTCGCGCGTGCGCGGCTACCACGGTGTCACCATCGCCTCGGCCAGTCTCACGGGCCTGCCCAACAACCACCGCTCGTTCGACCTGCCGCTGCCGCAGATCCTGCACACCACCTGCCCGCACTACCGGACCATGAAAAAGGACGGTGAAAGCGAGGCGGATTTCGCAAAGCGCTGTGCACAGGACCTGGAAGACCTGATCCTGGCCGAAGGCCCGGAAACGATCGCGGCCTTCTTTGCCGAGCCGGTGATGGGCGCCGGCGGCGTGGTCGTGCCGCCGGACGGATACTGGCAAGCAGTTCAGCCGGTTCTGAAAAAATATGACATTCTCTTCGTCGCCGATGAGGTGATCTGCGGATTTGGCCGGACCGGCAACATGTTCGGCACGGAAACCTACAATCTGCAGCCGGACATGATGACCCTCTCCAAGGCTTTGTCGTCGTCCTACCAACCGATTTCCGCGCTGCTGATCAACGACACGGTCTATCAGCCGATCGCAGACGAAAGCCACAAGATCGGCGTGCTTGGTCATGGTTACACCGGCAGCGGGCACCCGGTTGCAGCAGCTGTCGCGCTTGAAAACCTGAAGATCATCGAGGAGCGCGATCTGGTTGGTCATGTCAGAGCCATCGCACCGACCTTCCAGAAACGCCTTGCCGGCCTTGCGGAAAATCCACTGGTAATCGAGACGCGCGGCATCGGGCTGATCGGTGCCGCGGAACTGTCGCATGAGGCGCTTGCGGCAACGCCCGGCGCGCTCGGCGCGAAAACCAATGCAATGTTCCACGACAAGGGCCTGATTTCGCGCAACATGCTGGACGCCATGGCCTTCTGTCCGCCACTGATCATTACCGAAGCCCAGGTGAACGAGTTGTTCGACATCGCAGAAGCCGGTCTCAAGGCGGTTCAGGAAAGCCTGTGAGCGATCACTACTCTATCCTTGGGACAATCTCGGGCACTTCGGCCGACGGTATCGATCTGGCGTGGATCGAAACCGACGGTCGGACGGTCGCCCGGTTCGGCCCTGCGGAAACGGCAAGCTACCGGCCAGAGACAAAGCGCCGGGTGCTGGAAGCTGCTGCGCGCAAGGGAACCGGACGCGACGACTGGCCGGAAATCGCCGCTGCGGTAACGCGCGACCATGCCGAGGCGATCCTGGGGTTCCTGGCAACGCACGGTCTCGCGCCGGATGCCGTGGTTTTTCACGGCCAAACGGTCTGGCACGATCCGGCCAAGGGCGAAACGGTTCAGCTGGGTGATCCGCAGTCTCTTGCCACGGATCTCAACGTTCCGGTGATCGGCGACGTTCGCCTGGCAGATATGGTGGCAGGCGGGCAGGGAGCCCCTTTGGTGCCGGTCTATCACCAGGCGCTCGCCAAGACACTGGTTGGCGAAGACAAGGAGCCCTTGTGTTTCCTCAACATCGGTGGGGTTTCCAATCTCACCTATATTGAAGGCGACAAGCTGCTGGCGTTCGATATCGGACCGGGCAATGCCTTCCTGGACGATTGGGTCCGCAAGCACGGTGCCGGCGACTATGACGCGGGTGGGGCGATCGCGGCAAAGGGCACGGTCGATGAAGATCGTCTTCTGGCAGCGCTCACCCATCCGTTCCTGGCCGAGCCGGGGCCGAAGTCCCTCGACCGGTACAGTTTCTCCGGCGAATTTGCTGAAGGTCTTGGCCTGGAGGATGGCGCTGCCACCTTGCTCGCCTTCACGGCAGCCACCATTGCCAGCGCGGAAAAGCTTTTGCCGCGGGTTCCTCGGCTCTGGCTGGTCTGCGGCGGCGGACGGCACAATCCGGTTCTGATGAAAGCCTTGGCGAAGCTTCTTGCGGGAGATGTCGTGTCGGCGGACGACTACCGGATCGACGGCGATGCCCTGGAAGCCCAGGCAATGGCATTCCTGGGCGCGCGTTTGCAGGCCGGTCTGCCAACCACCTTTCCAGGCACGACCGGTGTCAGCCAGCCGGTTGTCGGCGGCAAACTGTTTACGCCCGGCACCTGAGCGTGCGTAGCGAGGTGCGTCTCCCGGTAATCGCAAAAACGCTTCTCTTCCGGAAGACATTGTTTCGGAAGGTCAAGCGGCCCGAAAGCTGCAATTGCTTGCGCGAACCCCAGCTTGCCGCTAACCAGACATCATGAACGGATCTGAAATCTACCACCGGCTGATCGGCCTCATTGAAGAGCGGGTCTTGAAACCCGGCGACCGATTGCGCGAGGCAGACCTGGCGGAAGAATTCGGCGTCTCCAGAACGCCGATCCGCGAAGGCCTGAAACGGCTTGAGGCCCAGGGCCTCGCGGTGCACGAGCCCAACCGTGGCATGGTGGTGCCGACCCTTGATCATGGCCAGATCAACGAAGTCTACTTCATGCGGGAAGTTCTGGAAGGAACGGCCGCCGGACTTGCCGCCAAGCATGCGTCAAAGCCGGAAGTGGAGATCCTGCAGGATCTGGTCAGCGCCGATCGCAAGCGCATTGCGGACAAGGACAGCCTGGTGCGCTCGAACCGGGAGTTTCACCGCCGCCTGTGCCTGGCCTCGCACAATCGCTATCTGGTCGACCAGATCGACCACCTGCGCCTGTCGCTCATCCTGATGGCGGGCACGACGCTGGATACGCCGGAACGGCGCGAAACTGCGGTCGAGGAACATGCCGCAATCGTTGACGCGATTTTACGGGGCGACTGTGCCGCAGCAGAAGCCGCTGCCCGGCTTCACATTGCGCACGCACACAAGACCCGGTTGCAGCAGATCTGATCAGCCGGTCAGCAGACCGTTTGCTGAGCGCGCTAACAACATCAGTGCCGCGACAACCAGAACGGTGAATGTGAGAGCCATGCCTGCAATCCGGAACCTGAGCGGCTCCGGTTCCTGGCTGACGCTGTAGGCGTGCAGGGCTCTGCCGGTGAAAAGACCCACCCCAAGAGCCCAGAGCAGCCAGGGCGTGGCGCCCGTCAGCTCCAGAAGCAGCATGAGTATCAGCCCCAGCGGGGTATATTCTGCAAAGTTGCCGTGGGCGCGCATGCGTCTTTGCAAACCGCCATGGCCGCCATCGCCGAGGCCGATGCGTTCGCTCTTGCGCACGCCGATCACCCGCACACTCAGGAAAATGTAAAGCAGCGTCAGCAGGCCCGCGAAAAGCGGGGTGATGTAAAGCGCCATGTCGGCCCCTTGAAAGAGAGAGCCGGCGACGCAGGTTCTGGCCGCCGGGGATGTTCAGCTTACGCCGGGCGGGAAAAGGCGGATCAGCATTCCACGATATTGACGGCCAGCCCGCCCTTCGAGGTTTCCTTGTACTGCTCCATCATGTCCATGCCGGTCTGGCGCATGGTCTCGATGCAGCCGTCCAGCGGCACGAAATGCGAACCGTCGCCGCGAAGCGCCAGAGAGGCAGCCGTAACGGCCTTGACCGCACCAAGGGCATTACGCTCGATGCAAGGGACCTGCACCAGGCCTGCAATCGGATCGCAGGTCATGCCGAGATGGTGTTCCAGGGCGATTTCCGCCGCATTCTCGATCTGCTCGTTGGTGCCGCCAAGCGCTGCGCACAAACCGGCAGCCGCCATGGCAGAGGCCGAGCCGACTTCGCCCTGACAGCCAACTTCGGCACCTGAGATCGAGGCGTTGGCCTTGATGATGCCGCCAACGGCAGCCGCCGTCAGCAGGAAGGTCCTGATGCCGGCCTGGTCCGCGCCGGGGCAGTGATCGAGGTAATAGCGGGTCACGGCCGGAATGACCCCGGCAGCACCATTGGTCGGGGCCGTCACGACACGGCCTCCGGCAGCGTTTTCCTCGTTGACGGCCATGGCGTAAACGCCGAGCCAGTCGACCACGTTGTGCTCGAAAGGCGGGTTCGTGCGGCCTTCGCGAATGAGCTTCTGGTAGATATCTGCGGCGCGGCGTTTCACCTTCAGGCCGCCGGGCAGAATGCCGGTCTGGGAAATGCCGCGGTTGATACAGGAATCCATTGCCGACCAAAGACGGTCGATGCCTTCTTCCACTTCAGCCTGAGGCTTGTCGCTGCATTCGTTGCGCAGCTTCATCTCGGCAATGGAAAGCTCGGCGTCCCGGCCCATTTCCAGCATCTGTTTGGCGTTGGCAAAGGGAAATGGCACATCCTGCTTGGCTAGCTCGTTGACCGGTTCGTTGCTGGTCTTGCGCAATTCGGATTCGCTGACCACGAAACCGCCGCCGATGGAATAATAGACAAAGGTGTCGATGACGGCGCCGGCAGCATCCAGCAGATGGAAGGTCATGCCATTGGCGTGGAGCGCCAGTGGAGGGCCGTAGTCGAAGATGACATCCCGGGACGGTTCGAAATGCAGCTCCGGAAGGCCGTCTATTTTCAGCTTCCTGGTCTGCTCCAGCTCTTCCAGCATCGGGTCGACCTTGTCCGGATCGATGGAATCGGGCCTGGCTCCCAGCAGGCCGAGACACACGGCCTTGTCCGTGGCGTGGCCCTTGCCGGTGAAGGCAAGTGAGCCATGCAGGGTGACGGTCAGCCGCGTCGCGCGGTTTTCCGCGCCGGACAGGCCCCGCACCCGGTCAAGGTAACGGTGAACGGCAACCATCGGGCCCACCGTGTGAGAACTGGACGGCCCGATGCCGATTTTGAAAATGTCGAAGACGCTGATGAACATCTCTTGAACCGCATATGTCAGATGCACCGGCCCTGCCGGCGCTTTGAGGTCACGCTAACAGATAGCGCCCGGATGTCCTCCATTCAAACGGGCATTTTTGTGTTATTTGCGACATGCGGCTGAAACAGACGTTTTCCCGTGCGGGTTGGAACCGGATCAAACGGTTCGCGGAAACAGTTGTTTGCGAAATGCCCCTTTGATAGCGTGCCGCTTCCTTTCAAATGCAACTATCCGACACAAGAGCTACTCATGACCTCGCAGCACCCGGCCGACACAGCAGATGTTCTGGCTTCCAAAAAACAGGCGTTTCAGATCCCGGACGGGGTCATCTATCTGGATGGCAATTCGCTTGGTGTGCTGCCGAAACACGTGCCCGCCCGCATTGCGCAGGTAATCAACGAGGAATGGGGCAACAGCCTGATCCGGGCCTGGAACACCCACAGCTGGATCGACCTTCCAGCCCGCACAGGTGACCGCATCGGCAAGTTGATCGGCGCACCGGCCGGGACGGTCGTCGCCTGCGACAGCACCTCTGTCAATGTGTTCAAGGTCCTTTCCGCAGCCCTGGCGCTGCGGCCGGAGCGCAAGGTCATTCTTTCCGACAACGGCAATTTCCCGACCGATCTTTATGTCGCCTCCGGCCTGAAGCAATTGCTCGACAAGGGACATGAACTGAAGGTTGTCGATCCGGAAGCGGTGAAGGACGCCATTGATGAAGACGTGGCGGTGGTGATGCTGACGCAGGTCGACTACCGCACCGGCCGGGTTCATGACATGGCGGATATCACCCGCGCGGCCCATGACGCAGGTGCCCTGGCGATGTGGGACCTTGCCCACTCTGCCGGTGCGATCCCGGTCGATCTTCACGGGGCTGGAGCGGATTTTGCCGTTGGTTGCGGATACAAGTATCTGAATGGAGGCCCGGGTGCTCCGGCATTTCTGTATGTCGCCCCCGAGCACCAGGACAAGGTCACCTCGCCGCTGACCGGCTGGATGGGGCATGAGGCCCCCTTCGCGTTCGATCTCGACTACAGGCCGGTTTCCGGCATCAGCCGGATGACGGTCGGCACGCCCGCCATTCTTGCGCTTTCGAGCCTTCATGCGGCCCTTGATGTCTTCGAGGATGTCGACATGGCGGACATCCGCCGCAAGTCCGTTTCACTCAGCGAGTTGTTCATCGCTGAAGTCGAGGCCAAGTGCCCGCAACTGGAACTGGCCAGCCCGCGGGATCCGAATGCCCGCGGCAGCCAGGTCTCGTTCCGTTTCAAGGAAGGTTACGCCGTCATGCAGGCGCTGATCGACCGCGGCGTGATCGGTGATTTCCGAGCGCCCGACGTGATGCGCTTCGGCTTCACGCCGCTGTACCTGTCGCATCAGGACATTGTCGACGCGGTTGAGATCCTGAAGGATATTCTGGATACGGAAAGCTGGAACCGGCCGGAGTTCAAGACCCGCGCAAAGGTCACATAGCCGCGACGCGAACCTGGGCCTGCAGCATGTCGATAAACTGCTGTTCTGGCACCGGTTTGGAATAGAGGAAGCCCTGGAAACGGTTGCAGCCGTTTTCAGACAGCCAGGCCCGCTGTTCAACGGTTTCCACCCCTTCGGCGACAACGCTGGCATCAAGCGCTGATGCCAGCGACAGGATCAGCTTCACGATGGCGCCGCCGGTGGCAATGTCGTTCATGAACATCCGGTCGATCTTGATACCGTCGATCGGATAGTTGTGCAGATAGGCCAGGTTGGAATAGCCGGTGCCGAAATCGTCGATAACGATCCGGTAGCCGGCGGCTTTCAGCTTCGTCAGGGATTCGTAGGCATGCGGAATATCGCCAAGCAGAACGCTTTCGGTGATTTCCAGCGAGATGTCGTTCGCATTGCAGCCGGTTTCCTTCGGCAGGCTCTGCATGCGGGCAACAAACGTGGGGTCCGAAAGCTGCTTGGGTGAGACGTTCATCGACAGCGGTACGGAAACGTTCAGCAGCTTGAGCCCGGACTGCATGTAGGCAACATTCCGGCTGACCCAGGTGCCGATCTCGTTGATGAGGCCGGTTTCCTCTGCAACCGGCACGAAGTCGTCGGGACTGACCAGGCCTTTTTCGGGGTGCTGCCAGCGCAACAGGGCCTCGGCGCCGACAACACGTTGGGTGCGGGTGCAGGCAATCGGCTGGTAATACAGCAGGAATTCATTCTCGCGGATTGCCCGTTCGAGATCCTTCTTCAGGGACATGTGCTTGTCCCGGAGTTTGCGCATGTATTCCTTGTAGCGGACGCATTTGTTCTTCCGCTCCGACTTGGCCTGGTAAAGCGCAAGGTCCGCATGACGCATGAGCTGGTCGATGTCCGTACCGTCGGCCGGATAATGGGCATAGCCGATGCTCAGCCCGACATGACGAGGCTTGCCCTCAATCAGATGCGGACTGGTAAAGGCCTGCAGCAGCGCCTGTCCGAACCAGTCCGGTCGCGGGCTTTCGGGCGAGGACAGGTGGCAGATCAGAAATTCGTCGCCGCCAAGACGCGCGACGATGTCGTTGTTTCCGGCCAGATCCTTCAGTTTGGATGCAACAAGCTGCAGAAGATGGTCGCCTGCAGCATGGCCAAGCGTGTCGTTGACCATCTTGAAGTCGTCCAGATCCACGAGATAAAGCGTTGCGATCAGGTTGTTGTCCTTCGCAGTCTGTCTCACATGCGACAGGCGTTCCTTCAGATAGGTCCGGTTCGACAGCCCTGTCAGCGCATCATGGCTTGCAAGATACTGGGCGCGTTCCTTGGTCTGGTGAAGCTCCGTGACATCGATCTCGCTCAGCAGAAAGGCAGGCTTTCCTGTAACGGCGTCATGGCAGCGGCGGATGGTGATTTCGTGCCAGCGCAGGCCGTCGCTCGTCCGGACCTCCGCCACGAACTTGGTCGTGGCTTTTTCCGTGAGGACGCCCATCACGTTCTTGGCGAGAACCTGATCGATGAAATGATCCCACAAGGTGCATGCGAGATCGGTGCAGGCTGCCCTCGCGGCCGTGTTGCGGTAAAGAGGTTGCCCGTCTTCGGAAAACAGCGAGATCATCACCGTGGTGTGCATCAGCGCTTCGGCGCTTCGGAGCGTTTCCGGCTGTTGCTCGTGATGCGGACGGCCTTCGCACAGCAGCGCCATACGACCATCATTCAGCCGGATGCCGCTCATGACAACCTGCAGGACCTGAGCCTTGCCATTCGGATAGAGTGTCCAGATCTCCGAAAAGCTCACGTCGTGCTTGGTGAAATCCTGCTGGTACTGCCGCAGGCGCTGTTCCACCGAATGGGACATGTCCGAGCCCATGTCGCGTGCCCGCAGCTCTTCCAGCGATTCGGCATCGGTAATCTCAAGCGCCTTGCGATTGGCCCACACAATGCATTTCTCGTCGAAATCGAAAATCCAGATACCGGTGTCGAGACGATCGTAAATCGAAAAGATCAGCTCCTGATCCACCCTGCCGTCATCGAGTGTAAAAGGCAGGGACGCTTTCCTTTTTTCGGTTGCCCGCTGCGTCTGGGAAAGATCGGACATGTGTGACAGGGTCGTTCTCCGGGATGAACGCATTCGAAATCAGAAATCATGACGGACGAAGCCGCCAGTTCGTGTCTGGCAACGCAAATTTGCAACTTTGCAGAAGTGTAAGGAACGTGAATATATCATTCAATTTAAAATCGGGAAAACCGCTGACAAACTTAACGAGATCTGGTGATACTTTCAGTTTCTGAATTTAGAATAGTGCCGATAGATAAAACTTGCATCAAACGCCAACAGATTGTTGTGCGACACCTTGGATGCCGGATTTGAGCTTTCCCCGATTGCAAAAGGCCGTATCGCGCTGGTTTTGCGCCAACTGACTGCCTGTCGCCGGCGTGTCCGCTCAGCTTTACAACACTTGCCAGCCATGGTTGTTTCAAACTGTCTGAAACGCGGCAATTGCCCTTCAGCAGGATATTTCAAGATGACGGATCTGTTCGACATCACGCCGCCCGTGCGGCCGGGTATAGCGGTCTATCCCGGCGACGCGCCTTATCGCAGCTCCTGGACGGCGACGATCTCAGAGGACTGCCCGGTGAATGTCGGCGAGTTTTCCATGTCGAGCCATTGCGGAGCCCATGCCGATGCACCGCTGCACTACGACCCGGACGGTCTGACGATCGATCAGCTTGATCTGCATGATTTCGTCGGACCGGCCCGGCTGATCGATGCACGCGGTACCGGTCCGCTTTGCCAGCCCGAAGAGCTGGAAGCGTTCCTTGAAGGCTGCCCGCCTCGAGTGCTTGTGCGGCTTGCCGAAGAACGAGACGTTACGGTCTGGCCGGCAGGCTACAGGGCTCTGGCACCGGAAACCATGAGCCTGCTGGCGGACGCCGGTGTCAAGTTGATCGGCGTGGATGTGCCCTCCGTCGACCCGGATCCTTCCGAAACCCTGCCCAGTCACGGGATCGCCCGTTCCCGTGACATGCTGATTCTGGAAAATCTTGCTCTTTCTGCGGTGGAACCCGGTGATTATGAGTTGATTGCGCTGCCAATGAAGTTAGAAGGGCTGGACGCCGCGCCGGTTCGGGCCATTTTGCGCCCGCTCCGCTAATTCCGGGAAACGGGAAAGCGCGGCCGGAATAAGAAAAAGACTGACCGTTGGGAGCGGCAAGGAGCGTGAATGCTGGAGCTTGATCAGCTCGTTATGGATTTCAGCGGATTCCGGGCGGTGAATGGCTGCTCGTTCCGCGTCGAGGAAGGCAGTATCACCGGATTGATCGGCCCGAACGGGGCTGGCAAGACGACGCTTTTCAACCTGATCGCAGGGGCACTGCAACCGACAAGCGGACGCATCCGGTTTCAGGGCGAGGACGTCACCAGCCTGGCCAGCCATGAGCTGTTTCACAAGGGACTGGTGCGGACATTCCAGATCCCGCATGAATTTCACAAGCTGACGGCGCTGGAAAACCTGATGATGGTGCCGCCGTCTCAGCCGGGCGAAAGCCTGTTTTCCAATTGGCTCGCCTGGGGGCGGGTGAAGGCTGCCGAGGCCGAGGTCGAGAAAAAGGCCTATGAGACCCTGGCATTCCTGGAGCTGACGCACGTCGCGCACGAGCCGGCCGGCAACCTTTCCGGTGGCCAGAAGAAGCTTCTGGAACTGGGCCGCACCATGATGACCGATGCCAGACTTGTGCTGCTCGACGAACCGGCGGCAGGCGTCAATCGCACCCTGCTGCGCAAGCTCGAGACCAAGATCGAGATCCTGAACAAGGAGCGCGGCTACACGTTCATCCTGATTGAACATGACATGGAAATGATCGAGAAACTCTGCGATCCCGTTGTGTGCATGGCCGAGGGAAGGGTGTTGATCCAGGGCGATTTCCAGACCGTGCGGTCCAATCCTCAGGTGCTGGAAGCCTATCTGGGCGAAACCACGGGAGATGCCGCATGACAGCACTTCTTTCCATGGACGGCATCACCGGAGGCTATGGTGACGCCGACATCCTTCAGGACGTCTCCATGCATGTGGATGCGGACGAGATCGTCGTCATCGTCGGCCCGAATGGTGCCGGCAAGTCCACAGCCATGAAATCCGTTTTCGGTCTCCTGACCATCCGCGGCGGCCGCATGCTGTTCGACGGCGACGACATTACCAGTTGGGCTCCCAACCGCATCGTCCAGCGCGGCATCTGCTATGTCCCGCAGGTCGACAACATTTTCCGCGAGATGTCGATCCACGAGAACCTGGAGATGGGCGGCTTCCTGAAGAAGGGTGACCTCAGCGCTGCCTATGACCGGGTCTACACCCTGTTTCCGGACCTGAAGGAACGCCGCAAGACGCTTGCAGGGTCCCTGTCGGGCGGGCAGCGGCAGATGGTGGCGATGGGCCGGGCGCTGATGCTCGATCCGAAGCTTCTGCTTCTCGACGAACCGACCGCCGGGCTTTCGCCCAAATACATGGAACAGATCTTCCAGATCTGCCGGGACGTGCGCGACACCGGTGTCGCCATTCTCCTGGTGGAGCAGCACGCCAAGCAGGCGCTTGCCTTTGCCGACCGGGGCTATGTCCTGGCCGCCGGCAAGAACCGCCACGAAGGTAGTGGTGCCGAACTCTTGGCCGACCGTGAAGTCGCCGAAATGTTCCTGGGGGGCTGAGCGGTATGGATTTTCTTGAGCTCATCAATTTCTACGTCATTCCGGGCATCGTGCTCGGCTCGATCTATGCACTTGGCGCCGTTGGCATCACGCTGATCTTCGCCATCCTGCGCTACGCCCATCTGGCGCATGGTGATCTGGCGACGCTTGGTGCCTTCATTGCGCTAGCGGTTGTCACCGGTCTTGGCGTCTCGCCACTGCTGGCCTTGCCGATCGCCATCATCGCAACCGCCGCCGTTGCCGTCGGCATCGACAAGGTGTTCTATGAACATCTGCGCGAGCGGCCGAAAATCGTCACCGTGATGGCCTCGCTCGGCATAGCGCTTATGATCCGCGCCGTGGTGCAGGTGGTCTGGGGTGTCGATACGGAAACCTATTCCCGCGGCATCGTCCGTCCGGAAAATTATTTCGGCCTGCGCATCCGTGACCGTGAAATCCTGACGGTCATCGCCATGCTCGCGCTTGTCGGCGGACTGCAGCTGTTCCTGACCCGCTCCAAGTGGGGCAAGGCCATGCGCGCCATGTCGGACAACCCCAATCTGGCTTTGCTCTCTGGCATCGACAACAAGAAGGTCGTGATGCTGACCTGGGTGATTGCAGGTGGTCTGTGTGCTGCCTCCGGTGTCTTCCTCGGCCTCAACACGGAACTGAAGTCGCTGATGGGCTGGCAGATGCTGCTGCCGATGTTCGCTGCCGCCATCCTGGGCGGGGTCGGCCGGATCGAGGGGGCCGTGCTTGGCGGGCTGATCGTCGGTATCGCCGAGGAGCTGTCGGTTCTGGTGATCCCGAGCGAATACAAGGCCGCAATGGCCTTCGCCATCCTGTTGTTCATGCTGCTTGTGCGCCCGACCGGGCTGCTCAAGGGCAAAGTGCTGTAAGGGGAGGGAGAAAATGGAATATCTCGGTCTTCTCAACTACGCCCTCTTCATGGCGATCTTCATCGGCATCTACGCGCTGCTGGCGCTGGGGCTCAACATTCAATGGGGCTTTGCCGGTCTGTTCAACGCCGGCATTGCCGGGTTCTTCGCAGTTGGCGCCTATACCTCCGCGATCCTGACGACAGAACATGCCGACGGCCGTATCGGCGGCTTTGACATGCCGTTCTTCGTCGGCTGGATCGGGGCAATGCTTGCCGCAGCTCTCGTGGCCTGGCCTATCGGCAAGATCTGTCTGCGGTTCCGGTCCGACTATCTGGCGATTGCCTCCATCGGGATTGCGGAAATCATTCGACTTGTGGTCAAGTCCGAACCGGTGCTGACCAATGGTGCCCGCGGTATTTCCGGTATTCCGCGCCCTGCGGCGGAGTTTCCGTCACTGGCGCAGGAAAGCGCCTACATGGCGTCTCAGGCTGCCTATCTTGCCATTGTCATCGTCGTTCTGATTGCGGCTTACCTGCTGGTCGAGCGTCAGTTCAACGCGCCCTGGGGTCGCATGATGCGCGCCATCCGCGACAATGAAGGCGCCGCCAAGGCCATGGGCAAGGATGTCGAGTTCCGCCGCCTGCAGGCCTTCATTTTCGGCTCGGCCCTGATGGGGCTGGGTGGTGCGCTGTTCGCGCATTTCAACCGCTCGATCACCCCGGAAGCCATCGACCCGATGGTCGCGACCTTCCTGGTCTGGATCATGCTGATCCTTGGAGGCTCCGGCAACAACCGCGGTGCCATTCTGGGAGCTGCGGTGGTCTGGATCATCTGGTCGATGTCGGAAATCGCAACTGACCGCCTGCCGACGGAATATGCCATCCAGGCCAAATATATTCGCCTGTTCCTGATCGGCCTGATGCTGCAGCTGGTGCTGCGCTTCCGGCCGGAAGGCCTGCTGCCGGAACCGCTGAGAGGCGACCGGCGTGCAACAAGATCCGGTGCGGATCACACTTAGGTCCGTTCCTCAGGCTAGCTTCCCGGTATCCGGAGGCGGAGCCTCGAAAATCCAAAGTCCCGGCGAAGACCGGAATAATGAGGAGGTACTTTGATGAAAACCAAGATTCTCGCACTTGCAGCCGGTCTGATGACCGCAACCGCGCTGGCATCCGTGCCGGCAAAGGCCGATGTCAAGATCGGCTTGCTCGGTGGCATCTCCGGCCCGATCGCAGCCATGGCTCCGGCCATGATCGACGCCGCGCAGCTGGCCTTTCAGCAGGTCAACGAGCAGGGCGGCATCGGCGATGGCGAAAAGCTGGTCGGTGTTGTCGGCGACAGCGCCTGCAATCCGCAGAACGGCACTGATGCCGCAACCAAGGCCGTGAACATCGAAGGCGTCATCGGCGTCGTCGGTCCGCATTGCTCGGGCGCGGTTCTGGCTGCTGCCGGTTCCGTCACCATTCCGGCTGGTATCACCATGATCACGCCGTCCGGCACCTCGCCGGAAATCTCCACCCTCGACGACAAGGGCACCGTGTTCCGCACCGTGCCGTCCGACGACTATCAGGGCCGTGCACTGGCACGTACCCTGAAGGAGCAGGGCTACGAGAAGGTCGCCGTCGCTTACCTCAACAACGACTACGGCACCGGTCTTGCCAATGCGTTCAAGGCGGAATTCGTCGATGAACTCAGCGGTGAAATCACGCAGTTCGCAGCGCATGAGGAAGGCAAGGCCTCCTACCGTTCCAACCTTGCCGAACTCGCCAAGGGCGGCGCGGACACGCTGGTGATCTTCGACTACGGCGACGGCACCGGCCTCACCATCCTGCGTCAGGCTCTCGAAAACGGCTTCTTCGACAAGTTCGTCGGCGGCGACGGCATGAAGTCCGAAGCAGTCATCAACGAGCTGGGTGCCGAAAACCTGGCCACCTTCGTTTCGTCCTCGCCGGTTGGCGAACAGTCCGAATCCCTCGACATCTTCAACGAAGCCTTCAAGGGCATCGGCGGCGATCCGGATGCGATCTTTGCCACCACCTCCTATGACGCGGCGTTCCTGCTGGCATTGGCGGTCGAAAAGGCCGGCGGCAAGAAGGAAGACGTTGCAGCGGCAATGGCCGAAGTCTCCAACGGCGAAGGCGAAGCGATCCGTCCGGGCGAGTGGAAGAAGGCCAAGGAGCTGATCGCAGCCGGTACGGCCATCGATTACAAGGGCGCTGCCGGCGACCACAACTTCGATGAAAAGGGCGACGTCCCGGGCACCTACGCCCTTTGGGAAGTCGGTGCGAATGGCTTCGAAGTCCTGACCGAAATGAAATAAGCGACTTCGCAAGAAGCGTTTTTAAGAGACCGGCGACCTGAAAGGGCCGCCGGTTTTTCTGTTTCGATCGCTTCGGTTCCCCGTCATTCCGGACAAGTGAGGCAAAGCCGAACGCAGATCCGGAAACTAGACTTATTTCGCGCGCACGCGCGGCTGCTTCCTTTTCTGTCAAACAAGTGTTCGCTCATGCTCACGCTTACGCACTGGGTTCCGGATCGGCGTGCAGCATTGGCTGCGCTTGTCCGGAAAGACGGAGGGGTAGAGAAAACAAGCTCACATCTCCCTTACCCCCTCCCGAAATTCCCGCTATACACCCCGCCATGCGTGATCTGGATGTTCTTGTGCTTGGTGGCGGTGCCGCGGGGCTGATGTGTGCGATTGAGGCGGCAAAGCGCGGGCGCAAGGTGCTCGTGATCGACCATGCCAGAAACCCGGCGGAGAAAATTCGCATTTCCGGCGGGGGGCGCTGCAACTTCACGAATATTCATTGTTCGCCGGCTAATTTCCTCTCCCGGAACCCGAGGTTCTGCGTCTCCGCGCTGAAGCGCTATACCCAGCAGGACTTCCTGAAACTGGTCGAAAAACACCGCATTTCCTGGCACGAGAAGACACTCGGCCAGCTCTTTTGCGACAACAGCGCCAAGGACATCATCCGGATGCTGCTGTCCGAGCTGGAAGCGGCCGGCGGCACGTTGCAGCTGGAAACGGACATCAAGGCGATTGAAAAGCCGGACGACCGGTTTTCCGTGTCAACGTCCAAGGGGCCGTTGCGGGCGGCATCGCTTGTTGTGGCGACAGGCGGGCCTTCGATCCCCAAGATGGGCGCGACCGGCTTCGGCTATGATCTGGCCAAGCGCTTCGGCCACAACGTGATTGCCCCGCGCGCGGCGCTGGTGCCGCTGACCTTTTCCGATACCAACAAGGAACTGTGCGGCCGGCTTGCCGGTGTTTCGGTGGATGCGATCGTTTCGTTCCAGAAGACGTCGTTTCGCGAAGGCCTGCTCTTCACGCATCGGGGTCTGTCCGGGCCGTCGGTGCTGCAGATTTCGTCCTACTGGCAGGAAGGCAAGCCCATCTCGGTGAACCTGTCTCCTGAGGCCGACGTTTTCGAAACCCTGCGGCAAGCCCGGCAGGAGAACCCGAAACAGGACCTGAAGACAGCACTCGGCGGATTGCTGCCCAACCGGTTGGCCGATGAGTTGTCGCAGGCGTTTGCCCTGAAAGGCCGTCTGGCAGACCAGTCGGACAAGGTCCTGCGCCGGGCGGCAGAACAGTTGAACCGCTGGCAGCTGACGCCGGTCGGCACCGAAGGCTACCGCACGGCGGAAGTCACGCTTGGTGGCGTGGACACGAAGGAACTCTCCTCCAAGACCATGGAAAGCACGAAGGTGCCGGGCCTCTATTTCATCGGTGAGGTGGTCGATGTCACCGGCCATCTCGGCGGCTTCAATTTCCAGTGGGCCTGGGCGTCCGGTCATGCCGCCGGGCAGGTGGCCTGAGTTTCGTAATCATCAATTGGTAGAAGACTTTGCGCGGCGCAGCATTTTTTGATGATCGCCCCTCAAAGCTGGTTATAGTGGCTTGAAAGAAGGCTTGCAACCAAGCCGCTCTTTCACCGTTGCCTTGAGTGTCCTCTTCCCGCGGAAAAGGTCTGTGCCGGTGCGAAGTAACGGCAAATGGCTGACGTCCGGGGGGATGAATGAAGCGCGTAACGATCCACGATGTGGCCGAAACAGCGGGTGTCAGCCTGGCAACGGTTGATCGTGTCCTCAACGGGCGGCCGGGTGTCCGGAAGGTCACAATCGAAAAGGTCAAGCAGGCGGTCGAGGCGCTCAACTACAAACCGGATGTCTTTGCCGCTGGCCTTGCCAAGAAACGGGTCTACCGCCTGCACTTCCTCATTCCAAATGGCCCGAACGCCTTCATGGAAGACCTGACCCGCGAAGCGCTGTCCCACGCCGAAACCATGAGCGGTGACCGCATGCATGTGCATGTCGAGCCCATCGACGCCTTCGACGGGCACAGGGTGGCCGGTACGCTTGCGATCCTCGACCGCTCGCAGTGCGACGGTGTCGCGGTGGTCGCGCCCGCGTTCCCGGAGGTTCAGGCAGCCATCGACCGGCTGCAGGACAGGGGGGTGCCCGTCGTGACGCTGGTTTCCGATCATCCTTCCTCCAGCCGCCAGCATTTTGTCGGCATCGACAACGTCGCCGCCGGGCGCACCGCCGGACGGTTGCTCGGTCGCTTCCTTTCCAGATCCCCGGCCAAAGTCGCCATCATTGCCGGATCGCTCGGCCTTCGCGATCATGCGGAGCGCTATCAGGGCTGCCGGGCAGTCATCGAGCAGGACTATCCCCATCTGGAATTGCTGAAGGTGCGTGAGGGGAGGGACGACAACGCCCGCAATGCGGACCTGATGCGAAAGCTTCTTGCGGAACATCCCGATCTTGCCGGGCTCTACAATATCGGCGCGGGCAACCGCGGCACGATTGCGGCCCTGAAGGAAAGCGGCCGCAGCCAGGGCATCGTCTTTGTCGGACACGAACTGACGCCCTATACGCGCGAAGCGCTTCAGGACGACGTGCTGGATGCGGTGATCGCGCAGGACCCGGGGCACGAGATCCGCAGTGCCATCCGCGTCCTGAAAGCGCTTTGTGATGGTGTGCCGATCATCGAAGGGCAGGAGCGTATCGGCATCGATGTGTTCCTGAAGGACAATCTGCCCGGGGATCTGGAGCCATCAGACACCGCCGAACGACCTGTCTGATCCCTGAAACTGGGCGTCTTTCCGGCATTCCTGCCAAAAAGTCGCCTCTCACACTCAAATTTTGAATTGACCTTTCAGATCGCGCACCTCATATCTATGGCATGCGTTTGACACAACAGACAAACTATGCCGTGCGCGCGCTGATGTACTGCGCCGTCAACCCGGACAAACCAAGCAAGGTCGCTGATATCGCGGCCAGCTTCGACATGTCCGAAACCCACCTGTTCAAGATCATGAAGGTTCTGGTCGATGCAAATCTGATCAAGACCATTCGTGGCCGGAACGGCGGGGTCATGCTGGCTCGTCCGGCAGAGAATATTTCGGTTGGCGAAGTTGTCCGCGCCGCCGAGGAAAGCTTCCTTCTTGCCGAATGTTTCGACAGTGGCCGCAAGGATTGCCCGCTCATCATGTCCTGCGGCTTCAATGGCCTGCTGCATGAAGCGCTCGAGGCGTTTATGGAAGTTCTGGACGGCAAGTCGATTGCCGACCTTTCGGAGGACCGCTTCGGCATGCGCGATCTCCTGAAGATCGAAATGACCAAGGCTCCGATCGCGGCCAACGCGTAAGGTTTTGTCGACATAAGAAGTTTCGAAGGCGCCACCATCCGGTCGGCGCCTTTTTCGTTTCGTATGTCTCGAACATGTGACGATTGGTCGGGAAAAGGAAAGGCATGCCATGCGTCTTGCGCGGCCTCTCTCAAGGAAAAGGCCGGGCTGGCTTGCCGCTGAGGGAGAGGAGAGGGCGGTTGGCTGGCCTGGCATTTGTCACTCCGGTTGCCCGGAGGTCCTGTCTAATCCGAAACCAGAGGACGCGATTTCCGGTTCCGTTTCGATCAGGCATTGCCTTGATAGGAAAACTTGAGTATGAGTGTCAAGTATAAAGTTGAGTTTGAAACTCATCTTTTGATTCCGATGTCCCACCGCTCCGCCAAGAAGCTGATTTTTTGAACAGTTTCAGGAGCAACACAAAGGCCAAGGACCGATTGCGCGCAATGACACCGACCGCCAACAGCCAGAAGCACCGCCTCTCCCTGGGTTCCAGCAGCCGCGCCACGCGCGCCTTTGCGGCAACACCGCCGCGTGAGCAGAAATCGGAACTCGACACACGCGACCTGTTCAGCGGCCAGCGCCAGATCCAGATCCGCCACAACGACGAAACCTACCGTCTGTCGATCACCAAGCAGGGCAAGCTGATCCTGACGAAATGATTTTGCCGGGCTGACATCCCTTCCCTTTTGCGGGGAAGGGGTGCGCAGAGGGAGCGCCCTCTCTATAGACTGCGATATGCCCGGCGCTCTCACCACAGCCTTTCGTTCTCCACCTTCAAGCCGTATCGATCAGAGCTTCTTCGGGTGCCGAATGGCGTTCGACGCGGATGGGTTGGCGAACGCCTGCGGCCTGGTGGAAATGTTCCAGCCGCCGGATGGTGGTGGGTGTCAGCATATGGCCGCGGGACAGAACCAGTTCGTGACCGGTTTCGGTCAAGGCGTCGTCGATCAGCACATCGCCTGGCCGGAGAGAGCGGATGTAGCATTCGGCAACAAGTTTCTTGCGTGCCTCCGGCACGTCGTCCATCAGCGTTTCCTTGGCCAGCTCCAGCAGCATCGGATCATATTTGCGCTTGTTGATGGTAAGCGCCTCGAAGGCCGCTGCATCCGGTCCGCTTTCCGGGCTTGCGTACCACAGATCCGTCAAGAGCTTGAGGATGCGGGCAATCATCGGGATTTCCTTGCCCGTCGGCCCGTCCTTTGGGAAACCCGAGCCGTCGAAACCGCGGCCGGATAGAAACAGGTATTCGGAGACTTTCTCCAGTTGCGGTATGTTCTTCAAAAGATCCCGGGTCTGGTCCGGTGCCCGGTCCAGGATATTGCGCTCCTGCTCGGTCAGGCCGCGTGCGGCACGGTAGCGGGCAAGGATCTGTTTGGGCAGCAACGCCTCGCCAAGCGGTGACAACATCACCGACATTTCCAGTTCCCAGGTTTTCTTCATGCCCAGGCGTTTGGCCAGCCGCAGGGCCTGTTTGCGAACCGTGCTCGTGCGCCGGAACGCTTCCGGGTGGAAGAGCGCCAGCATGTCGATCAGCAACTTGACGGATCCGGCAAGTGTCCGCTCCAGCAGTGCCCGGTCCTTGGCGAGCTGAAAATGATGGGAGAGAGCTGTTTCCATGGCGCTGGCCAGATCTGTCGATTGACAGGGCTTTTCCAAATACATGAAGGCATGGGCTTCATTCAGCGTCTTCTTGATCGCATCTGCCGAGTTTTCCCGGGTCAGCATGACCCGCGCGGCTTGAGGCGCAATGGTCTCCGCTGCTCGCAGAAAGGCTGTTCCGCCACGGCCCGGCAGATTGAAACAGGAAAAAATGACGGCTGTGCCATGGTTCTGCTTCAGAAACTGCAATGCAGCTTCCGTTTCGGAAAAGCAGGCAACCCTCATGTGACTGCCGAACAGGCGTTCAAAGCCTGCCTGAACGTCCTTGTCCGGATCGGCAACGACTACCAGGTCCGTGCCTTTTTCCATTCACGGCTCCTTTCACGGGAAGCAGACCCGCCGGGAAAACTTCCGCAGGTACGCCCCCTGGATGATATTCTCATGAGACTGATAACAAATACTTGCAATAATTCTCGACACACCAACACCGGCTCTGATGAAAATCGATGGTGGTCTTTGCAGCCCGCCTTGAACTATAAGGCCGCATGTTCGACGTCCTGATTGCCGGTGCCGGTCCGGCCGGCCTCTTTGCTGCGGAGCGCCTGTCCGAAAACGGGTATAGCGTTGTGGTTATCGACCGCATGCCCTCGCCAGCGCGCAAGTTCCTGATGGCTGGGCGAGGCGGCCTGAACCTGACCCACAGCGAAGACCTGACCGCGTTCCTCGCGCGCTACCGGCAGGCCCAACCCTTTTTGGCGCCCTTGATCCAGGAATTTCCGCCCGAAACGCTGCGGCGCTGGTGCGAAGACCTTGGCGAAGAAACCTTTGTCGGCAGCAGCGGACGGGTTTTCCCGAAATCCATGAAGGCGTCCCCCTTACTGCGCGCCTGGCTGCGCCGGCTCGATGCCAATGGCGTCCGCCTGCTGACCCGGCATGCACTTTGTGCCATTGAAGGAGACGGACCGCTTCAACTCAGGGCACGGGATGAAACTGCCGCCGAAGACACTGCAGGTGAAGGCGCCCTGCAATCCCTCACTGCACGTGCCTGCCTTCTGACCATGGGTGGTGCAAGCTGGCCGAAGCTCGGTTCCAACGCCGCGTGGGTGCCGATGCTGGAAGAGCGCGGTGTTCGCATCAACCGGTTCCAGCCGGCAAATTGCGGCTTTCAGACCGGCTGGAGCGATTTCCTGAAAGAGCGGTTTGCCGGTACGCCGCTCAAACGTATCGCCCTGTCCCATGCCGGTAAAAGGGTGCAAGGGGAGGCGGTCTTGACGGCTCAGGGCCTTGAAGGTGGTGCCGTCTACGCCTTGTCCGCCGAACTGCGCGAAACAATCAACGAGACCGGTTCGGCGACACTGCACATCGATCTGCGGCCGCAGGCCGGAATTGACGAACTGGCAGCGAAACTCTCAAGACCCCGGGGCAAGCAGTCTGCAGCCACGTTCCTCAAGAAGGTCCTTCGGCTGAGCCCCGTTGAAATGGCGCTGCTGCGCGAAGCCGGCGATGTTCCTTCCGATCCGGAAAGCCTCGCACGCTGCATCAAGGCCGTTCCCGTTGTTCTGGACGCGCCCTATTCCATCGACCGGGCGATCTCTTCCGCCGGAGGCATCGCGCTGGACGAACTGGACGAAGGCATGATGCTAAAGAAGATGCCGGGCATCTTTGCCGCGGGTGAAATGCTGGACTGGGAAGCGCCGACAGGCGGTTACCTGCTTCAGGCGTGTTTTGCGACAGGTGCCAGGGCAGCAACCGGCATCGCGGCCTTTCTCCAAAGCTCGAAAGGAGAGCAAACAACATGACCGTGCTCTACATCGACGCCGATGCCTGTCCGGTCAAGGACGAAGCCGTTCGCGTGGGCGAGCGCCACAATGTTGAGATCAAGTTCGTTTCCAACAGCTGGATGCGGCTTCCCGAAGGCGATCTGATCGAGCGGGTTGTCGTTCCTGAAGGGCCGGACGAAGCCGACAACTGGATCGCGGAACGTGCGGTGGCGGGTGATGTTGTGGTGACGGCCGATGTGCCGCTTGCGGCACGCTGTGTGAAGGCGGGCGCTCTTGTCATCGGTCCGACAGGCAAGCCGTTTCGCGAGGATGCCATCGGCATGCGCCTTGCCATGCGGGATCTCAACACGCATCTGCGTGAAATAGGCGAGATCCGCGAAAGCGGGCCTGGCTTCACCAAGGCCGACAGATCGCGCTTTCTGAACCAGCTTGAGACCACCATGCGCGCGGCAAAGCGAATGTTGGCCTGATGCCGGCAGCGCCGGTTTTTGCTTGCCGGAGGCCCTTTTGATGCAAGCCAAGTAGCTACAGAGGCGGAGGCGTCCCGTTAGGTTGCTGGGTCGGATTGTCCTTGTGCTGTTTGAACTTCATGATCGCGCCCAGGGTAAAACCCAGATGTCCGAGTGTCATCACATTAGCGATCGGGGGATCATCCTCCCGGTGGCGACGGATAAGGGACTTGGACTTGCCGCCGAAATAGATGCTGACGCCTGCAAGTGCGTAGGCTTCGCCGCCTTCGCGCAGGGCCGCGCGCGCAAACAGGCTGGGTTGAAGCTGCGTATCACGTAGAGGTGCCCATTCGACGCCGAGCCCCCCGGATGCATCACCACCCGACACCCTGCCAGACACAGACAGGGCCAGGTTCTCGTCAGGATACCAGGTGAGTTTCGAGCCGGCCACGAACGTGGCATCGAGATCATATCTGAATTGACTGCGTCCGTTAGTTTCGATCGCGCGGCTGCCATCGGTCACCCCGACGACGCCCCCGAGTGTGATTGGACCCCAGTATCGCTCGGCCTCGACGCCAGCGGAAAACACGTCGACACCCTGGTAAGCGTCGAGATGGGAATACGAACCTTCAAGGCCGATCATGCCGGTTGACGGATCTCGCCAGAACAGATGTGCCCCGGCGCCGTAATAGGCGGATTGTCCTGCAAAGGGTTCATCGTAGCCACCGACACCGGCATCAAGCTGCAGGCCGAACCTGTGTCCGAGCGGCATCGTGATTGCGCCTTCCACACCTCCAACCGCGCTTCCGTCGGAACTGCCGCCAGTGACGGACATCTTGCCGCTGATCCCGTCTACGGCAGGTAGCGTCTGTTGTGAGTTTGCGGGCGTAATCGTCATGCACAGCGCAGTGAGCGGCAGCAGCACACCAAGGTATTTCGCAATCATGTGTTTCCCCCAGCCCGATCGGAAGAGATGTAGCGGAAGCGCCGAGGACATCTGGATGATCGGAAGGTATTTCTCCGTTCTAGGAAGACGGAGAAGACTTGAAAAACACAAGTAATTGCAATTTAAGATGATGTAAAACGCTCAATTCTAACCAATTCTTTCAGAGAGTCGGCGTTCCATCAAATAAGGATTCCAGTTATTGATCGCATTCAAACAAAAAACTCCCTGCAAGGAGGGGAGGAAACCCTTGCAGGGAGTGGCCGGTGGCCTTTTCAGGCCGGTTATGGCCCGGCGAAGTTGGAAACTGCCTTACTGGCAGAAGCGGTACTGTCCGGAATAGGACAGGAAGTAGCCGGTGTTCGGATTGAACGAACGATACTTGCGGCTGCAGTAATTGTACCAGGCCGGGCTCCACGGAGCCGGACGGTAGATGACCGGGGCCGGAGCCGGTGCCGGATAGTAGGCCGGTGGGGCCGGATAGTAGGCCGGGGGCGGAGCGACATAACGCGGTTGGGAAAGTGCTGACCCGAGGATCGCGCCGGCGGCAAGGCCGCTGGCGACGCCGACACCGACCTGCCAGCCCTTGGCGGCATGTGCGGGTGTGGCCTGAGAGGTCAGTGTGACGCCGGCAACAAGAGCCAGCGCAGAGGCGGTAACTGCAAACTTCTTGAACATGACGGTGTCCCTTCCAGTGTCGTGAGGCCCTGCTGTCCGCCTCAACTCATGAGACGAAACTAACCCGCCCCCCGGTCGGGCTCTGTGACTGGTGTCACAAGCTGTCACTTTGTCACCGAAACAGGATTTATCGGCTTTGTGGCCTCGGTTTGACCACTGCAAAAATCTTTCGCTTGCCGTAAGCGCCACCTGGACCTACATTATTCTCCATCGGTACGCGTTGTGCCGTACGGGACTGACGAAAGACCCGGTGAGACTGACTTCGGCAGGGCTCCATCAAGCGCTGCTCTGAATTTCCAAGCTTTCCGTTTCTTGTTGACTTCTCGTTTATCCGCGCCTGCCGGAAACGGGATGGCGCATCCAACCAGCGGAAAGGTTTCTCCATGCGCGAGAACGGCACCATTAAATTCTTCAACCATGACCGTGGCTTTGGCTTCATCACTCCGGAAAACGGTTCCAAGGACGTTTTCGTCCACATCACCGCATTCGAGCAGGCCGGTATCGGAACGCCCGTCGAAGGCGCGAAGATCTCCTTCGTTGCTGAAGACGACCGTCGCGGCCGCGGCAAGCAGGCAGCTCAGCTCGAGCTGCTCTAAGGTTTCAGGCTGCAGCCTCCGTCCGGGGACGGCTGGCGCGGATTGAACAACGAAAAACGGGATCTTCTGGTCCCGTTTTTTGTTTGTTTTTGAGGATGAAACCAAGCCTCGTATCTTCACCCACTCAGCGCTGTCTCGAAGGATGGGCGGCAACCTCCTGAACAAGTGGGCCCATCCTTCGAAACGGACCTGGCGGTCCTCCTCAGGATGAGGCTCAATGTGCGGAAAAATTCCAGATCGCCGCACGCCTTACGCCATGCAGTCCAGCAGTTCCTTCTCGCCAATGACACCGACGATGGAGCCGCTTGCTTTCACGACAACCGGATCCTTGCTGGACTTTTTCAGCTGGGCGACTTCACGCACCGAAGCGTCGGCATCGCAGGTCAGGGCGCTGGCGAGCGAACCCGGCAAGCTGCCGGGAGGCACCATGATGTCGCGCGCGCGCAGCACGTTCAGCGGGTTCATGTGGCTGACGAATTCGGCCACATAGTCGGTTGCCGGAGACTTGACGATTTCCTGCGACGTGCCCAGCTGGATCACCCGTCCACCTTCCATGATTGCGATGCGCGAGCCGATCTTGGCCGCTTCATCGAGATCGTGGCTGACGAAGATGATGGTCCGGTTGAGTTCCTTCTGCAGGTCGAGCAACTCGTCCTGCAGCTTGTCGCGGATGAGCGGGTCGAGAGCCGAGAACGGTTCGTCCATCAGCAGAAGCGGCGCGTCGGTCGCAAAGGCGCGAGCGAGGCCAACGCGCTGCTGCATGCCGCCCGATAGCTCGTGTACATGCTTTTCGCCCCAGCCGTTCAGGCCAACCAGCTTGAGCTGCGCCTCTACCTTTGCGGCTCGCTCCTTTGCGGGCATGCCGGCAAGCTCCAGACCAAAGCCGACGTTTTCCGCCACCGTGCGCCAGGGCAGAAGACCGAACTGCTGGAACACCATGCCGATCCGGTGCCGGCGCAATTCCCTCAGATCGTTTTCAGAGCAGGTTTCCGGATTGACGTATCGTTTGCCGTCATGAACCTGCACCTCACCCCGGATGACCGGGTTAAGACCGTTGACGGCCCGGAGCAGCGTCGACTTGCCGGAGCCGGACAGCCCCATCAGCACGATGACTTCGCCTTCGTAGATGTCGAAGGTCGCACCGGCAACGCCGAGGATCTGGCCGGTTTCTGCCTGGATTTCCTGCCGGGTCTTGCCGGCATCGATCATGGGCAGAGCCGTGTGAGGCTTTTCGCCGAAGACGATGTCGACGTCCTTGAAGGAAACGACAGCCGATTTGTTGGTCTCGCTCATCGTTTGCCTCCCTCTTCGGCGCGGAAGAAGCGGTCAAGCACGATGGCGATCAGGACGATACAGACACCAACTTCGAAACCTTGGGCGATATTCACCGTGTTCAGGGCGCGCAACGTCGGCACGCCGAGGCCGTCCGCACCGACAAGGGCGGCAATCACGACCATCGACAGCGACAGCATGATCGTCTGCGTCAGGCCAGCCATGATCTGTGGCAGGGCGTAGGGCAGCTCGATTTTCCAGAGCAGCTGCGATTTGGTGGCTCCAAAGGCCTTTCCGGCTTCGATCAGCGCGGTCGGCGTCGAGGAAACGCCAAGCTGCGTCAAACGGATCGGTGCGGGAATGGCAAAGATGACGGTCGCGATGAGACCGGGCACCATGCCGAGGCCGAATAGGATCAGTGCCGGGATCAGGTAAACGAAGGTCGGGATGGTTTGCATCAGATCCAGCACAGGGCGAAGTGCCGCGTAGAAGCGGGGGCGATGCGCGGCCAGCACACCGACAGGCACGCCGACCACCATACAGACCACGGACGCGGCAACCACCAGCGCCAGGGTTTCGGTCGTTTCTTCCCAGTAGCCCTGGTTGATAATCAGCAGCAGGGAAATTGCCACGAAAGCCGCAAAGGAAATGGTCCTGTGGACCAGGTAGCCGATGGCGACGGCGACAACAACGATGACCAATGGATGCGGCGTCTGCAGCAACCAGAGGATTCCGTCTATCAGCGTTTCGAGAATTGCCGAGATTCCGTCAAACACCCAATAGGCGTTGTCGGTGAGCCAATCGACCAAGGTGCGCGCCCACGGCCCGATCGGCAGCTTGTGTTCTGTGAGCCAGTCCACGCCACTGCTCCGGTATTATTGTTCTTGGAAAACCAGTGGCGCCGGGCAGGAGACCCGCACCGGCGCCAGATTTTGGTCAGCGATCAGAGACCGAGAGCCCCTTTGACGGCCGCGAAACTGTCGCCGCCATCAAAAGTCTTCACGCCGACGAGCCAGTTTTCGAAGGTTGCCGGATGCTCCTTCAACCAGGCGGCTGCCGCCTTGTTGGGATCCTCACCCTCGATCAGGATGGCACCCATGATCTCGTTTTCCATGGGCAGCGAGAATTCCAGGTTTTCAAGCAGCTTGCCGACGTTCGGGCATTCCTTGACATAGCCGGCACGCACGTTGGTGTAGACGGTGGCTCCGCCATAGTTCGGGCCGAAAATGTCGTCGCCGCCTTCAAGATACTTCATCTTGAAATTGGCGTTCATCGGGTGCGGTTCCCAGCCGAGGAAGACGATGTCCGCCTCGCGGCGGTTTGCACGGGCGACCTGCGCAAGCATGCCCTGCTCGGAGGATTCCACCACTTCGAAGCCTTCCAGTTCGAAGAGGTTTTCATCGATCATGCCGATGATCAGGCGGTTGCCGTCATTGCCCGGCTCGATGCCGTAGATCTTGCCGTCGAGATCGTCCTTGAACTTGGCGATGTCCTGGAAGCTCTTCAGGCCTTTTTCGTAGGTGTATTCCGGAACGGCAAGCGTGTACTTCGCGCCTTCCAGGTTGGCCCGGACCGTTTCCACGGAGCCGTCTTCGCGATAGGCCTTGATGTCACCTTCCATGGTCGGCATCCAGTTGCCGAGGAAGATGTCGATGTCCTTGTTCTTCAGCGACGCATAGGTCACCGGAACGGACAGGATTTTAACTTCCGGCTTGTAGCCGAGCGCTTCTAGGACGACCGAGGTTGCGGCGGTCGTTGCCGTGATGTCAGTCCAGCCGACGTCGGAGAAGCGAACCGTCTGGCAGCTTTCCGGATCGTTTGCCAGGGCGGTTCCCGTGAGCATCAGCCCGAGCGCCAGGCCTCCAGCGAGTTTCGCTGCTACTTTCATATGTATACCTCCTATGGAAAGTCTGTTTTCTTGTTTTTCTGCAGGGCATGGGGTGTCAGTGTGGTTCTAACGCCCTCAGTTTCCTCTGCCCACAGCCTGCCTAACCTAGATCCAAACATCCACGGGAAAAAATTGCAAGTTTTCATTGATTGACTGATCAATTAAAAATAAAACTTGGATGTGAGACGAACGCGGCAAGGCGCATTCAGAGGCTCTTGAGAAGGCTTTTCCTTCTCCTTGACGCTGCTGCACCATGATCGTGACGATCGGTAACCGGACTTGTTCTTGTCCGGATGTGCCGCTGTCTGATCATCGCCAGAAACGCTGAGCCGAATTCTTCTCTCGCCCTGTGTCGGAGGTTGAAATGCCCAAGGTCGGAATGGAAGCGGAACGGCGGCGCAGTCTGATTGACGCGACGGTCGATGCCATACACGAACGCGGCTATAGCGACGTGACCATGGCGCAGATCGCAAAGCGCGCAGGCGTTTCCGGCGGTCTCGTGCATCACTATTTCGGCTCAAAGGACCAGTTGCTTGCCGCAACGATGCGCCATCTCCTGACCGAACTCGGCCGGGCGATCCGCGAGAGCCTGGAAAAGGCGGAGACCCCGCGCGAGCGTATTTCGGCAATCATTGCAGGCAACTTTGCGGTCGACCAGTTTCAGCCCGCCGTGATCGCGGCCTGGCTCGCCTTCTACGTTCAGTCGCGTACCACCGACAGCAACAATCGTCTTTTGAATATCTATTCGGCAAGGCTTGCCTCGAACCTGACCCACAACCTGAGGGCCTTCATGCCTCAGGACGAAGCACGCCGGATTGCCGAAGGCACGGCGTCGATGATTGACGGCGTCTGGATCCGGCAAGCCCTGCGCGACGGCAAGACCGACCGGCCGGCCGCGATCGAGCTGGTCGAGGACTATGTGGAAACCCAGATTGCCGTCCACCTGGCGCGCAACACCAAGAATTGAGCAGCTAGGATCAACATGAGCGACCAGTTCGACTTCATCATCGTCGGAGCCGGATCCGCCGGCTGTGCGATGGCTTACCGCCTGTCGGAAGACCCGAGCAACAGGGTGCTTGTGCTGGAATTCGGCGGCACCGATGTCGGTCCGCTGATCCAGATGCCGGCTGCCCTGTCCTACCCGATGAACATGCCGCTGTATGACTGGGGGTACACCAGCGAACCGGAACCGCATCTGGAGGGCCGGCGCCTGGCCACACCGCGTGGCAAGGTGATCGGTGGATCGTCCTCCATCAACGGCATGGTTTATGTGCGTGGCCATGCCTGTGATTTCGACACCTGGGAAGAGATGGGCGCGAGCGGCTGGGGATATCGCCATGTGCTGCCGTACTACAAGCGCCAGGAGCACAGCCATGGCGGCCAGGACGGCTGGCGCGGCACCAACGGTCCGCTGCATGTCCAGCGCGGCACCAAGTGGAACCCGCTGTTCGACGCCTTCAAGACAGCCGGTGAGCAGGCAGGCTATGGCGTGACCGCCGACTACAATGGCGAGCGTCAGGAAGGCTTCGGCGACATGGAAATGACGGTCCATCGGGGCCGGCGCTGGTCTGCCGCCAACGCCTATCTTAAGCCGGCACTGAAGCGCGGTAACCTGACCCTGATCAAAGGTGCTCTCGTGCGCCGGATCCTGATCGAGGACAAGCGCGCGGTCGGAGTGGAATTCGAAACCGGCGGCGAGGTCCGCGAGGCAAAAGCAGTCCGCGAAGTGATCCTGTCGGCGTCTTCCATCAATTCACCGAAGATCCTGATGCAGTCCGGCATCGGCCCGGCGGCGCATCTTGCCGAAATGGGAATTGACGTCGTGGCCGACCGGCCGGGCGTCGGTGCCAACCTGCAGGATCATCTGGAGCTTTATCTTCAGCAGGCCTGCACCCAGCCGATCACGCTCTACAAGCACTGGAACCTGTTCTCCAAGGCGGTGATCGGGGCTCAGTGGCTGTTCCTGAAGCAGGGTCTCGGTGCATCGAACCAGTTCGAAAGCTGCGCTTTCATTCGCTCCAGGGCGGGCGTGAAATATCCTGATATCCAGTATCACTTCCTGCCCTTCGCCGTGCGTTACGACGGACAGGCAGCAGCCGAAGGCCATGGCTTCCAGGCCCATGTCGGACCGATGCGCTCCAAATCGCGCGGCCGCATCAAGCTGACCTCCAGCGACCCGAAGGCCAAGCCGTCGATCCTGTTCAACTACATGTCCCACGAAGACGACTGGGAAGACTTCCGCACCTGTATCCGCCTGACCCGCGAGATCTTCGGCCAGGAGGCGTTTGCCCCCTATCGCGGCAAGGAGATCCAGCCAGGAGACAGTGTGCAGAGCGACGAGGACCTGAACGGCTTCATCCGCGAACACGTGGAAAGCGCCTATCACCCATGCGGCACTTGCCGGATGGGGGCGAAGGATGATGCCATGGCCGTGGTCGACCCTGAATGCCGGGTAATCGGCGTTGACGGGCTTCGTGTTGCCGACAGTTCCATCTTTCCGCAAATCACCAATGGCAATCTGAATGCCCCCTCGATTATGGTCGGGGAGAAGGCATCGGACCATATTCTCGGCAAGACCCCGCTGCCCGCGGCCAACCAGGAACCGTGGATCCACCCGGACTGGCAATCCAGCCAGCGATGATCCCCGGCAGTCCAACGGCAGACACACAGATCAAGGAGCCAACCCATGCGCGCCCAACCGCAAGCGTCCCACTATGTCGGCGGCTCATATGTCGAGAGCCAGAGCGGCACTCCCTTTGACTCGCTGTATCCCGCAACCGGAGAAGTCATCGCGCAGATCCGCGCGGCCGACGATGCCGTGATCGAGGCGGCAATCCGCTCTGCCCAGCAAGGCCAGAAGGTCTGGGCGGCAACACCAGCAGCCGAACGCGGCCGCGTGCTGCGCCGGGCGGCCGAGATCCTGCGTGAAAAGAACCGGGAACTCTCCATTCTGGAAACGCTCGACACCGGCAAGCCCTTGCAGGAAACCTTGATTGCCGATGCTGCGTCCGGCGCCGACTGCCTGGAATACTTCGGTGGTCTGGCCGCAACGCTTACCGGCGAACATATCGATCTGGGCGGCTCCTTCGCCTACACCAAGCGCGAACCGCTCGGCATCTGTTTCGGCATCGGCGCCTGGAACTATCCGATCCAGATTGCCTGCTGGAAGTCTGCTCCCGCACTCGTTTGCGGCAATGCCATGATCTTCAAACCCTCGGAAGTCACCCCGCTGAGCGCCTTGAAACTGGCGGAGGCCTTTACCGAGGCCGGTCTGCCCGCTGGTGTCTTCAACGTGCTTCAGGGCTTTGGTGATGTCGGTGCAAAGCTGGTCGCTCATCCGGCCATTGCCAAGGTTTCGCTAACCGGCTCTGTCCCGACCGGCGCCAAAGTGGCGGCCCTTGCGGGTGAGCATCTGAAAAAGACAACGCTGGAACTCGGCGGCAAATCCCCGCTGATCGTGTTCGAGGACGCTGACATTGAAAACGCGGTGTCCGCCGCGATCAACGCCAACTTCTATTCCACCGGGCAGATCTGCTCCAACGGGACGCGCGTGTTCGTTCATGAAGCGATCAAGGAAGCCTTTGTGGCACGGCTCGCCGAACGCACCGCCAAGGCGGTTCTGGGCGATCCGCTGGACGAGGCAACCAATATTGGTCCGCTTGTGTCCAAACAGCAGCTCGACAAGGTGCTCCACTACATGCAGATCGGTCAGGATGAGGGCGCCCGGCTGGTGTGCGGCGGTGGTTCAGCCTCTGTCGCCAGCTTCCCGGACGGCTATTTCGTGCAGCCGACCGTCTTTGCCGACGTGAAGGACGACATGCGCATTGCCCGCGAGGAAATCTTCGGCCCGGTTCTGAGCGTGCTCGACTTCACCGATGAGGACGACGTCATCGCCCGCGCGAACGACACCGACTTCGGCCTTGCCGCGGGCGTTTTCACCAGGGACATTCAGCGGGCGCACCGGGTGATCGACCAGTTGCAGGCAGGCACCTGCTGGATCAACACCTACAATCTGACCCCGATCGAAATGCCTTTCGGCGGCTACAAGAAGTCGGGTATCGGCCGCGAGAACGGCCATGCCGCGATCGAGTATTATAGCCAGACCAAAAGCGTTTATGTGGAAATGGGCGGTGTAGAGGCGGCGTTTTAAGGCGCTGTCTCTCGTTCCACCTAGAACAGCTTGGCCCAACCTTCGAGGCGGCGTTTCCTGCTTCTTCAGGACAGCGCTGGCGTGTGTGGTACGATCAAGCTGCCTGTCACTCCATGCGTCTTTATCCTGAGGAGCCGCGCAAGCGGCGTCTCGAGGGTTGGGCCGGTTGTCCTCGATGCCCAGTTGCCCTTGGGTCGATGTTTCCCTTGGGCCAATTTAGGGCATTTCCTACCATTCGGTTTTTTGCCGATTGAAGTTTGATCTCCGGCGCCCGAGATATTAGCCAGAGCGTTTCACGGAGCCCCGATGAACAAAGCCTTTCTTGACCCAGCCCCGCGCACATACGCGCCTCATGTCTATCTGCTTGCCCGCTCCAGCAGAGGCCCTTCCTGTGCGCCGGAGACACTCAGCATCGACCAGCTGAATTCGTGGCTCTTGCATGAAGCGACGCGGATCGATGATGTCATGCTGATGTTCGAGGAGTTCATGTGGCGCTGCAAGGCTGCCGGCCTCGCCATCGATCGGGCAACGCTTCATATCGGTACGCTGCATCCGCGCGTCATCGGTTTTTCCTGGGTCTGGAACAGTCAGGACTATTTCTGCGACGAGGTTGCCGCAGATGCCAACGCGACCAAATCGGAAGCCTTTACCCGCAATCCGCTTTTCCACGTCATCAACGAAGGCCAGACCATCAAGGTCGATCTGGAAAGCGAGGAAGGAGCCAATTCCGCTCCGCTGATGCGCGAACTTGCCGATCAGGGATACACGACCTATGTCGCCCTGCCGCTCAGTTCCTCGCACGAAAAGCGGAATGCCATGACCTTGGCAACCCGCAAACCCGGTGGGTTCCCTCCGGCGGAAAAAGACCTGATCCGCAATCTGATCGACCTTTTGGCGCTGCACATCGAGCGCCACATCGTTCAGCGGATTGCCCGCAACGTTGCCGACACCTATCTCGGGCCGATCGCCGGACAGCGCGTGCTGGACGGCGAGATCAAGCGCGGTGATGGCGAGGCCATCAAGGCGGTGGTCTTCATGGCCGACATGCGCGGCTTCACTCAACTCGCCGACAGGCTGAGCGGACCGGAAGTGACGGCTATCCTCAACGCCTATTTCGACAGGATCTCGGATGCCGTGCTCAACAACGGCGGCGATATCCTGAAGTTCATGGGCGACGGCATTCTGGCCGTGTTCGATCAGAAGACATTTGGTGAAACAGCGGCGGCGAACGCCGCCGTGAAGGCCGCCAAGGCTGCACTGGAGGCCATTGATGAGCTGAACCGCAATCCACCCGAGGATCTTCCCGACCCGATCCACTGGCACCCGCTAAAGATCGGTATCGGCCTTCACCGGGGTGAAGTCTTCTTCGGCAATGTCGGTGGTGAGGAACGGCTCGACTTCACGGTGATCGGCCGCGCCGTCAATGAGACCAGCCGGGTGGAATCCCTGTGCAAACCTCTCGGCCGCGCCTTGCTCCTGACAGAACCGGTACGCGCTGCTCTTTCCGGCGACCTCCAGACCGGTCTCAATGCCATGGGCGAACATGCCCTGCGCGGCGTCGGCAAACCGGTTGCCATTTTTGCAGCCTAGTATGGAACGGCTCAGCAAGACCGATACAGGTCCGGTGAGGGGGCTGCGACAACGGTAATGCGCAGCTCTTGCCTCAGTCCGTTTTGGTCCTGTCCAGCAACTCGGCCTCATAGGCCTTGGCGACGCGCAGGAAGCGGGCGTGGGCGTAATTCATGGCCAGGATAAAGCCCCACCAGCCGTATTTGCGGTACTTGCGCACGAAATAGGCCTTGAAGAAGCTCACCGGGAATTCGGTCAGGAGGCGGCTTTTCGGCAGCTTGCGGCCGCGGGCGCGCATGTCGTCCACCTGCATGCCGGAATAGCGATTGTATTTGCCAACCTGAAAATCCAGTGACCGGATGGACCGGTGCGCCATGATGCCGGAAAGGTTCGAGATGCGCGCACCTTCCTCGGGCCGGACCGTGTCATGAACCGTCGAGGCAGAGAACCGGCCCTTGCGCCGGTCGTAGAGGCGGATCTGATGATACCCGTAGGCCCAGGGGGCAGGGGCGGTTTCATGGGCGTAAAGATCGCGGATCATGATGCGCCAGCCATCGGCGTCCGCGTAACTGCCGTCTGCGAATTTGGCTTTGATTTCCGCGGCGAGCCCGGGCGTCACCTCTTCGTCGGCATCCAGATTGAGCAGCCAGTCGTTGCGGCACTGGTCTTCGCCGAAACGCTTTTGCGGACCGTAGCCAGGCCAGTCGTTGCGGATGACCCGCGCGCCAAGTTGTTCGGCCACGGCGACAGTCTCGTCTGTTGATCCGCTGTCGATGACGATGACCTCGTCCACCCAGCCGATGACACTTTCGATCGGTCGGGCGATCCGGTCGGCTTCGTCACGGGCGATGATGAAAACGGAAAGGGGCAGTCGGTCGGTCATGAAAGGTCCGGCGTTGGTTTGCTAGGCCGGAAAAGCTCCGGCGCGACTATTTAGCCGTGCCGGAGCCCGAATTGAAGGCGCGAAATCAGGATTTCACGCGGGCAAACAGCGCGTCGAGACCCTGGAGCACAATCGTGGCGCCCTCCAGCGTGCCGTTGAAGCCGGGTGCATTGAGGTCTTCCAGCTCCAGTCCGCTCAAGGTAACGGTGGCCGGCTCGGTGCCGAGGTTGAAGGCGCACAGCACGGTCTCACCCTGATGGCTGCGGGTGAAGACCAGCGTGTTGTCCTGGCTGTCCAGAAACACCATGTCGCCCTTCTTCAGGGGATCCTGAGCCTGCCGCCAGGCATAGAAGGCCCGGTTCCGGTTCAGGATGGAGCTTTCGTCCTTGTCCTGTTCGAAGGCGGCAAGCGCCAGATGATCCTGCGCGACCGGAAGCCAGGGCTCGGCTTCGGAGAAACCGGCGTTGCTGTTGTCTTTCACCCACGGCATTGGTGTCCGGCAGCCGTCGCGGCCCTTGTATTCCGGCCAGAAGCGGATGCCGTAGGGATCCTGCAGCTTTTCAAAAGGAACTTCAGCCTGCGGCAGGCCGAGTTCTTCGCCCTGGTAAAGGCAGGGGGTGCCACGCAGCGAGGCGCAGAGTGCAGTTTCAAGCGGTGCGAACCGGGCAATGTCCAGATCCTCACCCCAGCGGCTGGCGACCCGCTTCACGTCGTGGTTCGACAGCGCCCAGGAGGCCCAGCCGGAGCCGATGCCGGCGTTCATCTCTTCCACGATCTTGCGGATGTAGGGCGCAGAATGCTGGGGTGTCAGCAGGTCGAAGCTGTAGGCCATGTGAATGCGCTTGCCGGCTTCCGTGTAGGAGGCCGTCAGTTCCACGGCCTGTCCGTCTGCGCCGATTTCACCGACGGACGTCGTGCCCGGATATTTGTCCAGGAGCGCGCGCAGCTTCTCAAGAAACAACAGGTTTTCCGGCTGGGTCTTGTCGTAAAGGTGATCCTGATAGCCGTAGGGGTTGGTCGGATCGACGGTGGACGGCATTTCAGTCGCGCTCAGGGGTGGGTTGTCCCGGAGCTGCTTGTCGTGGAAATAGAAGTTCACCGTGTCGAGGCGGAACCCGTCGACACCGCGGTCGAGCCAGAACCTGGCGGCACCCAGAACCGCGTCCTGAACCTCAGGGTTATGGAAGTTCAGATCCGGCTGGCTGGTCAGGAAATTGTGCATGTAATACTGGCGCCGGCGGCTGTCCCATTCCCAGGCCGGGCCGCCGAAGATCGAAAGCCAGTTGGTCGGCACCGTGCCGTCCGGCTTGGCGTCGGCCCAAACGAACCAGTCGGCCTTGGCATTGTCGCGTGACGAACGGCTTTCGACAAACCAGGGATGCTGGTCGGAGGTGTGCGAAATCACCAGATCGATGATCACCTTCAGGCCGCGCGCATGAGCGGCAGCCAGCATGCGGTCGAAATCGGCAAGCGTGCCGAACATCGGGTCGACATCTTCATAGTCGGAGACATCGTAACCGAAATCATCCATCGGCGAGGTGAAGAAAGGCGACAGCCAGATGGCATCGACGCCCAACGAGGCAATGTAGTCCATGCGTTCGCTGACGCCGTTGAGGTCGCCTATGCCATCACCATTGGTGTCGTTGAAGGAGCGCGGATAGATCTGGTAGATCACCGCTCCACGCCACCAATCCGGGTCATTCTTCATGTCTGACGGCACATCAGCCTCCAGGCCCGTTTCGGCTTCTTCGAACATTGCCGGTTGTCTCCGTTCCGCTTCTGAGGCGGTCTTAATGGGTTTCAAAGCGCTTTGAATGGCTATATCCAGCGCCTTCTCAGGTCAAGTGAACAGTGTTGAAAAAGTCGTTCGGCAATTGCTTTCGGTAAGCGATGTGTGAATTGCGTCGCACATGTGGAACGGGGAGGATGAGCACATGCAAAAACCGGCCCTGCGAGGCAGGACCGGTGGAGCTACTGAAAAGGAACGAAACACGATTTTGTCCGGAACGCGCTTTTCCTACATGGCTTAAGTGACAGGGGTGTGACCATCTCATTAAGTTTGCCTGCTCCGGGCCTCGCTGAAGACGGAAGCCCCCGACATGCCGCGCTTGCGTGGCCAACGCGTGTTATCTCTTTGGACTATCTTAGTTAAGTAACTGAAATAAAACATGGAAAAATATTGTTATGACGTTTAGGTCAGTTTCTTCTTGCAAAGCAACATGGAAGCTGGAACTGTCCCCGCACACAGAACTTACGTAAGATGGAGCCCCCCGCACGGACAAGAGATCCGGCGGAAATCGGGTTTCATCTTACGGGCGAAAAACCTGGAGGAAGTGTCATGACGGCAGCCATGGTGGGTTGGGCACACATGCCCTTCGGCAAGCATTCGGAAGAGACGGTTGAAAGCATGATCGTCAAGGTGGCGGTCGATGCCATCAAGGACGCGGGTATCGAGCCGGGAGATGTCGACGAGATCCTGCTCGGTCATTTCAATGCCGGTTTCTCGGCACAGGACTTCACCGCTTCGCTGGTGCTGCAGGCCGATCCGGCGCTGCGTTTCAAACCGGCAACCCGTGTCGAAAACGCCTGCGCCACCGGCTCTGCCGCCGTGCATCAGGGCGTGCGCGCCATTGCTTCGGGCGACGCCCGCTTCGTGCTGGTCGTCGGTGTCGAGCAGATGACCACGACGCCCGGCCCGGAAATCGGCAAGAACCTGCTCAAGGCCTCCTATTTGAAGGAAGAAGGCGATATCCCGGCAGGCTTCGCCGGCGTCTTCGGCAAGATCGCCGACGCGTACTTCCAGAAGTACGGCGACCAGTCCGATGCCCTGGCCAAGATTGCATCGAAGAACCACAAGAACGGTGTCGGCAACCCCTACGCCCAGATGCGCAAGGACCTCGGTTTCGACTTCTGCCGTGCGGAATCGGAAAAGAACCCCTTTGTCGCCGGTCCGCTGAAGCGCACCGACTGTTCGCTGGTGTCCGACGGTGCCGCCGCACTCGTCCTGACCGATCCTGCAACGGCTCTCGGCATGAAGAAGGCGGTTGCCTTCCGCGCTCTTGCCCATGTGCAGGATTTCCTGCCGATGTCGAAGCGCGACATCCTGAAGTTCGAAGGCTGTTACAAGGCCTGGGGTCAGGCACTCGGCGATGCCAATCTGGCGCTGGACGATCTGTCTTTCGTCGAGACCCACGACTGTTTCACCATTGCCGAGCTGATCGAATATGAAGCCATGGGCCTCACCAGGGAAGGCGAGGGCGCTCGCGCCGTGCTGGAAGGCTGGACGGAAATGGGCGGCAAGCTGCCGGTGAACCCGTCCGGTGGTCTGAAGGCCAAGGGCCATCCGATTGGCGCCACGGGTGTCTCCATGCACGTGCTCACTGCCATGCAGCTGACAGGCACTGCCGGCGAAATCCAGGTCAAGAACGCCGAGATCGGCGGCATCTTCAACATGGGTGGTGCCGCGGTGGCCAACTTCGTGTCCGTGATGCAGGCGATGAAGTAATCGGCAGGCAATCTGCGTCTGAAAATGTTTTGGAAGAGGGCGGGAAATCGCCCTCTTTTTTGTTCGCGAGATCAGGCATTTTCTTACGCGATGACATATTCGCAAAAATCGTTGGCCGGGCTGGATCGGGCGATAGGTTGTCCGTTTAGACTTACTCCGCAGCGTTTGCGATTGCCGAGTAGAAATCCGGATCCGTCAGTTCAGGCGGAGAAACCGGTGCGCCGCCGCCTTCGCCGACGTAAGTATCCGCCACGCCGTAAATGAAGACCCCGCCTGCGTTGCGCTTTGCGATGGCGACCCGCTCGATCAACTGGAAGTCGCCCGTCTCGCAGTTGGCGTAACTTGTATAGATCGGTTTGCCGTTCTCGTTGATCCGTTCGGAACCTGAGGTGAATTTGCCTTCCGCACATTTCTTCTGGCTGTCGGCAACAATAAGCGACATCAGTTCTTCTTCCGATTGGTAGCTGCCTGCCGGAAAAATATGCGCCACAATCGTGCGTGCGTCGTTGGTGGCAACAGCATGAAGGCCGTTCAGATCTTCTTCGCGCTGGCCGTCGGGAATAAGTTTTAGTCCGGACAGGCCAGCGCTGCCCATCAGGTTGAACAGGGCCTGGGTCGCTTCGATGGCAAGTTGCGGGTCGGTCGCCGAACTGGATGCCGCCGCTTCGTCCTTGGTCGGGGCGGAATGTCCGAGGCCGCCTTGAGAGTTGGCGCCTGGAGCGCCGGCAACGGGTGCCGCACCGTACCGTGCGATGTTCTGCTCCACGCATTTGGCAAGACGTGCCATCAGGCGAGAGGTGCCTGTCAGGCGGAATTCGTAATTGTAGGTGCCATCTCGAACGTAGAGCGTTCGGCCCCGGCGGAACCGGGTGATGATGTAGCCACCTCTCGGCATTTGCATGCGCGCCAGATCCTTCGATGTTGCCTTGGCAACGCCACTCTGCCACGCGCCCCGGTCGATGCGATACTGAAGCGCAATATCCGCGCCGACCTTCATGTTCCAGTGAGGTGCCGAAAAGCCGATGGCCCAGTTGTAATTCGTGTCGACCTGAACATACAGCGTGATGCCGCTGCGATAGTCAGCCGATGCAACACAGGTCGAGAAGGCGCCGTTCTGGTCGTCCGTGAAAGCGCTGCCATTCCAGCTGCCGATACGAAATTTGTCGACAACGGCCGCATGACCGATGCCGAGGCTGCCGAGGAGCAGTAGTCCCGCGGCAACCAATGAGTGAACAAGGCGCATCATACCCCCTTGATGCCATTCCGGCCGAGTGCCAGCCATCTGGAAAAGCTAAGCGAATTCCGCTGCGGCATCAAGAAAGACGCACGCTTCCCCGGAAGGCTGAACGCCGTTGCAAGTGAGGGCTGAACGGGGCGTTCACTGCCCGTTTTAACAGGAGGAAAACTCTTTCAACCGGACCAGGCCCGTTGGAAATTTTTCCTCGCAAAAATCACTCTGACCGGCTGCCGGGAATTGAAATTGGCCAAATCAGAGGATTGCAAAAAACTATTCCGCTTCTGTTTCCAGCTTTGAAATCCGGTGCCCGGCGCAGGCAAGGGCTGCCGATTACATTAGACCCATCAAACTGGGACTGGAGACCCTGACGATGACTAGCCGTGGTGGCGACACTCTGAAAACACTGAAAAAGCCGGAAGACCGGCTCGACGTGTTTCCGGCCTTCATGAAGGTTGCCGGCCGGCGTGTGCTCGTTGTCGGGCACGGCGGTGAAGCTGCTGCAAAGGTTCGTCTCCTGGGGGAAACCAACGCCCGGATCGTCGTCGTTTGCAAAATTGTCGAACCGGATCTGCAGGAGGCTATTGACCTCTTCGAGACCGAGCATCTTGCCGAGGATTTCCAGCCTGGTCATCTGAAGGACGCCGCTCTGGTCTTTTCCGCACGCGAAGACTGGGACCTCGACAAGGCTGTTGTCGATGCGGCACGGGCGCAGGGCGTTCCAGTCAATGCGGTCGACAAGCCGGAACTGTGCGATTTCTACACCGGTGCCCTGGTCAATCGCGCACCGATCGCCGTTGCGATAACCTCGACCGGTGTCGGTCCTGTCCTGTCGCGCCACATCCGCGCGCGCATTGAAGCCATGCTGCCGCGTTCGACCGGCGAGCTGGCGCGTCTTGCCGAAAGTTTCCGCGATGCCGCAACCAAGGTGATCCGCGACGGGGGGCTGCGCCGCAGTTTCTGGGCGCGCTTCTTCTCCGGTTCGGTCGCAACCAATCTCTATGCAGGCAAGGCTGATGTCGCCCGTTCCGAGGCACAGCGGTTGTTGAATTCGATGGCGGACGAGCCCGGTTTTGTCTGGCTTGTCGGTGCCGGGCCGGGCGCGGAAGACCTGTTGACCCTGCGCGCGCAGCGCCTGCTGCAGGAAGCCGACGTCATCGTTCACGATGCGCTGGTGCCGGCAAATGTCGTTGCCATGGGCCGCCGCGATGCGGAGCGCATTTCAGTGGGCAAGCGCAAGGGCGCTCATTCCGTGCCGCAGTCCGAAATTTCCGAGCTCCTGGTCGAGCTTGGCCGCAAGGGCTTGAAAGTCGTGCGTCTGAAAGCTGGAGATCCGATGATCTTTGGCCGTGCGGCGGAAGAAATGGAAGCGCTTCGCGAAGGTGGTATCGGCTTTGAAATTGTTCCAGGCGTCACGGCAGCCTTCGCCGCGGCAGCGTCAGCCCAGATCCCGCTCACGTTGCGCGGTGTCGCCTCCAACCTGGTTTTCGCTACCGGCCACAATGCCAAGTCCGAAACCCTGCCGGATTGGGCTGGGCTGGCACTCAAGGGCGCGACGGTGGCCGTCTACATGGGCCGGACCGTGGCAGCTGCCGTTGCCGAGAAGATGATCGGCGCAGGCCTGAAACCTGAAACACCGGTTGCCGTGATCGAGAATGCGGCACACCCGGACGAACGCCAATTTGCCGGAACCCTGTCCGAACTCGCGGTGCTGTCGAACCGCGCGGTGATCGACGGACCGGTTCTGATCGTGATCGGCGAGGCCGTGGGCCATGCCGCAATGGACAAGGCCGAACCCCTGGCGCCGCAGCTCGCCGCCCGGGTTGTAGCCGCCTGAACTTGAAGAGAGTGGACGCACATGAAAGTCATCACCGCCAACCGCCTTTTGAACGGCGATGTTGTCTGGCTCGCGGAAAACGGTTCCTGGGTCGAGCGCATTACGCTGGCTAAGGTTTATGACGGCAAGGAAGCGGTCGCGGCAGCCTTGGCCGAAGGTCTTGAAGCCGAGAAGAACCAGAAAGTCGTTGGTGTCTACGAGATGGACGTGACCGTGGAAGAGGGCGTCATCGTACCGGTGCGCCTGCGCGAAAAGATCCGGGCAACCGGCCCGACCACCCACCCGGAACTGGGCAAGCAGGCCCAGGCGGTTTCCGCCTGAAACAACAATGAAGGGCAGGGCAGCGCCTTCCATGGCAGCGCCCGCTGAGGAGAGATTGAGACATGTACCGTTACGACGAATTTGACGCGAGCTTCGTGAACCAGCGTACCGAGCAGTTCAAGGACCAGGTCCGCCGCCGTCTGGCTGGCGAACTTTCCGAGGACGAGTTCAAGCCGCTGCGCCTGATGAACGGTCTCTACCTGCAGCTCCATGCCTACATGCTGCGCGTTGCCATTCCCTATGGCACGCTCAACGGCCAGCAGATGCGCAAGCTTGCCCATATCGCCCGCACGTACGACCAGAGCTACGGCCACTTCACCACGCGCCAGAACATCCAGTTCAATTGGCCGAAACTGGAAGATACGCCGAAGATCCTGGAAGAGCTGGCAGAAGTCGAGATGCATGCCATCCAGACGTCGGGCAACTGCATTCGAAACGTGACCGCGGATCACTTCGCCGGTGCTGCCGCCGACGAGATCGCCGACCCGCGCCCCTATGCGGAAATCCTGCGCCAGTGGTCATCGCTGCATCCGGAATTCTCGTTCCTGCCGCGCAAGTTCAAGATCGCCATCACAGGCGCACCGAACGACCGTGCTGCCGTCCAGGTTCACGATATCGGTCTGCAGCTCGCACGCAACGATGCCGGTGAGATCGGGTTCGTGGTCTTCGTTGGTGGCGGACTTGGCCGTACGCCGATGATCGGCCGCAAGGTGCGCGACTTCCTTCCCGAGGAAGATCTGCTTGCCTACTCGGAAGCGATCCTGCGCGTCTATAACCGCTACGGCCGCCGCGACAACAAGTACAAGGCCCGCATCAAGATCCTGGTCCATGAAACCGGTCTGGACGAACTGAAGGCGGATATCGAGGCCGAATTCGAAAAGATCCGCTTCGGGGTCCTGCGCCTGCCGGACGAGGAAGTGCGCCGCATCGAAGCTTATTTTGCTCCGCCTCCGCTGGAAGTGGGCAATGCGACCTCGGCTGCCGTTGAAACACGCAAGGCGGCGGATGCAGCCTTTGCCCAGTTCACGGCGCATAACCTCAACCCGCACCGGGTCCCTGGCTATACGTCCGTCACATTGTCCATGAAGCCGATCGGCGGCATCCCGGGTGATGCGTCGGATGAGCAGATGGATGTGATCGCGAACCTTGCCGAGAAATACGGTCATGACGAGATCCGCATCAGCCACGAGCAGAACGTGATCCTGCCGCATGTGAAGCTGGACGACCTGCCGGCGCTGTTCGACGAGTTGGTGGCCGCGCGTATCGCGGAAGGCAATGCCGGTCTGATCACCGACATCATCGCCTGCCCGGGCATGGACTATTGCGCCCTGGCAACCGCCCGCTCCATTCCGGTTGCGCAGCGGATCTCCGAACGCTTCGGTGCTGCGGAACGGCAGGCCGAGATCGGTGAGCTGAAGATCAAGATCTCCGGCTGCATCAACGCCTGTGGTCACCACCATGTCGGCCACATCGGCATTCTCGGCCTGGAGAAGAAGGGCGAGGAATTCTATCAGGTGACGCTTGGTGGCTCCGCCAACGAAAACGCGTCCATTGGTGAAATCGTCGGCCGCGGCTTCTCGTCTGAAGAAGTGGTCGATGCCATCGAGAAGCTGGTCGATACCTATCTCGGCCTGCGGAACGGCAAAGAAGAGACCTTCCTGGAAGCCTATCGCCGGGTTGGGGAGGATCCCTTCAAGGAGGCCCTTTATGGCGCTGCATGAGACATTCAGCCTAGGTGTTGATCCGGAGCTGGGCTTGCAGGCGGAAGTCGCCGCACTCAACGCCCAGTTCGAGGATGCAACCGCGGACGACGTCCTGAGGGCGGCCATCCGCCACCAGTTCGCCGGTGGCATTGCCATGGTCTCCAGCTTCGGGGCCGATTCCGCAGTGCTCCTGCATATGGTTGCCCAGATCGACCCGTCGACGCCGGTCGTTTTCGTCGACACGGTCAAACTGTTTCCGGCCACGCTGCTCTATCGTGATGAGCTGATCGAGAAGCTCGGCCTGACCGATGTCCGCACCCAGAAGCCGAACAAGGATGATCTCTCCAGGGAAGATCCCGCGGGCATGCTCTGGATGAGCGATACCGACGCCTGCTGCCATATTCGCAAGGTGGTGCCGCTGGCCGAGGCCTTGAACGGGTTCGAAGCCTGGATTTCCGGCCGCAAGCGGTTCCAGAGCGCAAGTCGCTCCAGCCTGGAGTTCTTCGAAATCGACGAAGGCCGGGTGAAGGTCAATCCGCTGGCGGACTGGACGGCTGCCGAAATTCTGGATTATGCCAAGACCCATGATCTGCCGCCGCATCCGCTGGTGGCGCAAGGCTACCCCTCGATTGGCTGCCTGCCCTGCACCAGCAAGGTTGCCCCCGGCGAAGACCCCCGGGCTGGACGTTGGCGTGGCCAGGACAAGACGGAATGCGGCATTCACTGGCCGACCCATGGCAAGGAAGTTGACGGCAGCGGTATCTGACCGCTGCCGATAGAGGATTTTGAGGACGCAAAGAATGGCAACGATTTTCAAGGACGGCGATTTCGTCGAGGAAAGCTGGGCGCGGACAGATGCCGAAACCGGCACTGCAGTCGAAGGCGATGCACTTGTACCGATGACCGTGTTTCTCATCGACCCGGATGCATATCTGGCACGCGAGGGCAAAACCGCGGTCATCGTCGAGGCTGGTGACGATGTCGAGCTGATCGAAAATTATCTCGACCGGCTGGCACTGGTTGCCGTCGACTTTCCGAGCTTTTCCGATGGTCGCGGCTTTTCCGCAGCCCGCATCCTGCGTGAGCAGATCGGCTACAAGGGTGATATCCGCGCGCTCGGGAAATACATTCTCGACCAGGTGCCGCTGGCACGCCGCTGCGGTGTGTCGACGTTCGAGATTTCCAAGCCGGAAGTGCTGAAAGCTCTGAAGGCCGGTGAATGGCCCGAAGTGACCAAATATCTGCAGCCGGTCGGCACGGTTGATGAAATCCCGGAAGGAACACGCCCGTGGGCGCGCCGCTCCCACCGGGATCTGGCGGTCGCCGCGGAGTAAGCGGAACCGGCCTGCCCGTCTTGCGACAATGGTCATAGGCCGGCCGCACAAAATTCGAACGAGCGTTTCAGGGGACCTCGCAAGGCGGGGTCCCTATTTGTTTGCGATCGGCGATCCTTGCAAGAGGCCGTCGGCATCGCCGAAGACTACAGGTGCTTGCCCAAGGTCATTTGCTGTCGAAGGAAAAGGTGAAACCGAACCACGGCAAGCGTTTTGCCCGTCCAGTTTGTGTCAGCAACCGGAATGCAGTTCGTCAGTGGATTGAAACATCCGGTTACAGGCTGTGAATCGCATTGTCACAAGACTGACTTATTATACGTCATATGGTCTGGCGGCAAAGTGATTTGCCGGCGAACCGGCACTGGCGCACGAGGCAATGTGGCGTCGAAACGGGGATACCGGGGCATTGCCAATTGTTTCCCGAAATCCAATACCGCAGGCCGGTTCCGGTCCTCAGCAGGAATGTCGCTCAATGGCCGTCACTCGCACCCTCGAAACGCTCTTCGATCTGAGGAAGCCCGCAGTAAAGACCAACAAGGTGCTTGTGGTCGGGGTCAGTTCAAAGCGATCGCTCGGCCTGGCAATCGGCGAGCACATGTATCAGAACGGTTGGGAAACCGTGCTGACGTCGCGTCGGCCGGAAAAGCTGTCTGCCAAAACGCCGCATCACGACATCCGCTTCCTGGATTATCCGCAGTCCATCGACGCGATTGACGATCTGACCGACCTGACCGGCATGGTGTTCTGCCTGGCCAAGACCGACATCGGCGAAGCCGGACAGAACGGTCTGCTGGGGACGAGCGAAGAGAACTTTCTGAAGACGATCAGCACCAGCTGCTATGCCTTCATAGCCCTGGTGCGGGAGGTGCAGCGTCGCAACCCGAACCTCAGATCCGTTGTTGCCCTGACCTTCCTGGGCGGTGAGCGGGTGGTGCCCGGCTACGAGGTCCTGGGTGTCGCAAAGGCTGCCCTGGAACACTCCGTGCGGGCGCTTGCGGCGGAACTTGGCCATGAGAATGTCCGTGTGAACGGTGTTTCCGCCGGCGCGGTCCCGACCACGTCATCGCGCGTCCTGCCCGACTTCCGCAAGGTTCATGAAGTTCTCTCGCGGCAGTCGTTCCTGCGCCGCGGTGTCACTGCAGAGGAAGTTGCCGGAGCTGCTGCCTATTTGCTCAGTGATCTTTCCGGCGGAATGACGGGTGAGATCCTGCAAGTCAACGGCGGTCTGCGGCACACGGTTCTCTAAGCCGGTGGCTGGTTCGGCGTCGTGGTCTTTTCGTGATGCCGCACGTCGTTCAGCCTAATCCAAGTCAACGCTCCACGTGAACTTAATGCAAAACATCCGTGCTCCGGAAGTTAATGCATACTTTGTGCTTGTGTTTTTATTGGTTCGTTAGATAAACACCCTCACCATGCCTCAGAGGGATCAACGGATTCGGTTGCCGAAACCTTCCGAAACCAAGGGCGCACTTCGGGAAATTGCGGAACGTCCGACGGCGAATGCCTGAATTATCTTAATTCGAGCTGTCGCAGATGGAGAGAAAATTGGTCGCAAATTTATACGGAAAGGGTGGTGTCCTGGACCGGGTCGCAAGGCCTGAAATGCGCGTACCGTTCTTGCTGGGTCTGGTGGTGTTCCTGGCTTGCATCTTCGGCATTCTTACCCGGCCGACCGGGTTCCTGGCGGCAGTCTGGCCGGCCAACGCAATCCTCCTTGGACTGCTGGTCCGTGTGCCAAAGTCGGCTTGTTGGCAGAGTTGGGTTGCTGCTGCCGTAGGCTATCTGGCAGCGGATCTTCTGACAGGAGCGACGCTCGAAAAGGCCGTGCTGCTGAATGCGGCCAACATGGTTGGGGTGGCTGCCGGGTATCAGGTCTACAAGTACTTGCCTGCTTCCTCCGTTCGGCTGCAACAACCCTTGGCCCTTCTCCATCTCGCGGTGGCTTCGGCTATCGCCGCTTCCCTGGCAGGGGTTGTCGGGGGCATCGCAAATCCGATCCTCTTCGGCGGGGGCGTCATTCCCGGCTGGATATTCTGGTCGACGACTGAGTTGGTCAACTACATCTCCTTTCTGCCGGTTATCCTGTCGGCACCGAAGCTGGAAGGAACGTTGCCGGACTTTTCCGGTCTGCTGGCCCGGTTGAGGCAGGAAAAACGCGCACCGCTGATCCTGCTACTGATCTCCTGTATTGCTGGAGCAGTCGTCGGAGGACCTGGCGCCATTGCGTTTCCGGTTCCGGCGCTCTTGTGGTGTGGTGTCGTCTATCCGGTCTTTCCGACAGCGATACTGACGCTGTGCATTGGCGTGTGGGGTCTCGTCATCCTGTCAAACGGGCTTGGCGACAGCAGCTCCCTGCAACTCGACGTGATGACGCTCATTTCCATCCGGCTCGGCATTTCCCTTGTTGCTCTGGCGCCTATCATGTTGTCCTGCGTCACTCAGAGCCGGAATGCATTGTTGGTCCGTCTGCAATATCTTGCCACGCACGACCAACTGACCGACGTGCTCAACCGCAACGCTTTCCGCGAGGAGGTCTCCCGCAGTCTCTCCCTTGGCATGAACGGCTTTGCCCTGCTGATGGTCGACCTCGATCATTTCAAGTCGGTCAACGACACCTACGGACACGCCGCCGGTGATACCGTACTGGTCAGCTTCGTGCGGCGTGTGCAAGGCACGTTGCGGCCAGGCAGTCTTCTGGGGCGTATGGGCGGCGAGGAATTCGCCATCATGATTCCGAACAGCCAGATCATGGACGCAGTCGCGGAAGCCGAGAAAATTCGGCAAAGCGTCTGCAGTGAGCCGGTTGCCGCAGGAGACGGAAAACTGGTTCGCGTGACGGCAAGCCTCGGCGTCGTCGCTGTCGAACACGACAAGGCAGCCTGTCTTGATGCCCTGTTGGCCGAAGCAGACCGGCTTTGCTACCAGGCGAAGGAACGCGGCCGGAACCGCGTGGAGCATTGCGGAGCGGCATAGGGTTTTCGGACAGGCGGCCGTCAGACTTCCTTGTTTCTGGTCAGGTAAAGCAATTGCGGGAAGATTTCCTCCAGCGCCGGGTCACGTCCGGATTCCGCATTGGCCGTGTAGAACTGCCGATTTGCCTTCAGATTGGCATACCCGTGAATGAACGCCCACAGCATGGTTTCAACGGAAGTCCGGTGAACGGGGTTCTCGCAGTTCTCCGGTGAAAGTCCTTCGGAGACCTCCCTTAGAACCGCATAGGCTTCGCGGCTGGCCGGCTGAAGCTCCGGATAGATGTCGATCTGTCGTTCCATGGAGAACATCAGCCGGAACAGATGCGGGTTCTCTTCAACGAAGGCGATGTAACCGCGGGCGCTTGCGAGTATCTGTTCACGGGCGTCGTTGGACGCATCCGCCATATGCCGGCGCATCGTGCCCGCAAACTGCCGGAAGCCTTCCGTCGCGATGGCTGCCTGCAGGACGGCAAGATTGGCAAAGTGGTTCTTCGGCGCTCCATGGGAAACGCCGGCACGGGCGGCGCACGCCCGCAGCGACAGGGCCTCAAGTCCATCTTCGCGCAGAATGTCCAGCCCTGCCTGGATCAGGGCCTCTTTCAGATTGCCGTGGTGATATTTCGGGTCGCTCAGGCCTTTTTCCTCCATAAGTAGACACTGTCAACATTTTCGTTGACGGCTGAAAATTCCGCATATAGACAGTGGCAACATTGCTGGGGTCGCAATGCAGAAGGGTTGTCTTATGTCGTCTAAGTGTTATGTGCGGACTACCGTCCTTGCAAGTCTCGCGCTTGTCGCATGTCCTGCCATGGGGGAGGAACAGAAGGACTGGAGCGTACTGGTTGGCGCTGGTCCCTTCTTCGGTCCGGAATATCTGGGCTCCAAGGACTACGGTTTCGTTCCCGGCATCATCGCGTCTGTGCAAAAGGGGCCTTATTTCGTCAAGTTCAACGGTTTGACGGCGACCGCCAACGTGCTGCCTTTCGACAGCTTTTACGCCGGACCGCTTATTGGCTACGGCACGGGCCGCAAGGATGTGTCCGACAATGTTGTCGACAAGCTTCCCGATGTTGACGAGGAGCTCTGGGTTGGTGCCACGGCAGGTGGTGGTTACGCCGGATTGCTGCTTGATCGCGATTCACTTGGTGCCAGTGTCGAGATTGCCCATGACGTCATCGGCGACAGCGGCACAACGGCCACATTCAGCCTGGGTTACGAAATCAACGCGACCCAGCGTCTGGCTTTCGGCCTTGATGTCTCCACGACCTTTGTCGACGGCACCTATGCTGACGCCTACTATTCCGTGACCGCAAAAGGCGCGGCCGCAAGCGGTCTCAAGGAATACAAGGCCGACGCAGGCTTCAGGGACGTGAGCGTGGATGTTTCGTCAAGATTTGCCGTAACCGAAAACTGGGGCGTTGGTGGCCTCGTCGGCGGGTCGGTACTTCTCGGCGGCATGGCTGATAGCCCGATCGTTGAAGACCGGGGAGAGGCGCTCAACGGCCATGGCGGTCTGTTTCTCTGGTACAAGTTCTGATCGGCGGTCTGCACGGAAAGCTGCTCTGACGCGGTCAAACTGTGCCGGAACCTTTCCCGGAAAAACCACGAAGCGCACCAGCGCCAGAACGTCATCCGTTGCATCAGTGGCTCCGTCAGCCAGAATTTTTGAAAGGTTATCGCTGGCCGCATTCCACCAGGCGTGCCCCGGCACAAGGCCGGGGCTGCTGAAGGTTCAAGTGGCAGACGCAATCACGCGTCTGTCGGCTCTTCGTATGTGATCATCGCGATCACGCCTCCGAGCGGGTCGACAATCGTTGCCATGCGGCCGACGTTTGGAATGCTCATTGGTTCCATTGCAATCGTTGCGCCAAGCGCACGGGCCTTTTCGACACGCGCATCGACACTGTCGACAGTCACATACGGCAGCCAACGGGGACTTTCAGTTTCCATGGATGGGAAGCCGCCGATCATGTTTTCATTGTTCATGATCATGGTGTAGGGGCCTACGCCCACATCCACGGTTTTTGTGCCCCAGCCGAGCAGGTCGGAGTAGAAGGCCTGCGCCTTGGCACCGTCAGCGCAATGAAGTTCCATCCAGCTGAACGCGCCATGTGTTTGCGACGGAGTGCTCATGTCTTTCATCCTCTGTGTTGAAAACAATTGCCTGGCAGTGCCAGGTGATCAGAGGACGGCGGGCGACAGGCAGACCCGACAGGGGGACCAAAAAATATTTTTTTCTGATCGGATCTGAGCAAGACGAGGCTCGAAGCAGGCCTATGGTCCGCCAGAAACCTTCATTTTCCGGCGGATATGATCGCGATCGACATCGGTTCCCGCAAATTCCAGCGCTTTGCGGTAAGCGGCCTGAGCCTCTTCAGCCAGGCCCAGTTCTTCCAGAAAGGTAGCGCGGACAACGTGAAAGTTCGGGTAGCGCTCCAGAGAGCCAGCCAGTTTCTCCAGGCGGCACAAGCCGGCCTGCGCACCGTTCAGCTTTGCCTGGACCACGGCGCGGTTGAGCGCCACAACCGGTGAAGGCCGGATATGTTCCAGGGCACGGTAGAGCCGGTCGATCTCGACCCAGTCGGTGGTTGCGTAGGTTGCAGCCTGGGTGTGGGTCGAGGCAATGGCTGCCTCGATCTGAAAGGGGCCGGGCCGCGCCTTGCGCAAGGCGGCCTCAAGCAGAATGTTGCCTTCGGCGATCAGTTTCCGGTCCCAAAGCGAACGGTCCTGGTCTTCCAGCGTTACGGCAGCGCCGCTCCGGCTCAGCCGGGCCTTGCGGCGGGAATGCTGGATCAGGCAAAGGGCCAGCAAGCCGCGCAGTTCCGGTTCTTCGGGAAACAGCCGAACGATCAGGCGGGCCAGGCGGATCGCTTCCTCACACAGGGGCTCGCGGATCAGTTCTTCACCCTGTGAAGCCGCATAGCCTTCGTTGAAGATCAGATAGATGGCATTGGCTACGGCGGAAAGTCGCTCGGCTCGGGCCGTTCTGTCCGGTTCCTCATAGCTCAGTTTGGCCGCCTGCAGCCGTTTCTTGGCGCGCGTGATGCGCTGTTCCATGGTCTTGGCCTGTACCAGGAATGCACGGGCGATCTCCTCCACAGCAAGACCAGCGACAATTTTCAGGGAAAGGGCAATCTGCTGGTCCCGGCGCAGCACCGGGTGGCAGCAGGTAAATAGTAGGCGCAGGATGTCATCCCGGTAGACGGCATGATCCAGCGATTGGGTCAGTTCGTCTTCCGGGTGCGGGCCTTCGGGAAGAGGCTCGAGATCATCCGGTGCGGTGAGGGTTTCCTTTTTCCGTTTCCGCAGCGTATCGATGCCGGCATTGCGTCCGGCTATGATCAGCCAGGCAACCGGATCCGCCGGCATCCGGTCGGGTGACCACACCTTGAGCGCTTTCAACGAGGCGTCCTGAAAAGCATCCTCGGCAAGGTCAATGTCGCCGAAGACGCGGTTTAGCGCTGCCAGGACGCGCGGGCGGGCAGCCCTAAGATGCGCTGATAACCAGGCGCTCGGCATTCTTGAAATCGGCTCCCTCGAAGAATTCCACCGGACGAATTTCTATGCGACCATGATCCAGCGGCAGGATCTTCACCGCCTCGATGGCGTCCTCCAGTGTCGGGCAGTCGATCACGTAAAAGCCCATGAACTGCTCTTTCGTTTCGGCAAAAGGCCCGTCGGTGACAATAAAGTCGTCCTTGTCCTTGTTGATCGTGACCGACGTTCCCGTCGACATCAACTTGGTTGCAACGGCGAAAGAGTTGTTTGTCTTGGTGTGTTCGTGAAAGGCGCCGTGTTTCTGATAAACGGTGGCAAGCTCTTCCGGTGGCAGAGCATCAATGAAATCTTCGCTGGCGTAAATCAAAACGGAAAAAAGCATGTGGGTCCCTCCGGTTGCTTGGATTGATACCCAAGGAACGTGCAGGCGCGAGCTTATCCGACAGCCGACCGAAAAAAAGTGAAAACTTGCCTGCGATCAGGACATGGCCTGGCCGAAAGGGAGAGTTGCCGGCCGTTAAGCCGGGCAACTTCAGTCCGTGTGATCTTCTAGGCGTTGCCGATGAGAACGCCTGCCGCAAAGACCAGCGAACCACCGAGGACAACCTGGAAGGCTGCCCGCAGAAACGGTGTTTCCATGTAGCGGTTCTGGATCCAGGCAATCGCCCACAATTCGATGAAAACGATGAATGCGGCGACAGTTGTCGCTGTCCAGAATTCGGGAATGAGATAGGGCAGGGCGTGACCAAGACCGCCGAGGGCGGTCATGATGCCCGAGGCGAGGCCGCGCTTCAGTGGTGATCCGCGTCCCGAGAGCACGCCGTCGTCGTGGGCCGCTTCCGTAAAGCCCATGGAAATGCCCGCCCCGACGGAGGCCGACAGGCCGACCAGGAAGGTCTGCCAGGTGTCCTGCGTCGCGAAGGCGGCGGCAAAGATCGGAGCCAGCGTTGATACCGAGCCGTCCATCAAACCGGCAAGGCCCGGTTGGACGTAGGTCAGGATGAATTGCCGACGTTCGGTCTCGCGCTCCTGTTCCTGCACGTCGTCGGGCGTGTGTTTGGCTCCAAGGCGCTGGGCGAGACTCTCGTGGCCTTTCTCGGCAACCGCAAGATCGCCCAGTAGCTTGCGGGTTCCTGCGTCCGAAGTGCGCTTGGCAGCTTCGGTGTAGAAGCGATAGGCCTGCGCCTCCATTTCCTCGGCCATGGCACGGACTTTCTCCAGCCCGAGGGGGCGCACCAGCCAGTCGGGCTTGCGGTCGTAATAGCCGCGCACATGTTCCCGGCGTATGAGAGGGATCGTTTCGCCGAACCGCGCCCGGTGCTGTTCGATCAGTCTCCGCCGGTGCTGGTTTTCCTCTGCGGCCATGTCGTCGAAGACCTTGGCCGATTGCGGATACTGGTCACGCAGACCATCGGCATAGGCCTTGTAGATGCGGGCATCGTCCTCCTCGGAGGAAATCGCAAGCGCCAGGATTTCCTGTTCGGAAAGGGATGAGAAATCCCGCTTTCCCAGTCTGAAAACACGTCCGAACATCAATGCCTCTCACCCAGGATTACCATTTTGCAGGTGGACCGCCTTCAGGCAGGCAGCACGCCGGCCCCGAGCCGGTTCGATCACCGATCAGGTTATATTCGGATGTTAGCAAATTAAGAGAAGCCGAACCGATGCCAAGATGACGCATGTTTCATCGTCCCCGCAACCGGTTCGGCTGTCGGTGTCAGCCTATCCAGCCGTCACGCTTCAGGACCTGATAGGTCTCGTCGAGGGTTTTCTCGGCGGTCTTCACCAGAATATCTGCCTCCTCGTGGGTCAGGACCAGCGGCGGCGAAATGATCAGGCTGTCGCGCACTGCGCGCATGACCATGCCGTTGCCGAAGGAAATGTCGCGGCAGATGGTGCCGGCCGTGCCGACGTCCTTGAACGGTCGATGCGGATTTTTCTTGTCCGGCACCAGTTCCAGTGCACCGACAAGGCCGGTCATGCGGGCTTCGCCGATCAGAGGGTGATCGCCCAGCTTCAGCCAGCGTTCCTTGAGATAGGGACCGATATCGGTCTTGACGCGCTCGACCAGGCCTTCGCGTTCGATGATTTCCAGGTTGGCGAGTGCAGCCGCGGCGCAGGCCGGGTGACCGGAATAGGTGTAGCCGTGGTAGAACTCTTCACCCGAAAGCATCAGGCCTTCGGCCACGCGATCGGACACCATGACACCGCCCATCGGCAGATAGCCGGAAGTCAGGCCCTTGGCGATCGGCATCAGGTCCGGCTTCATGCCGTAGTGGGTCGAACCGAACCATTCGCCGAGACGGCCGAAGCCGCAGATGACCTCGTCGGAAACGAAGAGGATATCCCGTTCGTCGAGGATACGGCGGATTTCCGGCCAATAGGTTTCCGGCGGAATGATGACACCACCGGCGCCCTGGATCGGCTCGGCGATAAAGGCCGCAACCTTGTCCTCGCCGATCTCGTCAATGGCTTCTTCCAGTTTGCGCGCGGCAAAGACGCCGAACTCTTCCGGGCTCATTTCATGGCCTTCACCGAACCAGTAGGGCTGGTCGATGTGATGCACGCCCGGAACCGGAAGGCCGCCCTGCTGGTGCATGCCCTTCATGCCGCCGAGGCTGGTGCCCGCGAGCGTCGAGCCGTGATAGCCGTTCCAGCGGCCGATGATCACCTTCTTGTCCGGCTTGCCCATCTTGTCCCAATAGGTGCGGACCATGCGGAACACGGTGTCGTTGGCCTCGGACCCGGACGAACAGTAGAACACCCTGTTGATGTGATCGGGTGCCAGTTTCGCCAGCTTTTCAGACAAGGCAATTGCGGGCGGATGGGTCGTCTTGAAGAACGTGTTGTAATAGGACAGCTCGTTCATCTGCTTGTAGACCGCATCCGCAATCTCCTTGCGGCCATGGCCAACCTGCACGCACCACAGACCGGCCATGCCGTCGAGGATCCGGTTGCCTTCCGAATCCGTCAGCCAGATACCGTCGGCATGGGTGATCACCCGGCTGCCTTCCTGGTTCAGCGACTTCATGTCGGAAAAAGGATGCCAGTGATGGGCGGCATCGAGCTCCTGAAGGGCCTTGGTCGGATAGATGTTGGAATGGGCCGTCATTGGCGAACGCTCCGGATAGTGACAGACGGGATCAGACGTTGAGCAGCAGGTATTCCCGCTCCCAGGGGCTGATCACGGACATGAAGGTTTCAAATTCCTCGTATTTGATCGCGCGGTAGGTGGCGACGAACTGTTCGCCGAACACCTCGATCATCTCGTCGGATTTTTCGAACTTGGCCAGCGCCTCTGGCAGACCTCGCGGCAGGGACTTGGACCGTTCCGAGCAGTCGTCGGATTTCGGCGAATCCGGCTTGAGCCCGTGGACCATTCCCAGGTACCCGCAGGCAAGGCTTGCGGCGATCGCGAGATACGGGTTGACGTCGGACCCCGGTACCCGGTTTTCCAGACGACGTGCCTGGGCGTTGGAATAAGGCACACGCAAACCCACCGTGCGGTTGTCGTAGCCCCAGTAGACATTCACTGGTGCCGTCGAGGTCTTGGAGAACCGGCGATAGGAATTGACGAAAGGCGCCATGATGCAGGTGACCCGCGGAAGGAACCGCTGGTGACCGGCGATAAACGAAAGGAACGCCTGTGTTTCCTCGCCGTTTTCATCCGCGAAGATGTTGAGGCCGGTTTCCTTGTCGACCACCGACTGGTGAATATGCATCGCCGAACCGGGCTGGTTCGACATCGGCTTCGACATGAAGGTGGCATACATTTCGTGACGAAGCGCGGCCTCTCGGATGGTGCGCTTGAACAGGAACACCTGGTCGGCCAGGGCCAGCGGTTGGCCATGGCGCAGGTTGATTTCCATCTGCGCTGCGCCTTCCTCGTGGATCATGGTGTCGATCTCGAGGCCCTGTTGTTCCGACAGGTCGTAGATGTCGTCGATCAGGTCGTCGAATTCGTTCAGCGCGGAAATCGAATAGGACTGCCGGCCGACTTCCGGACGGCCGGACCGGCCCCGCGGCGGCTCAAGCGGATAGTCAGGATCCGTGTTCGGACGGACGAGGTAAAACTCGATTTCCGGCGCCACGACAGGCTCCCAGCCCTTGTCCTCGTAGAGTTTGAGAACACGCTTCAAGACATTGCGCGGGGCGGTCTCGACCGGTGCACCCTGCCGGGTGACAGCGTCGTGGATCAGCTGCGCGGTCGGGTCGCTTTCCCAGGGCACGGTGGTAAGGGTGCTGTAGTCGGGCTTGAAATAGAGATCGCCGTCGATGGGGTTGTGCTGAAACCAGTCGTCGTCGTCCGGATAATCGCCCGAGATCGTCTGCGCGAAGATCGAAGCAGGCATCGTCATCACCGGGCCGGAGAAAAACTTGCCAGTCGGCATCATCTTGCCGCGGGCAACACCGGCAAGGTCCGGAACGATGCATTCGATGTCCTGGATGTTGCGCGCGTTGAGCCAGTCACGGGCCGCATCGACATCGGGAACGCCGCGCAGGCTGTCGATCGGATTTTCGCTTTCGCTGGCAGGCGTTTCAGCAGTCACAAGAAGCTCCAATGGTTTTGGCACTTTGGCCGGGGCAGGGAAGGCCATTTGGACGGCAAACAGGGGCGTTATCAAGTGCCTGTCTGCATGGGGCTGTCCCGGGTCGGAGAAATCATTTTGTGATCACAAAATGACATGGCTTTCAAAAAGGATCAACCGCCTGATGCATTTGACAGGATTTCCTTGCCGAGAAGCCCCATGCCGTCGGCAATATCGGCCGCGATCGCAGCCCGCAGTGCAGCGCCGTCCTGATCTTCGATCGCGCGGATGGCTTCCTTGTGACGGTCCTCAAGACTGGCAGTGCCGACCCGTCCGTAAACCGTACGCATGAATGGCGCGAACTGCAGCCAGAGACTGTCGATCAGCGGCAGCAGAACCTTGGATCCGGACGCCCTGTAAATGCGGAAGTGAAAGGCGTGGTTGAGCCGCATGTAGGCTTCTGCATCGCCACTTGTGAGCCGCTCGTCGATGTCGTCATCGATCGATTGAAGGTCCTTTGCATCCTTGGATGTCAGGTGCGGCAGGGCCAATTCGGCCAGTTCCGGTTCCAGAAGAAGTCTTGCTTTCAGCACCTCGTCGAAGCGGGCCGGGGTCATGTCCGGTATCTGTACCCGGCCGTTCGGTTTCACCTCGAGAGCGTTTTCTGCCGCAAGCCGTTGCAACACTTCGCGCACTGGCATCGGGCTGACGCCAAGTTCTGCGGCAAGCCCCCGGATTGTCACGGCTTTTCCAGGTATGAAACGGCCTGTAAGCAGCCCGGACCGGACGGCGTTGTCGACCTGCCCACGGGTTGCACCACGGGACGTGGAGGGGCCGCTGGCCTCCTTCACGGGGCCGGATTGCAAAGCGGATTGCCGAAGGGCCAAAGACGTCCTCCCGAAAAAGTCAAACGGTCAATTTATGCGATCCCGCTTGACAGCGTTTTCCGAAAGTGATCACATTTTTGAAAAGGACGCAAACAAAAGCTGCCGGCCGCCGCAGGAGTGCGGACGGCTCAGTCCAGCAAGACGCAGGGGCGTAAAAACTCTAAATGAACGAGCTTCCCCACCAGATCCTCGAGCATCCGGCGCTGCCCGGCTGGAAGACGGACTTCGAGGCCTTCATGGCCGCCCATCCCGATCTTGATACGCTCGAGGTCATTCTACCCGATACCAACGGCGTGCTGCGCGGCAAGTGGTTGCCGGGCAAGGCGCTCGAAAAGGTATTCGAGGGCGGCGTGGCCTTTCCCTATTCGCTTTACGGGCTTGATGTCTGGGGGCGCGAGGTCGAGGCCACCGGCATGCATCTGGAAACGGGTGACAAGGACGGTGTCTGCTGGCCGATCCCCGAAACGCTGAAGCTTGTTCCCTGGACCGACCGCAAGACCGCCCAGGTGCTTTTGTCCATGTACGATCGGGACGGCGATCCGTTCCTGGCAGACCCGCGTCACGTGCTGGAAAACATGGTCGACCGGCTGAAGGACGAATTCGGCGTGACCGCCACCTGCGCCTTCGAGTTGGAATTCTATCTGTTCGAGGAAAGTGACGGCGACTGGACGGAGCAGCCCAAGCCGTTGTTCTCCACCCATCTCGGCCCTGCCCGCCAGAACATGTACGCGCTGTCCGACCTGGAGGCCTTGCTGCCGGTGGTGGACGATCTGCGGAAGGCCTGCGAGGTTCAGGGCATTCCGGCGGACGCCGCAGTTTCCGAAGCCGCGCCCGGCCAGTTCGAACTCAACCTGCACCATCGCCGCAACCCGCTCCTGGCGGCCGATGACGTTGTCATGCTGCGCCGCCTGGTGGCAGGTGTTGCCCGCAAGCACGAACTCAAGGCGTCCTTCATGGCCAAGCCTTTCGTGGAATGGCCCGGCAACGGCATGCATGTGCACGTGTCCATGGAAGACGATAACGGCAATTTGTTCGCGGATCCGGAAACCGGCGCAGACCGGCTGGGATATGCCATCAACGGTCTTTTGAAGACCATGCCGGAAGCTCTGTTGCTGTTCATCTCCACCTTCAACGGCTTCCGCCGAATGCAGCCGGGATCCTATGCTCCGGCTTCCATCTGCTGGGGGTACGACAACCGCTCCGTGGCCCTGCGGGTTCCGGCCTCGACACCGGAAGCTGCCCGTGTCGAACACCGGATCGCGGGCGCCGACGCCAACCCCTATCTTGTGCTGACGGGCATTCTCGCCGGCATGATGGAAGGCCTCAGGCTGAAAAAGGATCCGCCTGCGCCCGTGACCGGCAATGCGTATGAGAAACGCAAGAAGCGACTGACCCCCTGGATGGACGAAGCCATTGATGCTTTTGAAGCCTCCAAGCTGATGAAACAGGCGGTCGGAAAGGAAATGCACAAGGTACTTACCGAGATCAAACGGGAGGAACTGAACGAATTTGGGCGGGAGATCTCGTCGCTTGAGCGACAGACGTATTTGTGATCGGCTGCTGCCCAAAATCGACGCTGGACAAAAACCGGCGCCATAGCCAATCTGCGGGACAGACAAGACGCAAACAGCGCAAATGTCCATTTGCATTCAGGCACTAGGCCATCAAAGGGCCACTGACAAAACTCTGAGGGGAGTTCTCAAATGACGTTTAAATCCATGTTGACCGGGGTCGCCGTTCTCAGCCTGATGAGCGGTGCTGCATTCGCCCAGGACAAGGTCGTGAATGTCTACAACTGGTCCGACTACATCGACGAGACCATCCTGGAAGACTTCACCAAGGAAACCGGCATCAAGGTTGTCTACGACGTGTTCGACAGCAACGAAGTGCTGGAAACCAAGCTGCTGGCAGGCGGTACCGGCTACGATGTCGTCGTGCCGACCGGAACCTTCCTGGCTCGCCAGATTCAGGCCGGTGTTTTCTCTGAACTCGACAAGTCCAAGCTGACCAACCTGTCCAACATGTGGAAGGACATCGAGGCCCGCGTCGACAAGTATGATCCGGGCAACAAGCACTCGATCAACTACATGTGGGGCACCACCGGCTTCGGCTACAATGTCGACAAGGTGAAGGCCGCGCTCGGCGACAACCCGCCGGTGGACAGCTGGGATCTCCTGTTCAAGAAGGAGAACATCGAGAAGCTGAAGGATTGTGGCGTGTTCATCCTGGACGCTCCGACCGAGTTGATCCCGGCTGCCCTCAACTATCTGGGTCTCGATCCGGACAGCAAGGATCCGGCGGAAATCGAAAAGGCCGGTGAGCTCCTGATGTCGGTTCGCCCGTACATCCAGAAGTTCCATTCTTCCGAATACATCAACGCTCTTGCCAATGGCGATATCTGCCTTGCGGTCGGCTGGTCCGGTGACGTTCTGCAGGCGCGCGACCGTGCGGCGGAAGCCGACAACGGTGTGACCGTCGAATATTCGATCCCGAAAGAGGGCGCGCTGATGTGGTTCGACCAGATGGCGATCCCGGCCGATGCTCCGCACAAGGAAGAGGCGCACGAGTTCCTGAACTACATCATGCGTCCTGAAGTGATGGCGAAGGCTTCCAACGTCGTCTACTACGCCAACGGCAACAAGGCGTCGCAGGAATTCCTCAACGAGGACGTGATCGGGGATCCGGCGATCTACCCGACCGAGGAAGCGGTGAAGAACCTCTACACCGTCACCCCCTATCCTCCGAAGGTGAACCGGGTCGTGACCCGCACCTGGACCTCGGTCAAGAGCGGACAGTAAGCGAACACGAACACCGCCGGGCCCTTTCCAAGGGTCCGGCGATTTAGTCTTGGGAAGGTCTCTTAGGGGTGGGAGATTGTTTTGGCGAAGAAATCGATTGGACCGGTGCGTCGGGCCTATAGCCCGTGGGACGATCCGGACAAGGCACCATTTATCGAATTCCGGAATGTCACAAAGAAGTTCGGTGATTTCACCGCGGTCAAAGACCTGTCCCTGAAAATCTACGAGCGCGAGTTTTTCGCGCTGCTTGGTGGCTCGGGCTGTGGCAAGACCACCTTGATGCGCATGCTGGCGGGTTTCGAGACGCCGACATCAGGGCAGATCTTTCTGGATGGCCAGGACCTGGCCGGAATTCCGCCCTTCAAGCGTCCCTCCAACATGATGTTCCAGTCCTACGCGCTGTTTCCGCACATGAGCGTCGAGAAGAACATTGCCTTCGGTCTGAAGCAGGACAAGTTGCCGGCCTCGGAAGTTGAAGCGCGCGTGTCCGAAATGCTGCGGCTGACCAAGCTGGAACAATTTGCCAAACGTCGTCCGCACCAGCTTTCCGGCGGTCAGCGCCAGCGCGTCGCGCTGGCTCGCTCGCTCGCCAAGCGCCCCAAGGTGCTGCTGCTGGATGAACCGCTCGGCGCGCTTGACCGCAAGCTGCGCGAGGAAACCCAGTTCGAGCTGATGAACATTCAGGAAGAACTGAAAATGACCTTCCTGATCGTGACCCACGACCAGGAAGAAGCCATGACAGTGGCCGATCGTATTGCCGTCATGGACAAGGGCGAACTTGTGCAGGTTGCGACCCCGGCCGAAATCTACGAAGCGCCCAATTCCAAGTTCGTTGCCGACTTCATCGGCGACATCAACCTGATCGAAGCCAACGTCGTCGAGAAGTCGGACGCCGGTACGAAGCTGCGTTCGGTCGCGGACAACTTCTCCATCGAAAGTGATCAGGTGACCGATGCCGCCGTCGGCGACCGGGTCTGGTATGCCATTCGTCCGGAAAAGGTCCGCATTGCCCAGGGGCGCCGCGAAAAGGGCGTCCCCAACAGGATCGACGGCGTTGTCTGGGACATCGCCTACCTGGGGGACATGTCGATCATCCATTCGAAAGTCGGTGACGACGACGGCGATACGTTGCGCGCGACCTTCGCCAATGTCTCGCGCATGGTCGAAAACCCGATCACCTGGGATGACGAGGTCGTCATGTCCTTCGACCGGGACGCCGGCGTCATTCTAAAAGGGTAGGAGGAAACGATGTCCGACGTACACGTTCCCGCTCAACCCAAACGGACGCTCGGCGGCTGGCTGCTGATTTCGGTTCCATACATCTGGCTGCTGATCTTTTTTCTGGCGCCGTTCCTGATCGTCTTCAAGATTTCCCTGTCCCAGGTGGCCGTCGCCATTCCGCCCTATGTACCAACCTTCGATCTGGCAGAAGGCTGGAACGGTATCTGGCAAAGCGTCTCGGAATTCTCCTTCGAGAATTATGTCTGGCTGACGGAAGACGACCTCTACTGGAAATCCTATCTGTCGTCGGTTGTCATCGCGGCTATTTCAACGCTTCTGACGCTCATCATTGGCTACCCGATTGCCTATGGCATGGCACGCAGTCCGCAATCCTTGCGTCCGACGCTGCTGATGCTGGTGATCCTGCCGTTCTGGACCAGCTTCCTGATCCGCGTCTACGCCTGGATCGGCATCCTGAAAAACGAAGGCCTGCTCAACCAGCTTCTCCTGATGCTCGGCATCATCGACGAACCGCTGGTGATCATGAATACCAACATCGCGGTCTTTATCGGCATCGTCTATTCCTACTTGCCGTTCCTGGTTCTGCCGCTTTATGCCAGCCTGGAGCGGCTGGACGGCAGCCTTTTGGAAGCCGCCGAAGACCTTGGATGCCCACCCTGGAAGGCCTTCTGGAAAATCACCGTGCCGTTGTCGCTGCCCGGTGTCATCGCGGGGTGTTTCCTGGTGTTTATTCCCGCCGTCGGTGAATTCGTCATCCCGGATCTTCTTGGCGGGTCCAACACCCTGATGATCGGCAAGACGCTTTGGGTCGAGTTCTTCAACAACCGCGACTGGCCGGTGTCTTCTGCGGTTGCCGTGATCCTTCTGATGATCCTGGTGGTTCCGATCGTGCTCTTCCAGAACCAGCAGCAGAAAATGTCGGAGAGAGACGGATGACGCGCGGCCCGACCTGGTTCAACATCACCTCGCTGGTGGTAGGCTTTTCGTTCCTTTACCTGCCCATCGTGCTGCTGGTGATCTACTCCTTCAACGAGAGCCGTCTGGTGACGGTCTGGGGCGGGTTCTCCACCAAGTGGTACGCGTCGCTGCTGCAGAATGATCAGTTGCTCGATGCGGCCTGGGTGACCCTGCGGGTTGCCTTTGCGTCGGCCACACTGGCAACGATCATCGGCACCATTGCTGCACTTGTGCTGGTGCGGTCCGGACGCTTCGTCGGCCGGTCTCTGTTTTCCGGCATGATCTTCGCGCCGCTTGTGATGCCGGAAGTGATCCTCGGCCTGTCGCTGCTGCTGCTGTTCGTGGCCATGGACTATACGCGCGGATTCTGGACCGTGATGCTGGCGCATACCACCTTTGCCAGCTGTTATGTGGCCGTTGTCGTCCAGTCGCGTCTGGTAGGCTTCGACAAGTCGATCGAGGAAGCCGCAGAAGACCTCGGCTGCCCACCGGTGAAAACCTTCTTCCTGATCACCTTGCCGATCATCCTTCCAGGGGTCATTGCCGGCTGGATGCTGGCCTTCACCTTGTCTCTGGACGATCTGGTGATCGCCAGCTTCACCACGGGACCAGGCGCCACCACGCTGCCAATGAAGATCTACTCACAGGTGCGTCTTGGCGTGACACCGGAAATCAATGCGGTCTGTACCATTCTCGTTGCTCTGGTCACCATGGGCGTGATTGCCGCCTCCATTGCTACCAAGCGGCAACAGGCGCAAAAAGAACGAGACGAAAGGGCGGCCTTTGGCGCGGAAGGGTGATGATTTCCGAAGCTTCCAGAAGTCGGTGATATTCTGTAGACAATACTGAATTTTAACAAAACCATGCCTATTTTACGGCCGGGCGGTACACTTCATTGGTGTGTCCGGGCCGATGGTTTTTATTGGGGTATTGCGAGTGATGGCATTGCGGGAAACAGAGCATCTACTGGCTCTGGAAAGCAGCGCTATTTCCCGGATAAAGGTTCGTGAACTCGAAGCTCCAACGCTTTCGGATATGAGCGGTCTTTGGTCTTCGTTGAAGGGCGGCGTCGTATCGACGCCGTTTCAGACGCCGGAGTTTCTTGCAGCTTTGCAGGAAACCAAACTGAAGACAGGCGATTACCGATTTTCAGTGGGCGTTTTCGCGGAGCAAGGCGAGGAAGCCTCTCCCTCAATGCTGTTGCCGCTGGTGCGGTTCCAGCGTGGCCCAATCCGGGTCGTTGGCATGCCGGATTTTGGTCTCGCCGATCAGAATGCACCGGTTCTTGGTGCAGGATGCCGGGCCTCCAGAGAGTGCCGGGTTGCAATGATCCGGGCATTTTTTGAGCGTCTCCACGATGCGGATATCGTCGACATACATAAACTGCATGGCCGGATCGACGCCCGGGAAAACCCATTGAACTTCATGCCGGAAACCATTTCCCAGAACAGTTCCCTTCTCCTCGATCTTCGCGATGGAGAGGGATCGGACAATTGGTGCGGCAAGTCCATCTACAAGAAGACCAGATCCAAATTTCGCGGGCTCGTGAAGGAAGGTGTCAGCCTGGTTGAGGCTGAAACGCCTGAAGAGCGAACTGAATTGTTCAAGACACTTGCGGCGCAGCGCAGCGACAGGTTCCGACAGCTCGGGCGGAAAGACAGTCTGGAACGTGAAGACCGTGCTGACTTCTACATCCGCCTTGCGCAGATGGAAGCTTCATCCTCGCCTTTCAGAGCCATCGCGCTGAAGTGCGGAGAAGAGACCGTTGCGGCCATGGTGTTGATGATGTCTGGTTCCCAGGCGACCGCCGTGCTGGTGTCCATCGGGGATCCGCGGTGGCACGCCTTTTCGCCGGGTATGGTGTTGTTTGCCAAGGCGATAGAGCACGCTGCGCAAACCGGTGTTCGCTGGTTCAGCTTCGGCACAGGACAACAGGAATACAAGCAACGGTTCGGTGGGGTCGAGCAACCTTCCCGACGTCTTCTTATGCCACTCAGCACGCGTGGACGGCTCTTTGTCGGTGCCCGTGAAGCGCATCGTGCCGCTCAGGATATGCTTCAGATCGCGTTGCGCAGGAATGGGGTGGATACGTGACGGAGATGTCGGACGTGGCAGGACAGGAGACCTTCCGCGGGCAGGTGGCTGGGCAGAAGCTTCATGTTGTCTGGCATGAGAAGCCCGGTGCGGACCTTTTGCGCTCGCTTTGGGCTTCACTACCCGGCGGAGCCATATGTTCGGCGTTTCAGGCACCGCGGTTCGTCGAGTGCTTTTTTCAGGAAATGGCACCTGCTGCCTGCGACACTTTCGGAGTGCTTGCCGCTTATCGCACCGGTTTGCAGGACCCGCTTGCATTGGTGCCGTTGATCCGTTTCAGGAAAGGTCCGGTTCGCATCGCATCCACTCCCGACCTCGGCGTGGCAGACCAGAACGGCCCGGTATTGAGCGAGGCGCTCGCAAGCGAAGGCGATGAAACGGTGCAGGCGGTCATGTCCGCCATGATCGAAGCCATCCCGGGTGCGGATGTGGTCGACATCAAGAAACTGCACGTATCGATAGGCAGCGCTCATAATCCCTTTTTTGTGCATCCAAATGCGAGCCCGGAAAGCAGCAGCCTCTTTCTGGAAACTGACGCCCTGCTCGCCGCCGGGGTCAAATCCGGGATAAGTATCTACAAGAAGGCAAGGGTCAACCTTCGCAAGCTTCAAAGCGAAGACGTTCAGTTGGTCGAAGCAGCGACCCCTGAAGAGCGTGTGAAAATTCTCGAAGCTCTGATCGTCTCCAAGGAGGAGCGTTTCAAAGCACTCGGCCGCGCCAATTCCATGAAACAGGACAACCGGGAAAACTTCTATCGCGCCCTGGCGGCCCAAGCGGGGCTGGAAAACCCCCTGAAGGTTCTGGCGTTGAGGTCCGGTCACGACGCCATCGCCGTGGTTGCGATGTTGGTGGAAGATGGCTACGCCACCCTTATTCTGATTTCGATCGGGGCAGAGCAATGGCACCGGTTTTCACCCGGCATGGTGGCACTGGTTCAATCGATCTATTGGGCGCGGGACAATAACATTCGGGTCTATGGTTTCGGTACGGGTCACCAGGGTTACAAAAGCAGGTTCGGCGCCACGGAACAGCCGACACGACGCTTGCTTTTGCCGCTTACGGTCAAAGGCCACGCGGCGATCACTGCACTGAAGGCAAAACGGAGTTTCCAGGAAACCGTTGATCGCTGGAAACATCGGAAAACCGCTCAGACAGCCTGATCGGGAAATGTCATCCCGCTCGCGGTGGTCGGATCAGGTAGATGACCAGCCAGATCGGCACGACGATGAAGGCGCCCAGGATCATGTTGGGAATGGCCCAGTCCCGAAACTCCAGCAGATAGATCCAGAGCTCCAGAGGGCTCATGCCGACGGAGCCCAGAATGTCCTGCGCGGTGATGTTCACGAAGGAAAGACCCGCGCCGACGAGCAGCGAGATGACCGCGATCTTGAAGAATGTCGACAGAAACGGGAACACGGTGCGTAGTGTCTCTCAGTAGGCTCAAGGTATCCGGTGCGCTGGAGAGTGGCGGTAACGCTCCGCGAACGGTGCCCAATTCTTGCCGTTAAGGATTTACAAACCATAAACAACTTGCCGGAAACCGCCCAAACCCGCGCTGCAACGGCAGTTTGGCGCCGGGCAAAGTGACGCAAATCGATTAAGTGACGGACCATTCATGTTTTTCGCTGCAACGCGGGAAAGAGCTCTTGACCCGGTCGAACCAAGCGGCGAATGTGCGCCTCACGCATGTAGCGGTCTTAAACGGGAGTGAAACATGAACAAAATTTATCCGGACGCAAAGGCCGCCCTCGAGGGGCTGACCTTTGACGGCATGACGGTGATGGCCGGCGGGTTCGGCCTCTGCGGCATTCCGGAAAATCTGATCGTGGCGCTCCGGGATTCCGGAGCCAAGGACATTACGGCCATTTCCAACAATGCCGGTGTCGATGATTTTGGCCTCGGTCTTCTGCTGCAGACCCGCCAGATCAAGAAGATGGTTTCGTCCTACGTGGGTGAAAACGCGACCTTTGAAAAGCAGTACCTGAACGGCGAGCTTGAGCTTGAATTCAACCCTCAGGGCACGCTGGCCGAACGCATTCGCGCAGGTGGCGCGGGCATTCCGGGCTTCTACACCAAGACCGGCGTCGGTACGCTGATTGCCGAAGGCAAGGAGCACAAGGACTTCAACGGCGAGACCTACATCATGGAAACCGGCCTCGTGGCCGATGTGTCGCTGGTCAAGGCCTGGAAGGCCGACAAGGAAGGCAACCTGATCTACCGCAAGACCGCGCGTAACTTCAATCCGATGATGGCAACCGCCGGCAAGACCTGTGTCGTGGAAGTCGAGGAGATTGTCGAGATCGGTAAACTCGATCCGGACAACATCCACACCGCCGGCATCTTCGTCGACCGTATCATCGTCGGCAGCCACGAAAAACGTATCGAAAAGCGCACCACGCGCGCAGCCTGAGGGAGAAAACATCATGGCCTGGACTCGTGATGACATGGCAAAGCGTGCCGCGCAGGAACTGGAAGACGGCTTCTATGTGAACCTGGGCATCGGCATTCCGACGCTGGTATCCAACTATATTCCGGAAGGTGTCCATGTGACCCTCCAGTCGGAAAACGGCATGCTCGGCATGGGCCCGTTCCCGACTGACGACGAGGTTGATGCAGACCTCATCAACGCCGGCAAGCAGACCATCACCGAATTGCCGCAGACCAGCTACTTCTCGTCTGCCGACAGCTTCGGCATGATCCGTGGCGGTCATATCGACCTGTCGATCCTGGGCGCTATGGAAGTGTCCGAGGGCGGCGATCTCGCCAACTGGATGATCCCTGGCAAGATGGTCAAGGGCATGGGCGGCGCGATGGATCTCGTCGCCGGCGTCAAGCGCGTGGTGGTGATCATGGATCACACCTCCAAGGCTGGCGACCCCAAGCTTCTGAAAGAATGCTCGCTACCGCTTACCGGCGTGAAATGCGTTGATCGCGTGATCACCAATTTCGGTGTCTTCGATGTTGTCGAAGGCGGCCTGAAGGTGGTTGAACTCGCTGACGGCGTAACGCTGGATGAGGTCAAGGAAAAGACCCAGGCAACGCTTCAGTCATAAGGCAGGATGCGCGCTTCGGCGTCGTTTTAAATCAAGGTGCCTGCGGTCCCGCAGGCACCTTTTTTCATGGCCGCTTCACCCAGCTCGTCGATTTTTCAATAAAAACAGACTGTTTGAACGTGTCGCAGGCGCAATTTGTCCCGAATTGGAACCAATTCGTAGAATTGCCGAGGAAATTTCCAAATTCGTTAATAGATCGATTTGCGATTAATCCGCATAAATCAAGCATAGATAACCCGTTATCCTTTAAAAGCCGGGAAAGACGATTTCCCGGCTAAAGAACAGATCAGTGTTTACGTGATCTGGTTGTCGGCATTTACCTTCTTCAATCCACCTTCAAGACTTGTTCTGTATGGTATTCAGGTATTCGCAAGGGGTGTTTGGCGTGCCTGGAACGCATGGGACTGTCTCAAAGCTGATAAAAGTCCTGTCGACCTGGCTGCCCAGCCTGCGCACCCGCTTTGTCTTGCTGGTGGCCGGCCTGTTTCTGGCGCTCTCGGTCGTGATGATCATGGTGGCGAGCTACCTGGACCTGCGGGACGAGGAGCAAAGGGTGGTCTCGGACGCGCGAGCCATCGGGGCGACCGTCAGCCGACTGGCCGTACCGCATCTGACCAACCACCACTATCTGATCCTTGAACAGGAACTGGAAAGCATTGCCGGCAGCGGCGTGGTCGAACTGGCGCAGGTTCACGATCCTGCGCGTGCGGTCACTATCGACAGCGATCCGGACACGAGCTACTTCGACGAAATTGACCAGCATCCGCTGATCACGCTGTCGCTGCAAACCGGGCTCGATCAGATCCGCCAGACCGGAGACAGGATCGAAATAGCCTTGCCGGTGCGCGAGACGGCAAACAGCCCGGTTCTCGGGGTCGCGCTGGTGTCGGTCAAACGGCTTCAGGCCAACGGCATGCTGTTCGCCATCTGGGGACGGAACATCGTCATCACCCTGGTACTCCTGATATTCTGTGTTCCGGTGACGTTTCATTTTGCGGAAAATTTCGTCCGGCCGATCAAGGCGCTTACCCAGACCGCCCACACGGTCAGTGCCGGCAATTTCGACGCGCCTTTCCCGGTCGAACGAACCGATGAGATCGGTGTTCTCGCCCGCGCCTATCGAGACATGGTCGGAACCATTCGGAACAACATGGCCCGCATCCACGAACTTGCTTATGTGGATCCGGTCACGCGGTTGCCGAACCGGGAAAGCTTCCGTCAGCATTTCAATTCAAACATGCAGCTTGCGGACGGCACGCCGGTCCGGATGGCCGTTCTGTTTATTGACCTTGATCGCTTCAAGCGGGTGAATGACAGCTACGGACACGATCATGGCGACGCACTGTTGAAGGAAGTGGCGGCGCGGCTGCAGCGCTTGCTGAACTCCTCGGACAAGGTTGCGGCAGGCAAGACGGCTTTTTCACCACTTGTCGCGAGGCTCGGCGGTGATGAGTTTGCCATCGTCCTGCCTGCTGAAAAGCGCATGTCCAACGTCTACACACTCGCGGATCAACTGGTGCAATGCGTCGAGCAACCGCTGGAAATCAACGGTCTGACAATGGCCGTTGGGGCCAGCATCGGCGTTTCGACCTATCCGGATGACGGCGAGGACTACACCGCTATCCTGAAGAACGCGGACATTGCCATGTATGCGGCCAAGCGAACCGGCGGCAACCGTGCATGCTTCTTCAACGAGATCGAACGCGATTCCCGCTCTCACGAACGCATCCGTCTGGAAGCGGAACTGAAACGGGCCCTTCTGGCGGACGAGATCACCATCGCCTTTCAGCCCAAGATCGATTGCGCCACGTTGAGAGTGGTTGGTGCCGAAGTGCTGGCCAGGTGGGACCATCCCGAACGTGGCCTGTTGGCACCGGGATGTTTCATCGATGTTGCCGAAGAAAGCGATCTGATCACGCGCCTGGGTGACAGGGTGCTGGAACTGGCCTGCCGCCAGGGTCGGGTCTGGCTCGATCATGGCCAACGTCTGCCGCTGGCCGTGAATGTTTCCATTCGCCAGCTTGAAAAGCCGGGCTTCACCGCCCGCGTCCTCGACATTCTGGAAATCACGGGCTTTCCGGCCGAGCTGCTGCAACTCGAGGTGACGGAGACTGTTGCCATGGGGGATCCGGAGCGAATCTCGGAGGCGGCAAAGCCACTTCTGGAAGCCGGCATTACCTTTGCGATAGACGATTTCGGCACCGGCTATTCAAGTCTGGCGCATCTTCAGCGTCTGCCGTTCAACACCTTCAAGATCGACCGAAGTTTCATCAGCGGTCTTGCCGATGACCATCACAGCCGCTCGATCGTTCAAACCATTCTGGCAATGGCGAAAAGCCTCAATTACGAGGTTGTCGCCGAAGGCGTCGAAACGGAAGAACAACACGTTTTCCTGGCTGAGAACGGCTGCACGACTGCGCAAGGCTTCCTGTTCGCGCGGCCGATGCCGGCAGAACATTTCGAAGCCTGGTCGAAGGCATTTCTGATGGATGGCAACCATCAGCACCTGGCCGCCGGAGCACAGCCAAAAGGCGGCAGCACGTTCGCCGCGTGAGGCAATTCGACGTTGACACGAACCGGCCTTACTCCGCCGCCTCGGTCTTCCGGCGTTCGGCAAGGGGGCGGATTGCGGGGAAGTCCTGATCGGTCAGTGTTTCCTTTGCAAGCAGCAATGAAGCCCCTTCGTCCAGTTCGCCGCGATGGCTGTTCAGGAGCGCCTTGGCGCGCTGGAAGGCAGCTTCCACCCTTTGCTTGATGGCAAGGTCGATCTCCCGCTGGGTCTGTTCGGAAACCTCGGCAACGTCTCCGGCAGGCTGGCCGAGAAAGTTCTGGCGCTGGGTGGCGTAGGCGCGATTGCCAAGGTCGGGATCCATGCCGTATCGCATGACCATGTCGCGGGCGACTTCGGTCACTTTCTGCAGGTCGTCGGAAGCCCCGGTAGAGATCTCGTTGAAGACAATCTCCTCAGCCGCCCGGCCGCCCATCAGGACAGCCATGCGGTTTTCCAGGTCGAGAGAGGACAACAGGAAACGATCCTCGGTCGGCCGCTGCATCGTGTAGCCGAGCGCGCCGATGCCGCGCGGGATGATCGAGATCTTGTGCACCGGATCACAGCCTTCCAGGTTGGCGGCAACCAGGGCATGGCCCATTTCGTGGAAAGCGACGGTTTTTCGTTCCTTGTCCGACAGGATCCGGCTGCGCTTTTCCAGTCCCGCAATCACCCTCTCCACTGCCTCGTTGAAGTCCAGCAGGGTAACGGCATCCGCCTGCCGACGTGTTGCCAGGAGGGCCGCCTCGTTGACCAGCGTCGCAAGGTCGGCGCCGGAGAACCCTGCTGTCAGCTGGGCAACCTGATCGAGGTCGATATCTGCGGCCAGCTTGATCTTTTTCACATGGACATCGAGGATCGCGCGCCGGCCGATCTTGTCCGGCCGGTCGACCAGCACCTGCCGGTCGAAGCGCCCGGCGCGCAGAAGGGCGGGATCGAGGATCTCCGGCCGGTTCGTCGCTGCCAGCAGGATGATGCCGCTGGACGGATCAAACCCGTCGAGCTCGGTCAAAAGCTGGTTGAGCGTCTGTTCCTTCTCGTCGTTGGTGCCCATCGGGCCGGCTGCACGCGCCCGGCCCAGTGCGTCCAGCTCGTCGATGAAGATGATGGCAGGGGCGGCCTTTCGGGCCTGCTCGAAGAGGTCGCGCACTCGTGCGGCGCCGACGCCGACGAACATTTCCACGAATTCGGAGCCGGAGATCGAGAAGAACGGCACACCGGCTTCACCGGCAACGGCGCGCGCCAGAAGCGTCTTGCCTGTGCCCGGAGGGCCAACCAGCAGGATGCCCTTGGGCACATGTGCCCCCAGACGGCCATAGGAAGCTGGTTCCTTCAGAAAATCGACAATCTCCTTCAGTTCCCGCTTGGCTTCATCCACTCCGGCGACATTTTGAAAAGTGACTTTCACGTCCTTTTCGACAAACACCTTCGCCTTTGACTTGCCGACCGTCATCATGCCGCCAAGACCCTGTTTTTCGGCAAACCGGCGGATGAAGAACATCCAGAGGCCGAACAGCAGCAGGACCGGCAGCACCCAGGAGAGGATGTCGCGAATGAAGGTGTTCTGGACGACGCCGGTGTATTTGACGTCGTACTTGCTGAGTTCGTCGGCGAGCGGAACCTCGACGCGCGTAGTGACGAAATACTGCTTGCCGTCCTTCAGTTCCGCCTTGAACTTGCCTTCAATGAAGTTCTCCTTGACGGCGATCTCCTCGATCTTTCCATCCTTGAGGTACTGCTCGAACTGGCTGTAGGGGATCTGCTCGACGGTCTTGTAGGTGGTCCACCAGCTTTGGAACATCAGCACCAGCATCATGGCAATGAAGGCGTACCAAAGGTTTATCTGGTGTTTCTTTTCCATCGTGAAACTGTCCCGGCAATTGTCTGAACTATGCCGCCATTGACGCGGTTCGCCCGGAGGCTGTCAAGGCACGAGGTGGGCACGAGGTGGCATGGCTGCCCTGGTTCAGACGACCGGCTCCAGTTGCCGCTTGGACGTTTGCGTGCGGAAGGACGAGGCGCTGGAACGGGCGAGATAGATGACCGGGATGAGACCGACCAGAACGATGGCAAGCGAGGGCAGGGCCGCTTCGCCAAAGGCTTCGCGCGAGGCGGCCTCGAACACGGTCGTTGCCAGGGTTTCGAAATTGAACGGACGCAGGAGAACCGTTGCGGGCAGCTCTTTCATGCAATCGACGAAGCTGAGCAGGGCTGCGGACAACAGCACCGGCTTCAGGATCGGCAGGTGGATCTGCGTCAGGGTCTGACCGCTGTTGCGGCCAAGCGTGCGCGCCGCCATGTCGAGATGAGGTGTGATCCTGCCGAAGCCACCTTCAACCTGGCCGTAGGAAACTGCAAGGAAGCGAACCACATAGGCAAACACCAGGCCAGTGCCGCTCCCCAGCAGTAGCAGGCCGGTGTTGATACCGAACCAGGCTTCCATGCGGGCATCCAGGAAATTGTCGAAGCCGGCCAACGGCACCAGAATGCCGATGGCGAGAACCGTGCCCGGAATGGCGTAACCGATCGAGGCAAGCCGGACGGCAAACTTCAATGGGCCCCTGGGGTTGAGACGCAGGGCATAGGCCAGGGCAACGGAAATGAGCACGGTGATCAGCGCTGCAATGGCAGCGAGGCTGAGGCTGTTCCAGACAGCATCCAGAAATCCGCTGTCCCAAAAACCTTCCAGGCGCCGGCTGGCCAGGTCTGCAAGCAGCAGCCCGGGAACCACAAAGCCGACAAAGACCGGCGTCAGGCATAACAGCAACGCAAGCGCAGCCTGCCAGCGTCCAAGTTCGAAGCGTGTCGGCGGCCGGTGCTTGGAGCCACCGCCGCTGTCGAAGCGCTGTTTGCGCCGCCCGAACCGTTCCAGCCACAATAGCAGGAAGACCATCACCAGCATGGCCAGCGCGAGCTGGGCTGCGCCACCGAGGCTGGAACGGTGCAGCCAGGTGTCATAGACGGAAAAGGTCAGGGTCTTCACGCCGAAGAATGTCACCGCGCCGATATCGTTGAGGCACTCCATCAAGGCAAGCGAAATGCCGATGACGATAGCAGGGCGTGCCAATGGCAGGGCGACACGAAAGAACAACCCGTAAGGCGAAGCGCCAAGGGTACGCGAGACATCCAGCGTCGAGGCGGACTGGATCAGAAAGCTCGCTCGGGTCGTCAGATAGACATAAGGGTAAAGCACCGCCCCCATGACGAATATGGCGCCGCCCAGTGAGCGAATTTCGGGAAACCAGTAGTCTCTGGACGTCTTGAAACCGAAAAGCGTGCGGATCAGGCTCTGGACCGGCCCGGTATAATCGAGCACTTCGACATAGGCGAAGGCGACAATATAGGTCGGCACCGCAAGGGGCACCAGAAGAGCCCAGTCGAGGACCTTTCTTCCCGGGAAATTGCACATCGTCACGAGCCAGGCCGTGGCAACGCCGGTGATGCCTGTGGTCAGGCCGACCCCGAGCATCAGCAAAACCGTGGTCCGCAGGGAGCCGGGCAGAACCGTTGTCAGAAGATGGCCCCAGACTTCGCCCGTCGGTGTCAGCGCGATCCACACGATCGCCGCCAGTGGCAACAGCACCAGCGTGGCAATTGCCAGCGATGCAATTTGCCAGAAACGGTCAGCAAAAGTGAGGGTGGGCGTGCGCAGCAAGGCCTGTCATTTCTTTGAGAATGGTTCGCAGGAAGCTCTATAGGCAAAACCCGGAAAATGCAAAAGCCAAGAGATCTCGAGGCGTGACCTGAATTTTTGCGGTGGTTTTCTTTTCGTCATGCCATGGCTCGACCATGGCATCCATGCCGTTGAGGATCGGATCGACGTCACCTCTGAATTTTGTCGACAGGGAACGGCATGGATTGCCGGATCAAGTCCGGCAATGACGGGCCCCAGAATAGTTTGAAAGTCCGCCTTCCTTGCTCTCAACAGAAAAGCGCCGCAAAATGCGGCGCCCGTCTTTTTTGTCGATATGGCCTCAGGAGGCCGGGCCGTCATCAAAGCCGACTTCGTCGATCAGCTCGCTGGCGGTCTTGCGGTTCTTGGCAATGTCGGCGAGTGACAGGGTGTCTTTCTTGAACTCGCCCCAGCTTGCAACGCGCTCGGAAACCGCTACGCCCGGCTTGACCGGATATTCATGGTTGGTTTCGGCGTAGATCTGCTGCGCTTCATCGGAAGACAGGAACTCGATCAGCTTGACAGCATTGTCCTGGTTCGGTGCGTTCTTTGTCAGGATGACGCCGGCAACATTCACGTGGCTGCCACGGTCGTCGGTGTTCGGGAACAGGATGCGGACGCTGTCGGCCCAGGTCTGCTGTTCCGGTTCCTTCTCGTTGGTCTGCATCAGGCCCATGTAATAGGTGTTGCCGAGTGCGATGTCGCATTCGCCGGCGAAGATGGCCTTGACCTGGGCGCGGTCGTTGCCGGCAGGCTTGCGGGCAAGATTGTCGCGAACGCCTTCAAGCCACTTTTCGGTTTCTTCCGCACCATGGTGGGCGACCATCGAGGCGACCAGTCCGACGGTGTACACATGCTGACCGGAGCGGGTGCACAGGCGGCCCTTCCACTTCGGATCGGCAAGTTCCTCATAGGTGATGCTGTCCTGGTCGACGCGTTCCTTGGAAGCGTAGATCACGCGGGCACGGTTGGTCAGGCCGATCCAGTGGCCTTCCGGGTCGCGGAATTCTGCCGGAACATTTTCATTGACGATTTCAGAAACAACCGGCTGCGAAATGCCGAGCTGCTTGGCACCGTCCAGGCGCCCGATGTCGACGGTCAAGAGAACGTCGGCCGGAGAGTTGGCGCCTTCTGCCGCAATACGCTCGCCCAGGCCTTCAGCCGCAAAGACCACGTTGGTCTTGATGCCGGTTTCCTTGGTGAATGCGTCGAGCAGCGGCTCGATGAGATAAGGTTGACGATAGGAGTAGATGTTCACTTCCCCGTCGGCAAATGCGGGTACAGCGGTAAGGGTTGCCGAAGACAGCAGGGCAGCGCCTGCCAGGATGCGGAAAGTGGAATTCATGTAACTCTCCCGTTGATATGGTTCTTGTTGCTCGGAAGCGGGGTCCGAAGCTTGCCGGGAATATGTCGTTAGTGGGGCTTCAAGTCAATAAATCTAGCAAAATCAATACTTTAGAATGATTCAAAACTAACTGGAGGATTGCATTCCACTATTTTGCCGAAAACCGGTGAGAATACAGGAGTTTAAGACTCGACTTTAGGTCTGATGGTCATTGAAGCTTGCTTTGAAAGACTGATCACGAACGCGTTACCGACTGGCGTGAAAAACTGTCACACCCAGGCAAGCGCCTGCCGCAGGAAGGCTGTGCCATTGCCTGGCTGCCAGACGCCGTGCGCCATGATCACCCTTTCAGGTGACCAGGCAAGGATCCTGTCCCGGCAGGTTCGGGCCTTTCGGCGGTCGAAAAAGCTCAGCCGCCATTCCAGGGGCGCATAGCCCTTGCCTTCGACAATGCCCCATAGACCGGCAATCCAGCGCTGCCAGGGTTTCCAGTGCCGGTGCAAAAAACCTTCCGAGAAATGCTCGCTGAGATCTGCCAGGATGACGGTTGCCGAGGGCCGGTGCAGAAACACCAACTCGTCCATCACCGGAGAACCGGAAAAGCGCACCATGTCGATGACGCTTTCGAATGCATCTGGCACCGCCTCGTCCAGCGCCGGTTCGAAGGCGAGATCCGTACGCTTGGGAATGGTGCTCTGTGGTCCCCAGAACCTGGCTTCCTGCCACGCCGCCTTCCAGTCCTGCAGAAAGAGATGGTGGATCTTGTTGGGACTGACGAGATGTGTCGGGGTTCCCAGGGCATCGATCTGCTGCCGGACCGCCGGCGTCAAGGCGATGGGTGACCAGACCCACAGCTTGCCGGACGGCAGGCGAATGATCACACAGCGGGTCGGGTAACAAAATCCGTAGAAGGAGACAGTGTCCCCTTCAAGGATCCAGATATTGCTGTCGACTTCAACCAAGGCGCTCTCCTGTCGGGAGCCCGGCATTACTCCGAAAGCACCCGCTGTGTCGGGAAGATGATTTCCACCAGGGTGCCCTGATCCGGCGTGGAATCGATATGGAAGCTGGCCCGGTTGGCTTCCACCAGTGCCTTGGTCAGCGGCAGGCCAAGCCCGGTTCCACCGCCGCGGCTGGAGGTATGCAGTTGCCGGAACGGCTCAAGCGCCGCAGCCAGCTGCTTGGCTGTCATGCCGGTGCCGGTATCGCGAACCCGCAGCGCGACTTCGCCGTTGCTTTCCAGCGCCGTCGACAGGATCACTTGCCCACCAGACTTGTTGTATTTGATCGCGTTGGACAGAAGGTTCAGCACGATCTGGCGCAGAGACCGCGGATCTGCCACGACATCGGGCACGGATTCCGGCAGGCTGGCACGGATGATGACACGCTCCCGGTTGGCCTGCGGCTGCATCAGGGCAACGCATTCGTTGATGACGTCGTTGGTCGAGACGGCGGAGAACTTCAGATCCAGCTTGCCCGCCTCGATCTTGGACAGGTCCAGGAGATCGTTGATCAGGCTCATGATGTGCGAGCCGGATGTGCGGATATCCTTGAGATAGTCCTTGTAGCGGTCATTGCCGATCGGGCCGAAGCGCTCTTCCATCATGACTTCCGAAAAGCCGATGATCGCGTTCAGTGGGGTGCGGATTTCATGGCTGATCTTCGCCAGGAAATCGGACTTCTGAGAGCTTGCGTTTTCAGCCTGGCGCTTGGCCTGGGTCAGCTCTTCTTCTGCCGTCTTCCACTGGGTGATGTCGCGCAGCACCGCACAGTATTTGACGTCGTCCTTGTTGCCGCTGATCCGACCGATGGTCATGAACAGCGGGATGAGCCCGCCGGTCGGAACCTTGCCAAGCACTTCGCGGCCATCGTTCAGGATCGAGGCAACGCCGTTGCGCGACAATCCGTCCAGGTAGTCGGCCGCCGCCCGGTGGCTTTCAGGCGCCAGGAAATCCGTGAAGGGCGCTCCGATCATGTCGGACCGGTTGGCGCTGAAGAGCGCCTCCGCGGAGCCGTTCACTTTCAGGATCGTGCCGTTCTGATCAAGCACGAGAACGCCGTCGGTCGCCGTTTCCAGAATGGTGTCCATTTCGGCGATCTGGTTGCGCGCGCTATCAAGTTCCGAGCGGACTTCCGCAAAGAAGTTCGGCGAAGACGGAGCAGCGGTCGCAGGTGCCGGCTTGGCCTTGCGTTCGGTGATGGAAATCATCAGACCGCGGGTGCCGTTCCACGGAACGGAATGCATATGAGCGTCGACGTTGAGGACACCGCCATCCGACAGGCGCATCTTCATGGTCTCGTCGACTTCACCATCCATGCCTTCGGCGTCCGGCAGCTCTTCCGCATCGTCGATGAAAAGTGCTTCCAACCCGCCGGCCTCGGAGAGCGCGGTGATCGACTTGTAGCCAAGCATGCTCAGCAGCGCCTTGTTGGCGTAGAGAACTTCCCGGTCATGGGCAATGGCGATGCCGATGGGCAGGCGGTCCAGGAGGCTCGGGTCGATAGGGCCGGCTTCCGGAACTTCGGGCGGCAGCTCTTCGACCGGTTCCACCGGATCGGGTGCATCGAAATCTTCAAGGTCGCCCTCCAGCCGTGCTCCAAGGGCTTCGGCGATCTTGCGGAAAGCCTGACGTTCGGGCCGGGAAAGACCGGAGGTATCCACCGGAACAACGCGCGGTTTCACCGTTGCGAGCGGGATGACCTGGCCTGTCGGTTTCGGTTCGGCCGGCTCATCGGCGTCGGCGGTTTCGGCAGCCTTGTCCTCGCTCTCGAACGCAGCGGTTTCTTCGAAGAACTCGCGCTCTTCAGCCGCATCGTCCGTTTCCAATGACGCAGCCACGGCTTCGATCTCGCGGTCTTCCTCCTCAACAAGATCGAAATGGGTGTCTTCAAAGGCAGGCTCGGGCTCGAACAGATCTTCGTCGCCAGCCGAAGCCTCATCGGTTCCCGTTTGCTGGTCCTCGTCACTTTCGGCAGTTGCGACGGCTGTGGACGACATGTCGTCGTCTTCCGGGGCCGTGGGGTCTTCTTCTTCCTCAAAGAGGTCGCGAGACTTCTTTTCCGCCTCTTTGTAAGCCTTGGCGAGCGACTTGACCGCGCTTTCGATTTCAGCCGGTTTCAGCGCCGCTGGCCCGGAGATACCGGTTGGTTCGGCACTCGCTGGAGTGGGCACTGCAACGGCTGTGGTGGTGTCCCCTGTCTCATCACCGGTCAGCTCGTCGCTCTCAGCATTGGTTTCGCTGTCGGCGTCCGCTTCGTCTTCGTCTGCCAGTTCAATGTTGTCATCATCGATGGCGGTATCTTCGCTCGCTGTGTCGCTGACCTCGTCTTCGGGGTCTTCGTCATCAGCTACTGCATCTGCGTCATCGACGACTGTTTCCGGCGCATCGTCCGTTTCGTCGGTTGCAGTTCCGGTGTCCTCAGCGCTTGCATTGTCCTCAGGAACGGTTTCATCGCTGCCGGAGACGGGCTTGTCTTCGCCAGTCTCCGGAACGTCGCTTTCCTCGGGAAGAGCTTCGTCTTCCGGTGCATCTTGCAGACCGGATTCCAGGGCTTTGAACTTGCTGTCGAGAGCTGCGCCGGGCAGATCGTCGAAATCCTTGTCGGCATCCGGGGCAACGTCCTCTGGAGACGTGTCGGTTTCAAGGTGTCGGGTATCCGCCTTGGCGGGTTCATCTGCCTTTACCGGCGGGTCTGCCGGGCGCTGCGGAGCCTTGCCGGTGAACTTTGCCAGGGACCCGACGAGAGCAGCCGCACTTGCGCCAAGAAAGGTCTTTCCCGCGAAAGAATCCGGTTTTGCCGGTTTCAATTCCGCAAGCTTGGCTGCTGCCTCCGCGGTTGCCTGCTGCTCTGCTGCGTCTGGTGAACCAGCTTCATCGGTACCAGCCTCACCAGTCGATGTATCTGTTGTTTCATCACCTGTTTCAGAGCGGACGTTTTCATGTCCGTTGTCGTCGCCCGCGGTGGCAATGTCACCTTCCACCTCTGGCGCCACGGGCACGTCGGCAGCTTCGGCACCGGGCGCGTCTTCCTGCAGCGTTTCTGCGGCGTGGGTGGCTTCGTCTTCCGCAAGTGTGTCGCGTCCGGTTTCGTCCGTGTCAGTGTCGGATGCCCCGACAACGGCCAGCGTCGGGCCGGAGGGCTGGCTGCCATGCTCCGGCACGGCATCTGCAGTCCGGCAAACTCCGAAGCCGCGATAGCCTTCGAATTTCCGGTTCCGGTCGAAGGCGGGCAGGGCGGCCATGTCGACAGGTACGCGCAAGTCCGCACCGGAAACCGGCCAGTCGATTGTCTTTCCGCTCCAGGTGTCGCGTCGGTCGAGTGCCCGCGCAATATGGCCACGGGGATCGAGATCGAAGGCGTCGGACACTTCCTTCCAGGTCAGACCGATAATGTCGGTCGAGGAAGGGCCAAGAACTTCGGCAAACTCGTCGGACAGAAAGGTGAAGCGCTGGTCGATGTCCATCTTCCAGGCAAAGCGCACAGGTCTGCGCCGTGGCTGAAAGACAAAGCCGTCCCCACCTTCCATTGCAGCGTCATCAGAGGTGTCTTCGGCCACGACTTTGGCGGTCTTCTCCTCAAGGACACTTTCCTCGAGGTCGAGTTCTTCGAGGCCGTCGTGCTCTTCAGCATCGGCCGAGACGTCTTCAGCCGTCTCGCCGTCGTCGTCTTCAATCTCTTCCAGGTCGGACAACGCGGCTTCAAGGTCCGCCTCTCCGGCATCCATCGGGGAGATGTCGTCTGAGGTGACAACACCAGCGGCAATGGATTGCTCACTGGCAGCCAGGTCGTCGAGGTCTTCCTGAAAAGGTTCTTCAACGGGTGGGGCAGGGGCGGCCTGCGTTGCGGCCATATCGTCAGCGGTTTCAAACTCGTCTTCGTCGGCCCGTACCCAACCGGCGTCGTCCTCACCGATCCGGGAAACTGTTTCCTCGTCCGCGGACGAAGTGTCAGCGGCAACTGCAGCTCCGGCGGCAACGCCTGCGGCCAGCAGCCCGGCTTCAATTGCGGAGGCGTCCGCTTCTTGCGCGCTTTCAGAGCTGTCTTCCCCGGCTTCAGTGCCGGGATCCGCCAGAGGCAGGTTTTCCAGGACCACCAGCTTCTGGCGGTCCGTCACCTTCAGAACAACGCCCTCATGAAAGTCACCATCGAGTTCCAGAGGACCGAAAAGCGCCGTCTGTCCGTCCGGCAGGTCAAGGTCTTCCGGTGTTCCTTTCAGTTCGCCAAAGCAGCCTTCCACCGAACCGGCATCCGTTACGAACACGGTGGCATCATCGGCACGCAGTATCTGTGCAAAAGCCGGCACCGGGTCTTTCGTCATGGACAGACCCTTGTCACCGCACACAATCAGGGCAGCGGCTTCACCGTTTTCCAGCTCGATACGCATGCACTGACAGGTCAGCAGCATGACCCTGAGACCCCGGTAAAACCGCAGCCGGTCGATGCTGAACTTGTCTGTAGGGCCGGATTCGGCAATGCGGGCGATATGCGGACGGGCGGGTGAGCGCTCGAGCGACGTCAGGTTGGCCAGGTCGGCTACGGACTGTGCGGAGAAAAAGGAAGCACCGGCAGCATTCGCCCATAGAATACGCGCCCCATCGGCCGACCAGAGCCAGGCTGCCCTTTTGTCGGCGACAAGCTGAACCAGATCATCCATGGCAGTCAGTTCCAGGAATGATAGGGTTTGTTCGTCCATGGCTCTGCTCCAAACTGGTCTGCAACACCGGTTGACGGGTGCGTGGCGGCCGGATTTGCCCAAAGTGGTAAACACTCCGTTAATACAAGCAATCTCCAACACAGTCCACGTAAAGCAAGGTTGCTAAAGGGGTTACATGAAGGCGTGGTTAATCCGACCGGACAAGTTTGCCGGAATGCCATCGTCGTGTTACGAATTTTTGGCATGGAAGGATTTCAGGATACCTGCCTGACATCTTTCGTCGACCTGAGGAGCGCCGACATGAGCACAGACAAGACCGGTTTTGAAATTCCCGACCAGATGCGCGATTTCGCGGAAAAGAGCGTCGACCAGGCCCGCAAGGCCTTTGACGACTTCATGGGCGCGACCCACAAGGCTGTCAGCAATGCGGAAGACAGCGCAAATGCGGTTCAGGCCGGTGCTGCGGATGTGAACAAGAAGGCGTTGAACTATGCCGAAGAGCATGTCGATGCGGCTTTCAAGTTTGCGCAGGAACTGGTCAAGGCGCAAAATGTCGAGGACATGATGAAGCTGCAGCAGGACTATCTGCGCCGGCAGATGGAGTCCCTCGGCGAACAGGCGCGCGAGTTTTCCAACTCGGCGACGAAGGCCGTTCAGGACGCGGCCAAGGCCACCCAGAAAAAATAATCCGGCCGGCATTTTTCCTTGCGCAGGGCACCAGAGCCCCGCGCAAGGTGTCACAAGTGTTTCATTGAATATTTCCTGCTTTGGTTGTAATGTTTTTCCGGTCCTGATTGCCTGTTTTCGTCTTCCCTTGTCCAGCCAATGGCTTACCGACAAAGGGCTGCAGTCCGCTCCGCTTTTTGCAGAACGGAACCGACGAAACACCAGAAATCCCCGACGGCAAGTTTGTTGTGCAGTGCAAAAAAATGTTGCAATGCAGCACGGCATGCACTATGTAGTGTTTGCGGATGACGACAGGGTCCGCCGGCACACGTATCGGCGGAATGAACTTGCACCAATGATCGCATCCGGACTCAAGGAGATGAGATCATGACTGACACCACAACCACTGCTCCGGCAAAGCCGGCGCCGAAAGCTCGCACCACCAAAGCCAAAACCGCTGCTGCTGGTGTAGCTTTCCCTGACTTTGAGGCTTTTGCTATGCCCAAAATGGAAGTTCCGGCCATGTTCCGTGAAGCAACCGAAAAAGGCATCGAGAACGCTCGCGAAGCCTATGCAAAAGTGAAAAACGCTGCTGAAGACGCAACCGACCTGATGGAAGACACTTTCGAGACTTCCCGCCAGGGCGTTGTAGAATTCAACCACAAGGCCGTTGATGCTGCCAAAGCCAACGCCGACGCAACTTTCACTTTCGTGAAGGACATCATGTCTGCGAAGAGCCTGGCTGAAGCTATCGAGCTGCAGTCCACGTTTGCTCGCCAGCAGTTTGACGCTCTGAGCGCCCAGTCCAAGGAAATGCACGAACTGGCTACCAAGCTCGGTACCGACGTTTCCGCACCGGTCAAGGAAGCGTTCGAGAAGTCCTTCAAGGACATCAAGGTCAACTAATCCGGCATCCTGCCGTCCGCAGTCACCTGATTGCGGTTCGGCAGGGCCATGCCGATGACATCGGCAAACGGTTGTTATGCCCGGGGCAACGCTCCGGGCATTTGCTTTTCAACAGCTCGAAAATTTCCGCAAATTCCCGCTTGCGGGTTGGAAAAAACGAGTTTAGAAGACGCCCTTGCAAATGGCGGCACGGGTCAGTATGGTCCGCGTCACCTCACGCCTTTAAGCAGACGTAGCTCAGTTGGTTAGAGCGTCGGATTGTGGCTCCGAAGGTCGGTGGTTCGAATCCACTCGTCTGTACCATTTCCCTCTTCATGAACTTTCAGAATTTTTTTGGAACGCAAGTCAATCTTGCTGCAATTGCTTCGGCTTGAGCGCTGCAGTAAAGGGTTCCAATAATGCTGCGACTGCACTGCAGGTTGCGCACCTACAGGCAATCAAAGACCGACGAAGCCGCAATGCTTGGCTGATCTTTCTTCGCATAATCTAGATCGTTTCATAGCCTGTAATCTTAACTGGGAAACAGACTTACCTCAAAATACAGAAATTTGGGCTGAGCAGATCAACCATATGGCGTGAAGTCTGGTTGCAATACCTTAAGTCGCTCGAATACACTGAATTGCGGTGTCAATGAATTGTACCTGAGTGTGTGATTACCCATGATCATCCGAATCCTCATGATCTTTTTGGTCACCATCCTTCCTTCTGTGGGAAAGGCCGAACTTAGCTACAATTCGGGAGAGGGGGACGATGGTCTGAGGTTTGTTGTTATTGAGGGTACCTTCACACCCAGTGATGACCTGTCCGAATTCGAGAAAGTCATTCGTTCTTTCAATCCTAATGTGATCGGCTTTGACAGCGACGGCGGGAACATTTTCAAGGCGATGGAACTTGGTCGGATCATCAGATCAAACGGTTTGGCCACGATACAACTCCGTCAGCTTGAATGCGCTTCTGCCTGCGCCCTGGCATTCATGGGAGGCCGATCTCGATATGCTGAACCGGGTTCCATCGGGGTGCACAAGTCTTCGTTCTCGCCAACAACTCCTTTCAACAAGGAGGAGGCTGTTTCTGCTGTTCAGGACGTCACTGCGGACATCATTGGGTACATGGTAGAGATGGGAGTGAACCCTGCACTCTTGCAACTCGCATTCAAGACAGAAGCGAATGACATTCGATATCTCTCTGGGCAGGAGATGGCTAATTTTGGAGTTACTTTGTCTGAGGGTGCCACTGACACGGCGGCAATCTCCAAGCCTTCAAGCGAAGCAAAGCCGTATGTAGCATCACGACCTTCCGTTTCGACAAGTCCGAAGCAAATTGAGCCGAGCAGAGCTACCATTCCCGTTGCTCGTTCTGGACGTGTCCGACACCCTAAGGGTTCAGTTTTAATGAAGGCGTCACCTAACGGGAAAGCTCATAGTTTACGTCGCTTCACAAATGGCGTTTCTGTGCAAATCACAGGTGAGGAAGACCGCTGGTATCGTGTGACTGTTGCGGGCGTAACTGGGTATATGCACCATACGTGGATACGAGTTGATCAATTCGATGCCACGCCTGGCGAACTTAGGCTCATTCAAGTCAAGAGTTTCGACAACATCGACGAAGCGGTTAGCTACGCAATGGCCAGAGATCTCCCTTTGGCGGTCTACCTTGCGACCAACGGATGGTATGCGGTGACGATCGCTAAGCCGTTGGATAAAGAGCAAGCCCTCTATTTCACCAAGGGGTTGAAAAAAGAGGGTGCCATCCCGAGCGATAGTTTTGTGACTATGGGCAATACCTATGTGATGAAAATATGTTGCGGGACAGGTTCGTCATACGGAGAAGCCTCAAGTGCGGCTGGATACGGCAAGTAGATATCAGGTCACCTTTGAAGCAGGCTGTTGCCGCTCCTAAAGTCCACTCGCACATTTATCGACAGACGTCGTTGGCCTCATTGAGCGTGCCCAACATGTTTTAAATAGGCTGCCTGTGTGCTGGTATACCCCTGACCTGATCGACGTGCTCAAGCCCTTCTTATGGATTTGACAACAAGAAACGGATAGTTCGGCTCGGCCCGATCATGACACCTGTCGCTCGGACCCTGGCTCAGGCCGGGGCCAATGACAGACAGGAGAAAACGTCATGGAACTCGAAAACAAGTCGATCATCATCACCGGGGCAAGCAGCGGGATCGGGGCTGCTGCAGCGACCCTTTTTGCGGCCGAAGGAGCGAATGTCATCCTCGGTGCCAGGCGTTCCGCGGAACTTGAGGCTGTTGTGTCCAAAATCCGTGAAGCCGGCGGCAGGGCCGTTTTCCTGGAGGGCGACGTCAAGGACGAAGGTTATGCCGCGGCACTGGTCGACCTCGCCCTGAAGGAGTTCGGGCAACTGGACGGTGCCTTCAACAATGCAGGCATTGTCGGGGCCATGGAGCCGGTCCCGGACATGGGTATCGGCAACTGGAACGAGGTCCTGACTGTCAACCTGACGGCGGCGTTTCTGGCTGCAAAAGCGCAGATACCGGTCATGAAGAAAACCGGCGGTGGCTCGATCGTCTTCACATCGTCATTTGTTGGTTTCAGCAACGCGGGCATGCCTGGCATGGGCGCTTATGCGGCTTCCAAGGCCGGTCTCAACGGCTTGGTGCAATCACTTGCCTCAGACCACGCCGCGGAGGGTATTCGGGCTCATGCCTTGATGCCGGGTGGCACAATTACACCGGCCGGTGGCGAAGGTAATCCGGACATCTTGGCGTTCATTGCAGGTTTGCACCCCATGAAACGCATGGCCGACGCAAGGGAGATCGCACAGGCAGCGCTTTTCCTGCTGTCCGACCGCGCAAGTTTCATGACGGGCAGCCCGACGATTGTCGATGGCGGCATGTCCATTCGGCTGACCTGACCGGACGCTTTGCCACAAGGCGGAGCGCCGCCTTGTGGCAAATCCCGGACCGCCTGTTTCAGGCAACAGCGCCTTTTCAACAGACTTGAACAGAGCCTCCGCTCCGTCCCTTGCCTTGAAATTCAAATATGCCAGCAGCTCGGAAAACGGGTCGCTGAAGATCCCGATTTGAAGGTAAGGACCGGAGTGCACGGTCGTGAAGCCGGTGACAGGATTGGCGAAGTTGACGACAACAATTTCGGGAAGACGCACCAATGGAAGCCTTGAACGACAATCAGACCAAGCTGCCTCTGGCAGAGGACCCTCGATGGGCGCGCATAGCAGCCCGTGACAAGACCGCAGACGGCCAGTTCTGGTATTCGGTGTCGACAACCGGGGTCTATTGTCGCCCGTCGTGCCCTTCGCGCCTGGCCAATCCGAAAAACGTACAGCTTCACACCACGCTCGAAAGCGCCCGGGCGACCGGTTTCAGGGCGTGCAAGCGCTGCAAGCCGGAAGGCTTGCCTGCCAGTGCCGAGAATGCAGCGATTGTCGCAAAGGCCTGCCGCATCATTGAAGGCAGCGAAGAAGAGCCGTCACTGGATGATCTTGCTCGCTCCGTCGGTCGTAGCCCCAGCTACTTTCACCGGGTGTTCAAGGCGGCGACCGGGCTTACGCCAAAAGACTATGCGTCAGCGCATCGGGCCAACAAGGTCCGTGATGGACTTGGTTCCGGCATAACGGTGACCGAGGCAATCTATGACGCAGGCTTCAATTCCAGCGGACGGTTCTATGAAAAATCCACCGGGATGCTGGGTATGACACCCACGCAATACCGTGCCGGCGGAGCCGACGAGGAGATCAGGTTCGCGGTTGGCCAGACGACGCTTGGTGCCATTCTGGTCGCGTCCAGCAAGAAAGGCGTTGTGTCGATTCTTCTCGGAAGTGACCCGGGGGATTTGGTCCGGGATCTGCAGGACCGGTTTCCCAAGGCAACACTGCTTGGGGCGGATCGCGACTATGAAGGTCTGGTGGCCCGGGTGGTGGGCTTCGTCGAATGTCCAAAGATCGGTCTGGACCTGCCTTTGGATGTCCGCGGAACCGTCTTTCAACAACGGGTATGGCAAGCTCTTCAGGAAATCCCTGCCGGAGAAACGGTCTCCTATGCCGAGGTTGCCCGGCGTATCAAGGCACCCAAGGCATCACGGGCTGTTGCCCGGGCTTGCGCTGCCAACAAGCTCGCAGTGGCAATCCCCTGCCACCGCGTGGTTCGAACCAGCGGTGCACTTTCCGGCTACGCATGGGGTGTGGAGCGCAAGCGCGATCTCATCGAGAGGGAGAAACGGGCATGAGAAAGCTTACCGCCAACGAGGATCGTTCGGATGCTTTGGCGACCTCTTTAGAGGCTCGGGTTGCCGGTTATGATTGGGCTGCTATCCACGAAGAGCTGAACGGTTTCGGCTGTGCCACGCTACCTCAGCTCTTGTCGCCCGGGGAATGTCGTGCCCTTTCGTCGCTTTATACCGATGAAGAACATTTCCGAAGCCATGTCGTCATGGCGCGGCACGGCTTCGGCAAGGGGGAATACCGTTATTTCAAATATCCGCTGCCGGATATTCTGGGTGGATTGCGGACCGCCCTTTATCCCCGCTTCGCCGGTCTTGCCAACACGTGGAACGAAACCATGGGCTTCGATCAACGATTTCCGGCTACTCACGACGCGTATCTGGAGCAATGCCACAAGGCGGGCCAGGTCCGGCCGACCCCTTTGTTGCTGCAGTATGGCGCAGGCGACTTCAACTGCCTTCACCAGGATCTGTACGGCGATCTGGTGTTTCCGATTCAGGTCGCGATTCTGCTATCGGAGCCGGGCAAGGATTTCTCGGGTGGCGAATTCTGCATGACCGAACAGCGCCCGCGCATGCAGAGCCGCGTTGAGGTTGTCGGCCTGCGCCAGGGGGATGCCGTGGCCTTTGCCGTTCACAACCGGCCTGTCCAGGGAACGAGAGGTAGTTACCGCGTGAGCCTGCGCCACGGTGTGAGCCGCGTGCGCTCCGGCACGAGACACACCGCAGGGATCATCTTCCACGACGCGAAATAGACACCTGCTCCGTGCTTGGCGAGCCGTCTTGAAGTTTGATGGTACCTCGCAGCAGGTTGATAGCTGCCGAAGTGCGATCATGTCTTCCTGAAAGACTTGATGAGCAGGACAATGGCGCTGCAGCCGAGAAGGACGCCGGCGATGAAACACATCAATGGAGCCAGCAGGCCAAAGTCCGCCTTGAGTGCCTCGTAGTTCTGGTTGCCGTACTTGAAGAGGGCGGACGTCATCCAGAGGAACAATATTGCTGTGATCAGGCGGCCGTAGTTCATCCGTGCCCTATCGGTGTTTTGAATGGGAACGGAGTAACCCTTTTTCCGTTAAAGGTAAGTGTCGTTTCCCGGATAAAGTGTAGGCTGGGCTACAGGCAGAAGATGCCAGGGGCTCTGATACGGTGAACGGATGGTCGGTTGGTTCTCCCAAGAAATCAGGTCTTTCTGACGGTTCACGGCTCGGGGGCCGTTGTGTGTCATGCGGGACTCTGTCTGAATGAGAGCACCTGATCTCTAAGGAGCATGCAATGTCCTATCACGATGCCCCCGGCCTTGGCCGCCGTCTGGTCCGTTTGCCCGGCCAGTTGCTTCTGGCGCTCGTGAATGCGACGGCGCTGCTTGTCATTGCAGCCTGCGTGCTGTCGCTCCTTGTGTTGAACAGGGTCGATACAGCGGGCGAACGTATCGCCGGCAATGTGACAGAAGCCGCGCTCGCCCGGTTGCAGGTCTCTCCGGGCGAATTCAAGTCCCGGATCGAAGCGCTCGACGGCAAGATCACCACGCTTGCTGCGCAACTCTCTGATCCCGACCTCCGGGATCATTGGGAAGTGGCGCAGCAACTGAAGGAACTCAATCGGAACCTTGCCGACATCAGGCTGGCGGCAGTTGGTCTGAGCGCAGCCGGACCGGAAATCACCGACACCGCTTTCGAACAGGCCGGCGACATGCTGACCGGTGCGCTCTACACCTTGCGGGGGTGCGAGACGGCGGTAGAGGACAGCGAGCCTTCGAGCTGAGCATGTTTCTTTTCGCCTAGGCCTGAAACACATCCGCCCATTCGGGGTGCTTGCGCCGCTGCGCATTCACATAAGGACACAGCGGCACGATCTTCACCTGCTTGCGACGGGCGTCATCAACAAGCCTTTCCACCAGTGCCTTGCCAACCCCCATGCCACGCATGCTGTCCGGCACACCGGTGTGATCGGCAATGATCAAGTGTTCGTTGACAATGGAGAAGGTTAGTTCGGCCGGCTCGGTGATCCCGCCTACCTTCGCCACATAGCGGCCTTTGCTGCCATCCTGTTCCAGGGTGATGTCGGGGGAAGTTGTCTCTACCATTGTCGGTCTCCTGAAGTGGATGAAAGCAATTGCTCTGATTCTGTGTTCAATCTGTCTGTTCGTTTCCAGGGAAGTACATGGGGATGGGGCGGGAACAATCCCGCCCCAATTCGTGTCAGGCTGCCAGGTCGAACAGCAGGAATTCGGCATTCTCACTGGCTGTCAGCGAGATTGCGCCTGTCTGAAGCAGACCGAGACCGTCGCCTGCGGAAAGCGGCTGGTCGTTGACGCTGATCTTGCCTTTCACCAGCTGCAGCCAGACCTTCCTGCCAGGGCGGATGTCGAAGGCCAGGCTGCGATCCGCGGACAGAAGCGACGCGTAGAGATCGACATCCTGATGAATGGTAACGGATCCGTCCCGCCCGTCGCGCGATCCGATCAGGCGCAGCGCATCGCGGCGGCCGTCTTCCGGAAAGGCCTTCTGCTCGTAGCTTGGCGAGATTCCGTCAGCTTCCGGAACGATCCAGATCTGCAGGAAGTGGACCGGATCCGTGTCCGAGTGATTGTACTCACTGTGGCGGACACCGGTGCCGGCGCTCATGCGCTGCAGTTCTCCCGGCCAGATGACTGAGCCCGTACCGAGCGAATCCTTGTGTTCCAGACCACCGGAAACGACATAGGAGATGATCTCCATGTTCTGGTGCGGGTGGGTCGGGAAGCCGGCGCTGGGGGCGACACGGTCTTCGTTAATCACCCGCAGGGCACCGAAACCGATGTGGTTCGGGTCAAAATAGGACCCGAAGGAGAACGTGTGCTTGCTCTTCAACCAGCCGAAATCGGCATCGCCGCGAGCATCCGAAGGACGGAGTATCTGGTTCATGGTTCAATCCTTTCCCAATCTCTGGCACGGGAATGTCCGTGCGCTGTTGGACCTAAGATTGCCATTGGGAGATTGTTTTACAATTCTGCCAAATCTGGACAATTAGTCATCGATTTTTGAACAATCCCTATTGAACAGCCTTGGGAGCTTCGGTCCGGGTCCGGTTTCGTTCCGCGATCTGTTTCGATACGCCGCCGTTCACTGTTGTGGGCTTTCCGGAAGGATCGAAAGCGGATTTGAATGTGAAGGCCGCGGGCGTGGGGCCCGCGTCGCCCAGGCGTTCGAAGCGGTCGATCGCTTCCATCCAGTCCGGTTGGTGGCCTTCCGGCACCCACCACAGGGCATAGGCGGGGTAGGCATGGTCTTCCCGCATGAAGTCCGGGCCCTTTTTCAGGATCTCGGCGTGCGGCCCTCGGTAGACGGCGGCAAGCGCTGATTCCAGGTCTTGCCAAAGCGAGATGGTGGAGGGTGCCCAGCCGTCGCCATTGTCCTGCCAGTACCTGGGAAAAACCTGCTCGCCCCAGCTGTCCGGTCCCGGTTCGTCTTCGTAGCCGGACCGGGCGACGAAACCCTCGGCTCGCTCCATCGCAGCCCACACAAGCGGCTCGGCCTGGTGAAAGGGTTCCACAACCGGGTGGTCCGCCCGCGTACGAAATTGGCCGAATGTATAGAGCGCAAGCCAGTGACCGTTCATGCTTCCTCGCCGCTGAATGACACCCGGCAGAGACTGGCTGCAATTCACCCGTGTCGCAAGAGGTTGCAAGCGTCGCAAAACAGATAGTCCACGCATGCGGCTGGAAAAATTCGCGCAGCTGGTCTAAGCGCTGGAAGAAGACTTTGGTGGCCGGCATGAGCGCGGCACCGGCAACGAGGATAATCGCGTGGAAGATCTCAGCCTTTTCTCCCTTGGCCTTCTGGCTGTTGCGCTGCTGGCAACCGGGCTTGTGGCCGGGATCATTGCAGGCCTGCTCGGCGTCGGTGGCGGCATCGTCATCGTGCCGGTGCTCTATTACATGTTCACCGCCCTGAAGATCGACCCGTCGGTTCTGATGCATGTGGCCGTGGGAACGTCGCTCGCAACCATTCTGGCGACCGGCACGTCTTCGGCGCGCGCCCACTACAATCGTGGCAGCGTCGACATGGATCTCCTGAAACGCTGGTGGTGGGCGATCGCTCTTGGCGTCATCGCCGGGGGAACGCTCGCGGGGAACATTTCGGGTGGCGCACTGACGCTGGTCTTCGGGATTGTCGCTCTGGCCGTGTCGGCCAACATGATGTTCCGCAAGGATGGCTCCCATCTGGCCGACAAGCTTCCCGGATCTCCGATCAAGGAAACACTGGGTTTCCTGATTGGCGGGATCTCGGTGATGATGGGCATTGGCGGTGGAACGCTCGGCGTTCCGACATTGACCCTTTTCAATTATCCGATCCGCAAGGCGGTTGGCACCGCGGCGGCCATCGGCCTCATCATTGCCGTTCCGGGCACCCTGCTGTCGATCTTCTTCGGTTGGGGCGAGGAGGGGCGCCCGCCGTTCTCGCTCGGGTATGTCAACCTGATCGGCTTCTTCCTGATTATTCCGGCCAGCACCCTTGCTGCACCCTGGGGCGCGAAGATCGCCCATGCCATCGATCCGTCGAAGCTGAAGCTCGTGTTCGCGCTGTTCCTCGGTTTTACCGGCCTGCGCATGATCTACGGCGTCGTGTTCTGACCGGTGTCCTGGTCCCGGCTACAGGATCGCTGATGGGTAAATCAAAAGGTTTCATTGGTTCTGAGGCGATTTATCAGCAATACTGACCTTTCTTTGCGGGGGCTGCCCGCCGCCTGACACTCTTGGACAGACATGTTGAACAAAAATGTGACCCTCAGCCTGCAAGGCTGCGTGCGGGGCGCCACGATGTGCATTCCGGTTTCCCCGGGCATCATCGCGCTTGGACTGGTCTTCGGAACGGTCGCCGCGCAAAAGGGGCTGACCTTCCTCGAAACGATCATGATCAACTCGCTGGTCTTCGCCGGCGCCAGCCAGTTTGTCGCGATGGAAGTCTACAGCGATCCGCTCAATTATGCTCTCGTCGTGGCGATGATCGGGGTTACCGCTGCCGTCAACATGCGCATGCTGCTGATCGGTGCAAGCCTGCGGCCCTGGCTTGGCCAGGTGCCGGCCTGGCAGACCTATCCTTCCCTGTTTCTGCTGACGGACCTCAACTGGTTGCTGGCCTTGTCGGAATACGACAAGGGCACGCGCGACTGGGGGATCTATCTCGGCAGCGGTCTTTTCACCTGGTCGGTCTGGTCGCTTTCCGTCGTTCCGGGCTATTTCGCAGGCAGTCTCGTGTCGGACCCGAAGGTTTATGGCCTCGATGTGGTTCTGCCGGCTTTCTTCGCTGCACTGCTCGTGCCGCTCTGGAAGGGCAAGCGCCAGACAGTCAGCTGGCTGTTCGCCGGCGGTATCGCCGCGCTGACCTGGTATCTGGTCGGTGGCTACTGGAGCATTTTCACCGGTGCCATCGCCGGTGCTTTCGCGGGGGCCTATCTCGATGACTGAGGGAGCATTCACCGCCGACCCGATCTTCGTCCTGGCCGTGCTTGGCATGACGGCGGTCACTTATGCCCTGAGGGCGGGTGGATACTGGGTCATGGGCCGGCTGCCCATCACGCCGCGGGTGCGGCGGGGGCTGGAGGCCTTGCCGGGCGCGATCATCGTTTCCACCATTCTGCCCATCGTGTTGAAGGGCGGGCTGGCCGTGGCGCTGTGCCTTGTCGTTGCTGCAGCGGCGCAGGTGACCCTGCGCAAGGAATATGTCGCCGTCTTCTGTGCAGCCGGAGCCGCGGCAGCCCTCAGGGCTGCCGGACTGTAGGCTACTAGCGGTTCAGGATTTTCCGAACCTGTCCGGCGGTTTCGTCGACATTGCTGCCCGCGTCGATTTCCACCCAGTTCATCTGGCCGAGGTCGTAGCCAAGCTGGGTATCGACAACGTCAGCGTTTGCGTCCGAGGCATCGTCCCCGCGCGCGGAGACCCGGGCTTTCAGGATGTTTGCCGGCGCAGTCAGCCACAGGCCGCAGAAACCGCATTCAACATTATTCGCGATGGCCTCGATACGGTCCCGTTCGCTCTCGGCGGCAAAAACGGCATCGAAGATTGCCGAGTGACCCGCTGCGAGGACGGTCTGAATGGTGTCGTCCAGCGCGTGGTAGACCTTCTGGGAAGCCTCCAGCGTATAGGCTTCCGCCGGCGCCTTTTCCGTTTCTTCAATGCCCAGCAGGCGCTTTCGCATCACGTCCGTGCGTAGCACGCGCGCGCCGGGTGCCCGGCCGATGCCGGGGGCAATTTCGTAGGCAAGCGTGGTCTTGCCGGTGCCGGAAAGGCCGCCGATGGCAACCAGTTGTGGGCGTGAGGGATCCAGAAAGTCCACTGCGTGGCGGAAATAGGCCTGGGCCTGGTCGCGCTCACGTTGTTTCTGGTTCGGGTCCGACTGGTTGAGAGCGGAGCTGGCCGCGATCTTGGAGCGGATCGCCGCGCGCATCATCAGGTAGAAGGGCAGGGCTGCCAGGCCCTCCGAATGCGTGTCCAGGCGGCTCTTGTCCATGTAGCGGTTGAACACCCGGTTGGCCGCACGCTGTTGACCCCGGTCCCACAGGTCCATCAGCAGGAAGGCGAGATCGTAAAGAACGTCGCCGGTAGCAATCGCATCTGAAAATTCAACCGCATCGAACAGGACCGGGGTGTCATCAACCATGACGATGTTGCGAAGGTGGGCGTCTCCGTGGCAACGACGGACAAGGCCCTGTTCGCCCCGGCGCAGGATCAACTCGTGCAGAGCCGACAAGACAGTGCGGGAAGTCTCGGTCAGATGCCGGACCGCCTCGGCTTCGAACAGATCGGGGTGCTCGCGAAAGGCGGCGTCGTTCTGCTCCACATAGCTTGCAAGCTCCGCGTAGAAGCCGTTGCCCTGCCGCAGTGGCGCGACGTCATGAGCAGTCACCATCATGTCCGCCAGCCTGTCCGTCAGAGTGTCCGGAAGCGGGCTGGTTCCAGCGACGGAGTCCAGTTCGTGCTGTCGCTCGAACCGGTTCATTTCAACTGCCCATTCGATGGGCTCTCCAGTGCCGCCAAGATCCAACGTGCCATCTGCCTCCCGCGTCACAGGCAAGGCCTGCCGGTAGATCTGAGGTGCGTTCGGCTGGTTGTAGGTTATTTCCGCCTTGCAGGCTTCTTCGCGCAAGGGCAACGTCGAATAATCGAGAAAGGGAAACTTGACCGACCGTTTGACCTTGTAGGCCTTGCTGCCCACCAGAAAGACGATATTGGCATGGGTGTCGATCCGCTTCACCTCGGGCCGCGCCGGATCGTCGGACGGAAGGCTGCCGAGGAACTCGAGCGCCTGGTTCTGGGTTTCGGCCTGATCCATCTTCCGTCCCTTTTGCTGACACGTGGCAATACATGCCTCACATGCAAACGACCCGGTTTGATCCTTCTCAATGTGAGGTGCCCCGGATGTGGCACAAATAAACCGGATTGTCAGTAAAGGAGGGCCCCATGAGCGACTATCCGGCTTTGAAAAAGATCAGGTTGAACCTGGCCAGAACCAAGGATTTCCCGCAAGGTTCGGCGAACCACGGTTATGAATTCACCGCTCCGCTTGACGAAACCGGCCATATCGACGCCGGTCTTTGGAAGAAGCAGCGCGACCATTGCCGTGTGCGGCGATTCTGGGGCGCCGAGGAAGAGGAAGTCGGCCACCTCATCCACCGTCCGGGTGGCTCCTGGGCATTCCATTACGATATCGACGGCGAGGACGACGACGAGGCGGGCTACCGTTTCGGCGCTCATGCCTTCAACCCGGGTGAATACGTCTCCATCAAGGACGAGGATGGCGAGATGCACACCTTCCAGGTGGTGACGGTTCAGTCGATCTGAGATCAGCTTCCCATAACAAGACATAACAACGAATGGGGGCAGGGGTGCCGGGAAACCGGTGCCCCTTTTTGTTTGCAGCGCCGAAGCTTACCGGCAAGGCCTACCATGACATGAGGCCCATCCTTCGAGACAGCACTTCGCGCTTCCTCAGGATGAGGACTGTGTGTGGCACAATCAGGCGGCCTTACAACACATTAAACCTCATCCTGAAGAGCGCGTTTGTGCGCGTTTCGAAGGATGGGCTGCAAGTCCGTTGTCGGAGATATATTATTCTAAATCGGAATGACCCTATTGCCAATTAATCTGATTTTCTCCTCTAACAGGCGGGATTTTCATACGCTATAGAATGAACAGATCATCTTTCTCGTAAGGACCCGGAACATGGACCAGAAGACCGGCGGTGAATTGTTGGTGGAGGCGCTGGAGCGCCACGGGGCAGAGCGCGTGTTCTGTGTGCCCGGCGAAAGTTACCTTGCCGTGCTCGATGCGCTTTACGATGCGTCGATCCCGGTCACGGTCTGCCGCCAGGAAGGCGGGGCTGCAATGATGGCCGATGCCTGGGGCAAGCTCACCGGCAAGCCGGGCATCTGCATGGTGACCCGCGGTCCCGGGGCCACCAACGCTTCTGCCGGTGTCCACGTGGCGGCGCAGGATTCCACGCCGATGATCCTGTTCATCGGACAGATCGAGCGTGGCATGCGCGAGCGTGAAGCGTTCCAGGAAATCGACTACCGCCAAATGTTCGGTGGCATCGCCAAATGGGTTGCGGAGATCGATCACGCGGATCGCGTACCGGAATTCATTTCGCGCGCCTACCATGTTGCCACGTCCGGCCGTCCGGGACCGGTGGTTCTGGCGCTTCCGGAAGACATGCTGGTCGAAAAGGCGGATGCCCCGCAGCCGCCTGCGTGGACCCAGGTCGAAACGCATCCGGGCCTCACCCAGATGGCGGAACTGCAGAAGCGCCTTTGGGCGGCCGAGCGGCCGATCGCCATTCTGGGCGGCAGCCGCTGGTCGGAAGAGGCCGTCGCCGGCTTTACCCGCTTTGCCGAGCGTTTCGACCTGCCGGTTGCTTGCTCGTTCCGCCGCCAGATGCTGTTCGACAACCTGCATCCGAACTATGCCGGCGATGTCGGCATCGGCATCAATCCGAAGCTGCTGGCACGGGTGAAGTCCTCCGATCTGATCCTGCTTGTCGGTGGCCGTTTGTCGGAAATGCCGAGCCAGTCCTATTCGCTGCTCGAGATTCCCTCTCCCACACAGCAACTGGTGCATGTCCATCCGGACGCCGAGGAACTCGGCCGGGTCTACCGGCCGGCGCAGGCAATTCATGCCAGCCCGACTGCCTTCTGCAAGGCGGCCGAAGGCCTTCAGCCGCCGTCCGAACTGAAAGGCGCAGGCGAAGCGGCCAAGGCCCACCAGGATTATCTGGACTGGTCCGGTGCCCGGCCACAGGTTCCCGGCAACCTCCAGATGGCCGGTGTCATGGAATGGCTGGAAGCCAACCTGCCGGAAGATGCGGTCTGCACCAATGGGGCTGGCAACTACGCCACCTGGCTGCACCGCTTCCATCGATTCCGTCGCTACGCCACCCAGGCAGCGCCGACGAGCGGCTCCATGGGGTATGGCCTGCCGGCAGCCGTTTCCGCCAAGCTTGCCTTTCCGGAGCGCGAAGTCGTCTGTTTTGCAGGCGATGGCTGCCTGCAGATGACCATGCAGGAGTTTGGCACCGCCTGTCAGGACGGTGCCAACATCATCGTGCTTGTGATCGACAACGGCATGTACGGCACCATCCGCATGCATCAGGAACGCACCTATCCCGGCCGCCCGTCGGCAACCAAGCTGGTCAATCCGGATTTCGCAGCGCTTGCCCGCAGCTATGGTGCCTTCGGTGAGACGGTCGAAACGACAGACGCTTTCGGTCCTGCATACGAACGTGCCCGTGCCGCCGGCACACCCGCAATCCTGCATCTGAAGCTGGACCCGGAAGCCATCACCCCGGCCGCCAGCCTCAGCCAGATCCGCGCGGCGGCACAGGGAAAGTAAAAGCCCAGCCTTGAACGAAAAAAGCACGCCCGTTACCCGGGCGTGCTTTTTCATTTATGGGGGCTTTCGATGCCTACCTCAGCACCTGCGGCAGCCACAGGGTGATGATCGGAAAACAGACCAGCAGGATTACGCGCAGGATCTCGGCACAGAAGAACGGCGCAACGCCCTTGAAAGTCTCGATCATCGGCGTTTCCCGATCGAGCGAGGAGATGACGAAGACATTCATGCCGACCGGTGGCGTGATCAGGCCGAGTTCGACCACGATCAGGGCGAGTACGCCGAACCAGATCTTCAGGTCTTCCGTGCTCATGCCGAAGCCTGCCCCTTCCGCTCCCTGGTAGATGCCACCGTTGATCTCGACCAGAACCGGCCAGAAGAACGGGATCACCAGCAGGATCATCGACAGGCTGTCCATCAGGCAGCCGAGCAGGATGAGCGCGATCAGCAGCAGGATCAGCACCGTCATCGGTTCGAGCCCGGAATTGGCGATCCAGGAAGCGGTTTCCTGAGGCAGGCCAACGCGGGACATGAAGATCTTGAGGAGTTCCGCTCCAAGGATGATCAGATAGATCATGCCTGAAGTGGACGCGGTTTCCTTGAGCGCCTGAATGAAGTCGTGGCCGGACAACTTGCGCTGCAACAGCCCGAACAGCAGGACCAGAAAAACGCCGACGGCAGCTGCCGGTGTCGGGTTGAAGAACCCGAAGTAGATGCCGCCGATGACCAGCCCGAAGATGATCAGCACCGGGATCATGCCGGCAGTCGCCTCCAGGAATTCCTTGCGGTCGGCAACACCTCCCTTGGGCCCGGCTTCCGGCTTGATGGTGACATAGAGGGCGATGGTCAGAAGGAAGAGAACCACTGCCAGCAGGCCTGGCAGGAACGCCGCCATGAACATGGTGACGATGTTTGCTTCCACGATGATGGCATAGATGATCAGGACGACCGAGGGCGGGATCAGGATGCCAAGCACGCCGCCCGCGGCGAGCGTTCCCGTCGCCAGCGCACCGGAATAATTGTAGCGCTTGAGTTCCGGCAGGGCGACCTTGCCCATGGTGGAGGCGGTTGCAAGCGACGAGCCACAGACCGCACCGAACCCGGCGCAGCCGGCGATGGCCGCCATGGCGGTGCCGCCACGCAGCCAGCCGAGCCAGGCATTCGCCCCCCGGAACAAAGCCTGGCTCAGGCCGGTCTTCGAGGCGATCGCCCCCATCAGGACGAACATCGGCACGACGGAAAGGTCGTAGATGGAGAACTGGCCGTAGGCGAGGGTCTTCAGCTGGCTGAGGACGAGGGCGGGGCCGTTCAGCATCATGGTGCCGACACCGCCTACAAGGATCATCGCATAGGCAATGGGCATGCGGATCGCGATCAGGGCGATCAGCACCACGAGAGCGCCAAGCCCGAGGACAAGTGCGTCCGTCATTCTAGTGGTGTCCTCTCGACAGCGCGGTCATGTCCTGCAGCAGCGTGACCAGCGCGGCCAGTGCCAGCAGCGCAAGCGATATCAGGATCGGCACGAAGGCCATCCAGTGCGGGATCTGCAGGATGGTGGTTATGTAGTCGTAGTCCTTCTGGTCCAGCATGCCGTAATACATGCGCCAGATCAGCAGCAGCGCGAACACAAGGGCAACCAGTGACCCGAGCAGGGTGAAGAAGGCAATCACCCGTCTGGACGCGCCGGCGGTGAAGATGTCTGCCGAGACGTTTGCACCGACCAACTGGCAATAGGGCAGGAACGCGAAGACCGCGATGGCCACGCCCATTTCGGTTAGCTCGAAATCGCCCGGAAAAGGTGTGCCGAAAACCGAGCCGATGATCGACAGCATGTTGACAGCGACGACCAGCAACAGCACGCCGCCACCAAGGAGGGCCCAGAGCGTTATCAGGCGGCTGGCAGCCCCGGTGAACCCGGAGCTGCTGGCTTTGAGAGTGTTCGACATCAGTTGGCCGAGTGGCTGGCCACCGCTGCGCGGGCCTTTTCAACCAGCGCGGCACCGTCGATACCCTTTGCGGAGACTTCCTCGACCCAGCGGTCGGCAACGGGAGCCAGCGCCTGACGGAAAGCTTCGGTTTCTTCCTCGGTCAAGGTGATGTGCGTGTTGCCCGCCTTGGTGGCCAGACCGATCCCGAAATCATCCGATGCAGCCCAGATTTCGCCAACCTTCACGATCCACCCGGGACCGGAGGCATCACGAAAGGCCTTTTGAATGTCTTCCGGCAGACCATTCCAGCGTTCCTGGTTCATGGAAACCTGGAAGGTGGTGGTGCCGAAACGCTCCTTGTCGACGCCTTCGATCTGGTACTCGGTCTGCTCCTGGATCTTCAGCGGCGGAATGATTTCCCACGGAATGAAAGCGCCGTCGATAACACCCTTCTGCAGCGCAGGCGGCAGTTCCGGAACCGGCATGGCGACCGGCGAAGCGCCGAGTGCTTCGATCACCCAGGCACCGGTACGGGTCGGGATGCGGATCTTCTTGCCGGCGAGGTCTGCCGGGGAGTGAACTTCCGTGTCGCGCATGTGAATGGCCTGGCCGGCGTGCACATGCAGGAACATTACTTCAACGCCCTTGTACTCGTCCTTCAGGTCCGTTTCGTACAGATCCATCAGCGCCTGGTTTGTGGCCGCCGGATCGTTGGTGTGAATGCCCGGAAGTTCGAACACCTCGGTGCGCGGGAAGAGGCCAGGCGTATAGCCGTTCACGGTCCAGACCAGATCGACCACGCCGTCACGCACCTGGTTGATCAGTTCGGGCGGACGGCCGCCAAGCGTCATGGCCGGATAGATTTCGATATGGACCTTGCCACCGGAATTTTCTTCCACCTGCTTGGCCCACGGCACCAGCATCTGTGTGTGCGCAGGGGCTTTCTCGCCCAGGAAGTGGTGCAGCTTGAATTCGTAATCGGCCGCGGCTGCGGACGATGCGCCGGCGGCGATCATGGCAGCGGCCAGAAACGCGTTCTTGAGAATGCTCATGTTGTCTCCTCCCATCGGAAGCTCTTGTCGACTCCCGGTCTGTAACTTGCTGGCCAACCTTCAATGTGTGCGATCGTGGAACGCCCTTCAACGAAGTCGGAAGACCTTTCGGGCGCACCTCTTGCAGATTTGCAGCCAGCAGGGAACGTAGCTCCGCGATCATCTTCACTAATTAGTTTGGTAATGTAAAATGAGATAATAGCCATTATACTTTCCAATTTTGGAAAGAAAATTCCTTGTTCCCATTGCCGTTTTTTATCGTCTAGGGTGCGCGTCAAAGCAGATGCGAAGGCGGCGGTTCGCGGAGGGGCTCCTCTCCCGCAAGAGCCTGAATTGCCTCGCAATTTCTGCATTCTGCATCCAAAAGGAACATGGGAGGACGGCATGGCCGACAGGATGGACAGCACCACGATTACCGCGGGTGGAGCGGTGTTCGGCAAGTTGAAGGCGCTCGGTGTCGACTATGTCTTCGCAAATTCCGGCACAGATTTTCCACCGATCATCGAGGGACTGATCGAGGCAACGCAGAACGGGCTCGACCTTCCGGTGCCGATCACGGTGCCGCACGAACATGTTGCCGTCGGTATGGCGCACGGCTTTTACCAGATCTCCGGCAGGATCCAGTCCGTCATGCTGCACACCAACGTGGGGCTCTCCAACGGCATTACCGGCGCCATCAACGCCTGGTGCGATCAGATCCCCGTACTGATGATGTCCGGTCGCACGCCGGTGATGGAAGCCGGCCGCTTTGGCGCGCGCACGGTGCCGATCGGCTGGGGACAGGAAATGTTCGACCAGACCGCGCTGATCCGCGAAGTCACCAAATGGGACTACGAGTTGCGTTTTCCCGAGCAGATCGCGGATCTCTTCGACCGGGGCTGGGCGATTGCCAATTCCACGCCCAAGGGCCCCGTCTATCTCAGCCTGCCGCGTGAAGTTCTGTGCGAGCAAACTCCGCCGGACGGCCTTGATACCCCGTCGAAACAGGCACCGGTCATCGCAGCGCCGGATCCCTCGTCCCTGAAACGGGCAGCAGACCTGCTGGCGCAGGCCAAAAGCCCGCTGATCATCAGTCAGCGAGGAGCCGGATCGGAAGAGGCCTTTGCGGCCCTCGGACGGTTCCTGACGGACTGGGCCCTGCCGCTGTCGCATTATTGGGCAAACCAGCTTTCCGTGCCCCTGTCGCATCCGATGCAGGTCGGTGCGTCGCCGGAAGCCCTGCTTGCCGAGGCGGACGTGGTGCTGGTGATGAATTCTCTGGCACCCTGGTGGCCGGACAAGGTCGCCCTTCGCGATGATGTCACCGTGATCCAGCTCGGGCCGGATCCCCTGTTCACCCGCACGCCTATCCGCAACTTCCAGGCGGATGTGACCCTGGCAGGAGAAACCGCGCAAACGCTGCTGGCGCTGATTGCCGAAATGCAGAGCCGTCCGCGTGACGAAGCCGTTTTGAACGCCCGCAGACATCGTATTGCCGAACTGTCGTCCGCCAATCGTGCGGAGGTTGTCGCCCGGGCCAAGCGCGGCAATGCCGGCCCGATGAGCAAGGACTGGGTCAGTCTTTGCCTTGGCCGCGCCATCAAGGGGCGGAAGGCCACAATCTTCCATGAGCTTGGTTGTCCGCTCGAGCCGCTCGACCTGGAGCAGCCGAACAGCTACTTCCAGGAACCGCATTCCGGGGGGCTAGGATGGGGTCTCGCAGCGGCGCTTGGCGCACAGCTTGCCGACCGCGACCGGCTGGTCTTCGCAACCATCGGCGACGGCAGCTACATGTTCGCCAACCCGACGGCCTGCCACATGGTTGCCGAGGCGCATGAGTTGCCGGTGATCACGCTTGTGTTGAACAACGAGGAGTGGGGCGCGGTGCGTCACTCGGTGGTGGGCACTTACAAGGATGGTCTTGCCAGCAAGGCCAACGATGTGCCGCTGACGTCCCTTCGGCCAAGCCCGGATTTTACCAGAACCGCGGAAGCCAGCCGCGCCTACACCGAAACGGTGACGGAAGGCGACGCGCTGCCGGTAGCGCTGGAACGTGCCATCAAGGTGGCGACGGAGGAAAAGCGGCAAGTTCTGCTCAACATCGCCATCGCGCGGGCTTGAGGCACGGGTTCAATTGATCGGAAGAATAAGAAAATCAAGGGACGATTATCTTGTTTTTCCGAAAGGAGCTCTTCGGACATGCCCCGTGGTCCGGCCTCGAAAGGCAGGTCATAGTTCCCGGCAACTGGTTTTGTTGAAGAAGAAGGTTGGCCGTGTCCCAGTCCATGCCCCCAAGATCCTATTACGCGCCGACCGGCGGTCATCCCGGTCAGGAAACACTCCTGACAGACCGGGCTGTCTTTACCGATGCCTATGCGGTCATCCCGAAAGGCACCATGCGTGACATCGTCACCAGCTATCTGCCGTTCTGGGACAAGACCCGCCTGTGGGTGCTGTCGCGCCCATTGTCAGGTTTTGCCGAAACCTTCTCTCAATACATCGTTGAGGTGTCGCCGGGTGGCGGCTCTGACCGGCCGGAGACAGACCCTTCCGCCGAAGGCGTGCTGTTCGTTGTCGAAGGCGAAGCTGTTCTGACAGCCGACGGACAGCGATACGACCTGAGGCCCGGAAGCTACGCCTTCGTGCCGCCGCAAACCGACTGGAGCCTGAAGAACACAGGCAGTGAACCGGTGCGGTTCCACTGGGTTCGCAAGGCGTTCGAGCCTGTTGAGGGCCTGGAGCGACCGACACTTTTCGTCACCCACGAAAACGACATCGAACCGCGGGCAATGCCCGGCACAGACGGTAAATGGGCGACGACCCGCTTCGTCGATCCGGAAGACGTGCGCCACGACATGCACGTCAACATCGTCACCTTCCAGCCGGGTGCCGTCATCCCGTTTGCGGAAACCCATGTGATGGAGCACGGGCTTTATGTCCTGGAAGGCAAGGCGGTCTATCGCCTCAACCAGGACTGGGTCGAGGTGGAAGCCGGCGACTACATGTGGCTACGCGCCTTCTGCCCGCAGGCCTGCTATGCCGGTGGCCCGGGCCCGTTCCGCTACCTCCTTTACAAGGACGTCAACCGCCACATGAAGCTGCAGGCGGCAGGTCGTTTCGAGGCCGGTGCCCGGCAGAGCTTCCGCAGCGCCGCGGAGTAAAGAGAAAAGCCCCTTCCTCCTTGCACCCTCATCCTTCGAGACGGACCTGACGGTCCTCCTCAGGACGAGGGAGAGGGTGGGATTGGCCGCTTCAGGGTGTGGGTGTAACGAACTCCTCTGGATCGGGTCGGGAGTGAAGCAAGCGTCCTTATTCCACGGTCTTCGTTTGCGGCGGAGCGATTTCGCCGCCGAGGGCGGCGGTCAGTGCAGCGGCCGCCGCCTTCACTGCTTCTGCGAAAGGCCCGATCCTGTCCGGGCTGACCCGGCTGGTCGGGCCCGAGACGGACAGACCGGCGACAGCTTCGCCATAGTGATTGAACACGGGTGCCGCGATGCAGCGCATTCCGAGGTTCTTTTCTTCCCCGTCGATCGAGAACCCGCGTGCACGGATCGCTTCCAGGTCCGCGGCCAGCAGGCCCGCGTCACACAATGTGTGCTCGGTGAAGCGTTCCCGGTCGGGCTGCTTCAGGATACGCTTGCATTGATCCTCGTCCATGAAAGCCAGAAGCGCCTTGCCGATGCCGGAGGCATGCAGCGGTGACAAGGTGCCGGGCGGGAAAAAGGCGCGAATGCTTTCGTGGGTTTCGACCTGGCTGACAAACAGCACCTGGTCCGCCTGTGCCACACCAAGATTGGCCGTTTCCCCTGTCTGCTCCATCAGGGAGCGCAGGACAGGACGCGCCCGTTCCACCAGACTGGTACGCCTTAAAAATCGAGCGCCGATGATGAAGGCGCCCGGACCTATGTGCCAGAGCTGCTGCGCCTGGTCGAATTCCACCAGGCCACGTGTCTCCAGCGTGAACAGGATGCGATAGAGCGTTGCCGTGGATTCTCCAAGCTGATCCGACAGGGCTGAAAGAGAGACGCCGGACTGGGTGCTCAGATGCTCGAACACCGCCATCGCCCGGTCGAGCGACTTGATGGTGTTCTGTTCGGTCTTGTCGTCCCAGGCACGTGGTCGCCCACGGGCGCGTCTGGTGGCGGAACTATCGGATTTGAGATCTGTCATCAGCTCATTTTTCGAATTTTGAAAAATCAATTCACCATATGAAAAATATAACATACTGACAAGATTGGCAATTTATACAAAATCTATTTTTGAAAAAATATTTTAAAAAAATTGCGGAGCTCCGCCCCTGCACGGTACCGTTTCTCAAAATCCATAAGAGGAAACGGCCATGAGCTTCCAAAATCCTGTTTTCATTCCCGGCCCCACCAACATGCCGGAAGCGCTCCGCAGAGCGTGCGACATGCCGACCCTGGACCATCGCTCGCCGCTGTTCGGTGAGATCCTGCAGCCCGCGCTTGCAGGCGTCAAAAAGGTGCTGAAGACGGAAACCGCTGAGGTGTTCCTGTTTCCGTCGACCGGAACCGGCGGTTGGGAAACCGCGATCACCAACTGCTTGAGCCCCGGCGACAAGATCCTGGCTGCCCGCAACGGCATGTTCAGTCATCGCTGGATCGACATGTGCCAGCGCCACGGCCTGAAGGTTGAGGTTGTCGAGGCAGCCTGGGGCACCGGGCTGCCGGCAGACCGCTATGAGGAAATACTCGCCGCGGACACAAACCACGAGATCAAGGCGGTGCTGGCAACCCACAACGAAACCGCGACCGGCGTCAAATCCGACATTGCCGCGGTACGCCGCGCGCTGAATGCCGCGAAGCACCCGGCGCTGCTCTTTGTCGATGGCGTCAGCTCGATTGCCTCGATGGATTTCCGCATGGATGATTGGGGTGTCGATGCCGCGGTCACGGGCTCCCAGAAAGGCTTCATGTTGCCACCGGGGCTCGCCATCATCGCCCTGTCGCCAAAGGCACAGGCCGCCGTTGAAAGCGCACGGTTGCCGCGCACCTTCTTCGATGTTCGCGACATGATGAAAGCCTACGCCAACAACGCCTATCCCTATACGCCGGCCGTCGGCCTGATGAACGGGTTGAAGCAGAGCTGCGACATGCTGCTGGCAGAGGGCCTCGACAATGTCTTTGCCCGCCACCACCGCATTGCAGAAGGCGTGCGCGCCGCGGTCCGGGCCTGGGGCCTGGAGCTTTGCGCGCAGACACCGGACGTCTATTCGGATTCGGTCAGCGCGATCCGCACGCCCGAGGGCTTCCACGCCACCGGCATCGTTACCCACGCCGCCGCGAAATACGGCGTCGCCTTCGGTGTCGGCCTCGGAGAGGTCGCAGGCAAGGTGTTCCGTATCGGCCACCTGGGCAGCCTGACCGACGTCATGATGCTGTCGGGGCTGGCGACTGCCGAAATGGTCATGGCCGATCTCGGCCTCGACATCCAACTGGGCTCCGGTGTTGCGGCCGCCCAGGAAGTCTATCGCAGTGACAGCGCCATTGCCTCGAAGGAAGCCGCATGAAAACCGACGCCCTGACCCAGTACATCCCGACTCTCGAGGACATGCTCGTCGCGCATGAGCGCATCAAGCCGCATATCCACCGGACGCCGGTTCTGACCTCCTCGTTCCTGAACGAGCTGACCGGTGCGGAACTGTTCTTCAAATGCGAGAACTTCCAGAAGGCAGGTGCCTTCAAGGTGCGCGGTGCATCCAACGCCGTCTTCGGTCTGGACGAGGAAACCGCCAAGGCCGGTGTGGCGACCCATTCCTCCGGCAACCACGCGCTCAGCCTGTCCTATGCGGCAGGTCGGCGGGGCATTCCGTGCCACGTGGTCATGCCGAGAACGGCGCCACAGGCCAAGAAGGATGCCGTTCGTGGGTACGGCGGCATCATCACCGAGTGTGAACCGTCCACCTCCAGCCGCGAAGCGGTCTTTGCCGAGGTCGAGGCCCGGACCGGAGCGGAATTCGTTCATCCCTACAATGACCCGCGTGTCATCGCCGGTCAGGGCACCTGTTCCAAGGAATTGATGGAGCAGACAGATGGTCTTGATGCGGTTGTCGCACCGATCGGCGGTGGCGGCATGGTCTCAGGCACCTGCCTGACCCTGTCGAACCTGGCGCCCGAAGTGAAGATCTTTGCTGCCGAACCGGAGCAGGCGGATGATGCAGCCCGCAGTTTCAGGGCGGGCCACATCATTGCCGACGATGCGCCGGAAACTGTTGCCGACGGGCTGAAGGTGCCGCTCAAGGAGCTGACCTGGCACTTCGTCTCGAACCACGTCACCGACATCCTGACCGCGTCGGAACAGGAAATCGTCGACGCCATGCGCCTGATCTGGGCGCGGATGAAGATCGTCATGGAACCATCTTCCGCCGTGCCGCTGGCAACCATCCTGAAGAACAGGGACGTCTTTGCCGGCAAACGTGTCGGCATCATCATCACCGGCGGCAATGTCGATCTCGGCAAGCTGCCCTGGAGCATCCTGCGTTCCGAGGACCGCAGCTAAGATGCTCCATCGCTCTAAAAACGATCAACTTTTCAGCCTTCGGATGAATTCCGAAAGCTGGTTGATCTGGAATGCCTGAGCCATTTGGAGAAGAAAAATGAACGCACAAACCGGATTTGAAAAGCTCGAAGTCGGCTACGACATTCCCGCCCTGCCCGGCATGGACGAGGCCGATATCCAGACGCCTTGCCTGGTGCTCGATCTCGATGCACTGGAGCGCAACATCAAGAAGATGGGCGACTATGCCAAGGCCCACGGCATGCGTCACCGGGTGCATGGCAAGATGCACAAGTCGGTCGATGTCGCAAAGCTGCAGGAACGGCTCGGCGGTGCTGTCGGGGTCTGCTGCCAGAAGGTTTCGGAAGCCGAGGTCTTTGCCCGTGGCGGTATCAAGGACATCCTGGTGTCGAACCAGGTTCGCGACAAGGCCAAGATCGATCGTCTGGCCCGGCTGCCAAAATTTGGCTGCCGCACCATCGTCTGCGTCGATGATCTCGCCAATGTTGCCGATCTGTCTGAAGCCGCTGCCAAACACGGCACCACGCTGGAAGTGTTCATCGAGATCGATTGCGGTGCCGGTCGCTGCGGCGTTACCACGAGCGAGGCGGTTGTCGAAATTGCCAAGGCTGTGGACGCGGCAAGGAACCTGAAGTTCAGCGGCATCCAGGCCTACCAGGGCGCCATGCAGCACATCGACAGCTATGAAGCCCGCAAGGACAAGCTCGACATTGCCATTGCCATGGTCAAGGACGCCGTCGAGGCGTTGAAGAAGGAAGGCCTGGAGCCGGAACTCGTTTCTGGTGGCGGCACGGGCTCCTACTATTTTGAGTCCAATTCTGGCGTCTACAACGAGCTGCAATGCGGTTCCTATGCCTTCATGGATGCAGACTACGGCCGCATTCTCGATAAGGACGGCAAGCGCATCGACCAGGGGGAATGGGAAAACGCCTTCTTCATCCTGACCCAGGTGATGAGCCACGCGAAAGCCGACAAGGCGATCTGTGACGCGGGCCTCAAGGCCCAGTCCGTCGACAGCGGTCTGCCGTTCATCTACGGCCGCAACGATGTCGAATATATCAAGTGCTCGGACGAGCACGGGGTCATTGCCGACCCGAAGGGTGTTCTGCAGGTGGGCGAGAAGCTGAAGCTGGTGCCCGGCCACTGCGACCCGACCGCCAACGTCCACGACTGGTATGTCGGCGTGCGGGGCGGCAAGGTCGAGACGGTCTGGCCGGTCTCGGCCCGCGGCAAGGCTTACTGAAGTTACGACTTAAGGCCTCCCCTTCGTCATCCCGGCCAAGCGCAGCGCGAGCCGGGACCGGAGAGCCACCTGGTCTTCGGGTTTAACCCGATACGCCCCGGCTCACCGATCCCGGATCTCCGCTACGCTGCGTCCGGGATGACGATGGAGGGTTTGGCATTAAGTGCGCAAACGAACACCAACACCTCATCCTGAGGAGGGCAGACAAGCCCGTCTCGAAGGATGGGCCAAACACTCCGAGCGAGCCGCCTATCCTTCGAGACGGCGCTTCGCACCTCCTCAGGATGAGGTCGGGGGAAGACGATGTTTTGCTGGAGACACACATGATCATCGTTCCTGAAAAGGAAATCGCCGGCCTGATCGGCCGCCAGGAATCCTTTGACGCTGTCGAAAGCGTCTTTGCCGCCATGGCGGGCGGGGCGGCCTATAATTTTCCGGTTATTCGCGAGGCAATCGGCCATGCCGATGCGCTTTATGGGTTCAAGTCGGGCTTTGACCGGTCCTCGCTCGCGCTCGGCCTGAAATCCGGCGGATACTGGCCGGGCAACATGGCAAAGGGCCTGACCAACCACCAGTCGACCGTGTTCCTGTTCGATGCCGATACCGGCAAGGCGAAGGCCGTCGTCGGCGGCAACCTGCTGACCGCCCTCAGAACAGCGGCAGCATCTGCGGTTTCCATCAAGCATCTGGCACGCAAGGACGCGAAGGTGCTTGGCATGATCGGAGCCGGCCACCAGTCCGCGTTCCAGATGCGGGCCGCCGCCGAACAGCGCGACTTCGAAAAGGTGCTTGGCTGGAACCTTCATCCGGAGATGCTGGTGCGTCTGGAGGAAACCGCGAACGAACTCGGTCTGCCTTACGAATCCGTCGATCTGGCCAGGCTGGGTGCGGAAGCCGACGTGATCATCTCGATCACCTCCAGCTTCGATCCGATCCTGATGGAAGAGCATGTTTCGCCGGGCACGCATATCGCGTGCATGGGTACCGATACCAAGGGCAAACAGGAAGTCGATGTTGCGCTTGTTGCCAAGGCAAAGCTCTTCACGGATGAAGTCGCTCAGTCGGCGACGATCGGTGAATGCCAGCATGCGGTGGCCAGCGGAATTGTCTCTGAGGACAATATAATTGAGATCGGCGCGGTCATTAATGGTAATCATCCAGGCAGGACGTCGCAGAGCGATATCACCCTCTTCGACGGTACCGGCGTCGGTCTTCAGGATCTTGCCGTGGCATCCGCCGCGGTCGATCTGGCAATCCAGAAGGGCGTCGCGATCGAAGTGGATTTCTAGACGGACCGTGGAAAATGCGGATTGTGATCAACGGGTTCGGCCGGATCGGCCGGACCCTCTTGCGTCAAGTGCTGAAGCTTCCGGAAACGGAACGCATCGAGGTGGTGCGGATCAACGATATCGCACCGCTTGAGACCTGTGCCTATCTCTTCAAGTATGACAGCGTCTTCGGCCCGTGGCCGGGCGAAGTAACAGCGGGCGAAGGCACCTTGACGGTAGACGGACGCGAGATCGTCTTCTCCGCTGAACCCGACTTGTCTCTCCTTGATCTTTCCCAGGTGGATGTGGTGCTGGAATGCACCGGCAAGGCCGACACGCGCGAGATTGCGGAACGTGGCCTGAAAGCCGGCGCTGCCAACGTGTTGATTTCAGGCCCCTCCGGGGCAGCCGACATCACCCTGGTGCTTGGCGCGAACGAAGACCAGCTAGGCCATCACCGCATCGTCTCGAACGGCTCCTGCACCACCAACGCGCTTGCCCCTCTGCTACGCGGTCTTGATGATGCTATCGGCATCAAGAGCGGGCACATGACCACCATCCACTGCTACACCGGCAGTCAGCCGATGGTGGACGCCCCGAGGGGGCCGCTGGAGCGCAGTCGTGCCGGCGGCGTCTCCATGGTGCCCACCACCACCAGCGCCACCAAGCTTGTCGGCAAGGTTCTGCCGCAGCTTGAGGGCAAAATCAGCGGCGCTGCGGTCCGGGTGCCAGCGATCAGCGTTTCCGCGGTCGACCTGACCGTGACGCTCGCGCAGCCCGTGAAGGCCCCCTTCAACACCAGGCTGCTCGAGATCTTTTCCGGCAATCCTGTGATCGGCTTCGTACGGGACCGGGTGGTTTCGACGGACATGCGTGCCCGACCGGAATCCCTGGTCATCCATCTGCCTGAAACGCTTGAGGCCAATGACTACCAGGTGCGCATCTTCGGCTGGTACGACAACGAATGGGGCTTTTCTGCCCGGATGATCGACATGGCACGGCTGATGGCGGGACGGTAGGGACACAATTTCTCCTCCCCCGTCATTCCGGACAAGTGCAGCTTGGCTGCACGCAGATCCGGAACCCAGCGCGTCAGCGTGAGCAAAGCGAAGACTTCTCAAAAATAGAGACGCGCCTTCAGCGCGAAATATGCATGGAGTCCGGATCTGCGTCCGGCTGCAACACCCTTGTCCGGAATGACGGAGGGGGGCAACTGCTGAAACGCCTGAAATTCTTCCCTGCAGCCCCCCTCCATCGTCATCCCGGCCAAACGAAGTGCGAGCCGGGATCGGGGACCAACGAGACTGGATAGTCACACGTTATCTATCGAATGCCTCGTAACCCGGTCCGGAATGTTCGCGTCCAGAAGGACGGGTGACCGATCACAAAAAAAGGGCCGCTCACGCGGCCCTTTCTCATGCTCGTGTAACGCTTGCCCCTACGCGGTTTCTTCCTTCGGCAGGGAGCCGCGTCCGTGGCCGGAGAGACCACCGGAAACCTCTTCGGTGGATTCGTCGGAGAGTTCTTCCGGCAGCACCAGGTTGAGGACGATGGCGATCAGGGCTGCCGGCAGCAGGCCGCTGGTCAGAAGGATACGCGCGGTGTCCGGCATGTGCTGCAGGGCGCCCGGTTCCAGTTGCAGTCCGAGACCGATGGAAAGCGAAATGGCGAAGATCACCATGTTGCGCCGGTTCCAGTTCACATCCGACAGCATCGAGATACCGGCGGCAACAACCATGCCGAACATCACGATGACCCCCCCGCCGAGAACCTCGATCGGAACGGTGCGGATGACCGCGCCGACCTTCGGGATCAGACCGCAGACGATCAGGAAGATCGCGCCGATAGTCACCACATGGCGGCTCATGACGCCGGTCATGGCGATGAGGCCGACGTTCTGGCTGAAAGAGGTGTTCGGGAAACCGCCGAAGAAACCGGCGACAGCCGTGCCGAGACCGTCGGCAAAGGTCGCACCGGCGATTTCCTTGTCGGTCGCTTCCCGGCCGGCGCCGCCTTTGGTGATGCCGGATACATCGCCCACGGTTTCCACCGCGGAAACGAAGGCCATCAGGCAGAAGCCGAGCACGGCCGCGAACGAGAATTCGAAGCCGTATTTGAACGGCTGCGGCAGGGCAAAGACAGCCGCACGGTCCCAGGACGTGGAGACGGCTTCAAAGGTCAGCATGCCGGTGGCAAGGGCGAAGATGTAACCGGCAATCAGCCCGAGCAGAACCGCGGAGACCGACATCATGCCCCTGCCGAAGAACTTCAGCCCGAGTGTCACCACGATCACCACCAGAGCGGCCGCCCAGTTGAGCAGCGAGCCGTATTCCGGCGTGCCGATGGCGGGGACGCCGCCGGCGGCATACTGGATGCCCACCTGAACCAGCGCGAGACCGATCATCGTCACCACAAGTCCTGTCACCAGGGGAGGCAGGGCGAAGCGAATCTTGCCGATGACGAGGCCAAGGCACGCATGGAAGAAACCGCCGATGATCACGCCCCCGAACAGAGCCGCGAGACCGTCGACCCCCTTGCCGGCAACAAGCGGAATCATGATCGGCAGGAAGGCAAAGGATGTGCCTTGAACGATCGGCAATGCCGCACCGACCGGGCCGAGGGTGATCGTCTGCAACAGGGTCGCGACGCCGGCAAAGACCATCGACATCTGGATGAGATAAAGCAGTTCGGGAAAGTCGGGAGAATTGGACCCGAAGCCGAACCCGGCTGCACCGGCCACGATGATGGCAGGTGTGACGTTGGAGACGAACATGGCCAGGACATGCTGGATGCCGAGCGGGATCGCCTTGTAAAGCGGTGGCGTGTAATTGGGATCCCGGAGCTGCTCCGGAGATCCGATCGATGAATTAGACATTTCTGCTCCTCTGAAGGTCGTGTGAACGTCTCCGCCTCGTTGAGCGGGCAGGGATCGTTCTGAAAGGGAGGCTTATTCCTTGTTGTCGGCCTCCACTGTCCAAGGGTCGGGAAACCAGTGTTCCTCCAGGTTGGTTCCGTCCCCGATGCGGTCCACGACCGCGTAGCGGCCCGCTTGCCAGAGCGGGGCCAAAACACCGTGCCAGGTGCCGCGATACAGGTTGATCGCCTGTCCGGGCTGGCTGATGAATGCCTTCAGGTTGACCGGCAGGCCATTCTCGTCGTCAGCGACGACAACCAGCATCGGCACACCGTCCAGTGGTATGAAGGCCTGACTGCCTTCCGGGTGTCGCTCGACCATGTCGACGACATAGGGAAACGACCGGGCCTTGGCATCGAACAGGCTGATGCCTGCCCGGCCTTCGCCGAAGTCGAGCTTCGCCCGGTCATGATGACGGCCGCACATGCCTTGATTTATGATTTTGTCGGGCGCGCCCGCCACCTCGAGAACATCGCCATAGGGGGCGAAGGCCTCTGCGGTCAGGATCGATGGGGCAATGAGACGGCTCACGGCAGCAGGTCCTTGAGCCGGAACTGGGCAATCCGTTCCACCTGGCGGCAGGCTTCTTCGAATTCGGTCGCCCGGTCGTTGTCGATCCGGCGCTGGAAGGCGGCCATGATCGAGGCCTTGTCGTGATCGCGCACCGCGATGATGAACGGGAAGCCGTGTTTTTCGACGTAGGTATTGTTCAGCCGGGTAAAGGTCTCGCGTTCCTCGTCGGTCAGCATGTCGAGACCGGCGCTGGCCTGCTCGTTGGTGCTTTCCGCCGTCAGGCGGCCTGCCTGTGCCAGCTTTCCGGCAAGATCCGGGTGGGCAGTCAGAACGCCGAGGCGCTCTTCCTCGCTTGCGGAGCGGAACATCCGGCAAAGCGCGTTGTGAACACCGGCGGCACAGTCATGAGCCGGGCCGAGTTCCAGCTCGAAGGCACGTTCGGCGATCCAGGGGGAGTGCTCGAAGATGCCGCCGAAGGTTTTGACGAACTCGGCTTTTTCCATGCGGCTGGGGCGAAGACCCTTCTGCGGCGGGTGCGTCTTGGCCCAATGGTCCGCAATCTGGATGCGGCGCGGACACCAGACGCCTTCATGAGCCTGGATATGATCGATGAATTTCTTCAGCGCCATGATCTTGCCCGGACGGCCGACGAGGCGGCAATGCAGGCCGATGGACATCATCTTCGGCGTGTCCGTCGTGCCTTCTTCATAGAGCAAGTCGAAGGCGTTCTTCAGATAGAGGAAGAAATCCTCTCCATCCGTCCATCCCGGTGCCGTCGCGAAGCGCATGTCGTTGGCTTCCAGCGTATAGGGAATGATCAGCTGATCACGGCCATCGGCATCCAGCCAATAGGGCAGATCATCATCATAGGTGTCTGAAATATAGGCAAAACCGCCTTCCTCGGCGACGAGGCGAACGGTATTTTCCGAGCAGCGGCCCGTGTACCAGCCGAGCGGGCGACTGCCGACCACTTCCGTGTGCAGTCGGATCGCCTCGGCAATGGCCGCACGTTCCTCTGCTTCGGGCATATCCTTGTGTTCGACCCACTTCAGGCCATGGCTGGCGATTTCCCAACCGGCGTCCTTCATGGCCTGCACCTGTTCCGGGCTGCGGGCCAAAGCGGAAGCGACACCATAGATGGTCAGCGGAATATCAGCCCGCGTAAACAGCCGGTGCAGGCGCCAGAAACCGGCGCGGGCGCCGTATTCATAGATGGATTCCATGTTCCAGTGGCGTTTGCCCTGCCACTGGGCGGCACCCGGAATATCGGACAGGAACGCCTCGGACGCCGCATCGCCATGCAGCACGCAATTCTCGCCGCCTTCCTCGTAGTTCAACACGAACTGGACAGCGACTCTGGCCCCGCCTGGCCACTTTGGATCCGGCGGGTTCTGACCATAGCCACGCATGTTCCGGGAATAGCGATTCAAGACGGACCTCCTCGTGATACCAACGTGTTTTGAACCAAGCAAAGACTATGCCTCATTCAAGGGCTGGCATGTTGTCTTCTTATAAAACAGAATAATGGACATGACTTTCTCGTCTTTTTAGAAAGTGCTTCCTGTGAACCACGGGTGCCCTTCGATTGAGGCCCACAGCATCATGCGCGCAAACTGACATTTGGAGGAGGCCAAGATGGCCGGTTACCTGACGACTCACGTGCTCGACACCGCCCAGGGTTGCCCTGGAAAAGGCATCAAGATCGATCTTTATGCAATTGATGGTGACAACAGGACCTACGTCCGCAGCCTGGAAACCAACGACGACGGCCGCACCGACAGCCCGATCCTGCCGAAAGACGAATTCAAGACCGGAACCTACGAGCTGGTGTTCCATGTCGGCGCCTATTTCGACGCCGCTGGGATCGCTTTGCCGGACCCGAAATTCCTCGACACGGTGCCGCTGCGGTTCGGCATGTCGGAAGAAGCCCACTACCACGTGCCGCTTCTGGTCTCGCCGTTCAGCTATTCGACTTACCGGGGGAGTTGAGGAAAGTCGCTGTTTCGAGTGTCTTTCCAAAGTTTCAGCCTCATCCTGAGGAGCGAGCCTGCTCGCGTCTCGAAGGATGGGACCCTTGCTCCAAACAAGCGGCCCATCCTTCGAGACGGACCCAAGGTCCTCCTCAGGATGAGGTTTTTTGCTGAGCTGGGGTATCGACAGCTTCGATCGGTGAACACCCGTCCGGACAAGGTTGAAGCGCTACCGGCTAATCGATTTCTTTCTGCTTTCCGCGGACCTCATGGAACGCCTCGGCAGGCAATCCATTGCCCGTCTCCTTCTTCAAAATAATCTCCCGATGCGGATAAGGGATGCCGACCTTATTTTCCTTGAAGGTGTCCCAAAGCGCCAGCAACACCTTGCCGCGTACGTTGGTAAGTCCCTGCTGCGGATCCCGGATCCAGAAGCGCAGGACGAAGTCGAGCGAACTGTCGCCGAAGCCCGTAAGCCAGCAGACCGGACGGCGGGAGCCTTCCACCCGGCCGACCGTCATCGCCGCTTCGATGGCAAGCTTCGAAACTTCATGCGGGTCGGCGTCGTAGGAGACGCCGAAATTGACGTCGAGGCGGACAAGTTCGTCGCTGAAGGACCAGTTGATCACACGGTGGGTGATGAAGTCCTCGTTCGGGATCAGATATTCGCGTCCGTCCCGCGTTACCACGGAAACGAAGCGGGCGCGCAACTCGCGGATCCAGCCGAACGTGCCTTCCAGCGAGATGGTGTCGCCCGGTTTGATCGACTTGTCGAGCAGGATGATGATGCCGGAAATGAAGTTGGAAATGACCTTCTGCAGGCCAAACCCGAGACCGAGGCCGACCGCCCCGGTAAAGACGGTGAAGGCGGAGAGATCGATACCGACCGAGGAAAGCGCAACCGTTCCGGCCACCAGGATCAGCCCGAACTTGGCGACCTTGCCGATCAACACGCGGATCGACGGGGTCAGCTCATCCGACTTTTGTACCTGCTCATCGAAATAGCGCCCGAGGACCACCGCGACCCAGACGGTTGCAAACAGTAGCAGAACCGCCTTCAGGATCAGCAGCAAGGACAACCGCATCTCGCCGAGTGGCAATGCCAGACTGTCGAGGAAGGTGCCGGCCTCGTCGTCAAAGCCCAGAATGACCAGCGCAACATAGATCCAGGCGAGCCAGCTGAGCGTTCTTGCCACCAGCCGGTTGCGGATAACCCTCGACAGAACCGAGACAAACAGCCAGGCGAGCGACAGCGACAGGGCGATCGCGATGAAATGGCTCCGGCTCGGCCAGGTGACGCTGCGCATCACCGTAAGCGCAATGAACAGGAACAGGCTGAAGAAGATCCACTCGATCCGCCGGAGCAGGGCCACCACCACACGAAGCAGGCCCGGATGGCCTCTGATTTCACGTGCACGGGCTTCAAGCCTCGGCTCGACGCGAAGGCTCAGCAGCTTGGCCAGGCCGAACAGAACTACGATGATGGCGAGCTGATAGGCAAACCAGGGCGCCGTCAGGTAGCTGAGAGCCAGCGTGGCCCAGGATTGAAGTTCGGCAACGAAACTTTCGAGGTTCATCAAACCACCCGTCCGTCTGTTTCCCGTCGAAGCATCAACAGCTTAACAGCATTCCTGGCCCGCGGCCAAGGCGGCTGCAAAACGCGTGCTTCTTCGAGAAGGATACGGCGCGGCCGCACAGGTGGTTCACACAGGCGGCTTTAGGTGGCGCTGTCGATCTCCAGCTCAGCGCGGAAACGGGACACCCAGTCGGCATTGGTGGCATCTGCCAGTCTGGCAACGCCGGGCACGATACCCTCCGCTGCTGACGCATCCAGGCCGAGCCGTTGAAGAACCAGTCTCAGCGTGGCCTGCGGATCTGCCGAAAGCGCGTCATAGGTAATCCGAAGTGGGGAAATACCCTGGATTTCGAACCAGGCTTGCCAGTCGCGGTCAAACCGGGTGAAGCGATCGTGACAGGCGCGGATTTCAGCGGCGTCATATTGCAATTCGCGCGGTTCCGACAATCGCTCGAGCTCGGTGCCGTCCGGAGCCCTGTGCCAGAGGCCGGATTGCTCGGCGCGAACGAAGGAAACTGCCTGGTCGACCTTGTCAGCACGGGTCAGGTGAATGAACAGCGTCTTGCCGAAGGCTGCTTCAAGACGCGTCAGATCGCTCGAACCGTCCGGATAAAGGATGGCAAGTTGTTTCATGAAGAAATCGAAGCTGTGCCGCTGCAGCCGCAGGCCAAAAAGACCTTTGCCCCGAGTGCCCTTTTCGATAGCTGCCGCAAAGATGCGGCGCAGCGTTGCCTGCTCGTTTTCCCCCGGCACAACATCGACATTCAGGTCCTCAAGCCAATCCTCCTTGGACGGCTCGTGAAAATAGGAGCCCGGATGCCCGGAAACACCCGTCGCCGCCAGAAGCTTGCAGAGCAGCGTGCTGCCGCTACGGGGGGAGGTGCACAGGATGTAGGACGAGTAGCCGATCATGGGGTGTTCATTTCAAGGATCGGTGACAGGTGCAAGACACCTGAAGCAAAGCTAGGGGATTGCACCGGACACAGGCTTGAATTTGCGACGGAATTTGATCAAGGGGTGTCTGGCGAGCAACACTCTGTCCGTGAATTTGCCAGAGAGGATCGCTCATCCCGAGGTTGGCCGATGCCTCGAACTATTGGCGGCAAATCCGGAGCAAGCGGCCCATCCGTCGAGACAGCGCTGCGCGCTTCCTCAGGATGAGGGGGCTGGGGGCTGGGGGGCTGGAAGATCGTCTCTGTTGCCGGACAGGCTTTGGGATACCTTGCCAACCGCAGACGTTTCGTTTGCCATAGCCGGCAGTGCCGTTTTCGCTCAAGTCTCACCCTGTGCAAAACAGTCACCCCGGACAAGCGCAGCGCAAATCCGGGGCCTACTCGCAGAGCCAGCTCGCTGAAGCGGTCGCATTGAGAACCACACCTGAATTCTGGAAATGAGCAGCCCCCGGGTCTTGCTTTGCTCGCCCGGGGGGACTTCAAGGGATGAACACCGGCGTATGTTTGCTTCTGAGGTCTTGCTGGCAAGCACTCAAGTTACGCCAAGCGACGACTGTCAGACCGCCATCAGTCGCAGGCGGCGGTGATAATGATCTCGACCTTCAACTCCGTCCGGGCAAGTTTGGATTCGCCGCAGGCCCGTGCAGGGGCATGTCCTTCGGGCACCCAGGCGTCCCAGACGGAGTTCATGTCGGCGAAGTCGCTCATGTCCGACAGCCAGACGATGGCTTGCAGAATATTTTTGCGTGAGGATCCTGCCTTTTCCAGCAAAGTGTCGATGCGCGACAGGCAATCCCGGGTCTGGTCGGCGACGCTCGTGCCATCGCCCACCTGTCCGCACAAATAGGCAACGCCGTTGTGCTTGACGATTTTGCTCATGCGGGGGCCGGTTTCGATGCGTTCTATCATGTGACGGGTTCCTGTTCGTCGGTTTCTAGATCTGTCATGGCTGCCAGCTCACCGAGTGTGACCGGTTTCAGGGGTGGCCGGATGCGGTAATAGCCGGTGTCGTCCTGTGAACGTCCACTTTCGTCCGCAAGAAGGTTCGTGACCGTCAGGCCACAATAGCGGCCCTGGCACGGGCCCATGCCGGGCCGTCCGAAAGCTTTGGTCTGGTTGGGTCCAACGCAGCCCAGACCGGCATAGCGGCGAATATCGCCTGCTGTGACTTCCTCGCAGCGGCAGACGATGGTGTCGTCGGCAGGCAGCAAGGCTTCGCGGAAGGGCGGATAGGCCCTGTCTATGAATGGCCGGGCGGCCAGTTCGGTTTCCAGTTGCCGATCCAGTGGGGCGGCGTTCCGGTCACGATCTGCCGGCGTGGTTTTGCCGAGATCGCAAGCGATTGCCAGAGCGGCCAGCCTGCCTTGAAGTTGCGCAGCTGTTGCACCGCCAATACCCGCGCCATCACCGGCAATGAATACGTCCGGAAGCTGCGTGCGGCCCCAGCCATCCTTTTCCGGCACGAAGCATTGCTGAACTTCGTTCCAGTGATGCGGCACATCGATGGAGCGTGCAGCCTGGGTGTTAGGAACCACACCATGATGCAGCAGCACCGTTGCACACTCCAGATTGTGGCCTCTGCCTCCCGACGTGAAGCTTATCGTTTCGGCCTGCGTCTTGCCTTGAATGGCTATTGCCGATGCGCCGGTGTAGCGGGGAACGCCCGCCTTGCGGATTTCGGCAAGCAGACCCAAACCCTTGGCAAGCAGCCGCCAGCCGCGCAGCGCTCCGATCAAATGCCGCAGCGCTGCCTGCCTGTCGGCGAATGTCTGTGTTTCCACCAGAGCCAGGGGCGGTGTGCCTGCCCGGCACATCTGGGCGGCGACCAGATAAAGCAGTGGGCCGCTTCCGGCCAGAACCGCCCTTTCGCACATGAGGCCGGATTGCTTCAGCAGGATCTGCGCCGCACCTGCGGTCATCACGCCTGGCAGGGTCCAGCCCGGGACTGGCATCGGCCGTTCCAGCGCGCCGGTGGCTATCAGCAGGCGTCTGGCTTTTGCGGCGGAGGCAGCACCGTCTCGTGTGAAGGAGACGCGTGGCCCTTTTTCGATTTGCCACGCGGTTGCGCCGCTCAGATGCCGGATCATCGGATGATCCAGCTCCTCAGTGAGAGCGTTACCCTTGGTGTAATCGCTGCCAAGGATCTGCGCCCGGCCTTCCGGCGCGTTTCCGACGCTGCGATAGATCTGTCCGCCAGGCCGGGCCTGCTCGTCCAGAAGCAGAACGGAAAGCCCAGCATCCGCAGCCGTTCTGGCAGCCGCCATTCCCGCCGGACCGGCGCCGAGGACAAGGAGATCAGCTTCAAGCATCACCATCTCCTCCGGTGCCCGGCATGCCAATATTCATGCCGGCGCTGACCTCGCACATGCAGGCCTGCCGGGTAACGCCGTCTATTTCAACCAGGCAGTCGAAACAGGCGCCCATCATGCAGAACGGCCCACGCTCTGCGCCTGAAACGGGCGTCTGCCGGAAGGAACGGACACCGGCAGCCAGAAGTTCGGCTGCCAGATTACCACCGTCGCGCAGCATCAGGTCCTTGCCGGCGAAGCGAACGCGGACCCGCCCGGTACCTTGTTCCAGCTCACGAAAGGGCGAAGCGGTCTTCACTGAACACCTCCAGGTCTGGCGCCGTGTTTGTCTTTTCCAGCCAGTCGGGCAGGAAAGAGGCATGGGCGGCGGCTAGCGTGATGCCGCTATGACAGGTCACGAGGAACGCGCCCGGCATCTCCGGACTTTCCTGATAAATCGGCAGGCCGTCAGGCGAGAGAACGCGCAAGGCACCCCAGCTGCGCACCAGTTGAGCCTTGGCCAGAATGGGATAGGCGGCGATCGCTTCCGCCGCGAGACCGGCAAGCCCCTTGGCGGTGACCTTGTCGTTGAAGCCGACTTCTTCGTTGGTCGCGCCGATCTGTATGCCACCTTCATCGACCTGGCGTGCAATCAGGGATGGCCGGTTGAGGATTCTGGGCAGTTTTTCCGTAATCAGAACCTGGCCGCGCTGCGGCCGGATAGGCGCCTTGAAGCCGAGTTTCGGGCCGAGTGCAGCCGAACCGAGACCGGCAGCCAGCACCAGCTTGTTCGCTTCGACCACGGTGCCATCGCTGCAGTTGATCCTGAAAGAGCTGTCACGCGTGACCGTGTCGACCGTCTTGCCGTTCAGCACGGTTCCGCCGTTGCCGCGTACACCGGCAGTAAGGCCTCGCAGCAACTTCAACGGATTGGCGTGGCCGTCCTGATGATGAAGAATGGCCCCGGCAACCTTCGGGCCGACTTCCGGCTCTTCCCGGCGCAGTTCGTTGTGGCCCAGGATTTCATAAGGATAATCACCGCCAAGCTTTGCCTTCAGAATTTCATACTGGGCAACTGTCTCGGCTAGTGTCTCGTCCGAGAAATGGAGATCGTAGCCGCCCTTCTGCTCCAGCGCAGCGTCAAAGCCGGTGGCTTCGCGCAAGCTGGCTGCGAAATTTGCCCACGCGGCGGCGGAGCGCTGAGACCAGCGGGCATAGGCAGGCTGTTTCATGCCCTTGGATTGCACCCAGACGAGGCCAAAGTTGCCTCGGCTGGCGCGGAAACTGCCGTCGTCACCGTCAAGAACGGTGACCGACCTGCCGCGCTGGAGCAGACCCCAGGCAACGGAAAGCCCCACGACGCCTCCACCAATGATGGCGTAGTCCGATTCCATGATGTTTCCCGAATAAGATCAATGTCCGGGCGGCGGTTGCCGCCCAGCGGTTCACGGCTGTCAGTTCAGCACACCTCAGTGAGGGGCCCCTCAGTTCAGGGCCTTGTCTAGGATCGACTGGCCCCACTCCTGACCGACATCGTTGAGAAGCTCCGGCCAGACCGTTTCGCGAACCTTGGCGGCCATGCCTGCAAGCTGTTCGTCGGTGAGTTCAACCACATTCGCGTCGAGTTCGTCGGCAAGACGCTGTTCCCATTTGCCCTGGTCTTCCTCGGCAACAACCCAGCGTGCCGCCTCGAAATCTTCAGCAGCCTTCCTCATGGCCGCCTGGTCGTCTTCATCGAGACCGGAAAGCGCCTCGTTGGAGATGATCATGAACCAGACCTCGAAATGGGTGTTCGCTGGAATGTAGGACTTGGTCACGTCCCGGAACGACGCGTAGTAGCCTTCCGCGCCGGAGCCGATGACACCGTCGACCACGCCGACCTGAATGGCCGTGAAGGCTTCGGAGAAGGGGATCGGTGCCGGAATATAGCCGAGCGCCTCACCGGTGAGCTGGAAGCTCTTGATGCCTGGGACACGAACCTTGATGCCCTTCGGCTCGGTGGTGCCCGGCGTGACAGCGTCGCGGTTAAGCGAAATACCGCCGAAATAGACCGGATAGGCCGCGAGCATGGTGATGTCCTGCTTTGAGAACAGTTCAGCCATGGTCTCGTGCAGCACACCGCCAGGCCCATAGATCTTGCGGGCGTCTTCCCAGTTGGAGGCAAGGAACGGCACGGACGCGATCTGCATGCGCCGGTCCGTGCCGGTTGCCGCCGGCTGGGTTGCCATTTCGATGGCGCCGACGGAAACTCGTTCCTGGACGGTGGTGTAGTCACCTAGTGCCGAAGCGGCGTAGATCTCGATGTTGACGTCGCCGCCGGTGGCTTCCTTCACGGCTTCGGCATAGGCCTTCAGTTCAACGTCTATGGTGGCGCCTTGCGGGCGGACATGGCTCATCTTGAAATCGGCCGCCTGGGCAGCGCCGGAAAGCCCGATCAGTGTTGCGACGGCGGTCGCGGTCAGAAATTTCTTCATATTGGTGTTCCCCGTGGTTTTCATGTTTGTCCTCCCAAGAAAGTCGGTTCGGTTCTGTGTTTATGAGCCGGCTCAGTAGCCAAAGAGACGCGGCAGGTAGAGTGAAAGATCCGGCCAGAAAGAGGTCAGGAAGACCACCGGCACATATCCCGTGAGCACCAGGAACATCGCCGGCGGAATGACCTTGGTGACCTTCACCTTGCCGATGCGTGCGCCGAGATAGAGGATCGACGCATAGGGCGGGGTGACCCCACCCATGGCGGTGTTGACGCCCATGATCGCGGCGAACTGGACCGGGCTGATGTCAAGCGCCTGCATCAGCGGCAGCAGAAGCGGCGCCACCAGGATGATGGCGGTGGCATCGTTGACGACCATGCCGATCAGGAAGAGCAGGATGTTGATGAGGATCAGCAGAACGACCTTGTTCTCGGTGATGCCGAAGATGACGCTGACCAGTTTCTGCGGCACGCCCTCATAGACGAACATCTGCCCCAGGATCATGGAAAACAGGATCATCAGCATGATCGCGCCGACAGCCGTTGCCGCTTCCTTGCCGGCAAAGAGGAAGTTGTCGAGACGCAGGCCCCTGTAAATCAGGAAGCCGACCGGGATTGCGTAGATGACGGCAAGGGCGGCGGATTCGGTCGGTGTCATGATGCCGCCGTAGATGCCGCCAAGGATCATCACCGGCATCAGGAGGGCCGGAAAGGCATAGATGCCGCGTTTCGTGATATCGGCGGTGAACTCTCGCGCAGTCGGCTTTTCGTCCAGAACCAGGTTGAACTTGCGCGCCATCCAGAGGTTCACGGCCGAGAAGTTGAACATGATCAGGAGGCCCGGGCCGAGCGTTGCCAGGAAACAGGCTGCAATCGACGTGTCCGTTACCCAGCCGAACAGGATCATGGAGAGGGACGGCGGGATCAACAGGCCGAGGATCGACGAGTTTGCGATCAGCGCGGTGGCGTATTCCCGCGGATAACCGCGCTTTTCCATTTCGGGAATGAGCAGAGGCCCGATGGCGGAAATACCGGTGAGGCCCGAACCGGAAATTGCACCGATGATGGCACAGCTGACCGCCGCGACGACACCCAGACCACCACGGACATGACCGACAAAGGCATTGACGAACCGCAGTAAGGCCGCCGCAATTCCGCTTTCCGACATGATGGTGCCGGCCAGAACGAACAGAGGAATGGCAAGCAGCGCCGGGTTGCCGAGCTGCTGGAAGCCCCAGAGTACCATGCCTTTCATGGTTACGTCGCCGATGAAATACATGACCATCAGTGCGGCGCCGAAGCACCAGGGCAGCGGGACGCCCAGGGTCAGCGTGATAACCAGAACAAGAATGGCCAGAAGCGCGATCTCGATCATCGTGCGCCTCCTTCCGCCGTCCGCAGGCTGCGGACATGCATCAGCAGATAGGTGACGGTGTAGGCCATCATCAGCACCAGCCCGACGACCAGCGCGACATCTGCATAGAAGGTCGGGATGTAAAGGGTCGGGCTCTCGCGCCAGACCCGCCAGGCATAGCGGGTGTAGTCCCACGCCCAGGTCAGCAGCCAGATGCCGACAACGAGGCTGATCAACTCGCCGACGATGGCCAGTATGGTGTGCTGGCGCTCTGTCTTGAGAAAGATTTCAAGGACGTTGGCGCGGATGTGGCTGTTTTCCCGCGAGGCGTTGACCGCGCCGAAAATATAGAGCCACAGCGTCGGATACATGATCGTTTCTTCCAGCCCCATCACCGGGACCTGAAGCACGTAGCGCGTGACGACCTGAACAAACTGGCCAAGCGCAACGATCAGGATCAGAGCCGTCAAAAGGCACTGCGTGAACCGTTCCAAAACCACCCCCGTATTGTTGGCGCCCTTTTTTTGGCGCTCGAACACCCTCTGTCTGGAAGGGGAGTATGGAGTTGGCTAATCCATAAAGGCAAATTCGAAATATTGCTACTTTGATAGAGTGACTTTATAGTTTGGTTATGAACCTCTCCTTCCGCCAATTGCAGACTTTCGTGCAGGTGATGCGCACCGGATCCGTCTCCGAAGCAGGGCGTGCGCTGGGGCGAACGCAGCCTGCCGTCAGCGCCATGATCGCAGGGTTGGAACGGGAGGTCGGCTTCCAGCTGTTCGAGCGAGAACGCGGCCGCCTCGTGCCCAAGCCCGAAGCGCATTATTTTCTGGAGGAAGCGGAGTTTCTACTGGAACGGCTGACACGTTCCACCCGCACGCTGCAGGACATCGGCAACCTGGAAAAAGGCAAGCTGCGTATTGCCTGCAATCCGGCTGCCTCCAGTTTCTTCATGCCCCGGGTTCTGGCCAACTTCTTGCGGGATAAACCGGACATCGAAGCCTCGCTGATGATGCGCTCATCGCCCGTCGTCACCGATTGGATCGCCTCCCAGCAATACGATATCGGCTTTGCCGAAACACCGGAGCCGCGGCGGACCATTATCTCGGAAGTCTTTGCCTTGCCGGGGGTCTGCGCTGTGCCGAAGGACGATCCGCTTGCCCGCAAGAAAGTCATCACACCCGCTGATCTTGATGGCAAGCCGATGGCGATGCTGTTTGACGATCACTCGATCAGCGAACAGACCCGCAAGGCCTTCAATGAGGCGGGAGCAAGGCTCAACAAACGCTTCGAGCTCAGGACGTTTCTGCCCGCGCTGCAGCTGGTTTCCGAAGGTCTGTGCTACACGATCTGCGAGGGGTTGTCGGCGATCAGCCACCAGGAAAGTTTCGGCGACCGGAACAGCCTGGTCTTCCGGCCTTTCAAGCCGGAGTGCTTCCTCAACATGTCGCTGCTTACTCCGGCCAACCGGCCGCTTTCCCTGCTGGTGAAAAGCTTTGCTGAGGTTTTGCGTGCCGAGATCAAGGCACTCGTGGAGAGAGCCGCCGGTCTCCGCGATCTTCCATGAGGTCTTGGTGAAGAGGTGAGAAGGCTAACCCTCAGTGGGCGTTCGCCAACTCCGCCAGTGACTTCTGGATATGCGCCACCATGAAATCCAGGAACAGGCGTACTTTCGGGTCCTGGCGGCGGCGGTGCGTGTAAAGGCAGGCCATCTGCACCGGGATTGGCGGTTCGTTTTCGAGCACCGGCACCAGTTTTCCCGAAGCCAGATAGTCGGCAACTTCAAATGTCGGTTTCAGCACGATGCCGTGGCCTTCCAGCGCCCAGCCGGTCAGGACATCGCCATGGTCGGATTCGAACGGGCCGGACACTGCGACGCGCTTGACGCCATTTTCCGTCTGCAGCGGCCACTGGAATTCCGGTGCACCGGGATAACGCATGTTGAGGCAGTCATGGCGGCCGGCGGCAAGCTCGTCGCTTGTTTTCGGGTTGCCCTTGCGGGCGAGATACTCCGGAGAGGCGCAAAGCAGCCGGTCGCAATCGGCGATCTTGCGGATCTTGAGATTGGAATCTTCCGGCAGGCCAAGGAAGAACGCGGCATCGAGACCTTCGCCCGTCAGGTCGACCTTGCGGTCGGACAGGCGCAGGCGAATGTCGATCAGCGGATTGGCTTCCTTGAATTTCGGGATCGCCGGGGCGATCAGCCGCTGGCCCATGCCGATGGGGGCGGCAACAAACAGCGTGCCGCGCGGTGAACGGGTGACATTGCTGATCTCCGCTTCTGCTTCTTCCACCGCCTCGATTATTTTTGTTGCACCGCGATAGAACAAGTTGCCATGCTCTGTCGGGCTAAGGGCTCGGGTGGTTCGCTGGAACAGGCGAACGTTCAGGTGCTCTTCCAGTTGGGACACCCGCGACGACGCGACGGCGGAGGAAATCCGCAGATCGCGTGCGGCGGCGGACATGTTGCCCAGCTCGTAAACGCGCAGAAAGGTTCGGATGTTTTCCAGATACGCCATGAGGATGTCCAACCGGGCCGGTTTATTGTTCCGATTTTTTTGAAACTGCTCGGAATTATCCCGAGATACCAGAAAATTCTTGCATGAGCTAGCTTGGGTCAAACGAATTTGGAGGGGAAGCAATGCTGGACATTGCCATCATTTGGGACTGGATCGCCTTTGCGGTTCGCTGGCTGCACGTGATTACGGCGATGGCCTGGATCGGCTCGTCGTTCTATTTCGTCGCGTTGGACCTTGGCCTGAAGAAAGCCCCGGACCTGCCCAAGGGTGCCCATGGCGAGGAATGGCAAGTCCACGGCGGCGGCTTCTATCACATCCGCAAGTTCCTGGTGGCCCCGGAAAACATGCCGGAACACTTGGTCTGGTTCAAATGGGAAAGCTATTCCACGTGGCTGTCCGGCGCGGCTCTCCTGATGGTCGTCTACTGGGTCGGCGGCGAGCTTTACCTGATCGATCCGGCAAAGGCCGATCTTGCCCTGTGGCAGGGTATCCTGATTTCCGCCGGTTCTCTGACCATCGGCTGGCTGGTTTATGACCGGCTGTGCAAGTCGAAGCTCGGCGAAAGCCCGACGCTGCTGATGCTGCTGCTGTTCGCGCTGCTGGTGGCCATGGGATACGGGTACAACGAGATCTTCACCGGCCGCGCCACCATGCTGCATCTCGGTGCCTTCACCGCGACGATCATGACCGCGAACGTGTTCTTCATCATCATTCCGAATCAGAAGATCGTGGTGGCGGACCTGAAGGCAGGGCGGACCCCGGACGCAAAATACGGCAAGATCGCCAAGCTGCGCTCCACCCACAACAACTACCTGACCCTGCCGGTCGTGTTCCTCATGCTGAGCAACCACTACCCGCTCGCCTTCGCCTCGGAATACAACTGGTTGATCGCTGCCCTTGTCTTCCTGATGGGGGTCACCATCCGGCATTACTTCAACACCAAGCACACGGGTGCTCCGGCACCGACCTGGACCTGGCTGGCAACGGCGATCCTGTTCGTCGCCATTATCCAGCTGTCCATGGCACCGCTCCAGCAGGATACCTGGGAAGCTTCGGAGGCCCGTCCGCTGACGCAGACCGAACAGGTATTCGCCAATGCGGAAGGCATCGATGATGTCATGAACATCATTCCCGGCCGCTGCGGCATGTGCCACGCCCGCGAACCCTTCTACGAAGGCATCCACTGGGCACCCAAGGGCCTGCATCTGGAAACCAAGGCAGACGTCGTGCGCGCCGCAAAGCAGATCTACCTCCAGGCAGGCGTTACCAACGCCATGCCGCCCGCCAACGTCTCCTTCATGGAAGAAGACGAGCGCAAGAAGATCATCGAATGGTACAAGAACGCCCGCGAACAACTGCCTTTCGGTATGGCCGCAACGCACTGAGCATCTGCAGATGAACCACCCGGGACGCTCCTCCTTGCGGGGAGCGTTTTTTGTTTGGGGCAACGCCCATGTGGGCGTGCTGACAGGCAAACGGCAATCAGATGCGTTGCGGACTGCGCAACGCGTTCAGATTTGTTCCGGCACTTCCGCCACAGGCAGCGTCACGAGGGCTATGCCGGGATCGTCCGGAGAAGTGCCGACGGAAAAGCCGAGCGACTGGCACATGGAGATCATCGAGGTGTTTTCTTTCAGAACCTCGCCCTTGATGACCTCGATGCCGTCTTCCCTGGCGTAGCGAATGAGCAGTTTCATCAAGGTCCAGCCGAGGCCCTGTCCCTTCAGGTCGGAGCGGACCATGATCGCGTATTCGCCGGTTTGATGGTCGGGATCCGCGTGCAGGCGGACGACGCCGAGCAAACTGCCGTCTTTGGGTTCGATGGCAGCAAAGGCGATTGCGCGGGCATAGTCGAGCTGCGTCAGCCGGGACAGGAACCTGTGGCTGAAATCGCGCACAGGTGCAAAGAACCTTAGGCGCAGGTCTTCGGGTGTTACCTGCTCGAAAAACGTCTTGAACAGGTCCTCGTCCTCCGGGCGCACGGGCCGGATGAAGATCTCGTGCCCATCCTTCAACTCAAGTGTCTGTTCCCATTCCTGGGGATAGGGGGCGATGGCCAGGCGGGAACTGCCGGCACGTCCCGGTCGCTTTTCCGGATGGCACAACGTCATGCGGGCATCGAGCCCGATAAGCCCGCTCGGCAGGGCAACCAGTGGGTTGATGTCGAGTTCCTGTATCTCGGGAATATCGATGGTGATCTGGGAGAGTTTCACCAGCGCCTGGGCAAGGGCTGCCTTGTCGAGGGCTGGGCGCGCCGGTCCGCCATCCAGAAGCCTGGCAATTCGTGTGCGGGAAATCAGTGCTTCTGCCAGATTGAGATCCAGCGGCGGCAATTCCAGCGCGACGTCTTCGCTTTCCTCGATTGCGGTACCACCATGGCCGAACACCAGGACCGGGCCGAAGTCCTGTGTTTCGGCAACGCCCATATAAAGTTCCAGCCCGTGCCGGTCTTCCAGCATCGGATGAATGGAGAGCCCGGCGATCCGGGCGTCCGGGTAGTCCCGTCTGGTCTTTTCGATCAGTTCTTGTGCCGCGTGACGGACGGCTTCAGGGCTTTCCAGCCCCAGCCGCACACCATCGATGCGCGACTTGAACGGCAGATCCGGTGAAATCAGCTTGGCAACGCAATGAGCCGCGGTCTTGAAGAAAGGCTCCGACAGTTTGCCGGCTTCCTCTGGCGTTGTCGCCATGGCGGTTGCCATGATCGGCAGATCATATGCTTCCAGAACGGAGACCACTTCCGGCGGGCTGAGCCAGGTGCGGTCTTCCTGTAGCGCCGCTGTGACAATGCCGCGTGCCCGCGCAACATCAGGTGAAAACGTGCTGGGCAGGCTGGCCGGGGCCGCCATAAGGAATTCGCGCGCCTGCGCATCATGCGCCAGATGCATCAGGCTGCGGGCAGCCTCTGCCGGGCTGGCATAGTTCGGGATGCGCGCTTGGGAAAGGGCAGCACGCGTTGCCCCATCACCACCGATAAGACCGGCGACAAGGGCCTTGCGCCGCCCGGTGCGTCGCCTGTCCAGTGCCGCCGCATCGGCAATTGCCTTTGCGATGGCCGACAAGGGCTGGAAGGCACTGGCAGCCTGAAGCACGACCGCACCATCCACATTCGGATCTTTCAACACCGTGACGATTGCCTCGGTGATCTGTTCCGGTGTCACGTTCTCCTTCAGGATTACCGAACCATCGGCAGCGGGTGTCACCGACAGGCCGGCATGGCTCCGGCTGGTGTCTTCAAGGGCTGTTCGAGTTTCGGTGCCAAGCTCGGCGAAGGAGCCGCCCAGATCCATCAGCCTGTCGACGGCAAGACTGGCAAGACTGCGCCCGTTCGCAATGACGGCAAGCTTGTCGCAGCGGGGAACGCGAATGTGGGAGAGGGTTTCCAGTGCCTCGAACATCTCGTCAAGATCATGCACCCGCAAAAGGCCGGTGCGGCGAAACACGGTCTCATAGACCCGGTCAGTTCGTGCGAGTCGCCCGGCGTGGGTTCTGCCCGAGCCGCCTGTATCCCGGCTCTTGCCGGAGCGGATCACGATTACCGGCTTGCTGCGGGCAGCTGCCCTGGCGGCGGAAATGAACTTTCGCGGGACCGCGATGCCTTCCAGGTGAAGCACGATCGCACGGGTATGATAGTCCTGCGCGAAATAGTCGATCAGGTCGCTGATATCGACATCCATCCGCGCGCCGAGAGAAACGACAGCGGAAAATCCGGTGTTGTGGGTCTTCGCCCAGGAAAGCGTTGCATTGAGCACGGTACCGGAACGAGCGAAAAACGCGACTTCCCCCTTTTCGGGGCGCTCCGCGCTGAGGAGTGCGTTAAGTCCCCTGGCGGGAACGGCAAGGCCAAGCGTGCCTGGTCCGATAAGTCGCAAGTTCGTCGCCTGCGCGGCTTCGCGGCACTCCTGAAGCAACTCTTCAGGCCAAGTTTCAAATCCGGGCGAAGGGATAAGCACGGCCTTGGTTCCACCGGCAGCAAGGATCCGGATCTTTTCCGGCAGCGCTTCCGCTTTGGCGAGATAAATTGCCAGATCCGGCATTTTCTCCAGATCGGCCAGCCGAGCGACCTTTCGGCCCTTGAAAGGGACATCCTCGTCGATCCCGACGAGCGTTACCGGATGGCCGGCCTCGATATCCTGCAGGCAGGAAATCAACTTGCTGGTCAGGACGCCCGGATGCCTGCAAGGGCCGATAATGGCTATCGATCCTGGCGCAAAGAAACCGTCGAGGTTGCGAATGGTCATGAGATCGATCCTTTGAAAAGCTCCGCAAGGAACAAGGCGTCTGAAACGAACCTAGGTCTCGCGTCGCAAAATTCACGAACAAGAAGCGAAAAACAACAGGGTGGTTGCAGACGAGCGTCCGGCCTTGCCGGTGTTTCGAGCCTGCAGTTTCATCATGTTTTCCGGTCAAAAAAAGCCCGCGGACCGGAGTGTGTCAGGTTCGCGGGCTTCATGCATCGCAAAATCTCGGCGATCGAGTGTGCGCCAGTGGCTTAATGGGCCATCAGAACCGGTACGGTCATGGCTTCCAGGATTTCCCGGGTTGCCCCGCCGAACAGGAATTCACGCATGCGGCTGTGGCCGTAACCGCCCATCACAACCAGATCGTTGCTGTTGTCGGAGACATGGTTGAGCACCGTGTCGGCAATGCCGGCTTGCGGGTTGGTGACAACCTCGACGGTGACATCCATGTTGTGGCGTGCCAGATAGTTGGCGACGTCGGCACCCGGTTGGCCGGTTGCTTTCGTGGCTTTCTTCTCGACGACCAGGACCGTGATCTTCTCCGCCTTTTCCAGAACGGGCAGAGCCGCATGGATGGCCCGTGTCGCGGTGGAGCTGCCGTCCCAGCCAACCAGCACGTTCTTCGGCTGGAAGGATTTGCTGCCGATGTAAGGCACAAGCAGAACCGGTACGCCGCTTTCAAACAGGACGGTCTCGATCAAGAGTTCACGCATCGGCTCCGGCTTGTCCGGATTGGCCTGACCGATGACCACCAGGTCTGTCGGGCGGCAATGAACCAGCACGTTTTCCAGGGGGCCGCCGGTGAGGATTTCCGCGAGCCTGCTTTCGCTCTTCACACCTGCCAGACGGGCCAGCTCGTCGAATTCCTTCTTGGCCTCGGTGGCCGCGGCAACCGCCTGTTCGTGTGCTGCCTGCAAATAGTCGACCGGCATCGGCGCGGCCGCGAATGCGGGAACGACCGGCTCGAACGACACAGCCAGTCCGGTGACATGGGCATCGTAGTTTCGGCCGAATTCCAGGGCGTATTTGGCGGCCGGCTGGTCACCTGCGAGATCCAGAACGGTCAAAATATCTTTGATAGGCATATATCCCTCCAGCGGCCGGTATCATGTCATCGAACCAGCCTCGTTAAAAATCTATAGGTCTGAATGTGGTGAGTCCTTGACGCGCATCAATGTCACCAACTTGTTCTGATAGCCGGTCGGGTGGCGGGAATGAAAAAAATGCGCAATATGGAGCCATGTCAAACCGCTGGCTCTATCTGGCCCTGCCACCGTTCCTGCTCGTGGCTGTCGCCTTCATGCTGGTTCAGCTCTTCATGGAGCTGGATGAGGACAGCGTTGACAGGAAGGCCGCCGAGCGGCTGACGCTTTATCGCCAGACGATTTTGGGCGAATATCAGAAGTACCGCTATCTGCCTTACATGATTGCGCGGGATCCCCGCGCAACGTCAGCGCTGGGCCTTGGCCAGCCATCGGAAAGCGCCAATCGGTTCCTGCAGGAAATGGCCGAAAATTCAGGCGTGGATCTGCTCTATGTCATGAATGCTGAAGGCACGACCCTGGCGTCCAGCAACTGGCAGGAAGACTTGTCGCTGGTCGGCCGAAACTACGGTTTCAGGCCTTATTTTTCAGCCGCCATTGAAGGCGAGGAAGGTCGCTTCTTTGCAATCGGCGCGACCTCGGACGAGCCGGGCTTGTTCCTGGCACGGCCGACGCCGGTCAGCGGCAAGCCGGTTGGTGTGGCTGTGGTCAAGGTGGACATGGGCCCCCTGGAAGAAGCCTGGGCCGAAGGTGGTGAGACCGTCTTTGCCTCCGACGCCAATGGCGTGATTTTCCTGTCGAGCCAGCCCGATTGGCGCTACCGGACGTTGACGGCGCTGCCGCAGGAGGTGCGCCAGATGATTGAGGCAACGCGCCAGTATGCCGGTCGGGAATTGTCCCCGGTCAGCGATAGTTTGGATCAGGAAAGACAGCAGCTCGTCATCGACGGCAAGAACTACCGGCACAATTCGGCGGATGTCGGCCTGCTTGGCTGGACCCTGCATTTCCTGGTCCCGGTGGAAGAGACCCGCAAGAGCGTGCTGCCGATCTGGGCGGCAACCATTTCGCTCTGCCTTGTATATGCGGTCATTGTCCTTGTACTGCGCGGTCGGCGTCTGCGCCAGGCCTCCGCGTTGCTGCGTCAGGAATCGGCCGGACTGAAAGAGCTGAACACCCGTCTGGTGGAGGAGATTCAGGAACGGCGGCGCGTTGAAAAAGAGCTTCTGGAAGCACAGCGCGGCCTTGCCCGCTCCAGCCGTCTGGCGGCTGTGGGCGAAATGTCCGCGGCAGTCGTGCACGAACTCAGCCAGCCGCTGGCGGCCTTGCGCATGTTCGTTGCCGGAACACGCAAGTTCCTGGAAAAGGGCGACACGGAAACCGCCTCGGAAAACCTTGACGAAATCGATTCCCTGCAGATGCGCATGGCCAGCCTCACGCAGGAACTGAAGCGCTTTGCGCGGCCCGGTGAAAGCCGTATCGAGAAGATTGACCTGACAGAAAGTGTCCGGACCGCCGAAAAGATCGTGCGGCCCCGGTTTGAAGAGACCGGCTGCCTTTTGAAACTGGACCTTCCGCCCGATCCGCTGGAGGCGGAAACCGCTCCGCTCAGGATCGAGCAGATCCTGGTCAATCTCTTGCGCAACGGTGCCGATGCAACGGCGGGCGAAGAGGCCGGTGAAGTCAAACTGCACGCGGAACGGCAAGGGACAGAGCTGGTGCTGGCAATTTCCGATAACGGCCCCGGCATCCCGGAGGACCTGAAGGAACGGATCTTCGACCCGTTCTTTTCCACCAAGACCAGCAGCGGGGGCATGGGGCTCGGCCTTGCCATATCGATGCGGCTCGCGGAGGACCTGGGCGGCAGCTTGTCGGTGCGTGCAAACACCCCCAAGGGTGCTGTGTTCGAATTGCGTCTGCCTGCCTTGTCCGGCGAGAAAGCCAGTGAAAGAGCCAGTGACAGCGCCGGTGACAGGGCCTCCGGCACCAGGACCGAACGGGAACCAGAAGCCGCAGAATGACCGACCTTTCCCAGAAGATTCCAGTCCTCATCGTCGACGACGATCCGTCCATGCGCGCGGCCCTGCGGCAATGGATAAGACTTGCAGGTTTTGAAACCCATGAAGTTGCAACGGCAGGTCAGGCGCTTGCCAGATTGTCCGCCGAATTCCGGGGTTGCGTCGTTTCGGATGTGATGCTGGACGGGGAAGACGGCGTCTCGCTTCTGCGCAAGATCGGGGCGCTCGACGCGGATCTTCCAGTGGTGCTGATTACCGGTCACGGCGATGTGCCGATGGCGGTCGAGGCGATGCGGGCCGGGGCCTATGACTTTGTCGAAAAGCCGTTCGATCCAGATCTGATTGCCGACGTGGTTCGCCGGGCGTGTGACAGGCGTGCGCTTGTTCTGGAGAACCGTTCGCTACGCACGCAATTGCTCGATAGCGCGGGTCTGGAAAGCCGCCTGATCGGCAATAGCCCCGCCATGCAGGCCCTGCGCCAGCAAATCCTGCATTTTGCTGCAACGGATGCTGCGGTTCTCATTACCGGTGAAACCGGCACAGGCAAGGAAGTGATTGCCCAGGCTCTGCATGATTTCAGCCCGCGCAAGGCGGGGCCTTTCATGGCGATCAACGCGGCAGCCCTGCCGGAGGCCATGGTGGAAGCGGAGCTGTTCGGCCATGAGGCCGGCGCTTTCACCGGTGCAGACAAGCAAAGGACAGGAAGGATCGAGGCGGCAAGTGGCGGCGTCCTGTTCCTGGACGAGATTGTCTCCATGCCGCTGGCGTTGCAGCCGAAGCTGTTGCGCGTGCTGCAGGAGAAAAAGGTAGACCGTATCGGCGGCACAAGACCCGTCGATGTCGATATCCGTCTGGTCAGCGCCGCCAATGTCGACCCCAGGGAAGCTGTGCGCAGCGGACGGCTGCGCGAGGACCTGCTCTTCCGGCTGAATACGATTGAACTGCGGGTACCGCCACTGCGCGAACGAGGCCGTGATGCGCTCCTGCTGTTCGACACGTTCCTGAACCGCTTCGCCGCCCAGTATGGTCTGGATGCCCCGGCCACAAGCGCTCGCGACGAGGCGTTCCTGCAGACCTATGGCTGGCCCGGAAACGTCCGGGAGCTGCGCAACGCCGCCGAGCGCTTCGTGCTCAACGCACCGGTCTCGCCGCAGCCGCTGGAAGAACTGGTGACCGGCCAGCGGGAAACGGGACCGGTTCCCGTTGAAGGTGGACTGAAGGAGCTGATGGACGCCTATGAGCGCAACCTGATCGAAGGTGCCTTGCGTCGTCACGGTGGGCGGATGGCCGACGTGATGCAGGAACTCAACCTGCCGCGGCGAACGCTCAACGAAAAAATGACCCGCCTCGGCCTCAGCCGCGATCAGGCGAATGCCGAGACTGTCGAGGGATAGGCATTCCCGAGAGCATTCACCCGAACGATGCTCCAACATCCAGCCTCATCCTGAGGAAGCCCGTGAGCGCTGTCTCGAAGGACGGGCCGCTGGCTCCCGAGTGTGCTGCGCATCCTTCGAGAAAGACCTGATGGTCCTCCTCAGGATGGAGGTAATCGGGACATGAGACGGCGGTTCGAAGCTGGCAGACAAGCTCCCCACATCATCCCGAACCGGCGGAAATCCGCCGAGGGTATCGGGCTATCGGCAAGATCTTGCCGAGCTGCACTGCAGCAATTCGAGGGTGGGGCGGAAAGAAGCATCGATTTCCTGCCGGAAAGTGTTGCCAGCAAGAACTGGCACGGGTCATGCTACAGGCTCATCGACTTGGCACGGGCTTGTGCGCGGAGGTGTTCAGGCCGAGCTGTCAAGGAAATGAGCAAACGTCTTGGGAGGATTGCATGCTCTTTTCACTGAAATCCGCAACCGCTGTATCCGCGGCTGCGCTGTCTCTGGTATTCGCCACCGAAACCTTCGCCGCCGACGTAACCTGGAACGTGTCGCTCTGGGGCAAGCGCCGTGCGTTTACCGAGCATGTCGAAAAGCTGGCCGAAGAAGTGGCCGCAAAGACCGACGGCAAGTTCGAAATCAAACTGCAGTACGGCGAAGCCCTGTCGAAGTCTCGCGAGAACCTCGACGGTATTTCCTTCGGTGCGTTCGAAATGGCGCAGATCTGCGCCTCCTATCACCCGGACAAGAACCCGAGCTTGACGGTTCTGGAACTGCCGTTCCTGGGCGTGAAGGACCTAGACCAGGAAATCAAGGTATCGATGAAGCTCTATGAGCATCCCGCCGTTAAGGAAGACCTTGGCCGCTGGAACGCTCAGGCTCTGATGCCTTCGCCGATGCCGCAGTACAACTTTGCTGGCAAGGGCGATGTGCCGAGCTCGATTTCCGACTTTGACGGCATGCGCGTGCGTGCCCTTGGCGGCATCGGCCAGTTGATGGAATCTGTCGGCGCGGTGCCGACCTCCGTGACCGCTTCGGAAACCTATCAGGCGATTGATTCCGGCACGGTGGCGGCTGCCAGCTTCGCACCGCATGCGCATCTGTCGTTCAAGGTGGTTGAAGTCGCCAACTGGTGGACCAAGAACCTGAACCCGGGAACCGTGCAGTGCCCGGTGATCGTGAACATCGACGCTTACAATGCCCTTCCGGACGACTTCAAGGCAGCTCTCGACAGCTCGGTTGAGCCGGCCCTGGCGCATTACCTGGAGACCTATGACAAGGTCTACGAAAAGTGGTGGCCGGAACTGGAAAGCCGCGGTGTGACGCAGATTGAGTTCTCCGATGCCGAACTGGCTGCCTTTGCCGAAAAGGCCGGTCCGATCCAGGCCGCCTGGGTGGAAGAGCAGTCCGCCAACGGTCTGCCGGCGCAGGACATCCTGGACATGGTCAAGTCGACCCTCGCGGAATAAGCCCGGCAAGCCTGGACTGTTTCACACTCTTCCCGGCGCGACCTGCGCCGGGAAGCCAATGCTCGGGGCTTAACTCATGAACACAATCGATCCCGGAGGACGTTCCGTTTCGGAGCGCCCGGTCACCTATATCCGCTTTGACGGCTGGCTCGCTCACGTCGAGAATGCCTTCAACCTGTTTGCCGCAGGAGCCATCCTGGCCTTGATGCTGCTGGCTGTCCTTCAGGTTGTCGGCCGCCTGGGCTTCAACACCCCGGTACCCGGCTTCATCGACATCACCGAACAGGCAATGGCCATCTTCGCTTTCGCCGGTATTGCCTATTGCCAACGCGTCGGGGGCCATATCCGCATGGAGATCGTGCTCGGCCGGCTCAGCGGCCGGACGCTTTACATCTGCGAAATGCTGGGTGTCATCCTGATCGCCTTCACGGTCGCGCTCCTGATCTGGGGCTCCTGGTACCATTTCGACCGGTCCTGGACGATCGGCGACAGCACCATGGATATCCGCCTGCCAACCTGGCCGTCCAAGCTGATGGTTCCGGTCGCGCTCAGTCTCCTGTTCCTGCGCCTGTGCATGCAGATCTACGGGTACGCCCGTCTGGTCGTGAACCCGTCTCGTGAAGCCTATTGCGTGCCGATGATCGAGGGTGTCGAGGAACACGCCAAACACGAGATCGAAGAAGCCTTTGGCGATGACGTGGAAGAAGGAGGCGCGCGATGACGCCGTTTGAAGTTGGCCTCCTGATGACCGGCGTCCTGCTGGTCCTCGTTGTCTTGGGTGTGCGTGTGGCTTTTGCCGCGGCCTTTACGGGACTGGTCGGCCTTATCGTGCTGTTCTCCCTGAAAATGGGATTCTCGAAAGGCTTCTTCGTGGCCTTGCAGATGGCCGGCACGATCCCGCATTCCAAGTCGGTCACCTATGCCCTGTCGGTGCTGCCGACATTCATTCTGATCGGCTTCCTGGCTTTCTACGCCGGGTTTACCAAGCAGCTTTTCGAAGCGGCGAAGCGCTGGCTGGGTTGGCTGCCGGGCGGCATGGCCGTGGGCACGGTGTTCTCCACCGCCGGTTTCGCAGCTGTATCAGGTGCATCTGTGGCAACGGCCGCGGTCTTTGCGCGCGTCGCCATTCCCGAAATGCTGGCCGCCGGTTATTCCAAACGACTGTCGGCTGCCGTCGTTGCCGCCGGTGGCACGCTGGCCTCGCTCATCCCGCCGTCCGCAATCCTGGTGATCTACGCCATTCTGGTGGAACAGTCGGTCGGCAAGCTCTTGATCGCCGGTTTCCTGCCGGGCGTGTTCTCGGCATTGATCTACGTCGGCATCATCGTGGCCGTTGCCGCCTGGCGTGGCGATGCACCACCGGTCGGCGGCTTTACGTGGAAAGAGCGCTTTGAAAGCGTCCCCGGAACCCTGCCGATCATCGCCGTCGTCGCGATCATCTTCTGTTCGTTCTTCTTCGGTCTGGCCACCCCGACCGAAGCCGGTTCGCTCGGAGCCTTCGTGGTGCTGGTCGTTGCGTTCATGAAAGGCATGCGCACCAAGCAGCTCGGCCAGGCCTTGCACGAGACCGCGAAACTGACGGTGATGATCTTCACCCTGATCTGGGGCGTGCTTGTCTACGTGCGGTTCCTGGGTTTCGCCGGCCTGCCGGACGCTTTCAGGGACTTCATCGTCGCCCTGGATTATTCGCCCTGGGTGGTGATGGTCTGCATCCTCCTGGCTTACGCCGTTCTCGGCATGTTCATGGATGCGATCGGCATGCTCATCCTCACGCTGCCGGTGGTCTATCCTGCGGTGATGGCGCTGAACGGCGGTGAAGGCGTGTCGGCTGCCGACAGTGCGTTCGGCATGTCGGGTGAGGCCTGTTCGATCTGGTTCGGCATTCTGGTGGTGAAGATGGCGGAACTCTGTCTGATCACACCACCGATCGGGTTGAACTGTTTCGTTGTCTCGGGAGTGCGGCCGGATATTCCGGTGCAGGAAGTTTTCCGCGGCTGCGTACCGTTCTTCGTCGCGGACGTCCTGACCATCGCAGGCCTTTTGGCATTCCCCTCGATCATCACCATCCTGCCCGAGCTGATGGCCTGACGGGAAAGCCGAGATGAAGAAAACAAAACGCCGCCGGAAGGTCTTTCCGGCGGCGTTTTTTGTTGCTGGCCGGGGAATTGCCCCGGGTTCGGGTTAATCGAAGATGTGAGCCTGGCTCTGCGGCGTATCGAACCGGTTGGGTCCCTGTGTGCCGGAGAAGAACATGTTGGCGAACCCCTGACAGAGGGCGAAAAGACTGCCGACAATCGGGATGAACCAGACGAGCAGCCAATAGCCCGACACATCCCTGTCGTGGAACCGGCGAACCTGAACGGAGAGGTTCGAAATGGAGAACGGCAGGATCAGCAACCACATGGTCAGTCCACTTCCGCTTGCCAGTAGTTCGTCCGCGTTTGCGTAGTATTGAATCTCGTTCTCGATCGCGGTGAAATAGGCAAAGATGACCGCGACCATCATGATCAGGTTGAATGTGCCGATACCCCAGTAACCGAGCCTGCCGATGCGGCCGTTGAAGCTGAAAAAGAAACCGAGGAACTGCATCACCGCATCGATGATGGAAAGACTGCTGTCGCCGGCAACCTGAACGGCGGCGCCTCCGGCGCGCGCATACCCGCCGGCGCTCGAAGCATAGGCATTGTTGCCCGAATAGCCGTTCTGGCTCGGGCCCCACTGGCCCTGACCTTGCGGGTCCAGTCCACGTTTTCCAAATTGCTTGCGCTGCACAGGCATGAGTATCCCCCGTCCGAAAATTTCTTGTCAGAACGAAGGTAACCTTACGCGAGCCGGCTTAAGATTGACGTAAGGGACGTGGTTAAATCTTGGTGAAATTGCGGAGGGTTTTCTACCCGTTCAGAAAAGGCTGCCCTGGCTGGTTGCCGGTCCCTTGCCGGTCGCCGGTTTTTTCACTTTGGCAGGCTTCGGGCCGGCACTGTCGCTGAGCGCGACGGCGTCAACCGTACCGTCCGCCAGTTCTATGGAAAGGGCTGCACCAGACGCGATCGCTGCTGCCGAGCGTACCGGCTGCCCGCTGTCGTCGCGCACCACGGCATACCCGCGTGCAAGTACATCCTTGTAGGAAAGCGACTTCAGGAGTTTCTGCAAACCGTCAAGGCGCGCCTTTTCCTGCGAAAGACGGGCAAGATAGGCCCGGTCAAGCCGGTCACCCAGACCGGACAGGCGCTCGGTCCCGAGCGTCGTCTGCTGGGCGAGCCGGGCCGGTGTCAGCCGCACGGCCAGGGCTTCGAAGGCATGCCGCTTTTGCGAGACCGCGACTTGCAGCGCGCGCTGCTTCCGCTCGCTCGCCTGGACAAGATCCTGCCGGGCTTTCGTGCTCAGGCGAGACAGGAGCAACGGTGACAGGCGTCCTGCAAAATTCTGGTAATGGGTCCGGTGCGTTCTGGTGCTCACGATCAGTGCGCGTTCCAGGCTGCTGGCCAGCGTGTCGAATTTCTGGCGCGGCAGGGCGAGAAGGTCTTGCGGCGCGGGCAGGGCGGCGCTGGCGGCGCGCAGTTCTGTGCGCCGGGAAGTCACGAACCGCACCAGGCCCGAATTGAGCCTGCGGGAACGGTCGTCGACCATGGCCATCAGCTCGGCCTTCACCGGCACGGCAAATTCGGCTGCGCCTGTCGGCGTCGGGGCGCGCAGGTCGGCGGCAAGGTCGATCAGCGTCCAGTCGGTTTCATGTCCGACGGCCGAGATCAGCGGGATCTGGCTGTCTGCGGCTGCGCGGACGACCGCTTCCTCGTTGAAGCCCCACAGGTCCTCGATGCTGCCGCCTCCGCGGGCTACGATCAGGACGTCCGGTCGCGGGATCGGTCCGCCGGGTTGCAGGGCGTTGAAGCCGCGAATGCCGTTGGCGACTTCCGCACCCGAGGTCTCGCCCTGGACGCGGACCGGCCAGACCAGCACATGCAGCGGAAAGCGGTCTGCGATCCGGTGCAGGATATCGCGGATGACGGCACCGGTCGGCGAAGTAACCACGCCGATGACACTCGGCAAGGGCGGCAGCGGGCGCTTGCGCTCCTCCGCGAAAAGGCCTTCCGCAGCAAGTTTCTTCTTTCGCTCTTCCAACAGCGCCATCAGGGCGCCAGCTCCCGCCGGTTCCAGGGAGTCGATCACCATCTGGTATTTCGACTGGCCCGGGAACGTGGTGATCTTGCCGGTGGCAATCACCTCCAACCCCTGTTCAGGCTGGATCTTCAGCTTGGAGGCTGCTCCGCGCCAGATAACACCGGACAGGACCGAGCGGTCGTCCTTCAGGTCCAGATAGATGTGACCGGACCCCGGCCGGGAGATCCGGCCCAGCTCGCCGCGCACACGCACGTAACCGAAAGCATCCTCCATCGTACGCTTGATGGAGAAGGAAATTTCGGAGACTGAGAATTCGGCGACGTTGGACTGGGTTTCGCTCACGCAGGTGATTCCTCTTCTGCCCCGAAAGTGGCCGTTCGGGGAGGCAGGGTCAAGGACCGTGCGGACCGCCTTTGCCCAAGGCTTGGGAAAAGAAGATACGGCTTAAGCAGGCGCGTAAGAATCGAATAGGCTGTGGAAGCTTCCACAGCCATCCGAACCGCCTTGAAACCCTCACAATCGAGCGCATACCTAAGCACCATGGCCAAATACGAGTTCAATATGCAACGACTGTTCCTGCGACATATCCTTGCCGATGGCGCACGCATAGAAGCGGACCGCAGCCAGGCGAACTATCTGCTGAACGTTCTGCGCCTCAAGGATGGCGACTACGTGCTTGTCTTTAATGGCAATGATGGTGAATGGCTGGCCAAGATTGTCAGCAATGGCCGGCGCGACTGCACTTTGCAGCTGATGGAACGCACCCGTGAGCAAACCTCGGCAAATGACCTGATGTACATGTTCGCGCCGCTCAAGCACGCCCGGCTGGACTATATGGTGCAAAAGGCCGTGGAGATGGGAGCTGGCAGCCTGAAGCCGGTGCTGACCCAGCATACCCAGGCCAGTCGAATCAATCTCGAGCGGATGGAAGCAAATGTGATCGAAGCGGCCGAGCAATGCGGTGTTCTGGCCGTGCCGGAAGTTCTTGCGCCCCAGCCGCTGACAGATGTGCTTGCGGTCTGGAACGAAGCACAGCCCGGCCGCAGGTTGCTGTTCTGCGATGAAGCGGAAGGGACAAACAATCCGCTTTTGACCCTGGCCCAGATGAAGGAAAGCGGTCCGAAGCCGCTCGCCATACTGATCGGGCCGGAAGGCGGTTTTTCCGAGGAGGAGCGGTCTCTTCTGTGCAGTCTCGATTTTGTCACGCCAATTCCCCTGGGCCCACGTATCCTGCGCGCCGACACGGCAGCTGTCGCAGCCCTGGCGGTTCTGCAGGCAACGGTGGGCGACTGGAGGTAGGCGGCTGTCCGGCTTTCTGGCTGCACGGAACCGTTATTCATGTTCAGGATCACGTGAAAGCTTTGGGGGAAGGGACCTTGCTTGATCTGGTATCGCTCCTCTGCGAGGTCAGGGCAAAGCTGGGATCGGCACCGTTGCAGAAGCCGGTTGCACATTCCCCGACGAACGGCTTGCGTTCCTGAAACGGACCGGCATGATCACCACGCACACTTCGGTGTCGTTTCCTTGCTTGCATTCTTGTTTCAAGAAACCTAAATCACCGAGGCTCAAAAGCGTTCCTCCCGGAACGCGCCGGATCACTGCGGTTTGTAGGGGGCAGCCTGACGGGCCGCGCAGTTTTTAGGACGCTTTCATGGCCCGCGATACGGTCGACTCCACCCCGATTGAAACGGTTGCGGATCTTGCCGCGACGCTCGAGGAGGGCTGTAAGCCGGAAGAGAAGTTTCTCATCGGCACCGAGCACGAAAAATTCGGCTTCTGCCTGAACGAACTGACGCCAATTCCCTATGGCGGTGAAAAGGGCGTCGAGGCCATCCTGACCGGCATGGAAAAGCTGATCAACTGGGAGCGGATCGAGGACGCCGGCAAGATCATCGGTCTGGCCGACGACCGCGGCGGCGGCGCGATTTCCATCGAGCCGGGCGGTCAGTTCGAACTTTCTGGCGCGCCGCTCGACAACCTGCACCTGACCTGCCGCGAAGCCAACCAGCACCTTGCCGATGTGCGCCGCGTGGCCGAACCGCTCGGTATCGGCTTCCTTGGCATCGGCATGACCCCGACATGGTCACGTGCCGACATGCCGCGTATGCCCAAATCCCGCTATGACATCATGACCAACTATATGCCGAAGGTCGGCTCGCTTGGTCTCGACATGATGTACCGGACCTCAACCATCCAGGTGAACCTCGATTTCTCGTCCGAAGCCGATATGGCCCTCAAGATGCGCGTCGGCCTGGCTCTGCAGCCGATCGCGACCGCCATTTTCGCCAATTCGCCGTTCACGGAAGGCAAGCCGAACGGCTTCAAGTCCTTCCGCGCCCAGATCTGGACCGACACCGATCACGACCGCACCGGCGACATGCCCTTCGCTTTCGAGGAAGGCTTCGGCTTCGAGCGTTATGTGGAATGGGCAATTGATGTGCCGATGTATTTCGTCAAGCGCGGCTCGACCTACTACGACGTTACGGGCACCACTTTCCGCCAGTTCATGAATGGCGCGCTGGAAGGCAAGGTTCCGGATGCAACGCCAAATATCGGTGACTGGAACAACCACCTGTCCACGCTTTTCCCCGATGTCCGTCTGAAGAAATACATCGAGATGCGCGGCGCAGACGGTGGCCCGTGGCGGCGCATCTGCGCTCTGCCGGCACTCTGGGTCGGCCTACTTTACGACAAGGGCGTGCTCGATCAGGCCTGGGAACTGGTCAAGGACTGGACCCAGGAAGAGCGCGCGGCTCTTCGTGCAGGCGTTCCCAAAACCGCCCTGCAGACACCTTTCCGCTCAGGCACCGTTCTGGATGTCGCCAAACAGGTGCTTGCCCTGTCCCAGGAAGGTCTCAAGCGTCGCAATCGCCTCAGCGATGGCGATCTGGACGAGCGCGTGCATCTGGCTCCGATCGAGGAAGGCCTCGCCTCCGGCATGTGCCCGGCAGACGTTCTGCTGCAGCGCTATAACGGTTCCTGGAAGGGCGATATCAGCCAGGTCTTCCGCGACTACGCCTACTGAACAAGCTCCGCCCGCAGCATCAAGTTGTGGGCGACCGGCACTGTCCGCAAAAGGCCTGAATTGACCTGAGGCCCGCGAAGCGTCACTCTGTCTGTGATCGGTCTTTTTTCTCAAGGCCTTGCAACAGCGTGAGCGGAGCGACGCAAATGACTGGCAGCGAGACGGGAGCTCCTCCCTTCGACATCTTTTCCTTGTCGGAAGATGTGCGCAACCGCTTCGGCTGGTCGAATGAAGACCTTAGCCGGGTGATGGAGCAGCTCCTGCCTGCCGCGCTCAACGGTTTCCGCTACTTCGGCAGCACGGTACCGGGTTTTTCGGAGTTCCTCGGGCAGACGTCGCCGCTTGGCACAGTCGCGCAAAACCCCTTTGCCGGCTACGCAGGTCTGTTCCAGAGTCCGTCCGATGCGGCCCTGACACCCTTTTTCGGGCCTGAAGCTGTTCAAAAGGCGCTTGCCAGCCAGATTTCCGGCCTCACAGGCCTTCAGCGCGATGCCATCCAGGAAATGATGCCCGTGGCGGCGACGCTTGCCATGGGGCAGATCGCCAGGCCTTTTGTCCACGGTGAAGCTCGTAACCTGCTTGACGCCTATCTGCGCGGCTTTGCCAGAGGCCGGCCGAAACCGCAACCGACCCCGGTCGACTACCTGCAAGGCTATGCCGAGGCGATGCAATCCTTCTGGGGCGCGTTCCTGCAACCGGCCAGCATTGTTACGAAATCCGCATCACCAGAGCCTGAGCCCGAGCCGCAGGAAGAAGACTTGCCCCCGGACGACGAGCCGGACGCCCCTGAGGGCAATGCGTCCGAGTTTGAGGAAATGGTTTCGAGCTGGATGTCCGCCGGCCGTGATTTCCAGTCCAACCAGTTCAAGGCTTTCGACAGTTTCTTCGAAAAGGCCGCCAAGGATTTCCGCGACGTTTGAGCCGTCTTCAGGTTTGGGCCGCCCTTAACGCTTTTTGCAAAAAAAAGACCCGCCGGGAGGCGGGTCAGGTTCGTCAGCAAGGCTTGCCGACAGGGGCTGCAAATGAGGGGAGGTCAGCCGAAAGGTCAGGCCGCCAGCTGGCGGGTCTTGCTTTCGGTCACGAGCGTCATCATCGGCTTGTCCTGCGCCGAATTGGCGGCGCTATAGCCGATGGTCTCGCGGAGCGCTGAAGATCCGTTCACCAAGGATGTCGGATCGGTATAGAACGGTTGGGCCAATGCGCGTCGAACGTCGCTCCGCGTCAGGCCGATGTCCTTCAACTGCTCGTCGGACCAGTCATTCAGTTCCGCGAACTGACGACGGTTTTTGGACACACGCCATACACGGGCAACCATCTGCCCGAAGAGAGCGAAGAACGGGGTGCTTGCTGTATGTGTCATGGCAAAATTCTCCTGTTGGCGGACGGAGGGATTCCGACTGCCTGTTCCGAGCCTGATTTGGCGTCGCTTGTTGTGGAACATCTCCTATGTGGACTGTTTGCTGCTATTAATCCAACGAATGTTTGTGATTGAAATTATCACTTTCTGTGAAGTCAAAATCCCCAAAGCGCTTCGATTCAAGCAAGGCGGCCGCTTCGCGAAATCATTTCCCCTTTAAATGGATGCCATGTTAAATATGAGCATCCTTTATCAGTGAGGCGCTCATGCTCGACCTGGATCAGCTCCGGACCTTTGTGGCCATTGCCGAAAGCGGCAGCTTCACCAAGGCGGCGGACAATGTGCACAAGACACAGTCGGCGGTGTCGATGCAGATGCGCCGTCTGGAGGAGCGGATCGGCAAACCGCTCTTTGTCCGGGTTGGCCGGCAGTCCCGCCTGACCGAACATGGCGAGCGTCTGCTTCACTACGCGCGCCGGCTCGTGCAATTGAACGACGAGACGCTTGCCGCTTTCGATGACACGGAACTTGCCGGGCTCGTGCGTCTGGGCACACCGGACGACTACGCAGATCGGTTCCTGCCGGAAATTCTGGCGCGCTTTTCCAGGTCCAACCCCAAGGCGGAGGTCAGCGTCGTCTGCGCCCCGACACCCAATCTGGCCGACATGATCGCCGAGGGTGAGCTGGATGTCGCCATCATCACCCACGTACAGAAGCGTGGTCGCAAGAACGTAGATCTGGTACGGCGCGAACCTTTGCTCTGGGTTGTCTCGGCCCGCCACGCGGTGGAAAACGAGTCGCCCCTGCCTCTGGCGCTGGGACGCGCTACCTGCGACTGGCGCCGGGCTGCGATCAATGCGCTCAGCGATCAGATGCGCGAACATCGCCTGCTTTATTCAAGCTGGAACTCTACGGCAGTCGGCGCCGCCGTCCTGGCCGGGCTTGCCATTTCCGTTCTGCCGGAATCTGCGCTTCGGTCCGGCATGCGGGTCCTGACGGAAGCCGAGGGTTTCCCGAAATTGCCCGATTGCGAAATAGGTATCATGCGGTCCTGGCATAACAATTCCCGGGTCACGGATGCCCTGGTCGAGCACATTGTTTCATCGCTCGACAACCTTTCGGTTCCACTCGCGGCCGAATAGTTGCAGGCGAACGGAATTCCCGGAACGATTTCAAAATCTTACCTAGAGTATTGATTTGTCCTGCTGGCCAAATATCGATTGAAGTGTAAGAAGTTGTGATGTATCTTTAGTAAATCAATTCGAATCTCAAATTTCACCACCGGTTTGTGGCTCATTTCATAGGGTCCTTGCATGCATCACGCACTGGACATCGACCAACTTCGAACGTTTTTGGCGATCGCGGAGTTGGGAAGCTTCACCAAGGCTGGTGAGGCTGTGCACAAGACGCAGTCGGCAGTCTCCATGCAGATGCGGCGGCTGGAAGAGCGTGTTGGTCAGCCGATCTTCATCAAGGACGGGCGCCAGTCCCGGCTGACGGAAAACGGCCTGCGGCTGGTCGAGTTCGCCCGCCGGATGATCATGTTGAATGACGAGACCCTGTCTGCCTTCAATGGCCAGAAGGAAGTCGGCCATGTGAAGCTGGGCGTGCCGGACGATTATGCCGACCGGCTGCTGCCGCAGGTGCTGGCGGCCTTCAACCGGCTCAATCCTTCCATTGAAGTGCAGGTGGAATGTCTGTCCAGTGCCCGGCTGACGGATGCGATCCGGGAAGGAACGCTCGACGTCGCCATCACGACCTCCCAGGATACGATGGACCTGCGCGGTGAAATCATTCGCCGTGAGCCGCTCTACTGGGTTACGTCTAACCAACATTGCGCCCACACACAGGACGTTGTCCGGTTGGCACTCGGACCGGTCACCTGTGGCTGGCGCCGGATTTCGATGGATGCGCTCGACCGGTCGGGACGCCCCTACCGGGTCTCCTACACAAGCTCCAGCGCGGCGGCTCTCGTCGGTGCGGTTCAGGCCGGACTTGCCGTGACGGTGTTTCCTGAAAGCGCGATTCGAGACGGCATGCGTATTCTGGACGAGAAGGACGGCTTTCCGACGCTGCCCTATTGCGACATCGCCCTGCTGCGCTCGGATACGGCACGCGAAACCATGCACGATACGTTGTGCAACCACCTGGTGGCAGCCATCGGCAACGTTGGCAGCGGCACAACGCAACTGGCGGCGGAATAAACCTCCGCCGTCCGGTTTCTTCTCATGTCAGGGATAGACCTATCGGGCGCGCAGCATCATCAGGTTGCCACCGATGACACAGGCCAGACCGGCGGCGGCCACTGGCGTCCACTGATAGCCTTCGAAAATGGTCGACAGAGTGAGAGCGACCACCGGGAACATCACGGTGGCATAGCCTGCCCGCGCCGAGCCGATGCGGCCGAGCAGGGTCAGGTAGGAAGCAAAGGCGATGACCGAGGCGACAACAGCCAGATAGATCAGGCTTCCGAAATAGTTCACGGACCATTCGACGGAAAAACTCTGGCCGCGCAGGGCCGAGAAGACCCCCAGGAAAAGCATGCCGTAGACCATGCCCCAGGCGGTAGCAGGTGTAACGCCGATGCCGCGCCGCTGGGTGTCAGCCGACAGCATGTTGCCCAGGCAGAAGGACAATGTGCCGCCGACGCACATGGCGAGGCCAATGGCAGCTTCATCATTGAACTCTGCCCCGGCCAGCTTCGGCCAGAACATCAGGCCGATACCCAGAAAGCCGAGCAGCCCGGCACCGAGAGCGATCGGGCTTGGCCGTTGGCCGAACAGGATCAGTCCCAGAAACAGGTTGAAGATCGAGGCGGTCGAGAAGATCACCGCCAGCAAACCGGACGGCAAAATGGCCGCGCCGTAGTAGAACAGCGTGAAGTTGGTGGAAAACAGAAACACGCCAAGTCCGGCAAACCGCAGGTGATCCTGAAGGCCGAAGGCAAGATGGTGTCCGCGAAAGCGTGCCCACGCCATCATGATCGACGCTGCCAGCACAAAGCGCCAGAACACAGACACTTCAGGCGCGACCGTTGCCACCTGGCCCTTCATCGCAATCCAGCTGAAGCCCCAGGCAAGAACCGTCGCCGCGTAAAGACCATAGTCGGTTGCACTGAAACCGGCAGAGCCGGGCCGGAGGCTGGGGGATGCAACGCTCATGAATGAACCGATCTTTATGGGGATGTTGTTCCTAAGATTGGCGGTCAGGACACTTCAATGCAAATGATTGTTTTTGATGTTTTCATCAAGGTTGCGCATGGATAAAGTCCTGCCGGAATTGAAGCGGTAAGGCTTGTGAGCAGGTTAGAGGACAACATGCATTTTCTCGTCGTTGAGAACTATCAGCATACGGAACTTGGCATTCTCGGTCGTGTCGCTACGCAGGAAGGTCACAGCTGGCACACCGTCAAGGCATTTGAAGGCGAGCCGCTACCCCAAGCCACCGATGCGTTTGCCGGCTTGGTCGTGTTGGGCGGAGCCCAGGATGCGCTGGCGGACGAAGCCTACCCGCATCTGCCGAAGGTCTGCGACCTGATCCGTGCCTTTGACGATGCCGGCAAGCCCGTCCTCGGCATTTGTCTGGGCTCGCAGCTGATCGCCCGCGCCTTTGGTGGAGAGAACCTTCTGGGCTTGCCGGTTGAATTCGGCTGGCGCGACGTGACACCGACCGACGCAGGGCTGGAAGACCCCGTGGTCGGCAAGCTCGGGGCCGGTGCTCCTCAGTTCCACTGGCATTCCGACACCGTAACGCTGCCGGACGGGGCGGTGCTTCTGGCGAGCAGCGCCATGACACCGGTCCAGGCCTTCCGCATGGGCGATTTGACCTACGCAATCCAGTTCCATTTCGAAACCGGCCTTCCGGAAGTACGTAACTGGAGCGAAGCCTTCAGTGAGGACATTCGTGCGCATACGCCGGACTGGCACAGCCGTTTCGACACCGAAGCGTCCCGCCATGCAGCAAAGGCCGACGAGACCGGAGCCGCAATTGCAAAGGCCTGGCTGTCGTTGCTTTGAGACTTATCGCACTTCTGGTTCCGGGGTTGTGTCCCGGGGTATTATCATCCCGGTATTCAGACCACCGGTGTTCCACCGGTCAGAACTGTCTGCATTGCTGTTTCGTCCAGGTTGCCTCCTGACAGAATGATACCGGCCTTCCTGCCATGAAGCTTTGGCGCATCCTGCATCAATGCGGCGAGGGCGGCAGCACCTGCACCTTCGGCGAGATTATGCGTATCTGCAAACAGGACGCGGATGGCGGCAGCGATCTCGTCATCCGTAACCGTTGCGATCCGGCTGGAGCCGGTCTGCAGGATATCAAGCGCCGCCTGTACCGGCTCCCGGCAGGCCATGCCGTCGGCGAAAGTGGCTGCGGTTTCCGTGGTCACGATTTTTCCCGCCTCGACGGACAGCCTGTAGGCGGGGGCGTTTTCCGTGACGACAGGCACGATCTCGGTTTTAAGCCCCAGAAGGTCGCGCACCGTGATCAGTCCGCAGGCGCCGGAACCCATGCCAACGGGGACATAGACCACGTCGAGATCGTCATGCGCCCTGAAAAATTCCAGCGCGTAGGTCGCAACGCCAAGGACGATGTTCCTGTGAAAGCTCGGCACCATCAGGAAACCGCTCTCACGGGCCAGTCGCTCGGCAGTGCGCCGGGAAATGTCGAAGTCGCGACCGTCGATCACGAGATCAGCACCAAAGGCCTTCATCGCCCGGTTCTTGCCCTCCGCATTTCCTTCCGGCACCACGATGGTGGCGGGCAGGCCAAGCGTTCGGGCAGCCAGCGCCATGGACTGGCCGTGGTTTCCGCGGGTGGCCGTTACGACGCCGCTGGGGCGGCCGTGTTCTTCGATATGTTTCTGGATGTAGACGATGGAGCTGCGCGCCTTGAAGGCGCCGATCGGGGTGTGGTTCTCGTGTTTGACCGCGATTTCCAGGCCGAACCGCTCCTTCAGGAGTGGCCAGGCATAACTTGGCGTTTCCGGCACAAGCTGGCGCACGATCGGAAAAGCGGCTTCAAGGTCGTCCAGGGTGAAGAGAGCGGTCATGGGCGTGGTCAGGTCCGGTTTCTGGTGTTGGTCGGCCGCAAGTATATCCGCGTTCTCCGCACTGTCTTTCAGGATCCTGAACCTATTCGGACTTGCGCGGCCCCTGTTCCTGCGTCAGGTTTGCGCGCCATGCAAACGGACACTGTTCATACCCAGCCTGGATCTGTGCCCATCCACCGGGAGGTCGCCGGATATGGGCTCTGCCTTTTGCCGGCCGCCGGTTACGATGTCGGTTTCGTGGCAGATACGGGAACCATCGGCTTTGCGTTTGACTGTCAGGCGGGCAGCCATGCCATCGCTTCGGACAGGCGAGAAGATTTCGTTCGCTTGCCCAACACGCTGGCTTTGACACCCAGCGGCTGCGACATCCGCTCCCAGTCAGAAATGGGCGGTGAATATCTTCTGGTCAGCGGTCGCGAAATCCGTCTGACGGAAGGGTGTTACCGCACCAACATCCTGTCGAAATCTGCTTCCATGGCCGCAGGCAGACTGCGCAAGTGGATGTTGTCGGATACGCCTCTGGATCATCTGGAAACCGAAGCGTGCATCAACGCACTTGCAGAGGCGGGGCTGAAGCCGCAGCGCCCTGGCAAGGCTGCCAGATGGATGACAGGCAACCGGTTTCGGAAAGTGGCGGACAGGATCGAGGCCGATCTTGGGTCAAATCTGTCCGTTGCCGTTCTGGCGCAGGAAATCGGCGTTTCGGCCAGTTTCCTGAGCCGTGCCTTCTCGGCTTACTGTGGGCAGTCGCCCTACGACTATATCGTCAGCCGGCGGCTGCAACGCGCCCGGGCGCTCATCGTTTCCACCGGCAAGCCGCTTGCGGAAATCGCCCTCAGGTCGGGCTTTTCCTCGCAAAGCCACATGACGGCGAGTTTCCGGACGCGCCTCGGGGTCAGTCCCTCCAAGTTCGCGCGCCCGGATCGCTGATCCGTCAGAGCACCAAGTTGTGGCGGCCGACCTTTTTGATGTCGGTTTCGCCGCAAAGGCCCATGGTGACGTCCAGTTCCTTGTGCATCATTTGCAGCACCTTCGAGACCCCTTCCTTGCCCATGGCGCCGAGGCCATAGATGAAGGCGCGGCCGATGTAGGTGCTCTTGGCTCCCATCGCGACGGCCTTGAAGACATCCTGACCGGACCGGATGCCGCTGTCGAAATGCACTTCGATCTTGTCGCCGACCGCATCGACGATGTCCTGAAGCACTTCATAGGAGGCAAGAGCTCCGTCAAGCTGACGGCCACCATGGTTGGAGACGACGATCGCGTCGGCCCCGACGTCCGCCGCGATCTTCGCATCCTCCACATCGTTGATGCCCTTGAGAATGAGTTTGCGCTTCCAATGGGACTTCACCCATTCCACCGAGGACCAGTCGAGGGTCGGGTCGAACTGGCTGTTGGTCCATTCGGCAAGCGAGGTCATGTCGCCAACACCGGACACGTGGCCATGGATGTTGCCGAACTGGCGGCGCTTGGTCTGCAGCATGTGCCAGCACCAGCGCGGCTTGAAGGCAAGATCCAGCAGAACGTGCGGTTTGGGCTTCGGCGGCGTGGACAGGCCGTTTTTCAGATCCTTGTGCCGCTGGCCCAGAACCTGAAGATCAAGCGTCAGAACGAGTGCCGAACAGCCGGCAGCCGTTGCACGCTGCATCAGGTTTTCCGAAAAGCCCCTGTCGCGCATGACGTAGAGCTGGAACCAGAACGGGTTCTTGGTGTTCTCGGCGACATCCTCGATCGAGCAGACACTCATGGTGGACAGGGTGAAAGGGACACCGAATTCTTCTGCGGCCTGGGCCGCGAGAATTTCACCGTCGGCGCGCTGCATCCCGGTCAGGCCGACAGGGGCAAGGGCAACCGGCATCGTTACGTCCTGGCCGATCATGGTGGTCTTGACCGAGCGGTTGTCTATGTTGCAGGCCACGCGCTGGCGCAGCTTCTGGCGCTGCAGCGCCGCTTCGTTCTCGCGGTAGGTGCTCTGCGTCCAGGAACCGGTATCCGCATAGTCGTAAAACATCTTCGGTACCCGGCGCCGGGCAAGGGCCTGCATGTCGGCAACATCGGTCACAACAGTCATCGAATTCCTCCTGAGGCTCACGCGCGAGCCGGTTTTCGGGTCCGTCTCAGGCCGGCCAGCTGCTCGCGCCGGTCCAGATCCTTCGTTTCGGCAAGGGTGCCGCGCACATAGTCGATATGGTTTTCCGAGGCCTGCCTCGCGCGGTCGGCATCCCCGGTCTGAATGGCGTCGGCAATGGCCTTGTGCTGCTGCAGCAGCTCGATCCGTGCCGACGGGTGGTGGTAAAGGCGCCCGCGATTGTAGAAGACGCCGTTTTCCAGAAGCCGGTAACAGGACCTGAGAGTGTGCAGCATCACCACATTGTGGGCCGCTTCACCGACCGCGTGATGAAAGGCAACGTCCAGCCGGCTTTCTGCAGGCAGGTCCTCGCTGTCATGCGCTTCCTGCATCTGGCGGACTATGTCCTGCAGCCGGGCAAGGTCGGATGGGGCGGCCCGTGCGGCTGCAAGGGCTGCCGCCTGGCTCTCGATGCCCCGCCGGAATTCGAAATAGTCGTTTACCGCGCCCGGGTGCCGGGCAATCAGCTGCACCACTGCTTCGGAAAAGATCGGGCCGATCAGCTCGGCAACATAGGTGCCGCCACCCCGGCGCGACGAAATCAGCTCGCGGTCCTCAAGCGTCTTCAAGGCATCGCGAAGCACAGGACGGGAGACGTTCATCTGGTCGGCAAGGTCGCGCTCGGCTGGCAGCCTGTCGCCGGACTGCAGCACGCCCTTCAGGATCAGATCTTCGATCTGCTCCACCACGGCATTTGCCGTCTTCTGATGATCGACCGGCTGAAACATGCCGCTCCCGCTCCAATTGTTGGCGCGGAAAATAGCGCCGCTTTCAAAATTGGTCAATTTTTTTGTCCAATTATTTGTTGCTGAAATGTCTCTCCGGAAACCCAATTGTCTGCTGCGGCAAAAATGCGGATTGGTTTCGGCGGTGCCTTAGCGGAATGTAGAATTGACAGAACATTTCCAAAGTCGGGGTTGCTCCTTGGATCAGGGATCAGAAAACGGGTCCACCTTTCCTGCCTTTCGCACATCTCCCTTGCGGGAAAAGGTGTTGGGGGAGGTTCATGCGCGGCCGTTTCGTCCGCTGCCCTGTCCGCGGACGGTGCTTCACTACGCTTTCCTGACAGATGCTGAGGAAGCCGCCAGAGATCATGCCTGGCTGTCTGAGTTCTGCATTTCCCGCGGTGGCCACGGTCCTGCGCCCGGAGCCCGTCATCACACCGTCAATTTCGGCGGTGGCACCTTGAGCTGGGAACAGCACGCGGAATTCACCACCTACACCTGGGATGGTAGCGCCCACGAACAAACGATTTTCGGGCAGGTGCCGATCAAGCACCCCTTTGGCGCTGCGTTTCGGGCGCCCGGCGATCTGCTGGTCGCCGTCCGGCTGGAATTGCGCGGTGGTGATGAAGGCAAGGAATGGCGAAGCCAGTTCGATGAAGCCAGCCTGACGGTTTCCAACCTTGAAGACGGCGCTGCGATGGTGGCGACCGACTTCCGGCAGGATGGCGATGGGCTCACGCGGCTCCTGGTCTGCAACCGGACCTTGAGCGACGTTCAGTCCGGCGCCGTTGTCCAGCGGCTTCTCGAGGTCGAGACCTATCGAACGCTGGCCATGCTGGGCCTGTTCGAGGCAACCAGACTTCAGCCGGATATCAGGCGTTTCGAGATCGAGCTTGCGGAACTGACCGGCCAGATGCAGGAGACCTCCGCGCTCGGCGCCAATCAGGAGCTTCTGGACAAACTGAGCGGCCTTGCCGCCGCGCTGGAAGCGGGGGCAACCGCCAGCACGTTTCGGTTCGGCGCGAGCCGCGCATATGACCAGATCGTCCGGGCACGGCTGGAAACCTTGCGTGAAGAGGCTGCCCCCGGCGAACTTTCAATGGCGTCCTTCCTCGTCCGCCGGCTTGCCCCGGCCATGCGCACCTGCCAGGCGATCGAAGACCGTCAGGCGATGCTCTCGCGCAAACTGGCGCGGGCAACCACGCTCCTGCGCACGCGGGTCGACGTCGAACTGGAAGAGCAGAATCGTTCGCTGCTGGAATCCATGAACCGGCGTGCCCATCTGCAACTCCGCCTGCAGCAGACCGTCGAAGGCCTGTCCGTTGCCGCGGTGAGCTACTACGTCGTCGGCCTGATTTCCTATCTGGCGAAAGCCGCCAAGGAAACCGGCTTGCCTCTGCCTGACTCCAACCTGATGACCGGCATATCCGTGCCGCTGGTCGTGCTGGTGATCTGGTGGACCGTCAAGCGCATCCGTCAGCAACACGGTGAGCACTGAAGACGTAAATGGCAGCGCGCTTCGCTGCGTCCGGGATGACTGACGAGAGGCTTCACCAGAGAAAAAAAGGCCGGGTAATCCCGGCCTTTTGTCGTCAGTCGGCAAGCAGTGCTTACTTGCTGGAACCGTCTTCGTTGTACTGGTTCAAATAGGCGATCACGTTGGCGCGGTCGTCTTCCTTCTTCAGGCCGGCAAAAGCCATCTTGCCTTTCGGAATCAGATCCTTCGGCTTGGTCAGGTAAACGTCAAGCGTCTCGGCGTCCCACACCTTGCCATCGGCCAATTCGAGCAGGTTGGCGGAATACTTGTAGCCGTCAACCGCGCCCCATGCCCGGCCGACAATGCCGTTCAGTTCCGGACCGACCTTGTTTTTGGCTTCGGGTCCAACCGCATGGCAAGCGGCGCATTTCTTGAATACTTTCTCACCCTTGGCAGGGTCGCCTTCGGCGCTTGCCTGAACGGTCAGGGCCAGAAGCGCGGTTCCGGCGATCATCAGCAGTCGCTGCATGTATATCTCCCTCGGTTTGGGTGTTTAAAACCCCCGTCAACAGAACAGGATGTCAGGCCTTGATGCAAGTGACGGACCGTCGCATCCCGCATGCCAAGCTGCGATCGCCGACTGGGATCGTTTGGCGTCCGGGTGGAAGGTCAGCCTGCGCGGGCGTTGCTCGGCAGGCGTAACCAGTCCTCAAGCCCATGGTCCCAATAGGGGGATGAGCCATAGAGCCCGGCAAGGAAGTCGATAAAGACACGCACCTTGGCCGGCAGAAACTGGCGGCTGGGGTAAACGGCATAAAGTCCGACATCCTTCGAGGCCCGGTACTCGGGCAGGAGAATTTGCAGTTTGCCTTCACGCAACTCCGGACCTACGTCCCAGGTCGATCGAAGCGCAACGCCGACGCCGGCCAACAGGCATTCGCGCACGACCTCGTTGGAGTTGGTCTTGACCGGCGCCTGCGTGCGGACGGTCTCGATCCCGTCCGGACCGGCGAGCCGCCAAGGGTCCTGGTTGGTTGCGGCAATGGTCACATGGTTTGCGACAAGATCCTCGATGCTTTGCGGAGTGCCGTATTTTTCGAGATAGGTCGGGCTTGCGCACAGGACGCGGTGGACCGGTGCCAGGCGCCGCGCGACGAGGCTGGAATCGGAGAGCTCCGCAATGCGGATGGCAAGGTCATAGCCGTCACCGACGATGTCGACAAAATCGTCGGACAGATCGAGATTGACCGAAAGATCGGTGTTTTCAGCCAGGAACTTGCCAAGGTGCGGAGCAATGTGAAGCCGGCCGAAGGACGTCGGAACGGCCACCTTCAGGTTGCCGCGTGCCTTGGCCGAGCCGCGCGAGACAAATGATTCGGCTTCTTCAACGGAGGCAAGAATGGCCACAACGCGCTCGTAAAAGCCCTGTCCGGCCTCCGTCATGGCGATCTGGCGAGTGGTCCGTTGCAGCAGTCTGGTACCGAGTTTTTCTTCCAGACGCCGGATGCGTTTGGAGACGACTGCGGGCGACAGGCTCATTTCGCGGCCGGCTGCCGACATGCTGCCGGCGCTTACCACCCTTGCGAAAATCTCCATGTCGGTCAGATTGCTCATTTTCAATCTCTCAGAAAGACAATTAGTATTTGCCGGTCGTTTTCCTCGGGCGCGAACCTTGCCACACTTAAGCAAGGGTAATTCACTGCCATCTCATGTTACGTAGGACCAATTCAACTGGATCAACGTATTAAAAAGTAGAAGGAGTTCATTTCGTGACCGCCATTGCGATGCCCGCGCCAGATCAGGCCGTATTGGCCCGCCGCCAGGAAATCCTGAGCGCGCTTCAGGCGATTGTGCCCGGAGAAGGGGTAATCCATGACGAACGCGAGATGCGCGCCTATGAGACCGATGCGCTGACGGCTTATCGCCAGTTGCCACTGATCGTCGTCCTGCCGGAGACGGTCGAGCAGGTATCGAAGGTTCTGAAATACTGTCATGACAATGACGTGAAAGTCGTGCCACGCGGGGCGGGCACCTCGCTTTCCGGCGGCGCGCTGCCTCTGGAAGATGGCGTTCTGCTGTCGATGATGAAGTTCAACCGCGTGCTCGATATCGACTATGACAACCGGGCCGTGGTCGTTCAGCCGGGTGTCACCAATCTGGGCATTACACGTGCGGTCGAGCACGAGGGCTTCTACTACGCGCCGGATCCCTCGTCGCAAATCGCCTGTTCCATCGGTGGCAACATCGCGGAGAACTCCGGTGGTGTGCACTGCCTGAAATACGGCCTGACCACCAACAACGTTCTCGGCCTTGAAATGGTGCTTGTCACCGGCGAGGTCATTCGCCTCGGCGGCAAGCATCTGGACAGCGAGGGATATGACCTGCTGGCGCTGATGACCGGTTCGGAAGGCCTGCTCGGCGTCGTCACCGAAGTCACCGTGCGGATCCTGCAAAAGCCTGAAACGGCGCGGGCGCTCCTGATCGGCTTTCCGACCAGCGAGGACGGGGGGCGCTGTGTGGCCGATATTATCGCCGCCGGCATCATTCCAGGCGGAATGGAGATGATGGACAAGCCCGCCATCCACGCCGCGGAGGATTTCGTCAACGCAGGTTATCCGCGTGATGTCGAGGCCTTGCTGATCGTGGAACTGGATGGGCCGGAGCGCGAGGTCGATTACCTGATCGGCCGTGTCGAGGAAATCGCCAGGGCCAACCAGGCCAGCCACGTGCGCATTTCAGAAAGCGAGGAAGAGCGCATGACCTTCTGGGCCGGCCGCAAGGCCGCGTTCCCGGCGGTGGGCCGCATTTCCCCGGATTACCTGTGCATGGACGGTACCATCCCGCGCCGCGAACTGCCGAAGGTGCTGGCCCGCATGCGGGAGCTGGCCGAAAAACACGGGTTGGGCGTTGCCAATGTCTTTCACGCCGGTGATGGCAACCTGCACCCGCTCATCCTTTACGACGCCAACAAGCCGGGTGAACTCGATGCGGCGGAAGCCTTTGGAGCCGATATTCTTCGACTTTGCGTTGAGGTTGGCGGCGTTCTGACCGGCGAGCACGGTGTCGGCATCGAAAAACGCGATCTGATGACAGACATGTTCTCCGAAGCGGACCTGAAGCAGCAGCAACGGGTCAAATGCGCTTTCGACCAGAAGCATCTTCTCAATCCGGGCAAGGTTTTTCCGGTGCTGCACCGCTGCGCCGAGCTTGGCAAGATGCATGTACACAAGGGCCAGTTGCCCTTTCCAGATATTCCGCGGTTCTGAGGGTAGGGGCATGGACGCGACAATGAAACCGCGAAACACCGGCGACGTGGAAAAGGTGGTGGCCTGGGCTGCTGCCGAAGACCAGCCGCTGGAAATCATCGGTCAGGGCTCGAAACGAACGCTCGGACGCCCTGTGCAGGCCGCTCATGTGCTGGACCTGTCGGGTTTGACCGGGGTCGAGAGCTATGAACCTGCGGAACTGGTGCTGACGGTCAAGGCGGGTACGCCAATTGCCGAAGTGGAAAAGCTGGTCGACGACAACGGTCAGGAGCTTTCGTTCGAGCCGATGGACTTCGGCCCGCTCCTGGGCGTTACACCGGCACAGGGGACAATCGGCGGCGTGCTTGCAGCCAACCTTTCCGGCCCCCGCCGGATCAAGGCCGGGGCTGCTCGCGATCATGTGCTTGGCATGGAGGCGGTGTCCGGGCGCGGCGAGATCTTCAATTCCGGCGGCAAGGTGGTCAAGAACGTCACCGGATATGACCTGCCGCGGGCTCTGTGCGGCGCATATGGCACGCTTGCCGTTGCAACGACCGTGACGCTGAAGGTCAATCCCAAGCCGGAGACCTCTGCAACATTCGTGCTTTCCGGGCTCGATGACGACGATGGCATCAAGGCATTGTGCAAGGCCATGGGATCGTCGGCGGAAGTGTCTGGCGCGGCCCATTTGCCTGCGGGGGTGAACGGCGGCAGCAGCTCAACCGTATTGCGCCTGGAAGGATTCTCGACCTCGGTGGATTACCGCTTCAAGACCCTGCAGGCCTTGCTTGGCACCTATGGCACGCCGTCGCGACTGGAGGCATCGGAAACAGGTGCTCTCTGGCAGACGATCCGGGATGTCAAACCCTACGCGGGTGGTGAAACCCCGGTCTGGCGGCTTTCCGTTGCCCCGACCGCAGGGCCGCAACTGGTTGCCAACCTGGGGGAGGCGTTCGAGCTTCAGGCCTATTACGACTGGAGTGGCGGCCTTGTCTGGCTCTCGTGTCTGGATGGCAGCCTGCATGAGGCGGAAATCAGGGCTGCGATCGATGCCGTCGGCGGCGGTCACGCAACACTTGTGCGGGCCGATGCGTCCCAGCGGTCCAATGTGCCGGTGTTTCACCCGCAGCCTGCTCCGCTCGCGGCACTGTCTCGCCGCCTGAAGGAACAGTTCGACCCGAAAGGCATTCTAAATCCTGGAAAAATGGTCAGTGGTGTGTAGTGTGAGGCCATAATTGTCACACGCATTTCCAACGGAGTGCCTTCATGGATCAACAGTCCGACGTTTCAGGCTACATGGAGCCAGGCGGCAAGAACGCCACGCTCATCTATATTCTTTATCTGGCAAATATCATCGTGCCGTTCACCGCCATTGTCGGTGTCATCTTTGCCTATCTCAATCGGGGCAAGGGCTCGGCCTGGGTTGATAGTCACTACACCTATCAGATCCGCACTTTCTGGATCGGGCTGCTGTTCGGCATCGTCAGTGGTCTTTTGACCCTGATCCTGATCGGCTTCCTGATGCTGATTGCCGTACTGATCTGGATGATCGTCCGCTGCATCAAGGGGCTTCAGCTTGCAGGCCGTAACGAGCCTGTGCCCAACCCGGAAACCTGGATGTTCTGACAAGAGGGCAAGGCCCGTCCGCAAGGCGCGGCACGGGCCATGAACCTTTACCAGGCTGCCGGTGCGGCGAACGTCATTGCGCCGGCAGGCACTTCACCGTCACGTCGTAACCATAACCATCGCGCTGATGCGTGGTGTTCTTGAACGACCACTTGTTCTTTTCGGCCTTGTTCTTCTTCGCGGCCACAGCGTCCAGCTCGAAATAGGCCTTGGCCGACACCGTCCAGGTCTTGCTGAGCGCGACCGACTTCTTCATGCCGCTCTTAAGAACCTTGTCCAGGTTGAGCGAGCAGGCCTGGACCGGATCCCAGCCCTGCCACTTGACGTTCGCCATCGGGATAACCGGCGTGTAGGAAATGGAAACCGAACGCTTCGTGCCCGCGCCGACGTCGCGGTTCTGGAAGCTCTTGCTCCAAAGGTTGCCGTCCCCTTCGAAGTAAAGCACGTCCTTGAAGGAACCGACCTTCATGGCAACAATCCGCTCGCCATTCGTCGCCTTTGCCGACAGGCGCAGCAGGAACCGGTGATTGCCGGACTTGATCTTGGTGTAATTGTAGGCGTTGGCCTTCACTTCGACGGGAATGACGTCGATGCCGTCGCGCTTGACTTCCACTTTCTCGATCCAGTCCTTGGCCATGGCTCCGGTTGCGACACTGGCGAGAACAGCGGTCAGAACGGCAGTTTTTGAAATCGTCTTAATCATCAAATCAATTCCTTGGTTGGCATTTCTTTCGCCCACGCTTCGGAACTTAGGCAGACCCGGTTGAACCGGTTCTGAGTGCACTGTTTATCCCGGGTTCATGTTCCATCTGTCCGTTCAGGGAAGGGGGAGGTGGTGAGGCAGAAAGTCCGTGCCGGCAAAACCGTTGTGCCACAAAGGTGCCTTGTGCCGTTTTCCTTCTGACCGTACGATCCGCCTCGCTCGGAAGGAGAAACCCGCAACGACGGGTCATTGAGGGATACGGGGAGCAATGCAGACAAATTTCACCGCAGAGCAGCTCAAGGACAGTCACGTTGCAGCGTCGGAGAAGATCCTGCGCAAATGCGTGCACTGCGGTTTCTGTACGGCCACGTGTCCGACCTTCACACTGCTTGGAGATGAGCTCGACAGCCCTCGAGGCCGGATTTACCTGATCAAGGACATGCTGGAAAACGACCGTCCAGCAGACAAAACCATCGTCAAGCATATCGACAGATGCCTGTCCTGCCTTGCCTGCATGACCACCTGTCCGTCCGGCGTGCACTACATGCATCTGGTCGATCACGCACGCATCCACATCGAGAAGACCTACAAGCGACCGTTTGCCGACCGCCTGATGCGCTCGGTCCTTGCGTTTGTCTTGCCCTATCCGAAACGGTTCCGGCTGGCGCTGATCGGCGCCTATTTCGGCCGGCCATTCGCCGGGCTGCTGAAGATGATGGGCGGCCCGCTTGCCCGGATGGGCGCCATGCTGGAACTGGCCCCGGCAAAGGCGCCGGGCCGCGGCCAGCTGGAGGGACCGGGGGTCTTTGCGGCCGAAAGCCCCAAACGCAAGGGGCGTGTTGCACTCCTCAGCGGCTGCGCCCAGCCTGTGCTCAATCCCGGCATCAACGACGCGACCATCCGGCTCTTGCGCAGGGCCGGGTACGAGATCGTGATGCCGAAGGGGGAAGTCTGCTGCGGTGCGCTTGTTCATCACATGGGCAAGGAAGAAGCGTCGCTGGAAAACGCCCGTCGCAACGTCGATGTGTGGATGAAGGAAGCCGAGGGCGAAGGGCTGGATGCCGTCCTGATCACGGCATCCGGCTGTGGCACCACAATCAAGGACTACGGCTTCATGCTGAAGGACGATCCGGCCTATGCCGAAAAGGCGGCCCGGGTGTCAGCTCTTGCGAAGGACGTGACCGAGTTCCTGACCGGTGTCGATCTCGGTGAACCGCCGATGAAGCCCGGCCTGACGGTTGCCTATCACTCCGCCTGTTCCATGCAGCACGGCCAGAAGATCACCCGGCAGCCGAAGGATCTCCTGAAAGCTGCAGGCTTTGCCGTCAAGGACGTTCCTGAAGGCCACCTTTGTTGCGGCTCTGCCGGCACCTACAACATTCTCCAGCCGGAGATCGCGCGCCGCCTGCGCGACCGCAAGGTTGCCAATATCGAAAAGACCCGGCCGGATGTGATCGCAACCGGCAACATCGGTTGCATGACGCAAATCGGTCTTGGCACGGAAATTCCGATCCTGCACACGGCGGAACTGCTCGACTGGGTCTATGGCGGCCCTCAGCCCGACAGCTTGACGCCGGTACTTCAGCAGCGTCAGGCAGCGGAATAGCTGAACGGCAGGACGAGTGGCTCGCGGGCTTGTTTTCAGCCCGTCAGCTCTCCCGTGTGCCCAGCTGAACCGGTGTCTTGTCTCCGTCCGGAGGGCCGTCCACAGGCTGTCCGGCCAGCCGCAACGTGCGTTCCAGCAATTCCTCGTAGATGGGGCGACCACCCATGTGGTGTGCCGTCAATGATGCCGTCGTGCAGGTGATCAATACCGGCATGATCAGCGAATAGGCGCCGGTCAGTTCCATGACCAGCACAACACCGACGAGTGGTGCGCGCACAGAGGCTGCGAAGAAGCCGCCCATGGCGGCAACGGCACAGGCACTGCGGAAATCGTCTTCCACCGGCAGGAATTCGGCCGACGCGACACCGAAGGCGAGGCCGGCACAGGTCGCGATCGACAGCATCGGCGCAAAGATGCCGCCGGGAACACCGGATGCGTAGGAAAACAGCACCCCGCCGAAACGCAGGAGCGTCAGCACTAGTAACGTGATCACGCCATAGTTCGACAAAATGAGGTTGTGGACCAGTTCTTCGCCGCCGCCGGTCGCGGCGGGAAGGGCGTTGAGCAACAGGCCTGTTACCGCACCGATGACAAGCGCCGGGACCCAGCGCAAGCCGGAAGGGATCTTCAGGAAGAGATCCATGACCGTGATCAGCGCCCGGTTGAAGAAAACGCCAAGCGCGCCGAGGAAAACCCCCAGAACCGCCAGCAGCGCGAAGCTCCAGACCGGAACATAGCCGACATCCACCTGCAGGGGCGGGCCGATATGGGTCAGTTGTTCGGTGATTGCCGCACTCAGGATCGATGCGATGATGACGGCCATGTAGGTGCGATAGCCGAAGGGAAACTGTCGGCGGGTTTCCTCGACAATGAACAGGATCGCGGCCAGGGGGGCATTGAAAGCGGCGGCCAGTCCCGCGGCTGCGCCGGCCGCCAGCAGTCCCTTGTGATCATCGGGCGAAAGGTCCTGCGACCGCGACAGGGCCTCGGCGGTCATCGCACCCATGTGGATGGTGGGGCCTTCCCGGCCGAGCACAAGCCCTGACCCAAGCGCCAGCAGACCGCCGAAAAACTTGGCGAACAGGACGCGCGGCCAATGCAGCGGCCGCTTGTCTTCCATGGCCCCTTCGATTTCCTGGATCCCGCTTCCTGCCGCTTCCGGGGCAACCCGCCTGATGAGCAGAAAGGCTCCCGTGACGCAGGCTGCCGAAATGGCCATGGATACGACATAAGGCATGTATCCCGGGCCAAGAGCCAGTCGCAGTGCCGCATAACGGGAGAATAGGAAATCGAGTCCGGTGTGAAATCCGGTTGCCAGACCGCCAACCAGAATGCCGACCAGCGTCGCCTTGAGAAAATAGGCGGCATCCGATCGAACCGAAAAGGAGATGTGGGGGGCTTTCATGCCGCGGTCCTGAAAGAGACTTTAGGGAGACTGCTCTAGGCCGGCGATTCGACCTGTCGTGACGTCAGACTGCAAAGAAAAGCAGGTGCCGGCAACAAAAACGCGCGGCAGAGCCGCGCGTCTGTGTTCCGTTTGCCGGAAAGCGGAAAACTTCGTCAGATCACGTGCACCGTGGTGCCGACCTTGACCCGTTCGTAGAGATCCATGACGTCTTCGTTGCGCATGCGGATACAGCCGGAGGAGACCGCGTGGCCGATGGTCCACGGCTGGTTGGAGCCGTGGATGCGGTAAAGGGTGGACCCGAGATACATGGCGCGTGCGCCGAGCGGGTTCTCCGGTCCGCCGGCCATGAAGGTCGGCAGGTCGGGACGACGCTTGCGCATTTCCGCCGGCGGGCGCCAGTCCGGCCACTCGGCCTTGCGGGTGACCTTGTGGGTGCCGGCCCATTCGAAACCGGGCTTGCCGACGCCGACACCATAGCGCCGCGCGGTGCCGTCGCTCTGAACCAGATAGAGGAAGCGTTCGTTGGTATCGATCACGATCGTACCGGCCTTGTGCGGACCGTCATAGTTCACGATGGTCGGCAGGAACTGCGGTGCAATCTGCCGCGACTGCGGGGCTCGTGTCTGGCGTTGCGGCTGCTGACGGACCGGCTGCTGGCGGGGAGACCACCAGTTGGCGCGGCGCACCTGCGGCTGTTGCTGCTGGACACGTGGCCGTTGCACACGTTGCTGCTTGAACTGGTAGCGCTGCGCCGTCGAACGCCGCTGGACCTGGGGCTGCAGTTGCAGCATCCAGGGTTCTGTCAGGTTCGGGCTGAGCACGAGCGGCGGTGGCGAGACCTGGCCCGCGGTTGCCGGAGTGCCGGAAAGGCCGGTGGAAAGAACCAGGACACCGGCAAACGCGAGAGCCTTGGGAAACATATTTCGCAGCAGCAACATGGCAGTACTCATCAACTTGTCATCGACCACGTTCAGCGGCCTTTTACAGCCGCCGGTTAACGGATTGGCAAGGATGATAAGCAGCTCAGGCTGTTGCAAAGATGAATCCGGCGCACGGAAATCAGGTAATCTTTTCTTATGGTTAGTTGTTGGTTGAGGAACAGGCTTAATGAAATCCTAGGCGCTTCGGTCGTCGCCGGATTAACCTTTGAAGGTGGTTTGAAAAGACAAAGCTTTCCGCGATTCCTTGGTTAACGCACGCGCCTTCTGGCATCGCGCGCCACCAGCGGCAGGATCGGCCGGGTCTGCTGCATCGACATGCCTGGTTTGATACGCGGATCGTAAAGCATGTTCAAAATGATCTGGTCGAACACCGTAAAGCGGCTGTGGCGCGAGGAATCGTTAAACACCGAATGGGTGAGCTGCTCGTCGTCGTTCATCGGCCCCAGCCCCTGCAGAAGTTCCTCGACAAGACAACGCTTGAAAAGAAATTCGCCTTCGTCGGAAACGATGACTGCTGCCGAGCGCTTGATGCCCTTGCGGCCGGAAACGACACGAACAAGGCACCTGCCTGGAACCCGGGCATGTTCGTTCTTGTAAATGTCCTTCTTCACCACCGGTTCGTACTGAGCCCGGTCGACCACATAGATCTCGAAATTCGCCTTGGCCGGATCGTTCGTGACGCCGGTCGTCAATCCGCCAATGCGGTTGTCGATTTCCTTTATGAAGCGATGGACCGTCTGTGTCCTGTCGCGCGCGGACAGGTTATGGACGTAGAACAGGACCGGGGTGGTGAACTTCTTGACCAGATAGGGACGCCAGCTCCAGCTGCGGTATTCAAGCCCGAATACGGTCTTCTCGAATCCTTCCAGCAGCTCTTCCGTTGAAAAGGAATCGTTTGCGGCCGAAGGGGAACTCAGCGTGATCGAGGCCGTAAGAAAGAGCAGGCAGGTCAAAAGGATGCGCAGGAAATTCATCTAGGTCAAAGCACCGTTTGCAGCCACATTGGCCTGAGGGTCATGCCTGATCATGCGCGCAGCAGTTCGTTGTCAATCTGCGCGAGGATAACCAAAGCGCCGCCGCGAGGAAAGCCAAGAAACCGTTACCAAACACCAAATTATGCCGTAAGGCGCGCCAAGCATTGAAAAAACAATTCTTTAAACTTCCCGCGCTATAAGGGTCGGTATTGCGATTTAAGAAAGCCTGCAGGGGCGGGGAACGGGAGTAGGCATGGCCGCGGTGAAAAGATCCTTTCGAGCGGAAAGCTTGATACGCATGAATTCCGGGGCGAACGAGAACCCCGCCTATGCCGAAGAACGTCGTCACCAGGAAGTCTTGGCAGAGATCGCCAGCCTCAAATCCATGCTGAAAAGCGGACCGGACCAACAGGCACCGCTTGATCCGGAAGCCATGAGCGCAAAGTTCATGGCCGAATTCCGCAAGGAACTGTCCGAGGCCGCCAAGCTGAAGGTTGAACTCGACGCCATCTACGAGGCAATCGCCCAGACAAAGCGCGAGATCGCGACGCTGCATCACACCACTGGTTCCAAGGGCGAGGAGATGACCCGGGTCACCAACGAGCTTGACGCCGTGGTGATCGGAACGGAAGGGGCGACCGAAACGATCCTGTCGTCTGCAGAGTTCATCGACGAGACCGCCAACACGCTGTCCGCGCGACTTGGCAAGGAAGACGCCGAACTTGCAAACGACATCCAGGACAAGGTCATCCAGATCTTCGAAGCCTGTAACTTCCAGGATCTGACCGGCCAGCGCATCACCAAGGTGGTATCGACGCTGCGGTTCGTCGAAGACCGCATCATGCAGATGATGGATATCTGGGGCGGCATCGAAACCTTCAAGGATATCGAAGTCGAACAGCGCGACCTGAAGGAAGGCGACGCTGCCCTTCTCAACGGTCCCGCACTGGAAAGCGACATCGATGTGGCGACCCAGGACGATATCGACGCCCTGTTCGCCTGAGAAAGGTCTCTAGCCTTTAAAATTCGAAACCCGGCCGGCCTGGCCGGGTTTTTTGTTTTTGAAGCCGGGCTCGCATTTCGGGTTGCTTCAAGGTATCGGGGAGGGTACCAAGATGGGAACAAACAGTGAATATCAAGGTGGCGTATGGCAGAGCAGAAACCGGCGGAAACGGCAAAAGCGGAACGCGATCCGGTAACAGGTCTGCTGCTGGGCGAGGACGACAGGAACCGCTGCTGGTGGCATGGCGGTCTGGAGGACTACCAGCGCTATCACGATACGGAGTGGGGCTGGCCGGTTGACGAGGACAGGCGTCTTTTTGAGAAAATCTGCCTGGAAGGGTTCCAGTCGGGCCTGTCCTGGCTGACCATCCTGCGCAAGCGCGACGCCTTCCGGGCAGCTTTCGCCAATTTCGAATTTGAACGGGTGGCAGAGTTTACCGAGGCGGATGTCGAACGCTGTCTTCAGGACAGCGGCATCGTCCGTCACCGCCGCAAGATCGAATCCACCATCAACAACGCCCGGCGGGCACTGGAGCTGAGGCAGGAGTTCGGCACGCTTGCCGCATACTTCTGGTCATTCGAGCCGAAACCGGAAAACCGGCCTGAGAAGCTGGACTTCGCCACGGCAAAGACCCTGGGCAAGACGGCCGAAAGCACCGAACTCTCCAAGGATCTCAAGAAACGCGGCTGGAGCTTTGTCGGCCCGACCACCGTCTATGCCTTCATGCAATCCATGGGCATGGTCAACGACCACCTGGAAGGCTGCTGCTGCCGGGAAAGCGTTGAAGCCGCACGCACGGCATTCAAGCGTCCTGTGAGGCGCTGAAGGTGACTGGGTCCTGACGAGTTACTCGGCTGGATTCCCTTCCCCCTTGTGGGGAAGGGTTAGGGAAGGGGGTATTCGGCGAAGCCGAAAAACAACGTCCGCAAGCAACCTCCGCAATCATGTCACGCGGCTCGGAAACGCTGCTGTGTGCTTACCCGTTCACCTTCGCCTTCAGCGGCGAAAACAGGCGGTTTTCCTTGGAGAACACATAGTCGAGCGTTTCGACGGTAACCGTTTCCGCGCCTTCTTCGATCAACAGCTGGGCACAGTCGGCAACCGCGTCCCTGGGGCACAAGACGCTGACGTGGTGCAGGTCGTCGACTTCGGAAAAACGCTGAAGAGCGCCAACCTTGCTGACAGATCGAAGGGCCTGTGTGCGGTCGGCAACCACGGCCTTGACCAGCTTGACGTTGCGCGCTGCTTCTTCCGCGGCCACGCGGTCGAGGATCGCGCGGGCAGCGCCAAGGGCGGTGGCGGACCAGTCGGCGTTGAGGGAGGCCACCAGATTGGCCTGGCTTTTCAGCATCACACCATCTGAAAGGATTTTCAGGTTGTTGGCCTGCAGCGTCGAGCCGGTCGTGGTGATGTCCACGATGAGTTCAGCGGATCCGGCTGCCGGTGCGCCTTCGGTCGCCCCCGCGCTTTCCACGATGCGGTAGTCGGCAATGCCGTGACCGGCGAAGAACGAGCGCGTGAGATTGACGTATTTGGTCGCAACGCGCAGACGGCGGCCATGGCGATTGCGGAAATCGGAAGCGACATCGGAAAGATCCGCCATCGTTTCAACGTCGATCCAGGCTTTCGGCACGGCAACCACCACATCCGCCGGACCAAAGCCAAGCGGCGTGACGATGTGAACGGTGCTTTCCGGGTTGGCGATGTTTTCATGCACCAGATCCAGACCCGTAATCCCGAAATGGACCGTGCCGTCGGAAAGTTCCCGCGCGATTTCGGAAGCCGACAGGAACGCGATCTCGACGTTCGGCAGACCCTTGATGGCGCCGCGATAGTTCCGCGCACCGCCGGGTTGCACCACCTTCAGGCCTGCGCGGCCGAAGAATTCGTGCGTGTTTTCCTGCAGACGGCCCTTGGAGGGAATGGCGATAATCAGTTTGCTCATGACCTAACACTCGCTGCAATCCGGTCGAGCCACATGGAAAAGCCGATGGCCGGTACGTCGTCTTCGGCCCCAAGAAGGGTCACCAGCTTGTCGTAGCGCCCGCCGCCGACCAGCGGTCCTTCTACCGGTGGATTGACTGCATGGATCTCGAAGACAAAGCCGGAATAGTAATCAAGACGCCGGCCGAACTCGGCTGCGAATGTCAGCCGGGCGGGATCGATGCCCTTGGCTTCAAGGGCCGCAAGGCGCTGTTCGAAGGCGGCGATGGGCGTATCCAGGCCAAGGCCGAAATCGCGGGAGAAATCGCGCAGCATTCCGGCGGCGCTGGCGCCATCCGCCTTCAGGGCCAGATAGGCGGAAAGTGTTTCCGCCGCCTTGTCATGGCCGCGGGCACCGCTGGCAAGGGCTGCCTGTTCCAGAAATCTGTCTGCGATTTCGCTGGGCGTGCGTCCGCCGACGGCGGAAATTCCGGCAATCGACAGAAGGTCCTCGACGACTGCATGAGCTGCCTCCGGATCAGCCCCTTCCAGCGCAGACAGGAAACCGAGGCGGACGTCGCGGCTGTCATCGTTGGAGGAGGAGGCTCCGGCCATGCGGGTGATCGCGGCGGTCAGACGGTCGGTCTCGCCAAAGAAATCACGCAGCCGGCGGCGCCAGACGGTCGGCAGGTCAAGCCCTTCCAGCACGGCGGCAAACAGGGTCTCGTCGCCAATTCGGATGACGATGTCCGACAGGCCGAATTCCTCCAGGGCCTTGACGGAAAGCGCAAGCAGGTCCGCATCCGCTTCGGCCGTGTCCGTACGGCCGAGGCTTTCCGCGCCGAGCTGCGGGATTTCGCCCAGGCCGTCCGGGCGCTGGCGGAACACCGGGCCGTTGTAGCAATAGGCGGCCGGAAGCTTGACGGCGTCCTGCGCCAGATGATGACGGCAAACCGGAATGGTGAAGTCGGGGCGCAGGCACAGGTCCAGCCCGTCGGTACCGCTGGTCAGATAGAGCCGACGTCGGATGTCCTCGCCGGTGAGATCCAGAAAGACGTCCGCCGGTTGCAGGATCGGCGGGCTGACCTCGTCATGGCCCGCGGCCTTGAAGAGGCCAAGAACCGTCTCGATCTTCTCCGGAGCCAGTCCGGTCACCTGTGCCGCCCCACTCATGATCAGCCCTCGTTCTGGCGCTGGCGGTCTTCCGCCTGCCCGCCCAGGATGCCGCGCACGGTCGCAAGGAGTTCCGTCTCCTTGACGGTGACCTGCGCCGGACGGCTTTCACGCCAGGTAATGTTGTCGGTTATCTCTTCGGAAAGACGCTTGCCCTCGATCAGGTCCTTGACCTGGATTTCGCCGGCTTCCCGCTCGTCAGAGCCCTGGATGATGGCGATCGGGCAGTTGCGCCGGTCGGCATATTTCAGCTGGTTGCCGAACTTCTTCCAGTTGCCCTGGTACATCTCTGCGCGAATACCGGCCTCGCGCAGGTCCTGTACCATCTTCTGGTAGCGTCCGAGCGCGGCAACGTCGCCGTCCATCACGGTGACCAGCACCGGCGCGACAACGTCGGACGTGCCGAGCTTGCCGAGGTTCTTCAGTGCTGTCATCAGGCGGGAAACGCCGATGGAAAAGCCCGTCGCGGGCACGTCACGTCCGGTGAAGCGCTTGACCAGCCCGTCATAACGGCCACCACCGCCGACAGACCCGAACTGGACGACTTCGCCCTTCTCGTTGGTCACGTCGAACAGGAGTTCGGCTTCGAAAACGGTGCCGGTGTAATATTCCAGGCCGCGCACGACGGACGGGTCGATCTTGATCCGGTCTTCGCCATAACCACAGGCTGAGAAGATTTCCGCCATGGTGTTGAGCTCGGTGATGCCATCATTCTCAAGCGTGCCCGTGCCGGAGACGAAGGCAACGATGCTGTCGATGGCAGCCGGGTCGAGTTCCGCACCCTTGGTGAAGTCGCCGCTCTCGTCCTTGCGCCCGTCGCCCAGCAGCAGGCGAACGCCTTCAATCCCGAACTTGTCGAGCTTGTCGATCGCTCTCAGCACCGTCAGCCGGCGTTCTTCGTGCTCTTCACCGCCTAGGCCGATGCTTTCCAGCACGCCGTCCAGGACCTTTCGGTTGTTGACGCGGATCACATACTGCCCGCGCGCGATGCCGAGCGCTTCCATCGTGTCGGACATCATCATGCACATTTCGGCATCCGCCTGGACGCCGGGCGCACCGACGGTGTCGGCGTCGAACTGCATGAACTGGCGGAAACGGCCCGGCCCGGGCTTTTCGTTCCGGAACACCCAGCCGGCACGGTAGGTGCGATAGGGCAGCTGGATCTCGTTGATGTTTTCCGAAACATGTCGGGCCAGCGGTGCGGTCAGGTCGTAGCGCAGGCTCATCCACTGCTCGTCTTCGTCCTGTACGGAAAAGACGCCGGCATTGGGCCGGTCGGTGTCTGGCAGGAACTTGCCGAGGCAATCGGTATATTCAAAGGCAGGGGTTTCGACGGGATCGAAACCGTAACGCTCATAGACAGCGCGGATCTTCGCCAGCATCTCGTCGGTGGCGCGGATGTCCTCGGCAGAGCGGTCAACGAAGCCGCGCGGCAGGCGGGCTTTCAGCTTGTTCGGTTTTTTGGCCATAAAGGTCTTGAATCCTGGCGAGTTCCCGGCCGGACGCGCCCAAGGAAACCTCTCGCATCCGGCTGTCTGATATTGCGGCTGTCGTAGACGAAACAAGGCGCAAGGGCAAGGCGGTGCAACATCCTGCCGGTTCGTTCGATCGAAGCTGGTGGTTCTGGCCGCGAACCAGTGAATGTCGTGCGGGACCAGCGACAGGGAAGCAATTCTGCAGTCCGTGCCTTGTTTGCATCACAGTTCGCGGTAAAAGGGCGCTTCAGGAACAGTGGAAGTGCAGCTGCAAAAGACAGGTGAAGCACATTGGGCCGGTAAATCGGCCGGGCAGTGCGGGCATCCATTGTCTTTTCTTGTATTTAATCTCTGCCGGGCTATGGTCCGCGCGGATCGGGTGAAAAGGGCCGTCCCGGTGCTGCAAGGAAGGCACGGGACCGGCGGACAGGGCTCAGTATGGACAGTGCGGTGCGCATGGCGGACGGGAATGCCGGCGAAGTTGGGGCCGAGGCTCTGAAAGGGCCGAAGGCCGCTGAACTCAGTGTCATCCTGCCGAGTTTCAACGAAGCTGCGAACATTCCAATCCTGATCGGCCTCCTGGACGAGGCGCTCGCCGGGATCGCCTGGGAAGCGATCGTCGTTGACGACAATTCGCCCGATGGAACCACCGAGGTTGCCCGCGAGATTGCCCGGACCGATGCGCGCGTCCGGGTCATCCGCCGTATTGGCCGCCGGGGCCTGTCGGGGGCCTGTATAGAGGGCATCCTGGCGTCCTCCGCCCCCTTTGTCGCCGTCATGGATGCGGACCTGCAGCACGACGAGACCATGCTGCCGAAGATGCTGGCCGCCCTGAAGGCAGACGAGACGGACCTGGTCGTCGCAAGCCGCAAGGTCGATGGCGGCACCATTGGCGAAGGCCTGTCGTCCTTTCGCGCCTGGGGCTCCAACCTCGCCAACGGCCTCGCTCAGAAGCTGCTGAACGTCACCCTCAAGGATCCGATGAGCGGGTTCTTCATGATCCGCCGGGACAAGGCTGAAGCTCTCGCACCGAAGCTCTCGCCCCAGGGCTTCAAGATCCTGCTCGACCTGGTCTCCAGTGCGGGTGGTACCTTGAAGATCAAGGAACTGCCGTTCACCTTCCGCGAACGCCAGCACGGCGAAAGCAAGCTGGATACGCTGGTCACGCTCGACTATTTCGGTCTGCTGCTCGCGAAATATTTCGGCAATATCGTTTCGGTCCGTTTCCTGATGTTCGGCCTCGTAGGGGCAAGCGGTCTCTTCGTCCATCTGGCGGCGCTGCGCGTGTTCCTGCTGAGCGACATGGAATTCAACCTCGCCCAGACGGCGGCGTCCTTCGTCGCAATGACTTCGAACTTCTTTCTCAACAACCAGCTGACTTATCGCGACCGCCGCTTGAACGGCATGAGGGCGCTGGTCGGCCTCCTGACCTTCTACGCGGTGTGTTCGGTCGGCGTGCTGGCCAACGTCGGTGTCGCCAACCTGATCTACGCCGATCCATCCTACTGGTGGTTCGCCGGTACGGCGGGGGCGATCATGGGGGCTGTCTGGAACTACGCGGCCAGCTCCGCCCTGACCTGGCGCAAGTCGTAAAGGCCCGTTGTGACCGCTGAATCTCAGACCGGATCCTTGCCTTTCTACCTGCGGCCCGCAGGCCTGATCCTGATTGTCGGCCTGTTGACGGCGTTGAAAATCTTTGCCGCCAGCCACTCGCATTTTGTCGAGGACGAAGCCTATTACCGCCTCTGGGGGCTTTCGCCGGCGCTCAGCTATTACGACCATCCGCCGATGATCGGCTGGTGGATCGGTATCGGTCAGGCACTGTTCGGTGACACGGTCTTCGCGGTTCGCGCCCTTGTCATCGCCTCAGGCGTGATCGGTTCCCTGGCCCTGTGGCGCACAGCCTCCCTTTTGTTTGGACGCACTGCCGCGGCCTGGTCCGTCCTGTTCCTCAACGCCAGCCTGCTGGTGGGCATCGGCGGCATTCTGGCAACGCCCGACGCTCCGTCAGTGCTGTTCTGGGGCCTCAGCCTGTGGGCGCTGACAGAACTGTCAACGTCCAGAAACGCCAACTGGTGGTTCGTGGTCGGGCTGATGGCCGGTTGCGGCCTGGTTGCCAAATATTCGGTTCTGTTTCTTGGCGCGGGCATCGTCCTGTGGCTGATCTGGGTGCCGGATGCCCGCCGCTGGTGGCGCTGTTGGCAACTCTGGGCCGGTGGACTGATCGCGCTGCTCTGCTTTTCGCCGGTGCTTTACTGGAACCACGTCCACGAATGGGTCAGCTTCTACAAGCAGTTCGGCCGGGCTGGCACCGGCGGTTACACGGCAAGATATATTCCAGAGTTCCTGGGCGCGCTTGTCGGGCTGATGAACCCGCTGATCGCTGTTTTGGCGTTTGCTGGTGCCGCCAGGCTTTTCAAGGGGCTTCGGGCGCGGGAAAACGCGGCGTCTCTCCTGCTCCTGACCGTTTTGCCGTTCCTGCTCTATCTCGGGTATCACTCCTTGCATTCGCGCGTGCAGGCCAATTGGCCGGCACCGCTTTTTCCCGCTTTTGCCATGATGGCTGCGGTCTTTGTCACCAGCCGGCCTGCCAGCCCAGCCCTGTGGCAGCGTCTGGCGCAAGCCGGTGTCGTCCTTGGACTTGCAGTTGCCGTCGTGGTGCAACTGCACGCAGTCTGGCCGCTGACGGGTACCTTTGCCCGCAAGGACCCGACCTTCCAGTTACGCGGGTGGCCGGAGATCGGACAGGAAGTGAAGGAACTGGCAGAAAGGGAGGGGGCCGGTTTCGTGGCAACGACCAGCTACGGCCTCAACGGCCAGCTCGATTTCCTGATGAAAGACGACCTGCCGGTGTTCCAGCTGACCGAGCGTATCCGCTATGTCATGCAGCCTGCGCCTGACTTGTCGCTGTTCGACGGGCCGGGGCTCTATGTTGCTGAAAAGCGCCGGAACCGGGAAGGCGACCTGCGGCAGTCCTTTGCCAACGTCGAGGAAGTTGCCGAGCTGACACGCAAGGTTAAACATGTGCCGCTGGAAAAGCTTGTCGTCTACAAGGTTGAGGGGCGTATCGGCCCGGTGTTCGAGCCGGTTGACCCAAATTGAACCGGCAGGAGATGTCGGCTCCACCCAACATCCGACTTGATTTGCTTGGCTGAATGACGCAGGGATGTGGCTTAATATTCACATTGTCCGGTCCGCCTGCGGAATTTCATGAAGCGAATTACACTTGGAGCGTTGGACTACGGCCTTGCCTTCGGGGTCGATCGCGCATTGCGTGAACTTGTGGAACGGGGGCGCCTGAGCGCTCTTGGAGCCATGGTTGCCACCGAGCTGTGGCCACGCGAATTCCGTCCGTTGCAGGAAACCGCGGAGAAGGTCGGCAAACGGGCACTCTTCGGGGTGACCTTGGCCTTCAGCGGTGATCGTGTTTCGCCGGTCAGCGCCCGCATGCAGGAAATCTATGGCGACCGGATGTTTACGCGCGAACAACTGCAGCGCCGTGCCTTGCTGCGGCTTCTGCCGGACCAGCTTCTGCAGGAGGAAGCCCAGGCTCAGCTTGCCCGCTACAGCGTGTTGATGAAACGTCAGCCGGATTTCGTGGCGGTGCGTGAAGGTCTGTTGGAGCGCACGTCCCTTGCGCGGACCGTTCTGAAGGCGATCGAGCATGCCGATTATCCCGAACCGCCACTGCTGATTTCGCCGGTGCAATCAGGTCTCAAGGCTGTCCGCCTGGCACGGCTTGCCAAGGCGCACGGCCTGAAGCTGCTTCCCAAGGCGGATCCCTTGCCGGAGACCGAGGATCAGGAAGCGCTGCACGCTCTTTTGCATAACCATTTTGACGGCATGAGCGATCTCAGTTTCGTGGCTGCCATTCCCGGCCGTTCGGATGATCGCCTGCGGCGGGACGAACCGCGCCGGAAGATTGCGATACGCGAATGCCAGTTTGAGGTTCTTTCCAGCCAGAGGTTCTTTCAGACGCTGGAGAAGAAGGACGTTTTTCTGAACTGACGCCGAACTTTCGCTTAAGGTGCTGGCAGTCAGGCTTTTGTGAGGTTTATTTCGGACTTGCGAATTCGGATCGGCCGGTGAGTCTAACGAAGTGGTGAAACGAAAAAACGGCCCTGCGGGGTACAGGGCCGTTTTTCGTGGAGGTCCGGAAGAGGGGAGGGGCGGCCCCGCTTCCATGTCCTTAGATATAGGGTTATTTTGCTGGAATGCACGTGATGGGCATCACAAGATGGCGTTTGATCTTGTAATTTCGCGGGCAGCAGCGCTTTTGGCAGGGGTAAGGTGTGGCTGAAATCAAGGATTTTTTAAAAAATAGCTTTTCGCTTGAAGGGCTTGACCCGGAACTGGCTGTCGGCCTGTCGCGCCTTGCAAGGCCGATGAAAATATCGGCTGGCACCATTCTCTTCGAAAATGGCGATCCCGGAAACGGCTGTTACGCGGTTCTGGAGGGCTCGCTCAAGGTATCGCTTCTGTCCGTTGAAGGCGACGAGCAGCTGCTTGCAGTGCTTGGCCCTGGCGATCTTGTCGGCGAACTGGCCCTGCTTGATGGCCGTCCGCGGTCGGCAACGGTCATCTCCCTGAAGGAAGCCCAGCTTGCCTTCATCGACAAGGCCGCCTTCCAGCGGTTTGCCGACGAGAACCCGGCCGTCTACCGGCATATGCTGTCGATCGTCGGCAAGCGGCTGCGCCATGCCAATGATGTGCTGGCGGCACGCTCGTTCCTACCCTTGCCGGGAAGGGTCGCCCAGACCCTGCTGCAGTTGGCGGAGACCTTCGGCAAGCCGCTCGACGATGGCCGGTTGCTGATCCATTACAAGCTCAGCCAGGCAGATATCGCCAACATGGCAGGTGCCGCGCGCGAAAACGTCAGCCGCGTCCTCAACGACTGGAAGAGGGCAGGCACCATCAGCCGGATTTCCGGCTACTACTGCCTGGAGCAGATGGACTTCCTGGAAAAGGCTTCGACGCTCTAGGAAAACCAGGCTCGAAACGGATGGTCCCGGTCTGCCTCGTTGCAGCCGGGGTTGCCTCAGGCGCTGGTTTCGACCGGCAATGCCATCTGTGTTCCGGCCAGAATGGATGCCAGCGTTTCGGTATTGAGGCTTTCCAGAAAGGCTTCCGAGGCTCGCGCCATTGCGCCTTTCAGGGCACACCGGGGCAGGAAGGCGCAGACTGTGGGCTCAGGCTTCAGGCAGGCGACGACGCCAAGGTCCGGCTCGATCAGCCGCACGACATCCCCCAGCCGGATCATGTCCGGTGTTTTCGCCAGCCGTATCCCGCCGCCACGCCCGCGCGTCGTCTCCAGATAGCCACCCTTGGCGAGATGAGCGACGATTTTCATGACATGTGATTTGGCAAGGCCAAGCTGCCGCGAAAGCTTGTCGACGGTTTGCGGGTCGTCGGATTGGCCGGTCGCCATCAGAATTCTCAAGGCAAAATCGCTGGCCTGACTGAGGCGCATGGCTGGGTCTCTTTAAACATTCATCTTATATGTTGATTTTAGCGGGTTGCTGTGCCATTTAAAAGATGCATCTTAAATGAATGTTATGGAGGCGGCTATGGAAGCCCCTAACTCCAGTACCAACAGATACAAGCTGAAGAGACGCGAAACGCCGGACCAGGGCGACCGGCTCCGCCGTTACGAGAAGGTCGATGAACAGGCGATCCATGTGATGGTGCATACCTTCTATGGCTGCATTCGCCAGCATCCACGGCTCGGAGGTATCTTCGAGCGCCGTCTGGCTGGCCGGTGGGAAGAGCACCTGCCGAAGATGGAAGCCTTCTGGCAATCCGTCCTGATGAAGAACGGCGCCTACAAGGGTAAGCCCGTGCCGGCTCACCTGAAGCAGAAGGAGCTGGTAAGCACGGATTATGGCGAATGGCTCAGTGTCTTCCGGCCCGTGATCCGTGAATTGTTCGTGCCGGACCTTGCAGACGAGATTGTGGCCATTGCCGAACGCATCGCGCAGAGCCTGTGGCTGGCCACTTTCGGAACCCCCGGAGCCAATCCGCCTGCCGAACTGACATCGCAATCCTCTGAATGGAGCGGATCATGCTGGTAACGATTGTCCTGATAGCGGAAGTGCTGGTGTTCGTCTGGTTCACCGTCTTTTCGCTGATGCTTCTGTCCATGTATCTGGATTCGCGCGGCATGCCGCTGCCGAAACTGGATGTCGCCGGCCGCACACTCATCGGCAGCGCGAAACTCGCCTTCATCACCGGTATCGTCGCCCTTTCGGCGATGACAGTCCTTGAAATCCAGGCCTTTAGTTAGAAAGCAACCGAAATGAATACCTCCAACCTTCTGCATCGCGGCCTGCCGATCCTGCTGATCTGGGTCGCTGCCCCCATGCCGTTGTGGATCATGGCAATCCTGATGTTTGTCCTTTGACGGTGGACTTGATCCGCAGTTCCTTCTGAGGCCCTCCGATCAACCACTTCTATTCTTGCAGGTGATGACCTAGTCTTCTTGCGAGAATCAGCGGAGGGGCTCAGGCGTGTACGACGAAAAGCCGACAGGCGATCTGACATTGCGCACCATGGCAATGCCTGCCGATACCAATGCCTCGGGAGATATTTTCGGGGGCTGGGTGTTGTCGCAGATGGACCTGGCGGGCGGTATCGCAGCCGGTCAACGGGCCGAGGGACGTGTCGTGACCATCGCGGTCGACAAGATGAAATTCATCCGGCCTGTGCATGTGGGCGACGTGCTGTGCGTTTATGCCGAAGTCCTTCGTGTCGGCAATTCGTCGATGGAAATCAAGCTTGAATCCTGGGCCCTGCGCCATCGCTACGGTCACCGTGAAAAGGTGACCGAAGCGGTCTTCACCATGGTGGCCGTCGATGACGGCGGCAAGCCGCGCCCGGTCCCCAAGAGGGACTGAGCGCCGCGATCTCATCCGGCTTGGTTCCCCAAAAAACCTCATCCTGAGGAAGCGCTTCAGCGCTGTCTCGAAGGATGGGCGGCATTCTGATGAGCAAGCGGCCCATCGCTCGATACGGGCCTTCGAGACAGGCCTTGGGCCTTCCTCAGGATAGTGCGAGTTGTTGCAGCACGCCTGTATCAAAGAAATTGGCAGAATGCAGACGTTGTGCACCACACGGGGGCACGCCCCGTCAGTGCCTGACGGGTCCGTGCCGGTTGAGAATATCGGCAAAGAGGTCTTCGTCGACAGCGCAGGTGCAGCCGTTCGCCCACAGTTGAAGCAGTGTTTTCAAACGCTCGGTGCGGGCGGTCTGGCTGAGCGGCGCCTTGTGCCGCGGCAGCCCACCCAGGATGCGCAGGGATTTGATCCGCGCCAGCACGCAGTCTTCAGCGGCCTGGTACCAGATATCCGTTCCGGCAAGCTTGGAGCTCGCCGCCACATGGTTCTCGATCAGATCTGCCGCACGTCCGGCAAAAGGGTCCTGAGACAAAAAATCCTCCATCGGTTGCCCGAGGAGGACTGGCGCATGCAAAATAACCGCTTAGTTGCCGGAAAGCCTCGGTTGAGGGTCTGACCAGCCGCATCCCTGTTGCGGAAACCACCTTGCCCGGAATGGCAGGTTGGCGAGGGCGCCAGCCCTTCTCTTGATGATGGCGCGCTTATGCCATGTCCAATCCGGCTTGGCAAGTCCGCCAGTGCATGGCACATCTTCCTGAAAGGACTAGCTCGGGAGCTCCGCAATTGGACCGATCCATGTTGCATCACAGTCGGCCGTTGGTGCCGATCCTGCTCGCCTTTTGTGCCTGCTTCATCGATGTGGTCTGCATTCTCGGCCTGTTTCACACCTTCACGGCATTCATTACCGGAACGCTTGTCGTCTTGTGCACGGAGGTGTTTCACCAGGGGCAAAACGCGGCTCTGAAGGTTTTCGTGCTCGCGGTTTTCTTCGGTTCGACGCTCTTCTGGTTCGTTTCGGTCACTGCACTGGTGCGCAAAAACAGGATTGCCGTCCGGCATCTGTTCGCGCTCGAAGCTTTGCTGGTGGCGGGCTTCATGTTCGTCGCCGGTCTTGGAGATCCGTCAGCCGGAGGACCGTTGTCTGCCGTCACTCTGACGGCAGTCGGGTTTTCGACCGTGGCCATGTCGTTGCAGAACGTCATCATGCTGACCCTGCTCAACAGGCATGTTCCCACGACCATCATGACCGGCAATACGCTGAAGCTTGTGCTCGGCATCGCCGACTATTTCACGCATCCCGAAACGCGGCCCGACAGCCGCTCCCGGATCCGTCACCAGGCCTTCGTCCTGATGGCCTTCGCGGCCGGAGGTCTCCTGGCGAGTTTCCTGATGACCGTCATGGGGTTCTGGGCGCTTGCGATACCTGTTGCGCTCCTGATGCTGCTGGCGATAGTCCAGCCGGTGCATGAGCCTCAAGTCGCCTGAAACCGGTGCCAGCTACTTAGGCCGAAAATTAAGCGCCCAAGCCGGGTGCTTCTTCCCTTTGGTGGTGCCGGTCGTAATCGATGCGGCCGTCGACCAGGTGGATACGCCGGTCCATCCTGTCGGCGAGATCGATATCATGGGTAACGGCGACGACGGTGGTCCTTTCGGTCTTCACAATGGCCTGAAGACTTTCAAACACCTGTTCCGTCGATACACTGTCGAGACTGCCGGTCGGTTCATCAGCAAGGATCAACTGCGGTGAATTGGCAAGTGCTCGGGCGACAGCGACGCGCTGTCGCTGGCCGCCGGACAATTGCTCCGGCCGGCGGTGAAGAAACTCTTCCAGACCCAGCGCCGCCAGAAGCTCCGTCGCATGGTCGAGTTGGGCCTTGGGGCTGCGTTTGCCGAGCCGCTGCATCGGGATCATCACGTTTTCCAGTGCGGTAAATTCCGGCAGCAGGAAGTGAAACTGGAAGACGAAGCCGAGTTTTTCCAGGCGAAGATGCGCCATTTCGGCAGATGTCAGCGCATGGGTGGGAAGGCCGTCTATCCGGACCTCGCCGGACGTCGGCCTGTCCAGAAGGCCAAGCAGATACAGAAGCGATGATTTGCCGGAACCGGACGGACCGGTAATGGCAACGAACTCGGCCTCGCCAACCTGAAAGCTGACATCCTGTACCAGTGTCACCGGCACGATGGCCGGCAGGATGCGGGTGAGGTTGCTCGCTTCCAGCAGAACGTGGCCGGGAGCCGTCTGTTTTTCCGGGGAAGGGGTCATGTCGCCCCTCGGATAATGTCGACAGGATTGAGCCGGGCGGCTTTCCTGGCGGGAATGTAGCCGGCGATCCCGGATGAAAACAGCGCCAACAGGCAGGCTATGATGTAGTGCAGGGCGGAAAAATAGATCGGCAGGTGGGTCATCTCCACGTCCTGGGTAAATTCGAATTTGACCGACGCGAGATAGCTCGACAGTCCGAAGCCGAGCGCCGAACCTGCAATAGCGCCTAGGATACCGATCACCAGCCCTTCAAGCACGAAGATCTGCTGAATATCGACTTCCGGAAATCCCAGTGACTTCAGGATCGCGATATCACGCGCCTTTTCGTGCACGATCGTCGAGACGATGTTGAAGATGCCGAAGCCGGCTACCACCAGAATGGCCCCGACAACCGTGTACATGATCACGTTGCGTACGAAGAAGGCCTCCATCAGCCCCTCGTTGGCCTCTTCCCAGGAAACCGCCTTGTAGCCGAGCTGCCGCTCGGCCCGTGCGGCAACCGCGTTGGCTTCGGCGATGGAATTTAGGTGGATTGCGATCGAATTGATGACGTCCGGTTTTTCCAGAAGGATCTGCACGGCTTTCAACGGCGCATAGGCAAGCCCTTCGTCGCTGGTGGTGATGCCGCTGTGGAACAGGCCGACGATCTTGAAGCGCTTGGCGACACCGTTTGCGGATGTCAGGGTCACGGTATCGCCCAGGTCCGCCCCCAGCCGTTCCGCGGCCTTGTCGCCGACAACGAGGCCATTTGACGTCGTGTCCAGGTCCTCGAAGGAGCCCTGGCGCATATCCTCGCCGATCTTGGAGACGGTCAGTTCGCGCTTGGGTTCCACACCAACCAGGGTCATGCCGATGTCCTGTCCGGCATAGCGCAGCACCGCCTGGCCGCTCAGACGCTGCGCCATCGATCCGTTCACCCAGTCGCGCAGCGAGGCAAGCGCTTCGGTCGGATTTCGGATGCCGCGAAGGTCTTCCTTCGGTCTGAGACCATGATAGGTGACAGCGTCATAGACTGCACTGGCCGGTTGTTCCGCCGGTGCGCGTTGCTCGTCCAGGATCTCCACATGGGGAATGGCGTCGATCAGTGTTGCGGTAAAATCCCGCTGAGACCCTTCCATGAGGCTCGCCATCGCCACCGAAAATCCGACACCAAGTGCAACGCCAAGCGTTGAGACAATGGTCTGGCGCAAGCGGTTGCGAATGTGGGTGGAGGCGATGCGCAGGAGAAGCATTATTTGCTGTCTCCGGGAACCGGCCTGACCTTCTGTCCTTCTGCCAGATCCGGGTTATAGGGAAAGACGACCCGGTTATCTCCGGTGATCCCCTTCAGCACTTCCGTGGCGCGGGTGCCCTTGATCCCGGTTTCGACCTCCAGCAGAACGATTTTGTTATCCCCATCCAGCGTCAGCAGTTTCGAGCCGTCGAAGGCCGCGGTCGGCAGAAGCAGCGCGTCGTCCTTCTCCGAGGTGACGATATTGATCTCGGCAGTCATGCCGATGCGCAGCGGCGTGTCTTCCGGGAGATCGAGATAGACCCGGTAGTTCTTCAGCACCGGATCGCCTTTCGGAGTGATGCTGGCAACTTCCGCCGTCAGTTCCTTGCCTGGAAAGGCATCTGCACGGATCAGGGCCTTGTGACCCTTGGCGACCTTGGGAATGTCCTCCTCGTTGACTTCCGCCACCAGTTGAAGGGGAGAAGGCTGACCGATCCAGAAGAGAATTTCACCGGGTTCGGCAACTTCCCCCACCGACCCGTCCGCCCTCAGAACCATGCCGTCCATGGGCGCCACGATGACATAGTCGCGCAGCCGTTCCTTCTGGGCCGCGGTGATGGCGTTGATGCGGATCAGTTCGTTCTGGGCCTTGTCGTAAACCTGCTGGCTGACGACGCGGCGTTCCAGCAGTTGCAGCGCACGTTCCTTGTCGGATTGTGCCAGCTCCTGGCGGGCTTCCAGTTCGGCAAGCGTCGCACGGGCATCGCCGCTGTCCAGTTCCGCCAGCTGGTCGCCTTTCTGGACCTGGTCACCCTCGCAGCCGCACAGCGAGACGATCCGCTCGCGGATGATGCTGGTAACCTTCGCCCATCGGACGGGTTCAACGACTGCGGTGGCATAGACCACTTCGGCCGCCCGCCCGGTCGTCGGCATCACGGTCTGCACTTCCGGCGGTTTCTTGAACCACCAAAGTGAGCCCGCGACGGCTCCCGCGATCAGCAGAACAAATATCAAAAGTTTTAAAAAGCGCATGGCACACCCTTGCCGGATCTGCCGCCACAATAACGTTTCGAGCGAGGAACGCCATGGCCTGGATCAAACGAGGATGCCAGCGCGCAAAGGCTGGCCAGACGTGTGCCTCAAGAGCGCGATCAGGTGACGCCCTCGTCGAAGATCAGTAATGCGGCGGCTTTTCAATCTGGTGGCCGGGCAGAACGTTCTCCATCAGTTCCGTGACCTGGTCTGTCATGTTGGTGACGAGCCGGTTGAGCCTGTCAAGCTGGCGTCCCTGATCGAAGACGACCGTATTCAGTTCATCAATGGTGTTGAGCGCATGGGCGAGATCGATCTCGAGCTTCTCAATTCGCGCTTCTTTGTCGTCCGCCATGGGTGTCTCCTGCGTCGTCCTGGGGCTATGTGGCTTCTTTCGGCACCCGCCCGATGTCTGTCGAGGCAGGTATATTGCGGCGGCAGGGAAACACCAACTCTCATTGTTAGCGGACTGTGAGTTTGCGCCGCGCGAAGCTGCGCTATATCTATGCGTAATCCTGACAGGGGTCGGGACCTGCAATCCCCAACGAGGGCTACATGACCGATCTGTCTGACTTCGAGATCTCCCGCAAATGGCCTGCCAAACACGCTGACCGTATTCAGCTCTATTCGCTGCCGACGCCCAACGGCATCAAGGTTTCGGCGATGCTGGAAGAAACGGGCCTGCCATATGAGCCGCATGTGGTCGATTTCGGCAGCAATGACCAGTTGAGCCCGGAATTCCTGTCGCTCAATCCGAACAACAAGATCCCGGCAATCATCGATCCGCACGGCCCAGGCGGCGAGCCGCTGCCTTTGTGGGAATCCGGCGCGATCCTGATTTATCTGGCGGAAAAGTCGGGCAAGTTCCTGCCGCAGGAGCCGGCAAGGCGCGCCGAAACGCTGCAGTGGCTGATGTGGCAGATGGGTGGATTTGGCCCGATGGCGGGTCAGTTGGGCTTCTTCCACAAGTTCGCGGGCCGGGACTATGAAGACCGTCGGCCCTTCGAGCGATACCGGGACGAGACGAAACGCCTGCTTGGCGTTCTGGACCGGCAGCTGGATGGGCGCGATTTCATCATGGGGAGTGACTATACCGTTGCAGACATGGCCTGCTGGCCCTGGGCGCGAAATCTCAACGGCTTCTACGAGGCCGGCGAGGTGACCGACTTCGCGTCCCACACCAATGTGGTTCGCTGGGTCGACACCTGCATGAGCCGTCCGGCAAGCCAGAAGGCGGTCAACATTCCCTCGCGCGACTAAACGTGAAACGGTGTTGATCAGGCCAGGAAGACGACCGAAGTCAGCAATGCCAGCAGCAGGATGATCACCGCTGCGACCCGCCAGATGGTGCCATATCTGGAAACCGGGGGAACCTGGGATTCCAGTTCCTGATCGGTCTGGGCATCCTGGGCGATCGTCCTGTTGAGTTGATCGGCATTCTCATACTGGTCTGACGCAGTCTGTCGCATACTCTGTGCCATCGGTCCCTCCATGGTTCAATTCTAGGAAGAAAACCGTCAGAGGCGGCTAAGGTTCCGAAAACCGTGTGAAACGGTCACGCATGAAGAACGGATGCTGACCGGACTACTGCGCTTCAGCCTCTTTCAGTGGTGGGCCGCTGAACTCCGTTTCGATAACGAACTCAACATCATCCCCCACCCCGAGGTTGGAGCCTTCTGGCGGAAGTCCGTAGGACATGCCGAAATCGGACCTTCTCAGCGTACCTGTTGCGGAAAATCCGATCCGAGCCTGTGGGTCGTAAACCGCCAGGCCCGGATAACCGCCGTTGAAACGCACGTCGAGCTCAACTGGCCGCGTTTCTCCCCTGAATGACAGGTCGCCTGTCACGACGGCAGTTTCAGCGCCGGTCAGTTCAATGCTGGTCGATCGATAGGTGATCTTCGGGTGATCTCCTGCATTCAGCCAGTCCGGGCCAAGCAGCATGTCTCGAAAGCCATCGGGTGGCGTTGCTGTCAGATGCAGGGATGCGACGTTTATGTCGACGCTCAGGCTGGCGTTGGCCGGATCAGCGGGATCGAGTTCCAGCGCGGCGTCAAAGTCAGCAAAGGATGCGCTGTAGTACGAAAAGCCGAGGTGATTTGCCCGGAAGACGAGCGTCGAATGGAATTTGTCGATCTTGTAACCGCCTGCCGGTAGAGCTGTCGCGGCGTCACCTGCATTTGCAGCACGTGATGGCAACAGCACCGCTGCGACACCGCAAAGTACAGACAGAAAACGAAGTCCCGGGGACAGTGGCATAGTGGTTCCTCTATTGACCGGTAGTTGGAAACAGCGGTGTGTTCAGGCCGATTTCAGGTGCAGCCGTGGCTGAATTACATGTGGCCATAGCCAGTGGTCTTGCCGATCGGCCACCAGGCAATCAAAAGATACCGACCAGTTGGTATGTTGTCAATCTCGCGGCCCTGATCTGTCGCCGGGCGAGGCGGGTGTTGGGCTTTGGCATCTAACAAAGCCTTGACCAGGCGGGAGCAGCATCAAGGCTGGTAAAATCTCCCGCGGCGATGGTTTGACCCAGTGTATTGATCGCATTGAGGGCCGCGCGGGTAAATGATCCGCCAAGACTGATCCGCCGCACGCCAGCGTCTGCGAGTTGGTCGAAGGACAGGCCCGTTGCACCTTGCCCGATGACATGGTTGACCGGAACAGGTACCGATGCGCAGACCGTCCGTATGGCTTCAAGATCAGGTAGGCCCGGGGCGTAGACGACGTCTGCCCCTGCTTCGGCAAAAGCGGACAGACGGCGAAGAACCTCATCAAGATCATAGGCTCCCTTGCCAAGACCATCGGCGCGAGCCGTCAGCACGATCCCGGATTTCCGGGCCTCCAAGACAGCGGCGTGAACGCGCTCGAGAGCTTCGGAATATGGTCTTATGTGACCGGGATTGGACGTGTCCCGGTCTTCTATAGAGATGCCGGCAAGCCCGGCTTTCACGGCACGTGCGACCGTCTCCGCGACACCTTCCGGTGTGTCTGCAAAACAGTCTTCTCCGTCCAGCGTGACGGGAAGGCCAGTTGCACGGGACAATGCCGATGCGTGGTCGATTGCTTCCTGTCCGGAAATTTGCCGGGAACTATCGCGCCGGCCTGTCGTGAAGGCATATCCCGACGACGTGGTGGCCAGTGCCTTGAAGCCGCAGTGCACCAACAGCCTGGCGGATACGGCATCCCACGGATTGGGCACGATAAAGCACCCGGTCTCGTGCAGTTCTCGAAAGACATTGGCTGGGCTGGACATTTGAAGGATGCGCGAAGAGCAGGGCTATCTTGGACCGATATGAAAACACAGAGGTAGCAAGAAGGGCAAGTGCGCCGCTTGGTTGAACGGAAGGTCGTTCTAAATCTGAAATCTTGCACTTCCGATTGAATTCGAGCCAGGAAATCTACACCTATGGTTTAGCTGGCTCGATTCCTTCAACATTTGTATTGAGGAACGGGCTTTGTAAGGGGGCATATTTGGGGGAAGCGGCAGCGAACGGCCACTCAAGTAAGAGCAAAAAATATGTCTACCGTATTCTGCGGCAGGTAAGACGATTTGTATTGATATCGTTTTTACTTTCCGGTTTCGGCCTGAAAGCATTAGGTGCCGGCGTCAGCGAAAACTATCCAGCGCCCGATATAATTCCTGTCTACGAAAATTCAGGTTTTGCCGACCAACTTGCTATCCAGTCCGGATCAAGGTTCGATCGGACGGATTTTCCGGTCACCAAAATTAGTCTGAAGACAAATGGTTGGAAACAGTCACCAAGGTCGCCTTTGGGTCCTGTCCGGGGTAATCACGATGCTTTTTACTTGTCGAAAGCGGCAAGCCAATGGCTTCACGCAATTGCGGTTGGAGTGATTTCTGTCATAGCCGGACTTTTGCTGATGATCGTTTGCGGAGTCCGGATGGCCGCGTTCGCAGCAAGCTGAATCGTTGACGCTATGAGGTTCTTAGAAGCCCGTGCCGCGAGGCGGCACAAGCATGAGATGATGGGCGGCCAAGAAAAAAGGGCGGTCCGAAGACCGCCCTTTCTGCAAAGCTTGTGAGCTTTGGGCTTCTTAGAAGCCCATGCCGCCCATGCCGCCCATGTCGCCGCCCGGCATTGCCGGAGCGTCTTTCTTCGGCAGTTCAGCAACCATGGCTTCGGTGGTGATCAGCAGACCAGCGACGGAAGCTGCGTCCTGCAGAGCAGTACGGACAACCTTGGTCGGGTCGATGATGCCAGCTTCGATCATGTTGACGAACTGTTCGGTCTGAGCGTTGAAGCCGAAGGACGGATCGTCGTTTTCCTGGATCTTGCCAACAACGATGGAGCCTTCGACACCAGCGTTTTCAGCGATCTGACGGATCGGAGCTTCCAGAGCGCGCAGGACGATCTTGATACCAGCTGCGATGTCGGCGTTGTCGGAGGCCAGGCCTTCGACTGCCTTCTTGGCGCGCAGCAGAGCGGTACCGCCACCCGGGACGATGCCTTCTTCAACGGCAGCGCGGGTTGCGTTCAGAGCGTCGTCGACGCGGTCTTTTTTCTCTTTCACTTCGATTTCGGTCGCACCGCCAACGCGGATAACGGCAACGCCGCCTGCGAGCTTTGCAAGACGCTCCTGGAGCTTCTCACGGTCGTAATCGGAAGTGGTTTCTTCGATCTGAGCCTTGATCTGGGAAACGCGGCCGTTGATGTCGTCCTTGGAGCCAGCACCGTCAACGATGGTGGTGTTTTCCTTGGTGATGGACACCTTCTCGGCGGTGCCGAGCATGTCGAGGGTCACGTTCTCCAGCTTGATGCCGAGATCTTCGGAGATAACGGTGCCGCCGGTCAGGATCGCGATGTCTTCCAGCATGGCCTTGCGGCGGTCGCCGAAGCCCGGAGCCTTGACAGCAGCAATCTTCAGGCCGCCACGCAGCTTGTTGACGACGAGGGTAGCAAGTGCTTCGCCTTCAACGTCTTCAGCAATGATCAACAGCGGACGGGAAGACTGAACAACAGCTTCCAGGATCGGCAGCATGGCCTGCAGGTTGGAAAGCTTCTTCTCGTGCAGCAGGATGTACGGCTTTTCCAGGTCAGCCATCATCTTGTCAGCATTGGTGACGAAGTAAGGAGACAGGTAGCCGCGGTCGAACTGCATGCCTTCAACGACTTCGAGTTCGGTTTCGAGGGACTTTGCTTCCTCGACGGTGATCACGCCTTCGTTGCCGACTTTTTGCATGGCTTCGGCAATGTCCTTGCCGACCTGCTCGTCGCCGTTAGCGGAGATCGTGCCGACCTGTGCAACTTCACCAGAGGTGGTGATGGTCTTGGAAGCAGCGGTCAGAGCCTTGACGGCTTCAGCAGCAGCAAGATCAACGCCGCGCTTCAGGTCCATCGGGTTCATGCCGGCTGCAACAGCCTTGGCGCCTTCCTTGACGATGGCCTGAGCCAGAACGGTCGCGGTGGTGGTGCCGTCGCCAGCGATGTCGTTGGTCTTGGAAGCCACTTCGCGCACCATCTGGGCGCCCATGTTTTCGAACTTGTCTTCCAGTTCGATTTCCTTGGCAACAGACACACCGTCCTTGGTGATGCGCGGTGCGCCGAAAGCCTTGTCGAGAACGACGTTACGGCCTTTCGGGCCGAGGGTCACCTTGACGGCGTTTGCGAGGGTGTCGACACCACGCAGCATGCGCTCACGTGCGTCGGAGGAGAATTTTACTTCTTTAGCAGACATGTGATCGTCTCACTCTTTTGGAACAGGTTGAAATCAGAAGCGGTTCGCGGCTGGTTACGCGATCACGCCCATGATGTCGGATTCCTTCATGATCAGGAGGTCTTCACCGTCGATCTTGACTTCGGTGCCGGACCACTTGCCGAACAGAACGCGGTCACCAGCCTTGACGTCGAGCGGAACGATCTCGCCGTTGTCCTTGCGGGCGCCGGTGCCGATGGCGATGATTTCGCCTTCCTGCGGCTTTTCCTTAGCGGTGTCCGGAATGATGATGCCGCCAGCAGTCTTTGCTTCAGAATCTACGCGGCGAACGACGACACGGTCGTGCAGTGGACGAAATGCCATAACACTGTTTCCTCTCATGAGCGCGCCCCACGCAATAGGCAGCGCGCGAGACATGAACATTGGGTTGCGTTGCACGGAAGGAAATTGCCTCCCGTCACCAATTAGCACTCCTTAACAGCGAGTGCTAACAGCGCCATGGATTTATGTAGCTGTGCTCAGCTTGTCAATGCTTTGTGACGAGAATTTAATCGCAATCGGTCGCGTTGCGCCTATGGGGTAGTCAACAGACCGGGGAGGCGGAATTATGGCGTCGCTGTTACGGTGTCAGCGAGCCCGGCTCAATTCGCGCCGGAAACGCTGAAAGGCAGTGTAAAGGCGCTCGTTTTGCCGCCGATTTCGTCGGTGAAGCTCGTTTCCAGCTGGTAGTCGCCGGCCGGCAGGCCGCTGAACTGAAACGTGAGGGCCGCGGAAAGTTCACGCTGCTTGGACCGGCCGCTGCCGGAAAAGGTCGCGAAGTTCTCCTGTTCGGCCAGAACCTGGCCGGATTTGGTCAGCAGCCTGTAGTCCGCGGTCAGCTCATAGGCATAACCACCTGCGGTTTCCTGAAAGCCGTAACCGACCGGTTCCGCGTAGACAGACAGCGCTTCACCATCGGCGAACGTCGCATCAGCGCGCGGCGTATACTGGCCATATCCGGTGCTCGGGCTGGAAGCGAACGTTGCGGCCGTGAACGAAAGACCGGCAGCCGCCCATGCCTGGTCATAGGCGGCAAGTGCGTTCTGGAAAGCTTCTGGAGGACTGGCGGGGGATTGGGCCTGCGCGGACAGCTGTCCAGCAGACAGTCCGGTTGCAATCAGAACAGCAGACAGCGTCTGCCGAAAAGCACATTTTCCCACCAGCATCATCTATATCCCCGCACGCCTTTAAATCTTGTCGTTTTCAGCGATTTTGCCGATATAAACCGACTTGTCCGATTAAACAAGGCAATGTGTGCGGCGCGGTAAACGCCGGATTTAGCTGTACTCTACTCGTTATCCGCGAAAGTAGAAAACCCGATTGCGGTTAACGTGTCGCCGGTCCGGGCATTTACATGCTGCGGGCTGTCCAGGACTGGCGCTTGCGGTAGATAGTGGAAGGGCTGATCTCAAGGGCTGCTGCCGCCATGGCGATGTTGCCGTCAAAGGCATCAAGAGCGTCTTCGATGATACGCCGCTCCTGGGCCCAAAGCGGCTCGATGGTTCCGAACGGCCGGCTTGGCGGCGCCACGCGCGATCGCTCGCGGGACAGGTCGATCAAGGTGCCCGGCCGGCTGCTCTGGTCGCGAATGATCAGCGGCAGCATGTCGTAGGTGACAGCGGCACCGTCATTCATGACAACGATCTGCCGGATGGTGTTCTCAAGCTGGCGAACGTTGCCCGGCCAGGGATAGGAAATGATCCGCGCTTCCGCGTCCGCATCAAATCCTCTGAAACCGCGCCGTTCTTCCGCCGAATAGCGTTCAAGGAAGGTTTCGGCGAGCGGCAGGATATCGTCGCGGCGCTCTCTGAGAGGCGGCATGTGGATCGGCAGCACGTGCAGCCGGTAGTAAAGGTCTTCGCGGAAGCGGCCGGCGGATATTTCCTGAACCGGGTTCCGGTTTGTGGCGCAGATGATGCGCGCGTCCACCTTGCGGGTATGTGTGTCACCGAGGCGCTGGAAGGTCCCCGTCTGCAAGAAGCGCAACAGCTTGCTCTGCAGGAGAAGGTCCATCTCGCCGATCTCGTCCAGGAACAGCGTGCCGCCATCGGCCTGTTCGGCCGCGCCCGCACGGTTGTCTGCAGCTCCGGTAAAGGCGCCGCGCACATATCCGAAGATCTCGCTTTCAATGAGGTCTCGCGGAATCGCCGCGCAGTTCAAGGTGACGAAACGGTTGGACCGGCGCTCGGATAATTCGTGAACCGCAGCGGCGCACAGTTCCTTGCCCGTTCCGGACTCTCCGGTAATGAAGACCGGAGCTTGCGAGGGCGCCATGCGACCGATCTGGTCGTGGATGTCGCGCATCTGGGCGGAGGTGCCCACCAGGCGGTTCGTTCCGGAGCTTTCGGTCCTGATGTGTGCAGCGCGAAGCGGAGGTGCTGATAGCTCCGGCATTGAAACGACAGGCTGGACACTCTGCGGTGCTGCGGGAGCAACCGGTTGAACGGGCCTTCTTTGTTTCAGCTGGAAGGAAATCTTGGACGCAAGCGCATCGAGCGAGAAGGGCTTGGTCAGGAAATCATGGGCTCCGGCGCGCATTGCGCTGACGGCCCGCGAGACAGACCCCTTGGCCGAAACCGCGATGATGACCGCCTTGGGACAGCGGACCGCATAGGCTTCCAGGGCTTCGTCGCCACCGATGGTTTCCAGATCGATGATCAGAATGTCGGTGGTCTTGTCTGCAAGGTCCTGCAGGCAGGACGAGGATTCCGTGTACAGGATGGGGTCCGTACAGGCATGAGACAGCTTGGCGCAGACCGCAGAGGTGCGGGCAGCCTCGGAGGCCGTTGCGTCAAGTACGCGTACTATAACAGGCAGCTCTTTGCCCTCATTACTCCCCATTGCTGGGTAACTCCCATCGCTGGATACGGGTCATTCGAATATCGAAAGATTCGTCAATTTGATAATTCTCCGAACAGGGTAAACAAAGCGTTGTCAGATGACGCAAATTGCAGGCGATCTTCGCTTTCGGCACAGAAAAGGGCCGAAGTGAGCAAAATATTCCAGCTCAGGCGGGGTGTGGTGGATATGCCGAAGACCGGTCAGACCTGAGAAATCAAAGGCCGGCCGAAAGGTATCCTGCCAGGAAACTGGCAAGGCAGAGGGCGAACACCAGCCAAAGGTCAACGGGATGTGCCAATGCGCGTTGCAGCTTTCGGAAGACTTCCGGAAGGCCGGTTTTACCCGGTGCGTTGGTTCCGGTGCGCAAGGCGCGTGCAGGCGGCCGGAAGGCATCATGCTCGTCCACGGTTCCCGACACCCCACCTGTTTCGAGGTGCGGATGAGCCATCGTTTCCGGCGCGAAGTGTTTACCGGCCAATTCCCCGTCTGGCACGTCTTTGGCGGCAAGGTCTGTTGCACAATCCGGAAACGACCCGGCCTGCGCCGGTTGAAACTCCGGCGCGTAGCTGCCTTTGGGAATGGTGATGCGCACCGGGTCGTTTGCACCGGACCCGGCATAGTACTTCTCTAACCTGCGCCGCAGCCGGGCGGCCTCGACACGTACGATAGGGTCCGTCACCGGATTGAAGTCTTCCGGCCGCCCGAGCGCTTCGACCGCGATCGTATAGCCTTTGATCTTTTCCTGTTGTCTGTTCAGCGTGGCATGCACGACAAACCCCAGGAAGGCGCGCAGCTGGGGCGCGGACTGGAATTCGGAGCTTTTCAGGGTGTTGATGAGCGCAGCCTTGATCTGCTCCTCGCAGGGAAGCTGCTCCTGGACGGTGTTCGGGGCCGCCGCTTCACCTGACTTGAGAGAAGTTGAGGCCTCGGGTGCGGGGCGGTCCTTGGCAGGCTGGTCTATCTTCGCATCCGGCGCATTGTCGCGCGGTGCCCGATATGTCGTTTGTTCGGCTGCATGCATATCAGCCCCCTGCTAGACCTGTTGACTGATCCGCCGTGAAGTAGCTTCCCTTACGTAAATTTAGACGAAGTACTACCGAATGCAACGGTCAAAAAGTCATGGGGACGTCATTGCCAGGTGCGGCCAGCGGGTGAGTGGGAGACTTGTGGTTGTGAGCTGTTTGAGACACTGTGAACGCTGCGTGAGGAGCGAAAAACGCCGAAATACCGTGACGCATCAACCATAGTCGGGGACAAGTCACGGATTCCATACTGCAAGGCGGTTGTAGATTCGGCCACGCATGGTTCTTAAGGCATGATTAACCAGTAACTTTTGATTCGCGTTGGAACTTTCGAATACCATGGGGCGGACAGGGACCATATTCGTAGCAATTTGCATGGCCGTGATCGCGCTGTCGTCTGCGACAGTTCTGGTCTTCCAGTTCGGACGGCCGTTCGGCGAAGCTGTTTCCCTGTCGCTTGCGCTCATGTGCACCATGATCCTGATCCACCTGCTGATCGGTCGTGCACGCGACCGCGGCGCGGTGAGTGAAGCGGTCGACCGTCTTGAAGAGCGCATGGCGGATCTGGACGAGGATGTCGGCAATCTCGAAGGCAGGCTCACGGGCATGGAACACACCATGCCGCGCCGTACTCGCGCCGAAATCGACCCTTTGTTTGCTGAAGTTGAAGTTCTGGGCACCTTGGTCAAGCAGATGGCCGAGGCCATGTCCGACCTTGAAGCGAGGGTCGAGGACCAGCAGGCCATCGCGCCGCCGCCGCAGATGCCAAGCCTGCCACGTTATCAGCAGCCGCAGGAGACCTACCAGGAAGAACGCCGGTCCACCTATCAGGCGCCGCAGAACTGGCCTCCGGTTCAGCAGCCTGCGCAAGCCCCGCAGCGCCAGCAGCACGCCCCGGCGTCCTTTTCTCATGAAGCGGACAACGGCATGCATGAGCCCTATGCACCAGCGGCTGCACCGCGCCGGGACATGAACGATTTCGATCGACGCTATGGTGTGCACGCACCACGTCTCGAGGATAAGCTGGGTCATGTTCCGGTAAAGGAACAGCCGGTCCACCAGCAGCAGGATTACGCATTCGAACTGCCGGATGAACCCGACCAGCGCCTTGCCGCACGTACCGCGATGCCGGCCGAAAAGCCGAAGCCGAACATGGCCATGCGAGAACTGATCACGTCGGCACTCAATGCCAACCGGGTGGAGCTCCACCTGCAGCCGATCGTGACACTGCCGCAGCGCCAGGTGAAGTACTATGAAGCCTTCACCCGCCTGCGTGACAACGGTGGCAATCTGATCGAAGCATCGGCTTTTATTCCGGAAGCGGTTCTCTCGGGCCAGATAGCCCGGATCGACAATCTGCTGCTGTTCCGCTCCATCCAGGTCGTGCGCCGCCTGACCTCGCGCAATCGCAATGCCATCCTGTTCTGCAATATCTCGTCGCAGTCGCTGGTTGACGAAACCTTCTTCCCCGGCTTCCTGGAATTCGTGAAGGCGAACCAGGATCTGGCCGATGTGCTTGTGTTCGAATTCTCCCAGGACGATGTCGCCCACATGGGCGGGATGGAACTGGAAAGCCTGAGTTCGCTGTTCGAAGCCGGGTTCCGCTTCTCCGTCGACCAGATCGCGGACATGAAGATGGACTTCAACTCCCTGGCGGGCCGGGGTTTCAAATACGGCAAGCTGCACGCCGACTATCTTATCGGGCGCCGCGAAGCCAAACACGGCCACATCCATCCGTCCGATTTCGGTGACCTGCTTCATCGCTATGGCATGCAGCTGATCACTGATCATGTGGAAACGGAATCCCAGGTGCTGGAGTTGCTCGACTACGACGTCAAGCTCGCTCAGGGCAACCTGTTCTCGCCGCCGCGCCCGGTGCGTGCGGAAGTGCTGCAGGGCGCACCTGCACCCGGCCCGAGACGCTCCGCCGCCGGTTGATCCGCGCAAGGCGCTTCCGCGTTCCCGAAACGATAATCTGCTTCGACATTTCAGCCGCCGTGAGCCGGCGGAGCAGCCCATGACAGTGGTCTGCCGCCATATGGCAAAAGCAGGCGGCTTAAGGGTTTTTCCCGCTCGCCTTATTCGAGTGCCGGCCTGGAGCCCCCTGTGTCACTCCGGACAAGCGGATCGCAATGCCTGTCTCGAATGCACGTTTTCTGCCTTGAAGGCTGGTCCCAGGCTCGAACAGTGATGATCGCACTTCAGTCTCGCAGGCAAAATCAAAAACGCCCCGGTTTGAGCCGGGGCGTTTGTCATTGAGGCAGTGTCGTTGTCGGTTTGGGGTTTACCCCTGCTTCGGGCCGACGGTCACTACTGTCGGAGCCTTGTCGGCCAGCAGGCGCTTGGCCACCCGTTTGACGTCGTCCAGTGAAATAGCCTCGATCTCGCTGTTGCGGCGGTCGAAATAGTCGATCCCCAGTTCCGCATTCTGCAGAGCGACCAACTGCCGGGCAATCTTGCCGGAACTGTCGAAGCGCAGAGGGTAAGAGCCGGTCAGATACTGTTTGGCAGACTGCAATTCGTCTTCGCTCGGTCCGGTCTCGGCCATGCGACTGATCTGTTCCAACATGATCTTCACCGTCTCGTCCGCCCGGTCCGCCTTGGTCGCTGCATTGGCGATCAGAAGACCCGTGTGTGCGTAAGGAGAAAGAGATGTGCCGGCGCCATAGGAAAGCCCGCGCTTTTCCCGCACTTCTTCATACATCCAGGAGGTGAAGGTGCCGCCACCCAGAATGTGGTTCATCACAAAGGCGGCCTGATAGTCCGGATCGTCACGTGTCAGTCCGGGAAGACCGAGCAGGATCGTGGTTTGCGGTACCGCCAGCTGCTGGTTTACCCCGGTTCCGAACTCCGGTTCGAAATCGGCAATCTGCACCAGCTGTCCTTCCTCCTGCAGAGGAGCAAAGACCTTATCGAGAATTCCGGCGAGGGTTTCAGCATCGATCGCACCGACGACACCGATGATCAGCCCCTTGCGGGCGAGAAGCTTGCCCTTCTGGTTTGCAAGGTCATCCGCGTTCAGGCCGGCCAGTGTTTCGGCGGTGCCAAGCGTTGGCCGGGCGTAGGGGTGATCACCGAACATAGCTTCGGCAAGGGCTCTTCCGGCAATCGCATCCGGATCGCTTTCGTTGCGTCTCGCCCTTTGCGACAGCTGGGCCTTCATCCGCTCCACCGGGGCTTCGTCGAAGCGCGGCTCGTTCACGGCGAGGGCCAGAAGGTCACTGGCCTCGTCAAGGGTCGGCGTCAGGGTCCGCAAGCTGCCGTAGAACCGGTCCTTGCCGGTGCTGAAGTTGATGCTGATGGCAAGTTCTTCCAGCTTGGCCTGGAAGGTCTCGGAATCCATTTCACCCGCGCCTTCGTCCAGAGTCGCTGCGAGCAGGCGCGTCAGGCCTTCCTTTCCGACAGGGTCCTGCGCGGAGCCGCCATCGAAGGAAAAATCGAGCGCAATGATAGGCACGGTATGGTCTTCTACCAGCCAGGCTGTGATGCCTTTGGGGCTGGTGACTTCCTGGATCTCGACGGCCTGCGCCAGCCTCATCAGGCCAAGCAGGGCGACAAGCGACAAAGCGAGGGCGGAGACCGGACCGCGCAGGGAGAAGAGGGTGTGTGCCATGATCAGGACTTGTCCTTCGTCTGGGGCGCATCGGATTGGGCGGCATCGGGCACGACGGGCGGTTCCATGCGCAACTCTCCGACCACGGGGAGGCCGGCGAGATAGGTGCGGGCCGCATCCAGGACATCTTCAGGGGTGACAGCCTGTACCTGCGAAGGCCAGGTCTGGACGTTTTCGATCGTTTGCCCAGTTGTCAGGGCACCGCCGAAAAGGCGTGCCAGGCCGGATTGGCTGTCCTGGGCGTAGATCGCGCTGGCGACCATGCTGTTTCGGGCGCGTTCGACTTCTTCTTCCGTGACGCCGGTCTCGAGCAGTTTCTGAAGTTCGGTCGCTATCAGCCGTTCCATGTCTTCCAGCGTGTAACCGGGGCGCGGCACGGCGTAGAGACCGAAGCGGCCGTTATCAAGGGCGCTGCCCTGATAATAGGCGCCGGCGCTGAGGGCGGCTTCCTGGTCGAGAACCAGTGCCTTGTGCAGGCGGCTGGAGGGCCCTTCGCCCAGAATATACGATAGTATGTCCAGCGCCTCGGGCGTGCGGCCTTCGCCGGTGGTCTGGCTCGGCACGATCCATATTTGCGACAGGGACTCCTGGCGCACCCGCGGATCGGAAACGGCAATGCGTCTTTCACCCGCAAGCGGCGGTTCGGCCGGCCGGAGGCGTTCTCCAGGCTCTGCGCGCCGGGCAACCTTGCCGTAGGTTTCCTGCGCAAGCTTGCGAACCGCATCAACGTCCACATCTCCGGCAATTACCACCACCGCGTTGTTGGGCGTGTAGAACCGGTCGTAGAAGGCGATCGCAGCTTCCTTGTTGAGCGCTTCGATTTCGCTCTGCCAGCCGATGACGGGTGAGCCGTAGGGGTGGTTGACGAAGGTAATGGAATTCAGCGCCTCCTGCAGCCGGGAACCGGGTTCACTGTCGACCCGCATGCGCCGCTCTTCCAGAACCACGTCCCGTTCCGGCGTCACGACTTCGTTGCTCAGAACCAGGTTCTCCATCCGGTCGGCTTCCAGCTTCATCATGAGCGGCAGATGCTGCTTGGCGACTTTCTGGAAATAGGCAGTGTAGTCGGTGCTGGTGAAGGCGTTTTCCTGGCCACCACGATCGGCAACCATCTTGGAGAATTCTCCGTTGGGATGGTCGTGAGTACCCTTGAACATCAAATGTTCGAGAAAATGCGCAACACCAGACTGACCTTCCGGTTCATCGGCGGAACCGACCTTGTACCAGATCATGTGGGTGACAACCGGCGCCCGGCGGTCCGGGATGACCACGACCTGCAAACCGTTATCCAGCGTGAAGCTTTCAAGGTTCGGCGCAATCATCAGGTTCCCTGCCGTTGCCGGCGCGGAAAAGGCACTTCCCGGCACAAGGGCCATGCCGCCGCCCAGCAGGAGCGCAGGCATCAGCACAAGGCCGATGGAGCGCTTCAACCGCCTTACGGGGGATGTCTTGTCGTGCTTCGAGGACGATGGGTTCACGTGCAACTCCCGTTCTTTGTCGTTCGAACAGCATGCGCTTCAACCAGTTGCGGGAAAAGCGCAAAGCCGGGCAATTTCATGGTGGCCAACAAAAAAGACCTCCGGACCTATCCTCCATATAGGAGGTGCGGTCCGGAGGTCCCGTTACAATTTTGTCATCTGCCTTTCGGACCCTGAAGTCCGGTCACTGAAGAGATCAGTTACAGAAGTTCTGGTCGCCTTCCAGGCAACGCGGATCGAGCGGCTTGGAGTCGTACTCGTCGTAATTCGTCGGCTTGCGCTTTTTCTTCACCACTTCCGGCATCGGTGCATCCGGAGAAGGCGTGCTGTAGCCGGTGGGCGGATCGGTCAGGTAGCGGCGTGCGGACAGGCCGTTCTGCTCGATACCTGCCTGCTGGGACCGCAACTGCTGCAGGCGCTCCCATTCGGCCCGCTGCTCTTCACGTGTCAGCTTGCCGCCTTCGGTGATCTCGTTGAAGCGGCGCTCTGCGTCGAGATCGCGATTCTGACCGGTAACACCGGTAATCTTGAAGCCGCGCATCTGTTCCGGGGTCAGCGCTTCGCTGTTCATGCTGCCGGTCTTGCCGGAGCTGGCATAAAGCTGCTTCAGCTCGGTCAGCTGTTCGTTTTCACGCTGCTTCGGCCAGTTCTGATCGTTCACACCGGCAACATTGGTTTCCGGTTCGGGAAGGTTCGTCGGCTCTGCGGGCATGGCCAGCGGTCCGCGAGGTTTGTACTCGATCTGCTTTTCATTCGGATCGACGGCGCCAAGGCCTTTCATCACGGTGTCGACAAGGGCGACATCCGGTGCCTGGCTCGTGCCATCCGCTGCCTGGCATGCGGCCAAACCGGCCAAAAGCACCAGCACTGCAGAATTCTTTACAAACCCAACTAACGTCCGCACTGCGCAGACCCCTCGATTTCTCATAAAAAACAGCCGGCAGCACTCCGCCCGCGATCAGTCGTTGTCCAGCCTAAACCATTATTTTGCGGCTGAATTAGGACCATCTCGGAAACTGTCATACAGGAGACCGACGACGCCCGCAACGATCCACACATCTGCCAGGTTGAACACGTACCAGGAGAACGTGCCGACGTGGAAATGGACGAAGTCGACGACGGCGCCATAGGTCAGTCTGTCGATCCCGTTTCCGATCGCCCCGCCAATGACCAGCGCCAGGGCAAGGGCAACCAGGCGTGACTGGCAACGCGCCGACCAGACCCACAGGCCAATCGTGACTGCAATCGTCACACCGGCCAGAAGCCAGCGGCCCAGGTCGCTGTTCTGCTGGAACAGGCCATAGGAAATACCCCGGTTCCAGACCACAACGATCTCGAGAACCGGCAAAAGGTCGACCGGCCCGTTGCGGGCAAGATCAAAGCCGTAAACCAGCCAGAGCTTGCTGCCCTGGTCGATGACAACGCCGACAAGCGCGATCAGAAGCACAAAGGTGCTGAAACGGCCCCAGAGAAGGGGCCGTTTCGTATTGTTGGAAGATGAATCCTGTTGCGTCATCGTGACCGGGAACCCTGCCGCTCAGGCTGCGGCATGGGCAGCGTCCCATTCACGCAGGGCGGCAGCATCGCGCAGGGTCACATCCGGATAATCCGGATCGGAGCCGACTTCCGGCAGGATCTTCCACGAGCGGGCGCATTTGGTACCCTCGGCAAGGCCGGGCACGACAGCCACACCCTTGGTGTCGCCGAGCGTGAACGCGCCTTCCGGTGCCGGTTCGCTGCTGAGCGTCAACTGGCTGGTGATGGCGATGTCCGCCATGTCCTTGCCCTTGAGCGCGTCCATCAGTTCCGCATCGGTGACATGCACGACCGGGTGAGCTTCCAGCGAGGAGCCGATCCGCTTTTCACGGCGCTCGATTTCCAGCGCGCCGGTGATCACGCGGCGAACCGTCTTGATCTTCGCCCACTTGGCGGCAAGCGCATCGTCACGCCATTCGGCCGGAACAGTCGGGAACTGCTCCAGGTGAACGCAGGCATCCTCGCCGTAACGGGAGGTCCAGGTTTCGTCCATGGTGAACGGCATCATCGGTGCGAGCCAGGTCACCAGGCAATCGAACAGCTTCTCGATCACGAAAAGCGACGACTTGCGGCGCACGGACGAAGCCGCATCGCAATAAAGCGCGTCCTTGCGAATGTCGAAATAGAAGGCCGACAGTTCCACCGTCATGAAAGTGAACAACTGGTGGAAGACCTTCTTGTAGTCGAACTCCCAGTAGGCTTCACGGATCATCTTGTCGAGTTCGACCAGCCTGTGCAGCATCAGCCGCTCCAGCTCAGGCATGTCGGCCAGCGCGACTTCTTCGCCGGTGGCATGGCCAAGTGAGCCCAGCATCCAGCGCAGCGTATTGCGCAGCTTCCGGTAGCTGTCGACGCTGGTCTTGATGATCTCCGGCCCGAGGCGCTGGTCTTCCCAATAGTCGGTGGAGGCCACCCACAGGCGCAGGATGTCGGCGCCGTACTGCTTGATGACGTCCTGCGGGAACACCTGGTTGCCGAGAGACTTTGACATCTTGCGGCCGTCTTCTGCCATGGTGAAGCCATGTGTCAGAACGGCGTCGTAAGGTGCATGACCGCGTGTGCCGCAGCTTTCCAGCAGTGAGGAATGGAACCAGCCGCGATGCTGGTCGGAGCCTTCAAGGTAAAGGACATAGTCCTTGCCGCCGTCGGTCTTGCGCTTGGGGGCGAGATCTTCGCGCTGTTCCAGAACGAACGCATGTGTGGACCCACTGTCGAACCAGACATCCAGGATGTCACGGACCATGTCCCACTCGTCTGCCTTGTAGTCGTTGCCCAGGAAACGCTCCTTGGCGCCATCCGCAAACCAGGCGTCGGCACCCTCCGCCACGAAGGCATCGAAGATGCGCTTGTTGACGTTTTCGTCCTTCAGGACTTCAGAAGTTTCCTTGTGGATGAACACGGTGATCGGCACACCCCAGGCGCGCTGGCGCGACAGGACCCAGTCCGGCCGGTTCTCGATCATGGAGCGAAGACGGTTCTGGCCGGCACCCGGCACGAAGCGTGTCTCGTCGATGGCGTTCAGTGCCCGCGTGCGCAGCGTGTCGCCTTCGCCGGACAGCTGCTTGTCCATGTAGACGAACCACTGCGGCGTGTTGCGGAAGATCACCGGCTTCTTGGAACGCCAGGAATGCGGATAGGAATGCTTCAACCGGCCGAGGCCGATCAGGTTGCCGCTTTCCTTCAGCTTTTCGATCACGGCCTTGTTGGCCTTGCCCTTCTCGCCCTTGTGCGTGATGACTTCGCAACCTTCGAAGCCAGGGGCATCCTTGGTGTAGAAGCCGTCATCGGCAACAGTGAAGGGGATCGCGGTGTTGATGCCGCGTGCTTCCAGATCGGCCCGTTTGGTCATCCAGATTTCAAAGTCGTCCGTGCCGTGGCCTGGTGCCGTGTGCACGAAGCCGGTACCGGCATCGTCGGTGACATGGTCACCGTCCAGCAGCGGCACGTCGAATTCGTAACCGCCGAGGTCGAGTCCGGCCAGCGGATGAGCACAGGTCAGTGTTTCCAGCTCGTCGTTGCTGACGGACCGGACACGCGCAAAATCGGTGATACGGGCGTTCTTGAACACTTCGTCGGCAAGGGCATCCGCCAGGATCAGCTTGTCGCCCTTCTGCACCCAGTTGTCGTCCGGCAGTCCGTCCTGTGTAACCTCGTAGAGGCTGTAGTCGATGCGCGAGGAATAGCTGATGGCGCGGTTGCCCGGGATGGTCCAGGGCGTGGTCGTCCAGATCACGACCGAAGCGTCCAGCAGTTCCTCGACAGCCGCTTCATCGCGTCCGCCGGCACTTTCGACCGGGAACTTCACCCAGATCATGTCGGACTGGTAGTCCTGATACTCGATCTCGGCTTCGGCAAGCGCGGTCTTTTCGACCACCGACCACATCACCGGCTTGGAACCGCGGTAAAGCTGGCCGGAGGTTGCGAACTTCATCAGTTCCCGGGCAATCACGGCTTCGCTCTCGAAGCGCATCGTCAGGTAAGGATTGTCCCAGTCGCCCTCGATGCCGAGGCGCTTGAACTCCTTGCGCTGGACGTCGATCCAGTGCTCGGCGAATTCGCGGCACTCGCGGCGGAATTCGTTGATCGGCACCTCGTCCTTGTTCTTGCCCTTGGCGCGGTACTGCTCCTCGATCTTCCATTCGATCGGCAGGCCGTGGCAGTCCCAGCCCGGAACGTAGTTGCTCTCGAAGCCCGTCATCTGCATGGAGCGCGTGACGATGTCTTTCAGCGTCTTGTTCAGCGCATGGCCGATATGGATGTTGCCGTTGGCATAGGGAGGTCCGTCATGCAGCACGAACTTGTTGCGGCCCTTGCCCTGTTCGCGCAGCTTTTTGTAGACGTTCATCTGCTCCCAGCGAGCGAGGATTTCCGGCTCTTTCTTGGGAAGGCCGGCGCGCATCGGGAATTCGGTCTGCGGCAGGTTCAGCGTTTCGGAATAGTCGCGTTTATCTGTCTCGGTCATCGTCACGTCGATCCGGTCGTTCGGGCCCTGGGCCCGCGTCATATGTCAGGATGATTGCCGGCCCGTTTCGGGCAGCAACATGAAATCAGGAAGTCCCGGTCCCTGGCGCCGCATTGCCGCGTCAGCCGAAGGCCGGGCAAGTAATTCGCGTAATCGCGATCGTCGGTCTGGCGACGACTATGAGAGCCTTGTGTTGCATGGCAAGGGACATAGCAGCACTTCGGCGATGAATAAAGATGTTCCGGCAATTCCTGTGTTGTTTGTCTGTCCGGCAAACGTACAACTTCCGAAAATCGGCTTCGGGTAACCGAATATGAATGTCTTTCGGTCATGGATAGGCCCGGATTGAGACGGGTGAGCGACGGACAGACCGGCAGAAAATGGCCAATCAGGTGAAACAGGCGGCAAATGGGTCGCAGGCGGGCGTAGACAAGGCAAGTCTCTGGTCTCGCGGTGTCGTGACGGGCGACTGGCTGAGCTGGGACCGGATCGGCTTTGCATGTCTGTGTTCGGCGATCGGTTTCACGCTGGGCCTGTTGTGGATGCTGGTGGTGCCCAATACTTATGGCGCGCCCAACGGCACGTTGCTGATGGATTACCTCAGCTTCTGGATGGCAGGGGGCCAGGCTCTCAACGGAACGCCGGAAGTGGCATACAGTCCCGCTGCGTTTTCCGCCCTCCAGCAGCAGTACACCGGATCAGACACCGTCTTCGGTTTCTTCTATCCGCCCACGTTCCAGATGTTGCAGATGCCGTTTGCGCTTCTACCCTACAAGATTGCGTTTGCCGTCTTTATCGGGATCACCACGGGTCTGTTGTGTCTGGCCTGCCGCCTGATTGCGGGCAATTGGCTGCTGGCCGCCTGTCTGATCCTCGTTCCAGCCTGCGCGAACAACGCCTTCCATGGCCAGAATGCAGCGTTGACCGCAGCGCTCTACGGTTTCTTTCTTGTCGGGATCGAACGGCGGCAGATGGTGTGGGCGGGCATCGCGCTGGGTCTTTTGACCATCAAGCCGCAGTTGGGCATCCTGATTCCGCTGGCCCTTGTTGCCAGCTTCAATTGGCGAACCTTCCTGAGTGCATCCGTCTCGACGCTGGTGTTCGCCGCGCTCGGCGTTGCGGTACTCGGCTTTGGCACCTGGCAGGCCTTCTGGATTCAGGCGCCGGTTGCCTCCGCCATGATGGAGCTGGGCGGCGTGGAATGGGTCAAGATGATTTCGGTTTACGGTGCAGGCAGGGTGCTGGGGCTCGGTCATCTGCCGGCGATGATGGTGCAGGTGGTCTTTGCCCTTGCCGCTGCCGTTTGCGTGTGGCGTGTCTGGCGGCGGACGGACGCCATGTCGGTGCGGGCTCCGGTCCTGGTCGGCGGCACCTTGCTGGTCACACCTTTTGCCCTTTCCTACGACCTGACGCTGATCATCATCCCTTGTGCCTTCCTGATCCGCGAGGGCCTCAGAAACGGCTTCTTGCCTTACGAGAAAGTAGCGCTCTTCATCATCATCGGCCTGTCTGCATCCACCAGCCCGTTTGCGATCTGGCTCGGCATGCCGATCGCACCCGTCCTGCCGGTGATGCTCGTCTGGCTGGGGCTGCGCAGACTCCAGTTGCACGCCGCACATCCGGAACGAGAGCACCTCGACGGCGCGGTTGCCGGATCAGTTTGAGGCCGCCTGCCGCAGCTTGCGCTCGCGGTGGGTGATGTAGAGCCCGCTCGAGATGATCAGGGCAATCCCTAGCCAGGTCGGTCCGTCCGGAAAATTGGAAAAGACCAGATACCCGAACAGGGTGGCGCTGACGATTTCGATATATTGCAGCGGTGCCAGCATACTGGCGCTGCCGCGTTGAAACGCGGAAACGACAAGACCGTGGCCGGCGAAGGAAATCAGCCCGATCAAGGCCAGCAAGCCGGACTGGGGGGCGTCCGGCATGACGAATTCCATGCCTTCGATCCCGGTCAGATATCCGATCACGAGACCTGTCCCAAGCAACAGTGAACCGGACAGGCCCGCGCTGAACTGGATGGTCAGAAGATCGTCGCGAACGGGGTAGAGCCTGTTGAGCAGCAGGTAGAAGGAAAACAGAACGGCGGTTGCGACCGGCAGCAAGCTGACGAGGCCAATTTCCGCCAGCGTCGGTCGCAACACGATTATGGCCCCCAGCAGGCCAACGAGAATGGCGCCGATCCGCCGCGGGCCGACCTGTTCCTTCAAAAGCACCGCCGCCAGGATGGTAAGGACCATGGGCTCAACAAAGAAGATCGAGATCGCGGTCGCCACCGACATGTACTTCACCGCAGTGAAGAAACAGAGCGATGCCGTGCCCAGAAGAATGCCGCGCAGATAGTTCACGACCGGTTGCTTGCCCCTCAGGTGCATGAGTCGGCCGGTGACCAGTGCAATGGCGAGGCTGATCAGAAGCTGAAAGAAAAAGCGGCCGAATGTGACTTCAAGCGTCGGCAGCTCCGCGGAGAGATATTTTGCGGTGATATCCATCACCGGCAGCAGCAGCATGGCCGACGTCATCAGGAAAATCGCCATGAGCGGGTTCTGCTCGACATCCCCGGAACGCGAGGAAATGGATGGACGCTTCATCGTGCTGCAACCTCCGGAGCGTCTTCATCACTGAAAACCACACGCGAACAGGGATTTCGCCGGCTTTCCGGCGATGGGCAATCGCTTGGGAGAAGGACCGGCAACAAGGAAAGGGTCGGGCAAAAATCTCTGCGGTCGCTGACCGCAGCAGGATTGCCGATCCATATTCCTTTTGAAGTTGAACGTCTCCCGGAGCAAGCCGGCAAACGCCAAGTTCGTCAGAAAAGAGAAAATATTTTGAAGGCTGCTCAGGCGGAAAGATCGAGCAGTTTCATGTCGAGTTCGGAAAGCGGCTGTAGCGAGCCGAGCGCGGCGCGGGCTTCTTCGCTGTCCCGGTCCATCTGGGCGATCAGTGCCTCGACCGAGTCGAACTTTTCCTCGCCGCGCAGATAGGACACCAGGTGCACGCGCAGCGTCTTGCCGTAGAGATCGCCAGCAAAGTCGAACAGGAACACTTCAAACAGTGCGGCGCCATTGTCGAAGGTCGGGCGGCGACCATAGCTGGCGACGCCGTCATGCCAGGCCCCGTCGACACGGACCTTGACCGCATAGATGCCCTGCTTCAGCGGGCAGTCCTCGGTAAGGCTCATGTTGGCGGTCGGATAGCCGAGGTCGCGGCCGCGCTTGTCTCCGTGGCGCACGTCCGCCTCGAAGAACCAGCGGTAGCCAAGGAGACCGTTTGCCTGGGCTATATCCCCCCGTGAGAGGCCGTCGCGGATGCGAGTGGAAGAAATGACTTCGGCGCCTTCGTCTTCCTCGCGCTGGACGATGGTCACGCCGAAGCCGTGGTCGGCGCCGGCGGAACGCAAATAGTCTGGCGTGCCCTGTCTGGCCCGGCCGAAGTGGAAGTCATAACCGGTGACTGCGTGGGAGATGCCGAGCGTGTCGATGAGAATGTCCTGAACGAAGGCATTCGCTTCGATGCCGGCAAACTCCCGAGTGAAGGGAAGGATGAGCGCGCCATCGAGACCGCACAGGCGCAGCAAATCGAGTTTCTGCTGTGGCGGGGTCAGACGGAAAACGGGTTTGGACGGGTTGAAGACCGTGCGCGGATGCGGCTCGAAGCTCATGGCATAGACCGGATGATGCGTGCCGTGGCCAAGACCGAGCGCGGCGTCGAGCACGGCACGGTGGCCCCTGTGAACGCCGTCGAAGTTGCCGATGGCAACGATACCGCCTTTCAGGTCCGCCGGAAAGGCATCCAGGCTTTCGATGATCGGAAAGCTGGAGGGATCAGTGGAGCTCATGCGGCAAACCTTCGCGCAACGATACGTCACAACGGTCCGGTGTGCCGGCCCGTCCTGCAGGAACACGTCGAACAAGGCGCTCCGGGTGGAGCAGCCCTGCCGACTTTGGCGTGGAACCTGCCGTCAAGCAAAGCAAAGGTCAAGATGGGGATGTGCCGAAGACTTGCCTTTGCAGTCGCTGCCCGTCAAAGACCTGATTGATCTTCGTCCCGGCCGGGAACCTTCACCAGTGCCTCGCCTTCCAGAACCACGGTGTCGTCGACGCTGCAGATACAGGAAAGGCGGGCACGGTTGCCGCGCTCCATCAGTTCCTCGACGGTGACAGTCACCTTGACGTCGTCGCCGATCCTGACCGGTGCCTTGAAATTGAGCGTCTGCGACAGATAGATCGCGCCGGGGCCGGGAAGGCGGGTGCCGAGCACGGCCGAGATCAGGCTGGCCGTATAGAGGCCATGGGCGATTCTCGTCTTGAAGGGCGTGCGGGCGGCAAAATGTTCGGACAGATGAATCGGATTCCGATCGCCGGATACTTCCGCAAAGCCGACCACGTCGGAAGAACTTACATGCTTCACGAGTACTTCGCTCATACCCACGGAAAGATCTTCGAAGCAGAGTTTTTGCAGTTCCAACATTACGGTTTCCGCCCTGATTTGTCTTGATTTGAAGTAGGCGGACGCTAGGCGGTGCAAGGTTTTCTGGCAATTGTGCTTTGGGCGAAGAAAAAAGCGCCTGTTATTAACGGTCTTTTCAGGGGCGGCGGGTAGATTGCGTTGAGTGTGGGGAGGTGAGGACACAATAATGTGTCGCTCTCCTTCGAAGTCATAACGCGTTTCCACCGGCCCACGGCCAGGGGCCGCGCAAATTGACAGTATGGAGTAGACAATGGCCCTTGATCTTCAGATGCCGGTCCTCGTGGTCGATGACTACAAAACGATGATTCGCATCATTCGGAACCTGCTCAAGCAACTCGGTTTCGAAGACATCGACGATGCTGCGGACGGCACCGAAGCTTTGGAAAAAATGAAACAGCGCCGTTATGGCCTGGTGATTTCCGACTGGAACATGGAGCCGATGACCGGTTACGAGCTGCTGAAGCAGGTTCGTGCCGACGGCAGCCTCAGCAAGACGCCTTTCATCATGGTGACTGCTGAATCCAAGACGGAAAACGTCATCGCCGCCAAGAAAGCCGGCGTGAACAACTACATCGTGAAGCCTTTCAATGCTCAGACGCTGAAAGGCAAGATCGAGGCGGTCTTCTCCGATTGATTTCTTGCACTTGGCGGGGAGCTGCGTTGGGGCGCACCTCCGCCAGTGCCAGACGGATGTACAGGATCGGCGCGGTCTTGCTGGGCAGGCAGGCCGGGTCAGCTTTGCTGCATCCGAAAAGTTATAGCGGTTCCTGAGAATTCCGGATCCGCGCTTCGGAGGATGCTTTCAAAATGGAAAGGCTCGACCTGGTGGCCAGTATGAAACAGGAAAACATTGCCCGAGTCATAGACTTCCTGCAGGAAAACAAGAACAGGCAAGGTGAAGTTTCCCTGACCGACGTGATGCATCTTGCAGAAGTCATGTCGGGTTCGATGCACGACTTTCTGTCGACCGTACAACCGGCCGTCACGGAAGAACTGACCGTCATCGCCAAGGAAATCAGGCGCATGAAGGAGGAAATCTCCCAACTGCGCGCCAACGACATGACTGGCAGCAAGATCCCGGACGCCGGACGGGAACTGGACGCCATCGTTGAGGCGACGGAAGAAGCCACCAACACCATCATGGAAGCGGCCGAAGAGATCATGGGCGCCGATGCCAGCGACCAGGAAGCCTATCAGGAACTGGTCAGCAACAAGATGATCAGCATCTTCGAGGCTTGCACCTTCCAGGACATTACCGGCCAGAGAATTTCCAAGGTGGTCGCAACGCTTCGTTACATCGACGAGCGTGTGACTTCCTTCATCGAACAACTGCGTATTCCGGAAGATCTCGATGCGACACTCGTCGAGACAGAGTCGGAGCGCCGCAAGCGCGAGCTGATCCTCCATGGTCCGCAGCATTCAGGCGAAGGTGTTTCGCAGGACGATATCGATGCCCTTCTGGGCGGCGCACAGGCGGATATCGACAAGCTGTTCGACTGATCCGGACTGAAAAAAACGATTTCGAAGGGCTCTCCATCGGAGGGCCCTTTTTTGGTTCTGAACTTTCTCTCCACCGTCTTCCCATGGCTTGACCATGGGATCCATGCCGTTTGGTCTCCAGTCGGATTGGCCTTGTTCGGGACAAGGCAACGGCTTGGACTGCAGGGTAAGCCCTGCAGGGACGACGTCGGAGAGGTGCATCTATTCGGCGGCCACCAGCTTCTCCCGATGCGCCTTGCGTTCCCGGGCGAGCGAGGTCAGGTCGAAATCGTCGAGGATGGTATAGAACGCCGGAACCACGAAGACGATCATGAGTGTCGTGCCGATCAGTCCGAAGGAGATCGAAGTCACCAGCGGGATCAATACCTGTGCCTGAGGGCTTGTTTCGAACAGCAGCGGCAGCAGGCCGACGATTGTGGTCACCGACGTCAGCAGGATCGCACGGAACCTGGCCTTGGCACCCAGTGGAGCGATCTCTGCAACGCTTTCCAGCGATGGGTCATGCTCGTCCTTGATGAACTGGACCAGCAGGATTGAATCATTGACCACGATCCCGGCTAGCGAAATGAAGCCCAGCATGCTTGGCATCGCAAAGTCGATGCCCATCAGGAAGTGCCCCCAGACCGCGCCAATCAACGCCATGGGGATGAGCGTCATCACCACGACCGGTTCGCTGTAGCTGCGGAACTGGAAACTCAGCAGGATGAACACGAAGATCAGGCCGGTGCCGAGCGCCTTGACCATGGACGCCTGCGTCTTGGCGCCTTCCGCATTCTGCCCCTCGGTCGAAGTGCTCAATCCGGGGTATTTTTCCAGGAGTTGTGGCAGGTAACTCGTTTCCGTGTCCTTGACGACTTCGTTGGCATTGGCGACACCGAGAAGAACGTCGCCAGTGACCGTCACGGTCGGTACCCGGTCAATACGATTGATCCGCGTGAAGCTGCGGTCGGACCGGATGTCGGCGACGGAGCCAAGCGGGACCCGGTGACCTGAAGGGGTCTCCACGGTGAAGAGTTCGAAATCGCCAAGGCTGTTGCGGTCGCTGCCGGCAAGGCGGACATCGACCTCGAAGCTTTCCGAACCGACTTGCACCTCATCGGCGGTAATGCCGTTGTAGGCCCCTCTCAGCTGGTCGGCGATCGCCTTGGCATCAAGGCCGACCGCCCCGGCTCCGTCCTTGAGAGACAGGGCCAGTTCCGGTTTTCCGAGGCTGAGATCGTCGGAAATGTTGTAGACGCCGTCATAGCCCTTGAGCCAGGCCTGAAGCTCTTCAGAAGCCTGGTCGAGCAATTGCAGGTCATTGTGGGCCAGGCGCAATTCGATGGCGCGTCCCGCCGGACCGATGCTGGATTCGGTGAGAATGATGCGCCGGACGTCGAGCGTTTCGGGCAGTTCGTGGCGCCAGACTTTCAGGATCTCCTGGTTGCCTGCGTCACGAAGGGGCCCGTCCAGCAAGTCAATGTCGATGGTCGCCAGATGTGCTCCGCTGGTGCCGGCATCGCTGTTTTCGTTGAACCGCACCAGTATGTTCTTGAGGAGGGATGTTCCATCCGGATTGCGCGGCGACAGCGCCGCATCCGTGCGTTCCAGCGCACTGATTGCCTCTGTCACGACCTTGCGCGTGTCGGCGAGCGTCGCACTTGCCGGCAGTTCGATCCGCGCTTCGATCTGGTCGCCTTCCACGTTCGGAAACGCCTGGAATTTAACGACGCCGCCGGCCAGCAGCGAGACCGAAGCCAGGAAAAGCATGAAGCAGGCACCGATGACAAAATAGCGGTTCCGCACAGACCAAGTGGCACAAGGACCGATCACATGCTCCCGCGCCCACCCGACACCGCTTTCCGCCTTGCGGGTTACCCAGTTCGGGGTGTCGCGCGTAGCGCCATGGGACAGGTGGTTGGGCAGGATCAGAAAAGCTTCGACCAGCGACACGGCCAGAACCAGCAACATGACCATCGGGATCACGCGCAACAGGTCACCGAGGTCGCCCTCGATAAAGGCAAGTGCACCGAAAATGGCGGTGGTCGTGACAAACGAAGACAGCACACCCGGGGCGACCTGCCGCGTTCCCTGCACGGCGGCCTCCAGCGGACCGAGCCCCTTCTGGCGCCGTGTCGCGATGTTTTCTGAAATCACGATGGCGTCGTCCATCATGATGCCGACCACGATCAGCATGGCCACCATCGACAGCATGTTGATCGTCAGCCCCAGAATGGACATTGCGGCGAGCGCGCCCAGAAAGGACACCGGCAGGCCCATGCCGATCCAGAATGCCTGCCGCCCGCCAAAGAAGATCCACATGGCCGCAACGACAAGCGCCAGTCCCTGGAGAGAATTGTTGACCAGCATCCACAGGCGGTCCTTCAGGATGATCGAGCCGTCGTTGATGATGGTCAGGGCGATGCCTGGGGCAGTACGGGCCTGTTCCTCGTCGACGAATTCCTGCACCCGCTCCACCACCTTGATCAGGTCGTCACTGCGGGTCATGGAAATGTCGAGAACAGCGGCCAACCTGCCGTTCAGCAGGGTTTCGACCTCTTCGTCCTCGAAGAGATCACTGATCGTGGCAATGTCGCCCAGCTTGATCTGGCCGCCTTGCGGGGAAGAGGCGACAATCACCGACGCATAGGCATCCGCGGCAAGGCGCTCGTCGGCGAAACGCAGCAGGATCGAGCCGCCTACAGTCGTGATCTCTCCGGAGGGAGCGCTGACATTCTGCCTGGTGAGGGTATTTGCGATTTCCGAGAGGGTTAGCCCAACTTCACGCGCGGCGGCGTCGCGCACCTCGATGCGGAACTGCCGGTCAGAGAAGCCGGAAATCTCGACCTGGGGTATGCCGCCGAACTTCAGCATGCGGTCCTTCACCGCTTCGGCGTAGTTCTTCAGCTGCGGCTTGTCGTCAATTCCGGTGATGACGACGGAGGTCGCCTCGCTCAGGCGGCCCGCCTCTTCGATGATCGGGTCTTCAACGCCCTCGGGAAAATCATCGATCGCGTTGATCTCGCGGTCGATATCCAGCATCAGCTGGTCGATGTCCTTGCCTTCCATGATCTTGACGGTCGCAAGTGCGAGGTTTTCCCGGGAATCGCATTTGAGTTCGTCGATGTTCTCGATCCCGTCGAGCGCGTCCTCGATGCGCCGGCAAACGGTGCGTTCGACATCGGCTGAGGTTGCTCCGGGATAGGCGACTGTCACGGTAATCCGTTTTATCGGGATCTGCGGAAAGGTTTCCAGCAGAAGACCCGGAAGGTTGAGCAGTCCGAGAATGATGAAACCGGCCATCAACAGATTGGCGGCGGTTGGGTGCTGGGCGAAGTAGCGGATCATGGCTGGTCCTCACCGTTGAGAGCATCCGTGCTCGCCATTCGCTTCAAACCTGCCTTTACGGCTTCGTCTTCGACAGGCTTCAGCAACATGCCTTCGATCACCGGGGACACATCGCTGACGATGACCTTGCTTCCAGCTGGCAGATCCGTTCCCAGAACGACGATATCATCGAAGCGGAAGGCGATTTCGACCGGCACCGTAACCAGTCGGCTGTCGGGCGAGACAGTCATGATCCTGCCACTGTGGACCGCGTTGCGCGGCAACACGATCTGATCGGCCACGGGCGGTGCGGACAGCTCAACCTCGGTAAACATGCCTTTGACCAATGGCGGCTTTATACCCGGCCGGATGGTGTCATAGGGCTTGTCCACGCTGACGATCAGTCCGATGGAGCGGGTGTCCGGATCCACCGTGTCGCTGACCCGCTTGACGTGCGCATCCCAGACGGCGGTCTCTCCGACGGATCCGACCCTTACCTTGGCCTTCAGCCGGTCAAGCGAATGCCGTGCCCGGATGACACCTTCTTCCGTTTCCAATTGTCCGGGAAAGGCCAGATTGGCAAATCCGGCCATGTTGCCAGGACTGATCTGAACGTCGATGTCGGCTGCGTCGATGCCGTCAAGTTCACCGATGGAGCTGCCGGCACCGACATACTGGTCGATCTCTACATTGACCTTCGAAACCCTGGCATCGAAGGGAACACGGATCGTGGTGCGGGCAAGGTTCAGCTTTGCGGTTTCCAGACGAACCTCGTTCTTGGCCTTTACCTGCTCCAGTGCCTTGCGCTTCACCGGGTTGAGCGCAATCTCGTTCTCAAGGTCCTGAACCCGCGACTTTTGCTGAAGCACCGTGCCTTCCTGGTTTTCGACCAGCTGATCGGACGCGACCTTGCGCTCCTGAAGCGTTTTCAGCCGGGCCAGCTCACGCTGTTCCAGGTCGAGGACCGATTTGGCAATCGCCAGGGATTGTTTCTGTGTATCCAGGGTAACGGCCAGCTCTTCAATATCCACCTCGGCACTGGCGATATCGCTCTGCGCCTCGGCAATCTCCAGCTCGTAGTCTTCCGGTGCCAGTGTCACCAGAATCTTGCCTTCCGGGATGAATTCACCGCGTTTGAAATCCGGATTGATGTAGGTGACCCGGCCGGACACCTGCGCGATGGCATCAAGTGTATGGGCCGGATCGACCGTCCCGTACCCGGTTACGCGCGGCACGAAGTCCTGAGGCTCGACCGTGACGACACGCACGAGCGTCGTCGTTTCCCCGATGTCGGTGCGCTTGGGTGCTTCGCGCCCGCTCACCGCATAAACCAGCACTGCCGCACCGGCGATCACGGGGGGAAGGATCAGGGCTTTTCGCAACAGCGACACGGCGGCTCTCCTGGCAATGTTCGCTCGGCGGGCTGCAGACCTCCGCCGACCACAATTCTTTTAATGCAAGTCCAAACTTGCAAATAGTGATGATCCAATTTTATTGCAAGCGATTGCTTGCATTTGCATCCTGTTTGGCATTAGGTGCGACGGAATGTCTTCCGGAAAATTGAGGGCGCGCCCGGCGCGTTTGGCGGCCAAGTGCCTAGAAATGTAGATGTTTCAGAAATCTATTCCGCGACAGTCGCACTGTTTTGCGAGCGCGGGTTCAGCGGAACCACGACCAAGGAAATAGCGGACAGGGCAGGGGTGAACGAAGTCACGCTGTTTCGCCGTTTCGGGTCGAAGGCAGGTTTGATCGAGGCCGCCATCGGCGACACGCTATCCGATGTCTCGTTCGGCAAGATGTTGCCGGGGGAAGACGTACAGGCCGATCTTCTGGAAATCGTGCGCAATTATCTGAAGACCTACCGCAAGCACAGCGGGCTTGCCCTGACGCTGTTTGCGCAGGTGCCCCAGCATCCTGAACTGCGCGCGGTGACACCCTTCCTGCTGAAAAACCTGCAGGGCGTTGCCCGCACATTGGCAAAGCATCAGAGCAGCGGGCGGCTCAAGCCGGGCGATCCGGTCAGCTTTGCCGTTGCGCTCATCGCGCCGCTGGCCGTCATGGGCTTCATGAAGGAGATGGGCCTGGGGACAGGCCACGAAGGCCTGGACGTGGAAAATTACGTCCAGACCTATTTGCAGGGGCATGGCCCCGATACGGGACGTTAAATGAGCCCGCTAGCAATACTGCGCGCGCTTACCACCAAAGACGCGGCAGGGCAGCACGTGCGCGCAGGCCTTCTTCGGCCAGACGGCGGCGGATCAGATGTTCGTCCGGCGCGTCGCTCGGACCGAAGTCGGAGGCATGGATGCCGGCGGTGATGAACAGAACGTCGAGATCCTGAGACACCGCACCGCGGATATCGGTCGGCAGACCGTCGCCGATGGCCAGGACGTCTTCCTTGGCGACCTCTTCGCCCGCCAGCGTCGCGAGGCGCTTCATCGCCGCGTCGTAGATGGGGGCATGCGGTTTGCCCAGAATGGCCACTTCGCCGCCGAGATCTTCATAAAGACGGGCAAGGGCGCCAGCGCACCAGATCAGGCGCTCTCCGCGCTCCACCACGATGTCGGGGTTGGCGCAGATCATCGGCAGGCCGCGTTCGGCCAGCTTCTGCAGCCGGTCGCGGTAATCGTCGGGCGTTTCGACCTCGTCGTCTTCCAGCCCGGTGCAGCTGATGCCTTCCGCTTCCTCGTCATTGGTGGTGAAGGTGGCTTCAAGGCCGTGATACAGCGGCTGGTCCCGGTGCGGACCGATGTGCAGGAGCGTCTTTTTGCCCTGAGCCACAAGGACCTCGCGGGTCACGTCGCCGGAGGTGACGATGTCGTCGTAGGTTCCGTCCGGCACACCAAGAGCGGCCAGCATTTCGCCAACCTGCTTTGCAGGGCGCGGGGCATTGGTGATGAGGACCACCTTGCCACCGGCTTCCTCGCGAAAGGCCTTGAGGGCTTTGTGCGCGCCTTCAAAAGCCGATACACCGTTGTGCAGCACGCCCCACACGTCACACAGGATGCCCTTGTAGGACGGGGCGAGGGTGCGGAGCCCCTCAACAAGAAGCGGTGCAGAAACTGTCATGGCGGGTCACTCGGATCTGGGTAGGTCTGATAAGCTTTGCTGAAGAATCGACGCAAACTCGGCGCGGACCATATAGGAACATGGCGCGGTGCGAAACCGAGTAGAGGGAGTTTCATGAAGGTCAGGCAACTTGGCGAACAGGTGATCAACCAGATTGCGGCCGGCGAGGTCATCGAAAGACCCGCCAGCGTGATCAAGGAGTTGGTGGAAAACGCCGTCGACGCCGGGGCAAAACAGGTCGAGATCGTCACCGCCGCCGGTGGCAAGACGCTCATGCGCGTTGCCGACGACGGCGAGGGCATGCGCCAGGAGGATCTGCAACTGGCAATCCGCCGGCACTGCACCTCCAAGATTTCCGACGACGACCTGTTCGACATCCGCACGCTCGGGTTTCGCGGTGAAGCGCTGCCGTCCATCGGCTCCGTCGCCCGGCTGGCGATCCAGACCCGTCACAAGGACGAGGACCACGCCTGGGCCATCGCCGTCGAGGGCGGCAGGGAGCAGCCGCTTGTGCCCGCAGCCCGTACAAAAGGCACCCAGGTTGAAGTGCGTGACCTTTTCTTCGCGACACCTGCACGGCTGAAATTCCTGAAATCGGATCGTGCGGAAGCGGCCGCCATCACCGAAATCGTCAAGCGGATCGCGCTCGCCTATCCGGAGATCGGCTTTTCCCTCGGCGGCGCCGACCGGCAGTCCCAGAGCTGGCCAGCAGCACGCGGCAGTGAACCGCATCTTGCTCGGATCGCGCAGATTCTCGGCCAGGATTTTGTCGACAACGCCATGGAAATCGACGCTGCCCGGGAAGGCGTGCGTCTCACCGGTTTTGCAGGCTTGCCGACACACCACCGTGGCAATGCGCAGAACCAGTTCTTCTTCGTCAACGGCCGCCCGGTGAAGGACAAGCTGCTGCTATCCGGACTGCGCGGAGCCTATGCCGATGTGCTGGCCCGTGACCGGCATCCGGTTGTGGTTCTGTTCATCGATCTCGACCCGACACTGGTCGATGTCAACGTGCACCCGGCCAAGGCCGATGTGCGCTTCCGGGACAGCCAGCTTGTGCGTGGGCTTCTGGTGGGTGCCATCAAGCATGCACTGGTTCAGTCCGGGCACCGGTCATCGACCTCGAACGCGGCCGTTGCACTGGACGCCATCAGGGCACAGTCGGCGGGGTTCTCTCAACCGGGTCATACACCGTCTTCTCCGGCAGGATCCGGGGGATATGGCGGTGGTTCCTACACCCGCACGTCTGCTGCGCCCCATTGGGCGCCGGAGGCCTTTCGCCCGCTCCAGATGGAGGAAGCGCACGCAACAGGCTTTGCCGAAGCAGCACAGCCGGCCTTCGAACGGCAGAACGGTTTTGCCGACTTTGCCAGACCGTCGGCGGATGCCCGCGCGAATGACGTGCCGGTTGAAACCGAAAAGACCCGCCTTCCGCTGGGGGCCGCCCGTGCGCAGGTTCACGAAACCTATATCATCGCCCAGACCGAGGACGGTGTCGTCATCGTTGACCAGCACGCCGCCCACGAGCGCCTTGTCTACGAACGTCTGAAGGAAGCGCTGGCCAAGAAGGATGTCGCCCGCCAGATGCTGCTCATCCCCGAGATCGTCGAGTTGCCGGAAGAAGATGCAATCCGGCTGGCTGATCGCGCGGAGGATCTTGAAAAAGTCGGCCTGTCCCTGGAAGCCTTCGGCCCGGGTGCCATCGCCGTCAGGGAGACCCCCGCTATCCTCGGCGACATGGATATCCAGGGCATGGTCCGGAACCTGGCCGACGAGCTTGCCGAATGGGACACCGCCGAAGGTCTCAAGGAAAAGCTGGACCATGTTGCCGCCACGATGGCCTGCCACGGTTCGGTGCGTGCAGGCAGGCGCATGCGTCCCGAGGAAATGGATGCGCTCTTGCGCGACATGGAAGCCACGCCGCTTTCCGGACAGTGCAATCACGGCCGGCCAACCTGGGTGGAGCTGAAACTCGGCGATATCGAGAAGCTGTTCGGCCGCAAATAACCCGGCAATCTGATCGACCTCCCGATGCGGATCGTAGACGTCGGAGCAATGGGAGACAGTCAGATGACACAAACCGGCTCCGGCAGCGCGGAACAGGCATTGAACAAGACCGGCAGACCTGGGCGCACGCTTTGGAAAGCCGTCTCGCGTGTGGCTGTCATTGCCGGCATCGCCTACGCCATGGCGGCCGGTTACATGTATTTCAACCAGCGCAGCTTCATCTTCGTTCCAACCGGAGAATTGAGTACGCCGGATGAAAAGGGGCTCTCAGGTATCACCGTTGAAACAGCGGCGATGGCTGACGGTACAAAGGTGACCGTCTGGCACGCGCCACCTGCTGCTGAAGGCGCTCCCACGGTACTCTATTTTCACGGCAATTCAGCCAATGTCTCCTCCCGCTGGAAGCGGTTCAAGCAGATCCTGGACAGCGGTTTCGGTCTCTATGCGCCCAGCTACCGGGGATATGCCGGAAGTGAGGGGAGCCCGTCGGAAGAGGCGTTGATTTCGGACGGCCTTGAACATTTCGACCGGATGGCAGCTTCGGGCACGCCGGTCATTGTCCATGGAGAAAGTCTTGGCTCGGGTGTTGCCGCCGCAGTGGCGGCAGAGCGTTCGCAAACGGACCTTGTGGTGCTGGAAGCGCCCTATACCGCGCTGATCGACATGGCCTGGGACAGGTATCCCTGGTTGCCGGTGGGCCTCATGATGAGCGACCCGATGGCGACACGGGATCGCGTCGGCAAGATCGCCGCGCCGGTCCTGATCGTGCACGGGACGGAAGACCGGGTCATCCCGGTCGAACACGGCAGGCGTCTTTATGAATTTGCGAAAGACCCCAGGCAGCTTGTGATCGTCGAAGGTGGCGGTCACAGCAATCTGTGGTCAAACGGGATGTGGGACTTCGTTCTTGCCGCCTGGGTGAAATGGCGCGAAGGCTCTTGAACCATCTGCCGTGTTGCGCCTGAAACAGAAAACCCCGGGCGAAGTGCCCGGGGTTTTCCTTTGCCGGGGTTACGGCATCAGAATGTGCGCTGCAGGCGGAAGGTCCCGTAGAGCTCGTAGGTGTCGTTCAGGCCGGAGGAGCGGCTGTAGTCGACATCACGATACTGGAATTCCGGGCCCATCAGGAAGCCGGAGACCGGTTCCCAGACCACGTTTGCGGTCGCGTCCCACTGGGTGAAGTCATAGGCGCTGGTGCCGCCATCGACATCATGGTAGCCGCCTTCGACATTCACCTGAACGGTGTCGGTTACGCCGAGCGTCACGCCGCCGAAGATGTTCAGCGTCTTGGTGGTCTCGGTGCTGCTGCCATTCCAGACCGCATCGGTGATGCGGCTGTTCCAGCCCGTGGACCCGTATCCGCTGGCGCCATCGGTATAGACGGCCTGCAGGGAGACGGCACCGCCCTTGGCAAAGCCACCGAAGTTCACGGTCACGCCGGCACCAGCTGCCCAGCCGAGTTCGTCTTCCGTCCGGCCTGCAAGACCGTTGTAGGCAGCGCTCGGATAGACCTGGTGAAGAGCACCCATGATCTGGGCCTGACCCCAGCCCTGGTTGACGCCCAGTGCCGCGACGAAGTCCGGTGCGCGGGTGCCGCCATAGCTCTGGTTGGTGCCGTTGAACGCGATATTCTCTTCGCGGCCCGAACGGTCTTCCAGCGCGACAGTCGCATTGAAGCCGTTGCCGAAGGCCATCGTATAGGCGACCTGATTCAGCTTGCGATCGGAATAGCTTTCGATCTGCGCGTTGAAGGCATATCCGGTGAAGAAGTCGAAGTTCGAACCGTTGTGACCGGCCAGCAGGCCGCCCCACTGGATATAGGCTTTGTCCAGCGTGGTCGAAGTCGATGCGTTGGTCAGCGTGATGTAGGATTCGATAAAGGCACGCAGTGTTCCGAATTCGGTCGCGGTACGTGCATCGAGGTAGAGATACCCGCGCGAACGCCACTGGTAACCGTCGGTGTCCCGGTCGCCCCAGGCGTTTTCGGCCTCGCCGAAGTTGCGGACGCGGAATTCGGTCCGGACACGACCACCTACGCGCAGGCAGGTTTCGGTGCCGGGAATGTAATAGAAGCGCGCGCCGTAGGCGTCACAGATCCGGACATAGTCGACAGGTTCCGGAGCCACTGGCAGGTCGGCCGAAAGCGCCGGACTTGCGGCCGCGAAGAAACCGGCAATTGCCCCGAGAACAACATTACGAGTCATTTGATACTCCGATGAAGTGCGGAAATACCCCCACGCACATTATGCCGTTCGTAGATGTCAGTTTCAGCCTCTCGGAGAGGTGAAATCAGCAGATATGAGCGATTGGTTGATGTTGTTGCTTTTGAGCAACGGGCAATCCGGTCAATTTAACCTGAAAACCGTTTAACGCTTTGCCTGAAAGAACGATCTGAGCAACCCCGCCGCGCGTGTCGCGCCTATGCCGGAATAGACATCCGGTGTGTGATGACACGTCGGCTGGCAGAAAAAGCGGGTGCCATGATCGACCGCGCCGCCCTTTTCATCTCCTGCGCCATAGTAAAGCCGGCGGACCCGCGCGAAGGAGATCGCTCCCGCACACATGGGACACGGTTCGAGCGTCACGTAGAGATCGCAGTCCGGAAGGCGTTGCGAAGCTGCCCGTTCGCATGCGGAGCGGATCACGAGAATTTCTGCGTGAGCTGTCGGATCGCTGAGCTCCAGCGTCCGGTTCCCGTCTCGAGCGATCACTTCACCATCGCGAACGAGCACCGCACCGACCGGCACTTCACCGCGTGCCGCCGCTTTCTCGGCCTCTTCGAGCGCGAGATCCATGAACGATGTCTGATTGGCAGAAGTGGTAAGCATCGAGCAGGGTGAGTCGGAGCGTAAGTGTAGGGTTCAGCCTCGATTTGAGAGGCTGTCGGCTTTGTTCTGTTTACCCGTTATTATGCCGGTCGTCAGCCCCGGACAGGGCCTTCGCCGAGGCGTCAGGCCGCCGCCATGCATCCGGAGCACGGCGCCTCTGCGGTTTATGCAGAAAACAAGCGATTCCCGAAAGGCTCAAGCTCTGCTATGACGCGCGCATGACGACAAGAAAATTCTCTTCCGAGCGCCCGGGTCCCGCAAAAGGCCGGGGACGCGATAAACGTGCACCGGAAAAGCGCCGGTCCGCACCGAACGACAAATCGAAAGCCGGCCCCAAAAAGGGCGACTTCGAAAAACGGGCGCCGAGACCGGCGACTGCACCACTGGCAGATGAAGCCAATGATCGTGGCGAACGCATTGCCAAGGTCATGGCGCGCGTCGGCCTGTGTTCTCGCCGAGAGGCGGAAGTGTGGATCGAAAACGGCCGCGTTGAGCTCAACGGCAAGCTGTTGACCACGCCTGCGGTAACAGTGACAGCTGACGACAAGGTGCTGGTGGACGGGGAACCGTTGCCGATGCGCGAGCGCACCCGGCTCTGGCTCTACCACAAGCCACGGGGGCTGGTGACGACCAACAAGGATCCGGAAGGCCGTCCGACGGTGTTCCAGCGCTTGCCAGATGATCTCCCGCGCGTTCTGACCGTGGGCCGGCTCGACATCAACACTGAAGGCTTGCTGCTCCTGACCAATGATGGTGGCCTGGCGCGCGTTCTGGAATTGCCGGCCACCGGCTGGTTGCGCCGCTACCGCGTGCGCGCCTTCGGCAAGGTGACCCAGGCGGATCTCGACACATTGAAGGACGGTATCGCGATCGATGGCGTGCTCTATGGCGCGATTGAGGCGACGCTCGACAAGGAGCAGGGCAACAACGTCTGGATGACGGTCGGCCTGCGCGAAGGCAAGAACCGTGAGGTCAAGCGGGTTCTGGAACATCTCGGCCTTGCCGTGAACCGCCTGATCCGCCTGTCCTATGGCCCGTTCCAGCTGATGGATCTGCCGGAAGGCGACGTCCGTGAAATCCGGGGCCGCGTTTTGCGTGACCAGTTGGGCGATACGCTGGCCGAGGAAGCCGGTGCGGATTTTGACGCTCCGATCTTTCATGCCCCCAAGCCGGAAGCGGAAAAGAAGTCCGCAGGCGCCAAGCGTGGCGGTGGCCGGGAAGGTGGCGGCCGGGAAAGTAGCGGCAGGGATGGCGGCAAGCGTGAAGCCAGCCAGGGTCGCTGGATGACCGCGCGAGAAGGCCGTAGTGAAACCGATCGCAAGCGCGCAGCCAAGACTGAACGCAACGAAAAGCGTGAAGATCGCAAGAAGGCATCCGGCCAGGGGCCGCGCAAGAATGCCGGGCCGCGCCAGGAAAAAGTAAAAGTCTCGCCGCGCTCCCGTTTCCGCCTGACGTCCGAACCGAAACCGCGCAAGGATTTCGGTGAAGAGCGTTTCACACCGCCGCCGCGCCGCATCTGGGGCGAGGAAGGTGTGGTCGAAGACAAGCAGCAGGAACGCCGTTCCAGCCGTGACAAGGACGACCGGCGCGGGCCTCCGAAAGGTGGACGTCCGCCGCGTCGCGGGGATCGTTCGTGAGAATAGTCGCCGGGCGTTTCAAGGGTGCGGCTCTGGCCGCGCCGAAATCGCACGACACACGGCCAACCAGCGACCGATTGCGAGAAACTATTTTCAACATCCTGGCTCATGGCCTGGATGTTGATCTTGAAGATGCAAGGGTCCTGGATCTTTTTGCCGGCACGGGCGCGCTGGGCTTCGAGGCGATCAGCCGGGGCGCCCGCCATTGCACTTTCATCGAAGAAGGGGCAGAAGCGCGCGGCATCATTCGCCGGAACATGGAGGCCCTGGGCCTCAATGGCGCTGCCAAGATCTTCCGGCGCGATGCCACCCGCCTTGGCAGTGCAGGCACCATCGAGCCTTTCGATCTGGTGTTTGCCGACCCTCCCTATGACAAGAAGCTGGGTGAAAAGGCCCTTGCTTCGGCAGCGGGCGGAGACTGGCTGAAACAGGGCGCCTTGTGCGTGCTTGAAGAGAGATCTTCAGCTCACATCGATGTTCCCGAACGCTTCGAGGAACTCGACCGCCGCCAGGCAGGCGATAGCCAGGTCGTGTTCCTGCGATATGGCGGCTGAAGTCTCTTTCGGCCCGCCATCAACCCTCTCGTCTCGCTATGGGATTTCCTTCGTCCGTCAGGCGCCGCCCGGCATCATGATGTAGGCGGTTTTCCGCGTTGGCAGGCTGGAACGGCTGACGATCAGGGCCGGCGTTTGCGCCCGCACGATGTCATACCCTGCCTCTTGTGCTCGCCCGACAAAGGCCTGAAGTGCTCCGGAAAAATGGAAGTGCATCGGCACGACCATCGCAGGGCCGATGCTTTCCAGAACGTCCATCAGGCTGTCCAGCCGGAGCGTCGAGGAATTGTCTATGGCCGCAAATACGACGTCGATCTGACCAAGGCGGACGAGATCTTCCTGCGTAAGCCGGTGATGCAGGTGGCCGAGATGCGCAATGCACATGTCGGCGACCTCGAAGATGAAGATCGAATTGCCGAGCCGGCGTTCTTCCCCGTCCCAGCCACGGATGTTGGTCTGGATATTGCGGATGCGGACATCATCAACAGTGATGTCATGGTCCAGCGGCCCGCCCTTCGGGTTCCAGCCGTACAGAAGATGTTCGATGTTCGGATCCGGGCTGATGGAGTAATGCGTGCTGTGAGCCCCGTTCATCGTGGCTACATCCGGCGGCAGAAGCGGGCGGACACTGTCGTTGTAGTCGGTTGCGATCCGCACGCCCTTGGGCGTTTCAAGTTCAAAGGTGGAATGGCCGATGTAGCGGATCTGGACTTCATTTGCCTGAAGTGACGCGCGCCAGATGCGCATTTCGTCCGGCCCGGGCGCTCGGTAGGGGGCGTCTGCAACCAGTTGACAGACCGCGAATGCGGGTCCTGCAAGAACGGCTGTAACCAGGAGGCTGAGCAGCACCGGAACCAGCCGGAACAATCCGCCGGCCTTCTGTCGCCGTCCGTGAATTGGGAAAAAGCACATTGCCATGTCAGTCCATCCCGAAAACCACACCTGAGCAAAATACTAGGGGGCAGACCGCCAACGGCAAGGCATGTGGAGGTGTGCGCTGCCCGTTTGCCTGAAACTTGAGACGTTTTGGAAGGGGGTGCCAAAAGAAAAGGCAACCGGCCTGCGCTTGTAGCTGCAAAGGCGGTTGCCTGAGGTGGGGGCGGGTGGGAGGAAGAACCAGCCCCGGAATTGACTTTCAGACCACGTAAAGACTGACCGGCGGTTTCCCGGACTTTGCCGTCCGGTTGGCCGCGTCGCCTTCGCTCATGAACCCGGCGCTGCTTGCCTGGCGGTAGATAAGATCGCCCGCGTGCCCGGCCTCCATGACCAGCGCCTGCTGGCTGCAAAGCGAGGCCAGCGACAGGCCCAGACGGCGGAAATGCGCACGGCGATAGCAGTAGACGGCAAGTGCCGCGCGCTGCTGTTCCGGCAGCTGGCATCCGACATCAGTAACCGCGTTCAACGTTGCATCCAGCAACCGTTTCAGCAAATCGTCCGATACCGGACAGGCTTCCAAATCTGTTGATCCCGATGGCCGCATTGACCTTCTCCTAATAGATTGAGAAAAGTATTTAGGAGTAAGATTAATGATTTGTTAAACGCAAAGTCGGGTCCAATAAAAAGGAATTATACGGATAAATCTGCTGATGTTGCCATCAAGTAACTTCCATTGTTTCTTTTATCAGTTCCTCCAGTTTTGCCCTGGTAACTGTACGCAAGGATTCCGCCTTATCCAGTATGCTCTCGGCTTTCATGAAGTCCAGAACCCGGATGGAGTCATGGGGCGGGCTGACCAGGATATCCGGTTGATCTGATTTCAGTTTTTGCTTTGTGATGGTCTGCATCAGGATCTGGGAAGAGCCGAACAGGGAATCCAGCATGCTGATGTCATCCTTGTTGTCTCGCGGCACCGGCGCGCCAACGACATCAACAGCAATGACGATGTCGCAACTCGCCCTGAGCCCGTCGAAAGGCAGTGGATTGACGACGCCGCCGTCGATGAGAAACCGGTCGCCATAGCGCACGGGTCTGAAAACCGCAGGAATCGCTATTGAGGCGGCCAGGGCAGGCAGCAAGGGGCCACTTTCAAAATCCACTTCCTCGCAGCGATAGAAGTCCGTCGCCAGCATACGCAGCGGGATGTCCAGGTCTTCGAACGTTTCGGACAGATAGCCCGAGACAAACACTTCCAGCACGCGAAGCGGGTCGAACTGCACCGGGCCGCCACGGAACACATCTGCGAACTTGCGTGGTCTCAACTGCCACAGGCGCGACAACACACTGTTGCGATCAGCAAAAATCTCCAGCGCAATGTCGCGGATTTCCTGGCCACTGCGACCACTGGCATAGGCCGCCCCCATCAGGGCACCGATGGACGTGCCGTTGATCCGGACAGGTTTTATGCCCAGGTCATCCAGCGCTTCCAGAACGGGTATGTGGGCGAGGCCGCGCGCACCACCGCCGCCAAGGGCAAGACCGATTCTGGGGGAGGAGGTAGAGGGCATGGCGCGGGTCCGGCATTGAGAGCGTTACTCCCTGCACATGGGGGCTGACGCGCGCCTTGCCAACCTTGCAACTGCCTGCAACGGTAGTTGCGAACAGGAAAACCCTCTCAGTGCCGGAAAAACTCAGATCACGAAGTATAGATCGTCCGCGGCTTCCGACATCCAGTCCGTTGCATGATCAAACGGCATCGGCCGGGCAATCAGGTAACCCTGGATCGAGAAATCGCCCATCATCCGAAGCCGGTCGTATTGTTCTTCGGTTTCAACGCCTTCGCAGACGATGCCGATGTTGAGCGACCTGGCCAGATGGATGAGCTGGTTGACGATCACTTCCTTTTTCGGGTCCTGAAGCATCTGGCGCGTGAAGGAGCGGTCGATCTTCAGCCCGTTTATCGGCAAGTCCGAGACATGGGAGAGGGACGCATAGCCGGTGCCGAAATCATCCAGCTCGATATGAACGCCGAGCTCGAAGAGTTGCCGCAGCGCAGCCAGGTGACCTGACCGGTTGTCGTTCAGGAACACCGATTCCAGAACTTCGGCGGTGATCCGTTCCGGTCCGACATTGTGCTTTTCCATCGCGGCCTTGAAGTGCTCGAGCAGCAGCCCGGACGACAGGTGCGATGGCGAGATGTTCACGGAGATGCGGCCAAAATCGAGGCCCTGGTCGATCCAGTGCCGGGCAGCGGCAAAAGCCTTGTCGATGACAATCTCACCCAGGATCGGCGCCAGACCGGATTTTTCCACGACCGGCAGAAAGTCTCCGGGCGAAACCGTGCCGCGTTCGGGGTGTCGCCAGCGTACCAGCGCTTCGATGCCGGTGACGGCCTGAGTGCGCAAGTTGACCTGCGGCTGGAACACGAGGAAGAACTGGTCGTTCTTGACCGCGTCCTTCAGTTCAAGCTCGATCTGTGCTTCCGTTTCGCTGTCTGTGCGCATATCCGGACGGAAGAAAGTATACCGGTCCTTGCCGTTTTCCTTGGACTGGTAAAGCGCGAGATCGGCATTGACCAGAAGCGTGTCGAAGTTGTCACTGTCCTCCGGGCACAGTGCCAGTCCCATGCTGACGGTCGGCCAGAACCTGTTGCCGTTGAACTCCATCGGCATCCGCATGATCCGGCGCGCCCGTTCGCACAACTCGTTGGGATCCGACGTTCCGCTTTCCGCCAGAATGACGAACTCGTCGCCGCCCCAGCGATAGGCCGTGCCCAGCCCACGGCAGACTTCGCGCAGCCGGCGGCCCGTCTCTTCCAGGCAATGATCGCCGGCAAGATGGCCGAGCGTATCGTTGACCCGCTTGAATCCGTCCATGTCGACGTGAACCAGGAACGCCGGCTTCTCGCTCCGGGCGAAACGCTCCTTGGCATCGCGCTGGCAGCCGGCGCGGTTGGACAGTTTGGTCAGGGGGTCGAAATAGGCCAGGCGCTCCGCCCGGACCTTGGCTTCGCGGGTTTCGTTTTCCCGCTGCACCCGTTCGGAAACATCATTGGCAATGGCCACGAACAGGTCGCGGTCCTGATCGCGGAGAAGCTGTACCCTGAGATCGACCGGATATTCCGTGCCGTCCTTGCGCCGGTGAACGCTTTCGACCGACAGGTTGTCCCGATGTCCTTTCAGGAGGGGCGCGACGTGGCGCCGGACCGTGTTCGGGTCGTAAACGGGATCGATATCGCCGATTTTCTGGGATTTCAGCTCTTCGATCGTGTAGCCGAGATTGGCCAGGGCGCAGCGGTTGGCATATTCGATCTGGAAGGTTTCCGCGTCGAGGATGTAGATCTCGTTGAGCGAGGACTCCAGAATATTGGCCAGCAGATGGTTCCTGCGTTCTGCCAGGCATCGGTCGGTGATGTCGTGAACGGTCCCGATCACCTTGGACGCCTTGCCGTCCCGACCGGCAAGCACATACCCGCGAACGTGCAGGTACTGGATGGTGCCGTCGTCATGCACCAGCGGGTGTTCGGTGTCGAATTCACCGCAGGATTTCACTGCTGCGTTGACCGCATCCAGGGTTTTCTTTCGGTCGTCACCGGGAATACGATTAAAGAGATAGGCTTGGATCTCGTTTGCCGGAAGGTCCGGCGGGATCTTCATGACCCGGTAGTATTCTTCCGAGCCCAGGATTTCGTTTGAAGCGATATCGCGTTCCCAGCTGCCCACATGCGCAATCCGCTGGGCTTCGATAAGTTGAAGCGTGCTGCTTTCCAGCTTCAGGGTATTGTCCAGAACTTCTGCCTCGAGGCGCGAACGCGTCAGCTGCACGGAGGACTGAAGACGGGACAGGAGACGGAAGACCACCGTCCAGGCGAGCAGCGCCAGGCCGATGCCTGCCATCAGAGAGAGCAATGTCCCCTTGGCAAAGTCCCAGATGTTGTCCGTGATGTCCTTTACCAGCAGAAGCTTCACGTCGTTGTTCGGGGTTACGACCATAATTGGCAGATCGCGAACCATGAACACCTTGCTGTTCTGGAGGAAGAAGCTGTTGAAGCCGGCGAAGTGGCCGTTGGAGGCGATCTTGCTGAAGTCGAAGCCGGTCGGCGTCAGATTGCCCAGAACCTTGTAGTGAACCGTGCTGGAATCACCTGCTTCGGCGACTTCGCAGGCCTTGACGATCTGGGCATTGACCGCGGAACTGGCCAGCGCGAGCGATTGTTCGATATTGATCGCGAGTTTCAGATACCCGATCCGGGTTCCCTCAACGAGCCAGGGTTTCAGCACGCTGACGATGAACTCGTTGTTGCGGCCGAGTTCGATAGCATCGACTTCGCGAAAACGGTTGGAATTCAGTTCGGTCTCGAAGCTGGCGGAATCCTGCGCCGGAGTGGCATTGCTTTGCGCGCGATAGACGATCTGCTGGTCGGCGGAATAGATGGTCAATTCCGCAATATTCAGATCGGCAGCTTTTCCGGCAAAGACCCTGTCGGCAACGGCCTTGATGTTGGCGGTGTCTTTCTTGCGGATGGCTGTCTGCAGATCCGTATCGGCGCTGACGACACTGACTGCCTGATCGAGCGTTTGTTCCCCCAACGCCCTTTGATGCATCAGAAGACGTTCAGTCGTCCTGACGATCAGGTCCTGCGGCTCGCTCAGCGTACGATATTCCGTCACCACGTTCTGGAGCGTCAGGACGGCAACTGTCAGGCAGAGAAACGACAGAAAAACGACGCGAAGGGGTTTTTCGAAACGGGTTTCGTCCTTGCACCACCGCGCCAGGATCTGGTCAAGAATGGCACTCGGACTTCGCCCACGCGCAACTGTGCGCGATTTCTCGTCGCGCAAGTCCTTGTCTTGCCAAAACTCTTGCTTGCCCACGCGTTGCACCCGTTCCCCCGAGCAGCCGTAGCTCCTCTTTGATCGGCAAGGACAGTCCGCTGTTTGTTATGGTCACCGGGCACGGCGAAGTTATGCAAACCATCACTGCCAATTTTCTCAATAGGCTGTATTGGTTAAATTGTATTGAATGTGTTCCTTAAGGCTTATTAAGAATAGAATTCATTCGAGAGGAATTCTTCCAGTCTCAAGATCAAATGTATTTGCGCTGAGCCTGATGATTGGCGATGCAGCAAAATAGTTTGATCTAAATCAGACGATCTCCTTTGAATGTCACCAGTTGAGGTGATATCGCCGCCCAAGCGTCTGTGTTTGACCCAGCCGATTGACGGGAGCCAACCTCGACTTGGCAAGCAAGTCGTATGGCGCGGTGCCATCAACTGCCTGACGCGCTTGCGAAGAACTCGAGGAGGGCATTGACCGTCTCTTCCGGGGCTTCTTCGGGCAGGAAGTGCCCACCCGGAAGCGCGGCGCCGACAGCGGTCCTTGACCAGCCCCGCCAGACTTCAAGCGGATCGTCCACGCTGGTGGCGATGCCTTTACTTCCCCAAAGTGCAAGAAGGGGAACAACGATCTTTCTTCCCGCATCCAGATCCGCCCGGTCGTGGTCGTAGTCGATCGTTGCACCTGCGCGGTAGTCCTCGCAGGTTGCCGATACCCGGTCTGGTTCGCAAAACCAGTCACGGTTATGCGCCATGGCTTCCTTGGAAAAGCACGACAGGGTCTTGGCCGCAGTCCAGCTGGCCAGCGTGTGATCGAGAAATCGTATCGGTGCGGCAGAAATAGTCTTTTCCGGGAAAGGCGCAGCCTGGGCCAGAAACATCCAGTGATAGATCTTGAGGCCGAACAGCCTGTCCATCCGGTCCCAGTAGTCACATGTCGGAAGGATGTCGAGAACGGCGACCTTCAGAAGGGCTTGCGGGTGATCGAGGGCAAGGCGGTAAGCCACCCGGCCGCCACGGTCATGGCCGGCCAGAAAGAACGTCGAGTGGCCGAGCACCTTCATGAGCTCGACCATGGCCGAGGCCATGCTTCGTTTGGAATAGGCCGCGTGATCGTGTGATAGCGGCGGCACGGACGAACGGCCATACCCCGGCAGGTCGGGCAGGACGAGCGTGAAGTGTTCGGCAAGCTGCGGGGCCACCTTGTGCCAGCAGACATGAGATTGCGGGTAGCCGTGCAGCAAAAGCAACGGTGGGCCGGACCCGCCGGTCCGGCAGAACAGCCGCACATCGTTGGCTTCCACAGTGATGCTGTCAAACCCCGGAAACAGATCCGGCAGGTCGTTTTTCACGTCTGTCTCCCCAGCCCGCACCGGGGAGAAGATTACCTTTGCTTTCAAGCGCCTGCCAAGTCCCGGAAACCGGAAATGCCACGATTGCCGGTTTTTCGCTTGGCTCGGCCTCAGCTTTCCCGGGCGATGGCCCGCCAGCCGATGTCGGTTCGGCAGAAGCCTTCCGGCCAGTCGATGTTGCGGATCCGCTCGTAGGCCCGTTGCTGTGCCTCGCGAACGGTGGTGCCGACCGCCGTCACGTTCAAAACGCGTCCGCCATTTGCCAGGATCTGCGTGCCATCGCGTTTGGTGCCTGCGTGAAAGACGGCAACGTCATCCGTTGCCGGTGTATCGAGACCACGGATTTCCGTGCCCTTGTCGTAGCTGCCCGGGTAACCCTTGGCGGCCATGACGACCGTCAGTGCGGCTTCGTCGCGCCAGTCCGCCGTTGTCTGGTCCAGCCGGCCCTCGACGCTTGCAAGCAGCAGCTCCAGCAGGTCGCTCTTGAGGCGCATCATCAGGACCTGGCATTCCGGATCACCGAAGCGGGTATTGTATTCGATCAGCTTCGGGCCGTTCTTGCCGATCATCAGACCCGCATAGAGAACGCCCTTGAAAGGGGTGCCACGTTTGGCCAGTGTCGCGATGGTCGGCTCGATGATGGTACGCATCACCTCGGCAATCAGTGCATCTGTCAGCACGGGAGCGGGCGAGTAAGCGCCCATGCCGCCGGTATTCGGGCCTTCGTCACCATCATAGGCGCGTTTGTGGTCCTGGGCGGTGGCAAGCGGCAGTGCGTTGGTGCCGTCGGACAACACGAAGAAGCTCGCTTCCTCGCCTTCCAGGAATTCCTCGATGACGACTTCCGCACCTGCGGCCCCGAACGAGCCTTCGAAACAGGCCGTTACCGCCTCTTCGGCGTCTTTCAGGGTCATGGCGACCACGACACCCTTGCCGGCTGCAAGCCCGTCCGCCTTCACGACAATCGGTGCACCTTTTTCCCGGACATAGGCGAGCGCGGCATCTGCCGTATCAAAGCGGCCGTATCCGGCGGTCGGAATATCTGCTTCGTCGCACACGCCCTTGGTGAAGGCCTTGGAGCCCTCCAGTTGGGCCGCTGCCCTGGACGGTCCGAAAGTCTTGATCCCGGCCGCTTCCAGATCATCGACAAGGCCCGCCACAAGCGGTGCCTCGGGGCCGACGACCACAAGATCGATGGCATGTTCGCGACAGAAACCGATGACTGCCTGATGATCCGCGGTGTCCAGATTGCAAAGCTCGGCCACCTCGGCAATCCCGGCATTGCCGGGCGCCGCATAGAGCTTGGTCAGCTTGGGAGATTTTGCCAGCGCCCAGGCGAGCGCGTGTTCGCGGCCGCCGGATCCGATCAGGAGAAGTTTCATAAACGGGCAGTCTCTTCGTGAAGGTTGAAGCAAGAGGGCCGTCCCCTAACACGGAGGACGGCATACCGCAATTGGCGGCGCGTGCAACGGCGCATTTCTGCCGGTCACAGCCCAACTTGTGACGCGGCGGGAGAGGTGGTTTCCGCGCCCAGGAAAAGGCCGGAACGCTTGTCAGCCAGGGGTGGCAAGCGCGAAGAGGAAACCGAGGGCTGACCGGGTTTGGGTCGTTAGACCATGGCACCTTGCCCAACTCTGAGTTTCACGATAGCGCCCCTGTGACCTCTTGCGGGATGAATTTCCTGCTGAAAATCGCTAAAAGAACCTGAGAAGGGCGGAAAGCAGGAGCGTTTCCGCCGGATAATCGAGAAATGGACGGATCGAAAGTGTTTTCCACGAACGACACGGGGCCGGTTGCAGATGCGGTCAAGCAGCACTGGGTGGACACGCGGCTGCCGGCTGGCCTGCGCCCCTATGCGCGCCTTGCCCGCTGGGAACGTCCGATCGGTTGGTGGCTGTTGCTGTGGCCCTGTTTCTGGTCGGCGGCATTGGCGGCGGTCGCCGGTGGCAAGGCCTGGCCGGACCCCTGGCACATGGTTCTGTTTTTCATCGGTGCGGTTGCCATGCGCGGTGCAGGCTGCACCTACAACGACCTTGTCGACGTCGACATCGATTCCAAGGTCGAGCGGACCCGCTCCCGACCCATCCCGGCGGGGCAGGTGTCCAGACTTCAGGCAAAGATCTTTCTGGTGGTCCAGGCCCTCATCGGCCTTGCGGTGCTGCTGCAGTTCAACACCTACACGATCTGGCTGGGCATCGCCTCGCTGCTGCCGGTTGCGGTCTATCCGTTCATGAAACGCATTACCAACTGGCCGCAGCTGTTTCTGGGGTTCGCCTTTTCCTGGGGGGCGCTCATGGGCTGGGCGGCCGCCTTTGGGTCCCTGTCCTGGTCACCGGTGTTTCTCTATATCGGCGGCATCTGCTGGACGATCGGCTACGACACGATCTATGCCCATCAGGACAAGGAGGACGATGCGCTTGTCGGTGTGAAGTCGACGGCCCGCCTCTTCGATGAGCACACCAAGCCGGCTCTCATCCTGCTCTACAGCTGCGCAACCGCGCTGTTCTTTCTGGCTGCGATCTTTGCCGATGCCGGTCCGGCCGCTTTTATCGGCATCCTGGCTGGCGTCATTCACCTGGGGTGGCAGATCGTCGTTCTGGATATCGATGACGGCGATCAGTGCCTGCAACTGTTCCGATCCAACGGGACTTATGGCTGGATCCTGTTCTTTGGTTTCTTCGCCGATGCCCTTATCGGTGCGCTCTAACGAAAAAAGCCCCGCTCAGCGGGGCTTTTTTTGAAAACTGTCGTGTGCACGCTCAGGTGCGGGCAATGATCTCACGCTCATTGGCGTGGACGGTTGCCGAAGGTTCCTGCCGGCCGGGAAGACGGCGGTTCAGGAAGCGCGGACGGCGGCCGGTCAATAGGCGCAGCTTGCGCCGGGGCGCAGGTTTTGAAGCCGGAACGGCGCTGTAGGCTTCGATCGGCTTTACCTTGCCGCCGAGGTCACACACCAGCATCGGCAGGTTGAACACCTGGGCCCACCGGCTCCACAGAACCGCAAGGTCATCGGATTTCTCGGTTTCGGCCAGGGTGATCGACAGCGCGCTATCGGGATGTTTCAGGATCAGTGCCGCCACGATTTCACCCGGCACCGCGCCCGGAACGATCCGGACCATGACACCATCGAAACCTTGAGCGGGCACCACCACCGTCACCGGAACACCGGCAACCCGCCGCTTGATGACCGCCCTGTCACGATCCAGGAAAATTTCGGCTGGCAGGGAAGGGGTACCCGGCCGGTTTTCAAGGCGTTGCTCGAAGTGGGCCGGCAGGCAACCGGGATGCGGCATCGTTTGGGCGCCGACCCCGGTTGCTACCATTTCCTGTATTTCTGTTTGACGTCTCAAATGACTCTCCACCGGACCTTTAGGTCGGACCATTTTTGGTCTCTCGATGCATTTAATCTACTGAAGAAAAGTCGTGAACCACTTAAGATACAGAGTTAAAAAAGTCTGATTTATAAGAGGGTTACTGGAATGTAATCAGACAGGTAACACCTTGTTCAGTCATGTGGCAGATTCGACTTGATACAACCTTTGAATGAATTTACCGCCCTGTCCCGATCCCGCCTATCTTGCGGTCATCATTACGAAAATCGGATGAGGCGCTGCGGCATTGCAACCTCTTGCCGGAACCGGCTCAAAATCCCATTTCCCACCTATCAGGGGAAAACCATGTCTCTGGACGGCGCCGGGCACGACCGGATTGCCCGCAAAAGGCCCCGACAGTTGCAGCGCAGCCGTGCGGGGCGTAAACAACTGCCGAACCAGAAGACGAAAGAGCGGACACGATGTCGGAACTGATTGATCAAAGCGAATTGCAATCCCGGGCAGCCCGTCTGGTGGAAGCAGCCCGCAAGGCCGGAGCTGACGCCTGCGACGCGATTGCGGTTACCGGTGTCTCGCTTTCGGTCGATGTTCGCGAAGGCAAGGTGGAAGAAACCGAGCGCGCCGAAGGCGACGACGTCACCTTGAGGGTGTTTGTCGGCAAGCGCACTGCTGCTGTCTCAGCCAACCGTCTCGATGACCCGGCAAGCCTGGCTGAACGTGCCGTCGCCATGGCCAAGGTCGCGCCGGAAGATCCCTATGCCGGTCTTGCCGATCAGGATCTTCTCGTGAAGGAGTTTCCGGAACTCGAGCTTCTGGACACAAAGGAAATGACTGCCGAGGACCTGACGCAGATTGCGCTGGAAGCGGAAGCGGCCGGTCTGGAAGTCGAAGGCGTCACCAAATCCGGCGGTGCGGGAGCCTCCTGGCGTCTTGCCGGTGTCGTTCTGGCGACCAGCCATGGGTTCCAGGGGTCCTACATGTCGTCCCGCTATGGCATGTCCATGACAGCCGTCGCAGGGGAAGGGACCGGCATGGAGCGGGATTACGATTTCGACAGCCGTACCTATTACGAAGACCTGGAAGCACCGGCGGAAATCGGACGCAGGGCCGGGGAAAGAGCTGTGCGCCGTCTCAACCCGAACAAGCTTTCGACCCGCACCGCGAACGTCATTTATGAATCGCGCGCTGCCCGCAGCATTCTCGGGCACCTTGTCGGGGCGATCAACGGGGCCGCAATTGCGCGCAAGACCAGCTTCCTGAAAGACCGGATGGGTGAGGCAGTGTTCGCACCTGGCATCCAGGTGGTTGACGACCCGTTCAAACGCCGGGGTGCCGCAACACGCCCCTTCGACGGGGAAGGGACCCGGGCGGAACGTCTCGATGTTATTGAAGACGGTGTCCTGCGACACTGGTTTCTGGACGGTGCCTCCGCACGCGAACTGGGCCTGACGCCCAATGGCCGGGCGCACCGCAGTGGCAGCGGCACGTCGCCTGGCGCAACGAACGTCACATTGATGCCTGGCGAAAAATCGCTGGAAGAATTGATGGCGGAAGCCGGGCAGGGCCTGCTGGTGACCGACCTGATCGGTCACGGCGTAAACGGCCTCACCGGTGACTATTCGCGCGGGGCAGCCGGGTTCTGGTTCGAAAACGGCCAGATCGTAGAAGCCGTCAGTGAAATCACCATTGCAAGCAATCTGAAGGACATGTTTGCACGGCTCGTGCCCGGCAGCGACCTCGACAACCGTTATTCGGCAGCCACTCCCTCGGTCATGATTGAAGGAATGGCCCTTGCCGGAAGCTGACAAGGGCCTGAACGACACCGGACGAAGCGAAATCGGGCTGGATGAAGCCGGAAGGGACGCGGACCTGCGCCTGCTGGAGTTGGCTGCGCGCCAGGCGGGCGATATTGCACTGGGTTTCTTCGGTCAGGATCCGGAGACCTGGTACAAGGGCAAGGCGGGCATGTCGCCGGTTTCCGAGGCAGATCTCGCGGTAGACCGTTTTCTCGCGGACTACCTGCGGTCTGCGCGGCCGGACTACGGCTGGCTTTCGGAGGAAACCGCCGACGACCGCAGCCGTCTCAACCACGAGCGTGTCTTCATTGTCGATCCGATTGACGGCACGCGGGCTTTTCTGGCGGGTGGGGACGAATGGACGGTGGCGATTGCCGTGGTCGAGGCCGGTCGGCCCGTTGCAGCTTCGGTCTTTTGCCCGCGCCGGGACGAGATGTTCCTGGCCCGTACAGGCGGCGGAGCCTGGCTCAATGGGGCACGACTGGCGGTGTCAGATCGCACCGGCCTTTCCGGTGCAACCTTGACCGGACCGCATTCCATTGTTGCCAATCAGGACGTTGTCGCTGCAGGTTTTGTCGGTACGGAAATCCTGCGCTCCCTGGCTTATCGGCTGGCGATCGTTGCAGCAGGAAGGGTCGATGTCGGGGCCGCACGGGGCGGGCCGAGCGATTGGGATCTTGCGGCGGCGGATCTTTTGGTGCAGGAAGCGGGCGGTGTATTGACCGACCTGTCGGGTCGGAACCTGATCTACAACCGCGCCAAGACCGGCCACCCGGCCCTGATCGCAGCTCCTGTTGCGCTGATCGGGCCTGTGCGCGACGCGCTCGACGACCTGATCAGGTAACAGACCGGTTGCAGCGACGAAAGCGAGGATATTGATGAGTAATACCGATACTCCGAAGCAGCTCCTTCATCTTGTGTTCGGCGGCGAGCTGGAATCACCGGAAGGGCTGACGTTCCGCGATCTGGACGAACTGGATATCGTCGGAATCTACCCGAATTATGCCGAAGCCTACAAAGCCTGGAAATCCAAGGCACAGGCGACGGTAGACAACGCTCATATGCGTTACTTCATCGTCCACATGCACCGCTTGCTCGATCCGGAAACGGCTTCTTAAGGCAGCGCAGCTCTCTCAGGCGACAACACCAAATGATAAAACGCCTCGGCCGTCAGCCCTGGGTTCTGGCCAGCATCGGCACTTTGATGGCCGTTTACCTGAAACTGGTCTACCGTACCAACCGGTTCGTGATCGATCCGGAGGGCGTGCACGAACGTTCCGAACAGGATCTCCCGGTTATCGTGGCCATGTGGCACGGCCAGCACTTCATGGTGCCCTTCGCCAAGCCGGCTCACTGGCCCGCCAAGGTGATGATTTCCCGGTCTGCCGATGGCGAGGTAAACGCGATCGCGGCCCGCAAGCTCGGCCTCGGCCTGATCCGTGCCTCCGGCGGCAAGAACGCACGCCAGATAAAAAAGCGCGGCGGCATGCGAGGTTTCATCGAGGCGCTTCGTGCGCTCAAGGAAGGCTATTCCATCGCCATGACGGCGGATGTGCCCAAAGGTCCGGCCCGCAAGTCTGGCGTTGGCATCGTTCAGCTTGCCAAGCATTCGGGCCGTCCCGTCCTGCCTGTGGCGGTGGCAACCAGCCGCAGCATCGAGCTGAACAGTTGGGACAAGGCCAGCGTCAACCTGCCGTTCGGCCGGGGCAGCATCGCGGTGAGTGATCTCATCTGGGTTCCCGCCGATGCGGACGACGACACGCTTGAGGAATATCGCCTCAAGGTGGAAGAGGGGCTCAACGCCGCAACGAAACGTGCTTACGAGCTGGTCGGAAGGGCGGATGGCTGACCGGCGACCCCTTGTCTTCAGTCTCTACAGGGGCCTTGCACGGGCCCTGACGCCTCTGTTCAATCTGCTTTTCTGGCTGCGCAGCCACTCCGGCAAGGAATTGCCGGCCCGCAAGGGGGAACGTTTCGGACGGAGCGCAACAAGCCGGCCAGCAGGCAAGCTTGTCTGGATCCACGCGGCCAGTGTCGGTGAAACCGTATCCGTGCTGCCGCTGGTTGATGAACTGACGGGGTCCGGCAACAAGGTGCTCCTGACCACTGTCACCGTGACGGCGGCACAGCTGGCACAGGGCCGCTTGCCGGAAGGGGCGATCCACCAGTTCATGCCATTCGATGCGCCCGGGCCGATCTGCCGATTTCTCGACCACTGGTCCCCGGACCTGGCGATGGTGGTCGAGTCCGAAATCTGGCCGTGCCTTTTCGATGAAATGCGTTCACGGCAAACGCCCTTCGTACTTCTCAACGGCCGCCTGTCGGACCGGTCGTATCGAAGCTGGGCGCGCTTTCCGCGTATTTCCGGATATCTGTTTCGGTGTCTGGATATGGTTCTGGCGCAAAGCGCCGCCGATGGCGAGCGGTTCCGCCTGTTGGGCTGCCGCAATGTTTCAACGCCCGGCAATCTGAAATTCGATGCACCGGACCCGGCCGTGGACGAAGGCCAGGCAACCGCCCTGTTGGCGCAGACAGGAGCGCGTCCGGTCTGGCTGGCCGCCCTGACGCATCCGGGCGAAGACGAAATTGTACTCGAGGCCTTTGGCCGTCTCACCGAGGAATTTCCCGGTCTCCTGCTGGTCCTGGTGCCGCGACATCCCGTTCGGACAGATGATATTGCGGCCATGATCGATAGCCGTGGCCTGCGTGCGGCGCGTCGAAGTCTGGATCAGGCAATTGAAACGGACACAGATGTCTATCTCGGTGATACACTGGGCGAGATGGGACTTTTTTACAGATTGGCACCGGTGACGTTTTTGGGTGGTTCATTCAACGATGCGGGCGGTCATAACCCGGTGGAAGCTGCATTGTCGGGCTCCGCGTTGGTCACTGGCCCGCGTGTTGCGAACGCCCGAGCCGTCTACAAGGACTTCTGGAGCCGGCGGGCTTCGCTGAAAGCGGAGTTGCCGGAGAACCTGGCAGATTGTGTTGGCAGTCTTTTGCGCGATGCTGACGCTGCCCGGGCGCAGGCGGAAAGAGCAAGAGCCCTGGTCGAGGCCGGGCGCGGTGCCTTGGCCGAAACCCTGAAAGTGTTGCAACCCATGTTGGGAAAAGCAGGTCCGGCGACTGGCGATCCGCTGCCGCGGGGCCGCGCATGAAGTCGGCGCCCGACTTCTGGTGGAAGCCGGGACAGACACTGGCAAGTTGGCTGCTGTCGCCGGCAGGCTGGATTTACGGACTGGTCTCAGGCCGCCGCATGTTGAAGAAGCCGAAAGCGAAAAGCCGGTTGCCTGTAATCTGCGTCGGCAATTTCGTCGTCGGCGGAACCGGAAAGACGCCCTTTGCCATCGAACTGTCCTACAGATTGCAGGAAGAAGGCTTGCGGCCCGGTTTCCTGCTGCGCGGTTACGGCGGCAAGGCCAAAGGGCCGCTCCTTGTCGATGCCAGCATGCACGACGCCGATGTTGTCGGTGACGAGGCCTTGTTGCTGGCCCGGTACGGTCCAACCGTGATTGCGGCCGACAGGCCGTCGGGGGCACGGCTTGCCGAACAGCAGCCCATTGATGTCCTTCTGATGGATGACGGATTTCAGAACCCGGCGCTGGCCAAGGATCTCAGCCTGGTGCTGGTCGATTGCAGCGTGGGGTTCGGCAATGGCAAGTGTCTGCCTGCCGGTCCCTTGCGGGCACCTGCGGCCAAGCAGATCGTGAAGGCCGATTGCCTGGTCCTGGTAGGCGAGGGGGATGCGGCAGAGGAAGCTGTGCATCTGGCTGGACGCAAGGGGCTGCCGATCCTTCACGCGCATGTGCGGCCACAGCCGAACGATGAACTGGCGGGAAGCAGGCTTTTTGCATTTGCGGGCATCGGCAGACCGCAGAAATTCTTCGATACGCTGAAATCGCTTGGCTACGACGTGAGGAAAACGCGGGAATTCCCCGATCACCATCAATACACGCAAGCCGACGTGCGTGCGCTGCTGACCGAAGCCGAGGAAGCCGGGTTCAAGCTGGTGACGACGTCCAAGGACATGGCCAGGCTGGAAACGTCGACGGGAGAGCTGTTCCACTGGATCGCATCCAGTGCGGCCGTTCTGGAAGTGCGAATGGAGATCGACGACGAAGACAGGCTGGCGTCACTCATCAAGGAGCGGCTACGTCGGCGTCAGTTCGGAAAATGAGGCTGCTTGACTTCGCCTGACGCGGCTCAGCGCGTTTCCAGATACCGCTTCATGGACGCATTGGCATCGACATAGGCTTCCTGCCGTTCGACAGACCAGTATTTCAGCTCGTCCAGCGGGATCGCCGTTCCGGTCACCGCACAGCGCACGAATGTCCCCGGTGTTTCCACCTGATAGTCGCCATCCAGGTAGCGGACGCGGGCTTCATTGGGGATGCGCGGATTTTCGTAGCGGTTCATGATCTGCAGTTTGGCTGTCGGTCTATCGGGAAGTCTCGATAGCATTTATGGCAGACTGGCAGGAGAGGGCAAGTCAAAGCTTTGCCGGGGGCCCATTTCCCCGTTGCGGGACAATCGGTTTCAAAATCGCTCAGGGTAACCCGGCCCCGACTGCATTCCGGCGCGCGGTACCGCATGACTGGCAAGTGGAATTCTCCGCTTATGGGATGATTTGCGCGCCAAAACGCCTATGTTGAGAGAAACAACCAAATTGCCCGGTCTGGCAATGCAACCTGCATCGGCAGACACTCCGGGCGAAATCAGGACAGACAGATGACCCTTTCCACCACCGATCTTATCGAATCTTCAGGCCTGGGCCTCGAAACGGCAAGGCGGATCACTCAGGACGCACTTGATGGAGCGGATGATGGCGAGCTTTTTGTCGAATACCGGCAAAGCGAAGGCCTGGTCTTCGACAACGGGCGCCTGAAAGGGGCCAACTACGACACCGCACAAGGTTTCGGCCTGAGAGCCGTTGCCGGTGAAGCTGCCGGTTACGCTCATGCCGGAGATATCTCCGAAGGTGCATTGAAACGGGCGGCCGATGCGGTCAGCGCCGTCAAGAAGGGGTATTCGGGTAGCTACGCGGCAGCGCCTGCGCGCACCAACCAGACGCTTTATACCGATGCAAACCCGCTTGGCGGGCCGAGCTTCGAGGACAAGGTCAAGCTGCTGCAGGAAATCGACGCCTACGCGCGGGCAAAGGATCCACGCGTGCGGCAGGTGTCCGCGTCTCTGGCGGGTTCCTGGCAGGTGGTCGAGATCCTGCGTGCGGACGGTCATCTGGTGCGCGATGTGCGTCCGATGGTGCGGCTCAGCATTTCCGTCGTCGCCGGCAATGACGAACGCCAGGAAAGCGGCTCATTCGGTTGCGGTGGCCGGGAAGGCTTCGAGCGTTTCATCACCACGGAAAACTGGCAGGGCGGTGTCGACGAGGCACTGCGTCAGGCTCTGGTCAATCTGGAAGCGGTTCCTGCACCTGCCGGCACTTTCGATGTCGTGCTGGGGCCGGGCTGGCCGGGCATTCTTCTGCACGAAGCCGTCGGCCACGGACTGGAAGGCGACTTCAACCGCAAGAAAACGTCCGCGTTCGCCGGTCTCTTGGGCCAGCGCGTTGCTTCGCCTGGCGTGACCATCGTTGACGACGGAACGATTGCCGATCGTCGGGGCTCGCTGACTGTGGACGACGAAGGCACGCCTTCCAGCCGAACGGTACTGATTGAGGACGGTATCCTGAAGGGCTACATGCAGGACCGCCAGAACGCGCGCCTGATGGGCATGGAGCCGACCGGTAATGGCCGCCGGCAGTCCTACGCCCACATCCCGATGCCGCGCATGACCAATACGGTAATGATGGCCGGTGACAAGGATCCGGACGAGATCCTGGCATCGGTCAAGGACGGCATTTACGCCGTGTCTTTCGGTGGTGGCCAGGTCGACATCACCTCCGGCAAATTCGTGTTCTCCTGCACCGAAGCCTACCGCGTGGAGAACGGCAAGGTTGGCGCGCCGCTGAAAGGCGCAATGCTGATCGGTAACGGACCGGACGCGCTGACCCGCGTTTCCATGATCGGGAACGACATGAAGCTCGATCCCGGCATGGGCACCTGCGGCAAGCAGGGGCAGGGCGTGCCGGTTGGTGTCGGCCAACCGTCCATGCGCATCAATGCCATGACCATAGGCGGGACGGCGGTCTGACAAGGCCGCCTGGAAGGACCTATGCCGGACATAAAATTCGTCATCTTCGATATGGATCTGGTGCTCTACGACTACGACCACCAGATCCGCTTGAAGTTGCTTGAAGAGCTGACAGGAAGGCCTGCGGCCGATATTGATTGCTCGGTCTGGGGCGGTCCTCACGAGAATGCAGCCGAGGCGGGAGATCCTGCAACGGCCGATGCCTATCTGGAGCAATTTGCAAGACTGCTCGAGTTTCCGATCGACTTCGAAACCTGGGCGGATGTGCGCCGGCAGATGATGCGCCCGCGCCGGGATGTCTTGTCGCTTGTCCGCCGCCTGAAGGCGACCGCAGACATTGCGCTGCTGACCAACAACGGCATGCTCTTGAAGGATGCCTTGCCCATCTGCGCGCCGGAAACGGTCGAAATTTTCGGTGAGAAAGCCCATGTCTCGGCTGAGTTTGGAGCCCGCAAGCCTGATCCGCTGGTCTTTGAGCGCATCTGCGGCCGCTACGGCTATGGTCCCGAGGAAAGTGCGTTTGTCGATGACCGAGCGGAAAACATAGTAGGGGCGCAGAACGCCGGGTTGAAGGGCCATCACTATGTGACTGCGGATGGCCTTGGAACGTTCCTGAGGACTTGCCGGCTGATCTGATCCGGAACGCAGGTTTGCGCGATCAGTGTGTTTCAGTCAGGGCTTTGGGTGAAAGTGCCTTTGAGGCAGCAGGTCTTCCGAACTGAAAGTCCCGTTTCCGGCTATCACCATGCCGCGTGCCACGCTCAGGTTCCTGGCAACGCCGCTTCCTTTCAGCAGACCGCCTCTCATGTCCGGATCATCTTCCTGAAAGGAACCTCCGTCCGACAGCGTACAACTGTCGACCGTGATATTGCCGAGGATCTGACTGCCGTCTCCCAGCATGCATCTGCCGAACAGGGCCGGGTTGTTGAGGAACCGGCCATGGCTGCCGATCCGGATTTCCGCGCCGGGCCTGTTGGCCTTGGCGGTAAATCCGCCTTCGCCGAACTGGTTCTTGCTACCGATCAGAATATTGCCGTTCGACGCTTCGAAATGGCTGCCGGAGTGCACAATGTTGTCGTCGCCCAGCCGGATCTCCGCTCCGGATGAGGCCTTCAGCGTGACGCCCGGATAAAAGATGTTGTTCCTGCCCGCCGATACGCCTGCGGAAACCAGCGTGGAAAAGGGATCCAGAACATGATTTCCGTCCAGGATTTCCATCATCTGAGACAGCGGCAGAAACCCGCAGGCAAGGCGTGCGGCATCGATTGAGGCAAACAGATCGGACATGCGGTGCAAGAGCTCCGTCTTGGAGTACAGGGATAGATAGCCAGCCTTTGGACTGGACGTTGCCTGCCAGACTTTTTCACCGGACATCTGCAACGCTACGCAGCAAATATCCAACGTGCAATCAGCTTGTGCGGTTCTCGGCGCGTGGGGCTGTCCTTTGATTGAAAATAAAGCACTTTTTTGCTGCAGTCGCTGGATTTGATTAAAGGATAGGGCGTATTCTCTGATATCGTTGAAGTGAGCAGAAGTCGCATGAAACAAGAAGGCGACGTGTCGGGACCATGCGGTTAAGGAGAAGGAATGGCAGCAGAAGGAGCCCCTCCGTTTTTTGCCGAATCGATCGTGTTTCTGGCCGCGACGGTCGTCGCCGTTCCGATCGCCAAAAGGCTGGGGCTTGGATCGGTGGTCGGTTATCTCGCTGCCGGAGCCGTTATAGGCCCGCACGGCCTAAAGCTTCTCGGCTCGGGCGAGGACGTGCTTCATGTCGCCGAACTTGGCGTCGTCCTGCTGCTGTTTGTCATCGGTCTGGAGCTGGACCCGCGAAAACTCTGGCGGATGAAGCGTGACATCTTCGGCCTTGGAACGGCCCAGGTGCTTCTGACCGGTGTGACCTTCTACGCCATAGGGCGGCTGTTTGGATATTCCTTCACCACCTCTCTGGTTGCTGGCTTCGGCCTGGCGCTTTCTTCCACCGCGTTCGCGCTGCAGATCCTGCAGGAACGCGGACAACTTTCCTCAGCCTACGGCCAGCGGGCGTTCGGCATCCTGTTGCTTCAGGATATCGCCATCGTGCCACTGCTTGCGATGGTCGCCATCCTGGCGCCCGGGGAAGGGCCGTCCACCTATACCCAGATCGCGAGCGAGATCCTGATCGTTCTGGCGGCGGTGGCTGCCGTAGTCCTGACTGGCCGATATCTGGTGTCGCCGATTTTCCTGCTGCTGGCGGCAAGCCGCGCGCGCGAGGTCATGCTGACAGCCGCTCTCCTCGTCGCTCTTGGCAGTGCCGGCATCATGCATGCGGTCGGCCTGTCGATGGCGCTCGGGGCGTTCCTGGCAGGTGTTCTGCTGGCCGAATCGAGTTTTCGCCATACGCTTGAAGCCGACATCGAGCCCTTCCGGTCTTTGCTCATGGGCCTGTTCTTTGTCGCCGTCGGCATGTCGCTTGATGTCTACCTGGTGATGACCCACTGGGAAATCCTCGCAATCGGCGTCATCTGTGTGATGGGTGTGAAGGGCATATTCCTTTGGGCTCTGTCACGGGGCACCGGCTCGCCGAATTCCGATGCATTGCGCATTGCCGTCACGCTGCCTCAAGGTGGTGAATTTGCCTTTGTCCTGTTCACCGCCGCTGTCGGCGAACGCCTGTTGAGCTATCAGGCCGTCAACCAGCTGAACGCGATTGTGGTCTTGACCATGTTGCTGACGCCGGTTGCCTGCCTTGGGCTGGACCGGCTGGCGGCCAGGGTCAAGGCACGGGGTGTTGAAAACCCGTCGATCGAGACATTCGAGGAGGCAACTCCGACCGTGCTGGTGATCGGCTTCGGCCGCTTCGGCATGGTGGTGGCCCAGTTCCTGACATCCGAAGGTCTTGAGATCACCGCCATCGACAACCGGCCGGACCGTATCGCTTACGCCCGCAAGCAGGGCTACAAGGTCTATTACGGCGATGCGACGCGGGCAGACGTTTTGGCGGCGGCTGGGGCGGGCAAGGCAACATTGGTTGCCATGTGTATCGAGAACGACAAGGTGATGGGCAAGGCCATCGACCTCGTTCGAGAAGGCTTCCCCGAGGCGCTGATCTTCTGCCGGGCGACGGACCGCGCGCATATGCTGGATCTCACCAAACGGGGCGTCGATTTCCAGATTCGTGAAACCTTCGAATCAAGCGTCGTCTTCGGCCGGGCGGCACTCGAGGCACTGGGAACTCCCCTCGACCGAATCGACCAGATCGAGGAAGACGTTCGCGACCGGGACGAGGAGCGGCTTGCCCAGCAACTGCGTGAGGGCATGTTTGCCGGCGCCGACAAGCTGCACAAGGTAACGCCGCGCCGGTCGATGGAGGCGAACGCTCCTGACGCGCCAGCCGCGGAATAGGCGGCAAGGCTCATCACCAGGATTTCGGAAACAAAAAAGGCGCCGAATGGGCGCCTTTCGTTTGGTTGCTTGCGTTTCCGCGTCAGGGCAGGGCGTCGAAGCCTGCAGAGAACCCATTCAGAGAAATCGGGATGCCGATCCCTTCTTCCGGGGTCTGGAAGATGATGAAGGTCGCCTGAGAGCCGGCCTGCAATTTGCTCAGCAGATCTTCTTCGAGAATGACCTCGGCAATGCAGCCGTTCGGAAGACAGCGGACGAAACCGGCCCGGCCGATATCGGCGTTGTCGACCCTGAGGCCAAGACCAGACGGCAGCAACACGCCGAGCGGTGCGAGAACCCTGAGAATGCGGGCCTGCTTGTCGGCGGTTTTCAGAATGATCACGGAAAGCCCGACGTTTTCCCGGTCGGCCGCAGTGACGTTCTGGATCAGCGCGCACTGGTCACCGGTGGAACCGGGAGGCGTGTCGCAGCGCATTTGCCAGTCGCCGTGAGTCGAGCGGACCTCGCCTTGTGCCGCGGCGGGCAGATTTCCGTAAGTCAACGAACTGAAGACGATCCCGGCAACGGCCGCGAGTTTGGAAAAAGACAGTCTGGAACGTCCATTAGGGCGGGCAGCCAGTGACTGCGGCAATTGGGTTGACAAGAAATCCTCCAGTCAATCGTTGTCCGGTTCGCTTTTGGTCGGCCCGGCATAAAAAGATGCGGCCTGCTTGGCGAATCAAGGTGTAATTCTAGGCCAGACATTGCCGCATGACGGCGCACGTTTCCAGTCCGGCGGTTCAGGAACCTAAGGATTAGCCGCAATTCTTGTCGAAAATTCGCATGTCCTTGACCCGTGTCAAATGGCAGAGAGCTTCAGGTGGCTGTGAAAAGTTGGAAATTCCGTTGCAGCCCGGCGTTTCTTGTGGTTTTTGTGCGGCTCAAAGGTGTCGGTGGAATGATGCGGCACATCGCCGCTATGCCCGATGGTAGCCATCGCCCTTTATATGAGTTTGTGGTTATAGTCCGGTCAAACTCATGACCTTGTCCAACTCCAGGACGCAGCAGATTTGGCTTGCGCAGCGCCGCCAAGCCCGCTACTGCCGCACCGGATTGGACCGGATCTGAGTCCGGAAATTTAGCATTTTCCGCCATTTCAGGCGGATGAGGGAAGGGAGCGCGGACGTGAAGGCAGTCTTCAAGCGTCTCATGACTATGGCCGGTGCGGCGGCAACTTTTGCTGGAGTGTCGACAGCGGCCCTGGCAGCGGAATCCGGCATCAAGGAATGGCAGTTGGGCTTTCAGGCCTCTGTCACCGATGTAATGGACGACATTACCTGGTTCAACGGGTTCACCCTGGTGATCATCACCGTAATCACGCTGTTCGTGCTTGCGCTGCTGATCGTCTGCATGACCCGCTTCAGCGCGAAAAAGAACCCGGTTCCGTCCAGGACATCGCACAACACCATGATCGAAGTGGTCTGGACGGTTGCTCCGATCCTGATTCTGGTCGTGATCGCGATCCCGTCTTTCCGCCTGCTCTACAAGCAGCTGGACATTCCCGAATACGAGATGACCATCAAGGCGACCGGGTACCAGTGGTACTGGGGCTATGAGTACACCGATGAGAACATGGGTGAGCTCTCCTTCGACTCCATCATGGTCAAGGACGACGAGCGCCAGGCTGTTGCAGACGCTCGCGGCGTGACGCTGAACGAAGTTCCGCGCCTTCTGTCCGTTGACTACGATCTCGTCATTCCGGTCGACACCACTGTTCGCGTCCAGGTGACCTCCGAAGATGTTATCCACGCCTTCGCGATGCCGTCCTTCGGCGTTAAGATCGACGCCATCCCGGGCCGTTTGAACGAAACCTGGTTCCACGCTCGCGAGGAAGGCGTCTACTACGGTCAGTGTTCCGAGCTTTGCGGCAAGGACCATGCCTTCATGCCGATCGCAATCCGGGTGGTTTCCAAGGATCAGTTCCAGACCTGGTCAACTGCCGCCCAGGACGATCTGGACACTGCCAACCAGCAGCTCCTGGCATCGATCGCCGATGCGAAGAAAGTGGCTGCCGCAGGCAAGCTGGAAGAGATCTCTGTCGCCGCGAAATAATGTGGCGGCGATCCTGTTTGGCGATGCGCGCGATGACATGCAGCGCCGCTGAGAAAGTCTGAAAGAGGGAGCCCAAAATGGCTGCGACCGAAGCACATGCGGCACATGGCCATCCGACCGGATGGCGCCGCTGGGTCTATTCGACCAACCACAAGGACATCGGTATCATGTACCTGATGTTCGCTATCATGGCAGGTATCGTTGGCGGCGCGCTCAGCGTCGGCATGCGGATGGAACTTCAGGAACCGGGGATGCAGATCTTCGGTGATCCGCACCTGTTCAACGTGTTCACCACCGCACATGGTCTGATCATGATCTTCTTCATGGTCATGCCGGCCATGATCGGCGGCTACGCCAACTACTTCGTGCCGATCATGATCGGTGCGCCGGACATGGCGTTCCCGCGGATGAACAACATCTCCTTCTGGCTGCTTCCGCCGGCCTTCCTGCTCCTGCTTCTCTCCCTCTTCGTTGAAGGTCCTCCGGGCTCCAACGGTGTCGGTGGCGGCTGGACCATCTATCCGCCGCTGTCCACGTCCGGTCAGCCCGGACCGGCGATGGATCTGGCGATCCTGGCCCTGCACATTGCTGGTGCTTCCTCGATCCTCGGTGCCATCAACTTCATCACGACCATCTTCAACATGCGTGCGCCGGGCATGACCCTGCACAAGATGCCGCTGTTTGCCTGGTCCGTGCTGATCACCGCGTTCCTGCTGCTGCTGTCCCTGCCGGTTCTGGCTGGTGCCATCACCATGCTTTTGACCGACCGTAACTTCGGCACCACGTTCTTTGCGCCTGCCGGTGGCGGTGACCCGATCCTGTTCCAGCACCTGTTCTGGTTCTTCGGTCATCCGGAAGTGTACATCCTGATCCTGCCGGGCTTCGGCATCATCAGCCACATCATTTCCACCTTCTCGCGCAAGCCGATCTTCGGTTACCTCGGCATGGCCTACGCCATGGTCGCCATTGGCGTCGTCGGCTTCATCGTGTGGGCGCACCACATGTACACCGTCGGCATGTCCTCCGAGACGCAGGCCTACTTCGTGGCCGCCACCATGGTGATCGCGGTTCCGACCGGCGTGAAGATCTTCTCGTGGATCGCGACCATGTGGGGTGGTTCCATCGAGTTCCGCACACCTATGGTCTGGGCAATCGGCTTCATCTTCCTGTTCACCGTCGGCGGTGTGACAGGTGTGCAGCTCGCCAACGCCGGTCTCGACCGTGCGTTCCACGACACTTACTTCGTGGTTGCTCACTTCCACTACGTGCTGTCTCTCGGCGCCGTGTTCGCCATCTTCGCGGCCTGGTACTACTGGTTCCCGAAAATGTTCGGCTACATGTACAACGAGACGATCGGCAAGGCCCATTTCTGGATCACCTTCGTGGGCGTGAACCTGGTGTTCTTCCCGCAGCACTTCCTGGGCCTGAACGGCATGCCGCGCCGCTATGTCGACTACCCGGATGCGTTTGCCGGCTGGAACTTCGTTTCCTCCATCGGCTCCTACATCTCGGCCTTTGCGGTTCTGGTGTTCCTCTTCGGCATCGTCGAAGCGTTCTCCAAGAAGCGCGTTGTCGGCAACAACCCGTGGGGCGAAGGTGCAACGACCCTGGAGTGGACCCTGTCTTCTCCTCCGCCGTTCCACCAGTTCGAGACCCTGCCGCGCATCAAGTAATTCGCGGCGGGAGGTTCGCCTCCCGGTCAAGATCAGCACCGCGCCGGTTGCCGGCGCGGTGCTCCCTTTAAAGAAATCTGCCGGGCCATGTGCACCCGGATGCGCGATCCCTGGATCGCGGAAGAAAACAAGAATTCAAAGGACGCGCCTATGTCGCTCGTTGAGCGCCAGGATATGATGAGCCAGGAAACCGCTGTCTGGGACGGCGGCATGGGATCGGTGAGCGACTATGTGGCGCTCCTGAAGCCGCGTGTGATGTCTCTGGTCATCTTCACCGCTTTTGTCGGCCTGATGCTGGCACCAGGCTCCGTGCATCCAGTGCTGGGCGTTGTCGCGATCCTGTGCATTGCCATCGGAGCGGGCGCTTCCGGCGCGCTCAACATGTGGTACGACGCCGACATCGACGAAGTCATGACGCGCACCCGCAAGCGGCCGATCCCGGCCGGCAAGGTCACGCGTGAGGAAGCGCTTGCCTTCGGTGTGACGCTGTCCATCGGTTCGGTTGTGCTGCTCGGCCTTCTGGTCAACTGGTTTGCCGGTGCATTCCTGGCCTTCACCATCTTCTTTTACGTGATCGTCTATACGATGTGGCTGAAGCGTTCGACGCCGCAGAACATTGTTATCGGCGGCGCAGCCGGGGCGTTTCCTCCGATGATCGGCTGGGCTGCCGTTACCGGAAGCGTAAGCCTGGAAAGCTTCGTGCTCTTCCTGATCATCTTCATGTGGACACCGCCGCACTTCTGGGCGCTGGCACTGGTCAAGAACGGCGACTATCAGGCCGCCAAGATCCCGATGCTGCCAGTTGTTGCCGGCGAGACCGTGACACGGCATCATATTCTGGCTTATGCCATCCTGCTCGCACCCATCGGTGTCGCGCCTTACCTGCTTGGCTTTGCAAGCCCCGTCTACGGCATTGCATCCGCTCTTCTGAGTGCCATCTTCGTCGGCCTTTCCTTTGACGTCTGGCGCAAGCGCGAGGGCGATCCGGCGAAGGCCGCGTGCTGGCGTCTGTTCAAGTTTTCAATCTTTTACCTGTTCATGCTGTTTGCCCTGCTTCTGGGCGAGAGCCTGATTGCAGGAGTGTGACGTGATGGCCAAGGAAGAGCAGGGCATTGCGCTCACCGAAGAGCAGAAGAAGAAGCGCCGGTCGCGGTCGATTGCAATCGCCTGCGTGCTCGGCGGCCTCGTCGTGCTGTTCTATGTCGTGACCATCGTCAAACTGGGCCCCGGTATCCTGGACCGGGCGCTTTGAGGGAGATCGTGTGAGCAACGGACAAGACACTTCAAACCTGTCACGCAGCAACCGCAAGGTCGCGGTGGTTTGCGCTGGCGTGTTCATGTTCATGGTCGGGGCGGCCTATGCCGCCGTGCCGCTCTACAATCTTTTCTGCCGTGTCACCGGGTTTGGTGGCACCACGCAGGTTGCCACGGCTGAAAGCGACGTGATCATCGACCGCAAGATCACCGTGCGCTTCGACGGCAACGTCAATCACGAGCTGCCCTGGAAATTCAAACCGGTGCAGCGTTCGGTCACGCTCCAGATGGGCGAAACCGCTCAACTGGAATATGTGGCAACCAACACGGGTTCCGGCAGGACCGTCGGCACGTCGACTTTCAACGTGTCGCCGCCGACGGCCGGAGCCTATTTCAACAAGCTGCAATGCTTCTGCTTTACCGAGCAGGCGCTGGAAAGCGGCGAGACTGTTCAGATGCCGGTCGTTTTCTTCGTCGACCCGGAAATGGACAAGGATCCTGAGCTGAAACACGTGAAGGAAATCACTTTGTCCTACACCTTCTTCCCGGTAGAAGAACCGGAACGTCCTGTTGCAGCAAAGGCCGAGAAGGCCGCAGCTGAAACAAAATTCGAGTGATTGGCGCATCCGCGCTTGAAATGACTGTCTTTGGGGAGCTTGCCGATGGCTGAGGCACATACCAAAAACCACGATTACCACTTGGTCGATCCGAGTCCGTGGCCGTTCATCGCATCCGTCGGTGCATTCGTCATGGCACTGGGTGCCATCGGCTTCATGAAATATGCACAGGGCACGGAGTTCGTGCTGCTTGGCCTGGATCTCACTGGCTGGGGCCTGTTCGCTATCGGGCTGCTGATCGTCCTTTATGTGATGTTCGGCTGGTGGCGCGACACCGTTCGCGAATCCGCTCAGGGTCACCACACCCGGGTGGTCTCGCTGCATCTTCGCTACGGCATGCTGCTGTTCATCGCTTCTGAAGTGATGTTCTTCGTTGCATGGTTCTGGGCCTACTTCGATGCATCGCTCTTCACCAGCGAAGCCATCCAGTATGCCCGTGTCGAGGCAACTGGCGGTCACTGGCCGCCTGCCGGCATCGAAACATTCGATCCCTGGCACCTGCCGCTGCTCAACACCCTGATCCTGCTGTGCTCCGGCACCACGGTCACCTGGGCACACCATGCGCTGCTGCATAATGACCGCGATGGCCTGAAGTGGGGCCTGACCCTTACGGTTCTGCTGGGTGTTCTCTTCACCGTCTGCCAGGTCTACGAATACATGCACGCTGCGTTCGATTTCGGCGGCAACATCTACGGCGCGACCTTCTTCATGGCGACCGGTTTCCACGGTTTCCACGTTATCGTCGGCACCATCTTCCTGGCCGTCTGCCTGTTCCGGGCACTGGCTGGTCAGTTCACCGTCGAGAAGCACTTCGGTTTCGAAGCTGCCGCATGGTACTGGCACTTCGTTGACGTCGTCTGGCTGTTCCTGTTCGTCTCCATCTACATTTGGGGCGCAGGCACACCGGCCGCTCACTAGGATCGCGCCAAACCGGCACGAGCAACGCCCGATCCGGCCACCGGATCGGGCGTTTTCATTTCAGCTGAGGCTTGAGGCACATCATGGAAGACAAGGCGCATTTTCCACCGGTCAATCCGGTTTCCGCAGGCCTGTCGGGCAAGTGTCCGCGCTGCGGCCAGGGGAAGCTCTTCGACGGTTTCCTGAGCGTCAAGAAATCCTGCATGGCCTGCGGGCTCGACTACTCTTTCGCCGACAGTGGTGACGGCCCGGCGGTTTTCGTCATCATGATCGTCGGGTTTATCGTGGTCGGTCTGGTGCTCTTCGTCGAACTCTCCTACCAGCCGCCGATCTGGGTACACCTGGTCCTCTGGCTACCGCTGACGATCCTGCTGGCCGGCGGAGTGCTTCGACCGCTGAAAGGCCTCATGATTGCGCTTCAGTTCCGGCACAAGGCTGCCGAAGGTCAACTGGACACCGGCAAGGACGACAATTGACCGGGCAGGTCCCGGGAAGACAATCTCATGCGTAAACTCGTTATCCCGACACTCGCTGCCATCGTGGCTCTGGTGGTTCTGCTCAATCTCGGTTTCTGGCAGCTCGACCGCCTGGCCTGGAAAGAAAACCTCATCGAACAGGTGGAAGCCGGTGTTTCGACCCCGCCGGAAACAGCACCCGAACCTGGGGCCTGGGGCGACCTTGCCCCCTCTGACGACTATAGCCATGTCAGGCTCACCGGACGTTTCCTGGAAGGGGCGGTTTTCTATTACACCGCGCTGACTGATCCGGTCGGGCCAGTAAGCGGGCCCGGGGTGATGGTTTATGCACCTTTCGAAACGGATCAGCAGTGGATCGTTCTGGTCAACCGCGGCTTCCTGCCACAAGGGCTCGACAAGGATTCGCGCGAAAAGGCAATCACGCCGCCTGATGGTGCCTGGGAGCTGACCGGACTTTTGCGGCTGAGTGAAAAACCGAACTGGACAACGCCGGAACCCGGTCGGGATGATCGTATCTGGTTCGCACGTGATACGGATGCCATGGCAGCAGAACTGGGCCTCGATCCCGCCAGGCTGGCTCCCTTCAGCATAGATCTCGACGCTTCCTTCACGCCGCCGTCCGGTCTGCCGCAGGCGGGGGAGACCATCGTTCATTTCAAGAACGACCACCTCGGCTATGCGCTGACCTGGTTCGGTCTGGCGGCAACGCTGATCGGTGTCTACCTCACTTACGCTGCAAGTATCCTTTGGCCGCGCAAACGGCAGGCGGGCGAAACGTCGACCAAGTAGGTGGTGCTGGTGGCCTCGTGACACGAAGGAACGTGGCCCCGGAGGGGCAGGAGAACCTAGGCTCTCGGTCGTCGTCGCGGCCAAGCGAAGCGCGAGCCGGGATCGGGGATCCACTGCTTCACTTTTGTCGGCAGGCAGGTTGAAAAGCCCTCGGCTCTCCGGTCACCGATCTCCGCGTCCGGGATGATCTGCTGAGAGGGGGCGATCAAAAAAGGGCCCCGCAGGGCCCTTCATCATTTCTCCTGCAAGCTTGCAAACAGCTTAGCCGAGTGCTTCCAGGATTGCGGCGGCACCGGACTTTACGGCTTCGCCCGGAGCGTCTTCAATAGCCAGGAAGGTGATCACGCCATCCTTGGCAATCAGCGCGAAACGCTGTGAGCGCAGGTGACCGAAGATCGGTGCCGGCCCGAGGCCGAGGCCTGCGGCTTCGACAAAGCCGGCAGCCGTGTCTGACAGGAACGTGATGCTGTCGCCGGCGCTGGAGGCTTTCTTCCAGGCGTCCATGACGAAGACATCGTTCACGGACAGGACAGCAATGGTGTCGACACCCTTGTTCTTCAGCGTTTCCGCATGCTCGATGAAGCCCGGCAGGTGGTTCATGTGGCAGGTCGGGGTGAAGGCACCCGGCACGCCGAACAGCACAACGGTCTTGCCGGATGTCAGCTCGCCGGTCGATATTTCGCCGGGGCCGTCCGCGGTCATGGTGTTGAATGTTGCCTCAGGAAGACGATCCCCAACAGAAAGTGTCATAGTGAATATCCCTTGATTGACCGGCTGCGGCGAAACGGCAGCCCCGCGACACAGATAGGGCTTTGTTGGCCGTCCGTCGAGGGAAGTTGAGGCAAAAGCGGTTCGATAGACAGACCGGCAGGAGGCAGTTTCTATTTCACCCAGGCCGGATCAATGGGAAACAGCTGCTCGACCGCCCGACCGCCCGCAGTCAGCACAAGGCGCAGATCGTCGTCGGTCTCAGTTGTTTTCATGCCTTTGAGTGGCAAGCGCCAGAGTGTCTTTTCACCACCTTGGCCGGCAGGTTTAGGCAGGCCGATATAGGAGCCTTCGGGAGCTGCTGCAAAAAGATCCGGCGTGGTGTCGTCAGGCGCCTGGACCTCGATCTCCACTGCATCGCCCGATGCCGACAGGGCTATCGCACTTATCTTCAGATCCGCGGACGGCTGCTTGGCAGGCACGGCCTCGAGGTCTCGTAGGATCAGTGTCTGGGCAAGGCTGTCGGTCTGGTCATCCGGGGTCAGATCAAGCGTCAGGGAGGCCTCTCCGGGAACGCAGATCTCGTTGCAGATACCAAAGAAAACGTCCAGGGAAAGCGTCACGGTTTGACCGGGATTTTCAGGTTCGACCCGCAGAGGCAGAACAATGCCATTGTGATAGACGATCGATTCAGAAAAGCCGTCGTCATAGCGCTCCGGCGCAGGATAGAGCACCTCGGTGGTCTTGATGTTTGCGCTTCCGGTCGTATCGATCTGGGGCGGAATTCCGGCTTCGCCAGGATAGCGCCAATAGGTGTGCCAGCCCGGTTCCAGAAGGAACTCCAAACCGGCTTCATAATGGCCGTCCTTCATGGGGCCCGAGGCGATCAGCCTGACGGCGCCTCCCTGAACTTCCGTCCAGCCGGTCATGGCGGCATGGGCGGGTGGAGCAAAAACAAAAATAGTGAGCGCAAGGGCAAGGACAGAGCGTTTCATGCCTTCTTTGCTACACGAGTTTCAGGCAAGCGTCATCGGCCAGACTGGGCAATCCAGGTCATATCCTTGTGACGCTGAAGTGAGCCGGTTGCCATTCGGCGAGCACAAACAGACATTAACAAAGCCCGGCAAAGGGGCTATGCTTTCCCTTGGGCAGAGAGCGTCAACAGAAAACGAGGTACGCATGGCCGGATCCGCAGCAACAGATTCCCTTGAAGGTCAGTTTCTGATTGCGATGCCGGGCATGTCAGACAGCCGGTTCGAACATTCTGTGATTTATCTGTGCTCTCATTCGGACCAGGGCGCAATGGGTCTCGTGGTGAACCAGGTGGCCCGCCATCTGTCACTGGAAGAGCTTCTGATTCAACTCGATATCGTCAACGACGATGGTGCCATTCGCCTGCCGTCGAAAGTCCGCGACATGAGCGTTCACAAGGGTGGCCCGGTAGAGGTCGAACGCGGCTTCGTGTTGCATAGCGACGATTTCATGCTGAACCAGTCGACCCTTGCCATTGATAACGGCATCTGCCTGACGGCAACATTGGAGATCCTGCGGGCGCTTGCGCAAGGGACCGGCCCCACCCAGGCCATGCTGGCCCTCGGTTATGCGGGCTGGGCTCCGGGGCAGCTTGAAAACGAAATCCAGGCCAATGGGTGGCTGACGGCTCCGGCCGATCCGGACATCCTGTTCGATCAGGCCTCCGACAAGAAATGGCATCGCGCGCTCGCCAGCATGGGTATCGACCCCGCCATGCTCTATGCCGATGCAGGGCACGCCTGACGGCGCTGACGTCACGGCCGGTTTCGCAAAACTTGTCTCTCCACGGTCATCATTTTAGCCAAAAGCGACTTGCGCTTGAATGTTATGGCGCGTAAGTCGCATCAATGGCATGGTTTGTTTCAAATCTGCCGGAATTCAAGTAGGCTGATCCTTCTCGCATCAGAGGTCTGGCAAACAGGCAGGGGACGCGGGCGTCCCGCGACAAACAAAGCAAGAGGAACGTTGCGCGGTGAAATACATCAGTACGCGTGGTGAAGCACCAGTTCTGGAATTTTCCGATGTCCTGCTACAGGGGCTCGCACGCGACGGCGGACTTTATTTACCCGAAACCTGGCCGCAATTTGATGCCGACACCATCGCGTCTTTCGCCGGTAAACCCTATCAGGATGTTGCCTTCGAGGTTATTTCACCCTTCGTGGCTGGCGCCATTCCCGAAGACGATCTGAAGTCCATGATTGCAGAAGCCTATGACGGCTTCCGCCACCCGGCCGTGACGCCGCTTGTCCAGACCGGACCGAACACTTTCATCCTTGAACTCTTCCACGGCCCGACGCTGGCGTTCAAGGACGTCGCGATGCAGTTGCTTGGCCGGATGATGGACTATGTCCTGACCGAGCGCGGCTTGCGCGCGACCATTGTCGGCGCAACTTCCGGAGACACCGGCGGCGCCGCCATCGAGGCCTTCCGCGGGCGCGAGCGTACCGATATCTTCATCCTGTTTCCCGACGGACGCGTTTCCAGCGTGCAGCGCCGCCAGATGACGACCCCGGCGGAAAAGAACGTTCATGCCCTGGCACTAAACGGCGACTTTGATGATTGCCAGGCCATCGTCAAAGGCATGTTCAACCATTTCTCCTTCCGCGACAGGGTTGCCCTTTCCGGCGTCAATTCGATCAACTGGGCGCGGATCCTGGCGCAGATCGTCTATTATTTCGTCGCAGGCGCTGCCCTTGGCGCGCCGCATCGCAAGATCTCCTTCACGGTGCCGACCGGCAACTTCGGTGATATTTTTGCCGGCTATGCCGCCATGCAGATGGGGCTTCCCGTCGAGAAGCTGGTGGTGGCGACCAATGTCAACGACATCCTGGCGCGGACACTCAAGACCGGGCGTTATGAAAAGCGCGGCGTGACGCCGACCATTTCTCCGTCCATGGACATCCAGGTGTCCTCCAATTTCGAGCGGCTTCTGGCGGAGGTCTGCGGACGCGATGGCGCGGCAGTCCGGCGCATGATGAACCAGTTGAGCCAGTCCGGCAGTTTCGAGATCGAGGAAGGCCCACTCCGCGCCATGCGCGCGGTTTTCGGCGCAGGCCGCTGCAACGAGGACGAAACGGCATCGACCATTGCCGAACTGTGGAACGAGGCAGGCTATTTGCTGGACCCGCACACGGCAATCGGTGTCCATGTGGCGAAAGACCACGATAACGGCGAGACACCGATGGTGGTGTTGGGCACGGCGCATCCGGCCAAATTCCCGGATGCGGTGGAAAGGGCTTCAGGAAACCGGCCGGAGCTGCCGGAAAACCTGAAGGATATGATGACTGCGGAGGAGCGCCAGCAGGTTCTGGCGGCGGATCAGGGCGTGGTGGAGCGATACATCGAAGATCACGCCCGGGCCGTTACTGCTGGGGTGTGAGCATATGAAAGTACAAACAACAATCCTCGATAACGGGATGACGGTCGTCACCGACCAGATGCCTCATCTGAAAACGGCGGCTCTTGGCGTGTGGGTGCGAACCGGATCCCGCGCGGAGAATGTGCATCAGAACGGGATAACCCATCTTCTGGAGCATATGGCCTTCAAGGGCACCAAGACCCGCACGGCGCGTGGCATCGCAGAAGAGATCGAGGCCGTCGGTGGTGAGCTGAACGCTTCCACAAGCATCGAACACACCAATTACTACGCGCGTATCCTGGCTGAGGACACGCCGCTTGCGGTCGATATTCTCGCTGACATCCTGCAGAATTCCACATTCGATGCCCAGGAGCTGACGCGCGAACAACATGTGATCCTTCAGGAAATAGGCGCGGCAAACGACTCCCCCGACGATCAGGCTTTCGATCTGTTCCAGGAAACCGCCTGGCCGGACCAGGCCATCGGACGGCCGATCCTCGGAACGCCGGAAACGGTGCAGGGGTTCAACCGCGACGCACTCAACGCCTATCTCGCCGATCGCTACCGGGCACCCGACATGGTGCTGGCCGCTGCCGGCGCGGTTGATCATGAAGAGCTTGTCGCTCTTGCCCGCGAGAAGTTCGGCGGTTTCAACTCCGAGCCTGCAGCTCCCGAATCCGAAGCACGCTACCGCGGCGGCGAAACCCTTCGGCCGAAAGAACTGATGGAAGCACAGGTTCTGATCGGTTTCGAAGGTCGGCCCTACAAGTCCAAGGACTATTACGCCATCCAGATCCTGGCATCGGTCCTGGGCGGTGGCATGTCCTCGCGCCTGTTCCAGGAAATCCGGGAGAAGCACGGCCTTTGCTACGCCATCTACAGCTTCCACTGGGCGTTTTCCGATACCGGACTGTTCGGCCTGCATGCGGCCACCAGCCAGGAAGACCTGGCTGCGCTGATGCCGATGATCGTGGACGAACTGATCGCCGCCACCCAGACGATCACCGACGAGGAAGTCGCCCGCTCCAGGGCGCAGATCCGCGCGGGACTGATGATGGCGCTGGAAAGCCCGGCAGCACGCGCCGGACAGATTGCCCGTCAGATCCTCGTGCACAACCGCGTGCTCGATCCGGACGAGATCTCCTCGAAGATCGAAGCGGTGACAGCTGCTGATATCCGCAGGGTCGCGCACGAGACTTTCGTGGGCACGGTGCCGACCCTGACTGCGATCGGGCCGGTTGACGGTATCATGACTGCGGACGAACTCGCAGGACGGCTTCAGCAAAGCCCGGTCCTGCGGGCCGCATCCATGTAAGTCGGACAGAACAAGGCGGAGAGTGGGGCATGGCGCTGTTACGGCCGGGAGCAACACCTGACGCCGAACTCCTGATCGAGGCCGGTGGTTATTATCTTCGCCCGCCGATCATGTACGACTTCAAGCCCTGGGCGGAACTTCGCGGCGAAAGCCGGGCCTTCCTGAAGCCCTGGGAACCGCTCTGGCCGTCCGATGATCTCACCCGAACCGGCTTTCGCCGCCGCTTGCGCCGCTATTCGAAGGACCGCAAGGAAGGGCGCAGCCTGTCGTTCCTGCTGTTTCGCGCGCGCAGCAACGAGATCCTCGGCGGACTGACACTCAGTAATATCCGCAGGGGTGTCAGCCAGACTGCGACACTTGGCTACTGGATGGGCGAGCGGCACGCCGGAAAAGGACATATGTCCTCGGCTGTCGCCATGATCTTGCCGTTTTGTTTCGACGTGTTGAACCTTCATCGTATTGAAGCGGCATGTCTGCCAACGAACATGCCGTCCATCCGTCTGCTCGAAAATGCCGGGTTCCACCGGGAAGGCTACGCACGCAACTATCTGTTAATTAACGGGACCTGGCAGGATCATCTTCTGTTTGCCTGTTTGGCGGAAGACCATGCGTCGCGACCTGAAAAGGTGGCACCGAGCGTCGAGGGAATCTTGAAAGAATTCTTGTGACATGCGCCACAACCCGGTACTTCTTCGCCCCATGTCGATTGTGATACCGGATCCGAAAACAAGCGTGATCAGAAACCTTGTCATTGCTCTGACGTTGTTTGCAACGTTGCTTGCCACCCTGCCTGCGCGGGCGCTGGAGCCGATCCCTGTTCCGATCGACGTCGAAGCACTGGACATCACCAATTCCGTCGACCTGCATCGCGAAGCCGGGACCCGGCTGCAGGTGTCGACCGCACCGGGTGCGGACGGCATCGTGCGCCGTATCGAGGTTCCCTCCCGCGATGGTACCAACACCAACTGGGCGGTGTTTGCGCTGGCCAACACCAGCGATGAACAGATCGACCGGCTGATCGTTGCGCCAAATTACAAGCTGGTCGGCTCCGACCTGTTCTGGCCGGATCTCGGTTCCTCGCGCATTCTGGCGATCACACCGAGCCAGGGCATCGCTCCCGAACGTCAGAAAAGCCTTGAGGCAGACGTCTTCCTGGTCACGCTCGACCCGGGGTCGATCGTCACCTTCGTCGCTGAAATGACGACGCCGAACCTGCCGGAAATCCGGATCTGGGAACCGGACGTCTACGAGGAAACCGTCAACGCCTACACGCTCTACCGTGGCATCATTCTGGGCATCTCCGGCCTGCTGGCCCTGTTCCTCACCATCTTGTTCGTGGTCAAGGGCACGGTCATGTTTCCGGCCACCGCGGCACTTGCCTGGTCGGTGCTGGCCTATCTGTGCATCGATTTCGGCTTCTGGGGCATGGTGTTCAATCTGGAGGGTGGCGGCAGCCAGCTTGCGCGCGCCTGCGCCGAGGTCATGCTCGCGGCCAGCTTGATCATCTTCCTGTACGCCTACCTGAACCTCAATCGCTGGAACATTCATTATTCCCATCTGGCGCTGACGACGCTGATCCTGATCCTGGGTCTGCTTGGCGTTGCCGTTTGGGATCCTTCGATTGCAGCCGGCATCGCCCGTCTTGCGCTGGCCATCATCGGCTTGCTCGGGTTCGTCACCATCGCGGTGCTGGCCTTCCAGCACTATGACCGCGCCATCCTGCTGATCCCGACCTGGTGCCTGCTGATGGCCTGGCTGGTCGGGGCGGCGATGACCGTAACCGGCTATCTGTCCAACGACATCGTTCAGCCCGCGCTCGGCGGTGGTCTTGTTCTCATCGTGCTGCTGATCGGCTTCACGGTGATGCAGCACGCCTTTGCCGGTGGCGCGATTGCGCAGGGGCTTATCTCCGATGTCGAACGCAAGGCACTGGCCCTGACGGGTGCCGGTGACATCATCTGGGACTGGGACATCGACCGCGACCGCATTTACACGGGCAACGAGGTCGAAGACCTGCTCAACCTGAAGCGTGGCACCCTGGAAGGGCCTGCGCGCGACTGGCTGGACATCCTGCATCCCCAGGACCGTGACCGGTTCCGGGCGACGCTCGACGCGGTCATCGATCAGCGTCGCGGCAAGGTAACCCAGACCTTCCGTCTGCGCTCAGAAGACGGTCACTTCCGCTGGTTCCGCCTGCGGGCCCGGCCGATCATCGGATCGGACGGCGAGGTGATCCGCTGCGTGGGCACGCTCCTGGACGTGACCGAGGAGCGCACGGCGGAAGAACGCCTTCTGCACGATGCCGTCCACGACAATCTGACCGGTCTGCCGAACCGCGAACTCTTCGTCGACCGCTTGCGCACCAGCGTCATCCGGTCGCGTGCGGAAGAAACCTCCAAGCCGACCTTGCTCGTGCTCAATCTTGACCGCTTCAAGCAGGTCAACGACAGCATTGGCCTGTCTGCCGGCGACAGCATTCTCTTGACGGTGGCGCGTCGTCTCGGCCGACTGATCGGCCAGCAGGATACGCTGGGACGTCTTTCCGGCGACCAGTACGGCCTTGTTCTCCTGTCCGAGCAGGAGCCGGACCGGATTGTCGCGCTGGCGGATTCGCTGCGCAAGGCGGTCCGCGCACCGATCACCTTCGGCGACCGGGAGATCTTTCTGACCTGCTCCGTCGGCATTGCCTTCTTCGAAGGTGGCAAACAGGCGGTCGAGGACATGGTCACCAATGCGGAGATCGCCCTCAATCACGCCAAGCGCCTGGGTGGTGACCGCCAGGAAGTGTTCCGTCCGATCTTGCGCCCGCTCGACAAGAACATCGTCGATCTGGAAGCCGACCTGCGCGAAGCGATCAAGAAGGAAACGCTGGGTGTCTACTTCCAGCCGATCATCCGGTTGGAAGACCAGGCGGTAGCCGGCTTCGAAGTGCTGGCGCGCTGGAACCACGCCAAGCGCGGCAAGATTTCACCTTCGGAATTCATTCCCGTCGCAGAGCAGTCCGGTCTCATCAACGAACTGGGCATCTACATGCTCGACAAGGGCGCACAGCAGCTGGCGTTCTGGCAGCGCGAGTTCCCGATGCAGCAGCCTTTGTTCGCTTCGGTGAATCTCTCGTCCCGTCAGCTGTTGAAACAGGACCTGATCAACGATGTGAAGGCCGTTCTGTCGAGAACATCGCTGGCACCGGGAACGTTGAAGCTGGAACTGACGGAATCACTCGTCATGTCCAACCCGGAATATTCCGCCAAGGTGCTCGAGCGCCTTCGCGGGCTGGGGGCAGGCCTGTCCCTCGACGACTTCGGCACCGGCCATTCATCGTTGTCCTATCTGCAGCGGTTCCCGTTCGACACGATCAAGATCGACCAGTCCTTCGTCAAACCCAACGGGTCTTCCGCCCGGCCGGTCCTGCTCAGGACAATCGTCGCCATGGGGCATGACCTTGGCATGTCTGTCGTTGCAGAAGGAGCGGAGAGCGAGAACGATGCGCTGGAGCTCTACCAGCTCGGCTGCGAATACGCTCAAGGCTTCTACTTCGGCGAGGCCGTCACGGCAGCGGAAGCCACCAAGATCCTGCGCAAGATGCCAGCGGAAGCCGAAACGGCCTGACATTGGCCGGCACCTATCGTGCCGGCTGATCTTGCGTCAGGGGCTCTGACAGCAGTTTCCCACACCCTCCGTCATGCCATGGCTCGACCATGGCATCCACGCCGTGCGCTATCCAGCCGCAAGGGCTTCGGGGTCGCCGAGGTCACGAATTGGATTGCAGGGGCAAGTCCTGCAATGACAGAGGGAGTTGATGTAGTTGGGGTTGGAAGGCGAGGAGGAGATGCCGCGCCGTTTCCGCGTCAAGGTGCCAGGATGGGCACGGTCTTGTCCGTTTGCCGGATTTCCAGCGGCGTTGCACCGAAGGGATCGCCGTCCACCTGTGCAGCCACGGCACCTGTTGCCAGAATGGAAGCCGTTTTGAACGGGCGCACCAAAGCGCCCTTGGCCTTGTGGATGCGGCCCATCAAGAGCGCGACGCCGTAGCAGAAGGACGACCAGGGGTCGTCCCTTTCCAGAACCAGCATATGCAGGCCGGGATCGGTCGCCCCGCCGGGACAGATGACAAAGGGGCCGCCATAGTGGCGGGCGTTGCTGGCTACGGCGAGTTTGCCGGTCAGCTCTTCGCCATCCAGGATCACTTTCAGCGATGCGCTCTTGCGTTTGAAACCGGTCCGAAGCGCTGTGATGACATAGGCGAGCTTGCCAAGGCGCCGTTTCAGGGAAAGCGGCACTGCGTGAACGACTTCGGCATCGAACCCGGCAGAGGCCATCAGTACAAAAGGCCTGCCGTTGGCAAGGCCATAGTGCAACTGCCTGGTCTTGCCGCGTCGGATCAGCTCGGCAATTGCCTTTGCATTGCGCGGGAGGCCAAGTTCAAGGGCAAGCACATTGGCGGTGCCGAAGGGAATGATACCCAGTTGCGGCGGGGCAGGGTGGTTCTGAAATCCGGTCAGGGCCTCGTTGACGGAGCCGTCTCCGCCGGCGACCACCAGCGTCTGCACAGGCAGTGAGGGATCCGCGCAGATGTCGCCGATCTCGCCTGCGCGTCTCGTCAACCGGATCTCGGTCTTGCATCCGAGATCTTCCAGGCGATTGCGCACGTCATCCAGAAATTCGGCGCTATAGCCGCCCGAGGTCGGGTTGGCCACGATCAGAACCTTTCCGGCCATATCCGGAACCATTGTGCGCACTGCTGCTGCGCCGGACCACCAGAAAAGTCTCACTCAAAATCCTCTGCTCATCAGACAGGATTCGTTTTTTCGCCGCTCTTATACGGGGCCATTCCGCCGCGCGCCAGTTCATCTGCGCGTTCATTGTCCGGATGGCCGGCATGTCCCTTGACCCAGTGCCAGGTAACGTCATGACGTTCCCTTGCGGCGTCAAGAGCTTGCCAGAGATCCGCATTCTTTACCGGCTTGTTGGCAGCCGTGCGCCAATTCTTGCGCTTCCAGCCGTACATCCATTCCTTGATGCCGCTGCGCACGTATGTGCTGTCGGTATAAAGGTCGACCGCACAAGGGCGCTTGAGGGCATTCAGCGCCTCAATGGCGGCCATCAGCTCCATACGGTTGTTGGTGGTTTCCGACTCGCCCCCGGAAAGCTCTTTCTCGTGCTCCCCGAACCGCAGGATAACACCCCAGCCGCCCGGGCCAGGATTGCCGGAACAAGCGCCGTCCGTATAGATCGTGACCCGGTTGTTGTTCTCCGTCATCGCTCCAACCCGTAGGCCTGCGTGGAGGAAATGCTCTGGTGGAAGCGGAGCTTCTTCAGATATTCCAGCGGATCCTTCGGCGTAACCAGCGCACCTTCCGGCACGCTTAGCCAGTCATAGAGCCGTGTCAGCAGGAAACGCAGGGCCGCACCCCGGCAAAGGGTCGGCAAGGCATCGTATTCAGCCTCGCTCAACGGTCGCACGGCGGCATAGCCCTTGAGCAGGGCCTTTGCCTTGGTCACGTTGAACGACATGTCCTGCTCGAAGCACCATGCGTTGAGACAGATAGCAATGTCATAGGCAAAGGCATCGTTGCAGGCGAAATAGAAATCGATCAGCCCGGAAAGTTCGTTGCCCAGAAAGAACACGTTGTCGGGAAACAGATCCGCATGGATCACCCCGCCCGGAAGGTCCCTGGGCCAGACCTTTTCCACGTGGTCCAGCTCGCTGGCGATCTCTGCACCGAGACCGGGATGAACCGTATCGCTGCGCTCCCCGCATTGATCGAACAGGGGCCGCCAGCCGCTGACGTCGAGTGCGTTCTTGCGGAACCCGTCGTAATCGGCGCCGTCCAGGTGCAACTCTGCCATGGCCCGGCCCAGCTCGGCGCAATGATCCACTTTGGGCCGCTTGACCCACATGCCGTCCAGAAAGGTGACCAGCGCGGCCGGTCGGCCGGCGAGAGTGCCCAGAAGTTTGCCGTCCCTCGAAGGGACCGGCGTCGGACAGGACAGGCCCTTTGCGGCCAGATGCTGCAGAAGGTTCAGAAAATAAGGCAGATCGTCCGGGTTCACGCGCTTTTCGTACAGCGTCAGGATGTAGGACGCCTTGTCCGTGTGGACCAGGAAGTTGCTGTTCTCGACACCTTCGGCAATGCCCTTGAATGACAACAGACGTCCGACATCGTAGCTGCCGATGAAGTCGTTCAGTTCCTCATCGGTTACTTCGGTATAAACAGCCATGGGGTTATCCGGCAGCGGCCTGGGAGGAGGCGATCATCTCGCGCAGCTCCCGCGGCAGGTTGAAGGAAATCGTTTCTTCGGCAGTACGCACCGTCTCGACGTTGACGTCGAACCGACCGGCAAATGCCGCGATGATTTCCTCTACCAGGGTCTCGGGGGCCGATGCACCTGCTGTCAGACCCAACGACGTGATACCTTCGAAATCGTGCCAGTCGATGTCGCTTGCGCGCTGGATCAACACTGCAGTCCTGCACCCGGCCCGTTCCGCAACTTCACGCAGGCGTTGCGAGTTGGAGGAGTTCGGGGCGCCGACAACGATCATTGCGTCGACCTTTGGCGCCACATGCTTGACCGCTTCCTGACGGTTGGTGGTTGCGTAGCAGATGTCCTCCTTGTGCGGAGCGACAATCTGCGGGAACCGGTCCTGCAGCACAGCCACGATCCCGGCCGTGTCGTCCACGGACAAGGTGGTCTGGGTAATATAGGCGAGGGGGCGGTCGGTCTTCGGCGTGAAGGCACGCGCGCCGTCTTCAGTCTCGATCAGGCTGACGGTGCCCTCGGGCAATTGGCCCATGGTGCCGATCACTTCAGGATGCCCCGCATGACCGATCAGCAGAATCTCGCGGTCCCGGCGAAAATGGATTTCCGCTTCCTTGTGGACCTTCGAGACCAGAGGACAGGTGGCGTCGAGATAGAACATCTTGCGGCTCTGGGCGTCTTCCGGGACGGATTTCGGGACGCCGTGCGCAGAGAAGATCACCGGTCTGTCGGTGTGCCCGGCCGGTATTTCTTCCAGCTCTTCCACGAACACAGCGCCCTTGGCCTTCAGCCCGTCCACCACGAACTTGTTGTGCACGATCTCGTGACGGACGTAGACCGGACTGCCGTATTTTTCCAGGGCGAGTTCCACGATCTGGATCGCGCGATCGACACCGGCGCAGAACCCTCGGGGCGCGCAAAGGTGAATGGCAAGCGGTGTTTTTTCCTGTTTGCTCTCGGTCATCATGCTCTTTCGAGGAACGTTTCTGCGCGCAATAAGGGCTCGCAGCCACGCTGTGTCAAGGGATGTGCGGCAAGCTGAACCAATTCAGCCACAATGAGCTGCTTGAAGGTTTGCGTTTGACAAGCCTCGCCAAGCAATTCTTCACCTGCTATGAAGCTCCGCCGACAATTGTTGCATTTTTATGGAATGAAGATGATCAGTGCGATTCCCGCCGTCTCCGGCAAGACCCTGAAGACAATTATGGCCGTGGGCCTTTCCGCCGCGGCTCTTGCGGGGTGTATGAGTGCCGCTGACGGTGTTGCGGGCAAGGTTATTTCCGGTGGCCAGCAGCCGATCGAGATTTCTCCCGAAACCTTCGCGCCGCCGGTTCCCTGTCCTGCGCTGCAGCTTCAGTCCAACACCTTCCTGATCCGCAAGTATGTGCGCGGCAAGGACGATGACCCGCAGGGTCTGCTTTACCAGGCCACCGTCAAGGATTGGGCCAACACCTGCACGCAGCAGCCGGACGGAAGCCGCCGCATGAAGCTGGGCCTGTCCGGCGATGTCACCTCCGGTCCTGCCTGGAAGGGCGGCGAAGTGGTTCTGCCGATGCGCGTCGCCATTGTGCCCGGCGGCAGCGGTGCCAAGCCGCTCAGCTCCGAGATCGTGAAAATTCCGGTCACGCTTGGAGCGAACTCGCCAAGCGAAACCTGGACGCTGATCGAAGAGAAATTCAGGATCCCGGCAGGTGCGGACGCCAAGGTTGTCTTCGGCTTTGACGAAGGCCGTCGCCGCTAAGGCCCGGCCACGCACGTAGCACATCAGGTTCGACTGAATTTGAGGCCTGGCCGGGAAGATGGAAACCGGCCGGCCATTGATCGTGCACACTCTGCAAGACGATGCCTAAAATTGTGCACCGGCAAAATTGCGGGGGCTGCATGTCGCATATTGACAAGACTATGTCTGCCTCGCACAATCCGGCCCCAATCGGGGTCGTCCCCCGGTTGGCGTGGAAACACGTCAATGTTTATGCGGGAGAGGCCGGGTGAAAGGATCCTGGCGCCGAAGGAGCAACCGCCCCGGAAACTCTCAGGCAGAAGGACCGCATGAACTGCAACGCTCTGGAAAGCAGTGCTCCGCAAGTGGGTTTGCGGACTGCTCACCGAAGGAGTAACCGAAAGGCGTCATCGGCGCCGGTCGGGAAATCTCTCAGGTACTCGGACAGAGGGGGTGCAGACGGATCAGGACCCATGCGGGCCGGTTCGGGACTGCGCAACCCCGAATACGAGGACCGTTCATGGCGGAAACCGTTGCAGACGAAGATCTGAAACAAACGCCTCTTCACGACCTTCATGTGGAACTGGGTGCACGCATGGTGCCGTTTGCCGGCTATTCCATGCCCGTGCAGTACAAGGCCGGCATCATGGCCGAGCACCAGCAGACCCGCACGAAAGCCGGCCTTTTCGACGTCTCCCACATGGGCCAGGCCCTGTTGATCGGTCCCGATCACGAAACGACGGCCCGGGCTCTGGAAGCGCTGACTCCGTCCAATTTCGTCGAACTTGGCCACGGCCGTCAGCGCTACACGGTGCTGCTCAACGACGAAGGCGGCATCATCGACGATCTGATGGTCACCCGGCCGCTGTCCGAAGCAGAAGACGGCAAGCTGATGCTGGTGGTCAATGCCTCTCGCAAGGATGTCGACTACGCCCATTTCCGCGACAGACTGCCTGAAAACGTGACCCTTGAAGTGATCGACGATCGTGCATTGATCGCGGTTCAGGGACCGGAAGCCGTGGCTGCGGTCGCAGCACATGCGCCCAAGGCGGCCGAACTTGGCTTCATGGCCGCCGCACCGATGGAGTTTGACGGTATCGACTGCCACGTTGCCCGTGCCGGCTATACCGGCGAGGACGGCGTGGAGATGTCCGTGCCTGCCGGTGCTGCTGAAGCGATTGCCCGTGCACTGCTCGCCGACGACAGGGTCGAACCGATTGGGCTCGGGGCCCGCGACAGCCTGCGTCTTGAGGCAGGGCTGTGCCTCTACGGACACGACATTGACGAGATGACGTCTCCCGTCGAAGGCGCCATCACCTTCTGCATGCAGAAGCGCCGCCGAGAAGAAGGCGGCTTTCCTGGCGCCGAACGCATTCAGGGTGAACTCGAAAAGGGACCGGGCCGCGTCCGCGTCGGCCTGCGCCTCGATGGCAAGGCACCTGCGCGGGAAGGGGCCGAGATCGCACTGCCCGACGGGCCGGTGATCGGCACCGTGACATCCGGCGGTTTCGCACCGACCGTGGGTGCCCCGATCGCAATGGGCTATGTCCCGGTGGAGCACTCCGAAACTGGCACGCCACTTGAATTGATCGTCAGAGGCAAGCGCTTGCCCGCTACCGTCGCGGACATGCCGTTTGTTCCGAACCGGTATTACCGCAAACCCAAAGCATAAATCTTTCCAGATAACGGACGCACAATATGACCACCTATTACTCCAAGGACCACGAGTGGATCGCCGTAGATGGCGACAAAGCCACCATCGGCATCACGACTTACGCGCAGGAGCAGCTCGGCGACGTCGTTTACGTCGAACTGCCGGAAGCCGGCAAGGCGCTGTCACAGGGCGATGAAGCCGCCGTCGTGGAATCCGTCAAGGCAGCCAGTGAAGTCTACGCTCCGATCGACGGTGAAGTCGTTGAAGCCAACGATGCGCTGGTGGACGAGCCGGCCAAGGTGAACGAAGATCCCGAAGGCGCTGCATGGTTCATCAAGATGACCGTCGGCAATGCGGATCAGCTGTCCGACCTGATGGACGCGGCAGCCTACAAGGCGTACGTGGAGACGTTGTAATTCATGGCAGGGCACTACTACACGGCACAGGTGGAATGGGCATGCGACGGCGACTATGCCGCAAACGCCTATTCCAGAGGGCACATCTGGCGTTTTGACGGTGGTCTGGAGATCCCGGCAAGCGCCTCGCCCACGGTGGTACCCCTGCCATATTCCATTGAGGCCGCCGTCGATCCGGAAGAGGCTTTCGTCGCCGCTATCTCGTCCTGCCACATGATGTCCTTCCTGGATCTTGCCCGGCGGGCGAATTTCGTTGTCGCCAGTTACAGCGACCGTGCCCAGGGCGAAATGAGCCGGGTGGCGCGGGGCAAGATGGCAATCACGAAAGTGGTGCTGCGGCCGGTTATCACGCTGGTTGCGGCCGAGGACCCGGATCCGACCTGGCTGACCGATCTGCATGAAAAGGCGCATGACGTCTGTTTCATCGCCAACTCCGTGAAGTGCGAGATCGTTGTGGAGCCCGAACCGCTCCGCCTCGTCGCACCGTGACTTTCCGGAACCGGCCGCACGAAGTCGCAGCCGGTTCCCTGTTCTGGATGGTGACCAGTTCTCTTCTCTGTGTGTCTGCACGGCGCCACCGCGCCGAGCAGGAAACGGGGAGCCCGTATCCGGAAGCTTGTCAGTTCTCCGGTTCCGGGCTGATGAAGCGAGAGCGTGGTTTTCGCCGGTCCGATTTTTGATCAAACCCTTGGGAGCTGCCTGATGCGCTACCTGCCTTTGAACGATACCGACCGCAGCGACATGCTCGCGCGGGTCGGCGTCAAATCCGTCGATGAACTCTTTGCGGATATCCCTGAAGACGTTCGCATGAAGGGTCTGCTCGACCTTCCCAAACGAGCCAGCGAAATGGAAGTGGAGCGCAAGCTCTCGGCCATGGCATCGAAGAACACTGCGGCCGGCTCCGTTCCGTTCTTCGTCGGCGCAGGTGCCTACAAGCACCATGTGCCGGCAACAGTCGACCACCTGATCCAGCGGTCGGAGTTCCTGACCTCCTATACGCCCTATCAGCCGGAAATCACGCAAGGTACGCTTCAGTACCTGTTCGAGTTCCAGACCCAGGTAGCGCGCCTTACCGCAATGGATGTCGCCAACGCGTCCATGTATGACGGCTCCACCGGCACCGGTGAAGCCGTGCTGATGGCGCACCGGGTGACCAAGCGCAACAAGGCCGTGCTTTCCGGCGGGCTGCATCCGCAGTACCGGGAAGTCGTCGAAGGCCTGTCCAACATGGCCGGCGATCGGGTCGTCAGCCTCCCGGCAGACCCGACGGGCACCGAAGACATCCTGTCACAGATCGATGACGAGACGTCTTGCGTTGTCGTCCAGTCGCCGTCGTTCTACGGCCAGCTGATCGACCTGAAGCCGATTGCCGAAAAGGCGCACCAGCACAAGGCGCTGCTGATCGCGGTCTTCACCGAAGTGGTGTCGCTCGGCCTGATCGAACCGCCGGGAACACAAGGCGCCGACATCGTGGTCGGTGAAGGCCAGTCCATCGGCAACGGCCTCAACTTCGGTGGTCCTTACGTCGGTCTCTTCGCCACCCGCCAGCAATATGTCCGCCAGATGCCGGGCCGGCTCTGCGGTGAGACGGTGGATGCGGAAGGCAAGCGCGGTTTCGTGCTGACGCTGTCGACCCGCGAGCAGCATATCCGCCGCGACAAGGCAACGTCCAACATCTGCACCAACTCCGGTCTCTGCTGCCTTGCCTTCACCATTCACATGTCGCTGCTGGGGCAGGCCGGGTTGACCAAACTCGCCCGCATCAACCACGGCAACGCGGTGAAGCTGAAGAAGCTTCTTGCCGACGTGCCCGGTGTCGAGGTTCTGAACTCGGCCTATTTCAACGAGTTCACGATTGCGCTGCCGAAGGTGGCCGAGGATGTGGTCGAGCAACTGGCCGAACGGGGCGTTCTCGCGGGCCTGCCGGTTTCTCGACTGGAGCCGGGCAACAAGGATCTCGCGAACCTGTTGGTCGTCGCGTCGACCGAAGTCAATACGGATGAAGACCGCGCGGCCTTTGCGGACGCGCTGAAGGAGGTGCTGGCATGAGCATGAACACGCAAGGCCGCCCGACCGCAGCAGGTGATGCCGGGGATGCTTTCCGCCCGAAGACTTTCACCGGCAACCGTGGTCTCGATATGGAAGAGCCGCTGATTTTCGAATTCGGCTCGCTGGAAACAACCGGTGTCGATCTCGACGAGGACGAAAGCGCCGAGTTCGAGCTTGGCAGCTTCAAGCGCAAGGCCGAGATCGGTCTGCCTGGCCTCGCCGAACCGGAAGCCATGCGCCACTATGTGCGCCTGTCGCGGAACAACTATGCCATCGACAGCGGTCTCTATCCGCTCGGCTCGTGCACCATGAAGCACAATCCGCGCCTCAACGAGAAGATGGCCCGTCTGCCGGGCTTCGCGGACATCCATCCGCTTCAGCCGGTCTCCTCGGTGCCCGGCGCACTGGAACTGATCGATGCGCTTGCCCACTGGCTGATGGTGTCCACCAACACCTCCGCCGTCGCAATGAGCCCGAAAGCCGGTGCCCATGGCGAATTGTGCGGCATGATGGCGATCAAGGCAGCCCACACCGCTGCCGGCCGTGATCCGAAGATCGTTCTGGTGCCGGAAAGCGCTCATGGCACCAACCCGGCAACGGCAGCGCTCTTGGGTTACAAGGTCGTCAACATCGATGCCAAGGACGACGGGACCGTCGATCTGGAGGCACTGAAGAAGACCATTGCCGAACACGAAGGCAACATCGCCGGCATCATGCTGACCAACCCGAACACCTGCGGGCTGTTCGAACGGGAAGTGAAGCAGATCGCCGATCTGATTCACAAGGCGGATGCCTATTTCTACTGCGATGGCGCCAACTTCAACGCCATCGTCGGCAAGGCCCGCCCGGGGGATCTTGGTGTCGACGCCATGCATATCAACCTGCACAAGACCTTCTCGACGCCTCACGGCGGCGGTGGCCCGGGTTCCGGTCCGGTCGTCCTGTCCCAGAGACTGGCTCCATTCGCGCCGCTGCCGTTCATCCGCAAGACGGAAAAAGGTGTAGAACTGGTCGAAACCGAAGCTGCCACCAAGGACGGCGAGCAGCCGTTCGGCCGCATGACCGCGTTCCACGGCCAGATGGGCATGTACGTGCGGGCTCTGTCCTACATGATGAGCCACGGCTCCGACGGTCTGCGGCAGGCGTCTGAAGATGCGGTGCTGAATGCGAACTATATTCGCGTCGGCCTGCAGGACCTGATGAGCCTGCCCTTTGGCGAGCGTCCATGCATGCACGAAGTGCTGTTCGACGACAGCTTCCTGAAGGACACCGGCGTGACCACGCTCGACTTCGCCAAGGCGATGATCGACGAGGGCTATCATCCGATGACCATGTACTTCCCGCTGGTTGTCCATGGCGCGATGCTGATCGAGCCGACGGAATCGGAAAGCCGGGCTGCGCTCGATCTTTTCGTCGCCACCATGCGCGATCTCGTGATGAGCGCAAAGCGCGGCGAAACGGAACGCTTCTCCGGTGCACCGTATCTTGCCCCGCGACGCCGTCTGGACGAAACGGGTGCAGCTCGCAAGCCGGTCCTGAAATGGACCGAGCCGGCTCCGGCCGAAGTGACCCCGGCTGCTGCCGAGTAGCACGTGGACGAATTTTCAAGCATGAAAACCCCGGCTTCGGCCGGGGTTTTTTGTTTCCTGTCGCTCAGGTGTGTGCTGTCACAACGTTGGAGACGTGCGGAAACCGGATTGCCTTACCGTCAAAACAGTGGCCCAGTTCTTTCAGGAAATCATTGAAGCAGGCGTTCCTGTCGTCTTCGGATAGCCGGGAGAGCTTGTCTCCGGTATGCATGCCGCCCATGGCTCCGGCGGCATACGCACGGCCATCCGGGTGATGAAGCGTCAGTGAAACTGTCTCCAGTTGGATATCCAGAAACCCGGCGGCCTCGAAGTTCGATCGTATTTCTTCAGGGTCGGAGAGTTGGCAGATCGCACGAACGGCTGCCCCCGCCTCTGCACCGACGTGTTTTTCCAATGCGGTTGCCTGCGCCATCAGCAGAGGATTTTCTGACAGACCGCGGGAAACGCAGAAGGCGACGCGGCCCCCGCGTGCCAGTACGCGGTGAAGTTCGCGCAGGGCTCCGACACGATCGGGAAAGAACTGCAAAGCCTGCTGACAGTAAGCGAGGTCAAAGCCGCCATCAGGAAACGGCAGATCGCCTGCGGTTGCCTCGAACCATTCTGCGTCTATCCTGTTTACGCTGGCCTTTTCGGCCGCAACGGCCAGCATTCCCGCACTCATGTCCACGCCGGCCAGCCTCGCAAATCCGTTCCCAAGGCTCGCGACTTCACGGATTACCGCACCGGTGCCGCACGCAAGGTCCAGGATCCGGTCTCCTTTTTGGGGTGGTTGCCGTTGGAGCAGCTCTTGTGCCCAAGGCTGAAAGATCACCGGCACCATGACACTGTCGTATCGCTCGGCGAATGTTCCGTTTCGGGGGACGCCTTCCTGATTGCTCATGGTTCGCTCCAGACTACGAACGGGACCGGCAGTATAGCTCCAAACCCTCGCCAAGGCACGGAACCTGGTTTTTACCGGGATCGAAACGTCTGGCTTAGGGCCTTCGGTTCCAGGGTGATGACACACAGGGGCGTTCAAAAATCTTATTGACAATATAAATGTCAAAATGACATATAAATTGTCAAACGAGGTACCCATGAAGAAGTCCGTCGAGCTTTATGAAATCATCCGCCTGATACGCCCCGTGCACCGCCGGCTTGCGCGGGCGGTGGAGGCCAAGCTGGAGGGAACCGGCGTGACCGTCGGTATGCGAGCGGTCATGGAAGTGCTGGAGGAGGCCGGGCCGATGGCGGTACCCGAGATCGGCCGGGCGCTGTTTCTTGCCCGCCAGCAGATCCAGCTCGTGATGAACGCCCTGGAAGAGCAGGGACTGGTCGAGCGCCGGGCCAATCCGGCGCACAAGCGATCACCACTGTTTGCCTTGAACGAAGCGGGGCACGACCGGTTCGGCGAAATCCGGGCACGGGAGACTGACGAAATCGAGACAGTCTGCGAGCTCTTCTCGGACGACGATCTGCGTTCCACGCAACGGGTGCTCTGCACCATGCTTGATCATTTTGCTGCGTTCGAGGACGACCCGGATCGGCCCAAGGCACTGGAATAATTTCACGAACAGGAGAGGTCACATGACCGGTATCTGGATTGCGGCCGGGCTCTGTGCCGCAAGCATTGTCGCCTATATCGTTTATTGCCTGCGGCGGCTGGGAACGCCGACAAAGGGCGCAAGTATCGACAGGTCAATGCGGCCTGGCACAGCTCTGGTGGTCATCGACGTGCAGGAGGACTTCACCAGGAATACCGGCAAACACGCTTTTGACGCAGGCCAGAGAGACGCTGTGCTTGCCGAAATAGGGCGCCAGGTGGAAGCGCATCGGATGGCAGGCCACCAGGTCGCTTTCGTCAAGAATGTCTTCCGCGACTGGCCGGTGATCGTGGCCATGAAGATGTCGGCGGGCGGTATCGGGACACCGGGGCGAGACGGTTTGAAGCTCGACCGAACACTTGCTGTCGGCAATGCTCCGGTCTTTGAAAAGTCGATCGGTGACAGTTTCTCCAGTCCGCAATTTGAAGCCTGGCTTGAGGAAAAGCGGATCGGACGGCTGGTCCTGGTTGGGCTTGATGCCTGTCATTGCGTTCAGCTGACCGCAAAGGGTGCGTTGAACCGGGGATATGACGTCGAAATCAGGGATCCTGCGACACTAACCACGACGCCGGACAGATGGACGGACCTCAAAGGCGAGTTGGGCAAACTCGGCGCAGCCTTCGCCTGAAGCGGGCGCAGTCGGAGCCATGTCCGGCTGCGCTTGAAGGCCTCAGTGTGCGACCAGGAGTGATCGCTCCCGGCTGCGCAAGTCGAGAAGTTGGGAGATCCAGCTATTTCGATTTTGCAGAAAGGCGGTCAATAGCGCTGGATAGTCCGCAGTAACTGCTTCTTGAACCGATGTACGGGCCGCAAGCTTGCTACGCCACGCAAGAACCCGGTCGAGGTCGTCAAACATTTCAAGCGTCAAGAACGACTCAAAGACATCGAAATATCGGAACACCGGGGCGAAAGCCGCATCGACGAGCGAAAAGGCACTACCGGCGAAGAAGGGACCGTCCGGATCAAGTTCGCTTTCCAGATGACGGAACTTTGCACGAAGTGCTTCACCCGCAGCATAAAACCCGGTGTCGTCCCTGGCGTTGTAGAGCGCGCCGATACCGTTCAGGATCTGCGAGGCAAATTCGATATAGGCCCGGTGCCGCGCGCGTTCGGAAGGGTCCTCCGGGTGCAGCCGGCTCCCTTCTGTCTCGTCCAGGAATTCGACGATCGGGGCGGATTCGAAGAGATAGCGATCAGCACCCAGTTTCAGCAGCGGCACCTTGCCGAGTGGTGAGGCCGCGCGGAACCAGTCAGGTTTGTCGGCAAGGTCGATGGTAACCCGGTCAAACGGAACATTCTTTTCATGAAGGACGATCGCCGCGCGCTGCACGTAAGGGCAAAGCGCATGGCTGATCAGGGTGAGTGTGTCGGGCATCTGGAAACTCCTTTTCATGCATCTGCATCAAGATGGATGCATATGCATGAAAAATCAAGATTGATGCAATTGCATAAATTTTCTATTTCTTGGCCATGAGCAATTCCGCCGAAACCGTCCCCCAGGCCATCGACGCCTGGGCCCGTCTGCAGCGTGCAAGCGGCAACGTGCTGGCGCGGGTCGAGGCACGCCTGAAGGCGGCCGGTTTCCCACCTCTCGGCTGGTACGATGTGCTGCTGGAATTAAGCCGGGCAGAGGACAAAACTCTGCGACCGGTCGAAATCGAAAAGCGGATGCTGCTGGCCCAGTACAATGTTTCGCGCCTGCTCGATCGGCTGGTGGCTGCGGGCTACATCGAAAAGCTGAAGAGCCCGGAAGACGGCAGAGGTGTCTCGGTGCGTCTGACCCAGGAAGGGGAGATGCTCTTGAAGGCCATGTGGCCGTGTTACCGGGCAGCGGTGGAAACCGAATTCACAAGGCATCTGGAGCCGGGGGACACCGAAGCGCTCTGGAAGGTGCTGGGCAAACTGGTGCAGTGACGTCTGTTCCCGGGGAGTGAACACACTGTTTCCGCATGACAGGCCAAAACATGCGTATAAGGTCGGCAAACCTTCTCTCTGACCGGACCTGAAACCCATGACCAACACCACCAATCTGGATGAACGGACCGGACTTCCGCAGGAGTGGCTGTTCCTTCTGAAAGAACATCCGCGCGAAGACTGGCCGGGTCACCGGAACCTCGGCCCACTGACCGAATTCTGGCTCGCACGGCATAACGGCTTCCGTCAGCTCGGTGCTGACCTGGATACGATCCTGACCGACTTCCGCGAACAACGGCTCCCGGTAAACCGTTTCGGCAACCTCTTTGCCCCGCGTCTGCAACAGTTTCTCAGTGAGCTGCATCACCACCACATGATCGAGGATGAGCACTATTTCCCGGTGTTCATGGAAGCCGAAAAGCGCCTGGTGGATGGCTTCGAGCTGCTGGAGGGCGACCACGAACTGATTCATCATCGCATTGAGGCGGTGATCAAGAGCGCCAACAAGCTGTTCGGGCAATTGCAGACGAAAGACCGCGATGCCATCCGCCGCGCGGCCGACAGTTTCGCCGGTGTCAGCGACACCCTGATCTCCGGCCTGATGCGCCATCTGGATGACGAGGAAGACCTGATCGTTCCGGTTATCCTGGATCGCGGCGAACGGAAACTCGGGTTGTCGTAACGCGGCCAGACGTGCGCAAGCGCACGCCTTTCGCACAGGGACAGGTGGAATTTCTTGACCGCGCGCAGCCTTGAGGCATTCCGGTTACACTTGCCGGGGGGCTGGGACGTCACGAACACAACAGGCTTGACTCTTTTCCCGCCCTAACGCATTTAAGCTGGCATGACCAAGATGAGCGCATCCTTCGTGTATTTTTATTACGTCACCGACATACCGGCGGCTGCGTAGGATCTTGTTCACCCCATAGACACCTCAAAAGCCGCCGCGTCAGGCGGCTTTTTGGTTTCTAGAGACCCGAGCTTCCTGGCGGGGGAACCAGGAAGCGAAAAATGACCAGACATATGATCGAAGCCGGAAAACCGGCGACAAAACTCAAATCGGAAGCACTTGCCGTGCTTCTGGAACGTGGTCTTGTGCACCAATGCACGGATATCGAGGCGCTCGACCAGACGCTGTCACAAGGGCCGATCACCGCATACGCCGGGTTCGATGCCACGGCGGCAAGTCTTCATGTCGGCCATCTGATGCCGTTGATGACCATGCGTTGGCTGCAGAAGCTCGGCCATCGTCCCATCGTCGTGCTTGGCGGTGGCACAAGTCAGATCGGCGATCCGAGTTTCCGCAAGGATGCCCGGCCGATGCTGGAGGAACGCCAGATCGCAGCCAACATCGCGAGCATACGACGATCCGTTGAGCGTCTCGTGGATATGAACGGCGAAGATGGGGCTTTGCTGGTCGACAATGCGGAATGGCTCAATGAATTCCGCTTCCTGGAATTCCTCCGCGACTATGGCTCCCAGTTCACCGTCAACCGCATGATGACCTTCGACAGCGTCAAGTCGCGCCTCGATGCTCAGATGCCGCTGACGGTTCTGGAGTTCTGCTACATGATGCTGCAGGCCGTTGATTTTCTGGAGTTGGCAAAGCGTCATGACTGTGCGCTTCAGGTCGGTGGATCCGATCAATGGGGCAACATCGTCAATGGTGTCGAGCTTGGCCGCCGTGATGGCCGCAAGTTGCACGGCCTGACAGTGCCTCTGCTGACCACCGCCAGCGGTGCGAAGATGGGCAAGACGGCTGCAGGTGCCGTGTGGCTGCATCCCGAACACCTGTCGCCCTTCGGCTTCTGGCAGTTCTGGCGCAACACCGCTGATGCCGATGTCGCCAAGTGCCTGCGCCTTTTTACCGAGCTGCCGATGAGCGAAATCGAACGACTGGCGGCGCTGGAAGGGGCGGAGCTGAACGAAGCCAAGAAGATCCTGGCAACCCAGGTGACGGCAATCGTGCATGGCCCGGAAGAAGCGCGCGGCGCCTTGCAGCAAGGCGATGCCCTGTTTTCGGGCGAAGGCGAGATCCTGGAACCGACCCACAGTCTGCCGCTGAAAATTCTGGCAGACGGTCTCGGTCTTCTGGAGCTTGTGGTCGCCGTTGGCTTCGCGGCATCCAACGGCGAAGCACGGCGTCTGGTGGAAGGTGGAGGCGTTCGCCTCAACAACCAGATCGTCGACGACGCACGCCGCCGCATTGCCACCGGCGATCTTCAGGCCAACGACCGTTTGTCGATTTCTGTCGGCAAACGCCGCAAGGCCCTCGTCGGCTTCGAGTGAGGCCGTTCAGACGGCTTTCGCATCAGCTGTCAGAACGGCCGGCTCCAGCCGGCCGTTGTAGCCGAAGACCTTCCCGATCAGCGGGAAGGTCACCTCTACGGTGAAACTGTATCTTCCATCGACAACACGCTCGCGCCCGACCGCTCTCGGAGCAAGGCGCAGCGGCAGCGGAAGCGGTCCAAGCGAAACGTCTGCCGGGGTGATGTCGATGCCCTTGTCACTTGCCGTTACCCGCATCTTGAACAGGAACGGTCCAAGGCGCTCGAGCATGCAGGGATACGCTTCGCCAGTACCTGCCATCATGTCGGTCTGGAACGGCTGCCCGTCAAACCGCCGGGTCCAGCGCTCTCCACCCTCGATAGGTTCAAAGCTGGTCTCGACCGGAACGCCCATCTGTGCTTTCGGCAACTTCGCCAGCCGGCAGATCAGTCTTGCGCCCCACGAGCTTCCCCGGGTGACATCCGCGGTTCCCCGCGCCACCCGCGCGAAGCTGTGCATCCGCCGGATTTCTGCCGGAACCTTGTCGAACTCGGGGCCGAGGATGGTTTGATAAAGCGTGCGGGGCATGTGAGAACTGTTTTGATGTCGATGTGTCTTCTCAGACAGACCATTCTCGCGTCGATTGGACAACAGCAAAAACTCTTTGCACTTGTTTGGTGACGTCCAGAGGAGCACCATTCAGCCTTCCCATCATCCCTCTCCACTTCCTCCGTCATGCCATGGCCCGACCATGGCATCCATGCCGCTCCCCATCCGCCAATTGAGGCTTCTGGCTTAGGCGCGGTCACGGCATGGATTGCAGGGTCGCGCCCTGCAATGACGAATGTTTGGGACGAACGAAATAGTCCAGGGTTTTCCGGACAGTGGCGAGGAACTGAAAGAGGGAAGCGCAACGCGGCAAAGAAAGAAGCCGGGATTGCCCCGGCTTCCATTTGACCGTTCAGCTCTGTTTTTCCAGCTGCCTTGCCCGGTATTCTTCCACCGGCAGGCCGCCGACGCCCCAGTTCTCAAGGTCCACTTCCTCGATCACCACGAAGGTGGTTGCCGGGTTCTTGTCGAGAACGTCAACCAGTAGGTCCGTCGCGCCTTTGATAAGCCTGGCTTTCTGCTCCGCCGTCACCCCTTCACGGGTCACCTGGATATTCACGTAAGGCATGTCAGGCCACTCCTTCGTTGCGTGGTCGAATTTCGAAGATTTTCGCCATGATTTGCCAGCGGCCTTCGTCCCGCACGAAGGTCAGGAAATCGGTGAAATCGTTGTTGCCGATCGAACAGCGAACTCTGGCAAAGGCCGTGTTCTCACCGGCGAACTGGATCTCGTCGATGACATCGCGGCGCTCCTCACCCCGGGACGCCGGCGACTGGCGGGCGGCGACGACCGGTACATATTCGGCCATCGTGCGATAGAGCAGGGGTGTCTCGTCCGCCGTGGCGTAGATTGCCTTCTCGTGAAACACCTGCTGCAGCAGGTCGGTATCGCAGTGATAAAGCGCGTCGAAATAGTTGGATATGACCTTTTCCAGCGCAGCCAAGGCACTGCTCATGCCGCCAGGCCTTCTTCCTGTAGGGTCTTCAGGGTGGCCGGGCGAGCACGGATGCGCTCAACATAGGCTGCCATCTTCGGCCAGTCGCCAAGGGATACGCCGATGAAGTTCGTCCAGTTCAAGATGACAAAGGCATAGGCGTCGGCAACGGAGAAGGTATCTCCCAAAAGATAGTCGCCGCCCTTGGCCAGCAAGGCGTCGAACTGGCCGAGCTTGGTATTCAGCTTTGCTTGGTTTTCAGCTGCTTCTGCTTCAGAAAATTCCTTGCCGGAAAAGAACGGGCTGAACCCTTTGTGAAGCTCTGAGGACAGGAAGCTGAGCAATTCCAGCACGCGGAACCGGTCGAGCGGCTTGCCTGCTGTATCCGTCGCAAAGTTCGGGTACTGCTCGCCAAGCCAATGCAGGATGGCAACGTTTTCCGTCAGAACGTCACCGTTCTCAAACCGAAGCGCCGGCACGTAGCCGCGCGGATTGGTCTGCGCGTATGTTGCGCCGGTCTCCGTCAAACCCTCGGTCGTATCGACTTTTTCGAGACTGTAGGTGGCTCCGGCTTCGTTGAGCAGGAGATGAGCAGCCATGGAACAGGCACCGGGTTTGTAGAACAGTTTCATCGATTGGCTCCTTGGTTTGTATCGATGCCCGGAAGGTGTCTTTTGAAGTCACCATTGACAAGTAGGTTTCTATTGGTAACTTGCATTATCGAGTTACCGGGCAGAAACCTGATGGTTCCCGCGTGACCTTGGACCCTTGAAGATCGTGTGGTGCCCATGGCCTTGAAAATGCGCAAGAATCTGAGCCCGAAACCGCCGACCCCTTGCAGTCTGACCCAGTGCATGCAGGTGATTTCCGGAGCCTGGGCACCCAACGTCATCTGGAGCCTGCGGGCAGGTCCCCGCCGCTTTAACGAGCTGAAGGCGGATATTCCCCCTGTGTCCGGCAAGGTACTGTCACAGCGCCTTTCAGAGTTGGAAGGCCGCGGCGTGCTGTTGCGCCATGTCCGCCCGACATCGCCACCTTCCGTTGAATATGAGCTGACGGATCTTGGCCAGGATCTGATTCCGGCACTGGAAGCCATTGTCGAAGTCGGGCACAAACTGAAGGTACGGCGCGATTTCCAGATGGCGGCCGAAGCCGCCGAATAGGCGGTGAAGCGGGGAGGGGCTAATGAAACAGCAGACTTTCGTTTGCGTCCATGGTGTCTGGCATGGCGGCTGGTGCTGGTCGCGTCTGGCAAACATCCTGCGGGCACGTGGGCATCGGGTGACCGCACCAACGCAGACGGGCCTCGGCGAGCGCTCGCATCTGCTTTCGCCGGACATCACGATCCGGACCTTCGTGGAAGATATCGTCCGGCATTTACAGTTCGAGGACCTGGCGGACGTCATTCTAGTCGGCCACAGCTTTGGCGGCATTCCGATCACCGGGGTTGCAGACCTCGTGCCTGAGCGGATTGCCGGTCTGATCTATCTCGACGCGATCATGCTGGAAAGCGGAGAGACCTGGTTCGATCTTCTGCCGCAAGATCTTGCCGAAGACCGCAGGAAGCTGGCGGAAACCAGCAGCGGCGGCCTGTCACTGCCGCCAGCCCCGCCGGAAAGTTTTGGCATCACGAAGCCGGACGACGTTGCCTTTTTGAAACCGCGCCTGACACCGCACCCGTTCCGAACCTTCACCACGGCACTGGACCTGAAGCACCCGGTCGGAAACGGTCTTCCAGCCCATTACATCGAATGTACTGACCCGCCGTATCCGCCGGCAAAAGTCGCGCTGGCCCGGGCACAGGCCAAGGGATGGCCGGTCTCTCGGATCGCGACAGGCCACGATGCCATGGTGAGCGAGCCTGAGGCGCTTGCAGATCTGCTGGAAGAGATTGCAGAAGAACTTTGACGATGAACAGGCTGCCGTTCCCGGAGCTTCAACGGAAAACGGGGCAGCCTTCTTTCGAAGACTGCCCCGCATCACTGCCAGGACAAGATCGGGTAACGCCGGCAGTCTTTAGAAGAACCCGAGTTTGTTCGGGTTGTAGCTGACCAGCATGTTCTTGGTCTGCTGATAGTGATCCAGCATCATCTTGTGGGTCTCACGGCCGATGCCGGACTGCTTGTAGCCACCAAAGGCCGCATGGGCCGGGTAGGCGTGATAGTTGTTCACCCATACGCGGCCTGCCTCGATGGCGCGGCCGAACCGGTAGCAGCGGTTGGCATCACGCGACCACACGCCGGCGCCGAGGCCGTACATGGTGTCGTTTGCAATCGCCAGGGCTTCTTCTTCGGTCTTGAACGTGGTGACGGACACCACCGGGCCGAAGATTTCCTCCTGGAAGACCCGCATCTTGTTGTGGCCTTTCAGGATGGTCGGCTGAACGTAGAAGCCGCCGGAAAGGTCGCCGTCGAACTTCGCTTCCGCGCCGCCGCACAGCACTTGTGCACCTTCCTCGACCCCGATGGTCAGATAGGACAGGATCTTGTCCTGCTGCTCGCGGCTGGCCTGGGCACCGACCATGGTCTCGATGGCGCGCGGGTCACCCTGCTTGATAGCTTTCACACGTGCGATCGCCCGTTCAATGAAGGCTTCGTAGATGTCTTCCTGGATCAGGGCCCGGCTCGGACAGGTGCAGACTTCACCCTGGTTGAAGGCGAACAGAACAAAGCCCTCGATGGCCTTGTCGAGGAACGCATCGTCTTCGCTCATGACGTCGGAAAAGAAGATGTTCGGCGACTTGCCGCCCAGTTCCAGCGTCACCGGAATGAGGTTCTCGGTTGCGTACTGCATGATCATCCGGCCGGTTTCGGTCGACCCGGTAAAGGCGATCTTGGCGATGCGATTTGACTTGGCGAGCGGGGCGCCAACCTCTGCACCAAAGCCATTGACGATGTTGAGAACGCCATCCGGCAACAGACCGCCGATGAGCTCCACCAGCACCATGATTGCCGCCGGGGTCTGCTCGGCCGGTTTCAAAACGACGCAGTTGCCGGCGGCAAGCGCCGGAGCCAGTTTCCAGGCAGCCATCAGAATGGAGAAGTTCCAGGGAATGATCTGCCCGACAACGCCGAGCGGCTCATGGAAGTGGTAAGCAATGGTGTCGGCATCGATCTCCGACATGGAGCCTTCCTGGCCGCGCAGAACGCCTGCGAAATAGCGGAAGTGATCGACGGAAAGCGGAATATCGGCTGCCGTGGTTTCGCGGATCGGCTTGCCGTTGTCCCAGGTTTCTGCCTTTGCCAGAATGTCGAGATTCTGCTCCATGACATCGGCGATTTTCAGCAAAATATTGGCACGCTCTGCTGCCGGGGTCCGGCCCCAGGCTTCCTTGGCCGCATGGGCCGCATCAAGCGCCAGGTCAACGTCAGCGGCATCGGAACGGGCGACTTCGCAAACGGTGGCGCCGGAAATCGGCGTGATGTTGTTGAAATACCGTCCGTTCACAGGCGCAACGAATTTGCCGCCGATATAGTTGTCATAGCGGGACTTGAACGGAGACGTCGTGTCGACGGAAAAACTGGGCATCTGATTCATCTGGGTTCCTCCACAAGTTCGGCGGTCAGGCAACCGAAGCTGCGACGGGCCGAAGGTCCCGGTCCTCCACCGGGAATGGGCGGACTGTGCCGGAGGAACTTGCGCTGTGGTAGGAGGGGGCAGATGCCTGTGTCCGGCATGTGTCTCAGTTCTGAGACAGGTCAGCCGGGATATCAGTCTATGTTCAGCCGTTTCATTCGCCGGTAAAGGGTTGCCCGGCCGATGCCGAGCGCGCGCGCGGCTTCGGAAACGTTGCCGCCGGCCCGCGCCAGTGCACGAATGACGGCAGCCCTTTCGGCCTTCTCAAAGCCACTCGGGCCATCCTCGCGGCCAAGCAGATCGGAAGCGGGCAGGGGCTTCAGAGGGCCGCTTGCACCAAGCCCGAAGGCCTTCCTGGCGGCGCGCGTCGCCCCGAGAACGATGTCGTCGGCGTCGACGGCAAACAGCATTGCAGTATCGGTAGTTTCCCCGTCGGCGACGATGATACGGGCGGCAGGAAAAGCGGCGCGGAAGGTTTCGATCTCGATCTGTCTTGCAGTCTGCGAGACCATCGCTGCGATCAGCCGGTTGAAGGTTTCCGTCTGGTCGGAACGGGCAGAAGACACATCGAGTGCACCGGCCAGCCTGCCGTCCGGACCATAGATCGGCGCGTCCATGCAGCTCATGCCGACATTGCGAGCCAGGAAATGTTCCTGCCGGTGGACGATCAGATTGCGTTCCTCGGCAAGGCAGGTGCCGATGCCGTTTGTGCCGACGGCGGCTTCGCTCCAGTCGGTGCCCTGGCTGAGACCCCAATCCTGAAAGATGTCCGCATCGGCGCTCATGCAACGCTGGTCGAGCACGACGCCTTCCGCGTCGGTCAGCAGAACCGTGCAGCCGGACTGACCGACCAGGCCGAATAACTGGTCCAGTTTCGGCGTGGCGATTTTCAGGAAGGCACCTGTCTCTTCCCGTCGCTGGTAAAGCTGGTCGTCCCCCATGCGCTGGGGCGCCTTGTGGGCGGCAGGGTCCAGGCCGTGCTTGTCGATCGATCTGCGCCACGAGGCGGCAATCCGGGACAGCGCAGGCGCCGATCCCGATTGCACGGTTCGCAGAACTGTCTCGACATGGTCCTTCATAAATGCGACCGCCGACCTCGGGTCTTCCAGCCGTTTGCGCCGGTTTCAAACCGTCGGATCGTTCCTCCCATGAACGCTCGATTGATCGCGGAGGATGGAGGGATTGCATGGCGATTGCAAGTCGTCTGTCCGGCAAGGTGCCGAGCCGAAGACGCTGGCGGGCTGGACATGAAGGTTGGCATTGCCTTTCCGGCACCTCAAACGATGCGCCTTCTTCCGGCAAGAGTTTCAGGTATTCATTGTTGTTTTTCTCAATGGGTTATTTGGAGAAAAAGAAACGTTGGGTAATTAATTCGAAAATTTCGCGCGGAAGTAGTGATTGTTTGTCAGTAATGGCAGTTAAAAACAGACATATGTCTGGAACTGATTAATGCTGACGTAAGCAAATTCGTATACTCACAATGCTAACTCTGGAGGAGTCTGCATGTATGGAATGGTGAACGAAGGCATTCGCACCTTCATTCTGGACAACCACGGACCCGAAGCCTGGCAAAGCATTTGCGAAACCGCGGGCCTGGAGGAACTCGAATTTGAAAGAATGTCGAGTTATGACGATGCCATAACCTACAAGCTTGTCGGTGCCATCTGCAGCTTTACCGGCCTGCCTGCATCGGACGTCCTGAGCATCTTCGGAAAATACTGGGTCGAATACGCAGGCGCCTCGCATTTCGGCAATCTGATGCGCCTTGCCGGCAATTCCTTCATCGAGCAGTTGAAGGGACTCGATGACATGCACGACCGGATCCTGCTGTCGATGCCACATCTGAAGCCGCCGTCCTTCGAGGTCGACCAGAAGGACGATGGATCCTGCATTCTGCACTACTATTCCGATCGTGACGGACTGGCGCCGATGGTCATCGGACTTCTGCATGGTCTCGCCAAGGAGACCGGTGAGAGCATCGAGGTCAACCAGGTCGCGGTGAAATCGGAACAGGCGGATCACGACATCTTTGAAATCCGGATCCTCGACACTGCACTCAAGCCCATGAGAACCGAGGCCGGAATTTGACAGCATCCAAACTCGATCTGACCCGCAAGGCCATCGACATGCTTTTTCCCATGCATGTTGTTCTGGACAGTCGCGGCCGGATCAGTGGACTGGGCCCGACCCTTGAACGGATCCTCGGGCCGGAAGCGTCGGGAGCAAACTTGTTCGACGTCTTCACGGTTGAGCGGCCGCGTAACGTCAGATCCATGGCCTGTGTTCGCGAAAGGCTCGGCACGAAACTGGTCCTTTCCGCATGTCCGCAGGATGGCGAGCCTATACAGTTTCGCGGTTTCGCCCTTGCTGCTGCGGACGAGGACACGGTGTTTCTGGACCTGTCCTTCGGTCTTCACCTTTCACAGGTCGTCGAGCGTTTCAGGTTGACGGAAACCGACTTCAAACCGAACGACTTTTCCATCGATCTCTTCTACTCCTTCGAAGCGCAACGCACGCTTCTGGAGGATAGCCAGAAGATGGCAACTGCATTGAAGGCGGCGAAGATCGAAGCGGAAAAGAAGGCCTCACAGGATACGCTGACGGAGATTGCCAACAGAGGGGCACTGCACCGGCGTCTGGAAGAGGCGTTGCAGCTGCCTGACACCGGCCACGTGTTTGCGCTCCTTCACATCGACCTCGACGAATTCAAGTCGATAAACGACAACTTCGGCCATACCGCGGGTGACATGATCCTGATGCAGACGGCCGAGGTGTTGTCGGCGATATGCGGTCCGAACGATCTTCCTGCGCGGCTTGGAGGTGATGAGTTTGCCCTGTTTCTGGCTGAGCCTCCGGACAAGGAAAACCTCTATGCCATGGCGCTGCGTCTCTTGAATGCGATCGCCATGCCGATCCGCTACAACGGGCACAGCTGCCAGGTCAGCGCGAGTATAGGCGTGGTCCTGTTTCATCCCGGCGAAGTGCAGAACGCCGACAGGCTTATCGCGAATTCCGATATTGCGCTTTACGATGCCAAGGTCACCAGGTCGTCCGTCAAATTGCTGTCAAAGGAGATGATCCGGCGGCACGAGGAGACGAGCAGGTTGGTCTCGCAGATCGAAGAAGGTCTGAAACGCAGCCAGTTCGTTCCCTATTTTCAGCCGCAGATCGATATCGTCACGGGTCGGGTGTGCGGCCTGGAGGTGGTCGCGCGCTGGGAGACGGCAGAACAAGGGGTGTTGCCACCGGCCCGTTTCCTGGAAACGGCGACCAGGGCAAACATCATGTCCGAAATCGACCGGCAGGTACGGTGCAAGGCGTTCACCCATTTTGCTGCCTGGAAATCCGCAGGCAGGGACATTGGCAAGCTCTCGTTGAACGTGACTGCATCGAACCTCAGGTCGGTGGAGTTTGTCGCGATCTTGCATGCCGAACTTGCCACGGCCGGTCTGAAGCCCGAAGACATTCAGCTGGAGCTGCTGGAATCGATCCTCTTCGACCAGTCGGATCAGGAGCTGATTGCCCAGTGCCGTAACCTGGAACAGGCAGGTTTCGCCCTGGCCCTTGATGACTTCGGCACCGGACATTCCTCCATCGCAACCTTGATCGAAACACCGGTCGCGACGCTTAAGATCGACCGCTCGTTCGTTTCCGGGCTCGACAGGAACCCGAAGATGCAGAGAATCGCCGGCGCCATGCTGGCAATGGCCAAGAACATGGGGTTGGACGTTCTCGCGGAAGGCGTTGAAACCCGCGAGGAGCTGGAGTTCCTGAAAAACTGTGGCTGCCGTCTATTCCAGGGTTTCTATTTTTCGCCGCCCATCGGTGCCGACGAGATCCTGCAATGGCTGGATGTCTGGGCGCCGGACGTGAAATACAAGAGCGCCTGATCGAGATACCGTTCTCGTATTCCATAAAGAAAACCCCGTCTCCTTTTCTGGGAAACGGGGCTAAGTCGATCTCGCGGGGAACGCGAAGTCTCTCTTTGGAGTGCCTGCTTATGCCTGCAGGCGGGATCTGATTTCCTTGCGGAGATCGTCGATGGGTGACGTCTTGCCGCCCTCGTTGATGTGCCAGAACGTCCAGCCGTTGCAGGCCTCCTGACCCTGTACCAGAGCACCGACCTTGTGGATCGAGCCGGTATGATCGCCGGACTTGAGCGAGCCGTCGGCGCGCACGATGGCAAGATGCTTGCCTTTCGGGCAGCTGAGTTCCGTCCCCGGCTGCAGCAGACCGCTTTCCAGAAGCGTGCCGAACGGGATGCGCTTCAGCGCCCGCTTGCCCTGCTGCATTTCCAGCGACGCGGCATCGCCCGGCTCGATGGCCTCGATACGAGCCATGGCCGCGTCGATATAGTCCTGCTCGCGCTCCACGCCGACATAGTGGCGGCCAAGTTTCTTGGCGACAGCCCCGGTGGTGCCGGTCCCGAAGAATGGGTCGAGCACGACATCACCCGGCTTGGAAGACGCGGTCAGAACCCGGTAGAGCAGAGCTTCCGGTTTTTGGGTCGGATGCACCTTCTGCCCGTCCTTGCCCTTCAGCCTCTCGGTGCCGGTACACAGCGGCAGGTGCCAGTCGGAGCGCATCTGAAGATCCTCGTTGAAGGTCTTCAGCGCATCGTAGTTGAAGGTCGGCTTCGCATCTTTCGACTTCACCGCCCAGATCATGGTCTCGTGGGCATTGGTGAACCGTTTGCCGCGGAAGTTCGGCATCGGGTTGGACTTCAGCCAGACGATGTCATTCATGATCCAGAAGCCGAGATCCTGCAGGATCGCGCCGACGCGGAAGATGTTGTGATACGAACCGATCACATACAGCGAGCCATCCGCCTTCATCACCCGCCGGACGGCCAGAAGCCAGGCCCGGGTGAAAGCGTCATAGGCTTCGAAACTTTCGAACTGGTCCCAATGGTCGTCACAGGCATCCACCTTTGACTGATCCGGCCTGTGCAGATCGCCACCCAACTGAAGGTTGTAGGGCGGATCCGCGAAGACCAGGTCAACAGACCGGGACGGCAGTTTCTCAAGGGCGGCAACGCAGTCGCCCTTCAGGATCGTGTTCAGCCAGGAAGCACCAGCTTCCGGTTCATTTGATAGGCGGGGTGCCGCGAAGGACACCCCGGTACGCAGTACACTCATTGCGACGCAATACCTCACGCAATTTCGAGTGTCATGGTTACCGGGTTTGGTAAATCAGCGGTTAAGCTGACGGAACAAAAATTCCCTTTGAATCAAGGCTTTGTTTACAATCGTAAAAGCTGAATGAGAAGTTAATGACTTGTCCCGACCGAAAAGGCCAGAATTCTGCTGATTTCGTTCAGGGGACGACCGGAAGTTGCTTTCCATTCGTTAAAGGCGGCCTGAATCGCGGTAAGATTTTTTTTCGACATCGCGTCCTTCTCGATGACATTTTCGCGGATCAGGGCGTTAACCACATCGCCGGAGAGGACGAAACTTTCCTTGCCCATGAAGCGCAAGGCGATTTGCCCTGTGTTGCCACCAAGCCGGCTGCCGCGCTTCTTGAGCAGCTCCATCAGGCCGATCTGGTCGTTGACGGGATAATGCGCGAAAAAACCGGCTGCGCTGCCGTGTTCGGTCGCTAGGTCCTTGAGGAAAATCGCGTTTTCCTGAACAGATCGGATCTTGGCACCGTTGCGGACGATGCGTTTGTCGCCGAGCAGCGCTTCAAAGGCCTCGTCAGGGAGAAAGGCGAGGCGGGGAACGTCGAACCCCTCGAAGGCTTCCTCGAAACCCGGCCACTTCTGGTCGATCACCTTCCAGCTGAAACCGGCCTGGAACACGCACTTGGTGAACATGGCCAGCCAGCGATCGTCACCAACCTTCTCCAGTTCTTCCGCAGTCCTGGGCGCATTATGCTCTGCCAAAAGAGCATTGAGTGCTGCCGGTCCGCCCTTCTTCTCCGCGGCCAGTGCTTCTATTTCTTCAAAGGAACGCATGCGGGTCTCCGTCTCGCTGCAGACGCCGTTCCCCCTGCACCCCTCCTCAGGATGAGGGAGGAGGAAAGGCGTGGTCAGGCGAAAACCTTAGCGCTCCTGGATCTGCTTTGCCCGTTCAAATTTGCGCAGGGCCAGCGAAAGCGTGATCGTCATCATCAGGTAGATCAGCGCGACGACATTGTAGGTCTCGAAGTACCGGAAGGAGCCGGCAGCGTAGACCTTGCCCAGCTGGGTGATATCCGCGACACCCAGAACCGAGACCAGCGAGCTGTCCTTGATCAGGGCGACGAAATCATTGCCGAGGGGCGGCAGGATGGTCTTCAGCGCCTGCGGGAAGATGATCAGACGGAAGCGAAGCCAACCGTTCATGCCGAGTGCTTCGGCGGCCTCGATCTGTCCCTTGTCGACAGCCTGGATGCCTGCCCGAAACACCTCGGCAATGAAGGCCGAATAGCCGATGGTCAGCGCGAGAACGGCGCGCCAGAGCAGAGGGAAATCCCGCGTGCGCAGCGGATCCAGACCCAGAGGTTCCACAATGGCGTTGACCCCGGCAATGAACAGCGGCGTTGCGACGAAGGCGATATAGAGCAGAAGCACGATGATCGGCATGCCGCGCACGATCTCGACGTAGAACCGGGCCATCTGCCGCAAGACGATTGATCCGGACAGGGAGGCAAGCGCCAGCAGGAGCCCGATCAGGGACGCGCAGAAGAAGGCGACAAGCGTGACGAAGACCGTCAGTCCGATACCACGCGAGACCGTCGACATGACCTGCGAATAGATGTCGTCGGTGGCGATCTGGAACAACAGGAAAACCGCAATGCCGGCGGCAGCAACAAGCCAATAGGGAAAGTCTTCCTTGGGGGCGCCGGACGGTGTCTTGTTGCGGAACATGGGTTGGTCTCGGCTCCAGCTTTGTTAACGGCAGTTCAAACGAAAATGGCCGGCATCGGGGCCAAAAGCCCGGATACCGGCCATGGAGTGGAAAGTCCAGCCGCGCAGGGGCGGAGGATGGCCTTACTGGGCGACTTTATAGTCGAAGAACCACTTCTTGTTCAGTGCATCCAGCGTGCCGTCTGTGCGCATGCTGGCGACAGCCGCATTGATCGGTTCGATCAGGTCGGAGCCTTTCGGGAAAATGAAGCCGAAGTCTTCCGAGCCCATCGGATCGCCGATCAGCTTGAAGGTGTCCGGATTGGTCGCGACATAGCCCTGGCCGCCGGTGCTGTCTGTCAGGACCAGATCGACGTCGCCCGCCTTGAGCGCCTGGACAGCAGCACCAAAGGTTTCGAACAGCTTGATGCGCGGGTTGGCTTCATCGCCATCCAGCACTTCATAAACAGTGACGTAGAAGGGGGTGGTGCCCGGTTGAGCACCGGCCAGGAAGTCCGTGTTGGAAGCAAAGCCCTTTGCATCGGTAAACCGGTCTTCATCGGCGCGCACCAGCATGAACATTTCGGACCGCATGTAGGGCTCCGAAAAGTCGACCTGCTCGGCCCTGTCGGCGCGAATGGTGATGCCGTTCATCGCCATGTCGTATTCGCCGGCGGAGATGGCAGGGATCATCGCATCCCAGCTGGTGTTCTGAAAGGTGACGTTCAGGTTCAGCCGCTTGGCGATTTCTGCAACCGCATCATATTCCCAGCCGATTGCCTCGCCTGACTTGGGGTCGACGAACTGCAGCGGTGGGTAGGTGTTTTCCGAAGCAATGACAATGTCCCGGCCACCGAGATCCGGCAGATTGTCGGCAAGGGCGGAGACGCCTGCGCCAATCAGGGAGGAAACGGCGACCGCGAGGGTCAGAACGGTTTTTTTCATGGGAAACTCCTGGTCAAAAGTTAGCCGGACTTTAGCCGCTTGCCACGGTTTGGGAAAGCCTGCTCAAATGCATCGTTGAGGAGCTTGTGCAGAAATTTTCTCTCCGCGAAAAAAAATTCAAAATCCGATGCTAGATCTATTGACCAAGGCAAGCGTTAGCGGGACTGTGAGCCCATAACAACAATAAGGAGACGGTTTATGTCCAACTCAACCAAAAACGTTTTTCATCAAGCCGCCCGCAGGGTTCGTCATGCGCCATCGCATCCGCTTGAGGTCTTTACCGACGCCAACAAGGCGGTCGACCGTTTGATCGAAATTTTTGAATCCAACACCGCCTTTCTGCGCCAGCATTTTCAGGACCTTCTGGATGGCAAGGAAATCGACGGCCGCGTGCGCGCGTTCTATCCGCAGGTCCGTATCGTGACCGACAGCCACGTCCGCCTCGACAGCCGCCTGTCTTATGGGTTCGTCTCCCGCCCTGGCACCCACGCCTCCACGATTACCCGCCCGGATCTGTTCCGTAACTATCTGGTGTCGCAGCTTTCGCTGCTGATGAAGAACCATGACGTGCCGATCCAGGTCGGCGACAGCGACATGCCGATCCCGCTGCACTTCGCTTTCTATGACGGAACGCATGTGGAAGGCGGCGCAGCAGCTGCAAATCTCGACCGTCCCCTCGCTGACATGTTCGATCTTCCCGACCTGACGGTGATGGACGATTCCATTGCCAACGGCACCTACGATCCGGCCGACGGTGTGATGCCGCTGGCATCCTTCACGGCGCCGCGCGTCGACTATTCCCTGCACCGCCTGCAGCACTACACCGCGACAAAGGCCGAGCATTTCCAGAACTACGTGCTTTTCACGAACTACCAGTTCTACATCGACGAGTTCTGCCGCATGTCCAAGGCGCTGCTGTTGCAGCCGGACAGTGGCTACGAGGCTTTTGTTTCCCCCGGCAACGTGGTGCTGGAGGCAGGACAGACCCAGCCGGACGGGGAAGAGCTGACAAAACTGCCCCAGATGCCGGCGTATCACCTGAAGCGGGCTGACGGCAGCGGTATTACCATGGTCAACATCGGCGTCGGGCCGTCCAACGCCAAAACCATCACCGACCATATCGCGGTGCTGCGCCCGCATGTCTGGCTGATGCTCGGTCACTGCGCGGGCCTCAGGAACAGCCAGACGCTAGGTGACTATGTTCTGGCCCATGGGTATGTGCGAGAGGACAATGTGCTCGACCAGGACCTGCCGATCTGGGTGCCGATCCCGCCGCTCGCCGAGGTGCAGGTTGCCCTGGAAGACGCGGTTGCCGAAATCACCGGCATCGATGGGTATGAATTGAAACGTGTCATGCGCACCGGAACCGTCGTATCGCTCGACAACCGAAACTGGGAACTCTGGGACCAGCCGGAACTGGTCAAGCGGTTCTCCCAGTCCCGTGCCATCGCGCTCGATATGGAATCGGCAACCATCGCGGCCAACGGCTTCCGCTTCCGGGTGCCTTACGGCACGCTGCTGTGCATCTCGGACAAGCCGCTCCATGGCGAATTGAAACTGCCGGGCATGGCGACTGACTTCTACAAGCGCCAGGTCGCCCAGCATCTCCAGATCGGCATCAGGGCAATGGAGAAGATGCGAGACATGACGGCAGAACGCCTGCATTCCCGCAAGCTCCGCAGCTTTGCCGAGACAGCGTTCCAGTAAAGTTTCCTGTGCGGACAGGGAGTTCCCGACTTATTAGTGTCGCCCCGGGCGAGCAAAGCGAGACCCGCGGCCTACTGATTTCCAGAAAAATGACCTGGCGTGGCAAGGAGTTGGCAGAACCTCCTGCTTTGGCAAGCTGACTTGCGAGTAGGCCCCGGATCTGGGCTGCGCATGTCCGGGGAAACACCCTGGAGAACAACGCTCGCCCCAAGCCGCCCCGTCCGTCAAACCGTTGCCCACGTACCGGTCTTCGACGAGTTCCAGGCAGCTTCCGTGACCAGTTGCACCTCCAGCCCGTCCCGGAAGGTTGGCCAGACAGGTGTTCCGGTTTCGATGGCCTTCAGGAAGTCCCGCATCTCGATAATGATCTGGTCCTGATAACCGGTTCCGTGACCGGGGCCCTGACAGAAGGGCAGGTAATCGGGATGTGCCGGACCGGTCAGGATCTTGCGGAAGCCGCGTTCCGCCTCCGGCCCTTCGGCAAGGTAAAGCCAGAGCGCGTTCTGGTCTTCCTGGTCGAAGCGGATCGAACCTTTGTCACCGTATATCTCGTAGGCGTAACCCATCTTCCGGCCGGTGGCGACACGGCTGATGAAGAGATGACCCATCGCACCGTTTTGAAAGCGGCACATGAGATGGGCCTGGTCGTCATTGGTGACCGCCTCCGGCCCGTTTGCGCCGGGGCGTTCGGAATGGACGGTCTGGATATCCGCACTAACGCTGGAGATAGGCCCGGCAAGGCGCAGGGCGGCGTTGATGATGTGAGGGGCGAGATCGCCCATGCATCCATTGCTTATGTCCTTGGTACGCCAGTGCGACGGCGTTTGCGGATCTGACAGAAAATCCTCGGTGTGTTCAGCGCGAATATAGTGGATCTGACCAATCCGGCCTGACTGGACAAGGTCATGGGCAAATTGGCTTGCAGGGGTGCGAATGTAATTGAAGCCGGTCATGTTCGGCAGGCCGGAGGCTTCTGCCGCCGCCATCATCCTGCGGCAATCTTCGGCGTGGCTGGCAAGCGGCTTTTCGCAAAAGACAGCCTTGCCGTTTTCAAAGGCGGCAATTGCGATATCCATATGGGTCGACTGGGGTGAGGCAATTACAACCGCATCGATCGCCGGATCGGCAACGACAGTGCGCCAGTCGTCCGTCGCCCGGTTGAACCCGAAAGCACGGGCCTTTTCCCGGGCGCCTTCCAGCGTCGTTGCACAAATCGTCTCGCAAATCGGGCGCAGGCCTGTGTCGAATACCGACGCCACTGATTTCAGGGCAACAGCATGGGCCTTGCCCATATAGCCTGTTCCGATCAGCCCAATCCGGATTTCCGTCATGGTTTCGCACCTCCAATTGCAATGAAAAAGCCGGTGCAGACCTGCACCGGCTTCAACATAACCAATGAAATGGCCGCTTGCGACTATTCGGCTTCGTCGGCTGGTGCGGCATTCAACATGCCGTAGCGCTCGACACCGATCTTTTCCAGAAGGTCGATCTGGGTTTCCAGGAAGTCGATATGGCCTTCCTCGTCGGACAGCAGCTCTTCGAAAAGCTGCATGGAAACATAGTCGCCTTCTTCGCGGCAGACATCGCGGGACTTGGCATAGGCCGTGCGGGCGTCATATTCGCCGGCAAGGTCTGATTCCAGCACTTCCTTGATGTTCTGGCCGATGCGCAGCGGTGCGACCTTCTGCATGTTCGGATGGCCTTCCAGGAAGATGATGCGGTCGACCAGCTTGTCGGCGTGCTGCATTTCCTCGATGGATTCTTCACGTTCCTTCTTGGCAAGGCGCGCAAAGCCCCAGTCGCTCAGGAGGCGGTAGTGAAGCCAGTACTGGTTGATGGCGCCGAGCTCCAGAAACAGAGCTTCGTTCAGGCACTCAATGACTTTTTCATTCCCTTTCACGGCAGAGCCTCCTTATTGCAAACCGATCTTTGTTTAGAATTATTCTAGAGTAATTCACGGCAGGCGCAAGGGTCCATTGCGCACGGAAGTGTAACTTCCACTGGTTACACCCCGAAACAGCGAATTGAAACCGATCACGTGCGCTTTGACGTTTTTCCGGGTGCGAAGTGCAAGCTTCGGAGCCGTAGACACCTGTCCCCGCTCAGATCTCACCGAAAGCGGGGGCCGTGGCTCCAGCAGGTCAGGGAGTAGCGGGTGCCCTTGGTCACGGGTACGACCCTGTGCAGCATGAAACTGGCAAACAGCGTTGCACAGCCCTGTTCACGCGATGCGGCCATCACCTTGTGTCCAAGGCTGATTTCCAGCGCGCCACCTTCATAGTCCTGTGAAGGGGAAAGCTGGGTGACGATGGTTGCCTTGCGGAACTGCGCGATCGGGCCTTCGCCGACATCGGAATGCCAGTCGTAATGGCCTTCTTCACTTTCGTCGTAGATGGCGACCTGCAGTTTCTCCCGAAACTCGGTGATGTCGAAATCGAAAGCCTCGCGGTTGGCCTTTGCCACGGCTGTCATAACGCGGTTCAAAACCCATCCCGCATCGCCTTCGTCATCAAGCCAGCTGATTCTGGCCCGGCGGATGTCACCCTGCTGCTTGCCACCAACGAGGCCGCCCGTATCCTGAGCTTCGGCCCGGCTCAGGCGGATGATTTCATCGCAGTCCTTTTGAGAGAAGAGTGCGTCATAAGAATAGGTGAACATCGAGGCTCAGATCCAAGGATTGGGTGCGCTGTTCAACATCCAAACCGGACAAACTGCAACTGTTTTCTTGAGCCGGGAAAGAACTATTTCCGGGGGCTTTCGAACGCAGCGGCAAGAGCCTTCTTCATAACCGTGGGAAGTGCTTCGGTTTCAATGACTTCCGGGGCCGACCACCAGCCACCGTCAAGCAGTGGAGTGGTGTCTGCCGTGAGGTCGGCCCGATAGACGGTGAGCCGCAAATGGAAATGGGTGAAGGTGTGTTTCACTTCCACTGGGCGCTGCCGCCAATCCGCTGGAAACGGTGCGAAGTCTGGAGCTGCTTCTGGGGAGAAATCCTCTGCCCATTCGGTCCCCGGCACTTCGGTCATCCCGCCAAGAAGGCCTCTTGGTGGGCGGCGGCGCAACAGCACGGCCCCCGTCGCCGTATCGACAGCCACGAATGCAGCTCCAAAACGGGTGGGTTTTTCCTTCTTGGGTGCTTTGCGCGGCAGTGTTTCGGCAAGGCTTGAGGATTGCACCTTGCAGATAGAGCGCCACGGGCAAAGCGCGCAGGCCGGACGTCTGGGCGTACAGATGGTTGCGCCAAGGTCCATCACCGCTTGCGCGAAGTCACCGGGCCGTTGGTCCGGTGTCAGGCCAGCCATTTTGGCCTTTATTTCTGGTTTGGCGTCCGGAAGCGGTGTTTCGATCTGGAAAAGTCGTGTCAGCACCCGCTCCACGTTGCCGTCGACCACTGCCGCGTGCCGGTCAAACGCGATGGTTGCGATGGCGGCAGCCGTATAGGGGCCGATGCCCGGCAGCTTCAGCAATGCGTCTTCGTCTTCCGGAAAGCGGCCGTCGTGATCACGGGCAACGGTTTCTGCGCATTTTTTCAAATTGCGCGCCCGCGAGTAATAGCCAAGGCCCGCCCAGGCTTTCATGACGTCTTCTTCAGCCGCGGCGGCAAGATCGGTTACGGTTGGCCAGCTTCGCGTAAACTTCGTGAAATAGTCTTTGACGGCGGCAACGGTCGTTTGCTGAAGCATGACTTCGGACAGCCAGATCCGGTAGGGATCGGGGACTTCGCCCAGTAGGCGGTCTTCCGGGGAAACCCGCCAGGGCAGGCGCCGGGCATGACGGTCGTACCAGTCGAGAAGTAGTCGGGAAGGGGAAGCAGACGCCATGAGATCAGCAGAACAAGTGGTGTTGATATGAAGCAGCAAGCCTTGGATAGCCTGGGGACAACTTGGCTGATAAAGGCAGTGCGGTGAGGTTGGGGAAAGTATTCGTCGTCATTTTGTCGTATTCTATTGAGACACAACACCCCAATCCGGAAAATGGCCGGCAAATCGCCGCACCTTACATCTGGATGAGGAGGTAGGCTATTAGCGCTACAAAGGCAAATCCCGTGCACGCCTCGAAGGGGGTGAAATCGCTGGCCGATCTTGTCGGCAAGGCGATGACGCCTGTTTGCCGGAAGCGTGGATTTGCGTCCGTCGATATCATTGCCTCCTGGGCCGATATTGTCGGCGAGCGTTACGGCACGCGCGTGCAGCCGGACAGGCTGATTTGGCCGCGGCAGCCTGAACGCGGCGACCCGGAAAACCCGCCGGAACCGGCGACGCTGGTGGTGCACACCGACGGGGCGACAGCCTTGATCCTGTCTCATGACAGTGCCCAGGTGATCGAGCGTATCAATACTTTCTATGGCTGGCGGGCCATCGGCCGCATCAAGATCCTGCAGAAGCCGGTTCTGGTGAAGCAGCCCGTGCGCAAGAAGCCCTTGCGCGACTTGACGCAAACCGAGGAACAGCAGCTCGAAGCGCGGCTGGAGGGGGTGGAGAACGACCGCCTGCGGCAGGCGCTCAGGAAGCTTGGCGCCCAGGTTATCGCCCGCAGCGCAGAAGATGCGGCCTGACGGTCCACATTACTTCTTCCAATAACAACTCTGTGAAACCGGCATTGGCAAACGTGCCGCCGACTTTGGCATGATATCGAAGAACTCAGGATTTCCCTTGTGTTGGTGTCGGCGGGTCAAGGGAGGATGCCAGTATTTAATAGCCTTTGACCGTCCTCGCTCCTGCCACATTTGATAAGCTTTGTTGACGCCGCCTGCCCGAGAGGGCACAGAAAGCGGCAAGCTGGTTCATCCTGCATTCAGCTGAACGCAAATAGGGTGGCCCGGTATCAATTAACCCGATCGGCCAGGATATCCGACAGGATGTGCTTCGATCCACGCACCGGCCGGTGCAGCGCTTGATTAATGTGACAGGACGATCTTCGTGACCCAGACCCGTAGACAGTTTCTCAAAACCACTGCCCTGGCGACGGCCGCATTCTGCCTTGCCGGTTCGAGCTTGGCTCTTGCGCAGGCCGTCGACCAGGACGAGCTGGTCAAACCCGGCCCGCTGGGCGACAAGATTCTTGGCGACGAAAACGCGCCGGTCACGATTGTGGAATACGCATCCATGACCTGCGGACATTGCGCCAATTTCCATGAGCGTACCTATCCGGCCCTGAAGGCCGACTACATCGATACCGGCAAGGTTCGCTTCATTTTCCGCGAATTCCCGCTGGATCCGGTTGCGGCCGGCGCGTTCATGCTCGCCCGCTGCGCTCCTGCGGACAAATATTTCGAGATTGTGGACATCATGTTCGAACAGCAGCGGACCTGGGCGTTTACCGACAATCCGTACCAATCCATGCTCGACTTTTCCAAGCAGATAGGTTTTACAAAAGAGTCCTTTGAGGAATGCTTGGGGAACCAGGGTCTGCTCGACGCCATCGATGCGGTGAAAAACCGCGGTGCAAACGAGTTTGGCGTGAACTCCACCCCGACGTTCTTCATCAATGGCGAAAAGCACTCGGGGGCGCTTTCGATTGAAGAGATGGGCAAACTTATTGACGCAAACCTCTAGACTGGCGGTCTGTCCGCCGGTCTTTTCGGTATGCGCCGATCAAGCTCGTGATCTTCAGGTGTCCGTGTCCAGGAGGCACGGGCGCCAATGAAATTTTCCAAGCTCCGCATTGTCGGTTTCAAATCCTTCGTCGAACCGATGGAGTTCATCATCGGCAACGGCCTGACCGGTGTGGTCGGGCCGAATGGCTGCGGCAAGTCCAATCTTGTCGAGGCCCTTCGCTGGGTGATGGGCGAAAACTCCTACAAGAACATGCGTGCGTCCGGCATGGACGACGTCATCTTTTCCGGCAGCCTGAACCGCCCGGCGCGCAACACCGCGGAAGTGACGCTCTACCTGGAAAACCAGGACCGTACGGCGCCTGCCGCTTTCAATGATGCCGATGCGCTTGAAGTCAGCCGCCGTATCGAACGCGAGCAGGGTTCCAACTACAAGATCAACGCCAAGGATGTGCGTGCGCGTGACGTGCAGCTTCTTTTTGCCGACGCATCCACAGGCGCCAGGTCACCTGCCATGGTGCGCCAGGGGCAGATTGGCGAGCTGATTGCCGCCAAACCGACCTCCCGCAGGCAGATCCTGGAAGAAGCCGCCGGTATCTCCGGTCTGCATTCGCGCCGGCATGAGGCGGAAATTCGCCTTCGCGCCGCAGAGCAGAACCTGGAACGACTGGAAGATGTCCTCGTTCAGATCGACAGCCAGCTCGACAATCTGCGCCGCCAGTCGCGCCAGGCTTCGCGCTATCGTAACCTGTCGTCTGAAATCCGCGGGGCTGAAGCCTCGATCCTTTACATTCGCTGGACCGAGGCGCGCGATGCGCTGGGAACAGCCGAAAGCCATTTTGCCGAAGCCCAGAAGCAGGTGAACGAAGCCACCGGTCTGCAGGCGGAAAGCGCCCGCATCCAGGCTATCGCCGCCCACAAGCTGCCGGAACTGCGCGAGGATGCGGCAAGGGCGGGCGCCGCCTTGCAGCGGCTGGTGATCGCCCGCAACGAACTGGACGCGGAAGAACGGCGGGTAAAGGAAAAGCTTCAGGATCTGGAGCGCCGCCTGGTGCAGCTGGCGGAAGATATCCGGCGCGAACAGTCCATGGTGTCCGAGAACGACGAGGTTCTGGAGCGCTTGTCGGAAGAACGCGCAGAGCTACTGGAAGAAAACGAGATGGTGCAGGAGCGCACCGAAAGCGCTCGTGAAAAGGTGGCCGAGGCCGAAGAGACCGTGGGAACGCTGGAGAACCAGTTGTCCGACCTGACCGCGGCCGAAGCGCGTGCAACCGCCGAACGCCGCCAGTTGGAGCGGGCAGTCGCGGAAAGCCGCCAGCGCTCGGACCGGTTGTTAGCTCAGGCTCAGGACGCTCAGAAGGCTCTTCAGGAAATCAACGAACGCATGGCCGAACAGGACGGCGTTTCCGAGAACCGGGAAGCGCTGGAGATGGCCGAGGAATCTCTTCTGGAGGCGGAAGCTGCCGCGGAAGAAGCCGAAACCGCGACCCGTGAAGCGCGCGAACAGGAACAGTCCGCACGTGGACCCGTTGGTGATGCCCGCCAGATGCTGCAGGGCCTCGAGACAGAGGCAAGGACGCTGGAGCAGGTGCTGAATGTTCACTCCGAACAGGATCACACGCCGGTTGTCGAGCAGATCCAGGTGGAGCAGGGCTTTGAAACGGCTCTGGGGGCGGCACTTGGTGAAGACCTTGATGCCTCACTTGAAGAAGCTGCTGCTGTTCGCTGGGGTGGTGTCCTCTCTCATGATGGCGATCCAGCCTTGCCGGCAGGAACCCGCAGTCTGGCCGAGGTGGTTGAAGCCCCTGTCGAGCTGAGCCGCCGCCTGCGCCAGATCGGCCTTGTCGACCAGACCGACGGGCCAGGCCTGCGCACGACCCTGAAACCGGGGCAATGTCTGGTTTCCGTGGAAGGCGACCTGTGGCGCTGGGATGGATTCGTAATCGCGGCCAATGCGCCGACACCGGCGGCACAGCGCCTGGCGCAGAAGAACCGCCTTGCTGAACTCGGAGATGAAATCGAGCAGGCCCGGCGCGAGCTTGAGGATCGTCAGCAGGCACTGGAAGGTGCCGCAACGAGGGTTCGGCAGGCCGTCGAACTTGAACAGATGGCCAGGGGCAAGGTTCGTGACGGCCAGCGTCAGGCGGCCGCGGCGCGCGAAGCCCTGGCTGCGGCGGAAAGGGCCGTTTCCCAGTTCGCCGCCAAGCTGGAAGCTGCGCAGGACCGGGCACAGCGTCTTGGTGAAGAGGCCGAGCTGGCACGTGAACAACTGGCAGAGGCCGAAGAACGCCTGGAAGAAGCGCCAGACGGAACCAGCTATCGCGATCGTATTGAAGAACTGCAGGGGCAGGTCGCGGCCGCACGCGGCGCCCTGGCCGAGGCTAGGGCCGTTGCAGAGGGGCTTGCCCGCGAACAGCAGATGCGTGACCGGCGGCTTGAAGCCATCGCCCGGGAATATGACGGCTGGAAGACCCGTGCTGCCAATGCCGCCCAGCAGATTTCCATTTTGCAGGAACGGCGTGAAGAAGCGGAAGAAGAGCGGGCCGAGCTGATCGAGGCGCCAGAAGACATCGAAATCAAGCGCCGCGACGTGTTTTCCGCCATTGCCAAGGCAGAAGAGGAAAAGAAGGCGCGGGACGATCAGCTTCAGCAGGCGGAACTGGATCTTGCCGACGTCGACCGTGCAGCCAAGGCCGCGATGGAAGCGATGGCGGGCGCACGAGAAGAGAAGATTCGCGCCGAGGAACGGCTGGAAGCCGCCCGCGACCGCAAGCAGAACCTGGAACGGCGGATCGACGAGGACCTGGAGGTTGCGGTAACGGCATTGCCGGAAATCGCTGGTCTGAAGGAAGGCGCACCGCTGCCGGATCCCGATTCCATGGAGCGCAAGCTGGAACGGCTGAAGGCGGAGCGCGAACGGCTTGGCGGCGTTAACCTGCGCGCGGAGGAGGAGCTGCGCGAAATCGACGATCAGAAGACCACGCTGACCTCGGAGCGCGACGACCTGATCGAGGCGATTCGCCGTCTGCGAACAGGGATTTCGAATCTCAACCGCGAGGCGCGCGAACGTCTGCTCGCCTCCTTCGAGATCGTCAACGGTCATTTCCAGCGCTTGTTCACTCATCTTTTCGGCGGGGGCACGGCCGAACTCCAGCTGGTCGATTCCGATGATCCGCTGGATGCGGGGCTGGAAATCATTGCGCGCCCTCCCGGCAAGAAGCCACAGACCATGACGCTGCTGTCGGGTGGTGAGCAGGCACTCACGGCCATGTCCCTGATTTTCGCGGTCTTCCTGACCAACCCTGCGCCGATCTGCGTGCTCGACGAGGTCGATGCACCGCTGGATGACGCGAACGTGGAGCGTTACTGCGATCTCCTGGACGAGATGGCCAAGAGCACGGAAACCAGATTTGTGGTGATCACGCACAATCCGATCACCATGGCGCGCATGAACCGTCTCTTCGGCGTGACGATGGCCGAGCGCGGGGTTTCCCAGCTTGTTTCGGTCGATCTGGAGACGGCAGAGCGATTCCGCGAAACTGGCTAAGATTGCGTCTGGTGCGGCACTGCCGCGAAAACCTTATGCAACTTAGGTCTGGCTGATTCTGTTAAAACAGAAAAGATCTATATTTTTCAAGTGGATAGAGTTTAGTGCAGGCTTCTTGACACGGCATGAGGTGCCGACTATGGTGCGCGCGGCTTAGGGGGCTCCCCAGTTGTCGGATCAAGCATGTCGGCGCGAGCTGAGGACTTAAGAACATGTCTTCGCAAAACGGCGATAACAAGGATCGGGCGGTTGGTTCCCCGGAAGCAGGTCTGTCGGAACGGCGGGCTCAATTGAACCGGAAGCTTGATGACATAAGGGTGGTTGAAGAAAAGACCGCTCGGAAGTCGCAAAGCAGCTCATCCGGATACGCGCAGGCAATGAAACTCTCTTCGGAGTTTATCGCCGGCGTGCTGGTGGGGGCCGGGATTGGTTGGGTTGCCGACCAGTGGCTTGGGACGTCGCCTTTCGGGCTGATTGTCTTTCTGTTGCTGGGTTTCGTAGCCGGGGTCTTGAACGTTCTGCGCGCGGCCGGTGTAGTCGAGCAGCCGGATGCCAAGGTCCAGCGCGAAAAAGACGTTCAGAACGACAGATCGAAATAGAATTTGTCGCGCCTTCTGGCGCATTGATATGAACGAACGAAGAAGGCTGGCCGGTGGCGAACGATCCGATCCATCAGTTCCATATCCAGACGCTATTCCCGATTGAAGTCGGGGGCATGGATTTCTCTTTTACCAACTCTTCGTTGTTCATGGTTTTGACCGTGGCGGCGACGTCTGCATTCCTGATTTTCTCGACCAGTGGCCGCGGACTCGTTCCGACCCGCCTGCAGTCGATTTCGGAAATGGCGTATGAGTTTGTTGCCGGAACATTGCGAAGTTCAGCAGGAACGGAAGGGATGCGCTTCTTCCCTCTCGTGTTCTCGCTCTTCATGTTCGTTCTGGTTGCCAATCTGTTCGGGATGTTCCCGTACTTCTTTACCATCACCAGCCACATCATCGTGACCTTCGCCCTGGCGATGCTGGTGATCCTTACCGTGATCATTTACGGCTTCATGAAAAACGGCATGAAGTTCCTCAAGCTCTTCGTCCCCAGCGGCGTGCCCGGTGCACTGATCCCGCTCGTGACGCTGATCGAGGTGATCTCGTTCCTTTCGCGCCCGATCAGCCTGTCCGTTCGTCTTTTCGCGAACATGCTCGCCGGTCACATCACGCTGAAAGTGTTCTCCGGATTCATCGTCAGCCTTAGCGCGATGGGTGCGGTCGGTATCTTCGGATCCATTCTCCCTCTCGGAATGACGGTTGCCCTGACGGCTCTGGAATTCCTGGTCGCGTTCCTGCAGGCATACGTCTTCACCGTTCTGACCTGCATGTACCTGAACGACGCCATTCATCCTTCACACTGAGGGTAACCCAATCACACGGCCATTGCGCCGCGAGTGAGCAATCTGCAAACACCATTTAGGAGCACGTGTCATGGAAGCAGAAGCAGCAAAATACATCGGTGCCGGTATCGCATGCCTGGGCATGGGCGGCGCAGGCATCGGCCTTGGCAACATTTTCGGTAACTACCTCGCAGGCGCTCTGCGCAACCCGTCCGCTGCTGATGGCCAGTTCGGCCGTCTGATCTTCGGCTTCGCCGTGACGGAAGCTCTGGGCATCTTCTCCCTGCTGGTGGCTCTGATCCTCCTGTTCGCTTAATCGCTAAACCTTAGCGACTATCGATGCGACTCCGGTGGCGGCGCTCTCTAGCGCCGCCCAGCCGGATTTAGGAGACTGGAAATGGCAGGCCAAACTCACTCGACCACAGAAGGCATGCACGAAGCCATAGAAGTGCCGGCCGCAGAGCATGGCGCGGGTTTCCCGCCTTTTGACAGCACCACATTCGCCTCCCAGCTCTTGTGGCTCGCGATCACGTTCGGCGTGTTCTACTGGATCATGAAGAATGTGGCCGTTCCGCGGATCGCAGGCATTCTGGAAGACCGCAGGGACCGTATCGCCGGTGACATTTCCGAAGCCAACCGGCTGCAGGAAGAAACCGACGCTGCGATCGCAGCTTACGAGCAGGCGCTGGCCGAGGCCCGCAACAAGGCTCATGGCATTGCCCACGAGACGCGGACCAAGCTCAAGGCAGATCACGAAGCTCGCCGCGAAAAGGCGGAAGCCGAGCTGAACGGGAAGCTGAAAGCGGCTGAAGCACAGATCGCTGCAACCAAGACCGATGCCCTTTCTCAGATCGGGGATATTGCCGGAGAAACCGCTTCAGCGCTCGTTGAGCAGCTGATGGGCAAAGCTCCGACCAAGACCGACCTGACCAAGGCGCTCAAGTCGGCGATGAACTGAGGAGACCGTCATGGATGCTACATTTTGGGCCCTGATCGGTCTTATCCTGTTCTTCGTCGTGATTTTCTACGTCAAGGTTCCGGCCAAGATCAACGGTTCACTGGACGAACGCGCAGAAACCATCCGCAAGGAACTGGAAGACGCACGCAAGATGCGTGAAGAAGCCCAGGCTCTCTTGTCCGAGTATCAGCGCAAGCGTCATGAAGCCGAAAGCGAAGCGGAAGCCATCATCGCAGAAGCCAACTCGGAAGCCGAGCGCCTGACGCTCGAAACCAGCCAGGCTCTGGAAGAAATGATTGCTCGCCGTACCAAGGCTGCGGAAGACAAGATTGCACAGGCTGAAAGCCAGGCAGTCGCTGAAGTCCGTGCCAAGGCCGCTGACATTGCCGTTGCCGCTGCCGAGGAAATCCTTGCAGCGAAGGTGAAGGATAAAGTCGCCGACGACATCCTCGCCAAGAGCATTGAGCAGGTGAAGGAGCGGCTGAACTAAGTTCGGTCCACTCTGCTGACGAATTGAAGAAGCGGCCTTTCGGGGCCGCTTTTTTGTTGCGGCAGGCAATTCGCACGCTACTTGGCACTAATCGGCAGCGGTCTCTATTGCCGGTTGGTGTTGACGTGCCCGAAAGGAGAGGAGTGTCGCTGACTTGCAACGTATTTCCTGCCGTCTAAACCGACCCCGTTATGTCTGGAACCTCAAGTACCTGCAGCCAGCCTGACCGGCTTGAAGCTGAGGCGATGATGAACTGTCGGCCCATGGCGTTCCAGGGCTGCCTGATGCTGCGGCACGCCATACCCCTTGTGCTGGGCAAACCCGTAGTCCGGAAAACTGGCGTCGAGGTGAACCATCATCCGGTCCCTTGTCACCTTCGCAACGATAGAGGCAGCCGCAACGCACAGGCAGCGGCCATCTCCCTTGATCAATGCCTGCCCGGCCTGACGCAGCCCATGCGGCACATCGCGGCCGTCGACAAGAACGTAGTCGGGAACCAGAGGCAGGTGATTGACGGCTCGCATCATGGCCGAAAGGGTTGCGGTGCGAATATTGACAGCATCGATCGTTGCCGGTGAAGCGCTGGCGAGCGAGACATGGGCTGTAGCAACAATCTGCTCGAAAAGCTCTTCGCGCCGGGCTTCGGTCAGTTTCTTGGAATCATTGAGGCCAAGCGGTACCCGGTCGTAATCCAGGATAACCGCGGCCGTGACCACGGGCCCGGCCCAGGGGCCGCGACCGGCTTCGTCTACGCCGCAGAGCCGACCGTCAAAGGATTTCGCGTGCTTACGCTCGATCACAAGGTCCGGGCTATCGGGAAAGGCAAGGTCAAAGAGGGAAGGGCTGAACGTCATGAACTGCACCCTGCCGTCCGGCAGCAAGTTTCTCAAGATCTTGCGTCAAAACAGGTCCAATTGCACACCGCCTTTTTGCGGCTGGACGAAGGCCTCGGTGTTGAGCTTTCGGCGACGCAGATTGAGGCCAAGGCGTTTCGCTCCCAGCGAGAACCGTTTGGCAATCTGGTCGGCATACGGACCTCTCCCGCGCATGCGCTCGCCCCATTTGGCGTCATAGTCCTTGCCGCCGCGCATGGCGCGGATCAGGTTCATCACATGGCGGTAACGGTCCGGACGCTCTCGCAGCAGCCAGTCCCGAAAGAGTTCCGACACTTCCAGGGGAAGCCGTAAAAGGATGTAGGCGACCTCCGTCGCGCAATGCTCGGCTGCCGCTTCCAGAACGTTTTCAATTTCGCTGTCTGTCAGGGCTGGGATCACAGGCGCCATCATTACGGACGTGGGAATGCCCGCGTCGGAGAGAGCCCGGACGGCCTCAAGCCTTTTGTGGGGTGCAGACGCACGCGGCTCCATGGCCCGGCAGAGCTTCTTGTCGAGCGTCGTGACCGACAAGGCAACCTTCACCAGATTTCGTTCTGCCAGCCTCGACAGAATGTCGATATCTCGCGTGACCAGGGCTGACTTGGTTACGATCGCAACCGGGTGGGAGCAATTGTCCAGCACTTCCAGGATCTCACGCATAAGCTTGTAGCCGCGTTCCATCGGCTGGTAGGGATCAGTATTGGTGCCGATGGCGATCACGCGCGGCTGATAACCGGGGCGGGAAAGTTCACGTTCAAGCAACTGTGCGGCATTGGGTTTGGCAAACAGCCTGGTTTCGAAATCCAGGCCTGGAGACAGCCCCATGAACGCGTGGCTCGGTCTGGCGAAACAGTAGATGCATCCATGTTCGCAGCCCCGGTACGGATTGATCGAGCGGTCGAAGGAAATATCCGGCGACTCGTTTCGGGTGATGATTGTGCGCGCACGCTCTTCCTGCACCTGGGTTTTCAGCGGCGGCAGGTCTTCAAGCGTTTCCCAGCCATCGTCGAAACATTCACGAGTTAATTTCTCGAAGCGGCCGGAGGCATTGAGCGCAGCCGCGCGTCCCCGCCGCCTGTGCTCGGCAACGGAGCGGACATCGGGTACAAGGCCGGCTGCGTCGGCTGGTAGTGAAATTTCATCGGGGGGACTGAAGGGCACGCGAGAACGTCCAGGTTACGAAATGGAACATAACAAGAACATTATCACGACGCCAACGCGACGCAAGATGCTGTTTACACCTTGTGGGATTTGACCTTCAAAAGATGGTGGACTGCAGACCAGGCCGGAATTCAGGAACCGCCACGATCATCGTGACCTGGCCGGCGACCAAGGTATTTGATCAGGATCGCATCCAGCGTCCCGTCGGACTGCATCTCGCGAATGGTTTCGTCGTAGCGTCCGGGAAGGCTTTCGATGTCCGGGTAGGTCGAAGCTTTGGCAAAGACGTTGTAGTAGGGCTTCGTTATCAGCGGCAGCGGTAACGTCGCCAACTGGTCCAGCCTCCCGGCCTTCTTTTCCTCGTAGAGCGTGCTGATGGTGTTCATGGGAACGGCATCCACACGCTTTGCCAGCAGCATGCCGATCTGGAGATTGTTGCTGGCGACCGTCTGAAAGTCGAGGCCGGCGTTGAGGAACTCCGGCGTATAGGCGAAATCCTGCGTGATACCGATCTGCAGCCCCTTCAGGTCGTCGTAACCTTCGAAACGGATTGTCCCGGCATCTTCGGCGCGGATGAAGAAGCTCCAGCTGATGTCGATGTAGCTTTCGTCCGGATAGTTCAGGTACTCCATCCGGTCCGGCTTCTTGGAAAACAATAGCAGCATGTCCGCCCGTCCGGCGCGCGCTTCCTGTTGGATGCGGGTTCCGGATTCGACCAGTTCCAGCGAATAGGAAAGGCCGAGACGGCGCATGACTTCATCGAGAACTTCGACGTCGATACCCTTGTACACCCCATCTTCAAGAAACTTGTATGGCTCTTCCGGGGTTGCCAGCACCACGAGGTCTCGGGCCGATGCTGTCCCGGCCAGCAAAGCCATGGACAGAACAAACCCGGCGAGCCCCGTGAAAATCCGACTGAGCGTCTGCGTCAGGTATCCTGCGCCTGAAGTTGGCTGTTGATCGGGTGTCGTCATGGCGCGATCGCTTGGGTTCTGGTCGAAGTAAGAGCTTTCAGCTTTGGTATGCACTCTTAAGATAACATGAAATCCGGCACTTCCATTTGCCAGAGAGGGGCTATTTTCCTGAAAACCGTCAAATGGATACCGATCGGTTTCACACTGGAGCAACTTTTCACGGCCCTATGACAAATGTGAAAGAGGTACTGCTACAGCTTTCGCCCGGTCTTTTCTTTTCATGCAACCAAAGTAGACATTACCTGGCGATATATATCGCGAAGGTTGGTGACCGATTATTGGAGTTTGTTAAGAGCCCCAACAAAAAACAGCTCCCGCTTCGTCACCGACACTCGCACTTTGAAAAAAATCATGTAAAACTTGAGATCATGATCAGCATCATCATTGCGACAAGAAATTCCGAAACCGAGCTCGTTCACGCGCTTTCGGCCCTGGTGCCGGCAGCTGCAGAGGGCGTTATCCGCGAAGTTATCGTGGTCGATGGTGGTTCGTCGGACAATACCGAGAAGGTTGCCGACGCGGCCGGGTGTGTTTGGATCAGCCGGGGCAATGCTTCCCGCAGCGAACGCCTTGCCTATGGCGCCTCCATGGCGAGCCGGGGCGACTGGCTATTGTTCCTGCGGCCGGAAACGCTTCTGGAAAGCGGCTGGCATCATGAGGCCCAGGCCTTCATCGAGCGGGCAGCCCGTGCCTCCAACGGTCCACGGACCGCCGCAAGCTTCCGCCTTCGCTATGAGGCTTTCGGGCTCAGTGCGCGGGTAAGCGAGTCTTTTGCAGCCTTGCGGTCTCAACTGCTTGGCATGCCTTACGGTAACCAGGGCCTGCTGATCTCCAGACAGTTTTATCAGAAGCTCGGCGGCCATCGGCCGCTGCCGGAGCTGGAAGATCTCGATATCGCCAAGCGTATCGGACGCGGGCGGATGGTGTTCCTGCGGGCTGCCGCCGTCTCTTCGGGTGAACCCGAGCGGGAAGGGATGTTTTCCAGGTTCCGCCAGGCCTTCGCACGCTTTTGCGTCGGTACCCTGCGCATTCCAGCAAGTGTTGCCGTCAAGTTGCACGGCTGAACAAGGCACTGCACGGTTCTGGGCGGAGACGCTCTTCTTCGGTGTGGTGGCGCTCACGCCTCCCGCAGCTTGCCGCGCTTCAGGTGCTCGTCCAGCCTGGGCATGATCTCCACGAAATTGCAGGGCATGTGACGATAGTCCAGCTGCCATTTCAGGATACCGTCCCAGGCGTCCTTGCAGGCGCCTGGGGAACCGGGCAGCACGAAAATATAAGTCGCCCCGGCGACGCCGCCGGTCGCACGGGACTGGATCGTGGAGGTGCCGATCTTGTCGTAGGAGATCCGGTGAAAGACCTCTGAAAAGCCGTCCATGCGTTTTTCGAACAGAGGCTCCATAGCCTCCGGTGTCACGTCACGGCCGGTAAAGCCGGTGCCGCCGGTCGAGACGATCACATCCACGCCCTTGTCATTGATCCAGCTTTTGACGACCGCCTGAATGGCCGGAACGTCGTCGGTGACGATCTGCCTGTCCGCAAGCGTATGTCCTGCCTTTTCGATCCGGTCCACCAGCGTGTTGCCGGAGCGGTCTTCTTCCAGCTTGCGCGTATCCGATACCGTCAGCACAGCAATGTTGAGCGGAATGAACGGACGGGTTTCATCGAGACGGGACATGGCGAACTCCTTTGCTCTCCAGACATAGGCAATAGCCGCAATGGCTTCCAGAGGCAGCAAGCAAACTGTCGCGGCATTTTGATATTGAAATAAAATTACAAAAAATAACAAGATTGAGACACTTGCAAAAAAGTTAGGTCAGTATTATTGACTTAAATAACCAATCCAAAAATGCAACGAGCCAACAATGACAACCTGGGAAAGCCTATACGCCCGACGCGCCAGCCGCATGCGCGCCTCGGAAATCCGTGAACTCCTGAAACTGCTGGACCAGCCGGATGTGATCAACTTCGCCGGCGGCATTCCCGACCAGGCTCTGTTCCCCGCCGAAGCGTTCAAGGCAGCCTATCAGGAAATTCTGGCAGGTCCGGACGCGGGCCGCGCACTGCAATACGGCATGAGCGAAGGCAGCGCCCGTCTGCGCAACTGGATCGTCAGCCACATGCGCCGCCTTGGCGTCGAGTGCGGACCAGAAAATATTCTTGTCACCTCCGGGTCTCAGCAGGGGCTCGATTACATCGGCAAACTGTTCCTCACGGAAGGCGATACCGCATTGGTGCAGTGGCCGACCTACCTGGGCGCATTGCAGGCTTTCAATGCCTATGAGCCCGGTTACGACCGGCTTGACCCTGGAGCCAACCGCCCTGCGGAAGATTATGCGGCAACCGCGCGCGAAAAGGGGGGACGGATCAAGTTCGCTTACCTTTCTCCCGATTTCGCCAACCCCACGGGCCTGACGGTGGATCTGGCCGAGCGACAACGCCTGCTGGCACTGGCCGGGGAACTCTCCTGTGCAGTCATTGAGGATTCGCCCTACGAGGCGCTGCGCTATGACGGCGAACCGTTGCCACCGATGCTGGCGCTTGATTGCGAAGCCTCGGGAGGCATCAACAACGCCCGCACACTTTACTGCGGCAGCTTTTCCAAGTCGCTCTCACCGGGATTGCGCCTCGGCTGGATCTGTGCGTCGGCTGAAGTCATCTCCAGGCTGGTTCTGATCAAGCAGGCGAGTGACCTGAACTCGCCGGTGCTCAACCAGGAAGCCATGGCCCGGGTTGCCGAAAATGTCTTTGAAGCGCATACGGCAAAGACGAATGCGGTCTACAAGTCCCGACGCGATGCAATGCTGGCCGCGCTTGAGCGACACATGCCGGCTGGCGTCAGCTGGACCCGCCCGGAAGGGGGCATGTTCATTTGGATGACCCTGCCCGAAGGTATGGACGCGGCAACTCTGCTGGAAACCTCCATCGAAACGGCGCGTGTCGCCTTCGTTCCCGGCCGTGCGTTCCATCCGGATGGCACCGGGGCGAACACCCTCCGGCTCAGCTTCTCCTGCAACGACTATCAGAAAATCGAAGAAGGTATTTCAAGGCTTGGCCGCTTGATTACCGAAACTGTCACGTCCAAGTTGTAAGTCCTTCGAGGGAAGAAGCAGGGGCGGGTGTTGGAGCCGATGGCGCTGACCGACAAGCTGGACAATTATTGTGAGCGGATCGGGCCGGAGTTCTGGTCCGAGCCGCTCAATGCGCTCACCAATGCGGCTTTCCTGATTGCGGCCATTGCCGGATACATGCTCTGGCGCCGCAAGACACCGGACGATCTCTTTGCCCTTGTCCTGATCGGCATCGTCTTCGTGACCGGCCTGGGGTCGTTCCTGTTTCACACCTTCGCGACACGTTGGGCGAGCCTTGCCGATGTCATCCCGATCGCGCTGTTTATCCATGTCTATCTCTTTGCGGCGCTGAACCGGTTTCTGGGTCTGTCCTGGTGGGCGGCGCTAGGCATCGTTATCGTGTTTTTCGCAGTCACGCCCTTTGCCGGGCGCGCGGTTGCCCCACTGGTCGGCTCATCTGCAGGCTATGTGCCTGCGCTGTTGGCGATCTTCGTGGTGGGGGCACTGTTTCTTCGCAAGAATGTGCGGTTCGGGCGTGAGGTGTTGCTGACAGGTGTCGTCTTTGCCGTTTCACTGACATTCCGGACGCTGGACGGCCCGGTTTGCGATCAACTTGCCATTGGCACGCATTTCCTGTGGCATATCCTGAACGGGGTCGTGCTGTTTTTGCTATTACGGGTTCTCATCAGGCAGCGCGCCGGTTAAATCACACAGAGTATTCACGAAATTGCAGATCATCCTTGCGGACAGGCCGCAGAGCTTTGCAGAACAACAATATGACCTTAGGGAAGAGGCAGGAGACAGGGACCGTCATGAGCGACAGCAGCAAGACCGGAAGTGATCTGACCGAAGCGGCCCTGTTCTATCACGAGCATCCGCGCCCGGGAAAACTGGAGATCCAGGCAATCAAGCCGCTGGGCAACCAGCGCGACCTGGCGCTGGCCTATTCACCCGGCGTGGCCGCGCCGTGCCTTGCGATTGCCGACAATCCGGCACTGGCAGCCAATTACACCTCGCGCGGCAATCTGGTCGCCGTCATCTCAAACGGCACGGCAGTGCTCGGCCTCGGCAACATCGGTCCGCTGGCATCCAAGCCGGTGATGGAAGGCAAGGCGGTTCTCTTCAAGAAGTTCGCCGGCATCGACGTCTTCGATATCGAGGTGGCCCAGACCGACGTTGAAAAATTCGTCGATGCGGTTTCGGTTCTGGAGCCGACCTTTGGCGGTATCAACCTGGAAGACATCAAGGCGCCCGAATGCTTCATGATTGAATCGAAGCTCCGGGAACGTATGAAGATCCCGGTCTTTCACGACGATCAGCATGGCACGGCGATCATCGTCGGTGCCGCGGTTCGCAACGGTCTGGACCTTGCCGGCAAGAAGATCGAGGAAGCCAAGATTGTGGCGTCCGGTGCGGGCGCGGCTGCGCTTGCCTGCCTCAACATGCTCGTCTCGCTGGGGGCGAAGCGGGAGAACATCTGGGTTACCGACATTGAAGGCGTCGTCTATGAAGGCCGCGAGGCGCTGATGGACGAATGGAAGGCGGTCTTTGCCCAGAAGACGGATTTGAGGTCGCTCGATCAGGTAATCGACGGCGCCGATGTCTTCCTGGGGCTGTCCGCTGCCGGCGTGCTGAAGCCGGGCATGGTGGAAAAGATGGGCAAGGGCCCGCTGATCCTGGCGCTCGCCAACCCCAATCCGGAAATCATGCCGGAGGACGCCAAGGCTGTCCGTGACGACGTGGTCATGTGTACCGGACGGTCCGACTACCCGAACCAGGTCAACAACGTCCTGTGCTTCCCCTACATCTTCCGGGGTGCGCTCGACGTCGGGGCGACCACCATCAACGAGGAAATGAAGCGGGCCGCCGTCGAGGCAATTGCCGGCCTTGCGCGCGAGGAACCGTCCGACGTTGCCGCCCGTGCCTACGGCGGCAAGACCGAAACCTTCGGGCCGAACTACCTGATCCCTTCGCCGTTCGATCAGCGCCTGATCCTGCGCATTGCACCGGCTGTTGCCAAGGCGGCCATGGCAACAGGTGTCGCCACGCGCCCGATCGAGGATTTCACGGCCTATCTGGACCGGCTGAACCGTTTTGTCTTCCGGTCCGGCCTCATCATGAAGCCGATCATCCAGAACGCCAGCAAGGACCCGCAGCGGATCATTTATGCCGAGGGCGAGGACGAACGTGTTCTTCGTGCCGCTCAGGTGCTGATCGAAGACAATATCGCCAAGCCGATCCTGGTTGGCCGTCCGGACGTTCTGCAGCAACGCTGCGAACGCTTTGGCCTGCGCATTCGTCCCGATGTCGATTTCGAGTTCGTCAACCCGCAGGACGATCCGCGCTACCGTGAGTATGTCGACGAATATTTCGAGTGTGTCGGCCGCAAGGGCATGCCGCCCAATGCAGCGCGGACGGTCGTGCGCACCAACACCACGGTAATTTCCGCCCTTGCGGTGCGCCGCGGCGATGCCGATGCGGTCATTTGCGGTCTGGAAGGCCGGTTTATCCGCCATCTGCGGGACATCAAGCAGGTGATCGGCGTTTGCGAGACGGCCAGGGACCTTTCGGCCATGTCGCTGCTGATCAACTCGCAAGGGGCCATATTCCTGTCGGATACCTTCGTGACGGAAGACCCGACCGCCGAAGAGATCTCCGAAATGGCCAACCTCGCGGCTGAGGAAATCCGGCGCTTCGGTATCGAGCCGAAGATCGCCCTGCTGTCGCTTTCCAACTTCGGTTCTCGCGACACGGCGTCCTCGCGCAAGATGCGCGAAGCGCTGGAGATGATCTGGAAGCGCTATCCGGAACTGGAAGTCGATGGCGAAATGCACGGCGACAGCGCGCTCAGCGTGGAGCTGCGTGAGCGGGTGATGCCGGGCAGCAAGTTGAAGGGCGAGGCCAACCTGCTTCTGTTCCCGAACCTGGATGCGGCCAACATTGCTCATAACCTTCTGAAGGTTTCGACCCAGGCGCTTCATGTCGGACCGATCCTTCTGGGCACGGCCAAGCCCGCGCATATCCTGACACCGTCTGTCACCTCGCGCGGCGTGGTGAACATGTCGGCGCTTGCCAGCGTCGAGGCACAGACCCGGTCCGCCGGCTAGTCCTGCTTCAAATCGCGCCTTCTGTTGAACAAGGCGGACCGGTACAACCGGTCCGCTTTTCCATTTTTCAAACGGCCTGCCATGACCCTTGTGAAACAGCCAGCCGACTGCGTCAGCAAAACGGATATCCGCACCGCAATTGATGCGCTTGACGAAGAACTCCTGCAGCTCTTTGCCCGTCGCCAGGGCTATGTCCGGCGGATGGCGGACCTGAAACAGCACCCTGATGAGGCCTTTGATCATCAGAGGATTGAAACAATGGTGGCTGCTCTGAAAGACCGGGCGGAAGAATTGGGGCTGGAAGGCGCCCAGGCGGAAGCGGTCTGGCGAACGCTGATCGACTGGAACGTGGCCTTCGAGAAGCGAACAATCGCCGCACGACTCGAGGCGCTGCAGGACGAGCCGACGAAACCGGGCTCCGATTTTTAGCACCGTGCCGGGTTTTCCAGACCGTTCGGTCTCCTACCTATCAGGGAGTATGGATCGTCCGTGGAGCCCCAATGACCCTGAATTCGCATCTTCTTCCAGGCGTGGCCGCAATGGCCGCAGCGCTCGTCCTGCCGATTGTCCCTGCCGCTATGGCCCAGTCCGCGGTTCAGCTGGAAACCGTTGCCACGGGATTGTCCTACCCATGGAGCGTCGCTTTCCTTCCGGAGGAGGGCTACCTGGTGACGGAACGCGACGGGACCGTGAAGCACATTGATGCATCCGGCAGGCAGAGCGAAGTTACCGGTGTTCCGGAAGTCTTTGCACAAGGACAGGGTGGTCTGCTGGACGTGGCGCTCAGCCCGGACTTTGCCACCGACCGGACGGTCTTTCTGTCCTATTCCCAAGGATCGGCAGAGGGCGCCGGTACATCCCTGTTCCGGGCGAAGCTTACCGGTGCCTTTGAGGGAGGCTTCGCGCTGGAAGATGGCGAGACGATCTTTTCCGGCAACAACAAGGCCTACGGAGGCCGCCACTTCGGATCACGCCTCGTTTTTGCGCCCGATGGCACCTTGTTCATGACCGTCGGTGAGCGGGGAGACGGCGAGCGTGCTCAGGATACCTCGGACCACGCCGGATCGGTGTTGCGTCTGACGAGGGACGGTCAACCTGCTCCGGACAATCCCTTTATCGGGCAGGAAGGCTACAAGCCGGAAATCTGGTCCTATGGTCATCGCAATCCGCAGTCGGCTGCGATCCATCCTGAAACCGGCGTTTTGTGGACAGTTGAACACGGGGCACGTGGCGGCGACGAAATCAATATTCCCGAAGCCGGAAAGAACTATGGCTGGCCGGTGATTTCCTACGGACGCCATTACTCCGGGGCAACCATCGGTCAAGGCACGTCGAAGGAAGGCATGGAACAGCCGGTTCACTATTGGGATCCCTCCATCGCGCCGTCCGGCATGGCCTTTGTAACCAGCGACCGATATCCCGACTGGAAGGGCGACATGCTGGTTGGTGCGCTGGCCGGACAGCACCTTGCCCGTGTTGACCTCGACGGCGGAGCGGTTGTCGGCGAGGAAAAGCTGCTGACGGATCTGGGCGAGCGGATACGCGATGTCCGGCAGGGCCCCGATGGCTACGTCTATGTTCTGACAGACAGCGACGATGGCCGGTTGCTGCGGCTGCAACCTTGAGGCAGGCCGAACTTTTTGAGCTGTAAGCGCTTTTGCGGCTTCTCTGCTTGACATTAGGGCCGTTCCCGACGATATACCGCACTGCAACCGCTGCCGCGTGAGCAGAGAGTGCGCCCCGGACAAGAGAAGTTTCTTGGCGGGCAGTCGCAAGAGGGTTGCCACTTCAAGAACCCAATGAGGGGTTCAACCAGTTCCCATTTCACGCGAGGGTCTGGCGGCAGAGAGACCGGGTAGCGATGGCTGCCGGCTGTGCCGCATTCCAACTTCAAGTCGCACCGTCAATGACGTGCGGCTTAACAAGCGTTTGTTTCGCTTGAACCAAGGATTTTATATTGACCGACTTTCAAAGCCTGGGACTCTCCAATGGCCTTGTGACTGCCGTTACCGAAAACGGCTATGACGCTCCGACACCGATCCAGCAAAAAGCCATCCCGTTGATCCTGGAAGGCCGGGACCTCATGGGTCTGGCACAGACGGGTACGGGCAAGACGGCTGCTTTCGGCCTGCCGTTGATCGACCGGCTTCTCCTGGAGAAGAAAAGAGCGGTTCCCAAGGGCACACGGGCGCTGATTCTGGCTCCGACCCGCGAACTGGTGAACCAGATCGCAAAGAACCTGATTTCCTTCCTGAAGCATACGCCGCTGCGGGTTTCCTCCGTTGTCGGTGGTGTGTCCATCAATGGCCAGATCAAGCGGCTCTCAAAGGGCACCGACATTCTGGTGGCAACACCGGGCCGGCTGCTGGACCTGGTAGATCGTGAAGCGATCGACCTGCGCACCGCTTCCTACCTGGTGCTCGACGAAGCCGACCAGATGCTCGATCTGGGCTTCATTCATGCCCTGCGCCGGATCGCGGGCCTGGTGGCCGACAAGCGCCAGACCTTGCTGTTCTCCGCAACCATGCCGAAGCAGATCAACGAGCTGGCACAGTCCTATCTGCGCAACCCGGAGAGGGTCGAAGTTGCTCCGGCCGGCAAGACCGCTGACAAGGTTACCCAGTCAGTTCATTTCATGGACAAGAACGACAAGGGCGACTTCCTGGTTGATCAGCTTCGTGACAAGCCGGACGGGCTGTCGCTGGTGTTCTGCCGCACAAAGCACGGTGCGGAACGGCTGATGCGCAAGCTGGCGCATTCCGGAATTTCCGCTGGCTCGATCCATGGTAACAAGAGCCAGAACCAGCGTGACCGCGCGATCAAGGATCTGCGGGAAGGCACCATCAACGTGCTCGTGGCAACCGATGTTGCCGCTCGCGGCATTGATATCCCGGGTGTCAGCCACGTTTATAACTTCGAGCTGCCGGAAGTTGCGGAAGCCTACGTTCACCGAATTGGCCGTACGGCCCGCGCCGGTGCGGAAGGTGAGGCGATTGCCCTGTGTGCTCCGGAGGAAATCGGTCTCTTCCGCCAGATCGAGAAGCTGATCGGTATCGATATCACGGTTGCCGGTGGTGAAATTCCGCCGATGTCCGCGGCTGCCGGGCGCGCAAAGCGCGGCGGAAACCGGAATGGCAACAGCAAGCCGGGCGGCAAGAAGCCGTTCCGCAAGCAGTCGTCCTCCGGCGCCAACGACAACGCGTCCGAAAACCGTCGTCCTCCGCGTCGCCGTCGTCAGAACACACGCAGAGATGCAGCCTGACGACTGACGGGTTACGTCGCAGTTCATTGTGATGTGAAAAAAATTGCACCGGGAAGTGGCCTTCCCGGTGCCGAACCTTGTGGTCGATGGGTTTCAGAACTGTTGAAACAGTGCTGAATGAATTTGGTGGATGAACCGCCTGATCCGAACCAGAACCGCCGCCGGCTGGTTATGACCCTGCTGTCTTCCTGTCCACAAGGTATCCAACCGCTTGCGCGGCTCGATCTCGTTAAGCTTTCGGGAAAACCGCGGGAACTCCGCGAAGAACTTGTAGAAAGTCACCAAGATCTTGGTGATTTGCTACAAATTTGCCCCGTGAAAGTAAAAGTAAATTAACCAACGCGAGACTGCAATCACAACCAGCTGGTCGCTATTTGGTATGTGGATAAATAGATTTATCAGTAATTTCAGCTAGTTAGTTTGTTTTTGGTGAAATAGCGATGGATTTGACGAACAACCTCAGATGGAGTTGATGGTTGAGTGGTTGAAATAAACGCTTAGATTTCAAAGAATTGGCTAATTCATTTTCTTAATTTATTGTTATATAGAAAAAATTTATATACCCTCTGAAGGTCGATAAGTTCCTTATCACATTGTTTATAAACGGAAAAACCCGGCAATAGTTATACTGTCAAATATCGCGATGTATTGATCGGTATTTTCGAACAACTCTTATTTTCCAGGCTCCGTGTTTTCAGTTAAGGCGTATTCCAGACATTTTTTGACCAGTTGGTATAATTTTGTCTTTTGGAGTCATAACAAGTTTTTATTCGTCTCATTATTTATTTGACCTTGCCGTAGGGGGAGTTTATTCCGGCGCCATCACGGTTTTGGTTAACAGAATTAAACAAATCGAAACCCGAAAAAAATCCAGATCATCTCTGGGATAAATGTGCACGCTGGCTCCATCGGGACCAACGACCTCATAAGAATTGCCCGTTGTTAATACGGGTACGAACTTGTGGCGCGGGCAACCACGCGGCAGCAAGCGGAGTGGCATGTCCACTCGGCCTTGTCCGTGTGTTTGACAACCGCAACAGGCTGGACCCCCACATACGCCAGCCTGATTACGACCCATCGGCCGCAAGACTGCAGCACCGGGAAGGCTTCCTTTCCGGTGCTGTTCGTTTTTCAAGGCACAAAAAAACCACGGGTTTCCCCGTGGCTTTCAATGTTTTCCAGTTTGGCAGCGAACCTTACATGTTCGGATAGTTCGGTCCACCGGAGCCTTCCGGAACGGTCCAGTTGATGTTGCCGTTCGGGTCCTTGATATCGCAGGTCTTGCAGTGGACGCAGTTCTGCGCATTGATCTGGAACCGCGGCGCATCTTCGCCTTCCTCGATCCATTCGTATACGCCAGCCGGGCAATAGCGGTTGGACGGACCGGCAAAGACATCGTGTTCCGAGCGCTTCTGCAGTGCCTCGTCCTTCACCTTCAGATGGATCGGCTGATCTTCTTCATGGTTGGTGTTGGAGAGGAACACCGAAGACAGCTTGTCGAAGGAAACGACACCATCCGGCTTCGGATAGTCGATCTTCTTGCAGTCCTTGGCCGGCTTCAGGGTGTCGGCGTCCTTCTTGCCGTGTTTCATTGTGCCGAAGAAGGAGAAGCCGAACAGCTCGTTGGTCCACATGTCGAGACCGCCGAGGGCAACACCGATAGCGGTGCCGAATTTGGACCACAGCGGCTTTGCGTTGCGCACACGCCAGAGATCCTTGCCGATCGGGCTTTCGCGCCAGGCTGTGTCGTAATTGGCCAGCTCGTTGTGTGCTTCGCCGCGGCCGATTGCGGCCATGACTTCTTCTGCCGCCAGCATGCCGGACAGCATGGCATTGTGGGAGCCCTTGATCCGCGGCACGTTGACGAAGCCTGCGGAACAACCCATCAGCAGACCGCCGGGGAATGAGAGTTTCGGCACGGACTGGAAACCGCCTTCGGTAATGGCACGGGCACCATAGGAAATACGCTTGCCGCCTTCGAAGGTGTCACGGATCGCCGGGTGCGTCTTGAAACGCTGGAACTCGTCAAAGGGCGACAGCCAGGGGTTTTCGTAGTTGAGGTGAACCACGAAGCCGACAGCGACCTGGTTGTCTTCCAGGTGATAGAGGAACGAGCCGCCACCGGTCTTGCCGTCAAGCGGCCAGCCGAAGGAATGCTGCACCAGGCCAAGCCGGTGCTTCTCCGGGTCGATCTGCCACAGCTCCTTGATGCCGATGCCGAATTTCGGCACGTCGCTGTCCTTGTCGAGGTCGAATTTCTCGATCAGCTGCTTGGCCAGAGAGCCACGTGCGCCTTCACCGATCAGGGTGTATTTGCCGCGCAGCTCCATGCCGCGTGTAAACATGGCATTGGGTTTGCCATCCCGGCCAATGCCCATGTCGCCCGTCGCAACACCAACCACGTTGCCATTATCGTCATAGAGGATCTCGGCAGCTGCAAAGCCCGGGTAGATTTCAACGCCGAGCGCTTCAGCCTTTTCGGCCAGCCAGCGGCAGACATTGCCAAGCGAGACGATGTAATTGCCGTGGTTGTTCATGAGTTTCGGCATGAACATGTTCGGCAAACGCATGGAACCTGCCGGCCCCAGCACGAGGAAGTGGTCGTCGGTTACTGCCGTCTTGATCGGCGTGTCTTCTTCGCGCCATTCCGGAAGCAGCTTGTCGAGAGCGATCGGATCAATCACGGCGCCGGAGAGAATATGCGCGCCGACCTCGGATCCCTTTTCCAGTACGACAACGCTCAGCTCTTCGCCCTTGTCGTTGGCGATCTGTTTCAGCCGGATCGCAGCTGCAAGACCGGCGGGCCCTGCGCCTACGATCACAACATCCACATCCATGCTTTCGCGTTCGCCAAGCGCTTCTTGTTCGCTCATCTTTTTCTCCCTCCGCCCAAAGGGCAACTTCTGCGCCGCCAGGTGCTCAAATCAAGTGAACCAGCGTATGGATAACGGCTGATGCCCAATTGTTAGAGCAACTTACCTGCGTCCGTTCGGAAGCAGCGCCTATTAGCCCTTACCGCCTATTTGCCCCATTTTGCAGCGCAAAACACGACATTTTTCATCGGCAATTGCGAAATTTCGCCGCTATTCCTTCAGTTGGGCATCAGATAGACCAAAGCAGGCGCAGGGCGTCAAGTGTTTAGTTAACGTTTACGTAAACGTAACTAATGGGTATTCCCGGCAGTTTCGAAAATGTGCACAGGCTTTGGAAAACCGGCCGGATTGATAGTGGTCTGGCGCTGCATGCTTGTAGAAATGATCGGGGCGGTTAAACTCCGCGCCGGAGGCAGCCTCTTGCAACAGATCCCGAACGACCCGAGACACCTTGAAGCCCTGCTGGATTTTTATGCCGGTGCGGGTGTCGATTGTTTTCTTCAGGACGAACCCGTCGATTGGGTAGCGCTGACGCGTGCGCAGGCAGCGCAGCGTGCGCTGGCCGGTCAGCAGGCAACAGCCCCCACGCATGCTCAGCAGCCCCGGCAACAGGCCCCGGCAGGCAATTTCCAGGGGCAGACAGGCTCTCCGGTTCCGGCAGCTCCCGTTGCTCCCCAGACGATTTCCGTGCCGCCCGCAGTTGCGGGGCAAGCGCCGGTCTTGCCCGACAGGGAGATAATCGCCGCAGCCCGGGATCTGGCGGCATCTGCCCCGACTCTCGAGGAACTGCGCAATTGCCTGGGCGGTTTCGACGGCTGCAACCTCAAGCTGACCGCCAAGAAGCTTGTGTTTGCCGACGGCAATCCACAGGCGAAGCTGATGTTTGTCGGCGAGGCGCCGGGCCGCGACGAGGATCTTCAAGGCTTGCCTTTTGTTGGCCGGTCCGGCCAATTGCTGGACAGAATGCTGGGTGCGATCGGTCTGGATCGCTCGTCGGCCTATATCGCCAACGTGGTTCCCTGGCGGCCACCTGGCAACCGGACACCGACACCGCAGGAAACCGAGATCTGCAAGCCGTTCATTCTGCGCCAGATCGAACTGGTCAATCCGGACGTGCTCGTCTTTCTCGGTGCGGCATCCGCCAAGACCCTGCTCGGGGTACAGGACGGCATCCGCAAGATGCGCGGGCGCTGGATGACCTATCCCTGCAAGGGCAGGGAAATCTCGGCTATCGCCACTTACCATCCAGCGTATCTTTTACGCAGTCCACTTGAGAAGCGATTGTCCTGGCGTGACTTTCTGGCGATCAAGCAGAAGCTGGCAGAAAAAGCAGCGCAATAGCCTTCGGACTGCATGGTTTCCTGCAATCATCCAAACGTTTCTTCTTTTTCAGATCAAAAGTGACCTTGCGTTAACTTGGATTTCAGACTACAGGTTGTAACATTGAGTGTGTAACGCTCTGGGTGATTTTAACAACCGGTCATGACGATGGATGCAGACAAATGCATTTCGGCGCTCGTCGTCGACTTGGCGGACATGTCGTGTTTCGAAGCAACGGCCTATGATCTGACAGAGAACGGCTGTTGGATTGCGTCCGACAGGGTTGACCTCCTGAAGGAGGAGGTGGGCTTGCGCCTTGCCGGGTTCGACAAACTGGTCCGCGGGACCGTGATTGCCTTTGGCGATCAGCAAGCGCAAATTTCTTTTAGGACCAAACGAGAGGCGTCAGGCGAAAAACGCCGCGAGATCCGGCGGCAAGTCTGGATCACGGCAATCGTTTGCGGCAAGACCAATTCGGCAACAATGAGATGTCGGATCGTTGATGCCAGCAGGTCCGGATGCCGGCTGGAAGGCGACAAGCTGGATCGACTTCCCGATGACATCGAGGTCTCCATTCCCGGTCTCGATCTGCCAATCAGTGCAGAAATTGTCTGGCGCAAGAACAACCAGGCCGGTGTCAGGCTCACCTGGCCGTTCGAAGCGTCGCCCAAGCCCAAACCGGAAGACGTTCTGGAGCGCATGAAAGAAGAAGACGAAAAGCCGAAACGCAAGCGCAAAAAGAAGATCAGCGCTTTCGGTGGTTGAACAGCGCTTGGGCGCGTTAAACCGTGCGACAAGGTTTTGACGGCCTGGAGTCTTTGCAAGCGGGCTTTGCGTACATATATCGGATGGAGTTTGTGAACTCTTTCAGGGCCTATTGCGCGTGATTTCATCCCTTCGCCGGTTTCTTCCCAAACCCTTTCGAAACGATAAGCCTGTCATTCCGGTCGTGCGCCTGCATGGGGCAATCGGTGGCGGTGGGCCGCTGAAGTCCGGATTGTCCCTGGCGACCGCGTCCATCCCCCTGGAAAAAGCCTTCTCGATGAAGAAAGCACCGGCGGTGGCCCTGATGGTCAATTCGCCGGGTGGCTCGCCCGTTCAATCGAGGCTCATCTTCAAGCGGATCCGGGACCTGGCCAAGGAAAACGAGAAGGACGTTCTGGTTTTCGTTGAGGATGTGGCTGCCAGCGGCGGTTACATGATTGCGCTCGCAGGGGACGAGATCTTTGTCGATCCGTCGTCCATCGTCGGCTCGATCGGTGTGGTTGCAGCCGGGTTCGGCTTCACGGAGATGATCAAGAAAATCGGCGTTGATCGGCGCGTTTATACCGCAGGTGAAAAGAAGGTGACCCTCGATCCCTTCCAGCCGGAAGTGCCGGAAGACATCGAATACATCAAGAGCCTGCAGCTCGAGATCCACGAGACCTTCATCGACATGGTGAAATCGCGTCGCGGTGACGTGCTCGCAGATGATCCGGATCTTTTCACGGGCAAGTTCTGGACCGGGCGCACCGGTGTTCAGCTTGGGTTGGTCGACGCGATCGGCGACCTGCGCGAAGTGATCAAGGACCGGTACGGTGACAAGGCCGAGCCAAAATTGATTTCTGCACCGCGTGGCCTTTTTGGCCGCAAGGCCGGGCTTGGTGTCGGCCTTGCAAAGGGCCGACTGCTGGACGGGGTCGGCGAGGAGTTGATCTCCTCTGTCGAGGAACGGGCAATGTGGATGCGCTACGGCCTTTAAAAAGGCACAATGCCTGTGTGAAAATCGGGTGAGCAAGGGGAAAAAACATGACCGAATTGATAGGCGTCGCCGCATTGGCCGTGGGAGGTTACTGGATCGTGCAGCGCGTGAAGCGCAAGATGGCCGAGGTTGAAAACCAGATTTCCAGGGCAGCTGCAAAAGCCGATCCCAATGGCCGCGGTGCCAAGCTTGTGCTTGACCCGGTCAGCGGCAAGTACCGTCCGCAAGCCTGACGCAACGGCGGGCAGTTTGCCCGCCCGCCGTCAGGTGCTTTGTTTCAGCGGTTTCAATTTGCCGGTACCGCCCGGAAAAGTCCCCAGCGCGCTGTCCCGGTGCGCGCGGTAATACCGAGCAGGACCAGCGTCACCACCAGCAGCATCAGTTCCGCCAGCGGACTGGACAGCCAGATGCCGCCCTCTCCGAAATAGACCGGCATCAGGAACACCAGCGGCAGAAAGAAAGCATAGGGTTTGGCGAGGCTCAGCAGAGCTGCCCGAGCCGCATCTCCGAGCGCCTGAAAGTAGGTCGCAACCATGAACAGCGGCCCCGCGACAAAGTAGAGCGCCATTATCACCGGAAGGATCCGGCCGACTTCCGCCGCCACGCCTGGATCGTCGACAAATGCGAAACCGACCTGGTGTGAGAACAGCGTGAGCACGAGTTCCGCAAGGCCGCAGTAGACAAGGGCCACAACCAGGCCAGCCCGCAAGGTGCTGTCCGAGCGATGCCACAGACCTGCCCCGATATTGTTTCCGATCATGGACTGTAGCGCCTGGGCAAGTCCCAGGAGAGGCAGATAGCAGAAGGTCATGACCCGGGTAACGATCCCGAAAGCGGCGACCGTTGCCTCGTAACCGCTGGCACCGGCCGTCTGCAGTGCGGCGATGGTTGCGGCGGAGCCCAGCGCGATGCCGATGAAGCTGAGGCTCTGAGGTGCACCAAGCATCAGGATATCGCGCCAGAAAGATGTCAGCGGATATCGCAGGAGCGCGGACGGTGACAATTCCGTTTTCCCGCTCAGTCTTAGACCCAGCATGATTGCAAGCGCCATCGCCTGTGCCAGCACGGTTCCGGCCGCACTACCGGCAACACCGTAATCGTAGACCGCGATCAGCAGATAATCGAAGGCGATGTTGGCCAGCGAAACAAGCAGGCTGAAGCCTGCCATTACAACCGCGAGGCCTTCGTTGCGCAGCGCGTCAGCATTTACCGACAGCACGAACATCAGTGGTGTGAAGGCAACCGTGATGGCCATGTAGGTATGGCTCATACCGGCAATCTCCACTGAACCGTCAGCGGCGGCCCGGGTGAGGCCGTCACCTACACCCAGGAAGAGGGCGATCACGATGCCAGCGATGGCAAGTGCCAGGCCGTGGGCACCGGCAAAAACCGCTTCGGCTTCGGCACGAAGGTCGGCTCCGAGTTTGCGGGCGAGCACGCTGGACATGCCGCTGGCAACAAGTGTCGCCAACGCCGCAAGCAGCATATAGGCAGGAAACATCAGCGTGACGGCGCTGAGGGCATCCGGCCCGACGAAAAGGCCGAGGAATATGGCATCGACCACGGTCAGCAACCCGTTCATGCTCATCACCAGGATGATGGGCAAGGCGGTTCTGGCCAGGGTCGGAAGGATTGGCCCATGCGTATAGGCGTTGGGCCGGGATATGTCGGAAGACATTCCGTTCTCCATCAATGGGCATTTCGATCGGGAAGGAGGGGCTCGCATTGCCACCAGCGCGAAATGCGTGGGGAACAGAAAGTCTTGAAGACCAGAATTTCACCGTGACTGTCGTCCGCGAGCGGCAGGCATTCTGAAGCCGGTGCGAGGGATACCTTGGTGCCGGCGCTCCGTCAATCTGAAACCGCCACGCCCGCTTCGCCTTGACCTTGCCCCGACATCGTGGCACCTGTCGCCCAAACCGGCGATACGTGCACGCCGGGCACAGCCATATTCGCGGAACATCTTCATGTCGACTGAAACCCTGCCGGCGCACATGCGGCCGGAAAACTCCTTTCAAGGCCTGATCCTGACCCTGCAGCGCTACTGGGCCGACCAGGGCTGTGTTGTGCTTCAGCCTTACGACATGGAAGTCGGCGCCGGTACGTTCCACCCGGCGACCACGCTGCGTTCACTCGGCCCGCGTCCGTGGCGGGCTGCCTATGTGCAGCCGTCGCGCCGCCCGACCGACGGCCGTTATGGTGAGAACCCGAACCGTCTGCAGCACTACTACCAGTTCCAGGTGATCCTGAAGCCGTCACCGGCAAACCTTCAGGAGCTCTATCTGAATTCGCTCTACGCGATCGGCCTTGACCCGAAGCTGCACGATATCCGCTTTGTGGAAGACGACTGGGAAAGCCCGACCCTGGGGGCCTGGGGCCTCGGCTGGGAATGCTGGTGCGATGGCATGGAAGTCTCCCAGTTCACCTATTTCCAGCAGGTGGCAGGCTTTGAATGCTCGCCCGTCTCCGGCGAGCTGACCTACGGCCTTGAGCGCCTGGCGATGTATATTCAGGGCGTCGATAACGTCTATGACCTCAACTACAACGGCATGGAAGGCGATGCCAAGGTCACCTATGGCGATGTTTTCCTGCAGGCCGAGCAGGAATACTCGCGGCACAATTTCGAGCACGCGGACACCGAAATGCTGTTCCGCCATTTCAAGGATGCCGAAGCCGAATGCCGTTCACTGCTGGAAGCCGGTGCGAAAGCTCGTGAAGCTGCCGGTGCCAATGTCCATCAGGTGGTGCTGCCAGCCTATGACCAGTGCATCAAAGCCAGCCATGCCTTCAACCTGCTCGACGCGCGCGGCGTCATCTCCGTGACCGAGCGCCAGAGCTATATCCTGCGTGTCCGCGAACTGGCCAAGGCCTGCGGCGCTGCCTTCCTTGAAACGGAAGCCGGCGGTGTCGGCTATCACAACCAGGCTGCGGAATAACGCATTCCGGCTTGAGGCGGATCTTTTTGATCAATCGAATGCGGGGCCAGGTTGGCCCCGTTTTCGTCAGGCAATATCCAGGTTGTTCATTTTACCGCTACCAGCAACCTGTGAAGGCTCACTCGGGTTCCGAGCCCGGCTCGGGCTCCAGTTCACAGGCGAAGCGCATGTCGCCGATGTCCAGGTGGCTTGCCTGTCGATTGCCGGAAAACCGGGTGTTTCCCCGCTCGAAACTTTCTCCCGAAGCGCCCGGAACCGGGTCAAGCAGGACTTGCGTATGTGCCTTTCCGCCAACAGGTCCGGAAAGCGTCGCGGGCCCCGGTTCCTGCGGGTTGAAGATGACGTGAAAGACCAGATCGCCATTCGAACAGCGATATTGGTCAGCAAGCGAGGCATGGGCCTCTTGCGTTGCCAGCACCAACAGCAGCACCGCAAGTACCGGGATCATTCTGCAAAGTTGCAAGACGCACATTGGTGGCCGACCTTTCGTTCAGGCGTTTCAGGCAAGCTTGCCCAAGCTTATCTGCAATCCTGTGTCGAAGATTACAGAATGACTCAATTCAGGCGTCGGTCGCTTGAAGAAGATGACAAGTCAGCACCTCCCGGTTAGCTTCCAGAACACATTTTCTGGAGGTGATTGTCTTGTCCTGGTTCTTTCTTGCAGCGCTGGTTGCGCTATCTGTTTTTGCGATCGTTCTTTACAACGGACTTGTCAAGAAACGGCAGATGGTCGAGGAGGGCTGGAGCGGCATCGATGTCCAGCTCAAGCGGCGGGCAAATCTCATTCCCAACCTTGTCGAGACCGTGAAAGGCTACGCCTCGCACGAAAAGGAAGCGCTCGAGGCCGTGACCAGCATGCGCGCGCAAGTTTCGGCAGTGCCGAAGGACGACGTTGCAGGCCGTGCAAAGGCAGAAGGAGAACTCAGTCATGCTCTCGGTCGCCTGTTTGCAGTTGCGGAAGCCTATCCAGACCTGAAGGCAAGTCAGAACTTTTCCGACCTTCACAATTCGCTGGACGAGATCGAAAACGCCATCCAGATGGCGCGCCGTTATTACAATGGCGCGGTCCGGAACCTGAATGTTGCGGTCGAGAGCTTCCCATCCAATCTGATTGCCAACCAGTTCAAGTTCGAAAAGGCCGAGTACTTCGAAATCGAAGACGAGGCTGACCGCGCGGTTCCCAAGGTTCAGTTCTGAGGTGCGCGCAATGCTGAACCGGATCTCCGCCGGCATCCTGGCCGTCTTCGTCCTGCTGACTGCCGGACTTTGCGCGCAAGCAGACGAACGCATCTTGAAGTTCGTTTCCGATATTGACGTTGCGAGCAATGGCACGCTGACGGTTACCGAAACGATTACCGTCAGTGCGGAAGGCGATCAGATCAAGCGGGGCATTTTCCGCGATATCCCGCTTGCGGTGGAAGGTGCAAACGGGCGCATCTACAAGGCCGGCTTCAAGTTGCTCTCGGTGCTGCAGGACGGCGCTCCGGCCTCCTACCACACCAACGAGAACAGCCAGGGTGCGCGGATCTATGTGGGGGACGAGAACACCTTCCTGTCACCGGGCAACTACACCTACACCTTCACCTATGAAACCAATCGGCAAATCCGTTTCTTTGAAGACCATGACGAGGTCTATTGGAACGCGACCGGCAACGAATGGATCTTCCCCGTTGATGAGGCCATCGCGCGGGTCGTTTTGCCGGAAGGGGTGAAAGCCAGCGCATGGACGGCCTATACGGGCGGCTATGGCGAAACCGGAAATGCCTTTGAGGCACAGAGCGCCCAGGGTGGTTCTGAGATTATCTTCCGGACAACCGAGGTTCTGGGGGCCTACGAAGGCTTGTCGATCAACGTCAGCCTTCCGAAAGGCGCAATTGCAGCGCCTACGGAAGCCGAACAGCTGGAGTATTTCGTCGAGGACTACAGATCGGAGCTGATCGGAGGAGCCGGGGTGCTGCTGGTGCTGCTTTATTATTTCGCAGCCTGGTGGATGGTTGGCCAGGATCCTTCTGAAGGTGTTGTTTTCCCGAGGTTTTCACCGCCTTCCGGCATCTCGCCGGCTCTTGCCAAATACATTGTCAACCGAGGATTCGGGGATGGTGGCTGGGTGGCCCTGTCTGCAGCCTGCCTCAACCTCGCGGTCAAGAAACGCTTGCGACTTGAAGAGACGGATGGCGATACAACTCTGGTTCTGAACCGGAAAGGACGGGAAGGTCAGATCCCGGGCTTCGGGCTGCCCAGGGGCGAAGCTGCGCTTGAGGACTGGCTAAGCGGACGGGGGAGTCCGTTGACCCTCAACAAGGACAACGGCACCTCTATCCAGGCGCTGGGGAAAAAATTCCGGGCGGCTATCGAGCGGGAGAGCCGAAACGTCTTTTTCAGGGCGAACAGGGGCTATCTCATTCCCGGGTTCATACTAAGCCTGGTTACCATTGTCGCGCTGCTGGCTTTCGGTGGACTGCAGCCGGGTCAGGAAGGGTTCGTCATCGTCTTTCTGGTCTTTTCCGTTTTTGCGACCGTCATTTCAGTCAATCTGGGGAGGGCCATCTTCCGCTTCGCCAGCATGAAACTGCGTATGGCGCTGATCTTCATAGTCTTTGGTCTCGCAATATCAGGGGCAGCTTTCGGTGCCTTCCATGTGAATGGCGGTGTGGATTCCTTGCCTGTTCTGCCGTTCATCGCGGTGGCGCTGGTTGCCCTCAACATCCTGTTCTTTTTCCTGATCGGCGCACCGACGGCAATCGGCCGCCAGGCTCTCGATGAAATCGAGGGTCTTCGGATGTATCTGAGCGTGGCGGAAAAGGAGCGGCTCAATATGGAAAAGCTTCCGGATATGAGCACGGATCATTTCGAGGAGCTTTTGCCCTACGCCGTTGCGCTTGGCGTCGAAAAGCCCTGGGCAAAGGCCTTCGAGGCCTGGCTGACAACCGCTGCCGGGGCGGCTGCGGCCGCCAGCTACCATCCGGGCTGGTACTCCGGCAATCACTTCGATGCCCGGCACGTGTCCGACAGCCTCGGCCGGACGGCAAGTTCCATGGCTGGCTCCTTCCAGTCGTCTCTGCCAGCTCCGAAATCCTCCAGCTCCGGATCGTCGGGTTCCTCCGGCGGCTTTTCCGGCGGCGGTGGCGGCGGTGGCGGTGGCGGCGGCTGGTAACGAGCTGAGGATCGTCAGCTCCGCCTTGCGCAAGCTGCTTCGAACGGCATAGTGGAAGCATCAAGCAGGAGCGGGGGTGCGGATGGCCGGCGAAACAATCACGCTAACGGAGTTTGTCAGCTTCAATCTGGCAATCCTCGTCTATTTCCTGGGCGTGCGGCTGAACAAGAAGATTCTGGTTCTGGACAGGTTCAACATTCCGGAACCGGTATCAGGCGGCCTGCTTGTCGCGTTCCTGTCCCTCGTAGTCTACCTGGGGCTTGGAACGGAAATCGGGTTCTCCCTGCAGTCGCGTGATTACCTGCTGTATTGCTTCTTTACGGCAATCGGCTTGAACGCCCGCTTCATGGACCTGGCCAAGGGGGGCAAGCCGCTTCTGATCCTGCTGATGCTCACCGTCTGTTACATGCTGCTGCAGAATGCTGTCGGCTCAGGCATTGCGGCGGCGCTGGGTCTGCCCACAGGGTTCGGCCTTCTTGGAGGCACCATTTCGCTGGTTGGCGGCCACGGCACGGCAATTGCGTGGGGGCCGAAGCTGGCCACCGACTATGGCGTTCCAGGGGCGGTCGACATCGGTGCTGCGACGGCAACGCTCGGCTTGATCGCCGCCAGCCTTCTTGGTGGTCCGGTGGGCAAGTTTCTGATCGAAAAACGGGGTGGCAAACCGGATCCGAACCGCCCGGAAGAAGCCCCCATGATCGGCCTTGAGATGGAACGAGAGGCAGACACGAGCGTGACCCACACCGGGCTGATGCGCTCGCTGCTGGTTCTCAACATCGCCATTGGCCTCGGCGTCGCGCTTCAGGAAGCCTTAAGCGCGGGAATAGGCCTCGATCTGCCGGTGTTCGTCTGCTGTCTCTTCTGTGGCATCGTGCTGTCAAACACCGTGCCGCTGGTCTTTCCGAAAATGACCTGGCCGGCCCGGTCCAAGTCCCTGGCGGTCTTGTCGGACCTTGCACTTGGCATTTTTCTGACGATGTCACTCATGAGCCTGCAGCTGTGGACCATTGCGGGACTGGCGGGGCCGATGCTGCTCATTCTTTTCACGCAGGTCGTCGTTGCGGCCGCCTTCATCATCCTGGCGCTTTATCCGTTGATGGGCCGGAACTACAACGCGGCGGTGCTGGGGGCGGGCTTTGCAGGGTTTGCACTGGGCGCGACACCGACGGCCATTGCCAACATGACCGCAATCACCAAACACTTCGGCCCGGCAACCCAGGCATTCCTGATCCTGCCACTCGTGTCCGCATTCTTTGTAGATCTGGCCAATGCGGTCATCATCCTTCTGTTTCTCGGAGGATGAGGGGCGCGGTCAGGCGGCGTCTGTCTTCTCGCTGAAGGGAAACCGTCCGTCGACCTGGGATTCCAGCAGACTGCAGGCTTCGTCTGAAGTAACGGCCGCTGCATAAAGGAAGCCCTGACCGTAGTGACAGCCGTTGGAATTCAACGCGTCATGGACCGCGCTTTCCTCGATCCCTTCCGCGACAGCGTCGATGTCTAGCCCCTTGGACAGGACCAGTATGGCCTCGACGATGGCGGCACACTGCTTGTCTTCCAGCATGCGTTCGGTGAAGGACTTGTCGATCTTGACCTTCTTGATCGGGAAATCGCGCAGATAGCTCAGGCTGGAATGGCCTGCGCCGAAATCGTCGAGCGCAATGGAAATGCCGGCTTCCGTCAGCTCGGTCAGGATGCGTTTGGCCGATTCCGGGTTCTTCACCAGCGACGTTTCGGTGATCTCCAGCACCAGCCGTCTGGGCGGAAATTCGAATTTCTTCAAGATGGCATTGATCTGGGTCGGCAAGGCCGGATCCTGCAACTGCACCGGCGACAGATTAAAGGACAGGTAGAGATCGTCCGGCCAGGTGGTAGCGACCTTGCAGGCGTCCTCCAGCAGATGCTGGGTCAGCTCGGAGATGATGCCGCAGTCTTCGGCAATCGGGATGAACTGCAGCGGCGGTACCTTGCCGAAATCGGCATCGGTCCAGCGTGCAAGGGCTTCGAAGCCTGCGATGCGGCCGGAATCCATGTCCAGGATCGGCTGGTAATAGGCCTTCACCTCATGTTCCGAAATTGCGCGGCGCAGACGCTGTTCCAGTAGCGTGCGATGCAGGATCGAGGCATCCATGTCGACCTCGAAGAACCGGTAGGTCGAGCGCCCAGAGGATTTGGCCCGGTAAAGGGCAATATCGGCCCGGCGCAATAGCTCCGTGACCGCGTGGCCGTCATGGGGATAAAGCGCGATGCCGATACCGGTGCCGATGGAAATCTGGCGGTCGCCGAACTCGAAACGATCGTTGATCCGCGTCAACAGTCGCCTGGCGAAGCCGGCTGCCTCGGATTTGTCCTTGAACACAGGGGAGACGATGGCAAATTCGTCCCCTCCGAGACGGGCGACAATGCCTTCCTTGCCGAGAGTTTCGGCCAGTCGGTCGGCAAAGCTTCGCAGCAGATTGTCGCCAAAGGCATGACCATAGACGTCGTTGATCGGCTTGAACCCGTCAAGGTCGAGCATCATTACGGCACGAAAGCAGTCAGGCTTCACCTCACGGGTCAGATCGGCAAAGGCCTCCAGCAGCCGGCGGCGATTTGGCAGCCCGGTCAGCGGGTCGTGCTGGGCAAGGGCCAGGGCTTCGGAATGAGCCGACGATCTTGCCTTCAGCTCCTTGCGCAAACGGCGCGTTGCCCACGTGCCATATCCCAGACTGAAGATGGCGATGCCCAGAAGGAGGCTGGTGACCACGTCGAACGTCATTTGCGAATTATGAATTTGGTAGGTCGGGAAAAGTACTGGAAGGACCTTAACCCCAGTAAAAATGACAAGAACTATCGCAAGTAACGCAACTATAGATCGTGTCATATATCTGTTGTCTGCAACTTCCCGGTTCGCCACAAGGTCGGTCCCAATACATACAACTGCTAACAAGTCGCGCAGTTTCACATGCAATCCTTGAAGAAGAGTGAAACAAAGCAGACGGACTGGCGTCAAAATGGGCAGGTCGCCCGTTGTCCGGTTCCGCGAAAGGGGGTGACAAGTCTCCGTTGTCTTGGTAACGGACGGCGCAAACCGTTTCCGGTGTTATTCCACCAGACCAAAGGTCCAGATATCCATGCCCGATCTTCTGCTTGAACTTTTCAGCGAAGAGATTCCGGCCCGCATGCAGCGCAAGGCGGCCGAAGACCTGAAATCTCTCGTGACCAATGCCCTGGTGGATGCCGGTTTGCCCTATGAGGGTGCTAAGGCCTTCGCGACACCGCGGCGTCTGGCCCTGCATGTTGCCGGTGTTCCCGCTGGCTCTGCCGCCACGCGTGAAGAACGCAAGGGACCGCGCGTCGGGTCTCCCGAAAAGGCACTGGAAGGCTTCCTGAGAGGCGCCGGGCTGACGTCGATCGATCAGGCGACCATTCAGACGGACCCGAAAAAGGGCGATTTCTACGTTGCGGTGATCGAAAAGCCGGGCCGTTCGGCGATCGACGTCATTGCCGAGTTCATGCCGGGCATCCTGCGCAACTTCCCCTGGCCGAAAGCCATGCGCTGGGGCACTGGATCCACACGCTGGGTGCGGCCGCTGCACTCAATCGTCGCGACCTTCGGTCCTGAAACGGAAGAACCGGACGTGGTTCCGTTCGAATTCGATGGCATAAAGGCGGGCAAGACCACACGCGGCCACCGCTTCCTGGCGGATGAGGCCTTCGACGTGCGCCGTTTCGACGACTATGCGCCTTCGCTTGAGAAGCACAAGGTCGTGCTGGATGCCGACCGCCGCAAGGACATCATCCAGAATGACGCCAAGGATTGTGCGCTGGCGCTAGGCCTCGATCTGGTGGAGGATCCGGGTCTTCTGGAAGAGGTTGCCGGGCTGGTTGAATGGCCTGTGGTGCTGACGGGCAGCTTCGACGAGGATTTCCTGACGATCCCGGACGAGTGCATTCAGCTGACCATCAAGGTCAACCAGAAGTGCTTCGTGCTGAAGAACCCGGCCACCGGGCGCCTTGCCAACAAGTTCGTTCTGATTTCCAACATCATTGCCGACGATGGCGGCAAGCTGATCGTGGCCGGAAACGAGAAGGTTATCCGCGCACGCCTGTCCGATGCCCGCTTCTTCTGGGAAACCGACCTGAAGTCGAAGCTTTCGGACAACCTGCCCAAGCTGGATGAAGTCAAGTTTCACGAAAAGCTCGGCAGCGTTGGCGAGCGGGTGAAGCGTTTGATCGCGCTTTCGGCCGAACTGGCTACGGTTGCCGGGGCGGATGAAACCAAGGCCAGACGCGCGGCGGAACTCGCCAAGGCGGACCTTGTCTCCAACATGGTGTTCGAATTCCCGGAATTGCAGGGCCTCATGGGCCGCTACTATGCAACAGCCCAGGGCGAGGATGCGTCGGTGGCAACGGCTATCGAAGAGCATTACAAGCCGCAGGGACCAAGTGACAGCGTGCCGACCGACCCGGTCGCCGTTGCCGTGGCCCTTGCCGAAAAGCTGGACCTTCTCGCAGGTTTCTGGGCCATCGATGAAAAGCCGACCGGCTCCAAGGACCCTTACGCGCTTCGCCGCGCGGCTCTGGGCGTGATCCGGATCATTCTGGAAAACAACCTCAGGATCAGGCTGGGCGATGCCATTCGTTCCGCTCTGGATCTTCAAGGTGTTGAAGCGAGCGATCCCGCAGCTCTTGTTGCCGATCTGCTGTCCTTCTTCGGCGATCGCCTGAAAGTCCACTTGAAGGATGAAGGCGCGCGCCACGATCTGATCGACGCGGTCTTTGCATTGGAAGGCCAGGACGATCTCCTGATGGTGGTTCGCCGCGTCGAGGCGCTTGGCAAGTTCGTGTCGTCCGACGACGGCACCAACCTGCTGGCTGGTTACAAGCGTGCGGTGAATATTCTGAAGGCCGAGGAAAAGAAGGACGGTAGCCCTGTTTCCGGCAAGCCGCATGCGGATCACTTCCAGGAGCAGGCCGAAATCGATCTGGCCGCTGCCATCGATGTGGCCCGGGCTGAAGCGGCCGACGCCGTGGCAAGCGAGAACTTCGAAGGGGCAATGGAAGCGCTGTCGAAATTGCGTGCTCCGGTCGACCGTTTCTTCGACGATATCCTGGTCAATGCCGAGGACGCCACGCTGCGCATGAACCGCCTGCAGCTCCTTGCTGAAATCCGCGATGCGACCCACGTCGTGGCGGACTTCTCGAAGGTGGCGGGATAAGCAAAGGATTGAGAATTTTGGGATTGGATTATTTTGCGTTATCCTATTCCAAATAGAAGTAGGGATATTTGGGTTGATGGAAACGAGATCGGACGGTCGAAGAAACGAACCGATGCAACCTGAGGAAGCTTTCGCTGAAGGAGAGAAAACGTCTCCCGCAAGCAATCAAGCAACGAGGCGTCGTACTATTCGCGAAATGGTAGTTGATAACAACACCCGGTTCGCGGCGACAATGAAGTCCCTTGGTGAATGACAAGACTGATTGAGCCGGTCTGGTTGTCACTTGATGAAACAGAAGAAATAATTCAAGCAGTTGGGGACCTCTATCCGAAGCATCGGGTCGAATTGGTGCGGCCAAACGAATTGGCTGCTGCATTGGAGCGCCCTGTAAATCGGTTTCATTATGCAGGCGAAACCAACCTCTTTATGCTCTCGTGTGAATATGTTTATGGTATCGGCAAGGCGCATGCCTTAGTGGACGGCAATAAACGTATAGCTTTTATGGCAGCACTAGTTTTTCTTGAATTTAACGGCATCAAGCTCAATGAGCCGGCTGACGAGTTTTTTGCCGTCTATATAAAAGCTTTGATGTCAGACAGAATAAACCTGCAGATGCTTGCGACAGTGTTTTCTGTCTTTTCAGTACAACTTTCCTGAATGGCCGCGCTTCCATTAAGTGGAAGCGCGGCTTCTTGGATGCAGCGCCTCACTCGGCAGGTGCAGCAGCGAGCCGGTCAACTGGTTTTTCCTGGATCGGCCAATGCACGATGGCGGCGAAGATGCCGAGGGCGATGCCCAGCCACCAGATGGCGTCATAGGAGCCTGTTTCGTCGTAGATCTTGCCGCCGAGCCACACACCCAGGAACGAGCCGACCTGGTGCGACAGGAAGACGAAGCCGAACAGGGTTGCCATGTAGCGCGGCCCGAACATGACGGCGACGAGGCCCGATGTCGGTGGCACGGTCGACAGCCACAGGAGACCCATCACGCCGGAGAACACGAGTACCGAGGCGGGCGTGACCGGCAGCATGATGAAGGCGAAAATCGCGACGGCGCGGCCGAGATAGATCAGCGACAGGAAGATCGGCTTGGAATAGCGGCCGGAAATGTATCCTGACAGCAATGAGCCCGCGATGTTGCAAAGACCGATGAGGGCGATGGCCGTGGCACCCCAGGCGGGGTCAAGGCCAAGGTCGGCGATATAGGGCGGCAGGTGAACCGTGATGAAGGCGACGTGAAAGCCGCAGACGAAAAAGCCGAAGGTGAGCAGGATAAATCCGCGTGTTCCGAAGGCTTCGGAAATGGCGGAGGACAGTTTCTGGTCGTTCGCCGGATTGCTATCTTTCGGCAGCTCCGACTTGCCCCTGAGCGCGATCGCCAGAAGTGGAACAATTGCCACAAGGCCGGCGAAGACGATGAGGGTCTGCTGCCAGCCGATGCTGGCAATCAGCGTGCCGCCAAGTGGGGCAAACAGGAACTGGCCGAGAGATCCGGAGGCTGTGCCGATACCAAAGGCCAGTGTTCTCTGTGAAGGCGAGACGGCACGGCCGAAAGCCGCCAGAACCAGCGAGAAGGACGAACAGGCAATGCCGAGCCCGATGAGCACACCTGCGGAAATGTGCAGGGCGACGGTGCTTTCCGCGTCGATCATCAGCAAAAGGCCGGCACAGTAGAGGACTGCGCCAAGTGTCATGGTCTTCCAGGTTCCGAACCGGTCGGCCATCATGCCGGCGATCGGCTGTCCGATGCCCCACATAAGGTTCTGGATCGCCAGTGCCAGTGCGAAGATCTCGCGGCTCCAGTCCCTGGCCTCGGTCATGGGCTGAAAGAACAGGCCCATGGCAGAACGTGGCCCGAACGAAATGAGGGCGATCAAACAGCCGCAGGAAATCACCAGCGGGATATTCGGGCCGACCCGGCCGGTGGAGGAAGCTGTTGTCATGGACGTGTCTCTGATCGTGATATTACGATAGGAATAGTCTGAAGTGAGCCAATCTCAAAACGCGTATTTTTGATGGATTGATCAGCGTTGCAAATGGAACGGAAAAACTTCGATCATGTCAGCAAGTTGCACGTTGTGGTGGAAACACAGTAACAGATGTTGCGAGAGCACGGTTGGTTTTGCCGTTTGCATCTCGTATGTGAAGGCGATAATTGTTAGCCGGCTTTCCGGAAACGGAAAAGTTGCGTCTTAAGCTCAGGAAAACAAAGGCAAATCGGATTCCGCGCGAGAATTTTTCGGATTTTTGTAGATTTTCGATTTGCTCATGACTATATAAACTCCGAAAGAGCAAAAGTATGGGCATCACCGCCCGTTTTCTTTTGTCTCTGATATGCTCAAGTTGAGTATAATTAAATAGCGGCACAAAATACCCTTCGCGCCGCGCAAAAAAGGGAGGTCGCCATGACCATTGCCCAGACCAAAGCACCGGTTGGAGCACCGATTGCCGCCGGACTGACGGCACTGGAGCGTTTCGGCAAGCTGGAGCGCCCGGACCTGCGTTATACGCCGGAGGTCGCAGAGGCGACTGCGCCGATCTACGAGAAGGTCAAGCACATCATCCCGGCCATTGAATGGCCTGCTCTGGCGCCGACCATCCATGCGATCAACAAGCTGAAGAAGCAGCGCAACGCGGTTATCCTGGCGCACAACTACATGACGCCGGATATCTACCATGGTGTTGCCGATATCGTTGGCGATAGCCTGCAGCTGGCCATCGAGGCGACCCGCACCGATGCGGAAGTCATCGTCCAGTGCGGCGTGCACTTCATGGCAGAGACCTCGAAGATCCTGAGCCCGGAAAAGACCGTGCTGATCCCGGACATGCGTGCAGGCTGCTCGCTGGCTGAATCCATTACCGGTGCCGATGTGCGGGCCCTGCGCGAGCGGAACCCCGGCATCCCGATCATCACCTATGTGAACACGTCTGCCGACGTGAAGGCGGAATGCGACATCTGCTGCACGTCTTCCAACGCGCTGCAGGTCGTGGAAAGCTTCGGCGTCGACAAGGTGTTCCTGATCCCGGACAAGTATCTGGCCGCAAACGTCGGCAACAAGACCGACGTCGAGGTTCTGGTCTGGGACGGTGCCTGCGAAGTGCATGAGCGCTTCACCGCGGAAGAGCTGCGCGACTATCGCAAGATCGAACCGAATGTGAAGATCATTGCCCATCCGGAGTGCCCGCCCGAAGTGGTCGCGGAAGCCGACTTTGCCGGTTCCACCGCGCACATGATCGACTGGGTCAAGACAAAGCGTCCGGAAAAGGTGATGATGATCACCGAGTGCTCCATGGCGGACAATGTTGCCAGCGAAACGCCGGGTGTCGACTACATCCGCCCTTGCAACCTTTGCCCGCACATGAAGCGGATCACGCTGAACAAGATCCTCGACACTCTTCTGGAGATGAAAGAGGAAGTGGTCGTCGACCCGGCGGTGGCCGACAGGGCCCGCACCGCGGTCGAGCGGATGATCAACTTGAAAATCTGACCGGCTTCGGTCTAAACCGCATCTATGCGATTGCTTCCGGGCCTGCCGGCCCGGGAGTTTCTTTGGGGCTCTTGCCCCGTCTGTTCCAGGAAGTTTCCCATGGCCGTGTCGGTTGAGGATTTTGCACCTGCCTATATAGGCAAGGATGTGGATGATGTCGTCATTCTGGGGGGAGGTCTGGCAGGCCTTTTCTGCGCGCTGAAGCTCAGCCCGCGCCCGGTCACCGTCATCACCAACGCTCCGATCGGGCAAGGGGCGTCCTCTGCCTGGGCGCAGGGCGGTATTGCCGCTGCGATCTCCGAGCAGGACTCGGTGGAAAAACACCGCGACGATACGCTGGCCGCCGGCTGCGGCATTTGCGAGGAAAAGATCGTCGAAGAGATGACCCGCGAAGGCAGTGCCCGGGTTCATGACCTCTTGTCCTATGGCGTTCCGTTCGATCAGGATCTTGAAGGCCGGCTGAAGTTTTCACGCGAAGCCGCCCATTCCCAGAGCCGGGTTGTACGTGTGCGCGGCGACATGGCAGGCCGGGCGATCATGGATGCCCTGATCGCAGCTGTTCGCAAGACGCCGTCGATCCGCATTCTGGAAGGCTACATCGGCGAAAGCTTCATTGGCGAAGGACGGTATGTAACCGGGGTCCTGGCGCGCCGGCGTGGCGGTCTGGAACGGCTGATTTTCCCGGCAAAGGCCGTGGTGCTTGCTTCCGGCGGCATCGGTCACCTCTACGAACTGACGACCAACCCGCACGAAGCCAACGGTCATGGCCTTGCCATGGCGGCCCGCGCCGGTGCGGTGATTGCCGATGCCGAATTCGTGCAGTTTCACCCGACCGCGCTTGATCTCGGCAAGGATCCGGCACCGCTGGCAACCGAAGCCCTGCGCGGCGAGGGAGCCACCCTCGTCAACAAGGACGGCGAACGCTTCATGGAAGGTGTTCACCCGGAATTGGAACTGGCGCCGCGCGACATCGTTGCCCGGGCCATTCACCGGGAGGTGTCCGAAGGCCGGGGGGCCTTCCTCGACTGCCGGACAGCGATCGGCGAAAGGTTCAAGGACGATTTTCCGACCGTCTTCGCGGCAGCCTCCGCAGCGGGCATCGATCCGGCAAAGGATCTGCTGCCCGTGGCGCCCGCGGAGCATTACCACATGGGCGGGGTCCTGACCGATGCCAACGGCCGGACGTCGCTTGACGGTCTGTGGGCCGCGGGTGAAGTGGCTTCAACCGGTGCCCACGGCGCCAACCGCCTGGCATCCAATTCGCTGTTGGAGGCGGTCGTTTTTGCCGCGCGCATCGCGGAAGATATCCAGGGCCTGATGCCGACCCCGCGCAGCGCCTACTGGAACGAGATGGACGATGCTCCAGGCTTGCCGAGCCAGCGCAACGTCGAGGAGCGGGAAGCGATCACCGTTCTGCGCAAGACACTGGCGCGCAATGTCGGCGTGCTGCGTGACGCGGCCGGCCTCAAGACGGCCCTTGCCGATATTGCGCAGGTTGAACAGAATTGCGTGCGCCAGTCGATCCTCAACATGATGGTCGCCGGGCGTATCATCACCGCGGCGGCACTGAAGCGCGAGGAAAGCCGTGGCGGGCATTTCCGCAAGGATTTCCCGCAGGAAAACCCTGACATGGCAAGCCGCTCCTACACCACCTTGAAGGAAGTCGAAGCCATCACCGCTGAGGCCCTGGAAACTGCCTGACCGGAGAGGCGCATGACCCGTAGATTTTTGCCCGAGCTGCCACGCCTGATGGTGGATGAAGCCGTCAAGGCCGCTCTTCTGGAAGACTGGGGCCGGGCGGGTGACGTCACCAGCCAGGCAACGCTGCCACCGGATGCAAAAGCCTCCGCCGTGATTGCCGCGCGCAAACCGGGGGTTCTCGCCGGATTAGCCTTCGCCGAAAGCGCCTTTCGTCAGACGGATGCCGGTTTGCATTTCGAGGCCGTTCTGGCAGATGGTGACCGGTTGTCGCCCAAGGCAGTTGTCGCCCGGATCGAGGGGCCAGCCCGCGCGCTTCTCGCTGCCGAAAGGGTGGCATTGAACTTCCTGGGTCACTTGTCAGGCATTGCGACGGCTACGTCGAAATTCGCCGATCTGATCGCACACACCAAGGCGGACATCGTCTGCACCCGCAAGACGACACCGGGTCTGCGTGCGTTCGAGAAATATGCGGTCAAATGTGGCGGCGGTTCCAACCATCGCTTCGGTCTCGACGATGCGATCCTGATCAAGGACAACCACATCGCGGTCGCCGGCGGTGTGACGCAAGCCATCGAAGCCGCCAAGGCTTTCGCCGGTCATCTGGTGAAGATCGAGGTGGAAGTCGACACGCTGGAACAGCTGGACGAGGCACTTGCCGCCGGTCCTGACGTGGTCATGCTCGATAACATGCCGCCCAAAGTCCTGAAGCAGGCTGTTGCAAAGGCCGGAGGCAAGGTTCTGCTGGAAGCATCCGGTGGAATAGAGCTCGATACGGTCAAGGCCGTCGCCGAAGCCGGGGTTGACCTGATCTCCTCAGGCTGGATCACCCATTCGGCTCCGGTTCTGGATCTGGGTCTGGATATCGAGATCGGCTGAGATCCCTTTACCGGCTACCCGTTCGGTGTTCTGCCCTGTCTGCCATCCCGTCTCTACGTCATCCTGAGAAGGACCGTCAGGTCCATCTCGAAGGATGGGCCGCTTGCTCTGAAGTTTGCCGGCCATCCTTCGAAACAGCGCTGCGCGCATGCTCAGATGAGGGGGAGCAGTGGGACGACAGTCGCGTCTGTTTTAATCAGTCACCGAACTTACGCTGCTGCAAGATACAGCCCGCCGAGTGCCGTCAGCACACCCAGGCTGCGAATGATGCGTGGTGCCCACGCGGGATCGTTCCGGGTGGCCACATTGGCGCCGTAGCCAATCAGGAGCCCGGCCGCATGCAGGAGTGCGGTCGCCAAAACAAAGCCACCGGCATAGGAAAGTTCGCCAGCCGAGCCGATTTCACCGCCGTGGGCATGGCCGTGACAAATGCCGAACCCCCCCACCAGTGCCGCACACACGCCAAGTGGCAGGCGCAAGGCAAGGGCGACGACGACACCAAGAACCACGACCGATGTCAGAATGAACGGTTCGACGTAGGGCAGCGGAACGCCGGCAAGCGAGAGCAGGAAACCGACGATCATCGCACCGACGAAGGCGGTCGGCAGAGCCCAGACGGCGCGCCCGCCAAGAAGGGCGGCCCAAAGGCCAACGGCAATCATCGCCAGCACGTGATCGGTACCGAACAGTGGATGCGTGAAGCCGGCGGCAAAGGAGCCGTGTTCTGACGGATCCAGATGGGCAAGGGCGGGAGAGGCGGTCAACAGGCCGAATGCGGTGGCAAGGCCGAGGCGGTAGAGCATGAAATGTTCCTTCGGTTGGTCACTCCGGTGCCCCGGGATGGGTCGCACCGTTCATGAAGAGCTCAAGACCCGTGTACTATCGATGATTCTGGGAGCCTGTAAACCACAACGGCGGTCTCTTTCGTGAGGCGTGTGCCGGGTAGCGCACCGGAAGAACTGCGACAATGTAGTCCGGTTTCCCGATAGGGAGCAGCTTTTCAGGCTGCTAAATTTCCGGCTGAAGGTTCTTCAAGATCGGTTCGAGCCGATCAAGATGGTGAAGGCAGGATACCTGTGAGCGCTAGATTGGACGAAGCACAAATTTCCCCAGGGCAGAAATCCTCTCCGGCACCCGGCCGAAGCGAAGGGGATGACGGCGGAGAGGCGCTTGCCTCGCGAACCGTCGAGATCTGCTTTCTGCTCATGAGAAATTTTTCCCTGCTCTCCTTTGCCTCTGCAATCGAGCCTCTGCGGATCGCGAACAAAGTGTTGAAACGCAAGGCCTTCACATATCGATGCTGCAGTCTGGACGGCAGCGATGCCATTGCCAGCAACGGCAGCACCATACGGGCCGACTGCGCCATCGGCGATGTCGAACGGCCGGATCTTCTTGCGGTCTGCAGCAGTGATGATGTGGAACGCATTGGGCTGACACTGGCCCAGAAGGTTGCCATCCGGAAACTGGCCAACCGCTCCAGCCGGATCGCAGGCATCTGCACTGGTGCCTATGTGTTGGCCGACTTCGGCCTGCTGGACAACAGGAACTGCACGATCCACTGGGAATATGCCGATTTCTTCAAGGAGCGGTTCCCCGATGCGCGGCTGGTGGACAGTCTCATTCAGACGGACGGCAAGTACATGACCTGCGCCGGGGGAACCTCCGCGCTCGATCTGATGATCGGCTTCGTGGCCCAGGTCCACGGTGGCGCGGTTGCTGCGGATGTTGCCGAAATCGCCCTTCATCACGACTGGCGCAGTGGCAATGAGCGGCAGCACAAGCACATGCGTGATGATCTGGAAACCGTCTCGCAACGGGTGCGCAGCAGCATCGCCCTGATGACGGAGAACGTCGTCGAGCCGCTTTCCTTGCAGGAAATCGCGCAGAAACTGGACGTCAGCCCCCGCCAGTTGCAGCGGGAATTCCAGAAATATCTCAAGTGCAGCCCGCAGGAATATTACGCAAAGGTTCGTCTGGACATTGCCCGCCAGCTCGTCTGCCGCACCTCAATGCGCATGATCGACATCGCGATGGCCTGCGGCTTTGCCAGCGCATCCCATTTTTCGAAACGCTACCGGTCAGCCCTCGGCACAAGCCCTGCCGCGGACCGTCAGCAGCATGGCCGGGTTTTCGAGTTCTAGACGGACTTACTCGGCTGCGGGCTTCAGGCTTGCCATCAGGTGATGGAATTTCTCGCCCTGCACGGAAACGTGCCGACGGATGGCAGCCGCCGCCCGATCACCGTCGGCAGCCTCGATGGCGGCAACGACGTCTTCATGTTCGGCCATGGATTGTTTCATGCGCCCGCGCACGCGCAACTGCACCCTTCGGAAGGGCTGCAGACGCCGTTGAAGGCGAAGGCATTCCTGCTCCAGAAAACGGTTGCCTGACTGGCGGTAGATGATGGCGTGGAATTGTTCGTTTTCCAGATAGTAGCCATCCGTGTCCTGCGCCTCGACGGCGTGTTTGCAACGCTCGTTCGCAGCGTGAAGATCGGCAAGGGCAGTTTCGGAAATACGCGCGGCAGCCAGGCGCGCACTCACGGCTTCCAGCTCTGCCATCACTTCGAACATTTCGATCAGTTCCACCGGGCCGGGTTGCCGGACGAACACACCGCGGCGGGGTATCTGCACGACCAGACCGGACTGGGAAAGCCTGTGAAGGGCTTCCCGGACCGGTGTTCTGGAAACCGAAAACCGGCCCGCAAGCTGAACCTCGTCCAGCCTGTCGCCATCGGCGAAAGTGCCGTCGAAAATCAGCCCTTCAAGCGCATCCGCGATGCGGTCGGATCGTTTTCTTTCCATGTTTCGCATTTAGCATAGGAGTTTTTCGCGCGCAATATTGTCGGTCTTGTATACAAAATGACTTGACAGAAAAACATCACATGAGGGTAAGATCGAATTCCGGTTCCCGTCCGGAACCATCAGGGAGGAAAAAATGAACTTCAAATTCTCAGCGTCGGTTGCTGCCGTGACGCTTTTCGCCAGCGCGCTCACCGCCAACGCGACCGAGCTGCGCCTGTCTCACCAGTGGTCCACCGGCGACGTTCGCCACAAGGTGGCCCAGATGGTTGCCGACGACGTGGCGGCGGCCGGTGTCGATCTCGACATCAAGATTTTCCCGTCCCAGTCGCTTTTGAAGGCGCGCGAACAGTATAAGCCGCTGTCTCGCGGTCTGCTGGACATGACCGTTCTGCCGCTCAGCTATGCCGGTGGCCAGCAACCTGCCTATAACCTCACCCTGATGCCGGGTCTGGTGAAAAACCATGACCATGCGGCCCGCATGAACGAAAGCCCGTTCATGGAGGCCATTGAGGGAATCATGGCCGAGGACGATGTGATCGTGCTGGTGCACGGTTATCTGGCCGGCGGCTTTGCAGCCAAGGACAAGTGCATCACCAAGCCGGAAGACATGCCGGGCCTTCAGACCCGCGCTGCGGGCAAGGCCTTTGAGCAGATGCTTGCAGGCGCAGGCGCTTCGATTGCCTCGATGGCGTCTTCGGAAGTCTACAATGCCATGCAGTCCGGTGTTCTGGACGCGGTCAACACCTCGTCCTCGTCCTTCGTCAGCTATCGCATTTACGAGCAGGTATCCTGCTACACCCCGGCTGGCGAATATGCGCTCTGGTTCATGTACCAGCCACTCCTGATGAACAAGGCCAAGTTCGAAAGCCTCACCGAAGACCAGCAAAAAGCGCTGCTGGCGGCTTCTGAAAAGGCGCAGGCTTTCTATCTCGAAGAAGCCAAGAAGGAAGATGCGGCCTCTGCAGAAGTCTTCCGTGAGAACGGTGTCGAAATCGCCGAAATGACCGCAGCGGACTTCGATGCCTGGCGGGCTCTTGCCAAGGAAACCTCCTACAAGGCGTTCGTGGAAGAAACCCCGAACGGTCAGCAGCTTCTCGATCTGGCATTCGCCGTCGAATAAGCGACTGAACTTGCGGGGCGGCCTGAAAGCCGCCCCGAAACCTGTTCCAAAGGACCTCATTTCAAGGAGTGACCCATGGCGGGCCACAGTACGGCTGCGGTAGCGCATGCCGGCAGCAACCCCTTCTTGCGCGTTGTCGCAGCGATTTCGACCGTGGCCGGCTGGTGTGCGGCAGCGATGATCGTTGTCGCCGTCGTCGTCACTTGCCAGATGATCTTCGTGCGCCTCGTGCTCAACGCTTCCACCGTCTGGCAGACCGAAACGGTCATTTATCTGGTCATCGCCGCAACCCTTGTGGGGCTGCCTTACGTTCAGCGGCTTCGGGGGCACGTCAATGTCGACCTGTTTCCCCTGTCGCTGGCACCACGTGCCCGCTTCGTGCTGGCCTGCATCACGCTGTCAATCTCGATCCTGGTCATGGCGATGATGCTCTTCTACGGCACTGAATTCTGGTACCTCGCCTGGTCGAAGGGCTGGACCTCAGACACAGTCTGGGGCGTCAGGCTCTGGATCCCGTATCTGTCGATCCCCGTTGGGTTCGGACTGCTGTTGCTGCAGCTCGCCGCAGATCTTTACGCGGTTCTCATCGGTGTCGACAAACCCTTCGGTCTGGAGGATAAATAATGGATCCCTTGCTGCTCGGCGCCCTGGTGGCGGTCGCCACCATCCTGGTCCTCTTCTCCGGCATTTCCGTTGCGATCGGTCTGTTGATCGTTTCCGCGGGCTTCCTGCTGGCATTCGACGGCTTCCGGTCGCTCGAACTGATGCCCGAAATCCTGTTCGGTAAACTTGATAACTTCGCCCTTCTGTCGATCCCCATGTTCATCATCATGGGCGCCTCCATCGCCTCCACTCGGGCGGGGGCCGATCTCTACGAAGCTTTGGAACGCTGGCTCACCCGGGTACCCGGTGGACTGGTCGTCTCGAACCTCGGTGCATGCGCCCTGTTCGCTGCCATGTCCGGGTCTTCACCCGCCACCTGTGCGGCCATCGGCAAGATGGGTATTCCGGAAATGCGCAAGCGCGGTTATCCGGACGGTGTCGCCGCCGGCTCCATCGCCGCGGGCGGCACGCTCGGCATCCTGATCCCGCCGTCCGTCACGATGATCGTCTACGGCATTTCAACCGAAACTTCGATCGGTCGTCTGTTCCTGGCAGGTGTTATTCCCGGCCTGATGCTGATGGGCCTTTTCATGGCCTGGTCGCTCTATTCGACCTGGCGCAGCGGCAATGCCAGCGTGCTCAGCGCGGGCAACTATTCCTGGGCGGAAAAGTTCGAGATCCTGCCGCGCGTCCTGCCGTTCATGCTCATTATTCTGGGTGTGCTCTATGCCATGTACGGCGGCATCGCGACACCGTCTGAAACCGCTGCCGTCGGCGCTTTGCTCTGTCTGCTGATCGCGGTCATCATCTACCGGCTCTGGAGCCCGAAACTGCTCTGGACCGTGCTGCGCGACAGCACGCGGGAAAGCGTGATGATCCTCTTCATCATCGCGGCAGCCGGTGTCTTTTCCTACATGCTGTCGTCGCTTTTCATCACGCAGGCGATTGCAGAATGGATCGGCACGCTGTCCGTCAACCGCTGGATCCTGATGGCGGCAATCAACGTCTTCCTGCTGATTGCCGGTTTCTTCCTGCCGCCCGTCGCGGTGATCCTGATGGCGGCACCGATCCTGCTGCCGATCATCACCACAGCCGGCTTCGATCCGATCTGGTTCGCGGTTGTCCTGACCATCAACATGGAGATCGGTCTGATCTCTCCTCCGGTCGGGTTGAACCTCTACGTGATCAACGGCATCGCTCCGGACATTTCCTTGAAGACGATCCTCACCGGGTCCCTGCCATTCGTGGCGTGCATGTTCGTGGCGATCGTCATCCTCTGTCTGTTTCCGGAACTGGCCACCTGGCTGCCGGACGTGGTGATGGGAGAAGCGCGGTGATGTTTCTGGCCGATCTGCTGACGACCGTTTTCGAACGAAGATACCTGTCGAAGGGGGCGGACAAGGCGGATGACCGTCCGCTCGAGGCGCTCGTCGCCGATTTGATCGGTGCAACCGGGGAGGTCTCCGGGCAAAATCTTGCCCGGCAGATCCTCAGCCGGTATGGCGCTCTCAATGACGAGGAAAAACGTGCCTTCTTCCGTCATCTCGCGGAAGGTCTGGCCGTATCGGCTCCGGCTGTCAGATCGGCGTTGGAGCATTATGAGAAGGGGCAGTCGAAGGCCAGTTACCGAGAATTCATGGAGGCTGTCGAACCTCCGCGGCAGGAACTGATCCGACGGCTCAACCAGGTTCCGGACGCAACCCGGCTTCTGGTCGGCATGCGCGAGGACCTGTTGCGCCTCAGCAAGGGCGATGATGTCCTTCAGGCGCTTGATCTGGACTTCCGGCATCTGTTTGCCAGCTGGTTCAACCGCGGGTTCCTGGTGCTTAGGCCGATCAATTGGGAAAGCCCGGCCCAGCTTCTGGAAAAGATCATCGCCTATGAAGCCGTTCACGCGATCGACAGCTGGAGCGATCTTCGCCGACGTCTGGAGCCTGTCGACAGGCGGTGCTTCGCGTTTCTGCATCCGGCAATGCCGGATGAGCCGCTGATCTTCGTCGAAGTTGCCCTGACAAAGGGCATTCCAGGCTCCATCCAGGGTCTTCTTGCCGAAAACAGAACGCAGATCGAAGCAGATACGGCGGATACCGCGGTGTTTTATTCGATCTCCAACTGCCAGGCCGGCCTTGCAGGGATATCCTTCGGCAACTCGCTTATCAAACAGGTGGCCGCGGATTTGTCGCTTGAGCTGCCCAAGCTCAAGACATTCGTCACCTTGTCGCCGATCCCGGGGCTGGTCCGCTGGCTGGACGGCGAGGGGATCGATCACGGCTCTGCCGACGAGGATACCTTGCGCAAGCTTGCTGCCCGGTACCTGATGACCGCAAAGCGCAAGGACGGTCTGCCGCTGGACCCTGTCGCCCGCTTCCACCTTGGCAACGGTGCATTGGTCCACCAGGTGCACGCAGGCGCGGATCTTTCCGACAAGGGAATGAAGCAGTCTGCCGGCGTCATGGTCAATTATCTCTACGATCTGGAGAAGGTAACCCAGAACCATGAGAGGTTCGCTTCGATCCGGACAATTGCCGCTTCATCTGAAATCAAATCACTCAGCACTGCTGGAGAAAATGCGTTCACTTTAGAGCTATCCGCACTGAACTGAATGCGGCTAATAAGCTCTAACAATATAGAATCGATCAGCTTTTTGGCCTTGCAAGGTTAGATCGAAAGCCTGCTGATCCAGGAGCCCCATAGATGACAAACCCACTCTACGACCAACTGTTCGGAAAGCATGCCGGCAAGAACACTCCCTTTCTGATCTTTCAGGACGGCTCCATCCTGACCCATGCTGCGTTTCTGGAAAGCGCGGCGCAGATTGCCCATGTTCTGACCGACAACGGCATGGTGGCTGGCGACCGGCTCGCCGCCCAGGTCGAAAAGTCAGCCACGTCTCTGGCTCTTTACGCGGCCTGTGCCCAGGCGGGGATCGTGTTCCTGCCGCTCAATACGGCCTACACTGTCGATGAGCTCAGCTACTTTATCGAAAACAGCGGTGCCAGGACCGTGGTCTGCGACGGTGGCAGCAAGACCTTGCTGGACCCTGTCGTCTCGAAACTCGGCGCCCGCCTCGAGACGCTCAACGCTGACGGAAGCGGGTCGCTGACGGATCAGGCCAAAGCCAAACCCTCCGAATTTGCAACGGTGGAACGGGCGCCGGACGATCTGGCCGCTTTCCTTTACACCTCCGGCACGACAGGGCGGTCGAAGGGGGCAATGCTGACGCAGGCGAACCTGTTGTCGAATGCCGCCACCCTGGCGGAACTCTGGCGCTTCACCGACAAGGATGTGCTGCTGCATGCCTTGCCGATCTTTCACACACACGGGCTTTTCGTTGCGACCAACGTGTCGCTGGCTGCTGGTGGCGCCATCCTGTTCCTGCCGAAATTCGATCTCGACGCCATGATCGAGCTGATGCCCAAGGCAACGACGATGATGGGCGTGCCGACCTTCTATACCCGACTGCTTCAGGACGAGCGTTTTACGGCGGACCTCACAAAGGGCATGCGGCTTTTCATTTCCGGAAGCGCGCCACTGCTTGCCGAAACGCACCGGCAGTTCGAGGAAAGGACCGGTCACCGGATCCTGGAGCGATACGGCATGACCGAAACCAACATGAATACCTCCAACCCGTATGAAGGCGAACGCCGCGCCGGGACGGTCGGTTTCCCGCTCCCGGGCGTGGAACTGAAGATCACGGACCCCGCGACGGGCGACACGTTGCCGGCCGAAACGGTTGGCCAGATCGAGGTGCGCGGCCCGAACGTCTTCAAGGGGTATTGGCAGATGCCGGAGAAGACCGCTGCCGAATTGCGGGAGGACGGCTTCTTCATCACCGGTGATCTCGGGATGATCGACGCAGACGGCTATGTCCATATCGTCGGGCGCAACAAGGACCTGATCATTTCCGGCGGCTACAACATCTACCCGAAGGAGATCGAGTTGATCCTGGATGCCCAGCCCGGGGTTCGGGAAAGCGCCGTCATTGGTGTGCCGCATTCGGATTTCGGTGAAACAGTCTTGGGACTGGTGGTGCCGGATAGCCCGGAAACGCCCGATCTGGACGCGATCCTTGCTGTTGCCGGAACATCGCTCGCCCGTTTCAAGCATCCGCGGAAGCTTGTTCTGGTCGACAGCCTGCCGCGCAACACCATGGGCAAGGTCCAGAAGAACGTTCTTCGCGAGCAGTTCAAGGACACTTTCGCAACCGCTTGATCTCAGCCGTTTGATCCGGCCGGCATCTACCGCCGGCCGACCTTCCGGGTTGGTCTGCAATCCATACTCGTGCTAGCTCTGAAAAAGGACAGTCAGGGCAGGCACATGAGCGAACGTGAGAACGAAGACCGCAAGATCTCGGCAAGCGATCCGGTAATCAGGCTGACCCGCTACGCGCAGGTTCCGATCCTGGCCGGTCTGTCTGTTGCCATGGTGTTGTTTCTCGTCACCTTCTTCGTCGATATCTACGACGCGATCCAGAGCTTCGAGTTTCTGGATCGAAAGAAGACGATTCTGCTGATTCTCAATCTGCTCGACATGGTGTTCATCGCCAATCTGGTGATCATGGTCGCAACCAACACCTACAACACCTTCCGGCTGAAGGCGCTTGTGCAGGGCGATGACTACATCCAGCAGGGCGAGAAGGCCTACAGGCGGATGAAGCACCGGATCGTCTCGACGATCATCATCATCTCATCGATCCACGTGTTGAGCGAACTTCTGGAATTTTCCCAGACCACACCGCTTCAGGTTGCCGCCCTTCTGGGGTTTCATCTCGTCCTTCTGGCAACTTATGTGGTCACCAACGTCTTCAAGTCGAGCGACTGACGGGAAAGGACGGGCCACAGGCGTCTGAGGATGCCTGTGGCGCGAGCAGGCCGAAGAAGGACGTGGAGAAGGCCCCGGGCGGCAGGATCAGTTCCAGCCGCCGGCGTAGGTCTTGTAAAAGATGTGCAGGCCGACTTTGCCGCGTTTTGCCATGGATTTCGCCCACCGCGGGTTGACGTAGGTCGCATGATAGTGGGTCGAAGCGTCGACCATCTTCGAATAGCGCTTGCCGTCAGCGACATCCCTTGCCAGCTTCTGGGCCGTTGCCCAGGCGGTCGGGCTGGAAATGCGATCCTTGATACCATCGCAGGCAAAGGAGAACTGGCAGCGGTTGCGTTTGTGGCGGTTCTGGTAAACGACGCCGCAGATGCTGTCCGGGTAGGCCGGGTTCTTGACCCGGTTCAACACGACCTGTGCGACGGCCACCTGGCCATCTTCGCTTTCACCGCGAGCTTCGAAGTAGATGGCCTCGGCAAGGCAGCGCTGTTCTTTCTTGTCTCCAACGGACAACGGCAGCGGCTTTTGCGCCCACCAATGCGGGTTGTCGGGATCTTCCGGCGGCGGCAGCTCCTGCTCGTACATGGCAGCGCCGAACAGCGCGTCGAAGGGTTCCTTGGTTTCCTTCACGCTTTCAGGAGCGTAGGCGGAAACGAGGGAGAAGCTGGCGGCAGCGGCATTGCGAGCCATCATGACCTTTTGCAGGTCCAGCGGCCCACCTTCCGGGAAACCATCCTTGCCGTTGCTGGCGAGCATGCTGGTTTCCTGGGAGTTGAGCGGCTGCGCCTTGACGAAGGCGACGCGCGGCAGATCCTCGTGTTTCTTCTCCGTCGAGATCAGGCTCGACATGGCGTAGAGATTGCCGGCTGCCCTGTCGACCATCTGGCGGTCCGGCGCCATCGTGATCAGGCGGTCGCTTTTGGCGGTGCTGTTGGTGAGGATCGTATCGGGCACTTCGGTCGGCCTGGCGTTCATGGCGACCTCTTCAAAACCGACGAGTGGCTTGGCCTCGAAATCCTCATCTGCCGACGTCAGTGTCAGGATCGGTGCAGAGATATGGTCGGGTACCGGCGTCGTGCCGAGCGCCAGTTTCGGTGCAACCTTCGTCGTGAAATTCGCTGGCTCGAGATACATCATCCAGCGCGGCGATTCCGCCTTGCGTGAGTTGACGAGCGAAAAGATGTCCTGGTTTCCAACCGATCCGCCGATACCGAGCCAGACCAGTGGGCAGGCAACAAGAACATATTTGAGCCGGCGCATACGCGCACGGACCGGGCCGAAATCTTGTGTCACTTTAGAAGAAAACCGCTTTCCGTTGCGGGACTTAAGGCCAGACATACGCAGCCAACTCCAACTCGTTACACATCGTCCCGAAAACGCCGGACGAACAGCGTGAACGCTGTGTAAACAACGACGCTGAAATTGAAGATGTCTGCTTAACCTTGAAAGAGCGTTAATAAGACTGGAATTCGTGGAAAATCGTGGAAGTTTTCGCGTCGATAGGAGGAGTTATGGTTAATATTACTAAGGACTTAACTTTAATGGCCGTGTCGAAAAAAATCGCAGAAAGCCGTCAGCGTCCGCCTACACGAAGCCCGGGGGCAGGCCGTTCGCTCAACAATTGATGGCGGAACCGGAACAGGGCGGCCGGGCGGCCCCCGGTCGCGGTCGACGTTGCACCGGTCGGTTCAACAAGGTCGGCGTTTTCTACCAGGCGGCGGAAATTCTGCTTATGCAGATGGCGTCCCGAAATGGCCTCGACTGAGGTTTGAAGCTCGGTGAGCGTGAAGGTCTCCGGCATCAGTTCGAAGATCACCGGTCGGTATTTCAACTTGCCGCGCAACCGGGAAATGGCTGTCGCCAGCACCCGGCGATGGTCGAAGCGCATCGACGCGCCGAGAAAAGGCAGGTTTGACCGCCGCAGGGCCGCGGGCCGTCCATCGGTCCGGGCTTCTTCGACGAGGCCAGCCTCATAAAGAAGTTCGAACCGCTCCAGCGCCCTTTCTTCATCCCAGGAAGTCCCGCCGGTGCCAAAGGCAAGCCGCACCCGTTCCTGACGCCCAAGTGGTTTGGGCGGCTCACCCGAAGGCGGCGGTTCGCTGGACCAGGCGTCGAGAGCCGGCAGAATGTCCCGATCCAGGACCTCGGGACGTCCGGTGCGCCAGTCTTCCCAGGGGAAATAGTCGTACCAGGAACGCCATGCCGAATCGTGCCGCAGGAGCATGCTTTCCGAATCCGGGGTTTGACGTGTCAAAGCCAGATATCCGACCGAAACCACATGCGGTCCTTCATCACCGAAGACCCGGTGCCGGCCACGGTCGCCGAAAGTGTAAAGCTGTTCGACATATCCCAACCTCAGCGCGGTCTGGTTTTCCACCCAGGAACGCAGGCCGATTTCGAAGGTGCGGTGACGGATCGGGTCGAATGGACCAAACGGAAGGCTGTCGAGTGTTGCCTCACCCGGCGCATTCGTGCCGCTCTCTGCTCCGGTTTTCTGGCCTGTCTGTGTACTGGCCTCCTTCGCATCGTTCACGTGAACGATCTGGGGCAGGCCTCCGGCAACCGATACGATGACGGCATTCAATCCGATTTCAATATTGGCTTGCCGGTGGGGCATTGCGTCTCCGTGGTTGGTCGTCAGTCGATCGGCATGACAAAGGGGTTGCCTTCAAAGGCATTTGCACCGCGGCCGATGCCCCGGATGGCGTCGATCATGCGGCCATCACGGCCGAGGATCTTGTCGCCCATCGCAACAATCCGGGCGTTCGGTGTGGCCGACGGCGACCGTGTCCGAAGGATCTTCGCAAGATCGTATTCATCCGCATTCGGGTTGAGCGCACAAGCTGCCACATAGGCACCGGCCGTCGAGCGGCTGATGCCGGCCCAGCAGTGTATCACCAGCGGTTCCTGCCGGTCCCAGGATCTCACGAAGGACAGAAAAGCCTCCACTTGCCTTTCACTGGCCGGAACCAGCCCCTTCACCGGCGTTACAATGTCGTTGAAGGCAAGAAACAGATGGCGTTCCGGCAAGATACCGACGGGTGTCGGCACGCTCATTTCGGCGTTGATCAGGGTGATCACGGATTTCGCGCCGGTGGAGACCACCGTTTCGGGCAATTTAGACAAGGAACAAACGTGCAGCATGACAGAACCGGTTCTTCGTATCCGTCAATAAACTAGGGTCATTCGTGGGCAAGGTCACCCGTTAGCTTGTCTGCTTTTCGGGTTGTTCCCAGCTTCGCGCAGGGCTTCGATCTCTTCAAAGCGCTGCATGAACATTTCCTGGGCAGATTTCACCGGCAGAGGCTCAAGGCCGTAACGCAACTTGCCGTTCGCATCGAGCGGAAAACCACGTGGCTTGCCGAAAATCTTGGCAGCTTCGTCTTCGTCGAAACCGGCCAGTTCCACAGCCTCGAAATAGGCACAGATGATGTCGGCGCGCTTTGCGAGCTTCTTCACGGCCACGGGAATTGCCGCGGGCAGACCGAACCGCAAGTGGATTGCCCCCTGCAGGCGGGATTCCACCCCCTTGTAGGCTTCACCGATGACGGACTTGAAGGGAGATATCATGTCGCCGATGACATATTCCGGCGCATCATGCAGCAGAACAGCCAGGCGCCAGTGCGGCGGCAGGTCCGGTTTCAGCATCATGGCGATGTCTTCTACGATCAGCGAATGTTCCGCGACCGAGAAGGCATGGTTGCCATAGGTCTGTCCGTTCCAGCGGGCGACACGGGCAAGGCCATGAGCGATGTCGGAGATCTCGACGTCGAGCGGTGAGGGGTCCAGAAGATTGAGCCGTCTGCCGGACAACATGCGCTGCCAGGCGCGCGGGGGCTGGTCGGTTCGGGCAGAGGCCATCGGTCCTCAAAGATCTCGCGGTTTCAGTCCGCGGTGCTGGGCTCCGGCAAGGAAAACGATGCCCAGTCGGGCACCTTGACCAGAATCTCCGCGTCACCGCATTGCAGAGGGATGCCGTTGTCCTTGGCTTGGGCTACCTTGTCAAGACGGAGCAGGGCAAGGCCCACAGCGCTGTCGCCGGTACCGGCACTGGACCCGAGCGCCCCGACGGATTTGCCGCCGGCCATGATATCGGCGCCCTTTTCGGGGAGCATCGCGCCGCTTTCGATCTGAACGAACCGCTTGCGGGCGCTGCCCCGGTGCTGCATGCGCGAAACCACTTCCTGACCGACGTAACATCCCTTGGAAAAGGAGACACCGCCAAGCTGATCCAGATCGGCATCGTGAGGGAAAATATCCGAGTAGTCGTAGTCTTTCAGACCTTCCGGCACGCCTTTTGAAATGCGGTGAAGATCATAGGCTGCAACGTCCGCGGGGGAACCGTCGAGCATTGCGGAAAGATCAGCCACTGAACCGGAAATACGCATCCCGAGCGCTGGCAGCCGCGGATCCGTGACGCAGGCCAGGGCTGCCTCCGGACCAAGGTTCAAAGCGTTGCCCGCTTCCGAGGCGTCATCCCAAACCGCAATCACACCGATGTCTTCCGGCAGCAGTTCCAGTTCCACCTTTGCCCGCAGCCGATAGAATGTCAGCCGTTTCAGAAGGTCGGCTGCCGTTTCTGAGGGGGCATCCAGCAGATACCCGGTTTCGACGCGGTAAATCAGGAAATCGAACAGGATCTTGCCCTGGGGCGTCAGCAGGGCACCTGCGCGAGCGCCACCTTCCGTCATGCCGTCGATATCTGCCGTCACCAGGTTTTGCAGGAAATGCTGTGCCTCGGCACCGCCAACGCGGATCAACGAGCGGTCGGACAGGTGGGCATAGGACAGGGTCGACACGGCAGGCTCCATGGAACGGATGACTGATTCAGACAGGTTGACTGGCCAGTTTCACTTGAGTGCCACATAGGCGCTTTCCCCACCGTGGGCAAGGTTCTGAATCTGTCGGCCCCTGTCTGGTCCTTTGCCGCCGGGCCGCGTATAAGCCCGTTAAACCGACCTGCCGATAGACCCGAATTAACGCGGAGGAGCCACATGAGCGCGACCTATGACCTGATCCTGAAGGGCGGAACCGTAGTCAATCAGGACGGCGAGGGGCAGCGTGATGTCGCTGTTCGCGGCGGCCGGATTGTCGGCATTGGCTCCTTCGACGCTTCACAGGCAGGCGAAACGGTCGATTGCACGGGGCTGCATGTCCTGCCGGGCGTCATGGACACCCAGGTGCATTTCCGCGAGCCCGGTCTCGACCACAAGGAAGACCTGGAATCCGGTTCCCGTGCTGCCGTCATGGGCGGCGTTACCGCGGTCTTCGAGATGCCGAACACCAATCCGCTGACGACTTCCGAGGCAGCCCTTGCCGACAAGGTGCGGCGCGGACACCACCGCATGCACTGCGACTTTGCCTTCTGGGTCGGCGGTACGCGGGATAACGTCAAGGACATTCCTGACCTGGAACGACTGCCGGCGGCAGCGGGCATCAAGGTGTTCATGGGGTCTTCCACCGGCGACCTTCTGGTGGAAGACGACCAGGGCGTGAAGGAAATCCTGTCCGTAACCCGCCGCCGGGCGGCCTTCCACTCCGAGGACGAGTTCCGCCTGCGCGAACGTCAGGGAGAACGTGTTGAAGGCGACCCAAGCTCCCATCCGATCTGGCGTGACGAGATCGCAGCGCTTCAGTGCACCCAGCGTCTTGTGGGCATTGCGCGCGAAACCGGCGCCAAGATCCACATTCTGCATCTGTCTACGGCAGAGGAGGTCGATTTCCTGATCGACCACAAGGATGTCGCCTCCATCGAGGTGACACCGCACCACCTGACATTGACGGACGAAGCCTACCACCGACTGGGTACGCTGGTTCAGATGAACCCGCCGGTGCGTGCACCGCGCCACTCGGAGCGTCTCTGGTGGGCCTTGCAGCAGGGCATTCTCGACATCTTCGGTTCCGATCATGCCCCGCATCTTCTGGAAGAAAAGCAGAAGCCCTATCCGGCGTCCCCGTCGGGAATGACCGGTGTGCAGACGCTGGTTCCGATCATGCTGGATCATGTCAACGCAGGCCGCCTCAGCCTCGCGCGTTTTGTCGACATGACCAGTGCAGGCCCGGCCCGTCTTTTCCAGACGGCGCTCAAGGGCCGGATCGCAGTCGGCTACGATGCCGACTTCACCGTGGTCGACATGAAGCGCAAGGAAACGATCCGCAACGAGTGGATTGCCTCCAAGTGCGGCTGGACACCTTATGACGGCAAGGACGTCACCGGCTGGCCGGTTGGGACTGTTGTCCGCGGGCAGCGCGTCATGTGGGACGGCGAGCTGACGACACCTTCGCGTGGCGAACCTGTCCGTTTCCTGGACGGACTGAAAGCCTGAGAAAAGCCACTCCTGCGGGAACCGTTGGCGTGAATGGGCCGTTTTCCCATTCAGGCCCCGTTCACGTTGTGGCTGCTAGCTGTACAAAATGTGATGTGAATAACAGCCGCGAGCTGGGTAATGTGCGACTTTGCGGCTGAAAGGTCGAAGGAAACCAATAAGTAACCGTGTTTCCTAACCCGATCTACACAGATGTTGGTTACAGTTTTAATCGAGCTTTATGGGTATTTGCGTTGGGGAGCTCAGGGATGTTGTCATTGGAAATGAATAGCCGGAGCAGGCACAAGCGCTCGCTGCTCAACTTGACCGGTGCCGCAGTTATTTCGTTCGCCGCCATGTCGGCCGCATTCGCGCGTGACGCCGCTCCGGAAACGGATGTGGCAAGCGAACCGCCATTGCACATGCTGGTGTCGCTGGACGAGCAGAAGATCAAGGTCTATCGCGGCCTTGATCTGATCGAAGTGTCGTCGATTTCCTCCGGGAAGCGCGGCCACAGCACACCGACCGGTGTGTTTTCCATTCTGGAAAAGAGGCGCAAGCACTTTTCCAACCTCTACGACAACGCGCCAATGCCATTCATGCAGCGTCTGACATGGTCGGGTATTGCCCTGCATGTGGGAAGGTTGCCCGGCTATCCGGCTTCGCACGGTTGCATTCGTCTTCCGAAGGCCTTCGCACAATCGCTTTACAGCATGACCGAGCGCGGCATGCATGTTGTCGTGACACGGGGCGAGGCGAATCCGCTTGGTGTGCATCACGCTGTATTGCCGCAGCCCTATGTGCCTGAAACCGAGGTCGCAAGCCTGACGGACGAGACCATTGCAGCCGATCCAGCTCTGCGTGGTGCCATTCAGGAAGCGCCTCTGCAGGCTAATCTGCCGGCCGTACAGCCGGAAAATCCTTATTTCGATCAGCCTCTTCGGATGATCATCACGCCACAGAAAGCACCAAGCCGTATTCAGGTGCTGCAACAGCTGCTCAACCAGATGGGCTTCAATGCCGGTCCGGAAGACGGTGTCATGGGCCGCAAGACCCGTGCAGCGATCAGCCTGTACCAGGAAGGTGCCGAACTGCCGGTAACCGGTCAGCTGACCAATGCGCTTGAGTTCCGCATCCATGCCGATGCCGGATACGAAGAGCCGAAGAATGCAACGCTGCGGATCCGTCGCAAGTTCCGCGATGTCTATTCCGCCCCTGTCTCGATCAAGGATATCGACCAGGAAATCGGAACGCACGTTTTCACTGCCATGGATTTCAAGCCAGGAGACTCGTCGGTCGAGTGGATGGCGGTATCTGCCGAAGGTGAACGCGGTGGCGCGTCGATGGACGTTCTCGACCGGATCGAGATGTCCAAGAAGGTCGCGCTTGAAGTTTCCAGGATGCTGACCCCGGGTTCGTCCCTGACGGTCACGGACCGAAACTTCACCCGCAACACGGGTCTTGGCACCGACTTCGTGGTTATCACGCGCTAGGTTCGGATCTCCCAACGGTCTGGACGGAAACACAGCCCCCGCTTCGGCGGGGGCTTTTTTGTTTCGTTTCCGCCGGGGAGGAAGGCTTCCCATCGATGAAGACGCTCCTGACTGCCGAGGCAGGTCTTCACTGGCGGTTTATTATCCGGATAACGGCTCGATTCTCCGCAAACGTCACCAAACTGTCGCGTCCGTCACGTATCGGAAGGCAGTTTATTGGCGCAGGTGACTCGGGAGAAAGACATGGCGCAGAGCACGCTCACCGCATCGAAGAAACGTCTCAAGAATGCGGTTCACCGTTCCGAAGCCACCTCCAAGGACGGTTTTCTCGAGCGCCTGTTCACATTCGCCTTCAAGGGCCTTGTCTATCCGCAGATCTGGGAAGATCCGGATGTGGACATGAGGGCTCTTCGCCTGACGCCGGACTCCCGAATGATCACCATCGCGTCGGGCGGCTGCAACGTCATGTCCTACCTGACGGCAAATCCGGCCGAGATCACTGCGGTGGACCTCAACCGTGCACATGTGGCGCTGGGCCGGCTGAAACTGGCGGCAGCCAAGCATCTGCCGAATTACGAGATCTTCTACAGGTTCTTCGGCGAAGCAGACGAAAAGGCCAATGTTGCCGCCTATCAGCGGTTCCTGAAAGACAAGCTCGATCCTGAAACGGTCGCCTACTGGGAAGGCCGTGACATGGCCAATTGGGGCCGCAAGAGGATCACGCTGTTCTCGCGCGACCTCTATCATCACGGTCTGCTGGGCTATTGCATCGGCGCGGGACACCTGGTCGCAAGGCTCTATGGCATCGACCCGAAGCACATGGTCAAGACCAGGTCGCTGGAAGAACAGCGCACTTTCTTCGATACCGCACTGGCACCGCTGTTCGACAAGCGTCTGGTGCGCTGGGCTACGTCCAAGAAGATGTCGCTCTACGGCCTCGGCATTCCGCCGGCACAGTATGACGCCCTGGTATCGGCCAGTGCCGAACGCGACATGTCCGCGGTTCTGCGTCAGCGGCTTGAGAAACTCGCTTGCGACTTCTCCATGCAGGACAACTATTTCGCCTGGCAGGCCTTCGGCCGTGGCTATGCTCCAAGCAGTCAGGACAGCACCGGTCCGGCCGGGCCTTTGCCGCCATACCTAAAGCGCGAGCATTTCGAGGAAATCCGTCAGCGTGCGGGCCGGGTCCGTGTGCTCAATCGCAATTTTACCGAACACCTTCAGTCGGTTCAGGACAATACGCTTGACGCCTATGTGCTGCTAGATGCCCAGGACTGGATGACAGACCATCAGCTCAATGCACTCTGGACCGAGATAACGCGGACCGCGCTTCCAGGTGCCCGGGTCATCTTCCGCACCGCTGCCGAACCGACCCTTCTGCCGGGCCGCGTATCCGACCAGATCCTGAACCGCTGGACCTACGAGGAAGAGGAAAGCCTGGAGCTTGGCCGTCAGGACCGCTCCTCCATTTATGGTGGCTTCCATCTTTATGTGTTCAACGGCTAAGCTGGCCGTCCTGCGTACGGAAACATAGCGTCATGACCCAAGCCGTCGAAACAGCCCGGCTGATGGATGCCGTCTATCGCCATCAGCGCCATTTTTACGACCTGACCCGCAAGTTCTACCTGCTCGGGCGCGACAAGCTGATCCGAGAGCTTCAGCCGCCGCGAGACGGCGTCGTGCTGGAACTCGGCTGCGGCACCGGCCGGAACCTGATTGCGGCTGCAAAAGCCTATCCGGACGTTCGTTTCTACGGTCTCGACATTTCCAGGAACATGCTGGAAACCGCCCAGAAGAACATCGACAAGGCAGGCCTGACAGACCGTATCACGCTTGTGGAAGGCGATGCCGCAAACCCGGCGGCGACGGAAGGCTTTGGTGTTCCGGCTTTCGACCGCGTCTTTTATTCCTATACGCTGTCCATGATCCCGATCTGGCGCGAAGCATTGGCGGCAGGTGCCGCGCGGCTGGCGCCGGACGGGCGGATCCACGTGGTCGATTTCGGTCAGCTGGAACGCTTGCCTGGCTGGTTCAAGCGCGTCCTGTTTGCCTGGCTCAAATCCTTCCACGTATCTCCACGAGCTGACCTGGAAGGCGAGTTGAAAGCCCTGGCTGCCAGCATCGGCGCAGTTGCCTCTTTCCATCGCCTTTACGCCGGCTACTCCGACTATGCGGTGATCTCGAAATCGCAGTAACCGACGCACGGAAAACACGTCGGATCGCTACAGAACCGGCGTCGAAGTTACGGACACCCCTGTTCGGCCCAAAGCCGCAACGCATTCTTGAAAGTGCCGCCGTAGGGGTGCTGTTTCTCGATGGTTCTGGACTTGTCTGCGACATAGGTCTTGGCCTGGTCGCACAGGTTCGCTTGCTCCCATTGATGACAGGCGGCACAAGTCTTGTCCTTCCAGACCGCTTCCGGCAGGCCCTCGATCGGCGGGAATTTCGGCGATCCGGTGATCAGCTCCGAAATGCTTCGGGTGGCGATATCCGGCTCTCCCATGGCAAGGGGAGCGTTGAATGCTATGACGGCTGACGGTTCCCCCGGATCGGCGGCAGGTGAGCCTTGCTCGGCGATGGCCGGCGCGTCTTCCTTTTGCGGCTGATTGGCGACCGGATCCGTGCTCTGCTCCTTGTTGACGATCGTTTGCAGCTCCAGGCGAGCGAGTTCGGCAAAGGCTCCGTTCGGATATGCGTCCAGATAGGTTTGATAGGCGCTTGCGGTTCCCTCTCGGCGCGCTGTTTCGATCATGTCACGCTCGCTTGTCTGGGGCGTGGCTGGTTCGGATTCCTGTTGTGGGGCAGGAGTCGCCTGCGCGGTGGGCTGCGTTTCCTTTTCCATCAGGGCCGTCAGGAGTTCCCTGGCTTCTGCGGAGTATCGGCTGTCCGGGTGCGCGCGCAGGAACAGGAGGACCTGCAAGGGGTCCTTGCTGAGTTTCACCGTGTCCCAGATCTGGCGCAGCTCGACTTCCTCGGCAGAGGGAGCCTTGGCGGGGACAAACTGAAAATCAACGGTGAGGGAGGATGTATCCCACGGGGTCTGCTGGTTGCCGGTCTCCTTCAGAACATCGACCCGCACCGCCTTGAAAAGGGTTTCGACGGGCATGCCGGGTGTCGGCATGTGCCGGGCCAGCGCTTCGGTGAAGGGGCTGTTGCCGCCGATACCATCGAGCGCGATGTCGCCCGGTGCGGTGGAATAGGAGAGGAAGGTGCCTCTGGGAGCCTTCATTTCTGCCAGACCGTTGTCGCTGAGGTCCGGGATGGAAACGAACGGATTGTTTCGGCAGGCATCCAGAATGACGATGTTGGTCCGGTTCCGTGCCGAGAACATCTGCCGCAGAACGGCCTGTGCAGGGACACCGACCAGGCTGAGGTCGGCAGCGTCCTGAAGTTCGATATCGACCGGAAGGAGAAAGTTTGCACCGAACGATTGCACGCCGTGGCCGGCATAATAGAACAGCCCTGTTGCATCCTCGCCCGCGGCCCGCAACTTGCTGCCGAATTGCGAAATCGCCGTGATCATCTCGTTCTGGCTGGAGTCGGTGACGAGGGTTACCTCGAAGCCGACCTTGCGCAGCGCGTCGGCCATCAGGTTTGCGTCGTTTACCGGATTGTCCAGCGGCGTCACGGTCGTGTAAGCGCCATTGCCGACAACCAGAGCCAGCCGCGGTTCCGCGTGAGCCCTCTCAGACAGCGCGCCAATGGTCACTGTCAGTGCCAGGAGGATTGCGATTGCAAAGCGGTGCATGTTGGACCTATTCGACAACGACAAACTCTATCCGCCGGTTGCGTTGCTTTCCTTCCGCGGAGGTGTTCGGAGCTACGGGACGGCTTTCGCCATACCCAACACTCCTGATCCTGCTGTCGGGAACGTTCTTGGAGACTAGATACTGCTTGACCGCGCCCGCCCGGCGTTCGGACAGAGCCAGGTTTGATGTATCGCTGCCATCACTGTCGGTATGTCCTCCGACTTCAATGGTCAGCTCCGGGCATCTCATGATGATGTCAACGAGGCTGTTCAGGAGTGGCTGGCTTCGCGGATCAAGCTGCGAACTGCCGCTTGGAAAGTAAATGTTGTCCGTGCGGGACAGGATCTCGAACCGGCCGGTGCAAGCCTCGTTGTCCAGGTTGCCTTCCGGTTCAAGCGCGGTGCTTGCAGCTGGCTGAGAAGCGGCCGCCTGCTGGGTCTGGTCGTCGGCATCGTCCTCGTCCGTTTCGCCCGATTTGCGGGCGAAGACGAAATCGAAGGAGACCGTTGCCGATGGCACGATGACGACGCCGGCGGCTTCCTCGAGCTTCTTGATACCGCCACCGAGGGCGAAGTCGGAAGCTGCGACAGACACCGGCGCGGTGCTCGAAACGGCAACCAGGTCTTCGCTCAGATAGGTCACCGTAACATTGGCCTCGAACGGTTTTGAGACGCCGTGAAGGTCGAGATTGAAGGCAAGCGGGATCGTCTTGCGTTTGACGGTCGGAAGGTCAGCCAGGGCTGACGCATCAATTTTCGTCGAGATGACGGCTTCAGGGAACTCGAACGTTTCGAAGAAGAGAAACCGCATGCGCACGTTTCTGAGGTCGATTTTCGTATCGATCGAGTCAAGAAAGATGCGGACGCTGGCGTTGCCGGTATCGTCAATGCCGCCTTCAAATTCCGCGAAAGAACTGGATTCCACAATGGTCAGGTTCTTGACCGACTGGAACCGCAGGGAAGATGCATCCCGTTGCAGGGTCCAGCCGCCTTCAAAGAATTCTTCCGATGCATTGGCAGGCGACTGAATAAGGACCACTGTCACCAGCGCAAGGAAGAGCATTTTCCAGGCGAACCGCACACCATTCATCTTCCTACCCCTTCAACCCGGACAGCGTTGATCGCCAATTTTCGTAGCGTCCTGAAAGTTTTACAACGTCAGCGGGGGAATGCAACGGGCCGCTGCCGGGTTTCCCGTATTGGTCGCTCGGGTTGGTAAAGAAGCCGGCAGGCCAATGCTCCGCGATATGTGTCAGCGATAGGTCCGCTCCTCTATCGGCGTCAGCCTTATCTTTTCCAGCAGCATGTCCAGAAGAGCCTGTTCGGCGCGGTTCAGTTTCGCCTTGGGGTTCCAGACCACATGAACGTCGATCTCCGGCAGCGCGTCATAGGGTGGGAGTTGCCACAAAAGACCCTCTCGAATATCCCGTTTGGCAACGTGGACAGGCAAGGGGCCGATGCCCAGTCCGGCAATGATCATGCGCCGGACTTCTTCCAGGTTGGCCGATGTGCCGACAATCCGGTCTTCAAGATCCGCTTCCGCCCGCATCAGCGTTACCGGACGAAGGGCGTCTTCCAGCCGGTCGGTCACGAAGCTGACAGCGGACTGACCGGCAAGATCGGCCTTTGTCAGGTTGGTCTTGCCGTAAAGCGGGTGAGGCGGACCGCAGAAGAGGCCGAAAAACTCCCGGAAAAGGCGCAGGTACTCAAGCTTTGGATTGCGTTCGCGCACCAGGCAGACGGCGAGCGAAGCCCGGCGGGACGTGACGGCTTCCAGTGCGTCCTTGCTGGCCGAAACGTTGATGGTGAGTGTTGCGGCCGGGTGCCGTTCGTGAAACTCGCGCAGGGTGTCGTCATAGAGCGGCGAAACCACGTGACTGGCCATGGCGATTTCGACGTGGCCGCGGATCTCGTCGGTGACGTCACGCATCAGGGTCCCGAGCCTCAGGATGGAACCCTGGATCTCGATGGCTTCCTTCAACAGCAATTCGCCGGCTTCCGTCAGCTCGAACTGACCCGGCTTGCGATTGATGAGCTTGCGTCCCAACCGGTCCTCCAGCCGCTTCAGTGCGCTGGAAACGGTGGGCTGCTTGAGGCGCAGTCTGTCTGCCGCCCGTGTCACACTTCCGGACTGGGCCAGGACGATGAAGGTTCTCAGCAAGTTCCAGTCCAGTTCGCGGGCAAGCCGCTCTGCCTGGATCGGGCGTAATCCATCAGCCATTGATCAGATCTATAGTTATAATTTTCATTATCTATTTGATCAATGAACACCTGCCTGCGACGCTGAAGTCAAGCAATTTTGACAAGGCATCTGGCAGGGTTTGAGCGCATGAGCGTCGAGGCGCGGGAAAAACGACAGCCATGGATACTCCTTTCCCCTGCGCTCACAGCAGTGGGGCTGCTGCTTTTCGTGCCGCTTGTTTTTATTGTCGTCTATTCATTCTGGCTGCGCACGGCCACGGGCGCTGACCAGGCGGGCTTTTACCTGGACAACTGGAACGAGGCGCTGACCGATCCCTTCTATCGGGACATCCTGCTCGGTACCCTGCGGATTGCCGCCATCACCACATTTGCCTGCGCCGTCATGGGCTATCCGGCGGCTTATTTCATTGCCCGTTCACGTGGCAACAAGGCCTTGCTGCTGCTGTTGCTGATGCTGCCTTTCTGGATCAGCTACATCATTCGGACCATGTCCTGGATCAACATCCTGGGTGTATCCGGTGCGGTCAACTGGGCCCTGCTCAACCTCGGCATCGTCTCCGAACCGGTCCAGATGCTCTACAACGAGCCGACCGTGATCCTCGGCCTCGTGCATTTCCTGCTGCCCTTCATGGTGTTGAACGTCTATGTGGCGCTGGAAGGGATCGATGTTTCGCTGGAGGACGCGGCGTGTTCCCTCGGCTCCACCCGCTGGCAGGCATTCCGGGAAGTCACCTTGCCGCTGTCCCTGCCGGGGCTCGCCGCGGGAGGCCTGCTCTGTTTCGTGCTGAGTGCGGGCACCTACATCACACCGTTGGTTCTGGGGGGGCCGACGGACGCCATGTTTGCCAACCTCGTTTTCGAGGCGATCATCACACAGCTCAACTGGCCGCTCGGCTCTGCGCTCTCGCTCATGCTGCTCGCCGTTCTCGGCGCCCTGGTGCTGATCTACAACCACTATCTCGGCATGGGCCAACTGATGAAGGGGCTTGGCTGATGGGGTGGCAACTGATCCGGGCCTACACGCTGCTGGTCTATCTGTTCATGTTCCTGCCGGTCGCGGTGGTGGTTCTGCTCAGCTTCAACGCCAGCCAGTTCGGCAGTTTTCCGATGACCGGCTTCTCGTTCCGCTGGTTCGTCGAACTGGCCGGAAACGACGCCATCCTGCGGGCATTCCAGACCTCGATTGTCCTTGGTGCCCTGACCGCGCTGATCTCCACGACACTTGGCGTTCTGGCAAGTCTTGCCCTGGTGCGCTACGAGGTGCCCGGCCGCAACCTGATCTCCACCCTCCTGATTGCGCCGATCCTGGTGCCTGAGGTGGTGCTGGCGGTCGCCTTGTTGCTGTTCCTGAATTTCCTGTCGATCAACAAGAGCTTTTTCCTGCTCCTGATGGGGCACGTCATCTTCACGCTGCCCTTTGTCATCCTTGTGGTGCAGGCCCGCCTTGTCGGCATCCGCCGCGATTACGAGGAAGCCGCACTCAGCCTTGGCGCAAGTCCCGTGCAGGCTTTTTTCCAGATCACGCTGCCGCTGCTGGCACCTGCCGTCTTCGCCGGCATGCTGTTCGCCTTCACCATCAGCTTCGACGACATCACCGGCACCTTGTTCTGGAAGCCGGGCGGGGTCGAAACCGTGCCCACCCAGATCTTTGCCATGCTGCGCAATTCCATCTCCCCGGAGATCAACGCGCTCGGCACCGTGATGATTTTCCTGACCGTCGGCCTGCCGCTTCTCGGGCTGGCAATCGCCCGGCGGATGGCCATGCAGCGCGGCGGTTAGAACCGCGCGATCAAAGCAAGAAACCGACACAAGAACCAGAGTGGAAAACAAGATGGACAATACCAAACGCTATGAGCGTCTGCGCGAACGCTATCTCAACGGTGATCTCGACCGCCGCAAGTTCCTTGGCCTGATCGGGGCAGCCGGTCTCGCCTACGGTGTGCAGACACCCTTTGCCCGCCATGCCATGGCTGCGACGGAGGAAGTCCGCTTCGACGGCTGGGGCGGGGTCGTCTCGGAAGCCTTCCGCAAATATGCCTTCGATCCCTACACCGAAAAGACCGGCATCAAGGTTGTCGATGGAACATTCGGCGGCGGTGATGAATATCTGTCGCGCGTCAAGGCCAGCCAGGAAGGCGAATATAATATCGCGCACCTGTCAGGCGTCTTCGACTACGCACGCTATGTCAATCTCGGGCTGAACTCGACGCTCAACGAGGACAACATCCCGAACCTGAAATACGTGATCCCGAAACTCACCGACGTCTTCCGCGGTGTCACCGACGGCAAGCTGTCCTGCGTGCCTTATGACTACGGCACCACAGGCATTGCCTATAACCGGAAATACATCTCCGACGACGAAGCCAAGGAAAAGGGTGCAAAGCTCCTGATCGACGAAGCCTACAAGGGCAAGATCGGCGGCTGGTCCGACTGGCGCACCCGCATCTGGTACGCATCGTTGCAGACCGACCAGGATCCGAACAACGCAACGGATATGGATGCCGTCTGGCAGGCTGTGCGCACCAACCGCGATCTGCTGTTGAAATACTGGCAGTCCGGCGCGGAACTGATGAGCCTTCTGGCTGAAGAGGAAATTTACGTTACCGAGGGCTGGTCCGGCCGGATCTACGCCCTTCAGGAGCAGGGCCATGACATCGGCTATATCGATCCGCCCAACGGTTTCGGCTGGCAGGAATGCCTGTTCGTGATCAAGGGCTCGCCCATGGAAGCCTGCGAGGAACTCCTGAACTTCATGCTGGCGCCCGAAACCTCGATCGCGGTCGCCGAAGGCCAGAACTACCCGCCGGCGCTCGACCCGACAAAGGTCGATCTCGGCAAGAAGATCCCGACCCTTCCGGCGTTCGATCCGACGGGCACGCTTGACGGTCTGACCTTCGCCAATCCGGAATACTGGAACAGCCACGAACAGGACTGGTCCAAGATGTTCGGGCGGATCCAGAAGGGGTACTAAGCCCGGTACGGCCCCATCACTGACCCAGCACCTTCCGGCAGTTGCTGCCGGAAGGTCGTCTTCTCCCCAGGACCTGGAGAATTTGCGTGAGCGCGGTTTCCCTCAACAATATCGTCAAGAAGTTCGGTGGCTTTACCGCCGTTCACCGGATGAGCATGGACATCCCGGACGGAAGCTTCGTAACGCTGCTCGGCCCTTCCGGATGTGGCAAGACGACCACCCTCAGGATGATCGCCGGTCTCATCGACCCTTCCGAAGGCGACATCACCATCAAGGGTCAACGCATCAACGATGTGCCGATCCACAGGCGAAACCTTGGTCTCGTCTTCCAGAACTACGCGCTCTTTCCCCACAAGACGATTGCCGAAAATGTGGCTTTCGGCCTGAAATACCGCGACATCCCGAAGGCGGATGCCGAAAAGAAAGTACGCGATGCGCTGGAACTGGTTCAGCTTCCCCATGTCAGCGACCGTTATCCCAAGCAGCTTTCCGGTGGTCAGCAGCAGCGTATCGCGCTGGCGCGGGCCATCGTCATAGAGCCGGACGTGCTGCTTCTGGACGAACCGCTGTCCGCACTCGACGCCAACCTGCGCGAGGACATGCGCGTCGAGCTGAAGCGCATCCAGCATCAGATCGGCATCACAACCGTTTTCGTTACCCATGACCAGTCCGAAGCGCTCGCCATGTCCGATCGGATCGTGGTGATGTCCAACGGACGGGTGGAGCAGATCGGCACGCCGCAGGAGGTTTACAACACGCCTGCAAGCGAGTTCGTTTCGCGCTTCCTGGGCATCTCCAACATTCTGCCAGCGACGTGCCAGGCCGTGAACGGGCAGGAGCTGTCCCTTGAACTGCCTTACTTCGGCAAGATCAATGTGCCGAGGGAAAAGGCCCCCAATCTTTCACAGGCCGGTCCTGCACAGCTTGTTATCCGGGCTGAAAAACTTCTGCTGGCGGAAAAATCCGCTCCGGCGGATGATCGCATCGCGCTCGACGGCAAGGTCGAGGCGGTGGACTACCAGGGTCAGGCGGCACGGTATTTCGTTCGTGTCGGCGACCAGCAACTTCAGGTGATCAACATGATCGATCAGCACCCTTTCGAGGAAGGCTCGGACGTCTCCGTTCGCTTCCGTCCGCGCGACTGCGCAGCCCTGCCTGGAGCTGCTTCATGAGCCGTCCGCAAACTTCTCATCTGTTCTATCAGTCTCGTCAGCGCCGGCCTGTTCTGGACCAGGCGCGCGGCGTCTACATGTGGGACGTCGACGGCAAGCGCTATCTCGACGGTTCGTCCGGGGCGATGGTCTGCAACATCGGCCATTCCAACCCGCGCGTGCTGGAGGCAATGCGCAAGCAGATGGACAAGTCCACCTTCGGTTACCGCCTCCATTTCGAGACAGAGCCTGCGGAACTGCTGGCCGCCAGGACCGCCGCACTGGCGCCCGAGGGGCTGGAAAAGGTCTTCTTCGTTTCCGGCGGGTCGGAAGCGGTGGAGAGCGCCATCAAGCTGGCCCGCCAGAACGCCATCGCGATCGGCCAGGCGCAGCGTTACAAGATCATCTCGCGCGAACCGAGCTATCACGGCTGCACGCTCGGCGCTCTGGCCCTGACAGGCTATGCACCCCTTACTGCGCCGTTCGACCCCATGATGCGGCCGATGCCGAAGATCCCGGCACCGCGCGCCTATCTCGACGGACTGGACCCGGACGACGAGGCAACGGGCAGACACTACGCCGACATGCTGGAGGCGAAGATCCTGTCCGAAGGCCCGGAAACGATCCTGGCCTTTATTGTCGAGCCGATCGGTGGCGCCTCCACCGGCGCGCTCGTGCCGCCGAAGGGGTACATGCAACGCATTCGCGAGATCTGCACGCGTTACGGCGTCCTGCTGATCCATGACGAGGTCATGACCGGTGGCGGGAGGACCGGAAAGTTCTTCGCCGGTGAACACTGGAATGTCGATCCGGATATTCTGGTGATCTCCAAAGGCTTTGCTGCTGGTTATGCGCCTCTGGGCGCCATGATTGCGCATAAGGACATCGTCACCAACGTGCTTGATAATGGCGGTTTCCTGCATGGTTTCACATATGCCGGCAACCCGCTTGCCTGCTCTGCCGGTCTGGCGGTGCTGGACGAGATCGAGCGGGAAAACCTGTGCCAGAACGCGGCTGAAACAGGGGCGCTCCTGAAGAGCGAACTGAAGAAGCTGATGGACCGCTATTCGATCATCGGCGACGTACGCGGCGAAGGGTTGTTGCTGGCCTTCGAACTGGTCGAGGACCGTGCAAGCCTGAGACCACTCGCAAAGGAACTGAACGCCTTCAACGAACTGGTCGATATTGCTTATGAGAATGGCCTTATCATCTATTCCCGCCGGACGCGGGGCGGCTACAGCGGCGACCACTTCCTGATTGCGCCTCCCATGATCTCGACACCGGATCATGTTGCCGAGATCATCGAAGGTCTCGACCTTTCTCTCCGCCAGTTTCTCGACAGGATTTCGCAGCAACAGGCCAGAGCCAGCTGACATTCAAGACATGACAGACAAGATCATCATCACCTGTGCCGTCACGGGCTCCATTCATACACCCACCATGTCGCCTCACTTGCCGGTGACGCCTGCCGAGATTGCAGGCCAGGCGATAGGCGCTGCCGAGGCGGGCGCCGCAATCCTGCATCTTCATGCCCGAAATCCGGAAACCGGCCAGCCGTCGGCGAGGGAGGCCGACTTCATGGCCTTCCTTTCGGAGATCAAGGCGGGCTGCGGCGCGGTGCTCAACCTGTCCACCGGCGGCAGCGCCATCATGAGCCTGGAGGACAGGCTTGCCGGTCCGCTGAAGGCCGAGCCGGAAATGTGCTCACTCAACATGGGCACAATGAACTTTGCGCTCTATCCGCTGGCCGACCGTTACGACGCGTGGGTGCATGACTGGGAGCAGCCTTTCCTGCGCGGTACGGATGATCTCGTCTTCAAGAACACACCGCGGGATATCGAATTCGTGCTGACACAGATGGGCCAGCAGCGCGGTGCGCGTTTCGAGTTCGAATGCTACGACGTCGGGCATCTTTACATGCTGCGCCACTTCGCCGACCGGGGGCTCGTCAAGCCGCCGTACTTCATCCAGTTCGTCTTCGGCGTTCTGGGCGGTATCGGTGCGGACCCGGAAAACCTGCAGCACATGAAGCGGATGGCGGACAAGCTTTTCGGCGACGACTATATCTTCTCCGTTCTTGCGGCGGGCCGACAGCAGATCCCTTTCGCCACCATTGCTGCCAGCATGGGCGGGCACGTCCGTGTCGGGCTGGAGGACAATCTTTACATCGCCAAGGGTGAGCTGGCCCGCTCCAACGCGGAGCAGGTCACCAAGATCCGCAAGATTGTCGAGGAACTCGGGCGAACGGTCGCAACACCGGAAGAAGCCCGGCAGATGCTGGGCCTCAAAGGGGCCGGCGAGACGGCCTTCTGATCATGAGCAACATAACGATCAGGCGGGCTGAACGAGCTGATGCCGAAAGGCTTCACGCAGCGCTGCTCCAGCTTTCGGCCGATATGGGCGACACTCACGTCGCCAGTCTTGATGATGTGATCCGCCACGGTTTCTCGGAAACTCCCGCCTTCTTCGCGCTGCTAGCGATCCGGCCGTCTGACGACCGAACGCTCGGCGTGTTGCAGGCCTCGCCTGTCTTTTCGACGACGCGTGGTGGCACCGGTCTCTATGTTTCCGATCTTTGGGTCGATGGAGAAGCGCGCGGTGAAGGGCTGGGCCAGCGCCTGCTTGCCGCCAGTCTGGATCTAGCGCCTGATAGCTGGACGCCGATCTTTCTGAAGCTCGCCGTTTATCACGACAATCCGGATGCACGCCGTTTCTATGAACGGCTCGGTTTTGCGCCTCGGGAAGGCGAAACCGTCTTCGATCTGCGCGCACCGGCACTCGACAAATTGAGGGACCGCTCATGAAAGCCATTTTTGACGACCGCCAATGGGTGCACGATCCCAAGCATTTCATGGCGAACGGCACCAGGCTGGCCAATCCGGAACAGCCGAAGCGCATCGAGGTCCTGACCGAAGGTGCCAAGGAAGCAGGGTGCCGCTTCGAAGCGCCGGAAGATCATGGCCTCGGCCCGATTGCGGCTCTCCACTCTGCGGAATACCTCGTTTTTCTTCAGACCATCCATGAACGCTGGAGCCGGATCGAGGGAGCATCCGACGAGGTCATTCCGAACATTCATCCGGACCGGCGCACGGCAAGTTATCCGCGCTCCGCAGTCGGTCAGGCCGGGTTCCATCAGGCCGATACCAGTTGTCCAATCGCAGCCGGTACCTGGGAAGCGGCCTATTGGTCTGCCCAAAGTGCGGTCCACGGCGCGGACTTAATGGCGGCCGGGGAACAGGCCGCCTATGTGCTGTCGCGCCCTCCCGGTCACCATGCATTCGCCGATCTGGCGGGCGGCTTCTGTTTTCTCAACAACTCCGGCATTGCGGCCGAAAGGCTTCTGAAGGCAGGCAAGCGTCCGGCGATCCTCGACATCGACGTCCACCACGGCAATGGCACGCAAGGCATCTTCTATGAGCGCGGTGACGTTCTCACCGTTTCGCTGCATGCCGATCCGGTGCGGTTCTATCCGTTCTTCTGGGGCCACGGCCATGAGCGCGGCGAGGGCGCAGGACGGGGCTGTAATCTCAACCTGCCCCTGGCACGCGGCACCGGGGATGACGAGTACCTGAAACCCCTGGAAACGGCCTTCGACCACATTCGGGCATTCGGTACCGATATTCTGGTTGTTGCCCTGGGGCTCGATGCTTATGAAAAAGATCCTCTCAAGGGGCTCGCCATCACCACACCCGGGTTCGGACGGATTGGTGCCGCCATCGCGAAGCTCGGCCTGCCGGTGCTGTTCGTGCAGGAAGGCGGTTACCTGTCGGAAGAACTCGGCCAGAACCTCAGCAGTTTCCTGAAAGGGTTCCAGGACGCATGATCGAGACATCGGATTTTCTGATCATCGGCGGCGGCATAGCCGGCACCGGGGCCGCGGCACGGCTTGCACCGGACGCAAAGGTCACCGTGCTGGAAATGGAAGATGCGCTTGGCCGACACGCGACCGGTCGCTCCGCCGCCATCTTCATCCGCAACTACGGCAATGCCACCTTACGGGCCTTGAATGCAGCTTCGGAGCCGGTTCTGAAGAACCCGGAAGGGATATCGGAGGAAAGCCTGCTGTCGCCCCGTGGTGAAATGCTCATCGCGACGGAGGACGAACTGGAGGCATTCCGCACATATCTTGAGGGTGCGGACGGCATGGAAGTCCTGACGGCGGAAGAAGCTGTCGCCCTGTTTCCACTGCTTCGCAAGGAAACGATTGCCGCTGCTGCCATCGAGCAGGACGCACAGGATATCGACGTCGACAGATTGTTGCAGGGCTTTGCCCGGCTTGCACGAAAGGCCGGGGCGCGGTTCGTCACGGAAGCGCCCGCGCAGCGCATTCTCAGAAGCGGCGGGCAGTGGCGTGTCGAGACGCCCAAGGGGGCCTTCGAAGCGCCGGTCCTCATCAATGCAGCCGGGGCCTGGGCGGATCAGATCGCGGGTCTGGCAGGCGTTCGCAAGGTCGGCCTGGTGCCCATGCGCCGCTCGGCGGCCATCGTGCCGCCGCCAGATGGTATCGATGTCACGAAATGGCCGCTCGTCGCCAGCGCGTCGGAGCAATGGTATGCCAAGCCGGATGCCGGCAAGTTCATGGTTTCGCCTGCCGATGAAGACCCGGTTGAGCCGCACGATGCCTGGGCAGATGACATGGTTCTGGCTGAAGGTCTGCACCGGTTCGAGCAGGCCGTGACGATGCCCGTCACGCGCGTCGAGCGGAATTGGGCAGGCCTGCGCAGCTTCGTTGCGGACCGCACGCCTGTGGTTGGATTTGCACCGGATGCGGAAGGGTTTTTCTGGCTTGCCGGTCAGGGCGGCTACGGCGTACAAACGGCCCCAGCGCTCTCCCGGCTCGTTGCGGATCTTTGTCTCAAGCGTCCGAGCGAACTGCCCGAGAAGGTAGTGGCTGCTCTCGATCCCGCCCGCTTGTTCTGAGCGGGCGTCTCTTTCAAGACAAGAAGGAATTCAATCATGTCCGACATCAAACGGCTGGAAGTTGGCCCGCGCATGAGCCAGGCTGTTATCCACGGCGGTCTCGTCTATCTTGCCGGTCAGGTCGGCAATCCAGGCGACACCGTTACCAACCAGACACAGACGATCCTGGAGCGCATCGATGCCCTTCTGGAGCAGGCTGGCAGCAACAAGAGCCGCATTCTCCAGACCACTATCTGGATGGACGACATGAAGGACTTTGCCGAGATGAACAAGGTCTGGGACGCCTGGGTCGATCCGGCAAACCCGCCGGCACGCGCTACCGGTGAAGCCAAACTGGCAGCCCCGGAATACAAGGTCGAGATCATCGTCATCGCGGCACTCGCTTAAAGCGACGTCGACCGGTTCGAAGTCAGGGCTTCCGGTTTCACCCACCGGCGTCATCCCGGCCAAGCGTAGCGCGAGCCGGGATCGGGGAGCCAAGGAGCTATCTTTTGAGGCCGCTCAAACGAAAGGCCTCGGCTCACCGGTCCCGGATCTCCGCTCCGCTGCGTCCGGGAAGACGTACCGAGGGCTGACTGCAAAAGAATCCGCCGCTCAAAAGTGTCGGGCGGGTCAATCTGAATGACGCAAAAGGCTGTGCGTTAAAAAGAGAAAAAGCGTGTCGCCTGAATTCGAAAGATCGCGACACGCTTTGTTTGTTGACACTGACGTCATACTTCGAGATTGTTGGCAGCTTCGGCAACAAGCGAACGTGCACGATTTGCGTCGGCGACCTCATGCGCCAGCAGCAAGGCGAGCTTGGCGAGGTAAAGCTCCCGTTGAGCGGATCCGATGGCATCGAGCTGTTCGGCCAAGGCCTCGTAAACGGTTTCCAGATCGGCGGGTGTCATGCTTTTCCTCCAGCGACTGCAAGCTCGAGAGCTTGGCGGATTGCCTCTGTTGAAGCGGTTTGCCAGCGCGCTGCAATGTGCATGTCGGGCCGGACAAGATAGGCACTGCAGGCGGAAGCCGCGAGCACTTCAGCTGCTTCCGAGCCCGGCTGCAGCACGACCCGGGTAAAATCCAGGTCGGCGAGACGATCCGCCACCTCTTTACTGAAGGCGATCAGCGAGAACCCGTCACCGAGCAAGTCGGACAGGAACCCGTCACCAACGCGCGCGTTCGGCAAGACAGCGCCGGGTTTTGGCCCACCTTCGAAGTTTTCGTCGTCCGGGGTAACAACCGGGCTGTCGGCATAAGTGTAGGGTGTCATCTGGCGCGGGTTGGCGAGCTCTCCTGCAAAGGAGTGGCTGAGCGAAAGATTGAGAGCTGCGTCGCGCATCAATTGCCAACCTGCCGTCGGAGGTGTCATGAAACGGGCGGACTTGGAGGCGTTCCGAAACACATCCAGCGTCGCCCCACGTCGCTCGGGCGTGTAGCTGTCGAGGAGATCCGGACCGGCCTTTCCGTTCAGTACCCAGGCGAGTTTCCAGGCAATGTTGTGGGCGTCGGCGAGACCGTTGTTGAGGCCACGTACGCCAAAGATCGGCACGATGTGCGCGCTGTCGCCGATGAAAAACACCCGGCCGTCGCGGTAGTCATCCAGTGCCAGGGTGTTGGCCGAATAGATGCTCCACCATTCCAGGTCCCAGTTCCCGTCATAACCGATTTCCGTCAGAACGGCGGCCACTGAGGCACGCACGGTGTCCTCGCGGATGGCTTCGGCTTCGTCCTCGCCATCGCGAAGCTGATAGTCGATGCGCCAGATATTGTCGGGCTGCTTGTGAACAAGGATCGTTCCGCCCCGGCGACAATCCGGATCGAACAGGGCGCGTCGGATCGTCGGGTAATCATGCTCCATCTGGACGTCGGCAATCACGTAGCGGCCTTCAAAATTCTCGCCCTTGAGCCGCAGACCGCGCAAGCTCCGGACGGTGCTGCGAGCACCATCCGCCGCCAGCAACCAGTCACAGGTCATCTGGTAAGTGCGATGCGGATCCTCGATTGTCAGTCGCACACCCTGCTCAAGATCTTCCAGACCGCAGACACGGCTTTGCCATCTCGTTTCGATCAGCGGCTCCCGCTGGATCGCATCCCACAGGTACTGCTCGATATATTGCTGTTCGAGGTTGTACATCGGCCGGTATTTCTCGCGCGGACTGTCCGGCATTTCAAATTCGAGGATCTGCCTGCCGCGATAGAAGCTGCGGCCTGTGGTCCAGCCGAGTGATTTTTCCAGAAAGGGCTCGACTGCGCCAAGCCGGTCGAGAATGTGGTAGCTCTGTCGGGCGATACAGATCGCGCGGCTGCCGTCGTTGAAGGTGGACTTCGCGTCCACCAGGACGCAAGCAATTCCTTCTCGGGCAAGTGCCAGCGCGGCAGTCATGCCGACCGGCCCCGCTCCGGCAATGGCAACACGTGCAGACCGGGTCAGATGCGCACGGTCCGTCGGCGCTTCGAAATGCGGATAGGTGAAATAGAGCGAGTCCGTTTCGGCACGTCCGGCTGGCCTCATTTGAGGATCCTCCCTGATTGTTGGCAGAAGATTAGGAGCCTTGCCGTCTCGCGTCTGTCCCCTTTCGGGGAGGACATGCTATCAGCATTTCATGAGCACTCCGGACGGACACACCACTGCCTGTCATATTGAAGCCTGCCTCGCGGATCTGGGCACGGATCGGTTTGCCCAGACCTTTGTCTCGTTTGTCGAAACGCTCGGTGTCGACCAGATCATGGTTTTTGCAATCGAGAACACGCAGGCTCGATGTCTGCTGTCGTGGCACTTCAGCCGCTCCGTCATGGCCGGAAAACTTGCCGAGACCTATCTCGACGGTTGGTTTTTCAAGGATCCTCTGTTGCCTGATCTGGTGGCGTTACCGCCTCAGTCGGTGACCTTGAGCCGGCTCGCCGAGATCGAGGGCCGGATGAGCTCAGACTACCGGAAGCTCTTTTTCGAAAATCCCGGCATGCTGGCAAAGACGACATTGCTTGCGGTCGGAGAAAAACTGCGCCTTTTCGTCAGTCTCTATCAAAGCGATCCTGCCGCTCCCCTGTGTGATCCGGATCTTGCACGCCTTGCAGGCCGTCTGGCTCTGCTCCATTTCGAAAAGGCATCGGACACGGATCTGCCACCGCCTTTGGCGGCGCTCAGCGAGCGGGAGCGTTCGGTGTGTCTGGGCATCCTGTCAGGTCGCAAGGCGGAGGCGATTGCAGCAGATCTCGACGTCGCTCCCTCGACAGTCATCACATACCGCAAACGCGCCTACGCAAAGCTTGGCATTGCCTCCAGAGCCGGCCTCTTCGCAATCTGCGGGAAGTAGCTCTATCCCGCCAGGGCGAGCCGCGTCAGAGACCTGCAACTCGTTGACAGGCACCAAGGGCGCTCCTAATGATGCTCTCATGTGCGAAGAAGATACTCATATCGTGTCCCGGTTCGCTTGCATCCCAATAGGCGGGATGCAGGCTGATTGTGTACGCTGAGTTTCAAGCGTTTCGCGCACCTGCACCCCCGCCGGATCGGGCGGGGCTTTGCCTGTTGCGGTGCGCGCCGTCCATCGGCACTCTGATGGAGAAATAAATGGCACAAAACATCTATGACGAACCGGCCTTTTTTGAAGGTTACAGCCAGCTGCCCAGGTCGCAGTTCGGCCTTGACGGGGCTCCCGAATGGCCCGCTATCCGGGCACTGTTGCCCGAAGCAAATGGGCTGCACGTTGCCGATCTCGGCTGCGGGTTCGGCTGGTTTGCCCGCTGGGTCCGGAGCGCTGGTGCTGCGCATGTACTCGGTTTCGACCTGTCTGAAAAAATGCTCGCCCGTGCGCGGGACGAAACCGAAGACGATGCGATCGTTTACCGGACTGCTGACCTGGAAACCCTGAACCTGCCTCAAGCAGCCTTCGACCTGGTCTACAGCTCGCTCGCCTTTCACTATATCGAGGACTTCAACCGGCTGGCCGGAGAGATCTTCAGATCACTCAAGGCAGGAGGCAGTTTCGTCTTCAGCATCGAACACCCGATCTTCATGGCACCAGTAGAACCTGGATGGATCGAACTGAACGGCCGGAAGTCTTGGCCGGTCAACCAGTATCTTCGCGAAGGAGCACGGGAAACCAGTTGGCTGGCCGATGGCGTCGTCAAATACCACCGTACCATCGGCACCACGCTCAACACGCTGATCGCGGCAGGTTTCACGGTTGATCATGTACTGGAATGGTTCCCCGGCGAAGAGCAGATCGAAGCCATGCCATCGTTGGCGGAAGAGATGGAGCGCCCGATGATCCTGATCGTCAAGGCACGCGTTTGAGTCCGGAGCGCGGGCGGTTCAGGAACGGCCGCCCGCGCTTCCAGCGCTCAAGGCGCTCATCTGCCTTGCCGTTTCCTCATCTGCGGGAAAGAAGGCCTCGATGGCGATTTCGGACAAGGTGACATCCACGGCCGTGCCGAACACCGTCGTGGTGCTCAGGAAGCTCAAGGTTCCGTTGAGGCCTTGCAGATAAAGCGGAACGGCGATGCGTCCTTTCTGTGACGGTACCTCGGTCCGTGATTTGCGCGACCGGTCCGGAGCCATCTCGGCGAGTTCCTCCCTGAGCGCGGCAAGCTTCGGGTCGGCGGACTGATCTACCTCATGTGCGAGGCGTGCAAGAATATGGGCGTGCCATTCACCGAGGTTGAGGATGCGCGGGGCCAGACCATCAGGGTGCAGGCTGAGACGAAGCACATTTACCGGTGCTTCCAGCAGGTGCGGCGCGACGCCGTCCAGCAGGGCAAAGATCGCCTGATTGGCGGCCTGCAGCTCCCAATGCCGGTTCACGGCAAGGGCAGGGTGGGGCAAATGTCCGTCGAGGATCTGCCGGACAACAGCGGTTGCCGCGGCAAGTTCAGGCTCATCCAGCCCGTGCTGCGGATATTGCGGGGCATGGCCTGCCGCAACAAGAATGGCATTGCGTTCACGCAAGGGGACATCCAGCTGTTCGGCAAGATGCATCACCATGTCCCGGCTTGGACGAGACCGTCCAGATTCCAGAAAACTCAGGTGGCGCTGAGAGATATCCGCTTCACTGGCCAGTGCAAGCTGGCTCATTCGCCGGTGTTGTCGCCACTGGCGCAGCAGGTCACCCGCTGTTTCCGCTGTTCGTTTCATGAGCATTACCCTGCCGGTGCAGTTTCGAAGATTCAATTACCTGCGAAGTAATCGACTTCAGAACATCGATTGGCAATCCTCTTGTCATCGCCACTCGCACTGTGCGGGTGGATTTCACGAGTGGAGACAGATGATGACCAAATCGAATTCAGGTGTTCCGTTACAGGTGGTTCTGAGGTTTGACGCGTTGACCTGTGCGGTGATGGGTGTCCTGCTGGTCGGCGCATCCGGATGGATTGCCGGATTGACGGCACTTCCAGGCGAGCTCCTGGTCTGGGCAGGTCTGGCCTTGTTTCCGGTAGCGGTTTTCATGGGAGTATTCGCGTTTGCCGGTCAGGTGCCTGTCTGGGCGTCAAGCCTGGTAGTTGCCGGCAATCTTCTTTGGGTGCTGGCCAGTTTGCTGCTGCCGTTGACGGGCCTGATTGCTCCCAACGTGCTGGGCTGGGCGTTCCTCTTGGCGCAGGCCGTCGTCGTGCTCTGCTTCACCTGGCTGGAGTGGAAAGCCGCAAGGCCGCAGCCCGTCATTGCGCAACCGCTTGCTTGAAGAGGCCGGACCATGACCTGTTACGCCATCGGCCATCTGCGCGAAATCGAAATGGGGCCCGACATCGTGGCCTATCTGGAAGGGATCGACGCAACGCTGGCACCCTTTGACGGCCGCTTCATCATCCATGGTGGCGAGAAACATCAGCTGGAAGGCGCGTTCCAGGGGGACCTCATCGTGATTGCCTTTCCTGACCGGGTACGGGCCGAGGCCTGGTATGCATCGCCGGCCTACCGGACGATCCTGCCACTGCGCCTGAACAAGGCGGTGGGCGAGGTGTTCCTGATCGAAGGTGTCGACGCGGATCACAAGGCAACGGATGTGCTTTCGTGATCTTCCGACGAAGTCGCAGCACAAAAAGGAAAGGCCGGTCCCGATGAGGAACCGGCCTTTTGACTTGTTGTCCTTGCCTGCGTCCTAGAAGCTGATGGCAACTCCCATCAACGGGCCGTGTGTGACCGTGTCATAGCTGAAGGCGGATCGGCCGGACTTGTCGTTGTCGTAATCGACGCCGGTTGCCTTGTATTGCAGATGCAGCGCGACACGATCGTTGAAGTGATATCCGAAACCGCCTTGCAGACCCCAGGTGAAGTCCGACACCAGGCCAAAACCACCGACGTTACCACTGCCGAACAGCGACCATTTGGGTGCCACGAAAACCTGCCCGCGAACGCCGATCACCGGATCGATCCATTGTTCGGTGATTGTTCGGGTAAAGGTGTTGGCCGGCGTGTTGGCATTGACCTTCAGCTGATTGTACCACCAGCGACCCCCGGCATAGGCTTCGGCCCAGTTCCGGTCCTGACGCCAGAAGCGGTAGCCGAAGAAGGCTTCGGTCACCAATTGCTTGACGCCAGCATCGATACTGCCGCCGACACGTGGGAAACTCCGGCCCTTGCCAAGGTCCATGTAGGCCACGTCCAGTGTTGCGCCGAAACGATTGTCGTAAAGCGCCTCGAAATGACCCATCGCCCCGAATTGTAGGTTCTCGAAAATGGTTCCGGGGGAAACGTCGAGCGACGTGTCGGGCAATCGGCCGATACGGCTGTTTCCCTGAATGGTCGGGGCAAGCAGGTAAGGCGCGATGACGAACTTCCACGCTCGGTCGACACGCACATCCGGTGTTTCAACCGGAGCAGGCGCTTGTGCCAGATCGGCAGCCTGAGCACCCCCGGTCAGCAGGCTGGCCAAAATCAGTAGAAATGCAGCTCTTTTCATATTACCCCGCCCCTGTTGGGTCCCTATTTCGGGAAAAGAAAGGTCACTGCAGCCCGTGCGCCGAAGCCTTCCGGGCCGTTGTCGGAACTTGCCGCATAATACCGAACACCTGCCTGAAAGCTGATGGGTTGCTTGTCGATGGTCACTAGTTTGGCAACCATGGCGTTGATCGGCACGGACCATTCGTCCGCCGTCCAGTCATAGGTGCTTTCCGAGTTCAGCGTAAAAGTCCAGGCGTCGTCGGTTGTGTAGGACAGGAATGGCTGCAGGAAGGTCGAATTGACGTCGTTACGGTTGTCATCTCCCGCGTAGGACCAGACGTGATTGACGAGCCCGCCATAGGTCCACGGGCCGGACTGGCGTAGCACGACGCCCGTCGGACCAGCACCCCATTTGCGGGTGCTCAACAGGTCGTCGGTACCTGTCGGAAGCAGCAACACCGGGCCAAGGCCCCAGATGATCCCACCGGACGTCGGCTCCTTTGGCGAAAAGAAGAAGCTCTGCGTCGTGTCGCTGAGACCGAACTGCGTGCCTGAATTTCCGGCAATGTCATCCTGCCAGACAACGGGCAGGATCGTTCGAGAGATCAGATTCCAGTCCTCGTTGAGCGAGAACGGCACTACGGGCTGTATGTTGAGCGTGATCTTGTTGCCGTCGGCAGGGCCAAATCCGTGATCGTAGTTCCATTGAAACGGGACGCTGATGAGCGACGCCACAGGGTTGGAGAGCTTCTTTGCGAGATCCGAATCCTGAGCGCCTGCGGGTGTCATCTGGAAGAAAAGCGCCAGAGCGCTCAAGGTAACCAACTGCTTCATGGTCTCATGCCTTCCATGCTCAAGAGAACTGCCCTTGCAGGGGGCTAATCATCTATGTGACCCAGAAGATCCTTCCGGATTTTGTGGATGTACTTCTGAAAATAGCAATCAGGAGTATAGCACGCCTTTTCGTCTTATTGCTGTGAAAGCTGTTGCCTGTAGGATTGCAATGTCGGGTCCGAAGGATTGGCAACCAGGGCCTTTTGCAGACTGAGCTGCGCTCCCGCCATGTCACCGACTGCCATCTTGATGCGTACCTGCATTACCCAGGCATTGATCATTTGCGGATCCAGCAGCGTGACTTCCTCAAAGGCTGCTATGGCTGCCGGTATATTGCGAAGAACGAGCGCGGTTCCCCCAAGTACCAGCTGGGTCTCCGGAAAATCCGCCTTGTTCGCGAGTGACTGCTGCCATTCGGTTGTGGCTCTGGACGCAGCCTCGGCCATTTGGTCCGGCATATGGGCAATTGGAGCGCCGATCATGAGACGGGCCGCTGCAATCCGGACGGCTTTGACCGGATCACTCAAGGCAGGAATGATCCGCGGAAGCCGCTGGGTTGGCGGAACCGGTTGCTGTAACGCCAGCGCTCCGGCGCGGACGATTGGCTCCGGATCTGCCAGAAGGTCGGTGACGGCCTCGGCGATCTCCGGAGTCGCAACAGGCAGCAGCAGGTCCAGAGCGCTCGCCCGAACGATGCCCGGGTAGCTCGCCTGATGGGCGACTGCCAGAAGGTCCGCGGCGTTCACGCCCGGGTTCTGCCGTGCCGCCGAAAAGATCTCTGCAAAATGCGGCCCACGGTGACGACTGTCCGGAAACCGCTTTTCAAGTTCTCCGGCCGCCCAGGCGGCAGACTTGTCGGTGTGGCAGTCGTTGCAGGCATTCGGCGTGCCGAGCTTTTCAGAAAGATCCGGCCGTGGAACGCGGAAGGAATGATCTCTTCGCCCGTCGATGCCCATATAGACGCGCTCGATCATGTGGCAGGATTTGCACTCGGCGCCCGGCGTCTCCGGTTGATGGAAATGATGGGAAGGGTCGTCATAGAGCTTGCCCGTCAGCGACGGAAACGCCTCGTTGCCCGCGGAACTGTGGCATTGTGTGCAAACGGCGTTGCCTTCCGCGCGCAATTCTCCGCTGTGTGGCTCGTGGCAATTGCTGCAGCTTACGCCCTTGGCATACATCTTTGACTGCAGAAATGAGCCGTAGACATAGACCTCGTCAAGGATCTGCCCGTCGGCGTGATAAAGGCCTTCGCGTAGTGGCGATAAACGGTAGGCATCATGGAACGGTGTACCAGGCACCGGATTGCCGTCCTCAAAGGCTTCGCGGCGCGAATGACAACCTGCGCATTGCTGGATTTCCGCTTCCGGCTGGCCTTTTGCAAACACCGGTAGAAGACCGGTCGGCCCGGTTCCGGGGAAGGGGCTTTTGCCGTAGGTCTCCGGGTCTTTCGCCCAGGCAAGATGGGCGGCCCCCGGTCCGTGACAGGCTTCGCATCCGACGCCGATTTCCGCCTGCCGGCTGGAGTAGGTCCTGGTGGCGGGGTCATAATTCTTTTCAAAGCCGGTGGCGTGGCACTCGGCGCAGCGGGCGTTCCAGTTCTTGTAAGGTCCGGTCCAGTGCAGCCCGTCTTCAGGCGGTGGAGCATCGTCTCCGTAAAGGTGATACCAGCGCTTGTTCTGCTGGTCC